>NZ_JBFBMI010000001.1:0-1148434 GCF_040686955.1 Microbacterium sp. NPDC077391
CAGATGTCGGACGGATCCCGCGAGAACGTCCGACATCTGGAGTGTCGGCCCCGGAATCGGATCGGATCGGATCGGATCGACCCGCGGGGCGCTCAGCCCAGCAGCAGGGCGTGCAGCTCGCCGGCATCCGCCGCGCGCGCCTTCGCGCCCTCGGCTTCGTCGGGGTGGCCGAAGCCCCATTCCGAGAAGATGACCGGGATGCCGTGCTCGGCCGCGCCGTCGACGTCGTGGTGACGGTCGCCGATCAGCACCGGGCGTGAGACGTCGACACCTGCCGAGCGCAGCCGGTCGAGTGCCTGGCCGACCACGAACGACTTGCCGTCGTGGTTGCCGACGGTTCCGACCCTGGCACCTGAGACCGCGGTGAACAGCGGCGTCAGCTCATAGTGATCGAGGATCGCCCGCACCTGGTTCTCGGGCTTGGTGCTGGCCGTCGCCTGCGGGATGCCCGCGGCGTGAACTGCGCGCAGCACATCGGCGACGCCGGGGTAGAGGTCCACCGAGGCCGCGTATCCGTCTGCCGCGGCGAGAGCGCGATACCGCCGCACCGCCTCTTCGGCCTGCGCGGCGTCCATTCCCGCGCGCAGCTCGAACGACTCCAGCATCGGCGGGCCGATCCACGACGACAGCGCCTCGGCCTCGGGCTCAGGCAGACCGTACGACGCGAACACCTGTTGCAGGCGGGGGAGGATGCCGGCGGACGCGTCGGCGATGGTGCCGTCGACGTCCCAGAGGACGCAGGTGTATGACGAGGCGGGCATGCATCCAGCCTACGGGGCGCAGAGGATGCTCAGAAAAGCCGGGGGATGCCCGACTCGATGCCCTTCATGCCCTCGTAGTCGAGCACGACGCACCGGATGCCGCGATCCTCGGCGAGCACGCGGGCCTGGGGCTTGATCTCCTGGGCGGCGAACACCCCGGTGACGGGCGCGAGGTGCGGGTCGCGGCCGAGCAGCTCGAGGTAGCGGGTGAGCTGCTCCACACCGTCGATGTCACCGCGCCGCTTCACCTCGACCGCGATGGCGGCGCCCCGGGCATCCCGAACCATCAGGTCGACGGGACCGATCGCCGTCGGGTACTCGCGACGCACCAGCGTCGCGCCCTCGCTGATGAGGTCGACCTGCTCGGCGAGCAGCCGCTGCAGGTCGGCCTCCACGCCGTCCTTCTGCAGCCCGGGGTCGATCCCGAGCTCGTGCTGCGAATCGTGGATGATCTCGTAGATCTGCACGCGAAGCGCGTCACCGGTCTTCTTGTGAGTCACCCGCCACACCTCGATGACACCGGCGCCGGCCTCCTCCTCACCGGGGACCTCCGGCGAGAGCGAGCACGGCGGGCTCATCCAGTTCAGCGGCTTGTAGCTGCCGCCGTCGGAGTGCACGAGCAGGCTGCCGTCGCCCTTGTGCACCAGCAGGCGCGTGGCGAGGGGCAGGTGGGCGTTGAGCCGACCGGTGTAGTCGACCGAGCAGCGGGCGATGACGAGACGCACCCGTCGAGCCTAGTTCGTCAGGGCGGGGTCGGTGGCGCGCAACGGCTTCGCGGCCGACGAGAACAGTCCCGACATCACCACGAGCGCCACCAGGATGAACAGGGTGTTCAGCAGTCCGATGTGCTCGCTGATCAGACCGAGCACGGGCGGCCCGCCGAGGAAGGCGACATAGCCGATGGTCGCCGCCGCGCTCACCCGGGCTGCCGCCTTGGCCGGGTCGTCGGCCGCGGCCGACATGCCGAGCGGGAACCCGAGCGAGGCGCCGACGCCCCAGAGCGCGGCTCCCAGAAGCACCAGGGGGAGGTTCGGGGCGAGGATGAAGAGCAGGATGCCGGATGCCGCGGTCGCGGCGAGAACGCGCAGCACGGCGACCCGACCGAAGCGGTCGACGAGCGGCCCGCCGCACAGGCGCACGGCGGTCATGCCCACCGAGAACACGGTGAGCGCGAGCGCACCCATGCTCACCTCTTCGCCGTGGCCCTCGACGACGCCGAGGGCGATCCAGTCGTTGGCGCCGCCCTCGGCGAACGACATGCCGAGCATGACGATGCCGAGCGCGTACGTGCGCGGCTCGCGCCACGCCTCGAGAGCGGTGTGCAGACGTCGGCGCACCGACGGCTTCTCGTCGGGCGCCGGGTCGAGGGCCGCCTCGCGCACGGGCACCTGGACGAAGCAGATGACGGCAGCGGTGAGGATGATCGCGCCGATGATGCCGGCATGCGTGGCGACGTTCATCGAGAGCAGGGCGGCTCCTGCACCTGCGCCGGCGCCGATGACCGTGCCGAAGCTGAAGAAGGCGTGGAACACCGGCAGGATCGTCTTGCCCATCTGCTGCTCGATGGCGGTGGCCTCGACGTTCATCATGACGTCGACCGAGCCGTTGCCGAAGCCGAACAGCACCATGCCCAGCACGACGACGGGAATGGATCCGAACACGTCGGTGCCGACGCCGATGAGGATGACGCCCGAGCCGAAGAGCACCATGCCGATGAGCATCCCCAGGCGTGCGCCGGTGCGGGCCATCACGACCGGGCCGGTCGATATGCCGATGATCGACGAGATGCCCATAGCGAGCAGCAGCAGGCCGATCTGCGCCTTGTCGATCTGCAGCGCGGCTGCGATGCTCGGCACCCGTGACGCCCAGGTCGCGATCGACAGGCCGCTGGCGAGGAAGATCGCGAAGATCGCGATGCGCCAGCGGACGAACTGCGAGCGGGTGAGGGCGGTATCCATCCCGACAGTGTATCGAAACGATTCGATACACGAGCCCTTCGGTGGGAGCCGCGAGCTATCCTCGGAGCATGGGCACCGGGATGCGACGAGCGACGATCGCCGACGTCGCGCGCGAGGCCGGGGTGTCGACATCGACGGCATCGGTCGTGTTCAGCGGCAAGGTGAACGTCGCAGACGCCACCCGGGAGAAGGTCCTCGCGGCGGCGGCGGCCCTCGGCTACACCGGACCCGACCCTCGCGCCGCCTCGCTGCGCACGGGTCGCAGCGGCATCGTGGGGGTCGTGCTCGCCGGTGAGCTGCGGCACGCGTTCCTCGACCCGGTCACCACGGTGATGATGGATGGCCTGACCGACGCGCTGGCGTCGATCAGCACGGGCATCCTGCTGCTGCGCGACGACCCGCGCGACGACGAGCCGCCGGCCATCGCCGAGGCACCCGTCGACGCCGTCGTGCTGATCGGATGCTCGGCGCGGGCCGGCGAGCTGCTCGAGGTCGTGCGGCAGCGCGGCCTGCCCGTCGTGGTGATCGAGGGTGGGGCCGGTATCGAGGTTCCGCAGGTCACGCTCGACAATCGTGAGGCGAGCGCGACCATCTCCCGGCATGTATTCCAGCTCGGGCATAGACGAGTGGCGAGCATCACGCTGCCGGTGGACTCGGCGCGAGAGCGCGTGCCGCTGACTGCGGAGAGGGAGGCGGTGGCCACCGTCTCTGTCACGCTCGACCGGCTGGCGGGCTTCCGGGAGGTGTTCCCCGGGGCGGTGGCCGTCACGGCGGGGGGCAGCCTGGTCGACGAGGGCTACCTGGTCGCCCGCATGCTGCTCGCCACCGACGACGGAGCTCTGCACGACGACCGGCCGACCGCGATCATCGCGCAGAGCGACCTGCTCGCCGTGGGCGCCATCCGAGCGGCTGAAGAGCTCGGACTGCGGGTGCCCGACGACCTCACGGTGGTCGGCTTCGACGGCATCGCCGCCGACGGGCTCGGCTCGCTCGAGCTCACCACCATGGCGCAGCCTGCGCTCGAAAAGGGTCGCGCGGCAGGCGAGCAGGTGACGCGGATGCTCGGGGGCGAACCGGGCGAATCAGTGCACTTCTCGTGCGAATTCCGCGCTGGGGAGACATCTGCCCCGCCTGTTCACTGAGTCGTCGCGCAGCGGGCATTCGGCCCCGCATTGTCTTCGGATTACGCTATGTGGTTATATAACCTCATAGCGTAACTCTCAGACCTCGCGAAGGCAGGCCAGAATGAACCAGCTGGGCCCGGCGGACATCCGTCGCAGCAATGCCCTCGCGTGCCTGTCTGCGCTGCGTGCGACCGAAGACCCGGTGACGATCAGCGAGCTGGCGGCGGTCACGGCGCTCTCTCGTCCGACCGTCGAGGCGGCCATCGCGGGGTTCGAGCGACGCGGGACGGTCGTCGCCGCGGCGGCATCGGCCGGATCCAGTGCCGGAGGCCGGCCGGCACGGCGGTACATCCTCGACGAGATGAGTGCGCTGGTCGCCGGCATCGACGCCGGTCCGCGCAACGTGCGCGTCCTCATCTCGGACCTCCGCGGGCGGGTCGTGAGTCGCGCCCACGCGACGGTGCCTGGGACGCCGACCGCCGCCGAGCGTATCGACCTCGTCACCGACACCGTGCGGCAGGCCCTCGCGGCGAGCGGCGCGGCCCCCGACCGACTGCATGCGAGCTGCACAGCGGTCTCCGGAATCATCGGCGACGACGGCCGACTCGTCGACAGTTTCGCCGTGCCGGAGTGGAACGGCGTTCCCATCGCAGAGGAGGTGGCGCGACGCTTCGATTGCGAGTCCCTGATCGAGAACGACATCAAGCTCGCCGCCTACGCCGAGCATTACATGGGTGCGGCACGCGGTATCGACGACATCCTCTTCATCCAGATCGGCAACCGGATCTCGCTCGCGCAGACCTTCGGCGGGCAGATCTTCCAAGGCGCTCATCGCAGCGCCGGAGAGGTGGGAAGCCTGCGCGGTATGCGCTGGACCCGCACCTCGGTGAAGGGGAACCTCGCATGGCGCACCGGGCCGACCGGCGAGGATGTGCTCGCCGCGGCATCGGCGGGCGACGTGCAGGCGCTCGAGGAGGTGCGCGGATTCGTCACTGAGATCGCGCCGCTGCTCAGCACGGTCGCACTGGTGGTGGATCCCGCCCGGATCGTCATCGGCGGGGGACTGTCGCGCGCGGGAGAGCTCTTCGTCGACATGCTCCGCGACGAGATCCACCGCCTGATCGTCCTTCCGGCGCAGCCCGAGGTCCTGGCCTCGCCGCTCGGCTCGATAGGCTCCGCGGCCGGAGCGCTCGCCCTGGCCTTCCAGCGCGGCTCGCAGCGCCTGTTCGGCATCCCGGATGCCCCGGTGCCCACCATCACCATGCCCGCCGACGGGAAGGCAGCGGCATGACGCTCCGAGTGGGGATCGTCGGCGTCGGCGCGCGAGCCGAGATCGGACGATGGGTGAACGATGCCGGCGTCGACGCCCGACTGGTCGCCGCCGTCGACGTGCGTCCCGAGGCGGCCGCGCGGGCCCGGCGTCTGTTCGGCGACGACGTCGCGTTCGTCACGTCCCTCGACGACCTCGGGGCGCTCGACGTCGACGCGGCGATCGTCACGACTCCGGACGACGCCCACGCGGATGCCGCGGAGTTCCTGCTTCGCGCAGGAGTCGCTGTGTACCTCGAGAAGCCCCTCGCCATCACGGTCGAGGACTGCGATCGCATCCTGCTCGCGGCGTACGAGTCGGGCAGTCGGCTGTACGTCGGGCACAACATGCGCCACATGGACGTGGTGCGTCGTCTGCGCGACATCGTCGCGAGCGGTGCGATCGGCGAGGTGCGAGCAGTCTGGTGCCGGCACTTCGTCGGCAACGGCGGCGACTACTACTTCAAGGACTGGCATGCCGAGCGTGCGAGGGTCGGCAGCCTCCTGCTGCAGAAGGGCGCCCATGACATCGATGTCATCCACTGGATCGCAGGCGCCTATACCGAACAGGTCGTCGGCATGGGCGACCTCATGGTGTACGACAGAGTGACCTCGCGTCGCGACAACTCCGATCGGCTGCTGCGCGACTGGTTCAGCCATGACAACTGGCCGCCGGAAGCGCAGATCGACCTCAACCCCACAGTGGACGTCGAGGACGTCTCGATGGTGCAGATGCGGCTCTCGAACGGAGTTCTCGCGTCGTACCAGCAGTGTCACTTCACTCCCGACTACTGGCGCAACTACACGATCATCGGCACTCGCGGTCGAGCCGAGAACTTCGGTGACACAGAAGGCGGCGTCGTGCGCGTCTGGAACCGTCGGCACGACTACCAGGAACGCGGCGACCTCGAGTTCCCCATCGCCGGCGACGCGGCAGGCCACGGTGAAGCCGATCAGCTGACGATGGCCGAGTTCCTCGGGTTCGTCGCGCACGGGGGAAGCACGGCGACATCACCCGTCGCCGCGCGCCAGGCCGTCGCGACGGGCATCACCGCCACCCAGTCCCTGCGGCAGGGATCGGTGCCGATGACCATCGCGCCACTCGCTCCATCACTCCAGCACTACTTCGACAACCATCAAGTCCCCGCCTGACGGCGGGCGGGCGCTGCCTGCGCCCACCGAACGAAAGAGAGAAACATGCGGTCCATGCGAAGCGGCATCGGCGTCGGCATCATCGTCGGTGCACTCCTGCTCACCGGCTGCTCAGGCGGCGGAACGAACGGCGGAGGCGAGGTCGACACCTCGCTCGATCCCGCCGACATCAGCGGCAAGCTGTCGTACGCCATCTGGGATGTCAATCAGCAGCCAGGGATGGAGGCGCTGATCGACGACTTCAACAAGACCTACCCGAACGTCAAGGTCAAGATCGAAGTCACGGCGTATGCGCAGTACTTCACCAAGCTGCAGACGCAGGCGTCGTCGGGCACCCTCCCCGAGGTGTTCTGGATGAACGGCCCGAACTTCCAGCTCTTCGCCTCGAACGACATGCTCGCGCCGCTGTCACCGCTCGTCGAGGCCGACATGCTCGACACCTCGAAGTACCCCGAAGCGCTGAACAGCATGTACAGCCTCGGCGACGAGCAGTACAGCGTGCCGAAGGACTTCGACACCATCGCGGTGTACTACAACCGCGAGATCCTCGAGCGGGCCGGACTGGAGGAGCCCACCTCCGACTGGACCTGGGATGACTACCGGGCGATGGCCAACCAGATCACCGACCGCCTCGGCTCGGAGGGGATCATCGGCACCGGCGAGAACTACGACAACCAGCCCATGCTCTACCCCGCTATCGTCAGCAACGGCGGCAGCATCATCAAGGACGGGAAGTCCGGCTACGACGACCCGAAGACCATCGAGGCGATCCAGTTCTGGCGCGACATGGTCGCCGACGGCGCCACGCTGACCCCCTCGCAGAACGCCGACACCACCGGCACTCAGCGCTTCCTCAACGGCCAGGCCGGGATGGTGTGGTCTGGCACGTGGCAGGTCGCACCGCTGCTGGACTCCGTCGTCAAGGACAAGATCGGCGTCGTCGAGCTGCCGCTTGCGCCCTCGGGCGACCGGCAGACCGTCATCCACGGCATCGGCAACTCGATGAGCGCGAAGGCGGCCTCCGACCCTGCCGCTCAGGCGTTCCTTGCGTATCTCGGCTCTGAGAAGGCCGCGCTCATCCAGGCCGAGATGGGCACCGCCAACCCGGCCTACGAAGGAACCCAGCAGGCGTTCGTCGACTCGGCACCGGCCTACAACCTGGAGATCTTCCTCACCGCCGCGGATGAGTACGCACAGCCGTACCCGATCTCGAAGAACACCAGCGCCTGGAACAAGTTCGAGACCGAGCTGCTCCCCGAGGCGTTCTCCGGCGACCGTCCCGTCGACGAGGTCGCGAAGGAGCTCGCGGAGAAGATGAACGAGGCTCTCGGCAAGGAGAAGTGAGTCGGATGAGCTCCGCACGGAACGGGGTGGGCGCGCGCACCGCGCCCACCCCGGCCGTCCCGGTCGCGAAGCGAACGCGATCGGCCGACGGCTACTGGCCCTTCGTCTTCGTCGCGCCGCTGTTCGCCGGCGTGATCCTCTTCTACCTGTGGCCGCTCGCCCAGTCCGCCTACTACAGCTTCACCGAGTGGGGAGTCTTCGGTGGAGCGACCTGGATCGGCGCCGAGAACTACGTGCGTCTGCTGAACGATTCGCAGACGCTGCGCTCGATCCTGAACACGGTGATCTACACGGCGATCCTGCTGCTCGGCATCCCGATCGCCACGGTGCTCGCCAGTCTGCTGAACCGGCCGGGGCTGCGTTTCGCGACCCTCTATCGGATCTGCTTCTTCCTGCCTTACGTGGCGATGCCCACGGCGATCGCCATGGTCTGGAAGATCATCTACAACCAGGACTACGGCATCATCAACGCGATGCTCTCCACCCTCGGCATCCGCGGACCCGCGTGGATCTCCACGGAGTGGTTCGCGCTGATCGCCGTGTCGGTACTGGGACTGTGGATGTCGATCGGCTTCAACATGATCATCCTCGCCGCCGGCCTGAAGGGGATCCCCGCCGAGCTGTATGAGGCCTCGTCGCTCGATGGCGCCTCGCCGACGCGACAGTTCTTCTCGGTGACCGTGCCGCTGCTGACGCCGTCGATCTTCTTCCTGACCGTCATGCAGCTCATCAACGGCTTCCAGCTGTTCGACCTGCTGTACGCACTGCTCGGCCCGACCAACCCGGTGATGCCCAAGACGCAGTCTCTGGTGTTCCGCTTCTACGATGCGGCCTTCCTCGCCAACGACAAGGGCTACGCCTCGGCAGTGGCGATGGTCATCCTGCTCATCATCGCCGCGGTGACACTGCTGCAGTTCCGGATGCAGAGGAAGTGGGTGCACTATGTCGATTGACACGACCAGCACGACAGGGTCGGCGACCGAGGCGATGGTGACCCTCGGGCGACGCTCCGGCAAACGCCCCGTGGCCACGACGCGCGGCGGTCGCACGGGCAACCACACGATCGCGCACGTCGTGCTCGCTCTCGCATCGCTGCTGATGATCTTCCCCTTCCTGTGGCAGGTGAAGCTCTCACTGTCGACCGAGGCGGAGATCATGGCGATCCCGCCGAACTTCTGGCCGTCCTCGGCCGAGTGGCAGAACTACGCCGAGGTGTTCCAGCGACTGCCGTTCCTCAGCCAGTTCTGGGTCTCGGTGGGCGTCACCGCGCTGCGCACGCTCGGCCAGGTGCTGCTGTGCTCGATGGCGGGCTATGCCTTCGCGCGCATGCAGTTCCGTTTCAAGGGCGTGCTGCTGGCACTCATCCTGTCGATCCTGATGGTGCCCGCGCAGGTCTACCTCATCCCGCAGTACCAGATCATCCAGGGATTCGGACTGCTCGACACCGTGCTCGGCATCGCCCTGCCGGGACTGTTCAGCGCGTTCGGCACCTTCCTCATGGTGCAGTTCTTCCGCACCATGCCCGCGGAGCTCGAGCAGGCCGCGCGTCTGGACGGGTGTAACAGCTGGCAGATCTTCTGGCGTGTGATGCTTCCGCTCGCCAAGCCAGGGCTCGTCTCCCTCGCCATCATCACGATCCTCGCGTCGTGGAACGATCTGCTCTGGCCGCTGGTGGTCGCCAGCACACCCGAATCGATGCCGCTGTCGGTGGGTCTCGCGACCCTTCAGGGCTATCGCGCCAGCATCCACACCGGAGTGCTGATGGCGGCCTCGCTGCTGGCGATGGCGCCCGTGCTCATCTCGTTCATCATCCTGCAGCGCCGGGTCGTCGAGGGCATCGCCTTCTCCGGGCTGAAATAGAAGGGAACTCATGACTCACTCAGCAGAGTCCGACCCGCTCGTCGTCGGGCTGGTCGGGGCCGGCGGCATCTCGCAGGTGCACGCCGCAGCGTGGAAGCAGCTGGGCGCGCATGTCCTCGTGCACTCGCTCGCGGGAGCGGAGGAGCTCGCCGCCCGGCACGACCTCGAGGTCGTCGGCTCGCTCGACGAGCTGCTCGCACGGGCGGAGATCGTCGACATCGTCACGCCGACGCACACGCACGAGCAGATCGCGCTCGCCGCCGTGGCGGCAGGTCGCAACATCGTCTGTGAGAAGCCGCTCACTCTCTCCGCCGAGGCGACGCGTCGAGTCCATGCCGCGGCGGTGCGGGCGGGCGTCCAGATCTACCCCGCGCACGTCGTGCGATACATGGCGCCGTACATGCGGGCGAAGGCCGCGGTGGATGCCGGGCGCATTGGCACGGTCGCGGTGGCGCGCTTCTTCCGGGAAGGATCATCGCCCGCAGACGGCACCTGGTTCCAGAACGAGGCGCAATCCGGCGGCGTGATCATGGACCTGATGCTGCACGACCTCGATCAGGCGCGGTGGATCTGCGGCGAGGTCGAGACGGTGTACGCGGTGCAGAATCCGCCGAGCGTCGACGGCATCAGTCCGCCGTTCGTCTCAGCGCACGTGTCGTTGACGCATGTCGGCGGCGCGATCTCGCACATCCACGCCACGTGGGGCGCGATCGGCACGGTGTTCAAGACCGGGTTCTCGCTCGCGGGCGATCGCGGCGTGCTGGAGTACTCGTCGCTGGAGAACACCGGGCTGGTGCTGGAGGCTCAGGGGCACGAGCAGGGCGACCTGACCATCCCCGAGGCGGCTGTGCGGGAGAGTCCGTACCTGACCGAGCTCCGTGACTTCGCCGAGTCGTTCCGCAGCGGGCGCCCCGCGCGGGTGAGCGCGGAGGACGGTGCGATGGCTGTCTATCTCGCTCAGGCGGCGCAGCGCTCACTGAGCACCGGACAGGTGGTGACGATGGCGGAGCTCGCGCAGCAGCGGACCTCCGACCCGGACAGCGCTCATCAGGCGCAGGAGGAGACAGCATGAGCACGGACAGGCCACTGCGCATCGCGATCGCGTCCTTCGCGCACCTGCATGCGACGTCCTACATCGCCGCCCTGCAGGCCAGCCCGGGGATCGAGCTGCTGGCGAGCGATCCGGACGGGGCCCATGCCCCGGATGACCAGCCGCGCGGCGCCGCCCTGGCGGCCGAGCTGGGCGTCGACTACGTCGACGACTACGACGCGCTCTTCTCGTGGGGGCCGGACGCGGTGATCGTCACGAGCGAGAACGCCGGGCACCGCGCTCTTGTCGAGCGGGCGGCGGCAGCAGGGGCGCACGTGCTGTGCGAGAAGCCTCTCGCCACCGAGGTCGACGATGCGCGTGCCATGGTCGACGCATGCGAGCGAGCCGGCGTCATCCTCATGGTCGCCTTCCCCGTCCGCTTCGCCCCGCAGTTCGCCGCGATGCGTGCGCATGTGCAGGCAGGCAGCATCGGCCACCCGTTCGCGATCGTGGGCACCAACAACGGCAAGATCCCCATCGACGCCCGCCGCTGGTTCACCGATCCGGATCTGTCGGGCGGGGGCGCGCTCGTCGACCACGTCGTGCACTGCGCCGATCTCATCGACGCGCTCACCGGCGGGGAACCCGCGGTGACGGTGTACGCGGCGGCGAACCGCATCCTGCATGCCGAGAAGGACGTCGAGGTCGAGACAGCCGGACTCGTGACCATCACCTACCGCAGCGGCCTCATCGCCACGATCGACTGCTCGTGGAGTCAGCCCGATTCCGCTCCGACCTGGGGCGGGCTCACCCTGAAGGTCACCGGCTCGGCGGGCTCGGTAGAGATCGCCCCGTTCGCCGAGCGCGTCGACGGGCAGGGCGCGGACGGTCCCATCCATCTCGGTTACGCAACCGACACAGATGCGGCCCTGCTTCAGGAGTTCCTCGACGCAGTCCGGACGACCGGAAGGGCCAGCGCCGGAGTGGCCCCGACCGTTCGCCCGCAACCGGATGGCGGTGTCGGCATTCGCACGGTGCAGATCGTGGATGCCGCTCGGCGATCCGCGCTGAGCGGCGCGCCTGTGGCCGTCGAGGCGCTTCCCGAGGAGTGAACGACGCGGCATACGAGAGCCGCTCAGGCGAAGCAGTGCGGGTGCCCGTTCGGGCATCCGCACTGCGGGATGTGAGACGAGGTGACCGCAGGGGCGAAACGCGCCCGTAGAATAGAGTCACATCGCCCGCCTGTGCCGGAAGGTCTCGACGAGCTTGAGGAGCCGCTTATGCTGTTGCTCCTCGCCGTGTTCCTGGCCGGGTCTCTTCTTCTCCCCGTCCTGGTGCGCTGGCTCGGAGCACAGGCGTTCGTGCTCGGGGCGCTCGTCCCCGCGGCGGCCTTCGTACACGCTCTCACGCAGGCCCCACAGGTGCTGGGCGGAGGCGATGCCCCGTTCGAGCTGTACCGGTGGATACCGCAGCTCGGTCTCGATCTGTCGATGCACATGGACGTGCTCGGGTGGGTGCTGACGCTGATGGTCACCGGCATCGGAGCCCTCGTGCTGCTCTACTGCCGCTGGTACTTCTACGACGACGGGCGTGAGGTCGGTCAGTTCGCCGGTGTTCTGCTCGGCTTCGCCGGAGCGATGTACGGGCTGGTCCTCACCGACGACCTGGTGATGCTCGTGATGTTCTGGGAGATCACCAGCATCCTGTCTTACCTGCTCATCGGCCACTACCGGCGACGCGCGGCCAGCCGACGTGCCGCCCTGCAGGCACTCCTGGTCACCACGCTCGGCGGGCTCGTCATGTTCGTCGGCGTGATCCTGCTCGTCGTCGACGCCGGCACGGCCAGCATCCGGCAGCTGCTCGCCCTCGCCCCGACCGGACCGATCGTCGACGTCGCGATCGTGCTGCTGCTCATCGGGGCGATCTCGAAATCGGCCCTCTTCCCGTTCCACTTCTGGCTCCCCGGCGCGATGGCGGCGCCCACGCCGGTCAGCGCCTACCTGCACGCCGCAGCGATGGTGAAGGCGGGGATCTACCTCATCGCGCGCTTCGCGTCGATCTTCGCGCTCTCGGCTCCGTGGCGTCCGATCGTCATCACGCTCGGGGTGCTCACGATGCTGCTCGGCGGCATCCAGGCGTTGCGCGAGACCGATCTCAAGCGCATCCTCGCCTTCGGCACCGTCAGTCAGCTCGGCTTCTTCGCCGTCGTGGTCGGCTACGGCACCCCGGCGGCGGGGCTCGCCGGCCTCGCCCTGGTCATCGGGCACGCCCTGTTCAAGTCGGCGCTGTTCCTCATCGTCGGCGTGATCGACCGCCAGCTCTCCACGCGCGACATCGACGAGCTGTCCGGGGTCGGGCGCCAGGCGCCGGTGATGGCGACCGCCGCGTTCATCTCGGTGGCCTCGATGATGGGCGTCGCCCCGACGATCGGCTACGTCGCCAAGGAGTCGACCCTCACCGCGCTTCTCGAGGACGCCCTGCACGGCTCGGTCTGGGGGTGGGTGGCGCTGGTCGGGGTCACGATCGGCGCGATCTTGACCGCCGCCTACGGCTGCCGGTTCCTGTGGGGTGCGTTCTGGCGCAAGAAGGATGCCGATGGCGCACACCTGCCTGAGACGCCCTGGCCCGATCCGCCGGTGGGCTTCCTGTCGGCGCCGATCGTGCTCGCCGGTCTCACGATCACCGCAGGCATCGGCGCGCCCGCCGTCGACGTCGCCCTGCAGGGCTACGCGAGGACGCTCGGCTCGGGCGAGCCCGGTCACCTGGCGCTCTGGCACGGGCTGGAGCCTGCGCTGCTGCTCTCGCTGGGCGCGATCGCCGCGGGCATCGGGATGTTCGTGCTCAGCATCCGCACCGGGTGGGACCGTCGCCGTCGCCTGATGCGCTTCACCGCCGCCGACGCGTACTACCTGGTCATGCGCGGCGTCGACCGCCTCTCGGTGCTGACCACCAGCGTCACGCAGCGCGGTTCTCTGCCGCTGTACGTCGGAACGATCTTCGTCGTGCTGCTCGCCGCCGAGGCGACCGCGCTCGCCGCCGCGATGCCCGAGCGGCTCGCCCTCTCGGCCTGGCACACACCTGTGCAGATCGTCGTCGCGCCCGTGATGGCCGTCGCGGGCATCATCGCCGTGCGTGCCCGCAAGCGCTACACCGGTGTCGTGCTCGTCTCGGTCACCGGGCTCGGCATGGTCGTGCTCTTCGCGACGAGCGGTGCGCCCGACCTCGCACTCACGCAGATCCTCGTCGAGACCGTCACGATGGTCACCTTCGCCCTGGTGCTGCGTCGGCTGCCCTCGCGCATGGGTGAGCACAACGCCTCGGTCGGTCGGATCCCGCGGGCTGTGCTCGCCGTGGGCGTGGGGGTGGTGATGGCGTTCGTGGCCGTCGTCGCCACCCAGGCGCGCATGTTCGACCCGATCTCGATCGACTTCCCGCAGCTCGCCTACGACCTCGGGCACGGCAAGAACGTCGTCAACGTCGCTCTCGTCGACCTGCGCGGGTGGGACACGATGGGCGAGCTGAGCGTGCTCGTGCTGGCCGCGACAGGTGTGGCATCCCTCGTCTTCGTCACCCACCGCGCCGACCTGCTTTCGGCCACCCGCGACCTGCCCGAGACGAAGCGCCGCTCGACCGCGCGCCGGCCCATGGTCGAGACCGACGAGGGCCTGCGCTTCCAGACCGCGGAGAACAGCGGCGCGCCCCGCGCGTGGCTGGTCAGCGGCCAGCAGATGAAGGCCGAGAACCGGTCCATCCTGCTCGAGGTGATCGTGCGGGTGCTGTTCCACACGATCATCCTCGTGTCGATCTATCTGCTCTTCGCGGGCCACAACCTCCCCGGCGGAGGTTTCGCCGGCGGCCTGGTCGCGGGAATGGCCCTCGTGATGCGCTACATCGCCGGTGGGCGGTGGGAGCTGGGCGCCGCCGCCCCGACCGACGCCGGACGACTGCTCGGCGGGGGACTCATCCTCGCGGTGGGCGCCGCCCTGCTGCCGCTGTTCTTCGGCATGGCGCCGCTGCAGAGCACGGTGTGGGAGGCGGAGGTGCCGCTGCTGGGACACCTCGAGTTCGTCAGCTCGACCGTCTTCGACGTGGGCGTCTACCTCGTCGTCATCGGCCTCGTGCTCGACGTGCTGCGCAGCCTCGGCGCCGAGGTCGACCGACAGGCTCTCGAGGTGCGCAGCAAGGGGGCGGTGACCTGATGGACGTCTCGCTCACCCTCATCGTGATCATGGGCGTGCTCTTCGCCGCCGGGGCCTACGCCATGATGGAGCGCAGCCTGACCCGCGTGCTCATCGGCTTCCTGCTGCTCGGCAACGCGACCAACCTGCTGCTGCTGATCGTGATGGGCGTGCCCGGATCTGCGCCGTTCTACGGCGAGGAGGGTCCGGTGAGCGACCCGCTGCCGCAGGCGCTCACGCTGACGGCGATCGTCATCACCTTCGCCGTCTCGGCGTTCCTGCTCGCACTCATCTACCGGTCATGGCAGCTCGGACAGGCCGACACCGTCGAGGACGACCTCGGCGACATCGCGGTCCGCGAGCGCACGGATGCGGAAGAGGATCTGTTCGACGACGAGTCCACCGCCGAGGAGGAGTCCGCGACGACCGACTTCGTCGGCGTCACCACCGCGCCGATCACCGTGCTGAACATGCGCGATCACCCCGCCATCGTCGACGATGCCCCGGTGGACGTGCCGGACGCGCCGACGCCCGGGTCCGACGCGCGCACCGCGTCGCGCATCCGGGATGACGTGGCCCCCCGGGCCGACGAGGCCCCCCGGGCCGACGAGGCTCCCCGGGCCGACGAGGCTCCCCGGGCCGACGAGGGCGAGGACAGATCATGAGCGCACTCGTCCCCCTGATCGTGATGCTGCCGCTGCTCGGCGCGGCCGTCACGCTGATCTTCGGCCGCAACCCCCGCCTGCAGGTCGTGGTGACCACCGCCACGCTCGTGGCGGTCTCGATCATCGCGGCGGTGCTGCTGGTCACGGTGGACGCCTCGGATCAGCCACTGGCCGTCTCGGTGGGCGGCTGGCCGGTGCCGTTCGGCATCATCCTCTACGTCGACCGTCTCGCTGCGCTGCTCGTGCTCATCTCGAGCATCGTGCTGCTCGCGGTGCTGCTCTTCTCGATCGGTCAGGGTGCCGCAGACGGCGACGAGGAGACGCCGATCTCGATCTTCAACCCGACCTACCTGATCCTCGCCGCCGGCATCTTCGACGCGTTCATCGCCGGTGACCTGTTCAACCTGTACGTCGGATTCGAGATCCTGCTCGTCGCCTCGTACGTGCTGATCACCCTGGGCAGCACCGAATCCCGCATCCGCACCGGAGCGGTGTACATCGTCGTCTCGCTCGTGTCGTCGATCCTCTTCCTCGCCGCGATCGCGATGATCTACGGCGCCGTGGGCACGGTGAACATGGCCCAGGTGGCCGAGCGCGTCGCCCAGCTGCCGCAGGAGACCCAGCTGGTGCTGCACCTCATCCTGCTGATCGCGTTCGGGATCAAGGCCGCCATCTTCCCCGTGTCGTTCTGGCTGCCCGACTCGTACCCGACGGCGCCCGCACCCGTCACCGCCGTGTTCGCCGGCCTGCTGACCAAGGTCGGCGTGTACGCGCTGATCCGCACCGAGACCCAGCTGTTCGCGAGCAACGACATCAACACGCTGCTGCTGATCGTCGCGCTCGCCACCATGGTGATCGGCGTGCTCGGCGCCGTGGCGCAGGCCGAGCTGAAGCGGATCCTGTCGTTCACCCTCGTCAGCCACGTCGGCTACATGATCTTCGGTCTCGCGATAGCGACGGAGGATGCCATCGGCGCCACGGTGTACTACATCGTGCACCACATCGTCGTGCAGACCACCCTGTTCCTCGCTGTCGGGCTCATCGAGCGCAAGGCGGGCAGCACGTCGATCCTGCGCGTGAGCGGGCTGATGAAGGCGGCGCCGGTGCTGGCCCTGCTGTACTTCGTGCCCGCCATCAACCTGGGCGGTCTGCCGCCGTTCTCGGGTTTCATCGGCAAGGTGGCGCTGTTCGAAGCGGCTGCGAACGTGGGCACCCCGTTGATGATCGTGCTGATCTTCGGTGGCATCCTGACATCGCTGCTCACGCTCTACGCCCTGATGCGCGCGTGGAACCTGGCGTTCTGGCGCGAGGACGACGGGGGCGTCGAGAACGACGGCCGCATCGAGTACCTCGGCAATGCCCCGGCGGCCGACGAGCAGGGTGAGACCCGCGAGATCCCCGCGATCATGACGTATGCCACGGCAGGCATGGTCTCGGTGACCGTGGCGCTGACCGTCTTCGCCGGTCCGCTCTACGCGATCTGCGACCGGATCGGCACCGGCCTGCTGCAGCCCGTGACCCTCGAGCAGATCGACGAAGGGACGGGCTGATGAAGACCGACACCCGCCGCCGGATCATCCGCGACATCCTGCTCCAGCTGCCGTTCATGATCTGGCTGGTGCTGCTGTGGATGCTGCTCTGGCAGCAGTTCACACCGCTGGCGGTCGTCACGGGCATCCTGGTCGCGGTCTTCGTCACCCGCGTCTTCCGGCTGCCCACGGTCGAGCTGGTCGGCCGCGTGAACGTCTGGCACTCCCTGGTGTTCATCGTGCGCTTCGTCGGCGCGGTGGTCACGGGGGCGATCAGCGTGACCATCCAGGTGTTCGACCTCCGGCGCCAGCCGGGAGCCGCGATCATCGCGATCCCGCTGCGCTATGCCGACGACATCCTCACCACGCATGTCGCCGTGACCGCCTCGCTCATCCCGGGGTCGCTGGTCGTGGAGAGCGACCGCGACCGACGCATCATCTACCTGCACGTCATCGGCGTGCGCACCCGCGACGAGGTCGACAGGTTCCGCGAGGGAGTGCTCCGCTGGGAGCGCCGCATCGTGCGTGCCGTGGGCACGCCCGAGCAGTACCGGGCCCTGAAGGCCGACAAGAGCGGAGGCGCACGGTGAACCCGCTGATCATGATCATCCTCGTCGTGTTCGGCATCGCGGCGATCCTCGCGGTGATCCGCATCGTTCTCGGCCCGTCCATCCTCGACCGCACCGTCGCGTCGGATGTCCTGCTCACGGAGGTGATGTGCGTGCTCGGCGCCGACATGGCGCTGAACGGCCACACGCGCAACATCCCCGTGATGCTGATCATCGCGGCGGTCGGCGTCTTCGCGTCGATCTCGGTCGCCCGCTACGTCGCACGAAGGGACAACACGACACCATGACCGTGACATCGTTCCTCGAGATCGCCGTGCCGGCGCCCGTCGCCGAGACCATCGCTCTGGTGCTCGTGCTGTTCGGCGCGATCCTCTGCCTGTCGGCCGCCGTCGGCCTGCTGCACTTCCGCGATGTGCCCAGCCGCCTGCACGCGGGCACCAAGCCCCAGGTGCTGGGCCTCGTGCTGATCTGCCTGGCGATCGCCGTCTCGCAGCGCACGATCGGGGGCATGCTGCTCGGGCTGGTGATCGTGATCCCGGTGATCCTGCTGCAGTTCGCGACCGCGCCGCTGTCGGCGCACATGGTGGGCCGGCAGGCGTACCGCAACGGCACGATCCAGGCGCACACCCTCGTCGTCGACGAGTACGCGGAGTCGAAGCAGACCCCGCCCGCCGCCGGCTGAGCCGGTCGCGCCCGCCGCCGGGCGGCTGACGCCCCGGTGCCCGCTCGGCTGAACCGTTGACGATCCGGGGGCCGACACTCCACATGTCGGACCGATCCCGGGCATCCGTCCGACATCTGGAGTGTCGGCCCCCGGGGCGTGAAGGTGACACCCGCCGCGGGGACACCCGCCGGGGCGGCACCGGGGGCGCGGCCGGAGGGGGACGGCGGACGCCGCGGAACCGGGCGGGGTCAGAGGTCGCGGATGAAGTCGCGGATCGTGTCGGCCGCGCCACCGGAGTCGCTGATCAGCGTGCCGTGGCCATGGTCGGGGATCTCGACGAACTGGGCATCCGGAACCATGTCGACGATCTCGCGGCACCAGGTCATCGGGGCGAGCGGATCGCGCTGCCCGCGCACGACGAGCACCGGCACACCCACCCGCGGATACGCGTTCTCGGGTCGGTGCACGATCGTCGCCTTCATCTTGCGCAGCAGATGCGGTCCGCCGCGCAGGTACTCGCGCGCTCCTCGCCACAGCACTTCGGGACGCTCGTGCAGCAGGTCCCACAGCAGATATCCGGCTTGAGCCCGGATGCTGCGCGACGCGCTGTTCACCGTCGGGCCGGCGAGCACGAGCGCAGAGACGACATCCGGATGGCGCACCGCGATCTCGGCGGCGATCTGGCTGCCCATCGAATGCCCCATGATCACCGCGTCGTCGATGCGGCGGCTGCGCAGGTACGCGGCGACGAGATCGGCGTGACGCTCCATGGTGAGCGTGCGTGCGGGTTCGGGCGCCTCGCCGAAACCCGGCAGGTCGAGACCGATGATCCGACCCCCGAGGCGCGAAGTGAGGTCGAGGTACACGCTGCGGCCCATGCCGATGCCGTGCACCAGCACGACCGGCCGGCGTCCGCAGCGGAAGTCCTCGTGCACCAGCGTCGCGCCGGCGTGGGTGAACTCGCCGATGTCGGCAACGGTGCCCTCGGGTGCGAGCAGGCGTTCGGGCATCCCTCTACGGTACCCGGCCGCGGATGGGCGTCACCCGACCGACATCCCCCTTCGTCACCCGGCCGGGGCGGACGTCACCCGACCGACATCCCGGTGCGCTACCCGGCGGGGGTGAGCACCAGCCGGTCGACGGTCGCCTTCTGCACCGCCTTCGTCGAGAACGCCCACGGCTTCTGGATGCCCTTGGCCCAGTCTCCGGTCTGGTCGGTGTAGTGGGAGTTGAACGCGTGACCGCTCGCGCCGGTGAGGTGGTTCCAGGTCGACGAGTCGAAGTCGTCGAGGTCGATGACCATGCGCATCGACGGCACGGTGACCGTCGCGTACGACTCGCCCAGCCGCCAGCCGGTGGCGTTCACCACCGAGGCGCCGCCGCCGACCGGGTAGGGGCCGCGGTTGAAGAGCATCTCGACCGGGGCGATGCCCGAGGCGCCGAGGGTCGAATGGGTCAGCGAGAGCGCGTGCAGGTCGCCCCAGCGCCACGCGGTCACGTCCTCGCCCTGCAGCTCTGCGAGCTCGTCGTAGGCCTGATCAGCAGACAGTGCGAGCATCGACTCCATGTCGTCGACGCCGAGGCGCGCGTTCTGCCACAGCGGATCCGCCGGATCCTCGAGCATCTGGCCCACGACGGTGAACAGGCGCCCCTGGTCGCCGACCGGCATCGAGACCTCGCGGTCGATGAACAGGTTGTGCACGAGGTTCGACCAGAGCACGTTCGCGTAGGCCGCGGCGGGGGAGTCGGGGGCGTTCTGCACGTCCCACGTGCGCAGCAGGTCGACGGCGGCCTTCGGCCCCGTGCGCTCGACCGGCACTGCATCCATTGCGGCGGCGAGCTGCTTGCCGATCCACATCTCGTCGTCCATCTGGATGTCGCGCATGTCCTGCGCGGTGAGCGGGGCGGCCGCGGCGCGGCGCTCGATCAGGTGCGCGATGCGCGCGGCGCGGTACCCGTAGTCCCAGTCCTTCGAGAGGAAGTAGTCGTAGTCGTCGCCGACGATCGCATTGTTGGCCGTGACGATGTAGCCCTCGCGCGGGTTGTACGACACGGGCAGCTCGTCGAACGGGATGAAGCCCTGCCAGTCGTAGCTGCTGTCCCACCCCGGCTGCGGCAGGGTGCCGTCGCCGGCGCCGCGGACCGGCAGCCGCCCCGGCGCCTGGTATCCGATGTTGCCCTCGAGATCGGCGTAGATCAGATTCTGTGCGGGCACGTCGAAAAGGGATGCGGCGCGGCGGAAGCCCTCGAAATCCTCCGCCATGTTCATCGCGAAGAGGGCGCTGGAGGTGGTGCCGGGGTCGAGGGCCGTCCATCGCAGGCTGACGGCGGTGTCGCCGGACGGGATCTCGGGTGCGCCCGCGAGCGGCAGCGCAGCGTCCGCGTCGCCGACCACGGGGTCCTCGCTGATGGCGGTGAAGTCGTCTGCGAGGCCGGAGATGATCGGACCGTGGGCGGTGCGCCGGATGGTCAGCGGCACGTCGTCGCCGCCGGCGACCTTGATGACATCCTTCTCGATCTCGAGCGGGACGAGGGCGCCGTCACGCCAGTACGAGTCGCCGTCGATCTTCTCGACGTACAGATCGGCGACATCGGTGGTGAGGTTCGTGAACCCCCACGCGATCTTCGCGTTGTGCCCGATCACCACGCCCGGCATCCCCGAGAACGAGAACCCGCCGACGTCGAACGGGCAGGCCTCGCTCACCTTCCGGCACTTCAGCTGCACCTGATACCAGACCGACGGCAGCGCCGCGCCCAGGTGCGGATCGTTGGCCAGCAGCGGCATCCCGCTCTCGGTCAGATCGCCGGACACGACCCACGAGTTCGACCCGATGCCCTCGCCCGCACCGCCGAGCAGCATGCTCGCCGCCTCGATGACGCTGTCGGCCTCACGCCATTCGACGGTGCGCAGCGCGTCGGTGATCTCGGCGTCGCCGCTCCCGGAGAACGACGCAGGGGTGGCGTCGGTCGTGACAGGGTCGACGGGCGAGATCTCGGGCACGATGACCGGGTTCTTCTCGAACGGGTACTCGGGGTAGATCCGCTGGATCAGCCCGCCGGTCTGCTCGGTCGTCTCACCGGCATCGACGAGCCGCGCCGCGAGCAGGGCCCGGTCGGTCTCGTCCTCGATGTTGGTGCGCAGGTCCCAGGCCATCGCCTTCAACCATGCGACGGAATCGGCCGGCTCCCAGGGCTCGGGCTCGTAGTCGGGGTTCTGCATGCCGAGAACGGCATATTCCAGCGAGAGCTCGGCACCCGACCGCGACGACAGGTATGCGTTCACGCCGTCGGCGTACGCCTGGTAGTAGCCGAGGGTCGTCTCGTCGAGCGCCTCGACCTCCTGCTCGGCGACCGTGCGCCAGCCGAGCGTCCGCAGGAACTTGTCGGTGCCGACCTGCGAGGCGCCGAACATCTCCGCCACGCGGCCCGAGGTGACGTGCCGGCGGAAGTCCATCTCGAAGAAGCGGTCCTGTGCGTGCACGAAGCCCTGGGTGAACAGCAGATCCTCGGCGGTGGAGGCGGTGATGGTCGGGATGCCGCGGTCGTCCCGCTGCACGGTCACCGACTTCTCCAGACCTTTCAGCGCCAGCTCTCCCGACGTCTGCGGGAAGGATCGCTGGATCGTCCAGGTGAGGAAGAATGCGGCGGCGACGGCGATCACCACGAGGGCGGCGACGACGAGGAACGCGATTCTTCCGATGCGGGCGGCAAGGCTGCGGGGTCGCCTCGCAGCGGGGATATCAGTCGTCATCGGCGGAAGGTCCTCAAGGGTAGGTGGGACTGCGTGTCACGTAGTCCGAGTGCGCGTCTCGGGAAAGCGCGCGCCCTGGCATACTACCCATTCACCGAACGAGATCACATGAGCTTCGTCGACTCCAGGGCCGCCAGCATCTTCTGATTGCTGCGGATGAACGGGCGTCGCAGCACCAGGCCCAGCAGCAGGGCGGGAACGGCGAACGCGAGCAGGCAGCCGAGCGACACCCAGTAGTCGTTCTGGTAGATGCCGGCGATCGCCGAGCGCATGGCGTTCACCGCGTGCGTGGCCGGCAGGAACGGGCTGATGCTCTGGAACCACGGCGGCAGCACCTGCAGCGGGTACGCGCCGCCCGATCCCGAGATCTGCATCACCAGCAGAAGCACTGCCAGCGCTTTGCCGGCGTTGCCGAAGGTGACGACGAGCGTGTAGATGATCAGCGTGAACACCAGCGACGCGACCCACCCGGCGAGGATCAGCAGGAGCGGATGCCGCGGCTGCACCTGCGTGAACAGCACGCTGCCGAGACCGAGCAGCGAGCTCTGCAGGAATCCGACGACGGCGAAGATGCCGAACCGGCCGAGGTAGGTCTCGGTGGGGGAGAGGTCGGGCAGTCCCGTCCTGCCGCCGCGCGGCGGGTCGACGCGGATCGCGACCGAGGTCAGCAGCGCACCGACCCACAGGGCGAGCACGGTGTACAGCGGCGTCATCGCGGCGCCGAAGCTGACCACCGAGTACACCGGCACGCGGGTGAGCTCGACGGGCTCGGCGAGATGCGTCGCGAGCGCGTGGGGATCGGCGCCGATCAGCTCGGTCAGCTCGGTCAGATCGCCGGTGTCGCGAGCGGTCGCGAGCGCCGAGGCGAGCTCGTCGAACCTGGCCGCGGTCTCGGTGAGCGAGTCGGAGATGCCGGCGGTGAGCGCCTCGGCGTCGGACAGCGCCGAACCCGTCGACGAAGAGCCGGTGAGCGAGCCGGCGGCGCTCGACAGGTCGCTGCCGATCGTGTCGACGCCGGTGCTGATGCGCGCGAGCGTCGATGCGAGGGCGTCGAGCTTCGGGCGCAGGCTGTCGGTGTACGAGCGGCGCGCGTCGTCGACCGCGGACTTCGCCTGAGCGGTGAGCTGCTCGATCTCGGCGCGGGTGCTCTGGCTCGCGGTGCCGGCGATCGTGATCTGCGTCGCGGCCTCGTCGAGGCGCTCGCGCAGCGCCGTCTGCCGCGCGACGGCCGCGTCGATGGCCGACACCGATGCGTCGAACGCGTCGAGCGCGGTCTCAGGCAGCAGCGGCCGCACGTCCCGCACGAGTCCGTCGCGCAGCGTCTGCAGCTGATCGACCTGCGTCTGCACCCGGTCCGCGAGTGCGGCGATCGTGCGAGCGGCGCTCGCCGACTGCGCATCCATGGTGGCGAACACCTGCTCGATGCTCTCCGACACCGACTCGTAGCTGTCGGATGTGCCCTTCAGCGCCGCGTCGAGCGACGAGGTGGTCGACGACAGGGCGTCCTTCAGCGAGCCGGCGGCGTCCTTCCCGCCGCCGAACGCCCCGCGGGCGTCGCGCAGCGCGTCGCCGGAGGCGCTCACCAGGCCCGAGGCGCTGTCGACCAGTGGTCTGCTCGACGAGATGAGCGACGTGAACATGTCGGCGGTCCCTGCCCCTGCGCGCAGCTGCGCGGCGACCGATTCGACTCGCGCCTGCAGCCTCGACAGCGCCGCCTGGGTGTCGGCGTCGTCGAGGTAGTTCGACAGGGAGGTGATGATGTTCAGCCCGGCTTCGCTGAGCGTCTCGGTGAACACCTCGTTGATGCTCTTCGTGACTTCGCTGGCGCCCTGCCCGGTGATCTTCGGGGCGAGCGCGTTCTTCTTGTCGTTGAGGTAGTAGTCGATGCGGGTGCGATCGCCGTTGTTCGCGTAGAACGTCATCATGTCGGCGCTGAAGGTCGTGGGCAGCACGATCGCCGCGTAGTACTCGCCCGACCGGGTGCCGTCGATCGCGTCGTGCTTCGAGGTGATGACCCAGTTCAGGTCGTCGTTGGCGCGCAGCGCCGACACGACCTGTTCGCCGACGTTGATGCGCAGCGGCATGAGATCGCTCTGATAGCCGTCGTCGGTGTTCGCCACCGCGACGGTGAGGTTGCGGGTGTTCTCGAACGGGTTCCAGCTCGCGATCACGTTGAACCAGGTGAACAGCGACGGGATCACGACGAGCCCGAAGAGGACGATGACGGCCATCACGCTGCTCATCGCCCGTCGCAGGTCGTGCCGCATGACGGCGAGGACGTTGCTCACTTGTCGTCCTCCATCGGGTCGGGCCGGTCGGGTTGGTCAGACTGGTCGGGTTGATCCGGCTCATCGGGTTGGTCGGACTGGTGGGGTTGGTCAGACTGGTCGGGTCCGTCGGAGGCGCGCCCGTCGGGCGTCTGTTCCGGATGCCGGCCGGCCGGCCGGCCGAGATCGCTCGCGTCATCGGCATCCGGTGTCTGCGGCGCCTCGTCGGCGAACAGCTCGTCGAGGGCGACCGTGTCGTCGTCGGCGCCGGTCTCGTCGATGCTCCGCTGGTCGGGCTGGGCGTCGGGTCGGGCATCCGGATGCTCGAGCACCGCCGTGCGCGCCGACGTCGCGGCGTCACCGCCGGCAGACGTCGCCGCCGCGGCGGCATCGGCGGAGACGGCGGGACCCACGGAAGGAGTCGCGTCGGCACCCGGGTCTGCGAGCAGCTCGCGCTGTGCGGAGTTCTCGACGGCGAGGGCGCGGCGCAGCTCGGCATCCGGCATCTCGCTCACCTCGGCGGCCTGCTCGATGCTCTGCCTGATGTATTCGAGCGAGACGACGAAGCCGATCAGCAGCAGGCACCAGAGCGCGCCGAGACCGAGCACGACCGCCTTGGCTCCGGGGATCAGCCATCCGCACAGCGCGAGCACGGCGACCCCCGCGGCGCCGACGAGCAGCGTGAGGCGCAGGCGCGTCGCGTAGCGCTCGCCGAAACGCTGGGTGCGGCGCGCGACGTCGGCACGGAATCCGTCGCCGTCGGTCAGCGCGCGGATGATCTCGGGGGTGCGCCGGCGCGCGGTGATCTGCACGTCTTCGCTGACCATCAGCTCGGTCTCGGCCAGTCGCCGGTTGAACAGACGGGTGAAGCTGCCCAGGCGTCCGCGCAGAAGCAGCCCGAGCACCCAGGCCAGCGCGACGAAGATCGCCAGCATGCCCATGAAGCCCCACCAGTGCGCGCCGTAGAAGCCGCTGATGGTCTCGCGCATGGCGTCGATGCCGTAGGTGAACGGCAGGAAGGGATACAGCCCGCGGAAGAAGGCCGGCATCATCTCGATCGGGTACAGCCCCGAGGCCCCCGGGATCTGGACGATCACCAGCAGGATGCACAGACCCTTGCCGACGATCCCGAAGCACACTGACAACGCGTAGATGATGCTGAGGTATGCGAGCCCGATCAGCACCCCGGTGCCGACGTACGCGAGCGCGTTCGCCGTCTGCACTCCGATCACGAGATTGCCGACCGTCACGAGCACGGCTTGGAACACGGCGATCGTGGCGAACAGCAGCCAGCGACCGACGTACGCCTGGCGCACCGTGATGCCCTCGACGCCCTCGGTGTCGACCTCGACCCGGAAGATCACCATCAGCACGAACGCCCCGATCCAGAGCGAGAGGTTGGTGAACAGCGCCGCCATGGCCGAGCCGTAGGCCGCGGTGGGGAACATCGTCTTCGTGTTCACCTCGACGGGCGATGCCATGAACCGCGCGATCTCGTCGGGCTCGAGCCCGCTGACGGCGCCGAGCCGGTTCCAGATCTCGGCCGATCCGAGCGCGAGCACGTCGGTGCGCACAGTGCCGAGTGCGGTCTCGGCGGTGCCCAGGTCGCCGTCGAACGCGGCGAGAGCGTCGGCCGTGCCGGCGAGCTGCGTCTTCAGGCCACCGAGCAGGCTCTGTGCCTGAGCGACCTGGGTGCGCTGAGCGCCGAGCGCCGACGAGAACGCGTCGGCGCTCGCCGCGAGCTGCGACATCGCCCGATTCAGCTGCGGAACACTCTGCGTGAGCGCGTCGCGGATGGCGGAGGCCGAGGTCGCCGCCTGGTCGACGGCGCCGTTTACGCTGCCGGCCGCGCCCGTGACGGCGTCGATCGTGCTCGACACGTCGGCGGTCAGCGCGGTGAGGTCGGCGAGCACCTGCTGGTCGGCGGCGTTGCGCTGCTGCAGCGCGTCGATCGCCGCGCTGAGGCGCTGCGCCGCAGCGGAGCCGGATTCGGTGCGATCGAGCGCGGCCTGCAGCTCGTCGAGCGCGGCCGCGTTGCTCGCGATCACGGCCTTCAGATCGTCTGCGGTGGTGCCGACTGCGGCGTTCGCTTGCTGCAGGCCGGATGCCAGGGTCGCGATCGCGCCGTTCATCCGCGCGGCCGCATCGGCGATGAGGGTCGACCCCGAGACGTATGCGGATGTGACGCTGTCGGTGACGGTGAGCAGCTCCTGCTGCGCCTCACCTGCGATCTGCTGTGCCTGCGCGACGGCGGCCTGCACGTCGCCGAGGGTGCGGTCGACCGTGCTGAGCGTGCGGGATGCCCGGTCTATGCCGTTTGCGGCATCCATCAGCCCTGTCTGCAGTTCGGTGAGACGGTCGCGTGCGGACGAGACGGTCACGGCTGCCTCGTCGAGCGCCCCGACGGTGGAGTCGCGGGCGTCGGTGAGGCGGTCTTCGGCATCCAGCCCGGCGTCCTTCAGCTGCTCGCTGACAGCTTCGGCGACCGTCGAGACGAAAGTGCTGTTGATCTGATCGTCGAGGGTCGATGCACCGACATCGGTGATCTTCGGCGCGATCGCGCTGGCCTTCTCGTTGACGTAGTACTTCAGCTCGGGCCGGGTGAAGTCGCCCGTGGTGATGCTGACGAAGTCGCGGCTGAAGTCGGGTGGGATGATGATCGCCGCGTAGCTGCGCCCGCTGCGCACGGCATCCATCGCCTCGTCCTCGCCGACGAACTCCCAGCCCAGCTGATCGTTCTGCTTCAGCTGATCGACCAGCTCGCCGCCGATGTCGATGCGCCCCGTCAGCTCGGACGAGGCACCTGCGTCCTGGTCGACGATCGCGACACTGACCTGCTGGGTGTTCGAATACGGATCCCAGAACGCGACGATGTTGAACCATGCGTACAGCGAGGGCGTGACGATGACGCCGATGATGATGATCCATGCCTTGCTGACGCGTGCCAGTCGGCCGAGGTCGCGACGGTAGACGCTCCACGCGGTGGGCCTGGCTGCGGGGGCCGGTCCGCTCACGCGGCGATCTCCGTGATGTCGGGGTGAGCGGCGAGCAGCCGGTCGGTCTCGCGCCAGGAGAGGCCCGCGATGCTGAGCACCGTGCGGACGGCGAGGTCGGCGGCGCTGCTGCTGGAGGCGTCGGTGCGTGCGAGGACGGTGCGCGCGACCTCTTCGATCAGGCGGGAGAGGGTGGGGGCCGTGAGATCGGCGCGGAAGCTTCCGTCGTCCTGCCCGTGCCGCACGAGCTGCGCGACGGCGCGGCGCAGCGGCGCGAGGGCGATGGCGGTGTGCTCGACGTGATCCTCGTCGAGGGCGAGGGCGGCGGCGAATTGCACATGTGCGGCCTCCTGCCACAGCCGGGCCGCAAGCCGTGCGAGGGCGAGGCGCGCGTCGGCGTCGGTGATCGACTCGGCGATGGCGTTGAAGCGCTGTGCGCCGGTGCTGATCAGCTCGCGGATCAGCGCGTCACGGTCGTCGAAGTGACCGTACAGTGTGCGTCTGCTCAACCCTGCGCTGCGTGCGATGACGTCGACGCTGGCACGCGGATCGAGCGCGAGGGCGCTGCGTGCGGCATCGAGGATGCCGGCGCGGTTGGCGCGCGCATCGGAGCGAGGTGAGCGGGTCATGCATCCAGGATACGTATGTTGCACAGTCGTGTGCAACATAGTTCGGTGAACTCTCAGTGACGCGGATGCATAACGGGGGCCGACACGCCAGATGTCGGACGTTTTCGCAGGATGCGTCCGACATCTGGAGTGTCGGCCCCCGAAGTGTCACGGCCACGGCGGGCCGGAGGGCCGGAGGTCGGAGGGCCGGCGGACCCATGCGGCCGACACGCGAAAGGCGCGGACGCCGCAGCATCCGCGCCTTCCAGACGGGGATCAGTCGGTGCCGGAGTCGAACGCGGCACCCTCGGATGCCAGGTCGACCGCCTCCGCGAGCTGCTCGTCGTCGCTCTCGGATGCCGAGATCTCGGCGGCCTGACCGGCGGTGACCTTGCCGACGAGCTCGCCCGTCGCGCCGCCGACAAGGCCGAGGCCCGCGTACTGCTCGAGCCGCGAGCGCGAGTCGGCGATGTCGAGGTTGCGCATGGTGAGCTGGCCGATGCGGTCGACCGGGCCGAACGCCGCGTCGCCCACGCGCTCCATCGACAGCTTCTCGGGGCCGTACGAGAGGTTCGGCGAGACGGTGTCGAGGATGGTCCAGTCGTCGCCGCGGCGCAGGCGCAGGGTGACCGTGCCCGAGATGGTGAGTCCCACCCAGCGCTGGATCGACTCGCGCAGCATGAGCGACTGCGGCTCGAGCCAACGACCCTCGTACATCAGCCGGCCGAGGCGACGGCCCTGCTCGTGATAGGTGGCGAGGGTGTCTTCATTCAGGATGCCGTTGACCAGGCGCTCGTAGGCGATGAACAGCAGCGCCATTCCGGGGGCCTCGTAGATGCCGCGCGACTTCGCCTCGATGATGCGGTTCTCGATCTGGTCGCTCATGCCGAGCCCGTGGCGTCCGCCGATGGTGTTGGCCTCCATCACGAGGGCCACCGGATCGCTGTACTCGGTGCCGTTGATCGCGACCGGGCGGCCGCCCTCGAAGGTGACGGTGACGTCTTCGGTGTCGATCTGCACCGACGGGTCCCAGAACTTCACGCCCATGATCGGGTCGACGGTCTCGAGCGACACGTCGAGGTGCTCGAGGGTCTTCGCCTCGTGCGTGGCGCCCCAGATATTGGCATCCGTCGAATACGCCTTCTCGGCCGAGTCGCGGTACGGGAAGCCGCGCTCCACGAGCCACTCGCTCATCTCCGCACGTCCCCCGAGCTCGGTGACGAAGTCGGCGTCGAGCCAGGGCTTGTAGATGCGCAGGCGCGGGTTGGCCAGCAGGCCGTAGCGGTAGAAGCGCTCGATGTCGTTGCCCTTGTACGTCGAGCCGTCGCCCCAGATGTCGACGCCGTCGTCGCGCATCGCGCGCACGAGCAGCGTGCCGGTGACCGCGCGTCCGAGCGGGGTGGTGTTGAAGTACGTCTTCCCGCCCGAGCGGATGTGGAAGGCGCCGCACTGCAGCGCGACGAAGCCCTCTTCGACGAGTGCCGTCCTGGCATCCACCAGTCGCGATTCCTCGGCGCCGTACTCGAGCGCACGGCCGGGGATCGAGGCGATGTCGCTCTCGTCGTACTGCCCCAGATCGCCGGTGTACGTGTAGGGCACCGCGCCCTTCTCGCGCATCCACGCGACGGCGACGGAGGTGTCGAGCCCTCCGGAGAAAGCGATGCCGACCTTTTCGCCGACGGGGAGGGACTGGAGCACCTTGGACATGGCTTCAAGTCTATCGGCGCGCGGCGTGTCGCCCCGGCCCCGTTTCTCCCCTTCGAATCGCTTGAATGGCGGCAATCCGGGCCGCCGAACCGCCATTCAAGCGATTCGAAGGCGGGTAGCCTGGGCCGCATGGGCCAGGCGGTGCTGTGGGGCGCGGTTGCGGCAGCGCCGCTGCTCGTCGGGGCGCTACTGGCGCTGGTGCGCCGGTGGCCCGATCGGCTGCTCGGCATCATCCTCGGTTTCGGCGCCGGTGCGCTGATGGCGTCGATCGCCTTCGAGCTGTGGGAGCAGGGTGTGGATCTCGGCGGTCACCTGCCGCTGATCATCGGCGTCGCCGCCGGGGCGCTCTGCTACTACATCGCCGCGCGGATCCTCGATGCGCGGCAGGCGAAGAAGAAGGCGGATGCCGGTGGCGGGGCGCTCGCGATCGGGGCGCTGCTCGACGGCATCCCGGAGCAGCTCGTGCTGGGCATCGGACTCGCGTCCGGCGAGGGGGTGGGCGTCGCGCTGATCGTCGCGATCGTCGTCTCGAACCTGCCGGAGTCGATCGGCTCGGCATCGGACCTGCTGGCCGACGGTATGCGGCGCAGCCGCGTGGTGCTGCTGTGGGCAGGGGTGGCGGTGCTCTCTGTGCTCGCCACCGCAGGCGGATTCGCGCTGGCATCCGTCGTCGACAACAGCTTCCGCGCCGGGGCCAACGGATTCGCCGCGGGAGCCCTGCTGGTCATGCTCGTCGACTCGATGGTGCCCGAGGCGCAGAAGAAGGCGACCGAGTCGACGGGGCTCGCGACGGTCATCGGCTTCGCGTTCGCCGCCTGGCTCGCGCTCGCCGCCTGACCCGCCGGCCCGGACCCGCCTCCGACGGGCGCTCAGCCCGGACGCTCAGCCCAGACGCTCAGCCCAGACGCTCAGCCAGCCACGCCGCCTGGCGCTGCCACTGCACGCCGAGCCCGCCCTCGTGCTCGTTGAACGCGTACTCCACGACGTCCGCCCCGCCGCGGTGATGATTGGCCGCGGCGAACACGGTCGATGGCGGGCATACGGGATCCATCAGGGCGACCGAGTACAGCGCAGGAGCGTCGGCCCGCGCGGCGAAGTTCACGCCGTCGAAGTACGACAGGGTCTCGAAGGTCTGCGTCACGGCATCGCGATGCACCGCCAGATAGCGCACGATCTCCTGGTACGGATCGCTGTCGGTCAACCCGACCGCCCGCTCGAAGTGGCAGAGGAACGGCACGTCGGGCATGACGCCGACGAGCCCGGGGGTGAGACCGGCGGCGGCGATCGCGATGCCGCCGCCCTGGCTGCCGCCGGTGACCGCGATGCGGTCGGCGTCCACCTCTTCGAAGGCGCGCACGGCGTCGATCAACAGCGCGGCGTCGGTGAACACGCGACGGTAGTAGTACTGCTCGGGGTCGTCGATGCCGCGGGTCATGAACCCGGGAGCCGAGGCGCCGGTGCCGTGCGGGTCGGGGGTCGAGCCGCCGGTGCCCCAGCCGCTGCCCTGGCCGCGGGTGTCCATGAACACCCACGCGTACCCGGATGCCGCCCAGCCGAGGCGCTCGTGCGGCAGCCCGCGTCCGCCGCCGTAGCCGTTGTACTCCACCACCGTCGGCAGGGGTCCGGTCGCGCCGGCGGGTGCGACGTACCACCCGCGCACGCGGTCGCCGCCGAACCCGCTGAACGTCAGGTCGTACACGTCGACCAGCGTCAGGGGCGTCTCGACTCTGGTGCGCTCGGCCGGTGCGGCCAGCCGGCGCGACGAGTCGAGCGTGCGCTGCCAGAACGCGTCGAAGTCGGCGGGCTCGGCGACGGTGGGCCGGTACGTGCGCAGCTCGGCGGGAGACAGATCGAAGCGAGGCATGTCGATCAGCCTGCCGCCACGAACAGGCGTCCGGCGCCGGTGACCCGCACGGTGGCGGGGCGCGAGATCAGCACTGCGCGACCGCGCGGCATCGGGATGCGCTGGTCGTCGGATGCCAGCTCGAACTCGCCGTCGGTCGCGAGCGCGATGCCCGCGCCGTCGAGCACGATCTCGCCGTCGGATTCGATCGCGTACAGCTCGAACCCGGGATCGTCGTCCGTGCCGCGCTCGACCGGGCGGAAGACGCGGACACCGTCGGAGACGACCTCGGGAGCGAGCCGCGGGTCGCCGCCCTCGCGCGCGTCGAGCACCCGGTCGAGTTCGACCGTGTCGATGTGCTTGCCGGTGAGACCGCCGCGCATGACGTTGTCGCTCGGTCCCATCAGCTCGATCCCCGAGCCGCGCAGGTAGGCGTGGATGTTGCCCGCGGGCAGCCACAGCGCCTCGCCGGCATGCAGCGTGAGGTGCTGCAGCATGAGCGCCCCGAGGATCCCGGGGTCGGCCGGGTGCGCCTCGGCGATGCGGGCGAGAAGCGCGAAGCGGGCATCCCGTTCCGCGCCCGCGGTCACGGCCGTGACCAGCGCCGGCAGGCTCTCGTCTCCCGAGAGCAGCCACAGGAACGCCCGGCGGATGCCGTCGGCGCCGGCCAGGTGCTGCTGCCAGGTCTGCAGCGCCGCCGACGCGTCGGGCGCAGCGTCGATCAGCCCGGCGAGAGTCCGCAGGTCGGCCTGCACCTCGGCGGCGGGCCGGAAGCCGCACAGTGCCTCGAAACCGTCGTGCAGCGCGACGATCAGCTCGGGCTTCGCGTGCGGGTCGCGGTAGGTGCGGTGCGGCGCGTCGACGGGAATGCCGAGGGCGTTCTCGCGGTCGAAGCCCTCCTCCGCCTGCGCCGTGCTCGGGTGCGCCTGCAGAGACAGCGGCTCTGCCGCGCACAGCACCTTCAGCAGGAACGGCAGGGTCGTTCCCGTCTCGCGCTCCCACGCGTCGAGGGTCGGCCACGGTGCGTCGCCGAGGACGGTGCTCGGCGCGGAGGGGTGCGCGCCGAGCCACAGCTCGGCCTCCTTCCGCCCGGTCGGGGCGGTGCCGCGCACGTGAGCCACGCCGTCGACCAGCCCCCAGGCGTAGTCGCGGGGCGTGTTGTCGATCTCGTGGAAGAGGGGGGTCGTCATGATGCGGCTCCGATCGGGTGGTCAGATTGAGAGGCTCAGCGAGTGCGCTCGGCGAAGCGCTCGTGCAGCGGATGCCCGGGGCCCAGGTGGGCGAGGGCCACGGCGCCGTCGAGGCCGGACCCGGCGGCCGGCACGAACCTGGCATCCGGACGCTCGGCGCGCACGATCTCCTCGAACGCCGACCGGATCACGTCGGAGCCGAACACGCCGCCGATCGCTCCGACGGCGGCATCGGCCGGCGCGTCGGTGACCCGCAGCGCCGCGAGCACAGCCGTCGCGAGCTCGGCTGCGGCGGCGCGGCAGATGCCGATCGCGACGTCGTCTCCGGATGCCGCGTGCGCGGCTGTCGGCGCGGCGAACGATGCCACGGTGCGCACGCGATCCTCCGACGACTGCAGGGCGACGTACGCGGTCTCCAGGTCTGGCCAGCGCTCCTTCACGACCGCGGTCAGCGCCGTCGCCGGGCCGCGCCCGTCGTGCGCGCGCATCACGGCATCCAGGGCCGCTCGGCCGATCCAGTACCCGCTGCCCCCATCGCCCATGATGTGGCCCCAGCCGTCGACGCGGGTGGAGTGCTCCGGCCCGACGCCGAGCGTGACGACCCCCGTGCCGGCCGCCACCACGGCGCCCTGCCGGTCGCCGAGCACTCCCAGGAACGAGGTGACCGAGTCGTGGGACACGACGATGCGGTGCACGTCGGCGAGATCAGGGTGCCGCATCAGGGCATCCGCCTCGGCCTCGGCGGAGGTGAGACCCGAGACGCCGAAGGTCACCGTGTGCGGCGCCTCGTTCGTCACACGGGTGACCTCGGCGACCACGGCCGCGAGCTGAGCCAGCAGCGGCCGGTCGGTGAGCACGCCGGGGAACAGCCACTCCTGAGCGGTGTCGTCGGGTGCGACGAGGCGGGTCTTGATGCCCGTCTGGCCGGCGTCGATGGCGAGAAGCGTGTGCTCGGGCACGTGGACTCCCTGTTGATCGAGGGCCGCGACGCGGCCAGAAGCCAGCGTAGGACACCCGCCGTGCTCGCGTCGGTCGTGATGTCAAGCCCTGTTCATCGCCGCCGCGCTCACGGTGTACTGGGACTCACTCGCCCCCAGCGAAGGAGACACCGTGACGTCCTTATGGCTCGACGACCAGCGTGAGCGCATTCCCACCGACGCCTTCGAGCCCGACGCCCGCTACGACGCCGTGGTCGCCGGAGCGGGTCTCACCGGACTGACCACCGCCCTGCTGCTCGCGCGCGCCGGCCTGTCGGTGGCGGTGCTCGAGGCCCGCTTCGTGGGTGCCGCGGCGACCGGCAACACCACCGCGAAGCTCAGTCTGCTGCAGGGAAGCGTGCTCTCGGGCATCCGCTCGCGCGGATCCGACCGCGTCCTCACGGCGTATGTCGAGGGCAACCTCGAGGGTCAGCAGTGGATGCTGCGCTACCTCGGCGAGCACGGCGTCGGTGTCGAGCGTCGCGATGCGTTCACCTACGCGGCAACCGAGGACGGCGTGCGTTCGATCGAGAAGGAGTACGAGGCGTGCCTGGCGGCGGGACTCGACGTCGAGCGGGTGAGCGAGCTCGAGCTGCCGTTCCGTGTGCACGGCGCCATCCGACTGCGCGAGCAGGCGCAGTTCGACCCGATGGACGTGCTGCGCGCGCTCGCCGCCGATCTGCGCGAGCGGGGCGGGGTGATCGTCGAGGGCGTGCGGGTGAAGGACGTCGACACCGGCGAGCCCAGCCGGGTGATCACCTCGGTCGGCGACGTGCACGCCGGGACGGTGGTGCTGGCCACGGGTGTGCCGGTCCTCGACCGGGGCCTGTACTTCGCCAAGCTCAAGGCCAACCGCTCGTACGCGCAGGCGTACCGGATGCCGGACGCCGCCCGGATCCCGCAGGGCATGTACCTCTCGGTCGATGCACCGACCCGGTCGCTGCGCACCGCCTCGCACGACGGCGAGCAGCTGCTGCTGGTCGGCGGCAACGACCACGACGTGGGCCGCGCGGCCGATACCCAGGCCCTGGTCGACGATCTCGAGCACTGGACGCACCGTCACTTCCCCGGCGCGGAGCGCACGCACGCCTGGGCTGCGCAGGACTACCAGTCGCTGAACATGGTGCCGTTCGTCGGCTGGATGCCGCGCACCGGCAAGCACGTCAAGATCGCCACCGGCTACAACAAGTGGGGCATGACGAACGCCGTCGCGGCGGCGCTGAGCATCACGGCGGAGGTGCTCGACGGCAGCATCCCCTGGGCGCAGACGCTGCACCATCGCATCACCACGCCGAAGGATCTCGCGCAGGGTGCGGTCGCCGGCGCGGAGGTGGCGCGCGACGCCGCGACCGGGTGGATCTCGGCCGAACGGCATCCGCTGCCCACGACGCCGCCCGCGGAGGGCGAGGGCGTCGTGGGCAGCGCGGGGATGAAACCGGTGGCGGTCTCGACCGTCGACGGCGTCACCTGCCGCGTGTCTGCCGTGTGCACGCACCTGGGCGGCATCGTCACCTGGAACAGTGCCGAGCGCTCGTGGGACTGCCCGCTGCACGGCTCGCGCTTCGCCGCCGACGGCACGGTGCTCGAGGGTCCCGCGGTCGACGATCTCAGGCTCGTCGACGAGCCGGAGCTGCCCGGCGACGAGCACGTGCCGGTGGCAGACCTGCCGTAGGGCGGTTGTCAGGCCGGATCTCGGGCGCCGCGGGAGCGCAGCTCCGACCTCAGAACCCGGGGTAGTCCTGCAGGCGCTGCTCGAACTCGGCCCGGTCGGCCTCGGGCAGCACGCGGCGGGCGAAGGCGATGAGCTGGATGCCCTCGAGGGGCTCGCCCGTCTGCGCCGCGATCGCCTCGCGCTGCAGGCGGAACTCCCCGGTGGGGTCGTTCGACAGGTCGTACGCGTACGCGTAGAAGCGCATCGGCCCGGGGTAGGTGTCGCCGTAGTACTCCCAGGTGTGCTGCCGGGACGGCTCGGTCGAGCCGTACAGCTTCGCCACCATGTCGGGCGAGATGCCGGTGTCGATCTCGTTCAGCGGGTACAGGTCGCTGAGACCGCGCTCGAGGAGCACCTCGCCGATCGCCTGCATGACCTCGCGTTTGCGTGCGTCGTCCTGCACGGGCTGCTCGGTCGTCCACGCCGTCGACGTGTACCGGCGCAGCATCGACTCACCGCCGTACCCGTTGCGCTCGGGGCTCACGTCGACCGTGCCGCTCTGCACCCACGTGTAGCCGTAGCGATCGCTCAGTCGGGCGCGGATCGCGGTCATCAGAGCGTCGCCCTCGGCCTGCACCTCGTCGAGAGACGGCCCGTTCAGGGCCTCGTCGGGCGAGTAGTCCTTCACGCCCGGATACGCCTCCTCGTGCCGCTGCTGCTCGGACTTCGTGCCGCCGTACGCCTGGGTCGCCGAGGAGTACAGGGCGCCCACGGCGCCGACGGTCGCGACGTTGCAGACGAGCGAGACGGCCAGGGCGATCGCCCCCAGCATCCGGCCGCGTCGGGTGAGCAGCGCCGCGACGATCACGCCGACGATCGCGAGCTGCAGTACGAGCAGCGTCACGCCGTACAGCGCGTCGGTGCCGCCGGCGAGCATGAGCAGCAGCAGGATCACGGCGAAGACGGCCGTCGCCGAGATGGCGGCGAGCCCGACTGCGTTGACCCCCGTCTTGCGGACGGCCGCCGGGTCGGTGTAGGTGACTCCGGATGCCGTGGGCAGGCCGGCCGCGGCATCCAGCCCTCCCCGCGCACGGGCAGCGCCCGCGTAGCCGCCGACCGGGGGCAGGGGAGGGGCGCCTTCGGAGCCGCCGACGTATCTGCTGCGCTGATGATCTACCACGGCTTGTCCGTTCCCCCACCGGAGCCGTCGTCGCCCTGCCCGCCGCCGAGCTGGTCCTCTCGCTCCTGCGCGCCCTGATTCAGGCGGTCCTCGATGTCGTCGAGCCTGTCCTGCGGCGTCTCTCCCTGCTCTCCCTGCTCTCCCTGGTCTGGCTGCTGCGGCTGCTCGGGTGGCGGCTGCTGGCTCTGACGCTGCTTCTCCTGCTGGCGCCGCTGATTCTCGTCGAGCGTGTCGCTCATGTCGCGGTTCGGCTGCGGCGACTGCTGCTGGGCTGCCTCGCTGCGGCACTCCTCCGGCGTCTCGACGGTGATCTCGAGCGCTTCGCCGTACAGCTCGGCGGCTCTCGCGGCGTCGCCGTCGGCCTGCGCGGCGTCGCCCTGCCGCTCGACGACGAGCGACAGGTTGATCAGCACGGGGCACACCTGCAGCCCTTGGGCGAGGGGCAGCGCGCGCTCCAGCTCCGTCCGGGAGGCACCGAGCTCGTCTGCGCCGCCCAGCGCCGTGCCGATGTTGTACGGCGCGGCGAACGGCTCGAACCAGTTGGCGATGTCCTGCCCGCGGGCGGCCGACTCCGACTCGGCGTACGCACCAGACACGAACGTGCTGATCGACGTATGCGCGAACGCGTACATGCTCAGCAGCTTGGCCACGAGCAGCAGCGCGGCGAGCGTGAGGGGGAGGGTCGCGATCGCGACCCAGCGGCGGATCCGACGGCGGCGCCGGTTGACGGCCAGCAGGGCCGCTGCGGCATCCGCCTGCGATGGCGTGCTCATCCGATGCCCCCCTTCGGCGGCGCCGGGGCCGGCGGCGTCGGGGCCGGCCGCGCCGGCATCGGTGGCGCCGGGGCCGGCTGCGGTCGGGCGAGTCCGCGCAGCCGCACGACCGAGATGGTCGCGAGTGCGACCTCGACCGCCAGCATCGCGATCAGCGCCAGCGCCCCGATCCAGTACAGCTCGACGACGTTGCCGACCTCGCCGGAGGCCGCGTAGTCGGTGGTGCTCGTCGGCGCTTCGGGCAGGTCGATCTCGGCATCCGCCGCCCTGGCCCGGTACTCGATGCCGAGCTGCTCGGACACCCGGCGCAGGTTGTCTTCATCGATCACCGACCGGGCGGGCTGTCCCTGGTACTCGATGTATCCACCGCTCTCCGAGCCCTGGCCGGTCGTCTTCCGCATCGGCCCGCCCTCGGCGGTGCCGTAGCCCAGCACCGCCCCGCCGTCGACGTACTTCGCGCTCGAGGCGAATGACTCCGGCTCGCTCGACGCCGTCTGCTCGCCGTCGCCGAGGTAGAACACCATGCGCCCGCGCTCGGGCGACGCCTCCGCCGCAGCCGCGAGCGTGTCGGCCAGCATCCGGTTCGCGAGGCCGATCGACGATCCGCGCGACTGATCGGTCACCTCGGGCCGCAGCACGTCGAGCGATGAGATGAGCGCAGTGGCATCCGTCGTCAGCGGCAGACGCAGCTGCGCGGCCGCGTCGAAGCTGATCAGCGCGAACCGCGCCCCCGGGTACTCGTCGACGATGGCCTGCGCGTCGGCGCGGACGCCGTCGATGCGGGGGCGGTCACCTGCCCAGTCCTCGGCGACGATGCTCGCCGTCGTGTCCACGACGATCACGACATCGGTGTCGGTGGCGAGGGTCTCCGAGGTGCCACCGGGGATGCCGGGCCGCAGCAGCATGACGAAGACGACGACGATCATGCCCAGGCGCAGCGCCCACAGCCCGCGCGAGGGCCCCCTCACGAGTGCGCGCACGACGAAGAACGCCGGCACCGCGCACAGCAGCGCGAGCAGGATCGGATGCAGGACGGGCTGGAGGATCACGGGCGCCTCCCTCCGGCATCCCGAACCACGCTCAGCAGCACGACGAAGCCGAGCACCGCCACGAGCATCAGCGAGATCCACAGGTTCGGGCTGTCAACCAGGATCACCTGCGCCTGACCCTTCAGCGTCGTCGCCTCCTGCTTCTGGATCTCGGCGATGATGTCGCCCACGGTGGTGGTCGCCCGCAGCGCGTACGACTGCCCGCCGGTGAGTGCCGCCGCGTCGGCCAGCTGCGCGCTGACCTGCGCGTCCTTGCCCTGCACCGGGTTCAGGGCGAAGACACGCACGCGCTGCGCCTTCGCGTACTGCGCCGCCTCGTCGAGCGTGAGGATCGACGCGCCCGCGAGCTCGTTGTCGGTGGCGAGGATGACCGACCGGCTGCGCTCGTCGTCCTGATGGTCGAAGCGCATCGTGCACGCGGCGAGGCCGTCGCCGATCAGCGATGCACCCGGGCCGTTGAGCGTGCCGACCCAGTGCTCGGGCGTCTCGTCGACATAGTCGAAGCTGCTGCGCACATTCTGGAGTTGCTCCTTCACGAACGCGTAGTCGTCGGTGAGGGGGAACACCTGCACGGGCGAGCTGTTGAAGATGGTCAGTCCGATCCGCTCGCCCTCGAACCCCTCCAGCAGCTCTTCGAAGACGCTGAGCACCTCGACGTCGACGTCCGACATCGATCCCGACACGTCGAGGCAGAGCATGATGTCGCGGCTGGCGTTCACGGGTTGCACGGTCTTCGGCGCCATCGGACGGGCGGCGACGACCCCGCCGAGCAGCACGGCGATCGCGCCGAGCGCGACGATGCCGGACAGCAGCGCCGTCCGCCGCCGCACCGCGGCGCGGAACGAGGGCAGCGCGCGCAGTCGCTCCGCGCGCGAGACCAGTGCGGCCGGCCGGGCGTCGGCACGTCGGCCCGAGCGGATGCCGATGACCGCCCCCACCGCGACGGCTGCGGCGAGCACGCCGAGGGCGACCAGCGGCATCCACCAGATGTTCAGTGTCACGTAGTCACCCCTCAGTGCCAGCTCGTGACGACGGTGCGCGCGGCGTCGGCGCCGTAGACCGGATCGATCGCGGGTCCGCGCTGGAAGATGCTCGGGTAGTAGTGCCGGCGGATCGCGTCGATGAGGGCGGGATCGACGCCGCGAGCGACGAGATCGTCGAGCGCGAGCACCGGCGCCTCGAGCCCGGAGTACTCGTTGACGAACGCGCGCACGGTGCGGCTCAGCTCGAGATTCGCCTGTCGCGGCGTCATATTCCCCGAGCGGTATGCGTCTTCGATGCGCTGGACGTCGGCCAGGTACTCCCCGCGCAGCTGATCGAGGACCGCCGCTGCCGGCGGTGCGAGTGCGGCCTCTCCCGGCAGGGTGATGCTCTGCCTCGGCCTGGTCAGCGCGATCAGCAGCCAGGCGCCGCCGGCGAGCAGCAGCAGGATGCCGATCGCCAGCACGAGCCAGCCCCAGCCGTACTGAGCGGGCGGATACAGCTCATCAGGTGCGGGCATGCGACCTCCTGTTGAGCATGGCGAGCAGCGTGGGCACCGCCGCGCTCTGCGCGCCGAACTCGGCGTGCGCGATCTCGAGCCGTCGCAGCGTGGCATCGCGCGCGGCGGTGTGGGCCGCCTCGTCGGCGGCCAGCTCGGCCATCACCTCCACGTCGCCGTGCACGAAGTCGGGAATGGTCCAGCCGCTGTCGACGTCGCGTCGGTGCGCGCCCGCGCTGCCCGGCCGGATGACGGGGTCGGCGTCGCGCACGGTCATCCAGAGCACATCGTGCTGCACGGTGAGCCGGCGCAGCAGACCCTCGGTGTCGGGCGTCAGCGGCGCCTCGTCGGTGACGAGCACGACGATCATGCGCCGTGCGATAGTGCGCGCGGTGTAGCGCAGCAGGGCATCCCGATCCCCCGCCGCCGTGCTGGAGTCGATCGCCGCGCTCACCGTGCGCAGCGCGTGCTCGAGGGCGCCCTCGCTGCTGCCGGTCGCCAGCCGTCGCACGCGAGCGCTGTCGCCGTAGACGACGGAGAAGTCGTCACCGTGACGCACGGTGAGGAAGCCGAGGGCACCGGTCAGCAGCACGGCGAGATCGCGCTTGCCGCCCTCGTCCTCCGCGAGCGCGCGCATGCCGCGACCGGTGTCGACGAGGAACAGCACCGTGTGCTTGCGGGTGGCCTTGGTGCGCTTGATCAGCGGCTCGCCGTGACGGGCGGTCGCGCGCCAGTCGATGTCCCGCACCTGATCGCCGAACTCGTAAGGTCGCAGATCCTCGAAGTCGAGGCTGCGTCCGCGCAGCAGCGAGGCGTACGCGCCGTCCAGCGCGTGCATCGACTTCTGCGACGAGCGGATGAAGAGCGTGGCCTTCACCTGGGTGATCAGACTCGCCATGGGCGCTACGGGGTCGGCACGGACGCGAAGATCTGGTCGATGATGTCCTCGCTGCGCACGCCCTCGGCATCCGCCTCGAAGGTCAGCAGCACCCGATGGCGCAGCACGAGGTGGCGCAGCGACCGGATGTCCTCCGGCAGCACGTGGGTGCGGCCGTTCAGCAGCGCCAGGGCGCGCGACGCCTGCAGGAAGGCGATGCTCGCGCGAGGGCTGGCCCCGTACTTGATGAACCGGGCGCGTTCCTCGCCGATGTACGGCGCCGGATTGCGGGTGACGTAGGCGATCTGCACGATGTAGTTGCGGATCGCCGGGTCGATGTACACCCGCGAGGCGACGTCCTGCAGGTCGTGCACATCGTCGAGGCTGATCGCGCCGGCCACGTGCCGGTCGGGGTCGAGCGCCCCCGAGTCGATGCGGTTGAGGATCTCGAACTCCTCGGCGGGGCTCGGGTACTCGACGATCGCCTTGAGCAGGAAGCGATCCATCTGCGCCTCGGGCAGCTCGTAGGTGCCCTCCTGCTCGATCGGGTTCTGCGTGGCGATCACGAGGAACGGGCGCGGCAGCGGATGCACCTCGCCGCCGATCGTGGTCTGCCGCTCCTGCATCGCCTCGAGCATCGCCGACTGGGTCTTCGCGCTCGAGCGGTTGATCTCGTCGAGCAGCACGAAGTGGGCGTGCACCGGGCCGAGCACGGTGCGGAAGCTGCCGGTTCCGGCGTCGTAGATCTGGCTGCCGGTGATGTCGCTCGGCAGCAGGTCGGGAGTGCACTGGATGCGCTTGAAGCTGGCTTTCACGGTGTCGGCCAGAGTGCTCGCCGCTGTCGTCTTGGCCAGCCCGGGCACGGACTCGAGCAGGATGTGCCCGCCGGCGATGAGGGCGATGAGCAGGCTGGCGCGCAGGCTGTCCTGCCCGACCATCTTGGTCGCGTACGAGTCGGAGATGACGGTCAGGATGCGCTGCGCGCGAGCCAGATCGCCCGCTCCGGCGGGGGGCGCCTGCGAGGTCGATCCGGGATTCGGGAACTCAGACATCTCTCACTCCTCGTGCGCGTCGGGCGCTCGTCGACGACCGAGAACCCCCGGTACAGGGTAACCGCCCGGCCGATGCGCGAGCCGAAGGGCGGCATCGTGCAGGTGCGGTTCCCGATCCGGTTCACTCCGGCCGGCCGAGGGGCGAGGGGCGTCGCAGGGCCCCCGCGGGTTCGTGCCGATGCGCCGGGGGCCGTCGCAGGCCCTCCGATAGGATGGTCACGCCCGATCAGGGTCAGCTCATCTGCCGGTGCAAACCCGGCGAAAGCGTGCAGCACCAGGGGGTACACGCATGCCAGGAATCGTGATCGTCGGCGTCCAGTGGGGCGATGAGGGCAAGGGCAAGGCCACCGACCTGCTCGGCGAGCGCACCGACTGGGTGGTCAAGTTCAACGGCGGCAACAACGCCGGCCACACCGTCGTCATCGGCGACGAGAAGTACGCCCTGCACCTGCTCCCCTCGGGCATCCTGAGCCCCGGGGTGAACCCGGTGATCGGCAACGGCGTGGTCGTCGACCTCGCCGTGCTGTTCCAGGAGCTCGACGCGCTCGAGGCGCGCGGCGTCGACACGTCGCGCCTGAAGGTGAGCGCCAACGCGCACATCATCACGGCGTACCACCGCACGCTCGACAAGGTCACCGAGCGCTTCCTCGGCAAGCGCCGCATCGGCACCACCGGCCGCGGCATCGGCCCGGCGTACGCCGACAAGATCAACCGCGTCGGCATCCGCGTGCAGGACCTCTTCGACGAGAACATCCTGCGGCAGAAGGTCGAGGGCGCACTCGACCAGAAGAACCACCTGCTGGTGAAGATGTTCAACCGCCGCTCGATCACCGTCGACGAGATCGTCGACGACCTGCTCTCGTACACCGAGCGGCTGCGTCCGCTGGTCGCCGACACCGGGCACCTCGTCGACGAGGCCCTGAACCGCGGCGAGGTCGTCGTGTTCGAAGCCGGTCAGGCAACCATGCTCGACGTCGACCACGGCACCTACCCGTTCGTGACCTCGTCGACCGCGACGTCTTCGGGAGCGGCATCCGGCTCGGGGGTCGGACCCAACCGCCTCGACCGCATCGTCGGCATCGTCAAGGCGTACACCACCCGCGTCGGCTCGGGCCCGTTCCCCACCGAGCTCGAGGACGAGATGGGCGAGTGGCTGCGCAAGACCGGGTTCGAGTACGGCACCACCACGGGTCGCGACCGCCGCACCGGCTGGTACGACGCCCCGATCACCCGCTACGCGACGCGCGTGAACGGCATCACCGATCTCGTGCTCACCAAGCTCGACGTGCTCACCGGACTCGAGCAGATCCCGGTGTGCGTGGCCTACGACGTCGACGGCACGCGCTTCGACGAGGTGCCGGTCAACCAGACCGACTTCCACCACGCGAAGCCGATCTACGAGAGCTTCCCCGGCTGGAGCGAGGACATCTCGACGGCGCGCACCTTCGACGACCTGCCGCAGACGGCGAAGGACTACGTGCTCACCCTCGAGCGGATGAGCAACACCCGCATCTCGGTGATCGGCGTGGGCCCGGCCCGCGACCAGGTGATCGTGCGCCACGACCTGATCGACTGATCCCGCAGCCGGGAGAGGACGCAGCATGACGCGGTTCTGGATCGGCGGCTACGGCTCCGACATGGAGGGCGATGCCGAGGGCATCGGCATCCTCTCGGTCGACGAGGGCCGCGGACCGTCGACGCTGCGCCATCGCGGCACGGCCGCGCCGGTGGCATCCCCCTCGTGGCTGGCGGCGCATCCGACGCTCGACGTCGTCTACGCCGCCCAGGAGGGTGCAGGGGTGGTGCAGGCGTTCGCCCGCGCCGGAGAAGCGGCGCTGCGTCCGCTCGGCGGTCCGCTCCCCGCCGGCGACTCGGTCTGTCATCTCGCCGTCTCGCCCGGCGGACGGATGCTGATCGCCAGCTGCTACGGCGACGGACGGGTCGTCCGCTTCGGCATCGCCGACGACGGCGCGCTCGTGCCGGCCGGCGTCGACAAGGCCGCGGCCCTGCGCGCCGCGCTGTTCGGCGACGGTGGGGCCTCGGGCTTCTTCGACACTCCGGGGGCCGACACGCCAGATGTCGGACCGGATGCCGTGAACCGTCCGACATCTGGAGTGTCGGCCCCCGATGTGCATCGCGCCCGCGACCCGCACCCGCTTCCCGCGGGCGAGGAGCCGCGGGTGTCGCACGCGCACGCGGCGGTGTTCCTGCCCGACGGGCGCATCGCCACCACCGACCTCGGGTTCGATCTGGTGCGCATCTGGCGGGCATCCGGCGCGGGGCTGACGGTCGATCACGAGGTCGTGCTGCCGCGCGGCATCGGGCCGCGCCACATGGTGCTGCACCCCAGCGGGCATCTGCACGTGGTCACCGAGTACTCGTGCGAGGTGTTCACCCTGGCATCCGCCCGCGACGGAGTCTGGGGCCTCGTCTCGGCCACCACCGCGTCGCCGATCGCCCGGATCGGGGTCGACTTCCCCGCCGAGCTCGCGGTCTCCCGCGACGGGGACACCCTCTACACGGCGCTGCGCGGCAGCAACACGCTCGCGGCTCTCCGCGTGCGCGGTGGCGGCGATATTCTCGAACCGTTCGCGCTCGCCGACTCGGGCGTCGACTGGCCCCGCCACCATCTCGTGTACGACGGCACCCTGCTCGTGGCGGGACAGCGGTCGGGCACGGTCAGTGTGGTCGACCTGGACGAGCGCACCGGAGCCCCGCGCGATGTGCGCCACGTCACCGACGCGCCGACGCCGACGGTGATCCTGCCCGCGCGCTGACCCGGCCGGCCGGTGCCGGCGCGCGTCGTCCGCCGCACGGTGCACGCCACTGCCCGTGTCAAGCCCCGTCGACGAGTCGCCGCACTCGGCGAGACTGACGGCATGAGCGACGAATACGACCTCATCGTCCTGGGTGCCGGCCCCGTCGGCGAGAACGTGGCCGATCGAGCGGTGCAGGGCGGGCTCACCGCCGTCATCGTGGAGAGCGAGCTGGTCGGCGGCGAGTGCTCGTACTGGGCGTGCACGCCGTCGAAGGCGCTGCTGCGGCCCATGCAGGCGCTGCGTGCGGCGCAGCGAGTGCGGGGAGTCGACGGCGGCAGCATCGCGACCGCCGAGGTGCTCGCCCGGCGCGACGGCTTCGTATCGCACTGGTCGGACGACGGCCAGGTCACGTGGCTGCAGAGCGCCGGCATCGATCTGGTGCGCGGGCACGGCAGGCTCACCGCCGAGCGCGAGGTCACCGTGACCACAGACGACGGCGAGCGGGTGCTGCGGGCACGGCACGCGGTCGCGGTGGCCACCGGATCGGATGCCACGATCCCCGACATCCCCGGTCTCGCCGAAGCCCACCCGTGGACCAGCCGCGAAGCGACCGGCGCCGAGCACGTGCCCGACTCTCTGGCCGTCATCGGCGGCGGTGTGGTCGGCGTCGAGATGGCGACGGTCTACGCCGGACTCGGCGCGGCGGTCACGCTGATCGCCAGGCGCGGCCTGCTCGAGCGGATGGAGCCGTTCGCCGGTGAGCAGGTCGCCGAGGGGCTGCGGGGGCTGGGCGTCGACGTGCGGCTGAACACGCAGACCACCGCCGTGCGCCGCGAGGGCGACGCGGTGACGCTGACCCTCGATGACGGTCGCGAGATCACGACCGCCGAGGTGCTCGTCGCGACCGGACGAACGCCGCGCAGCGCCGACATCGGCCTCGAGACCGTGGGGCTGCGACCCGGCCGCGCGATCCAGGTCGACGACACGATGCGCGTGCCGGGCAGCGACTGGCTGTACGCCGTCGGCGACGTCAACGGCCGCGCACTGCTGACCCACCAGGGCAAGTACCAGGCGCGCGCTGCCGGCGATGTCATCGCGGCCCGCTCTCGCGGCGAGGTCATCGCCGACGACGCGTGGGGCCGTCACGTCGCGACGGCCGATCACGCCGCGGTGCCGCAGGTCGTGTTCAGCGAACCCGAGGTCGCCTCGGTGGGGATGACCGCGGATGCCGCGCGCGACACGCGACAGCAGATCGCGGTCGTCGACTACGACCTCGGCTCCGTGTCGGGCGCGGCGCTGCACGCCGACGGGTACCAGGGACAGGGGCGAGTGGTGATCGACACCGAGCGCGAGGTCGTCGTCGGGGCCACCTTCGTGGGGGCGGACGTGGCAGAGATGCTGCAGGCCGCGACGATCGCGGTCGTCGGCGAGGTGCCGATCAGCCGGCTCTGGCACGCGGTCCCCGCGTATCCGACCATGAGCGAGATCTGGCTGCGATTCCTCGAGGAGTACGGCAGGCAGTCCGCATGACAGGTCGGTGCGATTCCGCCGCAATGTCGGCGATGTCGCCTACCCTCGAAGGGATGCCAGGAGGTACGTGCATGAGAGCTGTCCCCGCAGGAGCCGCGACGCGATGATCGAGTTCCGGTCTGTCACCAAGAGGTTCCCCGATGGCACCCACGCCGTCGACGATTTCAGCCTGGTCATCCCGTCACGCAAGACGACCGTCTTCGTCGGCTCGTCCGGCTGCGGCAAGACGACGCTGCTGCGCATGATCAACCGCATGGTCGAGCCCACCTCCGGCGAGGTCGAGATCGACGGGAAGAGCGTGCTGGGCGGCGACCCGGTCGCACTGCGACGCAGCATCGGCTACGTCATGCAGAACTCCGGTCTGATGCCGCATTTCACCGTGCTCGACAACGTGGCGACCGTGCTGCGCCTCACCGGCGTCTCGCGTCGCGACGCACAGGTGCGCGCGCGCGAGATGCTCACCACGGTCGGTCTCGACCAGTCGCTCGCCGACCGCTACCCCAGCCAGCTCTCGGGCGGTCAGCAGCAGCGGGTGGGCGTCGCGCGGGGGCTCGCCGCCGACCCGAACATCCTGCTCATGGACGAGCCGTTCGGCGCCGTCGACCCGATCGTGCGCGCCGACCTGCAGCAGGAGCTCATCCGCCTGCAGGACGAGCTCGACAAGACGGTCGTCTTCGTCACGCACGACATCGACGAGGCCTTCCTGCTCGGCGACCAGGTCGTCATCCTCGATCGCGGAGCGCGGATCGTGCAGGTCGGCAGCCCGAGCGAGATCATCGAGAACCCGGCGGATGCCTTCGTCGAGGCGTTCATCGGCGCCGAGCGCGGCCGCCGCGCTCTGACCGTGAAGCAGACGCCGAACGGCGCGGTCGTCGTCGATTCGGAGGGTCGCACGCAGGGCCGCCTGGTGGAGGACACCGCATGAACTGGGTGGTGGACAACCTCGGGCTCATCGTCGAGCTCACGGTCATCCACCTGCGCCAGAGCCTCATCCCGATCGTGCTCGGGCTCGTGCTCTCGCTGCCGCTCGGCTGGGTCGCCTGGCGCTACCGGCTCGTGCGCGGGCCGGTCATCGTGCTCACCGGCCTGCTGTACACCATCCCCTCGCTCGCCCTGCTGATCCTGATGCCCGCGGCGCTCGGGTACTCCGTGATCAGCGAGCAGAACCTCGTCGCCGCGCTGACGATCTACGCGGTCGCCATCCTCGTGCGGGCCGTCGCCGACGGACTCGACTCGGTGGATGCCGACGTGCTGCAGGCGTCGACGGCCATGGGGTACGCCGCGCCGCGCCGGTTCTTCACCATCGAGCTGCCGCTCGCCGGCCCCGTGATCCTCGCCGGGCTGCGGGTGACCGCGGTGTCGACGATCTCGCTCGCCACGGTGGGCATCCTCATCGGCGTGACCAACCTCGGCTACCTGTTCACGAACGGGCAGCAGCGCCGGCTCATCCCTGAGGTGCTCGCCGGCGTCGTGGCGGTGGTGGTCATCGCCCTGCTCGTCGACGCCCTGCTGATCCTCGCGGGGCGGGCGCTGATGCCGTGGACCCGAGCGACAGCCATCGCGACTCGGCGGGCGAAGGCGGCCGACGCATGAACCTCTTCGCCGACGCGCTCGCCTGGCTGTTCTCGCCCGATCGCCTGGTGGGCACCTACGCCCTGCCGACCCTGCTCGCCCAGCACCTGATCTACACGATCGTCTCGGTCGCCGTCGCCGCCGCGATCGCACTGCCCGCGGGGTGGCTGATCGGCCACACCGGTCGCGGGCGCGAGATCGCCGTCGCCATCTCGGGCGCCGCGCGCGCGATCCCGTCGTTCGGGCTGCTCGTGCTGCTGGTGCTCGTGCTCGGCATCCTGCAGACCCCGCTCGCCGCCGTCATCACGTTCGTGCTGCTGGCGATCCCCTCGCTGCTCGCCGGCGCGTACACCGGGCTCGAGGCCATCGACCGCCGGGTCATCGATGCGGCGCGGGCGATGGGCATGACCGAGTGGCAGATCTTCACGAAGGTCGAGCTGCGACTTGGACTGCCGCTGCTCGTCGGCGGGCTCCGGTCGGCCCTGCTGCAGGTGATCGCCACCGTCACGATCGCCGCCTACGTCAACCTCGGCGGACTCGGGTGGCCCATCATTCAGGGCATCCCGCTCAGTCGTTTCGACCAGGTGCTCGGCGGGGCGATCCTCGTCGCGGCCCTGGCTCTCATCGTCGATCTGCTGATGGCGCTCGCGCAGCGAGCCGCCGTCCCTGCGGGGCTGCGCACCCCAGCATCCGCCCGTCCGTCTTCGCCGTCGCGCGCTCGACGCGCGGCATCCGCCCCTGCCTGACCCACACCGAAAGGCCCGCCATGTCCACACACAGCAGAACCCGCACCGCCGTCACCGCCGGCATCGCCATCGTCGCCGCCCTGTCACTGGCCGGCTGCGCCTCGGATTCGAACCCGCTCGACAAGCCCAGCGCCGACAGCGGCGACACGGGCGGCGACACGATCGTCGTCGGCTCGCAGGCGTACTACTCGAACGAGATCATCGCCGAGATCTACGCCCAGGGCCTGGAGAACGCCGGCTTCACCGTCGAGCGCACGTTCAACATCGGCCAGCGCGACGCCTACATGCCCGAGGTCGAGTCCGGCAACATCGACGTCTTCCCGGAGTACACCGGCAACCTGCTCGAGTACCTCGACAAGGAGGCGACGGCCACCAGCCCCGACGACGTGTACGCCGCCCTGAAGGACGCACTTCCCGACGGTCTCACCGCGCTGCAGTACGCCGACGCCAGCGACCAGGACACCTACACGGTGCTGACGTCGTTCGCCGACGAGAACGAGCTCACCTCGATCGCCGATCTGTCGAAGCTCAGCGAGCCCGCCACCATCGGAGCCGCGCCCGAGTTCGAGCAGCGCCCGTACGGCCCCGCGGGCGCGAAGGAGGCGTACGGCATCGACCTGACGTTCTCGGCCACCGGGCAGGGCACCCTCGAGGCGCTGCTGGCCGGCACGGTGCAGGTGGCAGACATCTACTCCGCCGACCCCGCCTTCCAGACCGAGGACATCGTGGCGCTGGAAGACCCCGAGAACATGATCCTGGCCTCGAACGTCGTGCCGCTCGTCTCGAGCGACATCGCCGACCAGGTCAGCGAGGTCATCGACTCCATCAGCGCCGAGCTGAGCGCCGAGGACCTCGTCGCGATGAACGTGCAGAGCACGGTCGACCAGAAGTCGTCGGCCGACATCGCCGAGGCATGGCTGAAGGACAAGGGTCTGATCTGACCCTCGTCACAGCGCCGGCGCGGCCGGGTGGGTTCGCCCACCCGGCCGCGTTCGCGTTGCGGCCGCGTCAGACCCGTTCGTCCTGCCGGGGGATGAATATCTGGTTGAGGATGATGAGGATGGATGCCGTGGCCGGCACCGCGACGAGCGCTCCGAGCAGCCCGAGCAGGGTACCGCCGACCAGCGCGCCGAGCACGACCAGCAGGCCCGGCACCTCGAGGGTGCGGTTCATGACCTTCGGCGTGAGGACGTACGCCTCGATCTGGATGTAGATCAGGTAGACGACGCCGAAGATCAGCGCGTGCAGAGGATCGGCGAGCAGTGCGACGACCGTGCCGATCGCGAGGAAGAGCAGCGGGCCGATCAGCGGGATGAGCGTCACGAGGAATGCGACGACGGCCATGAGCGGCGGGAACGGCAGACCCAGCAGCAGATAGAGCACGAGCGCCACCATCGAGTTCGCGAACGCGAGGACGACCATGCCCTGCACGTATCCGCCGACCGACTCGGTGATCTGGTCGACGATGCCGCGGGCCTGGCGGCGCTTGCGGGCAGGCGCCAGGCGCAGCATCGAGGTGATGATGCCGGGCAGGCCCACCACGAAGTACAGCGTGAGCACGAACACGATGACGAAGGCCGAGACGCCTTCCGCGATCGAGGTGCCGACCTTCAGGGCGCCCCCGCCGAGCGCGGTGAGTGTCTTGCCGTCGGTGAGCAGCTTCTCGCCATCGGCGAGCAGGGAGCCGATCTGATCGCCGAACTGCTTCTCGAGCAGGAGGTACAGGTCGGTGTGCACGAAGTCGTCGATGACCTTGGGCACCGACTTCACGAACGACGCGATCTGCTCGACGACGACGGGCACGATCAGCACGAGTACGAGACCGACGGCCGCGACGAGGGCGACGATGACGATGGCGACGCTGACGCCGCGCGACAGCCCGCGCCGGGTGAGCAGGCGGACGGCGGGGTTCAGGCCCAGCGCGGCGAACAGGGCGATCGCGACGTAGACGAGCACCGTCGACAGGCTGGTGAGCGCGAGCGCGAGCAGGAACGCCGACAGACCGCCGAGCGTGAGGAGGAATCCGAGCCGGAACGGGCGGTCCATGCGCGTCCACATCGAGCGTCGCGGCGTGGGCGCGTCGGCCGGCGAGGGGTGCTCCGCCGCTTCGGCGGCTGAGGCCGCGGCATCCGCCTCGTCGGCTGCGGCGCCGGCTTCATCGGCTGCGGCGTCTGCCTGGATGGCCGCGCCCATCTCGGCGGCCTCCGCAGCATCTGCGGCGCGGCTGGCCCTGGCTGCCGCGCGGGAGTCGCCGCCGCCGGAGGCGGCGGACGACGTGGGGTCTTCGGTGCTCATGGCGATCACTCTATGGCCGGCGCCGACCTGACCCTGCCTTCTCGGCCCGCGCTTGACTATCGTGGGAGGTGCGACGACCCCTTGGAGGATCCCATGTCCGACGAACACGCACACCACGCAGCCGAACCCGCTGAGGGCGAATACACGGATGCCGACCACGGCGACGGCACGACGACCGGCCATCAGGCGGGGCACGCCGGCGAAGCCGAAGGGGAGTACACCGACGGCGTCTACTCCGCCGACGGCCGTGAGCAGCACCTGCCGCGTCACGGCGAGGGCGCGTACACCGACGCCGACCATGCCGCCGGACGCGGTGATCACCCCGACGCCCACGCCGACGAGGAAGAGGGCGAGTACACCGACGGACGCTACCCCGACGACGGCGACGCGGGGCCCGCCGACCGCCGGCACAGCTGACGTCGTGGATGACGCCGACGCGCGCGCCGCAGGCGCTGAACTGCTGCGCCTGCGCGCCAGCATCGACAACATCGACGCCGCACTGATCTTCATGCTCGCCGAGCGCTTTCGCTGCACGCAGCAGGTCGGGCGCCTCAAGGCCGAGCACGACATGCCCGCCTCAGATCCCGGGCGGGAAGAGCAGCAGACCGCGCGCCTGCGCGCGCTCGCCGAGGAGGCCCACCTCGACCCCGAGTTCGCCGAGAAGTGGTTCAACTTCGTCGTCGCCGAGGTCATCCGCCACCACACCGAGGCCGCCGAGGGCCGCTGACCTTCGGCTCGCCCGTCGCAGCGATCCCGCTTCTTGGCGATCGTGCCTTTTCGCGCGCGTGCAATCTATGCCAGAATGTGATCGATATCCGGTTCGAAACATCAGAAACAAGCATTCAGGAGTCGCCATGCACACCACCGCCGGGGCGCACATGCGCGCAGAGCTCACCTCGCAGCCCGAGACCTGGGCGCGCGCAGCCGCCATGCGCGATGAGCAGGCGCTGCTCCCGGCATCCGGCGCCCGCATCGCCGTCGTCGGCTGCGGCACCTCCTGGTTCATGGCGCAGTCGTACGCCGCGCTGCGCGAAAGCGCCGGGCACGGCGAGACCGACGCGTTCACGGCATCCGAGTTCCCCTTCGGCCGCGGCTACGACGCGATCGTCGCCCTCACGCGCTCGGGCACGACCACCGAGGTGCTCGAGCTGACCGAGCGCGTGAAGGGCAAGACGCCCGTCATCGCCGTTGTCGGCGACACGAGCTCGCCGCTGGTCGATATGGCCGACAGTGTGATCGGCCTGCCCTTCGCCGATGAGCAGTCGGTCGTGCAGACCCGCTTCGCGACCACGGCGCTGGCCCTGTTCCGCGCGTCGGTCGGTGAGAGCCTCGACGCCGCGATCTCCGACGCGCAGGCCGTGCTCGACGGCACCGACGACGACGCTCTCGCCGAGGCCGAGCAGTACAGCTTCCTCGGTATGAGCTGGGCGATGGGGCTCGCTCACGAGGCGGCGCTGAAGATGCGCGAGTCCTCGCAGTCGTGGACCGAGTCGTACAGCTCGATGGAGTACCGCCACGGCCCGATCGCCATCGCCGCGCCCGGACGCATCACCTGGCAGCTCGGCTCCGCCCCCGAAGGCCTGCAGGCGCAGGTGGAGGCGACGGGCGCTCGTTTCGTGCAGCACCCGATCGACCCGATGGCCGACCTCGTGCGTCTGCACCGCGTCGCCCTCGACCGCGCGGTCGCGAAGGGGCTCGACCCCGACCAGCCGCGCAACCTCACCCGCTCGGTGGTCCTCGACGGCTGACAGCCCACGACGGACGGATGACGGAGGGCACGCATGTCCGAGCAGAGCGACATCCCCGAGGTGGTCGGCGACGAGTCCGGTGAGCGGCTCGCCGCTGCTGTCTCGATCGGCGCCGGCGCGCCCGTGCTGGCCTTCGACGTGGGCGGTACCGACATCAAGTCGGCGCTGTTCGACGCCGACGGCACGGCTCTCGGGCTGCGGCGCACTCCGACCCCGGTGCGCGGCGAAGACAGCCCCGCCCGGCTGATCGAGCGGCTCGCCGAGCTCGCCGACGAGCTGCGCGCACAGCATCCGGATGTCGTGCCGCAGGCCGTCGGACTCGTCGTGCCCGGCATCGTCGACGCCGAGAGCGGCATCGGGGTGTTCAGCAGCAACCTGGGCTGGCGCGATGCGCCGATGCGCGACCTGATGGCGGCGCGATTCGGGATGCCCGTGGCCTTCGACCACGACGTGCGTACGGCCAGCTGGGCCGAGCACGTGCTCGGCGGCGCCCGCGACTACGCGAACGCGGTCGTGCTGATCATCGGCACCGGCATCGCCGGTGCGCTGCTGGTCGACGGACGTCCGTACACCGCGGGCGGCTACGCCGGCGAGATCGGCCACTCGCCGCTCGGGGAGTGGCCGTGCCCGTGCGGAGCACGCGGATGCCTGGAGGCCATCGCGTCGGCCGGCGCGATCTCGCGCCGCTACACCGAGGCCACCGGCGACCCGGTCGACGGCGCCCGCGAGGTGATCGCCCGTGCTGCGGCGGGTGATGACACCGCCGCGCGCATCTGGAACGAGGCGCTCGACGCGCTCACGATGTCGATCGCCCAGCTCACGGCGGTGATCGCCCCGCAGGCCGTCGTCATCGGCGGGGGCCTGTCGCGTGCCGGGAGTGCGCTGTTCGACGAGCTGCGCACGCGCCTCGCCGACCGGCTCAGCTTCCACCGCATCCCGGCGCTGGTCCCGGCCGAGCTGTCCGGCGATGCCGGCATCCTCGGGTCGGCGCTGCGCGCACGGCAGGCGGTGCAGGCATGATCGTCACCGTCACCCCGAACCCCGCCCTCGACCTCACCTGGCACGTCGCCTCGCTAACGATCGGCGACACGCACCGGGCGGATGCCGGACAGGCGCGCGCCGGGGGTAAGGGACTCAACGTCGCCCGCGTCGCGCACGCGCAGGGGGCGGACTTGCTCGCCGTGACCACCACCGGCGGCGCGACCGGCGAGGAGTTCGCCGCGGAACTCGCCTCGTCGCGGGTTCCGCACGTGCTCGTGCCGGTCGAGGCATCCACCCGGCGCAGCATCGCCCTCGTCGACGAGGCACTCGGCGACACGACCGTGGTCAACGAGCGGGGCGTCGCCCCGTCTGACGCGGAGTGGAAGACCCTGCGGGATGCCGTGGTCCGCGCCCTCGCTGCCGGTGCCCCCGGTGCCCCGGCCCCTGGTGCCCCCGCCGCCGGTGACGAACGGGGGGCCGACACTCCAGATGTCGGACGCATCCCGCGAGAACGTCCGACATCTGGCGTGTCGGCCCCCGGTCCGGACTCGCCCGGCGCACGGGTCCTGGTGATCTCGGGGAGTCTGCCCCCTGGCATCCCGAACGACGCCCTGCCCGACCTGATCCGGCTCGGACGCGACGCCGGCGCGCTCGTGATCGCCGACACGTCCGGTCCGGCGCTGCTGGCCGCGGCGGATGCCGGGGCAGCCGTCCTCAAGCCGAACGAGCACGAGCTGCGCGACGCGACCGGCCTCGACGACCCGGTCGACGGTGCGCGCGAGCTCATCCGACGCGGAGCCCAGTTGGTGCTGCTCTCGCTCGGGGCCGACGGGATGCTGGCGGTCACGCCCACGGCATCCGGGGAGGTCGACGTGCTCCACGCCCGCCTCGGCGAGGTGCTCGCCGGCAATCCCACGGGCGCGGGGGATGCCGCGGTCGCGGCGTGCGCCGTGCTGATGGATGCCGGCATCCACGATCCGGATCCGATCCTGCGTCGCGCGACCGCGTGGTCCGCCGCCGCCGTGCTCATGCCTCTCGCCGGGGAGATCCACCCGTCCTGGCCCGACCTGGAGTCCGCGCTGACCGTCACCGCACGGCCGACCGGACCCACCGCTGATTCCGCACCCCACCCCGAGGAGGCCCGATGACACTCGCATCCGCACGCGATCTGATGCGCGAGGCAGCCGAGGCCGGTACCGGCATCGGGGCGTTCAACGTCATCCACCTCGAGACGGCGGAGGCGCTGGTCCGGGCATCCGAGCGCGCGAACCTGCCGGTCATCCTGCAGATCTCGCAGAACTGCGCCGACTACCACGGCGGCCTCGAGCCGATCGGCTGGGCCACCCTGGCCGTCGCGCGGCGCGCGAGCACGCCGGTCGCCGTGCACCTCGATCACGCCGAGCGGCCCGAGCTCGTCGACGAGGCCATCGAGCTGGGCTTCGGGTCGGTGATGTTCGACGGCGGCAAGCTCGACTACGAGCAGAACGTCGAGATCACGGCCGATGTGGCCGCGCGCGCCCGTGCCCGAGGCGTCTACATCGAAGCGGAGCTCGGTGAGGTCGGCGGCAAGGACGGCGCCCACGCTCCGGGTGTGCGCACCGATCCCGACGAGGCGCGCGCGTTCGTCGAAGCCACCGGGGTCGACTCGCTCGCCGTCGCGGTCGGCTCGTCGCACGCGATGCTCGACCGCTCGGCCTCGCTCGACATCGACCTCATCGGCCGCCTCAAGAGCGCTCTCAGCGGCATCGGCCGCTCGGGAGGCGACATCCCGCTCGTGCTGCACGGCTCGTCGGGCGTCTCAGACGATGTGATCGTACAGGCGGTCCGCGCCGGGATGACGAAGATCAACGTGTCGACCCATCTGAACGGCTTCTTCACGCGCGCGATCCGCGAGACGCTCGCCGCCGACGAGAAGCTCGTCGACTCACGCAAGTACTTCTCTCCCGCCCGTGAGGCGGTCACCGAGGAGGCGGCGCGGATGCTGCGCCTGTTCGCCCTCGAATCCGCCTGACGGCGGCCCGACTGACAGACTGGGCACGACATGAACCGCGCCGCCAGACTCACCGCCATCCTCGACCTGCTCGCAGACCAGGGTGAGGTGAGTGTCGACGACCTCGTCGAGCGCTTCGGCGCGTCCGCCGCCACCACCCGCCGCGACCTCGACAGCCTCGCCGAACGCCGCCTGCTGACCCGCACGCACGGCGGTGCGGTGGCGCAGTCCGTCGCCTACGAGCTGCCGATCCGCTTCCGCAGCCACCACGCCACGGGCGCCAAAGAGCAGATCGCCGCGGTGGCGGCATCCCTCGTCGAGCCCGGACAGGTCGTCGGCCTGTCCGGCGGTACCACCACCAATGCGATCGCGACCGCGCTCGCTGCGCGCGACGATCTCGCCGAGCAGGGCATCACCGTCGTCACCAACGCCGTCAACATCGCCGCCCAGCTGGCCATGCGCCCCGAGTTCAAGGTCGTCGTCACCGGCGGGGTCATCCACCCCCGCAGCTTCGAGCTGGTCGGTCCGTTCGTCGAGCAGCTGCTCGGCGGCATCCGGCTCGACATCGCCTTCATCGGCGTGAATGCTCTCTCGGCCGACGCGGGCGCGAGCACGCACGACGAGGCCGAGGCTGCGGTGAACCGCATGATGGCCCAGCGTGCGGACCGCGCCGTGATGGTCGCCGATTCGTCGAAGATCGGCCGCACCGCGTTCGCCCACGTCGGCGGGCCCGACCTCTTCCCGCTGGTGATCACCGACTCCGCGGCGACCGACGATCAGCGCACGGCGCTGACGGATGCCGGCTTCGAGGTTCGCACTGGGTGAGCTGCGGCGGGCGAGCTGCACCGTGTGAGCTGCAGGCTGGCGTTCGGATCGTCGCCGGAGGGGCGGGGTACCCGGACCGGGCTCGACCACGCGATCACCGGACCTGCGGCTGCCAGCGTGCGTCAGGTCACAGCCCGCGCGGCCCGGCCGCCTGGGCGAAGATCAGGCTGGTGCTGGTCGACGCCACCTCCGGCTTCAGGCTGATGGTGTCGGAGACGAGTTCGCGCAGCGCCCCGGCATCCGGAACCGCGACGTGCACGAGGAAGTCGCGGTCGCCGGCGAGGAAGTACACCCGCTGCGTCGCGGGGAGCTGTTCGAGGTAGGTCTGGAACCGGCGCAGATCCCCGCGGGCGTGGGCGTGCAGGCGGATGGTGATCAGCGCCTCCAGGTGCAGGCCCAGCGCCTCGGGCGAGATCTCGGCGTGGAAGCCGACGATCACGCCGTTCGCCTGCAGGGCGCGGACGCGCTTGAGGCACGTCGACTCGGCGATGCCGGCGATCGCGGCGAGCTCGGTGTTCGAGATGCGGCCGTTGCGGCTCAGCTCCGAAAGGAGGATGCGGTCGACGGCGTCCAGGGGGGTCTGGCCGGATGCCGAAGAATCAGGGGCCATGTGCGCACTTCCTCGTCGTGAGATGAAGAATTTGATCAGGTGAGCGCGATTCTACGCAGAATCTTCGACGCAGCATCCGCAGATCGCCAGAATCCGCATAATCGCAGGTAGGGGTGTCCGCTTTCGCGCCTCTCATCAGCTCTCTCAGGAGGACGCAATGACGCGAACGATCATCATCGGTGCAGGAATGGTCGGTCTCGCCACGGCATGGCATCTGCAGGAGCGCGGGGTCGACGTCACGGTCATCGACCGGGTCGGCGTCGCCGCCGGATCGTCGTGGGGCAACGCCGGGTGGCTCACGCCGGGCAAGACCATCCCGCTCGCCGACACCGGTCTGTGGACCTACGGGCCGAAGGCCCTGCTCGATCCGGATGCCGCGCTGCACGTGCCGTTCCGGGTGGATGCCGGGCTCTGGTCGTTCCTCGCGCAGTTCGCCGCGCACGGCACCAACCGTGCCTGGGATCGGACGATGGCCGACCTCACGCCGATCGACAAGATCGCGCTGGAGTGCTTCGACGAGCTGATCGACGGGGGTGTGCAGTCGTGGACCCGCGAGGGCCCGTTCGTGATCGGCTTCAAGGAGAAGGACCACGCCAAGGGGTTCCTGCACGAGATCGAGGGCGTGATCCGGCACGGGCAGGACGTGCCGTTCGAGCGTCTCGAGAACCCGCGCGAGCTGGCGCCGGTGCTGTCGGATGCTGTGACGCATGCGTACCGGCTCGACGGGCAGCGCTTCTTCGAGCCGGCGCCGTTCGTCGAGGCGCTGGCTGATGCCGTCGTCGAGCGGGGTGCCGAGCTGATCACCGGGTACGAGGTCACCGACGTCTCGTCGACCCGCCGTCCCGTGGTGACCATGTCGAACGGGCAGCGACTCGAGGCCGATTCTGTCGTGATCGCGACCGGCGCCTGGATGCCCGCGCTGGCCCGCAAGCTCGGGGTGCGCACCCGTGTGCAGGCCGGCCGCGGATACTCGTTCACGGTCGCCACGTCGGTGCCGCAGGAGCACCCGGTGTACTTCCCGTTCCAGCGCATCGCGTGCACCCCCTACCAGGGGCGCTTCCGCATCGCCGGCACCATGGAGTTCCGCCGTCCCGACGAGCCCTTCCAGCCGCGGCGCGTGCAGGCGATCATCGCGCAGGCGCGCGAGATGTTCCAGGGTCTCGACCTCGACGACCGTCAGGACGAGTGGGTCGGCTCCCGCCCTGTCACCCCCGACGGTCTGCCGCTGGTCGGCGCGACCCAGGCGCCGAACGTTTACGTCGCCGGTGGTCACGGAATGTGGGGCATCGTGCTCGGCCCCGCGACCGGCAAGCTGCTCGCCGAGCAGATCACCACGGGCCGCATCGCCCCCGAGATCCGCCCTTTCAACCCCCTCCGCTGACCCGAGGCCCCCGCTCCCGGGATCCGGGGTCGGTTTCGGACGCCGACGCGGCCTAAACCGTACGCAATCGACCCCGCACCGGCGGAATCCAGCCCCGCGTGCCTGCATCCGCGGTCGGGGATGTGTTCGTCCGGTCAGGCGGATACCCGAACGGAGAGATGCATCCCTGACAGCCCCGGCTCCGCTTGCTCAGGCCCGCGAGACGGGCTGCTGCAGCTCGGTGACCCAGCGGGATTCGTCTTCGAGGGGCCACGACCGCACATACAGTTCACGGCACGGACCCGAGGGCACGAAACCGCGGGCGAGCATCTCGGTGTGCAGCCCGTGCCAGGTCTTGCGGATGCCCGACATCGCGCCGAGATGGATGCCGCACACCGCGCGCTCCTCCGCGGCGAGCTCGATGATCTCTAGACCTTCGACGGGATCGCCGGCATACGCGTAGCCGATGGTCAGCAGCACCCCGTCATCGGTCGGTCGGTACTGCGCGATCGGCGTCTCGAGCATCCCCTCCGTCTCGGGCAGGCCGTCTTCGACCTCGCCGAACATGGCTCCCACATGCCGGCCGACCTCGTCGGCGGGCACGGTCGCCGTGCGGGCGATGAGGCGGACGGCGGGCAAAGGCTTCTCGATGAACTCGGCGGATGACATGCGATTCTCGCTTTCGATCAGGTGGAGGCGCCGTTCGACGTCGACGAGCCGTTCGGTCGCGATGCGGTGCTCGCGTTCCACCGCATCGCGGTGTCCGCGCAGCATCTGCATGAGTCGATCCCCGTCGATGCCCTCATCGAGCATGACGCCGATCTGCTCGAGACCGAACCCCAGCTGGCGCAGCGCGACGATCCGGTGCAGTCGGTGCAGCTGTGAGGGATCGTACGAGCGGTAGCCGCTGTGCTCGTCCACGTGGGCGGGTACGAGCAGGCCTGCGGTGTCCCAGTGTCGCAGCATGCGGTGGGTCACCTGGCCGATCTGCGCGAACGCTCCGATGGACAACATGGCTCCACTCGACCGCCTCTCACCGTGTCAGGGTCAAGTCTGGCTGATGGATGCGAAGAAGCATCGATCTCGCATCACGGCGAAGTGGTCGCGGTGCTGGTGAGCCCGCAGCGGCTGCGGAGCCGCCGCGCTCAGGAGGCGTGGCAGCAGACGGATGCGCTGCGTGAGCGCTTGGCGCGAGCACGCTCGAGCAGCCTGAGAGAGCGCCGCCCGGCATCCGGGGTCAGTTTCGTACGCTCATGCGGGCGAAACCGTACGCAATCGACCCCTCACCGGCGGAATCCAGCCCGGCAGCGCGGCGTCAGGCCATCGAGAAGTCGTAGCGCTCCGGCACGGGGCGGTCGGGGAAGGCCTCGCGCCAGAGATCCGACATGCTCAGCTCGCCCTCACGGATGTCGGGCACATCGAACTCGTCTTCCAGCATCCGTCGGGCCTCGTCGTGCGCTCCGGATGCCAGCGCCGCGCGCACCGCGAGCACGCGGAACCGCCCCTGCGCTCGGACCGCGGGAGCAAGCGCGGCGAGGAATCCGGATGCCTCCTCCGCCCGCCCTGCGATCAGCAGAGCCTCGCCGAGTTCCAGCGCGAGCGGCGCGAGATCGGGCGCCAGAGACGCGGCGTCGGTGAGAACGTTGATGCCCGCATCCACCTGGCCCTGGGCGATGCGCACCAAACCGAGCCCGCGCAGCGCCCACGCGCTGCGACGCTGCCGCAGCGACGCCTCGTAGTGCGCCGCCGCGCGGTCGACGGCCCCGGCGGCGTGCGCGATCACGCCGCGGTGGTAGTGGGTCAGCCATGTCGCCGGCGCGGCCCCGAGCAGGCGATCCCAATCTTCTCCGGCGACGTACGACACCGGGGCGTCCACGCCGGCATCGGGCGCCGATCCGTCGAGCAGCGCGCGCCAGTACTCGCCCTCGTCGCCCGCATCCCGGTCGAAGCGCACCCCGGGCAGGGCGTCGAAGTCGCGACCCAAGCGCGCGGCGAGCTCGGCCTCGAGGGCTCCCCAGGCGGCGCCGCGGTTCAGCATCCGCTCCGGTGCGGCGTCCGCGACCGCATCCAGACGTGACGAGTCGCAGCCGCCGACAGCGCGATGCACGGCCTCGCCGACGACGGCGACGGCCGCGCCCCACGCGCCGTCGGCACCGTCGACCTGCAGCGGCACGAAGGTCTCGGTCCACTCCCAGGTGGCACCGCCCGGCATCCGCAGGTGCTCGTACTGGGTGGTCGCGAGGCCGCCCTGGATCTCGAAGTACGAGCCGCCGAGCCACTTCTGCCAGTGCCGACCCCCGGCGGTGTCGCCCCAGACGAAGAGCTTGCGTCCCGACAGGCGCGGGGTCGAGAAGTGCCCCAGGCCCGAACCGTCGGGCTCGAGCGCGGCGATCCACGGCTGCGCCGCCCGATCGAGCACGTAGAACCAGTCGGCGGCGGCCGGGGCCTGCGCCGGTCGGCTCACGTCGGGCGCCGCGACGTCCACCCGCGCGAGAGTCCCGTCGTACTGCGTCTGATACGCGTGCGTCGCCGGGGCGAACACCCGCGAGCCCTCGGTCTGGGCGACCGCGATGTTCGTCCACCAGTACATGCCGGTCTCCTCGGCATGCGGATTGCGCACGCGCACCCGCACGTGCAGGGCCGCCACCTGCGAGTCGAGCGTGGCGTCGATCTGCACGATCAGCCCTCGGATGCGCTCGTACTCCCACATGCGCAGCACCGGTTCACCATCGGGCGCGGTCAGCGCGGCGGCATACAGCGGTGCGCAGGTGAGCGGCCAGTGGCCGCGCATGCCGATGTTCCACTCCACCCCGCCCGAGAACCAGGCGTCTCGCAGCCCGAGGTTCGCGGGCTGGAACACCGTGTTGCGGTAGACCAGATCGCGCCCGGTCGTCTTGTCGAGCAGGCGCACCAGGCGCCCGCCGAGGTCGACGGCGAACTCGGCCCGCATGAGATCGTTCTCGAGCACGGCGACGCGCATCGGCGAGTCGGTGCGCTCGCGGGTGTACTGATCCTGCAGCAGATACGGGTGGATGCTGCTGACCTGGCCGTACCGGATGTTCTCGGCCAGGTCGTCCGGCAGCCCGTCCGTCGCCGCCTCATACGGCGCCTGCGGCATCGCCGCGACCGCGGGCAGCGGATTCGGCGCGCCGACCGGCGCCGACGGGAGGGTGACGGAGTCGAGCGTGAGGGTGGCAGTCATGATGACGCTCACGCTAGCGCTCGCCGCGTCATACCCGCAGGTCTCGGCGCGAAAGGGCGAAGGCGGATGCCGCGGCCAGTGCCACCGCGACACCCCAGACGAGCAACAGGCCACCGGCGTCGACGCCGTCCCTCAGCGGTGGTTGGTGGTACACCCACGCGTACGGCGAGAGGGCGTTCAGCCACTCGAGGTCGTTCGACTGCCTCGCGACGGCCTGGAACACGTAGCCGAGCACGGCGACGGCTGCGGCGGCGCCGGTGGCCCACGCCTTGCGGCCGGTGAGAGCTCCGGCGAGCAGGCCCACGGTTGCGCTGAGGAAGGCGAGCCCGGTGAGGGCGAGCGCAGCGCCGGCGATGTGCGGCGGATGGATGCCCAGCTCCGCCGGCTCATTCAGCGCGTACACGATCGCCCCCGACAGGGCACCCAGCCAGAGCAGCCGCACGAGCACCGCCAGCGCCGCCTCGACCGCGTACTGCGCCCGCCCGATGCCGTGCGCGAGGTCGAGTTCGAGTCGGCCGGATTCTTCGGCGCCCGCGATAGCTGTCGAGCCCCACAGCACGGCGGCGATCGTCAGCAGCAGGAAGCCCATCAGTCCGTAGAAGGTGCTCTGCGCGTAGCCGGCGCCGGTGGCGATCTGGTCGTAGCCCAGCGTCTCGATCAGCTGCGTCGGCAGGGCCTTGATGATGTCTTCGAGCTGTCCGCTCGCGCCGAAGCTGGGGTACAGCGGCAGGTACAGCAGCAGCACCGCCGCAATGCCGAGGCTCCATCCGATCACGCTGCGCCACGACTCCCGGATGCTGCGCCGGAACACCGGCAGTACGCCCTTCATCGCGCGCCTCCCTCGTGACCCGCGGTGCCGACCGATGAGGCAGAGCCGGCGGAGTACAGGCGCAGCACGCTCTCCTCCAGATCGGGCTCCTCGACGGTCAGGTCGTGCACGGTCATCTGCGTGAGCGCCTTCACGAACGGGTCGATCGGGCCGTCTACGGTCGCGGTGAGGTGCAGCACGCCGCCGCGCGGAAGGAGGTCGATCTCGCGCACGCCCGGGATGCCCATGAAGCGGCGGCGCACGGCATCCGGATCCGATCCTTCGAGCGAGGCCCGCACTCGCCGCACCGAGCCGAGGCGCAGCGAGGCGACGTCGCCGCTCGCGACCACGCGGCCCGCCGCGAGCACCGCGACCTCGTCGGCGACCTGCTGGATCTCGCTGAGCACGTGCGAGCTGAGCAGCACGGTCTGCCCGGCATCGCGCGCTTCGCGCACCATCGAGAGGAACTCGCGCTGCATCAGCGGGTCGAGCCCGCTGGTCGGCTCATCGAGGATGAGCAGCTCGGGGCGGTGCATGAACGCCTGGATCAGGCCGACCTTCTGCTTGTTGCCCTTCGACAGGCTGCGCACCGGGCGCGACAGGTCGACGCCGAGGCGCTCCGCGAGCTCCGCGGTGTATCCGCGATCGACCGGGCCCGACACCTCGGCGTAGAACGACAGCATCCGGTGCCCGGTGACGCGCCCCTCGAGATGCAGCTCGCCGGGCACGAAGCCGATCCGGCGTCTCAGTCGGGCGCCGCCGTGCCGCGGCTCCTCGCCGAGCACGCGCACCTCGCCGGAGGTGGGACGGATGATGTCGACCAGGGTGCGCAGGGTCGTCGTCTTACCCGCGCCGTTCGGCCCGATCAGGCCGTAGATCGTGCCGCGCTGCACATGCATGTCGAGGCCATGCAGGGCAGTGCGCCACCCGAAGCGCTTGTGCAGCGCGGTGATGTCGATGACGGAACTCATGATGCGCCTCCTTCGGAGGGCTTATCGGATGCCAGGGCTTGGCGTGCCCCGTCGAGGAATGCGGTGCTCGAGTAGATGCCGTGCGTGAGCAGCTCGAGCGTGGGAAGCGTGGTGCGCACCATGCCGGCCGGACTCAGCTGGTCCTGACCGAGCATCCGGCCGACCTGCGCTCGCATCATCACGGGCGCGAGGCCCATCATCACCACGAGCAGCGTGGTCATCTCGGGGTCGCTCATCTCGACGAGGAGTCCCGCTTCGCGCTGCTCGTCGAGCATGTCGCGGGTGACGCGGACGATCTCGTCGAACAGGCGGTCGGCGGCCGGCGACCGGTCGCCGAGCATGCGCCCGAGGTAGTCGATGTACGGTCCGTAGCGCTCGACATCGTGCAGCGCGGCGCGGACGCGATCGGCCGTCGGCGTCTCGATCAGCTCGTGCTTGTCGTCGATGAACGCGGCGACGACGTAGTCGTCGCAAGCGGTGCGCAGCGCGTTCTTGTTGCCGAAGTGGTGCACGATCAGGGCGGCGCTCACGCCCGCTTCCTTCGCGATCGCGCGCAAGCTCGCCGCGTCGAACCCGTCGCGCGCGAAAGCGCGGATCGCGGCCTCGCGGATGCGGGCTCGCGCGGTGAGGTCGTCAGGTGCTGAACGCATGTACAGCAGACTAAACGCGCGTTCAGTGCGTGTCAATCTCCCTGCCTCGCGAAAAGGAGAACCACCCCTCGCTCCGGTATGACTTTCTGCCGCCTGAAGCCCTTTTGAGCGGCACGAACTCATACCGGAGCGAGAAGCGGTTCTCGATAGTGTGAGCAGGTGCCCGAGCTCGACTACAGCAGACTGCGCCGCTATCCCGACGTCGAGGCCCCGAACCTGCAGGCGTGGGATGCCACCGACCAGCTGCTCGTGCAACGCGCGCTCGACACCGGAATCGCCGGCGGTGAGACCGCGATCATCGGCGACGAGTACGGCGCGATCGCCCTCGCGCTGGCGGATGCAGGCGTCCAGGGTCTCCGCGCGCATCAGGACCTCATCACCGGCCGACGTGCGCTCGCCGCCAACGCCCGGGCGCTCGATCTGCCGATGCCCGCGGCGCACGAACTCGACAGCTCGCTGCTCAGCGGCGCGCGTCTCGTGCTGCTGCAGCTGCCCAAGGGGCTCGCCGAGCTCGAGGAGATCGCCGACGCGGTCGCCCGCTGGGCGGCGCCCGATGCCACACTCATCGCGGGTGGACGGGTGAAGCACATGGCGCTCACCCAGAATGAGGTGCTCGGGCGGTACTTCGCGGCTGTGCAGCCGCAGCGCGCGGAGCGCAAGTCACGGCTGATCGTGGCATCCGGCGTCCTGCCCGTGCCCGACCAGCCGCCGTTCCCGGTCAGCCGTCAGCACGACGGCTTCACCCTGTGCGCGTACGGCGGCGCGTTCGCCGGCGCGCGCCTCGACATCGGAACACGGGTGCTGATCGACGTGATGCCGACCCTCGCTCCGCCCGACCCGCCTGCGCTGCACGTCGTCGATCTCGGGTGCGGCACGGGGGCGCTCGCGGTCGCGTTCGCGCAGCAGCATCCGGATGCCAGGATCACCGCCACCGATCGGTCGGCCTCCGCGGCGCGCTCGGCTCAGGCATCCGTCGTCGCCAACGGCCTCGCCGGGCGCGTGACCGTGACCCTCGACGACGCGGGCTCCGAGCTGCCAGACGGATCGGCCGACCTCATCCTGCTGAATCCGCCGTTCCATCTCGGGACGAGCGTGCACGAGGGTGCCGGTCATCGCCTCATCCAGGCGGCGGCGCGACTGCTGCGCCCCGGTGGCGAGGTGTGGACGGTGTTCAACTCGCACCTCGATCATCGCGGCGTGCTGACCCGCGACGTGGGCCCGACCGAGCAGGTCGCCCGCACCCCGAAGTTCACCGTCACGCGCAGCGTCCGCCGCGGCTGACCCACCGCTTTCGAATCGCTCATATTGCCGTGTTCCGACCAGGAACACGGCAATATGAGCGATTCGAACGGAGGGGGAGAACCCCCGGTGACACGCGAAAACCGCAATCAGGATTTGCCACCGGATCAGCCATTCGTTAGCGTGGCTAGGTGGCCGAGAGGTCACAGTGACCAGTCCGCGGCCGCGTCCTTCCTTCGACACGAGCTGTACATGAAGAGGCGTGGGCGTACGGTCGATGTTCTGTCGCGGGGGTCCGAAATCCCCGTCCGTGCCGCTGTGCAGCATCTGTCGAAACGGCCTTGAGAACGTCACCCGGGCGTAACCGAAGCGGCCCGCCGAGACCCGAAGAATCGGTGGGCAACGGGGGAAACGTGTCCGAAACCGCTCTTGAAGCGCGCAACATCTACAAGGTCTTCGGTCGGAATCCGCAGCAGGCCGTGAAGCGTCTGAAGGCCGGTGAGACCCGCACCGAGGTGCAGGACGTCGGCACCGCAGCCGTCATCGACGCGAGCTTCACCGTGAACCGCGGTGAGATCTTCGTCATCATGGGCCTGTCGGGATCCGGCAAGTCGACCATCATCCGCATGCTCAACGGCCTGCACGACGCCACCGCGGGCGAGATCACGATCGGCGGAGACGCGATCACCGGCATCCCGGCCTCGCGCCTGCGCGACATCCGTCGTGACCGCGTGTCGATGGTGTTCCAGCACTTCGCGCTGCTGCCGCACCGCACGGTCGCCGACAACGTGGCCTACCCGCTCGAGCTGAAAGGCATCGGCAGGACCGAACGGCTGCGCAAGGCCGACGAGATCCTGTCCCTGGTGGGTCTCGACGGCTGGGGCGACAAGCTGCCCAGCGAGCTGTCGGGCGGCATGCAGCAGCGCGTCGGCATCGCCCGCGCGCTCGCCGCCGACACCGACATCCTGCTGATGGACGAGGCGTTCAGCGCCCTCGACCCGCTGATCCGCCGCGAGATGCAGGAGCAGCTCGTCGAGCTGCAGGCGAAGCTGCGCAAGACCATCGTGTTCATCACGCACGACCTCAACGAGGCCATGTTCCTCGGCGATCGCATCGCCGTGATGCGCGACGGTCGCATCGTGCAGATCGGCACGCCCGAAGACATCCTCACCGACCCCGCGAACGACTACGTCGAGCAGTTCGTGCAGGACGTCGACCGCGCCCGCGTGCTCACCGCCTCGAACGTCATGGAGCGCCCGCGCCCCGTCGTGGCCGAGTCGTCGGGACCCCGCACGGCGCTGCGCCAGATGCGGGATGCCTACATGTCGGCGACCTACGTGGTCGGCCGCGACCGCAAGCTCGTCGGCATCGTCACCGACCGGGATGCCGTGAAGCTCGTGCGCAAGGGCGAGTCCTCGCTCGCATCGATCATCAAGCCGGTGCCGCAGAAGGTCGACGAGAACGAGGTGCTGATGAACCTCTTCATCCCGTCGGTCGAATCCCCCGTTCCGCTCGCGGTGACGGATGCCGAGGGGCGCCTCACCGGTGTGATCCCGCGCGTCACCCTGCTCGCCGCCCTCGGCCCCGGGCCGGGAGCGACGGGCGAGCTCACCCTGCCCCTGAACCCCATGCCGCAGGCCGTCATCGACGAGGTGCTCGCCGAGGCGAGCTCGTTCACCGAGGCGGCCGCAGAGCCGGCCGTCGACGACACCCCTGCCGGCACCGCTGACACCGAGGAGGTGCGCTGATGGATTTCCGCATTCCGATCGGAACCTGGGTCGCCGGCATCGTCGACTGGGTCAAGGACAACCTCGACGGTCTGCTCGATGGCATCGCGTTCGTCTTCGGCTTCCTCGTCAACGGACTGACTGACGGTCTGCTCTCGGTGCACTTCATCGCGATCATCGCGATCGCCGCGCTCATCGCGTGGCTGGTGCGCTCGTGGCAGCTCGCAATCGGCACCGCCGTGTCGTTGCTGCTGATCGTGGGCATGAACCTGTGGGTCCCCGCCATGCAGACCATGTCGCTCGTGCTCGTCGCGACGGTCGTCGCGGTGTTGATCGCCGTGCCGCTGGGCATCTGGTCGGCCCGCAATGCCACGGTGCGTGCGCTGCTGAAGCCGGTGCTCGACTTCATGCAGACCATGCCCGCCTTCGTCTATCTGATCCCCGCGATCGTGTTCTTCGGCATCGGCGTGGTGCCCGGCATGGTCGCGACGATCATCTTCGCGCTGCCTCCCGGCGTGCGACTCACCGAGCTCGGCATCCGCGGCGTCGACGCCGAGACGGTCGAGGCCGGTCAGGCGTTCGGCGCGAAGCCCGGGCAGATCCTGCGCGGCATCCAGCTGCCGCTCGCGATGCCGACCATCATGGCCGGCATCAATCAGGTGATCATGCTCGCCCTGTCGATGGCGGTCATCGCCGGTATGGCCGGCGCCGACGGCCTCGGCAAGATGGTGGTCGAGGCGATCTCGACGATCAACATCGCCAAGGGCGTCGAGGCGGGCCTCGGCGTCGTGCTGATCGCCGTCTTCCTCGACCGGGTCACCGCCGCCCTCGGCGCACCGGCCGAGAACCACGCGTCGCTGCTCGGCGTCCTGGCGCGTCGCCGTGAGGCGCGGCGCCGCGCCTCGGCATCCGTCACCGCACCGGATGCCGTGCTGCAGCCCGCCTGAGACGGCACCCTGCAACACCCCGCAATCACACATACGCAACAGAAAGAGAACATCGTGAAGAAGAAGATCACTGCACTTCTGGCCATGGGCGCCATCGGCTCGCTCGCACTCGCCGGATGCGCCTCGGGTGGCGCCGGCGGAACGGGCGGCACCGGCGGCGACGCCGACGGCGGCTCCCCGGGCGACAAGGGCACCATCACGCTCGGCTTCCTGCCATCGTGGACCGACGGCCTGAGCACCGCGTACCTGCTCGAGAACAAGCTCGAGGAGATCGGCTACGACGTCGAGATGAAGACCCTCACCGACGCCGGCCCGCTGTACACCGGACTCGCGCAGGGCGACGTCGACATCTACCCGTCGGCGTGGCCCGAGCTGACCCACAAGAAGTACATGGACGAGTACGGCGACGACATCGAAGACCTCGGCACCTACTACGAGAACGCGAAGCTCACCATCGCGGTGCCCGAGTACTCCGAGCTCACCTCGATCGAGGACCTCAAGGGCAAGGCCGCGGACTACGACGGCAAGATCATCGGCATCGAGCCGGGTGCCGGCCTGACTGAGCAGACCACCAAGATGCTCGAAGAGACCGGTCTGAACAGCGAGTACGAGCTGGTCACCTCGTCGACCGCAGCCATGCTCACCGAGCTGAAGAAGGCGACCGACAAGCAGGAGGACATCGTCGTCACGCTGTGGCGTCCGTTCTGGGCCAACGACGCCTTCCCGGTGAAGGACCTCGAAGACCCGAACGGCCTGATGGGCGACGCCGAGGGCCTGCACTTCCTGGGCACGAAGGGCTTCGCGGACAAGTACCCCGAGGCCGCCGAGCTGATCGAGAGCATCAAGCTCGACGACGAGCAGTACGGCTCGCTCGAGGACATGGTCGTGAACGAGTACGGCGAGGGCAAGGAGCGCGAGGCCGTCCAGGCGTGGCTCGAGGAGAACCCCGACGTCATCAAGTGACCCGCTGACCGGCTGACGCTGCACCCTCAGCCGGTTACGCCCCGGGGGCCGACACGCCAGATGTCGGACGGAACGCCATGTTCCGTCCGACGGGTGGCGTGTCGGCCCCCGATTCGTATCGTCCCGGCGGCCGCGTTCGAATCGCTCATCTGGCGCCTCTGCGCGCAGTGAGACGGCAAGGTGAGCGATTCGAACGCTGTCAAGACCCCTTCAACCGACGCGTTCGCCGTCGTAGCCTGTGCGCATGGACGGGTTCGCCGCCGTCGACTTCGGCTTCGCCCGCGAGGTCCTTCAGCGGGGCATCGCGGCGCTCTACCTGGTCGCGTTCCTCTCGACGCTGAACCAGTTCCGCCCGCTGCTGGGCGAGCGCGGACTGCTGCCCGCTCCCGAGCTGCTCGCGTGGGCGACATCGTCTTCCGCGAGACGCCGGATGCTGCGCCCGACCCTCTTCACGCGCATCCGCTACACCGACCGCCGACTCGCGGCCCTGTGCTGGGCGGGGATGATCGTCGCAGGCACCGTGGTGATCGGCATCCCTCAGCTGGCGCCACCGTGGGTGCCGATGATCTGCTTCCTGCTGCTGTGGGGCGGGTACATGTCGATCACGAGCATCGGGCAGACGTTCTACTCGTTCGGGTGGGAGATGCTGCTGCTCGAGGCGGGGTTCCTCGCCGCCTTCCTCGGCTCAGCCGACCAGCCGCCGCCGACCGTCGTGATCGTGATGTTCTGGTGGCTGCTGTTCCGGCTGGAGTTCGGTGCCGGGATGATCAAGATCCGCGGCGGCCGGGAGTGGCGCGACCTGACCGCGCTGATGTACCACCACGAGACGCAGCCGATGCCGGGGCCCTTGAGTCGGCAGGCGCATCTGCTGCCGAAGTGGTTCCACAGGGGTGAGGTGCTCGGCAATCACTTCGCTCAGCTGGTGGTGCCGTTCTTCCTGTTCGCGCCGCTCGCGACGCTGTTCACACCGACCACGGTCGACGCGATCCTGCTGCTGATCGGCGCGATCGCCGCGACGATCGTCATCCTCACCCAGCTCTGGCTGGTGCTCACCGGCAACTTCGCCTGGCTGAACGCGGCGACGATCGTCATCGCCTTCTCGGCGTTCCCGACGTTCTGGTCGTCCGTCGACGTGCCGAATCCGGAGCCGCTGCGCGCCCCGAACGGCATCCCGCTGTACTGGGTCATCCTGACCTCGGCGGTCGGGATGCTGGTGATCGCGCTCAGCTGGCCCGCACTGCGCAACCTCTTCGCCCGCCGCCAGCTGATGAACGCGAGCTTCAGCCGGTGGCAGCTCGGCAACGCCTACGGTGCGTTCGGCACCGTCACGAAGCAGCGGATCGAGTACATCGTGGAGGGGACGACGGATGCCGATCCGGATGCCGCCGAATGGCGCGAGTACGAGTTCAAGGGCAAGCCCGGCGCCCTGCGCCGTATCCCGCGGCAGTTCGCGCCGTACCACCTGCGCCTGGACTGGCTGATGTGGTTCCTGCCGCTCGGTCGTTCGCTGGAGGACTGGTTCACGATGCTTCTCGTGCGGCTTCTCGAGGCTGACGAGCCGACGCTGCGGATGCTGCGTCGCGATCCCTTCGACGGCGAGCGACCCGCCTGGGTACGAGTCGTCTCGTATCGGTACCGCTTCGCGACCCGCGCCGAGCATCGAGACGCCGGCGTCGTGTGGGTGCGGGACCGGCGGCACGTGCTCGTGCGCCCGCTCGGCCTCGGGCGCTGAGGCGCCCGTGCCGGCACGCACGCACCGGCTGGTGGCCGGGCGCCGGCGGCTGCGGTCACGCAGCGGGGGCGGTCACGCACAGGGGGCGGGGCACGCCGGGAGCCCGCATACACATCGGGGGCCGACACTCCAGATGTCGGGCCCTTTCGCGGCATCCGTCCGACATCTGGCGTGTCGGCCCCCGGAACGTATCGCGAGAGGTCAGAACGTGATCGGGCGCTTCCCGGCGAGGGATGCGTACGCGGCATCCACTACGGAGACCGCCGCCAGCCCGTCGGCAGCGGTGACCCGCGCGTCGCCCCCGGTGCGGATCGCTTCGGCGAAGTCGGCCAGCTGAGCGCGATACGGGTCGACGCCGGCCGGGTCGACGTCGGTGTCGACGCGCAGGATGCCGTCGGATCCGGCGACCTCGGCGGTCGACCGGAACGGCGTGCCGGGCTCGAGCCAGTCGGCGCGCAGATGAGTGATCGCGCCGTTCGCGTGGGTGAGGGTGACATGCGCCGAGACCGGCGGCGAGACACGATCGGCGACCGCCGGCGGATCCTGGGTCGCCGTCACCTCGACGACCGATCCGGCCAGCCACAGCGCTTGGTCGATGTCGTGGATCATCAGATCGCGGATCACGCCGCCACCGGCATCCTCGGCATAGAACCAGGCCGAATCCGGCGCACCGACCGTGCGCCGGAAGGTCAGCTCGGCGAGGGTGCCGACCGATCCGATGCGCTCGTGCAGGTCGCGATACCCCTCGAAGTACCGCACGACGTGCGCGGGAAACAGCCGCACGCCGGCGTCATCGGCTGCGTCGATGAGCGCCCGCGCGTCGGCGGCGCTCGCCGCGAGGGGCTTCTCGCACACGACGTGCCTTCCGCGCGCGAAGGCGGCACGGGCGATCTCGAGATGCGTGGAAGTGGGGCTGATGATGTCGACCACGTCCACCGCATCGATCAGCTCGTCGAGCCCGCCGATGATCCGGATGGCGTAGCGATCAGCCAGCGCACCGGCATCCGTCCTGCGCAGGATCGCGACATCGGCGCCCAGCGCCATCCAGCCCTCGATGTGCACCGGGGCGATGCCGCCCGCCCCGACGATCCCCACCCGAAGCGTGCTCTTCATGGCCCGACTCTACGCCCGGGAGGGGCCGCGCGATCGGCTCAGCCCGCGAAAGGAAGCGTGGGCTGGCCCCGGATGCCGAGGTCGACGGCGAACAGCGATCCCGCCTCGGTGCCGTGGCCGGGATCGAGCCCCTGCGCCGACGTGGTGATGAACAGGGTGCTCAGCGCGCGCCCGCCGAACGTGCAGGCGCTCACCTGCGGCACCGGCAGCCGGATGCTCTCGATGAGCCCTCCCGAGCTGTCGTAGCCGTGCACGGCCGAGCCGCCCCACAGCGCCACCCACACGCTGCCGTCGGCGGCGACGCAGAGCCCGTCGGGTGCGCCGGCGTCGGACGGTATCGACACGAACGGCCGTCGGTTCACGAGGTCGCCGTCCGAGACGTCGAACACGTCGACGCGGCCGGTCGCCGTGTCGGCGTAGTACGCGTGCGAGCCCTCCGACGTGAAGGCGATGCCGTTCGAGATCGTCACCTCCGGCAGCACGTCGCTGATCGACAGATCCGCGTCGATCCGCCGCAGTGACCCGCGTCCCGCCCCCGCGTCGTAGGCCATCGAGCCGGCGAGCAGCCGGCCGTCGGGGTCGCAGCAGCCGTCGTTCATCCGCACGCCCGGATCGTCACCGAGCCGCGCGACCGCTCGGGTCTCGCCGTCGGCCTCGTCGGCCAGATACAGGGTGCGCGCTCCGACGGCGACGAAGCCGCCCGACCGGCGCGGACGCACGAAGGCCAGATACTCGTCGTCGACATGCTGCCGTGTCACGCCGTCATCGCGCAGCGTGAGCAGGTCGCCGACGGTGCCGTCGACCCATCGCAACCCGCCCCACGCGGCTGCCCAGACCGGTCCCTCGGCATGCCAGGCGATCGGCCCGGTGACGTTGTCGACTCTCACGGCTCGTCCCTCCGCAGCGGCATGCGCTCGGGTTCCGGTTCGGGAGCGAGGGAAGAACCGGATGCCCGTGCCGGGCCGATCTGACCGGCCACCTTCTGCTCGAGCACGTCGACGGCCTCGTCGGAGAGCAGGATGAGTCCGTCGAGCTCTTCGCGCACGCGCTTGTAGGCGAGGTTGCGCTCGGCCTGCGTGGCTGCGTCGTCGAGGGCGACGGTGAGCATGTGCTGCGCGCGATCGAGGCGCTTGCGCTCGTTCTCGCTGAAGTTCGCATCGCGCAGTCGGCGGGCATCGCGCTCGGCGATGTCGAAGGCGACCGCGTAGTCGCCCACCGCGTCGACGTACTCCGCGATCTCGGCCTCGCTGAGCTTCGCATCCGCAGACGCGGGGCGCAGAGTGTCGGCGATCTTCTTCGCCCGCAGGAATGCGGCGGTCAGGGGCTGTCGCCCGTCGCTCATCGCCGGGAAGGCGATGAGCTTGGCGACATCGAGCTCGTAGTCGAGCCAGCGCGCGGTGATCTCGTCGTGCTCGGCGAAGAGGCGCTCGAGCAGCTGGACGGTCGACGCGCGCTCCTCGTCGGCCGCGTCGCGCGCGAGCTTCCTCGTCTGCTGCTGCGTGCCCCCGCGGGCGGCGAGCTGGGCGGCCTTGAGCTCGCCCTTCAGACGCAGCGTCTCGAGTCGCCGCTCGTGACGGCGCTTCGATGCGCGCTCCCACGACTTGCCGATGCCGCCGGCGACGCCCATCAGCGGAAACACCAGCCACCAGTAGTTGCCGGCGAAGTCCCACATGCCCCGGGAGAACTCATCCATGATGGGCCCAGCCTACTTCCGCGCACCGCGTGCGCGAGAGGGCTCTCAGCCGGCATCCAGTTATACCCCCGGGGGTATCGGGTACGATCATCCGTACCCGAACCGAGGAGAGCGAAAATGTGCCGAGCAGTGACCTGCCGAACCTGTGGCAAGACGACGTGGGCCGGCTGCGGCCAGCACGTCGACATGGTGATGGCCGGCGTGCCGTCGAGTGACCGCTGCCGCGGACACGAGAACGAGCCCCGCACGGGTTTCTTCGCGAAGCTGTTCGGGCGGAGCTGACCGTGCGCGTGATCATCATCGGCGGCGTCGCCGGCGGCATGTCGGCGGCCACTCGCCTGCGGCGGCTCGACGAGCACGCCGAGATCATCGTCGTCGAACAGGGCGACTACGTCAGCTTCGCCAACTGCGGGCTGCCGTACTACGTCGGCGGCGTGATCACCGAGCGCGAGTCGCTGCTGCTGCAGACGCCCGAATCTCTGCGCGCCCGCTTCGCCCTCGACGTGCGCACCGGTTCCGAGGCCGTCGCGATCGACCGGGATGCCCGCACCGTCAGCATCCGGGAGGTGCGCACCGGCACGGTCGTCGACGAGCCCTACGACCACGTCGTGCTCGCGACCGGCGCCGCCTCGCGTGACGTGTTCGAGCAGACGCCCGGCGCCCCCGTCGTGTCGACCCTGCGCACGATCGACGACGTCGACCGCATCACCGATGCCCTGGCGGATCTTCCCGACGCGGGCCGCGCCGTCGTCGTCGGCGGCGGATTCATCGGCATCGAGGCGGTCGAGAACCTCGTGCACCGCGGCCTCGCCGTCACACTCGTCCAGCACGGCCCGCATCCGCTCAGTCCGCTCGACATCGAGATGGCCGCGCTCGTCGTCGACGAGCTGCGTGCGCGCGGCGTCGATCTGCGGTTGCGCGCGTCGGTCGAGTCGCTGGATGCCGTGGGCGTCCACCTCGACGACGGCACGACCGTCGCCGCCGACATCGTCATCGATGCCAGGGGTGTGCGCCCGGCGGCATCCCTCGCGGTCTCCGCGGGACTCGCGACCGGATCCACCGGCGGGATCGCCGTCGACGCGCTGCAGCGCACCAGCGACCCGCGCATCTTTGCGGTGGGAGACGGCGTCGAGAAGGTGGATGCCGTCTCCTCCGAGCCCACGCTCGTCACCATGGCCGGCCTCGCGAACCGGCACGGCCGCACCGCTGCCGACGCGATCGCCGCCGACGCGGGGCTGCTCGACGCCCCGCCCGCCGACGCGCCGCCGGCGCTCGGCACGGCGATCGTCGGCGTGTTCGATCTCGCGGTCGCGATGACGGGGTGGAGCGAGAAGCGCCTGCGGGATGCCGGTCGCGCGCACCGCGTGATCCACGCTCATCCCTCCGACCATGCCGGCTATTACCCTGGTGCCGAGCGGCTGACGATGAAGCTGCTCGTCGACCCCGACACCGACCTCATCCTCGGCGCGCAGGTCATCGGACGCCGCGGCGCCGACAAGCGCATCGACGTGATCGCGACGGCCATGCAGGCCGAGCTCACCGCGCCGCAGCTGAGCCGGCTCGAGCTCGCGTACGCGCCGCAGTTCGCCTCGGCGAAGGATCCGGTGAACATGCTCGGCTACATCGCCGACAACGCCGCGACCGGGCTGACCGAGGGTGTGCAGTGGCACGAGCTCTCCGCCGCGGTGGCCTCCGGCGCGACCGTGCTCGATGTGCGCAGCGTCGGCGAGCACGAGGCCGGAGCGATCCCCGGCAGCGTGAACGTCTCGGTCGACGAGCTGCGCGACCGGCTCCACGAGCTGCCCGACGGCGAGCTGATCGTGCACTGCCAGGTGGGTCAGCGTGGGCACACCGCCGTGCGTCTGCTGCGCCAGCACGGACGCCAGGCGCGCAACCTCGCCGGCGGATATCTCACGTGGCAGGCGGGCACCCGGATGCTCGCCGCCGACCGCTCTCTCGAAAAGGAGTCCGTATGAGCGCCGCACCCGATGACGAGATTCGCAAGGTCGTGAACCGGCTCAAGCGCGCCCGCGGGCAGCTGACCGCGGTGATCGACGCGATGGAGGCGGATGCCGACTGCCGTGACGTCGTGATCCAGCTCGCGGCCGTCGGCAAGGCCATCGACCGCGCCGGCTTCGCGGTGATCAGCACAGCGCTGAAGCACTGCGTGATCGACGGCGAGGATGCCGACGACGGCGCCCCCAGTATGGCGGAGCTCGAGAAGCTGTTCCTCACCCTCGCCTGACGCGGGCGGTCGCGGTCACCTTCCGGGCCGAAGCGGGCGTGCTCGGTCACGTTCGCGGGCCGACACGTGCCGCGCGGACTCGTTACGTTTCGGGGGCCGACACGTGCCGCGCGGACTCGTTACGTTTCGGGGGCCGACACGTGCCGCGCGGACTCGTTACGTTTCGGGGGCCGACACGCCAGATGTCGGACGTGTTCACGGGATCCGTCCGACATCTGGAGTGTCGGCCCCCGTTTCGTCTCGTCTTTTTCGTGGTGGCTGGTCTCGGCACGCGGCGGGCGAGGCTGCACGCGGGCGCGCACCGGAATCACCCGCGTCCCGGTCAACCGCGTCCCGCTTACCCGAGCTTTTCGGCGCACGGCACGCACAGTCGCGCGAAGGGGCGCACCTCGAGCCGACCCTCGGGGATGGGCCGGCCGCAGTTCGTGCAGATGCCGTAGTCGCCGGCATCCCACCGCGCCAGCGCATCGTCGTACTGCCGCACCTCGTCGGCCGCAGCATCCGCCAGCGCCGACAGCCGCGACCACTCCGACGACAGCGTCACACCCTCGGGATCGTGCTCGTCGTCGTCGTTCGACCCCTGACGGTCGTGCACGAGCTCGGCCAGGGCGGATGCCGCGTGCTCGGCGCGCGCTACCGCATCCGCCCGCTGCGCGGCGAGTGACTCACGACTGATCCCGGCCATCCCGCCACCCTAGCCCTGGTTCGGCCGTCATCGCCGGGAGCCGAATGTCGGCTTAGGCATGCGGATGCCCGGCATTCGGCTCCTCCCGACGGTCGCGCCCCCCTCCCGACGCGCTACCGCCCGCCACTCCGGTTCGGTGGACGTCGGCCGGGAGCCGAATGTCGGGGACGGGGTGCTCATGTCCGGCATCCGGCTCATCCCGACCCGCTGCCGCTCCCCGGGACGAGCCCGACGCCGCCGACCCGCACCGCGACGGCGAAGGATGCCACATCCGCACGAGCCTCGCACAGGCCTTGCCACCTCCGGGAGGGTGCGTGACGATGGGAACGCCAATCGACGGGAGACATGATGCAGCTGGGAATGATCGGACTCGGACGCATGGGCGCGAACATCGTGCGCCGACTGATGCGGGACGGACACGAATGCGTCGGTTTTGACGTGAACCAGGACGCGGTCCAGGCGATCGTCGCCGACGGTGCGACCGGGGCGAGCGACCTGCAGGACTTCGTGTCGAAGCTTCAGACGCCGCGCGTGATCTGGCTGATGGTGCCGGCCGGGCTCACCGGCACGATCGTCGAGCAGGTCGCCGATCTGCTCGACGAGGGCGACATCATCATCGACGGCGGCAACTCGAACTACCGCGACGATGTGCGCCGCGCGGCGGCGCTGCGCGAGCGCGGCATCGAGTACGTCGATGCCGGCACGAGCGGCGGTGTGTTCGGTCTCGAGCGCGGGTACTGCCTCATGGTCGGCGGATCGGATGCCGCTGTGCAGCACATCGAGCCGCTGCTGAAGACCATCGCCCCGGGCGTCGGCGAGATCGAACGCACGCCCGGACGCACCGGCGACCTCGCGCCGGAAGAACAGGGTTACCTGCACTGCGGTCCCGCCGGGGCCGGGCACTTCGTGAAGATGGTGCACAACGGCATCGAGTACGGCATCATGGCCGCGATCGCCGAGGGTCTGAACCTGCTCGAGAACGCCGACGCGGGAGTGCGCGAGGCCGAGCACTCCGCCGAGGTCGCGCCACTCGAAGAGCCCGAGTTCTACCAGTTCCCCATCGATACCGCGAAGGTCACCGAGCTGTGGCGCCGTGGGTCAGTGATCTCGTCGTGGCTGCTCGACCTCACCGCGACCGCACTGAACGAGAACCCCACCCTGCACGACCTCGCCGGCCGCGTCTCAGACTCGGGCGAGGGACGCTGGACGGTCAAGGCCGCCGTGGACGTCGGCGTGCCCGTGCCCGTGCTCTCGTCTGCTCTGTTCGAGCGCTTCGCCTCGCGCGGCGAAGACCACTTTGCGAACCAGGTGCTCTCGGCGATGCGTCTGCAGTTCGGCGGGCACAAGGAGCTTCCCGCCGGTGACGTTCTCGAGGCCGGCGGTCGCAAGTCGGAGTCGAGCGACCGCGGGCAGTCCGACACCGCGTGATCGACCCCGGCGCTCATTGAAGACGTCGGTCGAGAGGATCTCTCGACCGACGTCTTCGTGATGTGCGGGAATGCGTCCCGTTCGACTTCAGGCGAATCGGTCTCCGTCTTCCGCTGCCCCTTCTTCGTCGGCGTGCTCGCGCACGGCTGCGTCGTCGACCTGGGCGGGCGGTGTGTCCTGCAGATAGGTGCGGTCGTCGTTCGGGTCGCCGGTGCCGTCGTCCATGCCGTTCTCGAGCAGTTCCTCGTCGGTCGGCTCGTGTGCCGGTGTGCTGTCGCTCATACTCACTCCTTCGATCGGTGGAGTCCACGATCGGCGTGCTCTGCGAGGGAGTCGAGAGGCTTGACAGCCCTTGGTGCGTCGACGAGGGGACGCCACCTCCGTTGACTGGGCCCATATGGTCGCGTCAGGCGCGAGGAGGCGACCCTTCGGGACCTGCGGATGCCAAGGCGCGCACGAACCCCGCCCGCGTCAGCCGAACAGCAGGGAGAGCACGGTCACCCCGCCGCCGCCCACGATGAGCGCGACGATGGTCACCCAGGCGACGATCCGGATGCGGCGGCTGCGGCGCTCGGCGAGATCGCCGTAGTCCTCGTCGGCCTGAGTCATGCGGAAGGCTCGGTCACGGTCGGTCCGAACACCGCGGGCAGCGTGCCGCGCGAGGTCTCGCGCAACTCGTCGACCGAGACGGTGAAGACGTCCTGCACCTCGAGGGTCGGCTCGGTGTCGGTGACGCCGATGCGCAGCACGGGGTAGTCGCGCCCCTCGCACAGGCCACGGAACTTCACGTCCTCTTCGCGCGGCACGGTCACGATCACGCGGCCGGCCGACTCCGAGAACAGTGCGGTCGCGGCATCCACCCCGTCGCGCTCCATCAGCTCGGTGAGCCAGACGCGCGCGCCGACGCCGAAGCGCATGACGCCCTCGGCGAGGGCCTGGCCGAGTCCGCCCTCAGACAGGTCGTGCGCCGACGAGATCAGCCACTCCTCGCGGGCAGCTCCGAGGAGCCCTGCGAGACGACGCTCGCCGGCGAGGTCGACCTTCGGCGGCAGGCCGCCGAGGTGGTCGTGCACGACGTCGGCCCAGGCCGAGCCCGACAGCTCGGTGGAGGTCACACCGAGCAGGTAGATGTTGTCGCCGGCATCCTGCCAGCCCGACGGGATGCGACGCGAGACGTCATCGATGATGCCGAGCACGCCGACCAGCGGGGTCGGGTGGATGGGCACGTCTCCGGTCTGGTTGTAGAACGACACGTTGCCGCCGGTGACCGGGGTGCCCAGCTCGTAGCATCCGTCGGCCAGACCGTCGACGGTCTGCTCGAACTGCCACATCACCTCGGGGTTCTCGGGCGAGCCGAAGTTGAGGCAGTCGGTGATCGCCGTCGGGGTGGCGCCGGTGACGGCGACGTTGCGGTACGCCTCGGCGAGGGCGAGCTGCGCGCCCGCGTACGGGTCGAGCTGGCAGTAGCGGCCGTTGGCGTCGGTCGAGACGGCGAAGCCGAGACCCGACTCCTCGTCGACGCGCACCATGCCCGCGTCGTCGGGGAAGGCGAGCGCGGTGTTGCCGCCCACGTAGTAGTCGTACTGGTTGGTGATCCAGCTGGTGTCGGCGAGGTTCGGCGAGCCGAGCAGCTGCAGGAACTGCGTGCGCAGCGCCTCGGGCTCGTTCGACCGCGGCAGGTCTTCTGCGGCATCCGCCTGCAGCGCGTCGATCCAGGTCGGGTACGCGACCGGACGGTCGTAGACGGGGCCGTCGACGGCGACGGTCGATGGGTCGACGTCGACGATGCGCTCGCCCTGCCAGTCGATGATCAGGCGGCCGTCGCCGGTGACCTCGCCGAGCACGCTGGTCTCGACCTCCCACTTGCCGACCACCTCGAGGAACGCGTCGAGCTTCTCGGGCGCGACGATGGCCATCATGCGCTCCTGCGACTCGCTCATCAGGATCTCTTCGGCGGTGAGCGACGGGTCGCGCAGCAGAACGTTGTCGAGCGAGACGTGCATGCCGCTGTTGCCGTTGGCGGCCAGCTCGCTGGTCGCGCACGAGATGCCGGCGGCACCCAGGTCCTGAATCGCCTCGACCAGCTCGAGCTGGTACAGCTCGAGGCAGCACTCGATGAGCACCTTCTCGGCGAACGGGTCGCCGACCTGCACGGCGGGTCGCTTGGTCGGGCCGGCCTCGTCGAACGAGTCGGATGCCAGGATCGACGCGCCACCGATGCCGTCCCCGCCCGTGCGGGCACCGAACAGCACGACCTTGTTGCCGACGCCGGTGGCGTTGGCGAGCTTGAGGTCTTCGTGACGCAGCACGCCCACCGCGAGCGCGTTGACGAGCGGGTTGGCCTGGTAAACGGCGTCGAAGACGGTCTCACCGCCGATGTTCGGCAGGCCCAGGCAGTTGCCGTAGAAGCTGATGCCGCTGGTGACGCCGTGCACGACGCGCGGGGTGTCGGGGTGGTCGATGGCGCCGAAGCGCAGCGCATCCATCACCGCGACCGGACGGGCGCCCATCGAGATGATGTCGCGCACGATGCCGCCGACGCCGGTAGCGGCGCCCTGGAACGGCTCGATGAAGCTGGGGTGGTTGTGCGATTCGGCCTTGAAGGTGACGGCCCAGCCCTCGCCCACGTCGACGACGCCAGCGTTCTGGCCCATGCCGACCATGAGCCGTTCCTTCATCTCGTCGCTGACCTTCTGCCCGAACCGGCGCAGGTAGTTCTTCGACGACTTGTACGAGCAATGCTCCGACCACATCACCGAGTACATCGCCAGCTCGCCCGACGTGGGGCGGCGACCGAGGATGGTCTTGATCTGCTCGTACTCCTCGGGCTTCAGCCCGAGCGCGGCGTAGGGCTGCTCCTTCTCAGGAGTCGCGATGGCGTTCTCGACCGAGTCGGGAACATGCTGACGAGAGGCAGGAGTGGTCACGCGGGCTCCAGAAGAAGAGGGAGTCGGGGCGAGACCAGTTTAGGCGCTTATTCTTCCGCCACCTTCGACGGGGTCGTCAGTCCGTGCCGGTGTGCCCCCTCACCGCACGCCCGCCGGTGTTCGCATCTCGCCCCGACCGGCGCCCGCTGGAGAACCACCCGATGCGGCTTTCGCGGATGCGCTCTGCGGCGCCGACGCCGAACCCCCGGATGAATCCACTGCGGGCCCGTCGCCTGTCGCCCCCCGTGTCGTGCCACCGGCGATGCCGCTCCCCCGGCCCACCACGCGCGCATCGCGACCATCGCCTGCATCTGCAGGCTGGTGATCAGCACTTTGGATTGATCCACGTCCGATGTGTAGCCGACGAGATACAGCAGAGACGGTCCGCCGCGTCCGCTGGCATACAGCGTGCCGAGCGCGTGGACGACCCCCTGCGCCGAGCTCCCGCATGTCGCGCGCGTAGGTGTCGTCGAACATCATCAGCTCGGTCACGATCTGTTCGCGATCCTGCCCCAGCCGCGAGCGCTTCTCATCGAGCCGGGTCTGGGCCCTCCCCCCCGATGTGCTCGGCGGCGGTCGACGCCGCGCAGAGTGATTGACGTCGGAGCGGGCGTCCACCACGTCGCCGGCGCGCCCCGCCTCACCGGAGGTAGGCCAGCGCGCGAGCGACGGATGCACCAGCGTAGTTCCGGCCTACCTCCGTGCGTTCTCCGACCTCCGACGAGGTGGCCGGAAGACGAAGAAGAACCGGACTAGAGCTCGACTTTGCCGCTTTCGCCGCCGTCGTACTGCTCTCCCGTGAGCTTCGACTTCACGAAGCTGAACACCGTCGCGATGCGCCCACCCGGGGTGTCCCAGTACTCGGCCGACTCCGCCGTGAAGCGCACGAGGCCCACGTCGGGGTCGTCGGGTCCGTCAGGGAACCAGGCTTCGACCATCGGGTTCCACAGCTCGTCGATCTTCGAGCGGTCGTCGACCAGCCATGCCGTGCCGGAGAGCGAGACCCACGCGTCGTTCGAGCTCATCGAGACGTTCACGTCGGCATCGGCGGCGAGCTCTGCCGCGGGTGACGAGCTCTTCGAGATCAGGAACCACAGATCGCCGTCGAACTCCGCCTCCTGCACGGTGAACGGTCGAGACACGAGCTTGCCGTCGGCCTTGCGGGTCGTGAACATCGCGAAGCGGAAGTCCTTGATCAGTTCGGCGACCTTCTTGCGGTCATCGGTGGTGTCGGTCATCGCCTGCCCCTTCCTGCCGCCCGCCGGTCGCGGGTGGCGTGAGCTCTCACGATGCCTTCGTCGGGCCGTGGGATCGAGGGGGTTGTGGTGCCGCGCGGGCTGGGTTACGCCGTCGGGTCAGAGACGGATGCGTGCCCCGTCGCCGACCGCTCGTCCGAAAACGCGAACTCCGTACGATCCCGGACGGCAGTTCGCTCATTCCGGTCGCCCGGGTTTCCCAGACTGGGATCGTGTTCCCGACTTCACTTCACGCGCACCTCGAGCGTCCCCGAACGCGGCACGGCTGTGCCCTGACACCGGACGACTTCGTGTTCTTCCGCGCTGACGGACGGATCGGCTGGCGTGCCGCATCCAAAGTCGCCGGCGCCCAGCACGTTCAATACGAGATCTGGGATACGAATGCGCATACGCGAAGCGCGCCGTGCACGACGGCGATGCATGGCAGCATCCGCGTGGATGGCGAGGAGAACGCCCTTCCCCACCCCTACCGAAAGTCCTTGAGACGAAAAGCCGCTCTGCAGGACTGGTACGACGCGATCCTGCTGGAGGAGGCACAGCGAGAAGCGAGCGCACGCAGTGCCCGGCGCTGGGGACAGGATGAGATCTCCAGCATGATCAAGCGCTCGTCCATGGGGATCTCGGCGTACGGCGCCCACGAGGTCGCCGTCGACTCGCTCTCCACCCTGTCAGCACTGCAGGTATGGATAGACGAGGCCCTATCGGGCACGCAGGTGCGGGTGACGGCACTCTCGCTCACGGACTTCCCCTACGTGCGAGGTGAGATGCGGGAGGGACAGCTGCTGCAGAAGATGGACGGCGACGGGGCGGTCGGCTACCTGCCGCTCGTGGTCGCGACCAATCAGGACTCAACGGTCGCCTTCGCCCAACGTGATGGGCACCTCCCCCCTGGACCTTCGGCGACTGTCCGGATGTCGGGCGGCACGCTCATCCGCTGGTGGGCTGACGCGGTGCTCTCGTGGTCTTCGGTGGCCCGCAACAGCACCCTGAGTCGCGACGGCGACGCACGGCCTGCCGCAGGCGACTGGGTTCTGCTCGGGGTCGAAGGAACCGACATCGCTCTGCCGGTGCCGTGGGGCAGTTCGAACCTGCTCATAGAGATCGACGACGACGGGGCGCTGGTCGAGATCTCAGTACCGTCGACTGCGAGGCGCGAGCAGCACCATCGCCGCCGCGCAGAGTTCGAAGACAGGTGGGGGCGCTGGCTCGACGACGAGCAGAGCCTCACGCCGGCAGAGTTCAAGGCCGGCATCCGGCGCGCCGAAGACGGACTGCGTGCCGTGCTCGCGATCGAGGAGGACTGATGGCCACGCGCTCGACCGTGGAAGACGACGTCATCGGCATCGACGACAGCGACGGTGAAGACCGTCCACGCGGGTGCGCATGGGATGAGAGCGTCTGCACCACCACGCCGGAGTACCGCATCGGGCGGGGCAGCCACGTCGGAGAAGACGACGAGCCGAACGAGACCGAGGCTCACGTCTATTGCGGTCGCCACTACGCGCTCGAACTCGCGCGACTCACCGAGGTGCATCTGCACGACTGCGCTGCGCCCGCTTCTCATCATGTTTCGCACTACGGGAGAGTTGAATGAGCAATTTCGATCAGGACCAGACCGTCATCGCGCTGGTACTCGCAGAACTCATCACCGGCGACAGCAGCCGGCTGGTGGGAGAGATCCTGCATCCGGTGCCCAACTTCTGGGACATCGTCGACTACGGCGCCAACGCTGGCGAGACTCGGTACAGCAAGATGCTCGGCTGGCTGCTCGACCCGCAAGAGGACCACGGTCTGGGTACGTTCTTCGCATCGCGCTTCGTTCAGACGGCCTTCGGCGTCGGGGCGCCCGAGATCTCTGAGCGAGCCCGGGTGCATCCCAGGGAGTGGCGCAACATCGATGTCCTCCTCGTCGACTACGACGAGGAGGGGACACCGGTGCGCACCCTGGTGATCGAGAACAAGACCGACACGAGCGAGCATGCTCGGAGCGGACTGCCGATCGGTCAGACCACTTGGTACAACTGGGTGATCCGCGGCGACTTCGAGAGCATGGAGCAGTCGGTGGCATCCGCGACGGACCTCGAGCCTGCGCGAGCCGCTCGGCTGCGCAAGCAGATCCGAAGCTGGAAGACCGACACCGGCGACTACCGCAGCATCGACGATGCCGGCCGTCACTTCGTCTACCTCACGCCCCGTCAGGACGAGCACGCAGAGGATCCGGAGTTCCGCACCGTCACCTACGAGCGGCTCGAGGGGCTGCTCGATGAGGTGATCCAGCTGCTCACCGATCGGGGTGACGCAGACGCGGCGAAGATCGTGCTCGACTTCCGCCGCACGATCCACCGCCGATTCGACAGAAGGCTCGGCGAGCAGATCACGCACGCGTTCGATGAGTACCCCGATCTCGGCGCGGAGCTCGCTTCGGTGGCCCAGCAGATGGGTGTGGTCAACGCCGAGGACACGCGTAGCGGTGACAAGCAGTACTTCAAGGCCGCCCGCACGAAGAAGGTCGACCCTGAAGAGCTGCGGGCGCACCTCGATCAAGAGCTCGGACGCCCGATCACGGAGATCGAACTGCGACGCCTCGTTGCCCACGTCTGGCAGAGCCGGCCGAGCTCCTTCGCGAACGACACGTCGAAGTTCCACTGGGGTGACAAGCGCAACGGCAGGTTCTCGAAGACGGAGATGCTGCAGAAGATCGCGCAGGCCTTCGTCGTCGAGCACGGGATCACGTCGATCGGCGAGTTCGAGGAGCGCTTCGGCGAGATCGTCGGCGCCGCCTCCGTCCCCGATCCCGCGAATCCGTACGAGGGCACGGCGCTGCTGTACGACCCGGACCATCACCCGTACAGCGCATCCGACGCGAAGCGGTATAAGGGGACCGAGATCGACATGCGCGAGCGCATCGGAGCCATCACCTTCGACGACGGCAAGCGCTACCGCGTGCACTGGAACCTCGGACACCGACGCCCCGGCCGGGTCGGCGTGATCGCGCACCTGCCTGTCATCCGTCACTTCCAGCAGACGGGCGATCCCCAGGTCTATCCGATCGAGGACGCCTCGTGAGGGGGCGTTCGGTCGACGGGGGCTCGGCCTGGTGGCGTCGCCCGTGGTTCTGGGGGCTGGTGGTGCTGCTGTCTCCCGTCGCGGCGATGCTGGTCTGGTCGCTGGTCGTGCTGGTGTGGATCGGCCTGCACACTCTCGCCGGTCTGCCGCTGCCCCCGGCCATCGAGGAAACCGTTCCCCTCGGCGCCGTCGGCGACACCTTCGGGGGTCTGCTCGGCCCCATACTCAACACCCTCGTGCTGGTCGTGACCATCTCAGTGGCGCTCGGGCAGCGTCGGCATGTCGTCGCCGAGCGGGAGGCGAACGTCGAGGTCGCGGATCGCGCTCGCGCTGAACAGGTGACTGCCTGGGTCGCGGAAACCGCTCACTCCGATCAGCGGGGGAGCTATCTGGGCGTGGTGGTCATCAACAACGGGTCGACATTGGTGCGCGATGTCGACCTGGTGGTCACCGTGAAAAATGGCGAATCCCCCCTCGAACTGCGCAATCGAGAAGCGGTCATCCCACCCGGCACATGGTTTCTGCCCATCAACCGCGCTCATGCCGAGGACCGCGGTGAGGCCATGTCGCCGACGCCAGGGTCGGAGCCGAGCAGCGATTGGGCCGCAGCAGTGACCGTCGACACGAGCGGCCACCTGCGGGTCGATCTGCCGGATGACGACCGGCCGCGGGCGCCGCTGGCCTCGCACGTGCTCGGCGTGCATCTGCCGATCACGGTGGACGGTCAGAAGCGTCCCTACTACGAGATTCAACTGCTGCGCTTCACTCTAGACGGCGCGCAGTGGTGGCGCGACGGCGGAGGCCGGCTCAGCCGCAGCATCCCGCCGGCCGAGGCGGCGCGGACGGCGAATTGGGAGAGCGAATTCTCGCCGCTCGCCTCGGTTCCTCGGCCTCCGTCCGAGGGCCCGAAGCAGATCCACCGAAAGGACCCGGGCGTGCAGAGCTTCATCTCGCAGTTCGCGGCACGCCTGACGGGCCGGGATGCGGACGCCATCTCCCGGAACGTCCGCTACGCGACCGCGGAGCCGCTCCGCGGAGTGGGGATCGGGGCGCTTCGGATCAGCCGTGCAGGCCAGGGCATCGCGTTCTACGAGAGCGATTCGCCCGACGCACCGACAGTGCTGTGGCTCTCAGGCAACACGAATCGAATGCCGGCCGTCATCGACTTCGTGGAGGAGTGGAGAGAGCGTGCCGAGCGTCAGTCGGTCGGTCCGCTGATCTCGGAGCTGGTCGACTACAAGGACCCGATCGCGATGGCTGACAAGTTCGTCGCTCGTCTGCCGCGTCATCTCGCTGGGGTGGTGCCCGCCTCCGCGTGACCGCGCCGGGCCGGTGGCGGCTCAGAGCCGGATGTACGCCGCGCCCTCGAACTGGGCGTCGGTCAGGGCGACGATCGCGGCGGCGACGGTGCGGATGCCGGGCTGCAGGTCGTCTTCGGTGATCTCGTGTGCGCGCATGCCGCCCTCGCACGCCTCGATCGCGGCGCCTTCAGGCAGGCTGTCGATCGCGAGGGCGTCGGCGCCGCGCGTGACGCCGGTGATCGCCGGCCCGTTGACGATGATCCGGATGCGGTGCTCGGGCCGGTCCTTGTGCAGGATGCGCGCCGAGGTGATCGAGCGCGCGACGTCGGCGGGATCGGCGGTGACGTGGATGACGACGGTGCGGGATTCGGTCATACCGGCATCCTGCCACCGGATGCCGGGCGCGGGCGGGCTCAGCGCGCGAGCGCGGCCGCGAGATAGGGAGCCGTGCGACTCCCGGACGCTGCGGCGACGGCATCCGGGGTTCCGGTCGCGACGATCCGCCCGCCCGCGTCGCCGCCGGACGGCCCGAGGTCGACGACCCAGTCGGCGTCGGCGACGACGTTCATGTCGTGTTCGACCACGACCACCGTGTCGCCCGCGTCGACGAGGGCGTGCAGCTGCGCGAGCAGCAGGCGCACGTCGGCGGGGTGCAGTCCGGTCGTCGGCTCGTCGAGCAGGTAGAGCGTGTGCCCGCGGCGCACTCGCTGCAGCTCGGTGGCGAGCTTGATGCGCTGCGCCTCGCCGCCGGACAGCTCGGTGGCGGGCTGGCCGAGGCGCAGGTATCCGAGCCCGACGTCGAGCAGCGCGCGCAGGCTGCGCGCCGCCGCGGGGATCTCGGCGAGCACGTCCGCAGCCTGCGTGACGGTGAGCGCGAGCACGTCGGCGATGGAGTGCCCGTGCCAGCGGACCTCGAGGGTCTCGTCGTTGTACCGGGCGCCGTGGCAGGTGGGGCAGCGGCCGTAGCTGCCGGGCAGGAACAGCAGCTCGACGGCGACGAATCCCTCGCCCTGGCAGGTCTCGCAGCGCCCCCCGGGCACGTTGAACGAGAACCGGCCGGCCGAGTACCCGCGCTCGCGGGCGAGGTCGGTGCGCGCGAACGCCGTGCGCACCGCGTCGAACAGGCCGGTGTAGGTGGCGAGGTTCGAGCGCGGGGTGCGGCCGATCGGCTTCTGATCGACGCGCACGAGGCGGTCGACGAGCTGCAGGCCCTCGGTGGCCCGCACGGCGAGCACGTCGACGTCAGACGGTGCGGTCGCCTCGGCGACCCCCGGCTCGTCAGGATCGCTTTCGTCTTCGCCGGAGTCGGCGGCCTCGGCATCAGGATGCAGGTGATCGCGCACCACCTCGTGCAGCACCCGGCTGACGAGGGTCGACTTGCCCGACCCCGAGACGCCGGTCACGGCGACGAGGGTCTGCAGCGGGATCGCCACGTCGACGTCGTGGAGGTTGTGCAGCCGGATGCCGTCGACGCGCAGCCACCCGGCCGCTTCGCGGCGCTCGCGCGGGGCTGCGTGCTCGCCCTGCGCGGAGGGGAAGAGGAACGGGCGGGTGAGGCTGGCATCCACGGTCTCGAGGCCGTCGACGGGGCCGCTGTAGAGCACCTCGCCGCCGCCCTCGCCGGCGGCGGGGCCGACGTCGACGATCCAGTCGGCGTGGCGGACGACGTCCATGTTGTGCTCGACGACGAACACCGAGTTGCCCGAGCGCTTGAGCTGCTCGAGCACCTCGAGCAGCGGCTCGGCGTCGGCGGGGTGCAGCCCTGCCGAGGGCTCGTCGAGCACGTAGACGACGCCGAACAGTCCCGACCGCAGCTGCGTGGCCAGGCGCAGGCGCTGCATCTCTCCGGGGGAGAGGGTGGTGGTCACCCGGCCGAGGCCGAGGTAGCCGAGGCCCAGGTCGCAGAGCACCCCGATCCGCGCGCGCAGATCGGCGGCGATCGCCACGGCCACCTCGGTGCGCTCGCCGCTGGCCGCGGTGGGCAGCGCCGGGCCGGGGTCGGTGATCTCGGTGGTGGGGCGCAGCACCTCGGCGAGCTCGGTCATCGGCAGGGCGTTCAGCTCGGCGATCGAGCGCCCCGCGAAGGTGACTGCGAGGGCTTCGCGCCGCAGCCCGGTGCCGTGGCACAGCGGGCACGGGCCCGAGCGCATGAAGCGCAGCACCTTGGCCCGCATCATCGCGCTCTGCGAGTCGGCGAGGGTGTGGAAGACGTACTTCTTCGCGCCCCAGAAGCGGCCGTTGTAGGGCTTCTCGATGCGGTCGCGCTGCGGGATGATCTGCACGACCGGCTGCTCGTCGGTGAACAGCAGCCAGTCGCGGTCGGCCCGCGGCAGGTCGCGCCAGGGGCGGTCGACGTCGTAGCCGAGGGTGATGGCGATGTCGCGCAGGTTCTTGCCCTGCCAGGCGCCGGGCCAGGCGGCGATCGCGCCGTCGCGGATGCTGAGCGAGGGGTCGGGCACGAGCGATTCTTCGGTGACGTCGTGCACGACGCCCACGCCGTGGCAGCGCGGGCAGGCGCCGGCGGCCGTGTTGGGCGAGAAGGCGTCGGAGTCGAGGCGCTCGGTGACGCCGTCGGGGTAGGTTCCGGCGCGCGAGAACAGCATGCGCAGCGAGTTCGACAGCGTGGTGACCGTGCCGACGCTGGAGCGCGAGCTGGGCGCGCCGCGCCGCTGCTGCAGCGCGACCGCGGGCGGCAGTCCGGTGATCGAGTCGACGTGCGGGTCGTGGCCCTGCTGGATCAGCCGCCGGGCGTACGGTGCGACGGATTCGAGGTAGCGGCGCTGCGCCTCGGTGAAGATCGTGCCGAACGCGAGCGACGACTTACCCGAGCCCGAGACACCGGTGAACGCGACGATCCGGTCGCGCGGCATGTCGACGTCGACGCCGCGGAGGTTGTTCTCGTGGGCGCCGCGGACGCGGACGAAGGGATCGGCGGCCGGGGAGGTGTCGAGCATCCGGCCGAGTCTAGTGATGAAGGATCAGGGAGACGTTAATCCGTCAGAACGGGACGGTCAACGAGCCGTCGGCTGTGCGTGCGATGACCTTCTTGTCGATCAGCCGATCGATGACCGCTGAAGCGTCGATGGGCCGTGAGCCATCTTCCATCGGGCCGTCGCGATCGGGGTCGTGACGGTAAGCGGCTTCCAGGCGCGCGCGGGGCACCGGCCCGCCAAGCTCCTGCGACAGCCGCACGAGGGTGCCCGCGACGTCCCCTTCGTCTGGCGCCAAGCGCGTGAACTTCTGCAGGACACCGCGGAACTGCCCGACCGCGGCAGCCAGAGACAGAAAGGCTTGACCGGTCAAGATCGATGCGAGTCCGACCAGCAGCTGCCAGAGCGCGTCTTTGCGGAGTGCGGTCGTGTTGATGTGCCACCGCTCGTCGGACGTGACCATCTCCAGGACAGGGGAGTCGCCGCGCCAGTATGAATTCAGCGGTGCCGACTCTACGGCGATCCCCTCGACGCGCAGCGCGCGGGCTTCGGAGAACAGCGCCTCGACGTCATCGGGCGTCAGTCGGGCTGCCAGTTCGGGCTCGACCAGCGTGAGCGCTGCCGACAGGTTTCGCCTCGAGAAGTTGGTCACGAGCGACACTGTAGCGACGTTCCTCGCCGTCAGGTACGGACACGGCAGAATCACGCGCGCCCGAGTGCTGCAGGTGAGGGGGAAGCGCGTGGGTGGCGAGATCGGGCTTCGCGCCGGCCGATGGCCCTCACCGCAGCGCCGCCCGTGCGAACAGCCGCAGACCGTCGTCGGCGCTCACCGGATGCCGCCGCAGCGAGTCGCCGATCAGGTCGAGCACCTGCTGCGGATGGAAGGTGACGTGAGCGATGTCGCGCTCGGTGAATGCGAGGCGGGTGGATGACTGCCAGCCGCACCGCTCGAGTCCGAACGCGATGGCGTGCCAGCGCTCGCCGGGTGCCGTGTCGTCGGCGATGGTGAGCAGCAGCAGGGTGGCCGCATCTGACTCGGCGTCGCTGAGCTTGCGGTACAGGCCATGCGCGATCAGCTGCAGCTGGGCGCGGGGATCGCCGAGCACCTTCTGCGCGGCGGCGCTGAGCAGCAGGCGTCCCTTCTGCACCCGCACCAGGCCCAGCCGCTGGGCGGCGTCGCGCAGCTCAGAGATCGGGGGCGTGAGATCTTCCCGGTTGCTGGCGCCGATCCAGTCGTCGAGCAGCCCCAGCTCTGTCATGCCGGCGAGCACGCTGGCGGGTGGCATCCAGCCGGCTGCGGTGAGGGCGAGGCCATCGGGGCCGACGGCATCCATCAGCCAGGCGAAGGGGCGCACGATGCGCGCAGCCGTCTCGTCGTCGACCTCCAGCGGCTCGAGTACGCCGGTGAGGTGCAGGTGCTGGCGCAGTTCGGAGCGGATCGGCGGCGGCAGCTGCGCGGCGAGCTCGATGATCGGCGACTCGTCGGTGACGTCGCCCGGGCGGCGCAGCTCGTCGCTCTTCACCAGACCCGATATGTCGTACGGCGAGAGCCCCGACCCCTGCGGGTTGAACATGAGATTCAGCTCACTCTGCACGCCGACCAGGTCGAATGCGCCGGGCGACAGCGGCGCCCACGGGCCGACAGTTGCGCGCACCCAGTCGGTGATCTCGCGGTGCTCCGGATGCTGCGGATCGGCCAGCGCGGCGAGCTTGTCGCGGTATCCGTGCATGCCGCCGGCGTCTTCGAGCGGCCCGCGGTTCGCCCCGTCGAGCAGCACCACGGGGGCGAGCAGCGGGGCATCCGGCTCGCGCTCGACGACGTCAAGGCGGTGCACCCACCCGTCGCCGAAGTCGTACTCGTACCAGAGCGTGTCGAGGGTCGAGAGCACCTGGTCGACGGTGGCCGCGTCTTCCGACAGTGCCCCGTTGTCGCTCGCGAAGTCCGGCGATTCCCAGCGCCGCCCCTGCGTGGACGGCTGGTCGGGATCGGTGCCGGTGAACGCGTGCAGGTGTGATTCCCGCCAGCCCACGATCGTCTGCAAGGCGATGTGCAGCGAGCGCAGCGGCATCCGGCCGTCGATCTCGAACTCGCGCCAGATCTCGGGTTCGCTGTCGACGAGGGCGACGCGCAGGCGGTACCGGGTCATGACGACAGCGTACGGATGGGTTGGGACATCGGGGCCAGTCCCCCCGTGGCACCCCGCTTTCTCGTGCCCGTGAGAGACCACTTCCCGCGCGAGACGTCACCTCGGACGCCGCAGTCCCGTGCGTGTCCTGCGAGCGTTATCCGGCGTGTGCGACGACGGATGCCGCCAGGTCCCCGCCGAGCTTGCGGAGCCTCGCGCGGCCTTCCCTCAGCTCGGCGCACATGCCAAGGAGGTGCCGGACTCGATCGACGATCCGCCGCTGTTCCTCGAGCGGGGGTACTGGCAGAGGTAGCCGTTCGAGCTTGTCCTTTGTGAAGTGCTGAAGACCAACTCCTCCATGTGCGTCACCGATCAGCACATCCAGGCGGCTATTGATCGCGAGGCAGATGAAGTCACGGTAATCCTCAAAGAGTGTGCACTTGAAGATGTGCTGATTGAGGACACCTGCGGGTCCATCCCACACGAATGCCCCGAACGACGTACCGGGGGTGCCAGACCAGCTGATGAGTAGATCTCCGGGGTCCACTCGGTGGCGCGGAGCAACCTCCCCTTTGAAGTGGTTGAACGGGGCCTTGGTGTTGTTGAGGTTCTGAATCCTGATAATCGGAAGTCCGTCCGACGACCACTCGGCGGGCTTGAAGGCGCGCCCGTTGACCGTGTGAATCAGATCGACCGCTCGGCTCCATTCCCATCCATCGGGCGCCCGATACGGAACGTCTATGTCCTGGAGAACGGAGTAGGTTTTCGTGCGGCGTCTTCCACCGGCCGTGCCGAGGAATCGCTCCCTTTCGGATTGCACGCGGGCGAGCAGTGCGCGCGCCGGCTCGTCGGAACGGGCGCGTTCGGTTAGTGAGCCCCGCATGGCGAGATCCAGGATCAGTGCCTGAAGCTTGTCCAAACCCGCGTCGGACTCCACCATCGGAGCGAAGGCGGACCTGAAGGTCTCCGGCGGCAGGCTGGCGTTGGATGCTGCGCCAGCCAGTTCATCGCGAAGTGAGTCCCGAAGCTTCGCAAAGTCCCTCTTGGCAATTTGAAGATCATCGAGGAGCTCGGCGGGCTCGCGATGCGAGGGATCGGCATCGTTCGGGTTGTCTACGTCAAGGTTCCAGTTGTTCTCTCGAATCTGCTCGATCGAGACCTTCCATGACACCTGCGACTCGACGCGGTCATGCCACCATGCCTTCTCCGCCTCAAACTCCTCGAGCCGGATGGGCTTGGTCTTCGAGTAGTTCTTATAGCCGGCGGGGTACTGATGCTCGTAGTACCAGATCTCCTTCGTGGGTTCGCCCTTGGTAAAGAAGAGCAGGTTGGTGGCGATCCCGGTGTAAGGGTTGAAGACACCCTTGGGGAGACGGACGATCGTGTGCAGGTTGCATTCAGTGAGAAGCTTCTCCTTGATGCGAGCTTTCACGCCATCGCCGAACAGGGTGCCATCGGGAAGCACCACCGCAGCACGTCCTCCTGTCTTGAGTCGGTGTTGGATCAGGATGAGAAAGAGGTCGGCGGTCTCGCGCGTTCGGTAGGCACGGGGGAAATTGTTCTCGACGCCCGGCTCCTCTATCCCGCCGAATGGCGGGTTGGTGAGAATGACATCGACGCGCTCCTTGCTCGTGTAGTCGCGCAGTGGGCGCGCGAGTGTGTTGTCGTGGGCAACGTTGGTCGGCACGTCAATGCCGTGGAGCAGCAGATTAGTCGTGCACAGCAGGTGGGGAAGCTGCTTCTTCTCGACGCCGAGGATCGACGACTGAAGGATCTGTTCATCGTCGGGTGTCCTCACGTGGTTCGCGCGCACGTGTTCGATCGCCCCGGTGAGAAAGCCGCCTGTGCCGCAGGCCGGGTCGAGGACACTCTCACCAAGATTGGGTGAGACGATGTCGATCATGAATTGGGTGACAGCGCGAGGCGTGTAGTACTCACCGCTGTTCCCGGCGCTCTGGAGACCTTTGAGGATCTGCTCGTAGATGTCGCCGAACAGGTGCCGGTCCTCGGAACGGTTGAAATCGATCTCGTTGATCTTGTTCACGACTTGGCGGATCAGGGTGCCGTTCTTCATGTAGTTGAAGGCGTCCTGGAAGACATTGCCGATCACGTTTGAGCGGCCGGTCGTCGAGGTCTCCGCAAACTGCTTGAGGGTTGGGAACAGCTTGTTGTTGACAAAGCCGACTAGCGCGTCCCCGGTAATGCCCTCCTTGGGAGCGGCCCAAATGCGCCAGCGTAGGTCGCTGGGGATTGGTGAACGGTAGTCAGAGTCCAGCAACTCCGCTTCGGCCTCGCGGTCGTCGAAGATCTTGAGGAAGAACATCCAGGCGAGTTGACCGATGCGTTGCGCATCACCGTCGATGCCAGCGTCCTGCCGCATAACGTCTTGGATTGACTTCACAACGGCACTGATACTGCTCACGCGATCTCCTTAAGAGGCCGTCGAGTAGAGCTGGTGCTCCAGTTCCTCGACGGCCGAATCGAACCCTGCCTTGCCCCCGAACTCGACCACGATCTCCATCGGAGTGCCGATGTCGATGAACGGGCGAATCTTTAGGACACTCGCGTCGTGGTCGGGCTCGAAGCCTTCGTCAGCGTACTTGTCTAGAAGCGCCTTCAGCGTCGCCTGCGCCTTGGAGGAGTACTTCGCCCAGTAACCCGTTGCGAGGACATTGTCCGCGCGTTGGCGGCGAGTCAGCACCGGCTGGTCGAATGCGACGTGGCACACCAGGTCGAACGGGCTGAAGTCTTTGCCGACCTCTTCGGCGAGAGCTTCGAAGAACACTCCCTGCTCCTGAAGCTCGGCCACGATCGCTCGCTTACTGTTGGCGTGGCTCCAGCGGTTCAGGAACGCGTCCAATGTGGGGTAGGAATCCTTGATGCGCTTGCGGGTGTAATCGGTGAGGCTCTCGGTGATGAGCTTGCCGTCCGGTCCCATGTACTGAACGCGCTCCGCCACGAGCGTGACTGGCACGTCACCGACGAGGTACTTGATGCGCCGGTCTGGTGTCTTGATCGGTGGATCGTTGGACGGCAGGTCCTGCGAGCCCCGAGGATCGGCCGGGTCAACGTCCTCCGGCGGCACCAATGGCTCGTCCGGCCCTGGTGAATAGACGACTACAGGGCCGCCGTCGAAGTCCGGGTCGGCGAAGAGTTCCGTCGCCTTACGGAAGTCCATGATCGTGAAGTAGAACTTACCGTGCTCCTCGTTGATGCGCGTGCCACGACCGATGATCTGCTTGAATTTCGTCATCGACGCGATCGACTGGTCGAGAACGATGAGTTTGCATGTCTGGGCGTCGACGCCGGTGGACATGAGTTCGCTCGTCGTTGCGATCACGGGGTAGCGCGACTCAGGGTCGATGAAGTTGTCTAGTTCCGCCTTCCCCTCGGCGTCGTCGCCGGTGATCCTCATGACGTACTTGCGGTTCTTGGCAATGAGGTCGGTGTTCTCGTTCGCGAGTGCGGACCGCATCCGCTCGGCGTGGTCGACGTCCTGGCAGAAGACGATTGTCTTCGCGAACCGGTCGCCGGACTCTTTGAGGTACTGCGTGACCTTCTTGGCAACGAGTCGTGTGCGCTGCTCCAGGACCAAGTTGCGGTCGAAGTCCCTCTGGTTGTAGACGCGATCCTCGATGAGCTCGCCATGTTTGTCGGTCTGGCCATCCTCCGGTCGCCAACCCTGGAGGTCCTTATCAAGGTCGATGCGGACGACCTTGTAGGGAGCGAGATAGCCGTCGTCAATGCCCTGCTTAAGGGAGTACGTAAACACTGGGTCCCCAAAATAGGTGATGTTCGACGTATCAGTGGTTTCCTTCGGAGTCGCAGTGAGGCCCACCTGGACGGCGCCCGAAAAGTAATCGAGTACCTCTCGCCACTGCGCGTTCTCCCGGGCGCTGCCGCGGTGGCACTCGTCGACCACGATGAGGTCGAAGAAGTCGGGCGAGAAGTTCCGATAGATGTTCTCCGCATCTTCGGTACCAGTGATCGCTTGGTAGATCGCGAGGAAGATCTCGAAGGAAGGATCGGCCTTGCGGTTCGTGATCTTCGTCATCGCAGTGCCGAACGGTTTGAAGTCGTTGACCCGCGTCTGATCGACCAAGATGTTGCGATCGGCTAAGAAGAGCACTCGCTTGGCACGGCGAGATTTCCAGAGCCGCCAGATGATCTGGAAGGCGGTGAAGGTCTTGCCTGTACCGGTGGCCATGACCAGTAGGGCGCGGCGCTGCCCGCGAGCGACTGCCTCGACAGTGCGGTTCACCGCTTGAAGCTGGTAGTAGCGCAGATCCTTGCCGTGGAAGTAGTAGTCCTGTTCGATGATCTTCTTCGCGGCAGCCTCCGGTGCTACGCCCTTCCAATCGAGCCACCTCCGGTGCAACTCCTCAGGTGAGGGGAATTCGTCGAGGGTCAATTCTCGCTCGATCTCGCCCGCCGTTACCGTGCGATCATGGAAGACGAAGCCGTCGCCGTTCGAACTGAAGATGAACGGAACGTCGAGGCGGTCGGCATAACCCTGTGCTTGTTGCATGCCAGCGCCGATGCTGTGGTTATTATCCTTCGCCTCGACTACCGCCAGCGGGAGGCCCGGCTTGAGGAACAGCACGTAGTCGGCTGACATTGGTGCCTGGCGAGCGTGTAGCTTGCCTCGGACCACGATCCGGCCCGGGGCAATCGAGTATTCCTCGCGGACCTGATTCTTGTTCGGGTCCCAGCCGGCGCGCACGATGGCTGGCGTGATGTACCGAGTACGGATCTCGGTCTCCTTCAGCGCCTTCTTGTCGATCTCACCCATGGCTCGCGCCCTCCTTGGCGTAAGCGTATCGGGCAGGTCGATCCGTGTAGTTGCTGCGGGGTTCCCTGCCCTCGGGCCTCACGGAAACCATGGCTACCGATGGGCCACCGACGAGTCCGGCGCGAAGGCGTGGACCAGGCTTCGAGTGGGAGAAGTCGTCCCAGCACGGGCGCCACATGCGGCGGACTTACTCAGTACGTGTTGCACCCTCGCGATCGGATCGTCATCGACGAAGCCGGCATGGTCGACCTGCAGACGACGAACGTCCTCGTAGAGCTCGCGATCGAGCGGGGTGTCGGGCTGGCGTTCGTGGGTGACACGCATCAAGCATTGCCGGTCGGGCATGCAGGTGCGATGAATTCTGCGATCCGGCACACGAACGCTGCGGTGGAGCTCGACCGCAGTGCACCGGTTCCGCCATCCCGACTACGCGGCGCTCACACTGCGGCTCCGGGATGCGGGTGATCGCGAGCGTGCGCTGGTGGTTGCGGGCGAGCTTGCCGAACGTGGTCACGTCGCTCGAGTCGATCATCACGAAGCGGCCCGTGAGCGGATGATCGACGCGTACTTCGAGTGGCACACGCGCGGAAGCGAGTGACGTTGGTTCCGGTACTAATGCTGAGGCGGATGCGATCAACGACGCGATTCAGCAGCGGCGAGCCGATCGGGGGAAGCTCGACGTCCGCGTCTCCGCGTGGGGGATCGGGCAGCAGCGCATCCTCGTCGGCGACACCGTCCAGACACGCCGCAACGACTGGATCACGGGTGTCGAGGATTGCGCGCAGTGGATCGTGCGCGGCATCCGTGAGTCGTTCGTCGATCTGGTCTCAGTGGGCGACAGCGGCGAGGTCAGCGCGTGTCCGCCGCGTACGCGCGCGAGTACCTGCAGCTCGCGTACGCGTCCGCCGTTCACGGTGCGCAGGGCGACACCGCCGACGCGTCGGTAGTGGGGCCCGATGTCGATGCCGCAGGGCTCTGTGTGGGCCTTCCGCGCGGTTGGCCGCACAACGTCGCGATCGTCGCCGCGCGGACGGATGCTGCGGCCACGAGCGTGTCGCCGAGTCGATGCAGCGCGGTACTCCCAAGTTGACGATGCAGGATGCTGTGCGCGCTGCCGAGGCAGAGGTGCGGCGTGCGGCGAGGAACCGGGAGGCGGCGGCGGCCACGAGGCCGGCTGTCGGGGCGCCGAGTTTGGGCGCGGGATAGGGATCTAGCGGCGTTCGAAACGCGGGACGCCCGTTGGGCAGCGTTCAGAACCGCCCTTCGGGTGAGGTCGGATGCGTCATCGGAGCCCTCGCGTCGTCTCCTCGGCTGTCTTCATTGGACCGGCTCACGGGCGCTGCTTGGCGATCGCCAGCACCCATTGGGAGACGGCCGCGCGAGAGTGCTCACTACGTGAGACGGAGTTGTGTGATGAATCGGCTCACCGGGCAGGGATGACGGCGGTCCCAACGGTCAGTGGTGTATCCCGACCACAGCAGAGTGACCTTGAATCGGGCCCGGGTGAGGCCGACGTAGAACTTGTTCCGTTCCTCTTCAAGTTCACGACGGTTATTGATCGAGCGATAGAACGGGATACGTCCGTCATCGCAGTCGGGGATGAAAACGTGGTCGAACTCAAGACCCTTTCCGGCTGACAGCGTCGTCACGTACACGCGCCCGTCGCGCAGTTGCCGAGCGGCCAGTTCATCTACGGAGCGCAAGACCCGGGGGTCGCTCGAAAGGTAGTCGAGCAGCGGCGCAAGTTCGTCCGTTGCAACTGTTGCGGCATCGGTGCCCGCAGAGACGAGCAGGTTAAGTAGATCCGACGTCAACTGGCGCGCGCTCATTCCCGACTCGATCGAAAGAAGGAGGCCGACAATCTGGCCGCGGATCTCGACGTCAAGATTCGGGACGATTCGCGCTAGTTCGTCGACAAGTGCGCCGATGCCATCGCCACGAGCCAGGCCGAGAAGCGTCCCGCAGGCGCGCTCGAGCCAATTGGTGGTCATCGACTCCCACTCAGCGTCCTCACGGACCCAGGTGTCGAGACCGCGATCGCCGAGCGCTTCCGCCGCAGCACGAGCCAACCCGTTCGTGCGACAAAGTAGGCCAATGGCGTCGGGACGGACGTTCGATTCGACGAGCAGGGCTACCTCCTCGGCGATTCGTCTCACTTGGCCGTTGACGGAGCCTTCGACCTTCAGAGCCTCGATGGAACCACCCGCACGAGCAGTAATCATTGGCCGGCCGTCAGGGAATAGGCGCCTGCTGATCTCAGCGATGACTGCGCCGCACCGATAGTTCGTCTGGAGTGTGATCTCGGTTACCTCGGGTTGACTGGCGAGGTCGGTTAGCAGTCGGGAGTCCGTGCCGGTCCAGCCATAGATCGCTTGATCGGTGTCTCCGACGGCGAATAGCGTGCTGGGGTCAGCTTCTTCGCTTAGGCATAGATCGCGAACGATTCGGTCGAGGCCCGGTGCGAGGTCCTGGTACTCATCGACATAGATTCGGTCGAATGCGGCGCGAAGGGCTAGTCTCACATCAGCGTGGGTCTCGACAATCGTCACTGCTTGCTCGATTATCGAAGCGAAGTCGAGGAGTCGGTTGTCGCGCAAAACTTGAAGGTATGCGTCGCGCGCTTGGACGGCTGAGCCAGATAGAGACCACTGCTCCTCTGATGCGAACTCGCTGCGCAGCTTTCGAACCGTGTTGAGCAGAAGCGGGTCGTCGGGTATCCCTTTCTGTCGTAGCGTTTGCGCCCACAATGCTTCCGCTTCCCGTCGGCGGAGCACTCGCGCGTCCTGGATCTCTGGAAGGCCGGCAAGCGCTGCATAAGGCCGAAGAATTCTGTTGAGCGCGAAGCCATGAACCGTCCCGATGAAGAGATTGCTCCGTTGATCACCGCTCAGCTGCCCGAAGCGACTGCTCAGTTCGGCTGCGGCCGCTGTGGTTAGAGTGACGCATGCCGCACCACTCGGAGGGGCGATTCGGTCGGACAGGTCGCGAGCCAGACGCGTGACAAGGAGTTTCGTTTTGCCGCTTCCTGGCGGTGCGATCACAACGCAATGGCCCTCAACGTCCATTGCCGCGGTTTGCGAGTCATTGAGCTCGGCGCAGGCGTCCTCAAGCGTGCTCACTCTGCAGTCCTTAAGAAGTCGAGGGCCCGCTGAAATGCGGCCGGTGCGGTTAGAGGCTCAGAGGCAAGACGTTGGGCGAACCGACCCTTGCCGCCTGCATGGTCGATCTCGTCCACGAGCTGCTTGCGCGAAGGAGACCCCTTCCAAGTCTCAATGCGCGACGGGGTATTCCTTGTGCCAAGCTCCGTAAGAGCGACGTGGATTCGCTCAGCATTCGAGGCTGTCCGATAGAGGTCCACCTCCAGCGTGTCCTCACCAAGGAAGAGTCCGTGGCCGTCGAGTTCTCCTATGAGGCCCATGGCTTCCGCTAGTCGGCTGAGGCGGGTGCGACCTTGAAGTTCCCCGTCCCTAGGATCACCGTCCGTCACAATCGCAAACGGAATCCCCAGAGAACCGCATAGTTTCGCGTACGAAAGGAAGTGAGTCCCGTGGATCGCGCAGACCGTTATCCCCTCCTTGTTCAAGTCCATGCCGTGTTCGGATGCGAACGCCGGGACGAGCACTTCTTCCGCGTAGCCCTCAACCAGCAAGACCTTGGTTGCAAAGACCATCTCCGCTTGGGTTGCCCCTAAATACCGGTTGACGTCGCCCCATTCGCGCTCGGTCAGCGTTGCATCGGCGGCGGCGTGGGCAACGGTGCCGCCGTCCTTGCGCGACAAGCGCAGGAGAGCGCGGCCGTCGACCGCGCTCACGAGCTGGGGTGAGTGGGTCGTCACAAGAATCGACCTTGAGTCTGTGGGCGCGCCGATCGCCTCGAGAACACTCCGCTGAAGGTGCGGATGAAGGTGCGCTTCAGGCTCCTCTGCCATCACCAAGGTGTGGCTCACTTCTTTGCCCTCCAATCGAGCTTCAGAACCCAGCTGCAGAAGCACGAAGTAGAGAATGTTCAGCGAGCCAAGGCTGGCGGTGTCAAGGGAACGAGCCTGGGAGCCATCGACGTAGAGCGTCAGTGCCCGGATCACCTCGTCAACCTGCGGCGGAACGGTTCGAAGTGACGCACCTAGAGCATGTCGAGGACCTACCGCGGCCTCGACCCGCCTCTCGACGGTGGTCGCAAGGTCCTCCACGTCCGGCAGGCCAACGACTTGGTCGTTCGCCTCCGATAGGAGGGTGCGCAGGCGTGCGACTTCATCTGGGGGAATCTTTCCGATCACACGCTCTAGGAGTGAACGCAGCGGTGAACGTCGCCATGACCGTATATCGCTTTCGACGTCCCGAAGCGCAGAGGTGAAGGCGACAAAGACTTCATCGCGGAGGTCGTTGGGAACGCGTCGGTTATCTTCGCCGTCGGCAAAGTAGACCCCATCGGTGTAAATGCCGTCCTTCTTGGGATCAGGAGCCCACTTGTAGGTAAGGCGTGCGACGGGCGGTTTCAGCTCGACGAGACCGTTCCCGAGCGTGGCCATCATTCGCTTGTCGTCGCTGAGTTCGTCGAGGTCAAGCGAGATGCGTATCTCGTACCCATCCACCATCGGGTCACCGCTGGGACAATCGAGGCCATCCCAGAAGTCCTTGCTGGAGAGTCGTCGATCCGCATAGGGCAAGCTCGAGTCGAGCACAAGCCGAATGGCCTGCAGCAGATTGCTCTTTCCCGCGCGGTTCTCGCCCACGATCACGACGGATCGCCCCAACGCAGTATCCAGACTTGGGAGGTTTCTGAAGTTGTGAGTCCTGATTCGCGCGAGCCGCATGGTTTCACCGTATCCATCGCGGCGCCAGTCGAATCCTCGCCGCCCCGATTGGACCAAGACATGCTGCTCGTCTACGCAAGACCGCGCTTTGCGATTTCTGACGCGCGCGACATCGTCTCCACCATCGGTCTATTGGGCGAATCGACCGCAGAAGCGCTGCGGAAGGCCATCGGCGACCTGACGCTCCGATGCGGGCGGGTGGGATGACCGCGAGGTAACCACCGACTAGCCCGCACGTGTCCACGGGGACTAAGGCTTCGCAGCCGATCTCACTCCTGCCGACGCGAGAACGGGACGTTGGTTATCCGACTTCGCCTGGGACGACGAGGGCCGGTTCGCGTGCGGCGGCCGGATGTATCCGGACTCGCTCATGCTGGCCGCCGAGCCACCGATCTTCCACTGCTGCACAACGATCCGCGACTGGACCCAGTCGGTTCGGGTGCGGGACGCCTTGCGAACGCTATCTTTAGATGGGTGCAAAGCATGTACCCTCTCACTCCCGATTCGGAGCACCTCAGGCTCAGACCCGGAATGCGAAGGGTCACGGTGGAAACCGCGTCCACGACGGAACTCATCGACCTCGCAAGCCTTCGATACGACTTCAGCTCCGCCAAGATGTTCGCACAGTCCTATCTGTCACAAGACTTCGAGCTGCTAGGTCCAGAGCTTGGCGAGAGCGACGCCCTGTGGCTGGCCGCGTTGACACTCTACGGTCGCGCATTCGCTAACGGATTGCGACACCGTGGCCGCGCCAACACCGACGGTCTGAGTACGGACATGCAGGAGGCCCACGAATACTTCATCGACACGCGAAACAAGTTCGTCGCTCACTCAGTGAACGCTTTCGAGATCGGTATCGTCTTTGTTGATCTCAACCCGCGCGATGAAGCGCCTGGAATGTCCAGAATTGGAGAAGTTCACACGAGCGTGACACGTCTATCTCGCGAGATGGTGGAGCGGCTGAGCGTCCTATGCGCGCATCAAGTAAGGACGCTCACGCGGCGCATCGAAGTGTTACATCAAGTGATCGGGCGGGAGCTTCTCGCGCTCGGGGAGGAAGCGGTTTACTCTCTACCTGCCTTCACCCCTCCCGTGCCTGATGCTTCAAACCCTAGGTCTGCCCGCACATAGCTGACACAAAGCTTCACGCGCGGCGTGTCCCTCCTCGCAACTGAGCCGCATGCGTGGATAATTCGTCATGGTCTCCCCGAGCTTGCCCCTACCTGCTGACACGCACGTCCCGATTCTCAGGAAAAGCAAGCCGAGCTAGACGCCGTGTCAGGCGCTCCAGTCGACAAGCTCGTGCCTCTCTTCGAGTTTCTCGACCCCGCCAACGGCAAAGGATTTGCTGGCGCGTGCATGGTGGAGGGGATAGCAGCGGAGATGCGCCGTCATGACCACTCCACCAGGTGACCGACGGCTCTGTGGGAGCGGTCACCCTCCATGCCTGTTCCGCTGAGCGTTGGACTTGCAGGGCTATTGTGGCGAAGCGGACTGCGACCGACGAGCATTACGTCCTCGATCTGTGTGACGAAGTGCTGGGGCTCGCAGCTCAACGACCAGCACGAGCCGACTGGCTTCGGTGTCGGCGGCGCTCGAATTCTGAACGGTTTCGGCGTTCGAATTGTGAACGGTTGTCGGCAGTCTAGTCAGCTGGGTTGGTGATGTCGGTCCGGGTGCTGGGGAGGCTGTCGATGCCTCGGCCTCGGAGCCGGTAGCTGGCGCCTTTGAGGGTGATCACTTCGGCGTGGTGAACGATGCGGTCGATCATCGCTGCGGCGACGACTTGGTCGCCGAACACTGTGCCCCAGCCGGAGAACGGCAGGTTTGAGGTGAGCACGAGGGAGGCGTGTTCGTAGCGGGATGACACGAGCTGGAAGAACAGGTTCGCGGAGTCCTGCTCGAACGGTAGGTAGCCGACCTCGTCGACGATGATCAGCCCGTAGCGGCGCAGCCGGGCCAGTTCCTGCGGGAGCCGGCCTTGGCGGTGGGCGTCGGACAGGCGGGTGACCCATTCGGTGGCGGTGGCGAACAGGACCCGGTGGCCTTGGTGCGCGGCGATGACGCCCAGCGCGGTGGCCAGGTGCGTCTTCCCGGTGCCGGGAGGTCCGAGGAGAACCACGTTGCGGGCCTCGAGGAGGAACGCCCCGGAGGTCAGGCTCGCGACCTGCTGTCGGACGGCGGACTGCTGGTCCCAGTCGAAGTCCTCGATGGTCTTGACCGCGGGGAACCCGGCCGCGCGGATCCGCAACCGAGCACCGGAGGCGTTGCGGGCACTCACTTCGCGTTCCAGCACCGCGGCGAGGTAGTCCTCGAAAGACCAGCCCGCGGCCCGGGCCTGTTCCGCGAGCCGGCCTGCGGCTTCGAGGATGCGCGGCGCCTTCAGTGAGCCGGCGAGGTAGGTGAGCTGCTTGGCCGTCTCGGTCTGCGTGGTCGCCATCAGAACCCGCCTCCGATGCCGAAGGCCCGGTCATAGTCGGCAAGATCACGGACGAGATCATCACCGGCGGCGACCGGTCGCGGCGCGCGGAACTGCTCTCGCAGCGTCTTCGCGGTCTGCAGGTGTGCGGGGTCGGTGATCGTCATCCCGCGCGCCCAAACCCGCGTGTGCTCGGCGACCAGGCGTCCATCGGCCCTGACCCTGACGCGGTCCAGTTCAGCGGAGACATCGACGAGCCGGCCGACGGCGCGGGGGTCGACGGAGTAGTCGTTCGTGTCGACGCGGACGTAGTAGTCCCGCCCTAGCCGAATCCTGTTGCGCCAGCCCAGGTGCAACGGGACCGGTGGCAGCGGCAGCATCGCAGCCCGGTCCGCGTTGATGCGCTGCTCCGGCGACGCCTGCAAGGTGCGGACCGTGCGCGCGTTGGCGATCTGCAACCAGTCGGTGAACTGCTCGTTGAAGTCTCCCGGAGATGCGAACGAGCGGCCCGGCATGAACGAGGTCTCGAACCAGCCGTTGCGCCGCTCGACGATTCCCTTGGACTCCGGATCCCGGGGAGGCAACAGCACCAACTTCGCCGCTAACGTTCCCATGAACGACGCGACCCCTTCCGCCCGCCGTGGTCCGCGCCCGATCCCGGGTTCGTTGTCCCAGATGAACCTCCGCGGGACTGCGCCGATCTGCTGCAACAGCTCCCAGGACCCCAGCAGCAGATCCTCCGTCTTGCGGGTCGGGATCATCCGCCCGACGATGAACCGGGAGTGCGCGGGCGTGATCACCAGCACCGGCAACAGCTTCGCCGTCCCGTCCTCGAGCGGGATCTTCCTCGGCTGGAACCAGAGATCCCACTGCGCCGCATCTCCCGGTTCCCAGATCAACCGGTCCGCGGGATCGATGCGCCGCTGCTCGGGCCGCAACCGTTTCACGTTGTCACGGAACCAGCGGATCGAGCCCGACCAGCCCACCCGCTCGGCCAGCACCGTCGCCGGCATCTCCGGCGTCTCCCGCAAGAGCTCCTTCACCCGCGCTTCGAACGGCGTGAACGACGTCACCGCCGCCATCCGCTCATACTTCGGCGGGGAATCCGACGCCAACGCGGCATACACCGTCGTCCGCGAGATCCCCAACCTCGTCGCGATCTGCGCTTTCGCCACACCCTCCCCGGCAAGCCGGCGAATCAGTGCCCAGTCCTCCAAAGTGATCACACTCCAATCGTCGAGTGTTCACTTTTCAAGCGCCGCTACTGTCCAGTTTTCGAGCGCCGCCGACATTCGGGGCGACGTGTCGCCGCGTTCAGGTCGCGCGGTTCAGCTCCCAGTGGATGGATACTGGCCCTCGCTTCAGCTCGTCGTCGAGTTTCAGGAGAAGCAGCACACCGAGTCGGTGCCCCTCTTCGACCGGCGTGCGACGGTATCGGGCATTCCTCGAGGGGAGCAGCGCCGACTATACGACGAACGCAAAGCCGAACTTATTCCAGCTCAGGGGCTCCGCCTTGTCGTGACTCACAAGAGTGAGTTTGCGTTGAAGCGAGATCGAATCGTTCGCGATCACCACCGCGATTTGGCAGTGGTTCAGTGTCGCCTCGTGTCCTAGACAGACAGCGGCTTGCCGCAGGAGTGCTCTACTGCACGGCGAGTACCGCCCAGGAGCGGTTGGGCGTGAGACTCGGAACCCGGGGAGTTCCTGTCGTCCGTGCGGAGCAACTAATCCAGATACTAGCGTTCGCCTGCGGCATTCGAAGTCGCGGAATGACAACGATCTACCGGGGTGGCACCACCGCGCTGCGTCTTGCGTGCCCCTCCCGAACAAGCGGGCCGCTCTCGGATACCGACTGCCCACGATCACCACCTCCTCGTCGGGCAGCGCCGGCTTCGGCGGGGGCGATCGCATCCAGGCGACGATGATGTTCGAACGGCTGACCTGAGATTTCGCGCTCCGCAGATGCGGAGGCAGCAGTGATCGGGAGGAAGCGTTCGTTGTCCCCCTCGCGGGGGATCCCCACCGCCCGGCTCCCGCGTACAGTCGCGGTCATGGATATCGCGTCGATGATCATGGGCGGTTCGATCGCGTCGGTCATGTGGATCGCCTTCTACCCCTGGGCGAAGCTCCGCCGGCTCAGAGACCTGGAGTCCGAGGCCGACGGTACGGCATCGTAAGCGCATGTCGCCCACCGTCCCCACCTTCACCGCCGCGCAGGTGCGGGCGGCGGAGGCACCGCTGCTCGCCGCGGGCGTGCCACTCATGCGTCGTGCCGCGACCGCGCTCGCCGAGGTCATCGCTGAGCACAACCCCGAGCGCGTGCTGGTGCTCGCCGGCTCCGGCGACAACGGCGGCGACGCGCTGTTCGCCGCCGCCGACATCGCCGCACGCGGGATTCCCGTCGACATGCTGCGCACCTCCGACCGCGTGCACGAGAAGGCGCTGCAAGCCGCGATGGACGCCGGCGCGCGCAGCATCCGCCTCGCCGATCTCGACCCGGCCGCCTACGACGTGATCGTCGACGGCATCCTCGGCATCGGCGCGCACGGTGCCCTGCGCGGGCAGGGCCGCGACGCGGTGACCGCGCTGCTGTCGGCATCCGCCGTCGTCATCGCCGTCGACCTGCCCAGCGGACTCGACGCCGACACCGGCGCTGCCGACGACGCCGTGCTCGCCGCGGCGACGACGGTCACGTTCGGCGCGGTCAAGGCCGGCCTCGCCCGCGGCGAGGGCCCGCGGCTGAGCGGGCGGATCGTGCTGGTCGACATCGGGCTGACGCTCGACCCGGCGGATGCCGTGGGCCAGGCGACCGTGACGGAGAGGCGCGCCGGGTGAACCGTGCGCGCCGCGAATTAGGCTCGAGGCCGTGCTCGGTTCATCTGTCGAGGTGCATGTCGATCGTGAGAGCGTCGCCGCCGGCGACGATGTCGTCTCGCATGCCGCGGTGGTGCGCGTGCGGCGGGGTGCGCGGCTCAGCGCTGTCATCGAGCAGGTGTCGCCGGATGTGCGCGTGGCCGGTTGGTCGTGGGTGGTGAAAGTCGATGGTGTGACCGCCGCGGTGTGGTCGGTCGATCACGGGGTGCAGCTGCTGATCGCCGACCGCCGGGTGACGCAGAAGTCGGTGACGATCCTGTTCCGCTACTTCCTGCAGATCGACCCGGTATGGCTGTTCGCTCGTCTGGAGCAGGGGGCCCGCCCGAACCGCGAGGCGCTGCGCGCCGAGTATCAGGCGCGCTGACGGCTCTCGCATCGAGGCCGGTCATTCTGCACAATGGCCGATGCTGAGAGGTACTCCACAGGTGCCGGGATGCGGAGCGGTGAGCGTCGGGGCGGATGCCTATCGTCGCCTGCATGAACTATCGCGAGCACCTGGTCGTTCCATCGGCCGTGCGCATCGAGGTGTCGGTGGCGGGTCACCCCGAGTGGGACAGGACGATCGAGCTTCCGAAGCACTCGCCTGAGACATGGCTGTGGGAGGCCTACCTGCTCAGTGTCGGTATCGAAGCGTGCGACGAGGAGGTCGCCGCACTCAGGTATCGCCACCCGCACGTCTACTGTGGCGAGAGCTGGGTGGTTCGAGACGAGTGGTCCGCGCCGTTCGCGGCCCGTGCCGTGCGTTACGCGGGTGATGACTTCTTCGGCGATGATCCAGCCGCACTCGCCGAGGCAGCGGTGCGAGTGCCGTCGTTTCCGTTCGAACTCGACATCACCGTTGAGCGCGCGTCCGGTCGGCAGGCGGGAGACGCGAGCGTGTCGATCGTGGGTGCCGGCGTCGACAGCTCGCTGCGGCCCTCGAGGGACTGGCAGACGAGCGCGCAGCCGCTGGATCTGGATCAAGCCAACCGCGAGCTCGTCCGTCGCTTCGGCATCGTCGTGCCGTTCGTCCGCTCGGAGTCTCTGCGCACCATTCCCGACGACACCTCCGCGGGCTCGCTGATCGCTGATCTGCTCGCACCGCTGACGCCGGTGCGGCGGCTCGCCCTTCGGGCTCATCTGAACGCCACCGACCTGCTCGACGCCAACCGGCTGGGCATCGACACGGTGCGCCAGGCGACCCACGCGCTGCGCGCCCTGATCGACGCAGTCGGGCCCGACGGCGCCGACCAGGACGCCACCAGCGGGTGGCTGCCGACCAGCGTCGTCGACACGGTCGTCGCCAGCGTCGAGTGGGATGCCGATGATGCGGCGGATCTGCTCAGCTCGTTCGCACGGCGTGCGGGGCTCATCCGGCGGCTGAAAGGACACGTCGTGGTCACCGCACTCGGGAAGCAGCTGATGGCTGATCCCGTCAAGGCCTTCCCGCGGGTCGTCAGCGCGATCGCGGGCGGGACGCGAGGGTACTGGGGCTCGTTCGACACGAGCCGCTTCTCTCGCGCCGCGGCTCTGCTCGCACTCGCCGATGGATCGGCCACGTCGTACGACCAGCTGGCCGGCTACCTCGAGAAGGCGCACGCGGCGCGTGACGCGAGAAGATACGACGAGTTCGGCGACTGGTACGACACCGTCCGTTCCCGCGCGGGGTTCGATCGGGGCGAAGCAGATGGGGTGCTTCGCGAGCTCACCGACGGACTGCTCGCACTGTCGGCTCCCGGCGCCTTCGGCCTGGTGACGCCGCACATCCGGGCGGTGGCGCGTCTCGCCTTGCAGCGTGGCTGAGCGTTGGGTGCGGGGACTCTTGAGCACCGCGCCCGACGAGAGCGGCTCGCAGATATCCGAACAAAGTTTCGGTAAACGCTTGATCTCTTGATCGAACAGAAGTACTATTGACGCATGTCGAAGCTCACGCCGTTGATCGAAGCGATGTCGTCGCTCGATCGATCGTGGGGCGATGCGGAAGATGCCACGGATCTGACCCGTGAGCAGTTGATCGCCATCGACAGCGCTATCGGGATGGTGAAGCGTCGATTGGATGCCGTGCACGCCGACGTCGCCGCGGGGATCTCTCGCGAGTCGCGTCCTGAGCTCGGAGCAGGCAGCCTGGCCAAGCAGCAGGGGTACCGCACGCCGGCGAAACTCATCGCCGCGACCACCGGCGTCTCGACGGGGGATGCGATTCGACTCATCAAGGTTGGGGAGGCGACGGCTCCGCGGGCGGATCTGCTCGGTGATCGGCTTCCCGCGCGCTATCCGCTGGTGCGGGAAGCCCTGTCTGACGGTGCAGTCAGTTCGCAGGTGGCCGGGCTCATCATCAGCCTGCTCGATCGGTGCCGTATCGCTGCAGGGCCTGAGCGGACGAGCGAGGGCGAGCGGATCCTCACCGAGGCCGCGGTCGGGCTGTCCTTGGACGACGTGCGCAAGCTGACCGTCCGTGCCGAGGCGTGGCTGGACCCGGATGGAGTGGAGCCGCGCGCGGAAGAGCAGCGCGCCAAGCGGTCACTGACGATGTTCGAGCGTGACGGGATGGTTCACCTGAACGCGCTGCTCGACCCCGAGAGTGCCGCCCCGGTGATCACCGCGATCCGCGGGTACGTCACCGCCGCATTCGCGGCTCGACAAGACGCGCCGGATCCCGATGCCCCGGATGCCGATCGCCGCACCGTCCCGATGCTGCAGGCCGACGCCCTGAGCCTGTTCGGATCGCACATGCTCGGCTGCACCGCGCAGACGCCCGCGCTCGCAGGAGCGACCGTGGTGGTGCGGATGACCTTGCAGGATCTCCAGGCGGGCACCGGGTCGGCGACGATCGACGGGATCGACCAGCCGATCAGCATCAGTGCCGCCCGCCGGATGGCCGCCGACGGCGGGATCATCCCGTGCGTGCTCGGCGGAGACAGCGAAGTGCTCGATTGGGGGCGCCGCCGTCGACTGTTCACCCCGGCGCAGCGACTCGCTCTCGCCGAACGCGACGGCGGATGCGCCATGTGCGGCCTGCCACCCGGCATGGCCAAGGCGCATCACATTCGATGGTGGTTACGCGACGCCGGACCTACCGATCTCGCGAACGGGGTCCTGCTCTGCGAGACCTGTCACCACCGGATACATGACAACGGGTGGGACATCCGCATCGACCCACCCGGACACGGCAACACTGTCTGGTTCGTGCCACCACCACACGTCGACCCTGCCCGCGCGCCGCGTCGGGGTGGCCGAGCACGATTCGACATCGCAGCCTGATCCAACGCGTCGGTGATCGTCCGCGCGGTCACGGCGCATCCGCTACCTGTGGTGCCTGCCGCATGTGGGGCTAGGGGTACTTCGGCACGCTCAGCGCGTCAGGAGGGGCCAGGCGTTGCAGGGCGACGGCGCGGGCGGTGGCGTTCGTGCAGGCGTGAGTTCTTCCCTACTCGAACCCGCCGCTCAAGCGCCCGTGAAACACCCCGCTCGCGTCGTTCATCCCCACGATCTCCACCGACTTCCCGTACGCGGCGTACTTCGTCTCGATGGCATCCAGCGCCGCGACGGTCGACGCGTCCCACACGTGGGAGCCCGACAGGTCGATGACGACCCGGACGGGATCGGAAGAGTACGAGAACAGCGTCGTCAGATCGTTGCTCGAGGCGAAGAACAGCTCGCCGGTCACGATGTATGTCGCCACGCCATCCGAGACCACGCGGGTGACATCGACCAGATGCGCCACCCGCCGCACGAACAGCACCGACGCGACCAGCACCCCGCCCACGACGCCGACTGCGAGGTTGTGGGTGAGCAGCACGAGCACGACGGTGGAGACCATCACGAAGGTTTCGCTCTTCGGCATCCGCTTCAGCGTCGACGGACGCACGCTGTGCCAGTCGAACGCGCCGATCGCGACCATGATCATCACCGCGACCAGCGCCGCCATCGGGATCGTCGCGACGAAATCGCCGAACACGACCACGAGCAGGAACAGGAAGACGCCGGCGCAGAACGTCGAGATGCGGGTGCGCGCGCCCGACTCCTTCACGTTGATCATCGTCTGGCCGATCACCGCGCATCCGCCCATGCCGCCGAAGGCGCCCGACAGGATGTTCGCCACTCCCTGCGCCCACGCCTCGCGACCCTTGCGGGAGTGGGTGTCGGTGATCTCGTCGACCAGCTTCGCGGTGAGCAGCGACTCCATCAGCCCGACCAGCGCGACGGCGAGCGCGTAGGGCGCGATGATCGTGAACGTCTCCCAGGTCAGCGGCACGTTCGGGATGAACAGCGACGGCAGGCTGCGCGGCAGCTCGCCCTGATCGCCCACGGTCGGCACGGAGATCGCGAACGCGAGCACGACGCCGGTCACGATCACCACCGAGACCAGCGGCGCGGGGATCACCCTGGTGATGCGCGGCATCACGATCATCACCGCGATGCCCAGCGCGACCAGCGGATACACCAGCCACGGCACGTCGATCAGCTGCGGGAACTGCGAGCTGAACACGAAGATCGCCAGCGAGTTCACGAACCCGACCATCACGCTGCGCGGGATGAACCGCATCAGCTTCGCCACCCCCAGCACCCCGAGGATCACCTGGAACACACCGGCGAGGATCACCGTGGCGATGAAGTAGTCGATGCCGTACGTCGGCGCGACCGGTGCGATGACCAGCGCCACGGCCCCGGTCGCGGCGGTCACCATCGCGGGCCGACCGCCGAGGAACGCGATCGACACCGCCATGATGAACGACGAGAACAGTCCCACCTTCGGGTCGACCCCGGCTATCACCGAGAACGCGATCGCCTCCGGGATCAGCGCCAGCCCGACCACGAGACCCGCGAGCACCTCGCGGGTCAGCATCCGCGGGCTCTTCAGCGCGGTCAGCACCGACGGGTTCGGCCGGTAGCGGGCGGGATCATCAACGGATGCGGTGGACATGAGTGCTCCTGAAGACGCCTCGCAGGGGTGAGGCAGACGTTCAAGAGTAGAGCGGATGCCGGGGATCGGCGATCTCGGAGTCGGGAGGTGTGCAGGCGCGCTGGCCGGCAGCGCAGGTCGAGACGCTGAGCGGAGGGCATCACGCCGGCGGCATATTCGGCAGGTACTCCGCCACGATCCACCGGCTGATCGCCTCGACGACGTACTCGCGCTCGCCGTCGGTGAGCGCGTGCCCCTTGTGGATGCCGTGCCAGCGCGACAGGCAGGTGCGGCAGCAGGTGGCGGTCGCGTGCTGTGCGACGAAGACCGGATGCCCGCGGTACGGCGTCTGCTTGCCGTCGTTGCGCGGCTCGGCCGGCGCCAGCCGCTGATCGACGATCTCGCGGGCGTGACGACGGACGGTCTCGATGCCGCGCAGATCGACGATCGCACGGTCGCGTCCGTGCAGGTGGAATCGCGCCCGGAACGGATGCTGCCCGATCCGGCGCAGCCGGTCATCCAGATCATCACTCATTGCAGACATTGTGACGACAGGCGCCGACATTGGCCATCACCGCCGCGATTGTCAATCCCGCGCGCGGTCTGGCCGGCCCGGCGTACGCTTCCCGCATGTCCGATACACATGATTCCGAAGAGACCCTCGGCGCCGAAGACCCGCAGAACCCCGCCGCGAAGGATCCGTCCGACTGGGTCACGGGCGATGAGCCGATGACCGCGCCCCAGCGGAGCTACCTCGACACCCTCGCTCGCGAGGCCGGCGAGGAGCTGCCGGGTGACCTCAATAAGGCCCAGGCATCCGAGCAGATCGAACGGCTGCAGCAGAAGTCGGGCCGCGGCACGTCGTGAGGACGCCGGCGCACCATCTGTGCGCCGGCGACGCGGCCATCAGTCGATGTTCGTGTACTTCTCGCCGAAGTCCTGCTGCTGCGCCGCCGCGCGATCCTGCATCTGCTCGTCGTGCGTCGGCGCGCGGTCATCGGGGTGATCTTCAGCGGCGGCGTCGGACGACTCCCGCGAGTCGTCATCCTTGCTCATGTCGGGGTCGGTGCCCTCGGCCTTCATCGGGTCGGTCGGGAACGGCGTGGGATCGGACATCGTGGCTCCTGTCGGTCGATGAAGGCCCAGCGTGGCATCCGGCGAACGGCGACGGATGCCCGTTGACAGACCCCCTCCGCCCGCAAGCCGTTCCGGGCGGGCGCAGGAGCGGCCGCGGCTCCGTCAGGAATCCGACCCCTCATCCGGCTCCCAGCGCAGCAGGTCTCCGGGTTGACAGTCGAGGGCCTGGCACAGGGCATCCAGTGTGGTGAAGCGCACCGCCTTCGCCCGCCCGTTCTTCAGCACCGCGAGGTTGGTCGGGGTGATGCCGATGCGCTCGGCGAGCTCGCCGACGCCCATCTTGCGGCGGGCGAGCATCACGTCGATGTCGACGATCACCGCCATTCAGATCACCTCGCCCAGCTCATCGCGCAGCGTGCGCGCCTCATCTTCGCGCTCGATCGCCTGGCGCAGCAGCGCTTTCATCACGATCACAAGCAGGGCGAACCCGGCGAGCACCAGCCCGGCGCCGGCGATCAGCCCGACCATCCCCGGGGCGACCTCGCCCGGCGCCAGCAGCGCGGCCAGCGCGAACGCCAATACGGCGGCGGCCGAGATCGTGCCGACGATCACATCGACGTACCGGAACGACGAGACCTGGAAGATCGAGCCGCGGCGCACGCGGGTCAGCAGCATCCAGACGCACACCGCGAACACCTGCATGGTCAGGGTGCCGAGCGTCGCGATCGACACCAGGGCGATGCGTCCCCACAGTTCCTCTCCCTCGAGGTCGCGCCAGACGGCTGGCACGATCATCACCTGGACGACCAGTGAGCCGGCGAGCGCGAGCGCGATCACGACTTTCAGCAGAAGGATGGTGCCGGTGTTCATAGCGGACGCCTCTCGTTGATTAACGATGGGAATCTATCGTTAATCGTTCGGTTGCGCCAGGGGCGCGGAATACAAGGGCGCCGACCCGTCGGCGAGCCCGCGCCGGCGCAGGCGAACAACGCGAGGGAGGATGAATCTCGCCCGAAATCTCCTGCGCCCGCGCGTTCGCCTACGCTCGCGTGAGGCGTGTCTCCGGCCGCCGACGCGCGTCACCGCTGACGCGCGTCACCCCCCCGCGCGTCAGCGTGCGGCCGCCACCCCGCCCTCGGCCTCCGCCGTGATGCGGGCGGCCATGCCCGTGAAGATGAAGCCGTGGAACGGCAGCACCGCCAGCCAGTACAGCCGGCCGAGCAAGCCTCGCGGGAAGAACACCGCGCGCTGCTCGTAGCGGGTGCCGTCGGCATCCGGAACAGCCCGCAGCTCGAGCCAAGCCGAACCCGGCACGATCATCTCGGCTCGCAACCGCAGCAGACCGCCCCGCGAGCCGTCGCCCGACTCGAGCACGAGCGGCTCCTCCACCGCCTCGACGCGCCAGAAGTCGACCGCGTCACCCGGACGCAGAGTCGAGCGGCTGCGCCGACCCCGCCGCAGGCCCACCCCGCCGATCACGCGATCCATGACCCCGCGCACGGCCCAGAGGAACCGCGACGAGTACCAGCCGTTCTCGCCGCCGATCCCCGTGATCACGCGCCACACTTCGGCTACCGGCGCGGTGGTGTGCACGGATCTCTCATCGGTGAACACCGTGCGGCCTGCCCAATCCGGGTCGCTGGGCAGGGGGTCGCTCGGCGCGCCCGAGACCTCGGCATCCTGCCAGCTGGTCTCGACGCCGTCGGCATCCACCCGGCCCAGCGCCATCGCCACCGCCCGTCGATACGGGGTGAGGCCGCCCTCGGGCCGGGGGATCAGCTCGTCGATGGCGTGGTTCTTCATCACGCACTCGTTCTGCAGCGATTCGACCAGCGGTCGCGCGATCGATCGCGGCACCGGTGTGACGAGGTTGACCCAGTGCGATGCCAGCCGCGGAGTCAGCACCGGCAGCGACGCGATCGCCCGCTGTCGCAGCCCCGCCTCGAGGGCGTAGCCGTTCATCATCTGTCCGTAGCGCAGCACGTCGGGGCCGCCGACGTCGGCCGCCGTGTTCACCGACGCGTCGACGCGCGCCGCACCCAGCAGGTAGTGCAGGACATCGCGGATCGCGATCGGCTGGATGCGGTTGCGCACCCACTTCGGCGCGGGCATGTACGGCAGCACGTCGGTCAGGTGCCGGATCATCTCGAACGACGCCGATCCCGCTCCGATCACCACGCCCGCCTGCAGCACCAGCGTCGGCACACCCGACTCGAGGAAGATCTCGCCGACCCGCACCCGCGAGCGCAGGTGCGGCGACAGTTCGGCATCGTCCGGATGCAGCCCGCCGAGGTACACGATCCGGCTCGCGCCGGCCGCGGCCGCGGCATCCGCCACCGCTTCCGCCGCCGCGGTGTCCTTTTCTTCGAAGTCCTTGCCGCCGGTCATCGAGTGCACCAGGTAGTAGACGACGTCGACATCGCGCATGGCCTCGGCCACGGCATCGCGATCCTGCGCCTCACCCTCGACGATCTCGACGTCGCGACCCCAGCCGAACGACTCAGCGCGCGTGGCATCGCGCGCCAGCACTCGCACGCGGTACCCGGCGTTCAGCAGTCGCGGGGTGAGGCGCCCGCCGATGTATCCGGTGGCGCCGAAGACCAGCACACGGGGCGCCGATCCGTCGTCACGGGGGATGGCGCGCAGCGCCGGTTCGCGCCCCGTCGGGGTGGTGAGCTCGCTCATGAGAAGAGAGTACGGGCGGATGCCATGGCGCGGGGCACGGGTTGACGGCGGCGTCCGCGTCTGCCATCCCGCCGGCCGAGGCGCTCGCCGCTCATCCGAGGTAGGCGAACGACCCGAGGCAGGCCGAACCCGGCCGCGAATCTCCGACGCTGGCGCGGTCGCCTACCTCCGCGCGGCTCGCTCGCAGGCGATCTTGCATGCCGGTTCGCCACGCCTCCAGCACGTGTAAAGCGACATCACACATCCGTTAGACGTGTAAAGAATCGGCCCGATTTTTTGCACGTAACTGAGATCTGTCACTATCTTTGACACATGCCGTGGAAACCCGACGCTCCGTACAACGAGTTGCCGCTCTTGCCTCCCCGCGTCGACTTCGAGACAAGGCCGGTGCTCAAGGCAACCACGCGCGCTCGCGCTGCCTTGGCAGCCATGGACGAGGCAACCAAGCGGATGCCGAACCCCATGGTGCTGGTGAATTCGATCTCGCTTCTCGAAGCGCAGGCCAGTTCTGAGATCGAGAACATCGTCACGACGACAGACGAGTTGTTCCGATTCGCTCAGGAGGCAACGGACTCGGCTTCAGCAGAGACCAAGGAGACGTTGCGCTATCGCACTGCGCTCTTCGGCGGGTTGGAAGCGATCCGAAAGCGTCCGCTGTCGATCAACACGGCGATCGAGGTGTGCACCAACATCCACCGTCGCGATATGCGTGTGCGCGATCTGCCCGGTACATACATCGGCGACCCCAACACACGCAGCGCGATCTACACTCCACCTACCGGCGAGAGCGTGATCCTTCGCAAGCTCGACAACTGGGTCGACTTCGTGCACACCACAGCAGACATCGACCCGCTCGTGGTTATGGCGATCACCCATTACCAGTTCGAGGCGATCCACCCTTTCGCGGACGGCAATGGGCGCACAGGGCGCATTCTCAATGTGCTGCAACTCGTCGAGGCTGATCTTCTACGCGAGCCGATCCTCTATCTCTCGCGGTTCATCATCCGGAACAAGAGTGCTTACTACCGCCTCCTGCTGGGGGTGACGGCAGACGCCGCATGGGAAGAGTGGATTCTCTTCGTACTGCGGGGCATCGAAGAGACGGCGTTGCAGACGTTGTCGAAGATCGACCGAATCCAGGCGCTGCAGAACGTCATGCGAACGGAGATTCGTGAGCAAACCACGGCCGGGAGCAATGCAGATCTACTGGATGTGTTGTTCGAGAACCCGTACGCCCGTATCAACGACATCGTCCGACGGTGCGGCGTCTCGCGTCCCACCGCGACGAACTGGCTGAACGCGCTGGAGGCGATTGGCGCTCTGGTCGACCTACGCGTCGGGCGCGAACGGCTGTTCATCAATCAGCGCTTCATGCAGATCCTGTCAACTGATGAGACGCTACCGAGCGCAAGCGCAGATCGCTTGTTCTAAGCAGGGAGCGACGGTTGTGTTCATCCGCTCGCGTCTGAAGCTCTTCGCCTACTCAATCGACACAAAGGGGGCGGATGCCGCAGCATCCACACCCCAGAGCCAACCGGCCTCAGGCCGGCGCCTGCTCGGCCTTCTTCTCGCGACGCAGACCGTGCAGCAGCGGCTCGGTGTATCCGCTGGGCTGCGCGGCGCCCTCGACGATCAGGCGACGGGCCGCGGTGTACGCGATGCCCGGCTGCTCGCCCTCGGCGAAGGCGAGCTTCTCGTAGTTCGGGTCGCCGGCGTTCTGCTCGTCGACGACGACGGCCAGGCGGCGCAGGCTGTCGTCGATCTGCGCTTCGGTGATCACACCGTGGGTGAGCCAGTTGGCGAGCAGCTGGCTCGAGATGCGCAGCGTGGCGCGGTCTTCCATCAGCCCCACGTCGTGGATGTCGGGCACCTTCGAGACGCCGATGCCCTGATCGATCCAGCGCACGACGTAGCCGAGGATCGACTGCACGTTGTTGTCGATCTCCTGCGCGACGACCTCGGGCGTGAGGTCGCCCTCACCCGCCAGCGGCGGCACCAGCAGCGCGTCGAGCGCGTCCTCACCGGTGGGGGTGAGCGTCGCCCGCACGGCGATCGGGTCGACCTGGTGGTAGTGCAGCGCGTGCAGGGTTCCGGCGGTGGGCGACGGCACCCAGGCGGTGGATGCCCCCGACTGCGGGTGCGCGATCTTCTTCTCGAGCATGTCGTGCATGAGGTCGGGCTCTGCCCACATCCCCTTGCCGATCTGCGCGTGCCCGTCGAGACCGCACTCCAGGCCGATCGAGACGTTGCGGTCTTCGTACGCCTTCATGAACGGCTGCTGCTTGATGAGCGCCTTCGGCAGGAAGGGGCCGGCGTGCAGCGAGGTGTGGATCTCGTCGCCGGTGCGGTCGAGGAATCCGGTGTTGATGAAGGCGACGCGGTCGGATGCGGCAGCGATGGCCGCCTTCAGGTTCGCCGACGTACGGCGCTCCTCGTCCATGATGCCGATCTTCATGGTGCGCGCAGGCAGACCCAGCAGCTGCTCGGCGCGACCGAACAGCTCGGCGGCGAACGCGACCTCTTCGGGGCCGTGCATCTTCGGCTTCACGACGTACATCGACCCGGTGCGCGAGTTGGTGCCCTTGTTCGGGCCATCGAGCTCGGGCAGCGATCCGAGCGACGTCATGATGGCGTCGAGGATGCCCTCGAACACCTCCTCGCCGTTGCGATCGAGCACGGCGGGGGTGCGCATCAGGTGCCCCACGTTGCGGATGAACAGCACCGCGCGACCGGGCAGGGTGATCTCGCCGCCGTCAGCGGTCGTGTAGACCCGGTCGGCGTTGGGCACGCGGGTGAAGGTGCGGCCGTTCTTGGTCACCGCCTCGCTGATCGAGCCGTCCATGAACGCCCGCCAGTTGCGGTAGCCGAGCGCCTTGTCCTCGCCGTCGACGGCGGCGACCGAGTCCTCCAGGTCGAGAATCGTCGTGATCGCCGATTCCAGGATGATGTCCTGCACGCCGGCGGCATCCGTCGCGCCGATGCGGCCCGAGCGGTCGATGACGATCTCGGCGTGCAGGCCGTGGTGCACGAGCAGCACGGTGGTGGGGGCATCCGCCTCGCCGGTGTAGCCGACGAATCCCGACGAGTCGGCCAGTCGGCGGTCGCCACCCTCGGTGCGCACGATCAGGCCGTCGGCGTCGACGGCGTACCCGGTGGCGTCGCGGTGCGAGCCCTCGGTGAGCGGGGCGATCTGGTCGAGCAGCTCGCGGCCGCGCTCGACGACGGCGGCGGCGCGGGTGAAGTTGAACTCGGTGCCGGGCGCGAGGTCGCCGGACTGGTCGATGGCGTCGGTGCCGTACAGCGCGTCGTAGAGCGAGCCCCAGCGGGCGTTGGCGGCGTTGATCGCGAACCGGGCGTTCAGCAGCGGCACGACCAGCTGGGGGCCGGCCATCGTCGCGATCTCGGGGTCGACGTTCTCGGTGGTGACGGTGACTTCGGCGGGCTCAGGAACCAGGTACCCGATGTCGGTGAGCAGCGCGCGGTACGCGTCCTTCTCGGGCATGCCGGGGTTGGCGCGGTGGAACTCGTCGATCTTCTGCTGCAGCTCGTCGCGCTTCGCCAGCAGCTCTGCATTGCGGGGGCCGAGTTCGTGGATGATCGCACTGGCGCCGGCCCAGAACTCGTCGATGTCGCGCCCGCTCTCGGCGAGCGCCGCCTCGGCGAACTCGACGATGGGAGCAGCGACCGAGAGATCGGCGCGACTGAGGTGCGAGGTCATAGTTCCATTCCTTCTGTTCGAGCGCCGATGCGGCGCAGGGTCTCCAGGGCGATCTCCGCGTCCTGCGCGGGAGTGCCGCCGGCGACCCCAAGGCCACCGGCGTGCTCATCGCCGAAGTAGATGGGCAGGCCGCCGTCGATCGTCGTCAGCAGGCCGCCCGTGCCGAGCGGCAGCGCGACGGCGAATGCGTCGGGGATGAGGGCGCGGCGCGTGGTCGTCATGTCATTCCCCTCGAAAAGTGCAGTTCCAGATTAGGCACCCGTGCATCTTTCGGAGCGGCGATTTCATATGATGGAACTCATGGAGGGAACAGCTGCAACCCCAGGACCCCGCACCCCGTCGAGCGGCACCGCCCCGGCCGGAACGGTGCAGTCCGTGGCGCGTGCGTTCTCGCTGCTGGAGGCGCTGTCGGCATCCGGAGGGGAGGCGTCGCTGGCATCCATCGCCGGCCGGACCGGACTCGCGGTGCCGACGGCGCACCGGCTGCTCGGCACGCTGCACCACCTCGGCTATGTGCGTCAGCTCGAAGACCGCCGCTATGCGCTCGGTGCGAGCCTGATCTCGCTCGGCAGGCACGCCGTGCCACCGCTTGCCGATGCCGCCCAGCCGCTGCTGCGCCGGCTCGAGGACCGGTTCCACGAGACGGCGAACTTCGCCGTGCTCGACGGTGACCTCGTGCTGTACGCCGGGCAGGTCGCGTCGCGCCAGCGCATGCGCATGTTCACCGAGATCGGTCGCCGCGTGCTGCCGCACTCGACCGGCGTCGGCAAGGCGATGCTGTCGACCATGCCCGAGCGGCAGGTGCGCGCACTGATCACCCGCACCGGTCTGCCGCGCTTCACGCCGCAGACGATCACCGACGAAGAGGCGTTCATCACCGACCTGCGCCGCGCGCGCGGGCGAGGGTTCGCCGCCGACGACAGCGAGCAGGAGGTCGGCGTGCGCTGCATCGCCGTCTCGGTGCAGGGGCTCGGGCAGCCTGCCGCGGTGTCCGTCTCGGGTCCTGCCGCGCGGATCACCGATGCGACGGTCGTCGAGGTCGTGCGGGCGCTGCACGAGGCCGCGGCGGAGCTCACCGAGCTCGCGGCCGAGCGGGTCGGAGCCGACAAGGTCTGATCGGGTGAACAACCTCTTGCCGAACGACACTCAACGACATATCGTTAAGCATCGTTCAGCAACAGGAGGTCATCATGAACGGATCGTTCCCCTCCAGTGGGTTCAACTTCGGCTCGAGCAACGGTGCGGGCAATCCGCTCGCCGGCGTGTGGGAGGCCGTCGAGCAGCTGCGCAGCGGCTTCGAGCAGCGCACCGGCGGCTCGCGCATGGCGCGCGGTGACGTGCGCGCGGCGGTCATCTCGCTGCTCGCCGAGCGGCCGATGCACGGCTACCAGATCATCAGCGAGATCAGCGAGCGCTCGGGCGGGGCGTGGAAGCCCAGCGCGGGCTCGGTCTACCCGACCCTGCAGCTGCTCGCCGACGAGGGTCTCATCAGCGCCGACGAGCAGGGCGGTCGCAAGACCTACTCGCTCACCGACGCCGGGATCGCCGAATCCGAGGCGCTGGCCGCGAAGCCGGCCCCCTGGGAGGGTGCGGGTCAGCGTGGTGGCAGCGGGTCGAGCCACCTCGGCGGCCTGCCGAAGGCGGGGATGGAGCTCGCCAGCGCGGCCGCGCAGCTGGGTCGCACCGGCACACCCGAGCAGGTGAAGGAGGGCGTCGAGATCCTCGAAGACGCCCGGCGTAGGCTGTACGCGATCCTCGCCGAGGGGTGATCTCGCGGGAAGGAGTCTCGGCAGTGCACGAGACCCGCTACCACCGCGCTCGCTATCGCCGGATCCTGCGCTTCGCGGCACGCGCGTTCGCGCAGATCTGGTGGTTCGAGCTCGTGCTGCCGCGCTTCGGGCTGGGGAGCGTCGCCGATCGCACGCGGGATGCCCGGATGCTGCGTCTCGCCCGGCGCTTCCGCGCGCTCGCCGTCGAGCTCGGCGGGCTCATGATCAAGGTCGGCCAGTTCATGTCGTCGCGCCTCGACGTGCTGCCGCCCGAGATCACCGCCGAGCTCGCCGACCTGCAGGACGAGGTTCCCCCCGAGCGGTTCGACGACATCCGTGCAGCTGCCGAAGCGGAACTCGGGATGCCCCTGGCTCAGGCGTTCGCGTCCTTCGACCCGGTGCCTGTCGCGGCGGCATCCCTCGGCCAGGCGCATCGCGCCACCCTCGCGGCCGCGGACGCGGCCGACACCGGACTCTACCGGGTGATCGTGAAGGTGCAGCGTCCCGGCATCGACGGGATCGTCGCGGTCGATCTCGCGGCCCTGCGCCGGGTGTCGCGCTGGGCATCGCGCGTGCGCGCCGTCTCATCGCGCGTCGATGCGCCTGCGCTCGTCGAGGAGTTCGCCGCGACCTGCAACGAGGAGATCGATTACCTGCACGAGGCGGCCAGCGCCGAACGTTTCGCCGAGAACTTCGCAGCGGATGCCAGGGCCGCGGCGCCCGCGATCGTCTGGGAGCGCTCCACGCGACGGGTGCTCACACTCGAAGACGTCACCGCGATCAAGATCAGCGACACGGCGGCGCTGCGCGAGGCCGGCATCGATCCCGCTGACGTCGCGCACGTGTTCGCCCAGGTGATGCTCGACCAGGTCTTCACCCACTCCTTCGTGCACGCCGACCCGCATCCGGGCAACGTCTTCGTGACACCCCTCGACGACGGCGACTGGCGCTTGACCTTCATCGACTTCGGGATGATGGCTGAGGTGCCCGACGGCATCCGCGCGGGCCTGCGCACCCTGGTGATCGCCGTCGCCTCCCGCGACAGCCACGGCATGATCGTCGCCGCGCAGCAGATCGGCGTGCTGCTGCCCTCGACGAACACCGTCGAGCTCGAGCGCGCCCTCTCGGTGCTCTTCGCACGCTTCGGCGGCATGGGCTTCAACGAGCTGCGCGATGTCGACCCGCGCGAGCTGCAGCGATTCGGCATGGAGTTCGGCGAGACCGTGCGGTCGCTGCCCGTGCAGTTCCCCGAGAAGCTGCTGCTGCTTCTGCGTGCGGTGTCGCTCACCTCGGGCATGTGCAGCGCGCTCGATCCGGCGTTCAACATCTGGGAGCCCGTCGAGCCGTATGCCACCAAGCTGCTGCGCGACGAGAGCGGCAACCTCATGCAGGACATGCGCGATCAGACGATGGCCAACGCCGCCACGCTGTGGCGGCTGCCCGCCCGCGTGGATGCGGCGCTGAACCGCCTCGACTCCGGATCGCTGACCTTCGACATCTCCAGCCTCGAGCTGCGCCTCGACCGGATCATCCGCGTCGCGTATCGCGCCGTCTCAGCCGTGCTGTTCGGTGGGATGCTGATCGGCGGCGTACTGCTGCTCGAGCCCGCCTCGGGGTGGGGCGTCGGACTCATGGTCGCGTCGGTCGTTCCGCTGCTGCATGCGGTCTTCGGGAAGCGGTAGGCGGGGCGAGAAGGCGTGCGGCGCGGTCGCGCCGGTGTCAGGCGGGCAGGACCTCCCGCAGCAGGTCGTCGAGAGTGACCACGCCCAGCAGGCGGCCGTCGTCGACCACGGTCGCCAGCTGCACGCGATCGCGGCGCATCTGCGCCAGCGCGTCGTACGCCGACGCAGACGGCGCGAGCACGAGCGCGTCGCGGGCGATGGCATCGGCGCTCGTCAGCACGGGCACGGAGAGGGTGTCGCGAACGTGAACGACCCGCGAGGACGGCCCCTCGCCCACGAGGATGCGCAGATGGCCGGACTCGGCCGCGACGGCCTGCACCTCGGCGACGGTCGCCGTCGCGGGAACGGAGGTCGGTGAGCGGTCGGATCGGACGACGTCGCCGACGCGCAGGGCGCTCAGGTCGATCACGCTGGCGATCGGCTCGGAGTACTGGCCCTCGAGCGTTCCGGCCGCCTGCGAGTGAGTGACCAGCTTGCGGATCGTGTCGGCATCCTGACCACCGGCCGCAGCCTTCTCGACCGGCTCGACGCCGGATGCCTTCACGAGCCGATTCGCGATGCGGTTGATCCACAGGAGGAGGGGACGAAGCGGCCAGGTGAGCGCGCGCGCCGTGATGCCGGTCGCCTTCGCCGCGGTCTCCGGATGGGCGATCGCCCACGACTTGGGCGCCATCTCGCCGATCACCAGATGCAGGAAGGTGACCACGATCAGCGCGAGCATGAACGCGATGATGTCGGCGAGCATGTACGACAGCCCCCATCGCTCCAGCAGCGGAGCGAGGGCGTAGTCGATCGCCGGCTTGGTGATCGCACCCAGCGCGAACGTGCAGGCGGTGATGCCCAGCTGGGCGAATGCGAGCATGACCGTGAGTTCGTTCACGCTGCGCAGCGCGGCGCGCGCTGACGCGCTGCGCTCGGCCTCTTCCTCCAGGCGGTGCCGGCGTGCCGCCAGCAACGCGAACTCCACGATCACGAAGAACGCGCTCGCGACGATCAGGGCGGCCGTGATGATCGTCACCATCCACCAGCTCATGATCCGGCCTCCTCGTCCGTCGCGGCGTGGTCGAGGTCGATCTCTCGCAGGCGCACCGCGAGACGCGAGGGCACGAGCCGGGCGACTTCGATCACCTGCACCTCGAGCCAGCGCCGCATCCGGATGCCTTGAATCGTCTCGGCCGCCTTCTCGGGGATGTCGATGCGCAGCGCCGTCCCTTCCGGAGGCAGATCACCGTGCTCGCGGATCACGAGGCCCGCGATCGTCTCGTCGTCGTCGTGCGTGAGGTCATGGCCGATCAATCGCTCGACTTCGTCGAGGTGCACGTCGCCCGGCAGGGTCCAGTGATGCTCGCCCTCGGTGACGACCCCGGGCGAGGGCAGGTCGTGCTCATCGGAGAGCTCGCCGATGACCTCCTCGGTCAGGTCCTCGATGGTGAGGATGCCGTCGAAGTTGCCGTACTCGTCGACGACGCAGGCGAGCTCGTTGCGGGTCTGCCGCATCCGGTGCAGCGCCGCTGGAAGCGGCATCGTGGTCGGAAGCACCACGGCATCCCGCATGATCGATGCGACCGGGGTGTCATCGCGGTGCCCGCCGCGCAGAACGTCGATGAGCTCGACGACGCCGATCGGGGCGTCCTCCTCGTCGATCACCGGATAGCGGGTGTGACCGGTCGCCATCAGGGCCCGTACCTCGGCCACGGTCGTGTGCGGGGGGATGGAGTCGATCTGCGATCGCGGAACCATCGCGTGCTCGACATCTCGATGAGGGAAGTCGAGGATACGGTCGATGATGGTCGACAGGTCGTCGGGCAGGTCGCCGCTCGAGCGGGACTCGTCGATGATCGCCTCCAGATCACGGGCGGTCGCACTCTCGTCCACGTCTTCGAGGGGCTCGATGCGCACCAGGCGCAGCAGGGCGTTCGCGGCGACGTCGAAGACGGTGATGAGCCAGCCGAAGAGCAGCAGGTAGATGCGGGTGGGAACGGCCAGCGCCCTGGCCAGCGGCTCGGGATTCGCGATGGCGAGGTTCTTCGGGTACAGCTCGCCGAAGATCATGGTGACCACCGTGGCGAGCAGCAGCGCCCCGATCGTTCCGATGGCGATGGATGCCGCCGGCTCGAGTCCGACGCCGCCGAGCAGCGTGCCGATCGACTCGCCGATGAGCGGCTCGGCGACGTAGCCGATGAGCAGACCGGTCACGGTGATGCCCAGCTGGGCGCCCGACAGCATGAACGACGTGCGTTTCGTGATGGCGAGGACGCGTTTCGCCTGGGCATCGCCCTTCTCCGCCTTCGCCGCCAGCCGCGAGCGGTCGACTGACATGTACGCGAACTCCTGCGCCACGAAGAAGCCGCACGCGGCGATGATGGCCAATGTCAGGAGGACGCCGACCAACAGTGTCAGCGCCGCGCCCAGCATCCCGGATCACCCCCTCTCTGAGCGAGGGGGCCGGAAGATCGACCCTCCTGATCGGGGGAGGTTCGCGAAGTGCTCACGGGTGTTCTTTCTGTAGGGCACGGGTGGGCACTCGAAGGATATTGACCGGTCTTATCGGCAGGCTGGGAGTCGCGCAGCGAGGAAGAAGTTCTTGACACGGGAATCCGCACGTTCTAACGTACAACCAAATGGTTGTACAAACAGAGTTCAGCGAAGCGGAGATCGACCGTGTGTTCCATGCGCTCGCGATCTCGACCCGGCGCGACATCCTGCGCCGGACGATCGAGCGCGAGTACTCCGTCTCCACCCTCGCGGGCGACTACGAGATGTCGTTCGCGGCGGTGCAGAAGCATGTCGCCGTCCTCGAAGAGGCCGGCCTCATCGTCAAGCGCGCCGAGGGACGCGAGCGGCTCGTCCGCGCGAACCCCGAGATGATCGCCCGTGCGCGGGCGCTCCTCGCCCGATACGAAGAGCTGTGGCGGGCACGCATCGCCCGGCTCGATGACCTGCTGGCCGAGAAGCCGACTGACTCGGCCGACTCGGACGAATCCAATGAAGGAGTCTGAAATGCCTGTCACCGACATCATCACCGACCACGAGAGCCTGACGATGACCGTGATCGCCGATCTCGCCGCACCCGTCGAGCGCGTCTGGGCCGCCTACAGCGACCCCGATCAGCTCGGCCGGTTCTGGGGCCCGCCGAGCTGGCCGGCGACCTTCACGTCGTGGAACCACGAGGTCGGCGGACGCGCCACCTACACGATGCACGGACCGCGCGGCGAGAAGGCGTCGGGCTACTGGGAGTTCCTCGCCATCGAGCAGCCGCACCGCTTCGAGGTGCTCGACGGCTTCGCCGACGAGCAGGACAACCCGAACGACGACCTTCCCGCGATGCGCATGGAGTTCACCTTCGAGCCCACCGCCACCGGCACCCGGATGCGCAACACCAGCCACTTCGTCTCGCTCGAAGCGCTCGAGCAGATCGTCGCGATGGGCGCCGTCGAGGGCACCCGCATGGCGATGTCGCAGCTGGATGCCGTGCTGCACGACCTCCGCGACTACGCCCAGGGCAAGGGCACGCGTGTCGAGCTGCTCGACGACACCCACGTGCGGATCACCCGCCTCGTGGAGGGCCCGCGCGAGCTGGTCTGGCGAGCGCACACCGAGCCCGGTCTCATCAGGCAGTGGATGCTGGGCCCCGACGGCTGGGAGATGACGGAGTGCACCGTCGGAAACGAGCCAGGCGAGAGCTACCGCAACTCGTGGGCACCCATCGGTGACACCGAGGGCGAGCCGTTCGGCTTCGAAGGCGAGACGCTGCTCGTCGACGCCCCGCGCCGCGCGGTGACGACCGAGCGGATGCAGGGCACCGACGGCCCCGAGACACTGAACGACCTGAACCTGTACGAGGAGGACGGCGCGACCCTGATCACGGTGCTCATCGAGTACCCCGACAAGGAGACCCGCGACATGATCCTCGGCACCGGCATGGCCGACGGCATGGAGGCGTCGTACCAGCGGCTCGAGTCCGCCGTCCTCACCGCCTGACCGGATCAGGGGCGGGCCCGATCAGCCGCGGCGGGTGCTCCACAGCGCGAGCCACACGAGCACCGGCTGGAAGAACAGTCGCGCGAAGCGCTTCATGTCGGTGTCGAGCCCGAACCCGTCACGGTGGTGCGTCCACTGCGACACGTTGCCGGGGAAGATCGCGACGAAGAACAGGGCGGTCAGCACTCCGACCAGCCGGCGGCGCCGCCACGCGAACAGCAGCGCGGTGCCGAGACCGACCTCGACAACACCGGATGCCACGACCGTGGCATCCGGATCCAGAGGCACCCAGTCGGGAACCTGCGCCTGGAACTCCTTGCGCGCGACGGTGAGGTGGCTGACGCCCGCGAAGGCGAGGAAGCCGCCGAGGGCGATGCGGGCGAGCATGCGAGCAGGTGACGTCATGCCCCGATCGTACGCGCCGTGCGGATGCCGCGGCCGGTTCGTCGATCGCCGCCGGCGCGCCCGGATGCCCGAGCTGCTCGGCGCACGAGCGAGTCGAGCAGCTCGTCGTATTGAGTGCCCGCTGCCCTGACCAGGCGGGGGAAGTGGGATTCACGTCGCAGCCCGGGCATCGTGTTGATCTCGTTGAGGACGACCTCGTCTGCCGTCACGAAGAAGTCGATCCTCGCCAGCCCCGCCACTCCCACGGCGTCCGCCACGTCCAGCGCCGCGGCCTGCAGCTGCTGCAGCACGGGCGCGGGAAACGCGGCGGGGATCTCCAGCCAGCCGCCCGCGCCGGCGTACTTGTGGTCGTAGCTGAACGCGGTCTCCCCGTCGGGCAGGTGCACAAGGGAGCCGCCGGTGGCCTGCAACCCGTGGGTGCTTCCGCTCCACACCCCGACGCTCACCTCGGCTCCGCGGACCAGCGGCTGCAGAAGCACCACCGGGTCGAGCGCGAAGGCGACCCCGAGCGCTGCCCGCAGCTCGTGCAGTGACGACACCACGGCGACTCCCACGCTCGATCCGCCCGCATCGGGCTTCACGATCAACGGCCAGTCCGCGACGCGGGCGAGAGCGGAGGTGAGCAGATCGGGGTCGGCGAGATACGACGACCGGTGCAGCACCCTGGTGGGGATCGTCGGCACGCCGCGGCGGGCGGCTGCGCGCGCCGTGGCGAGCTTCGACATGCCGATCCGGCAGGCGGCCGCAGAGCATCCGACATGGCGGATGCCTCTGATCTCGAGCTCGTGCTGCAGCCCGCCGTTCTCGCCCCACCCACCGTGCAGCACGGGGAAGACGACGTCGTCGGGTTCGAGCTCGTCGAGGATGTCGGCGGCGGTGAAGGCGGTGTCGACGCCCTCCATCCACCACATGCCCCTTCGGTCGATCCGGATCGGCATCACGCGATGGTGGGCGGCGAGGGACTCCGCGACGTCGGCGCCGGATGCCAGCGAGACCTCGTGCTCGGTGCTGTCGCCGCCGGACAGGACGATGACCCGGCTCACGCGCCGACCTCCACCCGAGCGACGCGCGGACCGATCGCCGTCAGCACCTCTTGCGGGATCGTGCCCACCGCAGATGACCATTCCGCCAGAGACGGCTCTCCCCGAGCCGGATCGCCCAGCAGGATCACCCGGTCGCCCGCGGTCACCGAGGCGTCGCCCACGTCGATCACCGACTGGTCCATCGAGACAGCGCCGATGAGCGGACAGCGCCGCCCGCCGACGGTCACCGTCATCGCGCGCCCACCGCCGGATGAGCGGCGCGAGATGCCGTCGGCATAGCCCACCGGGATCAGCGCCAGTCGGGTCGCCGACGTGATCGTGGTCTGCCCGTAGCCCACGCTCTCGCCGGCGCACACGTCGCGCGTCTGACTCACCCGCGTCTGCCACCTCGCCACCGGAGCCAGACCCAGTGGTCGCTCGGGCATCGGCTCGACGCCGAAGAGGCTGGCTCCCAGCCGCACCAGATCGAGATGGGTCCGCGGGTCCACTGCCGCGGGGAGAGACGCGGCCGCGTGCCTGCGCACGTGCAGCCCCGCCGCCCTGACGAGGGCGACGGCGTCGTCGAGGTGCGCCAACGGCGCGGTGAACTGCGCGGGTGTCGTGCCGGAGAGGTGGGTCCACACCCCGACGACCCGCAGCAGACCGGATGCCGAGGCCGTTGCGGCCGCCTCGAACAGGCGCGCCCACTCCGCACGCGGAGCGCCGGAGCGGTTCATGCCGGTCTCCACCTCGATCTCCACCTCGGCCGCGACGCCGAGCGCGCCCGCTGCGGCGACGATGCGTCCCAGCTGGGGTACGGATGTCGGCGACAGGCGCACGCCGGCGGCGACCGCCGCTCGCACGGGGGCGTCGTCGTGCAGCATCCACGCCAAGATCGGTGCATCGATGCCCGCCCGTCGCAGCTCGATCCCCTCGGCGCATGTCGCGACGCCCAGCTCCGTCGCGCCTCCCGCCAGGGCCGCGCGAGCCGCGCGTACGGCGCCGAGGCCGAACCCGCCGGCCTTGACAACGGCCATGACGGGCGTGGCGCACACCTCGCGCATGCGCGAGGTATTCGCCTGGATCGCCGCGGTCGACACCGCGACGATGGAGGGACTCGACCCCGTCGCGGTCGCGGTGGGAAGCGCTGCGGGGTCGATTTCGGAGAGGACTGCTGGCATGCTCCCAGTCCACGTGATCGCCGATATCCGACGCATCGGCGCAGCGGCGTACTCGCGTCATCCGCTCGGATGATCTCGCCCGACGCCGACGCCGACGACGCCGACCGGTCACCGGCCACACAGCTTCGCAACCGGACGCCGCCTACGGTTGAAGGATGCTCGATTGGACCTCGTGGACCGGAACCGCCATCGCCGTCGGCATCGCCCTGGTGGCCGCGATCGCCGCCGTACTCGCCCCGCACACCATCGCGTCGCTGCTGGGCCGCAGGGCCACCTGGATGCGCGACCTCTCGCGCCGCGCGCGGCGCCCGTGGGCGGTGGTCGTGCTCATCGTCGCGCTCTGGATCGCCGCATCCGTCACGCAGCCCGCGCGTGAGGAATGGTGGCCGGCGGTCTCGCACGTGCTGCTGATCGGCACGATCCTCGCCGGGGCCTGGCTGCTCGGCACGGTCACCTCGTTCGCGTTCGAAGGTCTGCTCACCCGCGAGAAGACGACGTTCACGGGTGCCGACCTGCGCCGCCGTCGCACGCAGATCCTCATCATCCAGCGGCTCACGGTCGTGCTCATCGCGGTGATCGCGGTGGGGATGGCACTGTTCTCGTTCCCCTCGCTGCGCGTGGTGGGCACCAGCGTGCTCGCGTCGGCAGGCATCGTCTCGGTGATCGCGGGGCTCGCGGCGCAATCGATCTTCGGCAACCTCATCGCCGGCATCCAGATCGCCTTCACCGACTCGATCCGGGTGGGCGACGTCGTCGTCATCAACGGCGAGTTCGGCCGGATCGGCGAGCTGAACCTCTCGTACGTGGTCGTCTACGTCTGGGATGAGCGGCGCCTGGTCATCCCGTGCAGCTACTTCACGACCAACGTCATCGAGACGTGGACCCGCCGCTCGGATGCCATCCTCGGCACCGTCTACCTCGACCTCGACTGGCGGGTGCCGATGGATGCCGTGCGCGCCAAGTTCGACGAGATCATGGATGCCTCCGACGCCTGGGACCGCCGCAGCAGCGGCGTGGTGGTCACCGACTCGCAGGGCGGCTTCGTCACCGTGCGCTGCACCGTCTCGGCCAAGGACTCCGACGATCTGTGGACGCTGCGCTGCGCCGTCCGCGAGCAGATGATGACCTGGCTGCAGCAGGAGCATCCTGACGCCCTGCCGCGCACGCGCGTCTCGCTCGAGAGCTGAGCGTCAGTCGCGGGTCGCCCACAGGGCCAGCAGCACCAGCACCGGCTGCAGGAACAGGCGCCCGAACCGCTTCATCTCGGTGTCGAGTCCGGGGGCGCTGCGGTGATGCGTCCACTGCGACACGTTGCCGGGGAACACGGCGATGAAGAACAGCGCGACGAGCCGGCCGACGCCGCGTCGGCGCCGGCGGGCGAGCAGCAGCGCGGCCCCGAGCGCGATCTCGGCCCAGCCGGATGCGACGACCGTGGCATCCGGATCACCCGGCACCCACTCGGGCACCGCGACGCGGAACCCGCGCCGCGCGAACGTGAGATGCGCCGCCCCGGTGAACAGCAGCAGCCCGCCGAGAGCGGAGCGGGTGATCGTCTGCGCAGTGGACGCCATTCCGCGAGTGTACGCAGCCCGCCTCGGCGGTCGGGTCGCGCGAGCTCAGATCAGTCGGCGCAGGGCGTCTTCGAGGGAGATGCCCTGCGCGTCGGCGCGGTCGCGCAGTCGCGCGTGCTCGGTCGCGGTCAGCGAGACGGTGAGCTCGAGCGGGGCGGATGCTGCGGACTCGTCGAGTCCGTCGAGCAGATCGGCAGGCTCGGCCCAGAGGAGGGTGGCATCCTGCGCGGGGCGCGACGGAATCGAGGCGGAGACCGCCATCGCGCCGGCGAGTGCGGCCCCAGCATCCGACGCCGAGACGAAGCCGGGGCCACGACGCGGCTCCTGCTTCTGCTGATACGCCTTTGCGGCGGCGTTCGCGCGCTCGTCGGCGGCTTCGTTCAGCGGATGCCCGGCGTGTCCCTTCACCCACGTGAACTCGACGTCGCGGCCGCGCATCGCCTCATCGATGCCCTCGAGCAGCTCGCGGTTCAGCACCGGGCCGCCGTCGGACTTGCGCCAGCCGCGGCGCTTCCATCCCGGCATCCACTTGGTCACCGAGTCGATGACGTAGCGCGAATCGCACTCGATGACGAGCTTCTCGTCGACACCGGCGGTGGCGCGCAGCAGCTCGAGCACCGCCTGCAGCTCGCCCTGGTTGTTGGTGCCGTGCGGTGAGCCACCCGCGGCCCAGCGGTCGTCGTCGATGTACCAGGCCCAGCCGTTCGGACCCGGATTGCCGAGGGCGGAGCCATCGGCGGCGGCGGTGATCGTCATCCTTCCACCGTACGGCGTCGGTGGGACACAGCCCGAAGTCGGTACGCTCGAGGAGTGACCGGATTCGCGCTGAAGACCGTGATCATCGTGGTCGTGATCGCGCTGGTCGTGATCGTCATCGCGCGCATGTTCCACCGGCCGAGCCCCCAGACGTCGCGGTCGTCGGTCGCCACGCGACGGATACCTCTGCTCGCCTGGCTGGGAGCCGCGGTGCTGCTCACAGTGGGATTCCTCCTCGCGCTGGTGTCGTTCACCTCGCGCTACACCGACGAGCTGCTGCCTCTGCGGATCGCCGCTGTGGCGGCGCTGCTGGCCGGCGGCGTCGTGCTGTTCGTCGCTTCGCGGCGCGCCCGCAGGCGCTGAGCGCTGCTGACGGGTCGGCCGGCTACTCGCCTGCGTCCGGGACGTCCGCTGCGTCCGCGGTCGCGGCCGCCTCGGGTGCCGGCGCCTTCACGGGGAGGACGATCGTGGAGTACTGGGCGCTGAGCCCGACATCCAGCAGATCGAGCGACGGCGCCTCGTCGAGCCGCTCGGTCGGGTTCGTCTCGTCGAGCGGCTCACCGGGCAGTGCGGCCCACGCGCTGGGCTCCTGCGGCTTCTGTGTGAACAGTCCCATGTTCCTTATCCTCCTCCGCCTCCGGCCCGGGGGTCGACCTCAGAAGTCGGCGATGACCAGCTTCTTCATCCCCAGCATGCGCTGATAGGCCCCGGGCTTCGCCAGCAGCTCGTCCATGTTCTCGGGCACGACCTGCCAGCTCACGCCGTACCGGTCGACCAGCCAGCCGCACTGCTCGGCATCCGGCACCGCCGACAGAACGTTCCAGAAGTGGTCGATCTCGGCCTGGTCCGCGCAGCGGATCTCGAGCGAGACACCGGGGGTGAAGCCGAACTCGTGTCGCACGTTCGAGTCCATGAACGAGAACCACTGCTCGCCGATGCGGAACTCGCCGAACATGATGCTGCCTGCCGCGGCCGTGCCGGAGGCCTGCTCGTACGCGACGACGGTGCCGTACGCGGTGTCGTCGAACAGCGAGAGGTAGAGATCGACGGCCTCGCGCGCCCTGTCCTGCACGTCACCCGAGAACATAATCTGCGTGATCACGAACGGACGCGGGTCGCCGGTCGGGTCGGTCAGCATCAGCTGCCAGCTGACACCGAATCTGTCCTGCACCCAGCCGTAGTGCGGGCTGAACGGGTACTCGCCGAGCGGCATGAGCGCCTGTCCGCCGTCAGACAGCGCAGCCCAGGTCTCATCGAGTGCCGTGCGCGCGGCATCGGCGTCGCCGTCGAACATCAGCGGGTCGAAGTTGAGCATGAACGAGATCGACGGAGTCGGACGGACAGTGTCATCGGAGTTGATCATCGTGATCCGGAACCCGGCGACGTCGAGGTCGACGACGACCGGCTCGCCCTCGAGGCCCTTCTGGAAATCGGGCAGCTCGTCGGGGTAGTGCATCGCGACGTGCGCGCTCGTCTGCGGCAGCGCCGTCGTGTAGAACTCGCCGGCCTCACCCGCGTTTCCGGCGAACCAGATGTTGGGAACGATCTTCTGCGTCATCTTCACTCCATCGTGCTGTCAGTGCTCGTCTTCGTCAGTGCCGGCATCGGCGCCGCGCACCGCGTCGACGAGCTCACGCCACGCGCCCTCGAGCCGCGTGTCGGGAACGACCTGCTCGAGCTGCTTGTCGCGCAGGCGGGCGTGGATGCTCCACACGTATCGATCGGCGCCACGGGCATCCGGATCGAGATGCTCTTCCCACGGACAGCGATCGATGAGCTCGATCCAGGTCGGCGCCTGCTCGGGTGCCGGTTCCGCCCGCCAGCGGCGGCGGAGCCCGGCGATGCCGCCACTGCGCACCACCGCGACGACGATGCGATCCTGCGCATCGTCCGTTCCCGCACCGTCAGCGGGGGGTTCGATCTCGTGCATCCTCGATCACTCCGACCGCGATCCACGCGTCGCGGACCGCTGACTCCACGGTAGACCCGATGCCGCTCGCCGCGGCGATCGTCTTCTCGGCGAACTCGGTGAAATCGGCCGTCGACGACAGATCGCCGATGAGCGCGCGATACCAGGCGAGTCCCGCGCCCTGCCACGCGTGCCCGCCGATCGCGGTCGCCGCCAGCGCGAAGGCGCGGTTCGGGATGCCGGAGTTGATGTGCACGCCGCCGTTGTCCTCCACGGTCTGCACGTAGTCGCGCATGTGCGCCGGCTGCGGGTCCTTGCCCAGCTCATCGTCGTCGTACGCGGTGCCCGGCTCGAGCATCGAGCGCAGAGCACGCCCCTGCACGGCATCCGTGAAGATGCCCTCGCCGACCAGCCACGACGCCTGATCGGCGGTCTGACCGAGCAGATGCTGCTCGGTCAGCGCGCCCAGCACATCGGCGATCGACTCGTTGAGCGCACCGGACTGGTCGCGGTAGACGAGCCCGACCGTGCTCTGGATCACCCCGTGACCCAGCTCGTGGCCGATGACCGAGACCGACCGGGTGAAGCCGACGAACACCTCGCCGTCACCGTCGCCGAACACCATGCGCGAGCCGTCCCAGAATGCGTTGTCGTAATCCTCTCCGTAGTGCACGGTCGCGTTGAGAGGCGCCCCCGCGCCGTCGAGCGAGTCGCGCTCGAACGCGTCGAGCAGCATCTGGAAGGTCGCACCCAGACCGTAGAACGCCTCGTTGACCGTGTCGTCGGCCACCGGCTCGTCGTCTTCGGTGCGCACGATGAGCCCGGGCAGGGTCTCGGTGTTCTGCGCATCGAAGATCGTGCGGGTGGGGGCGGCCGCCACCTCGGCGACGAGATCACCGTTCTCATCGATCGACAGCTCGAGCGCCGCGTGGAACGCCGGCCGGCCCGCGATGAGAGTCTGCCGTGCGGCCTGGGCGGCGTGCGGGTAGCGCTCGGATCTCGCCAGGTGCGCCAGCAGGTAGCCGGGGACGATGCCCTGGCGAGCGAACGTGTGCGCAGCATCGAAGGTGCTCATGTGCCGACCCTACGCCGGGGTGCCGACAACGCCCAGGGGGTCTCAGCCGGGCCGCGTAGAATCGGCCCAATGACCGATGCCCCCTCGCTGCCCGCCTCCGGCATCGACCCCGACGACCTCGCCACCACCCTCCGGGTGCTCGCATCGCTCGACGAGGTCGATCAGCAGCATCCGGACTACCTGGCCGTCCGCCGCGCCACCGCCAACATGTTCAAGGCCGTCAAGCGCGCGCGTCGCAAGGAGATCCGGGATGCCATCGCCGAGGCAGACAAGGCCGTTGTCGCCCGCACGGCGACCGGCGCGCCCGACCGCATCGACGACGAGACGCGCGGCCTCGACCTGGAGTCCAGCGTCGTCGACGCCCCGATCGCCGGCGAGCTGCTCAAGCCCCGCAACTGCTACATCTGCAAGCAGCCGTACACGCTCGTCGACGCGTTCTACCACCAGCTCTGCCCCGAGTGCGCCCGCTTCAGCCACGGCAAGCGCAACGCCCGCACTGACCTCACCGGTAAGCGCGCCCTGCTCACCGGCGGGCGGGCGAAGATCGGCATGCACATCGCGCTGCGGCTGCTGCGCGACGGCGCGCACCTGACCATCACGACCCGCTTCCCGCGCGACGCGGTGCGACGGTTCTCGTCGTTGCCGGACGCCTCGGACTGGCTGCACCGGCTGCGCGTCGTCGGCATCGACCTGCGCGACCCCGCCCAGGTGATCGGCCTCGCCGACTCGGTCGCGGCCCAGGGGCCGCTCGACATCCTCATCAACAACGCCGCGCAGACCGTGCGGCGCTCGCCGGGGGCGTACTCGCTGCTGGCGGATGCCGAACTGCAGCCGCTGCCCGACGGCCCGCTGCCCGAGATGGAGACCTTCGGGCACACCGCCGACCCGCATCCGCAGGCGCTGCAGGCCTCGGTCGACGCGCACCCGCTGCTGTCGGTCGCGGCGCTGGGCGGCACGGTCGCCGAGCAGGGTGGACAGGCGCTCACGGCGGAGGACCTCGCACGTCTCGCCATGGCGCCCGGTTCGTCGTCGCTCGTCAAGCACGCCGACGGCACGGCTATCGACGCGGGTGGGCTGGTGCCCGACGTCAACCGGGTGAACAGCTGGGTGCAGTCGGTCGAGCAGGTCGATCCGCTCGAGATGCTCGAGGTGCAGCTGTGCAACACCACCGCGCCCTTCCTGCTGATCAGCCGGCTGCGCGCGTCGATGGCCGCGTCGAGCGCCCGGCGCAAGTACATCGTCAACGTCTCGGCGATGGAGGGGCAGTTCTCGCGCCGGTACAAGGGGCCGGGGCATCCGCACACCAACATGGCCAAGGCCGCGCTGAACATGCTCACCCGCACGAGTGCCGGCGAGATGCTCGAGACCGATGGCATCCTGATGACCGCCGTCGACACCGGCTGGATCACCGACGAGCGCCCGCACTTCACGAAGGTGCGCCTGGCTGAGGAGGGCTTCCACGCCCCGCTCGACCTCGTCGACGGCGCCGCACGCGTGTACGACCCGATCGTGCAGGGAGAGGCAGGCGTCGACCTGCAGGGCGTGTTCCTGAAGGACTACCGGCCCAGCCCCTGGTGACCCGGCGGAGCGGTTGTGCAGGCGCGGCGGACTGGGCGAGAACGCGGCGTCACGGCTCCTGGACTGCCGGGGCGCGCACGGTCCGGCGGTATCCGCCGTCGTGAGGTTCGACCGCCCCCGCCGCGACGAACGCGTCGATCCAGCCGCCCATCGGCCACTCGCCCCACCGCTCGGCGAACAGGGCGCCGTTGCGCAGGATGTCGTCGAGGTGGCGCCACGGCGGAGTGCCGGCCGGATGCCACTGGTGATAGGCGTGTGCACCGCCGACCCAGTGCAGACCGATGCCCAGCGAGCGGGCTCGCCGGCCCAGGTCGGTGTCTTCCGCGCCGTACCCCTCGTACCTCTCGTCGAAGCCGCCCAGCCGCGCCCACGTAGCAGGTGTCACCGCGAACGACAGCGACCAGAACAGGTCGTACTCGGCCGGACCCGCGGTCTCGACGACGCCGGTCGCCGGGTTCGGGCGCACCGGATGGGGTCGGGTCATCGCCTCCAGCTCATCGGCGGATGACGGCCGCTGCACGCTCTCCAGGTACGTGACCGGCCCGCACAGCAGACCGTCGGGGTGCGACCGCGCCGCCTCGACGTACCGGGCGAGCAGCTCGGGCCCCGGCAGGCAGTCCACGTCGAGGAACACGAGCAGATCGACGCCCTGAGCGACCGCCAGCTCGGCAGCGGCGTTGCGAGCGGCGCCGACGCGCATGCCGTCGCGCCCGGGCGGAACATGCACGTGCAGGGCGCCGTCGAACGGGGGCGGGGGCTCGCTGTCGAGCCACGCCTCGATGCGCACCACCTCGTGCTCGGGCCGCGCGACCGCGTCGAGGAAACGACGCTGGCGGTGCAGGTGCGCGAGGCGATTCTGCGACGCGGGCGTGATCACACCGATCCGTGCGGTCATGAGGCGACCTCCTGTATGGCGTGGGCCGCCCGGGCTGCGGCGCCACGGGCACCCCAGCCGGTCCAGTCCGGGGTCGAGGCGGCGGCCCGCTCGACGAGCGCGGCGACGTGCTCCGGCGACGAGTCGGCGGGCGCCGTGCGTGCGAAGCCGGCGGACTGCAGCACACGTGCGGTGTGCTCCTGCTCGCCGAACGGCCTGTCCTGGGGCAGCACCACCGCGCGTGCTCCGGCGGCAGCCAGGTCGGCCACACCGTTCAGGCCGGCGGCGCTGACCACCACAGTCGCCCGGCAGAGCATCGGCCACACATCGTCGACCCGATCGTCGTCGCGCGCGCCGGCGGTCTCGACCACCCAGCCCCGCGCGGTCAGCTGCGCGATGGTCTGCTCGAGCTGCGGCGGATGGAGGGTGCGGCTGAGGAAGAGCACGCGGCGCGCATCGCCGTCGGCGGCCGGGTGCCGATCCCGCCCGTCGTGCCGCGAGATCGCCCCCACGTGACGCACCCGCTCGCGGCGGTCCGACAGCTCCGCCGCATCGAAAAGGCCTTCGGCCCACGGTGCGACGATGCGATCCGCCAGGTCGTGGCCGAGACGGTGCGGGGCGTCAGAGCGATCGCCGGGCTGGGCGAACACCACGGTCGGCACGCCCAGAAGCCGCACGAAGGCGGTGACCTCGACGCTGACGTCGACGACGAACGCCGAGACCGGGGTGCGGGCGATCCAGTCGGCGATCATCGCCAGTCGCGTCTGATGTCCGTCGTGTCCGATCGGCGCCCAGTGCAGCGCGCCGCCGGCGGTGACGTCGCCGAGCTCGTGCGCCTCGCGGCGCATTCCGTCGGCCCCTACGACGGGATCGGCGTCGGCGGGCAGGCGGATCCACGTGGTGCCGCTGTCGAGCGTCGCCGGGGCGGGGAGGCTCGAGAACACGGTGACGTCCTCGTCGAGGTGGCGCCGGATCGCCTGCATCCGGGTGCGGTGTCCCCATCCGTGGTGGTGCACGTACCAGCCGATCATGCGCCGACCGCCTCCGCGACCCTCGCCTCGTCCACGAGCGCGGCCGGGGTCTGGGCGGCGATGCCGAGCACGCGCTCCACCTCGCGATGACGCCGGGCGAGCGAATGCCGGGCGGATGCCGCAGCGCGAACCCGATCACGGAATGCGCCCGACGCCGACTCGGCGGCGAGGCTGACGGCGGCCCGAGCAAGGGCGCTCACATCGCGGGCGCGCACGACAGCGCATCCGGGCAGCCCGGCGAGCACTTCGCGCGCCCCGCCGGCATCGAACGCGACGACCGGCGTGCCGGTCATCAGCGCCTCGGCCAGCACCAGACCGAACGGCTCCGACCAGACCGGGGTGACCAGCGCGACCGACGACGCGCCGACCAGAGCGCACAGCTCGGGCTGACGCAGCGGTCCGACGTACTCCGCGCCGTCACCCAGGAGCGGCGCGACCTCACGGTCGAAATACACCGGGTCGCCGATGCGACCGGCGATCCGGATGCGTGCACCGGCGAGCAGTGCGGCTCTGATCGCGAGGTGCGGTGCCTTCTCGGGCACGATGCGGCCGAACCACACCCAGTGATCCCCGCCCGCTCCTCGTCGCCATTCGGTGCTGTCGACACCGTTGGGGAAGACGAAGGCGTCCACGCCCTCCGCGGACCACGAGCGGGCGGTGTACTGGCTGACCGCGAGAAAGCGATGCGGGGCCGACGACGGCAGTGATCGCGCGGCGCGCACCATGTCGGGGAGGGGCGGCGTGTGCAGGGTCGTCACGACCGGAACGCCCAGGTCGCGGCTCCACAGGATCGGGTCGCCGTGCAGGCTGTGGTTGTCGACGACGTCGACGCCGTCGAGCGGGTCGGTCAGTCGCGAGCGCACGCGTGCGAAGGCATCCGCCATCCGCCCGCGGTGGCCGGCCGGGTTCTCCGTGTCGGACGCGTCGTGCGTGCGATGCCAGCGCGGGCTCGGCAGGTGCAGGTCGGGGTCGGAGCCGAGGAAATCCGACCCGGCGGCGGCGCACAGGTCGACGCGGTGTCCGCGTCGGCGCAGCCACCGCACCCGATTCCACACCACCGCCTCGAGCCCACCCGCATGCGGCTGGCGCAGAGCATGCCGTTCGGGCGCGACGACCAGCACGCGCAGGCGCTGACCCGCGCTCACGCCGGCACTCCGGCGATGACGTCGCGGTAGAGGCGGGCGTGCGCGTCGCGCACGGCGCGTCTCTGATCGCGTCGCTGCGCACGCCGGCTCGCGACCACCTCGTCTGCCGACGGGGAGTCGTCGCGGGCCCACGTCACCGCGGCGGCCACCGTTCGCGGATCGTCGAGATCGACCACGCGGAAATCGGACGGATGCTGCGACCGGATGTGTCCGACGTCGGTTCCGGCCACCCGAACGCCGAGGTCGTAGCAGAGCTCGACCCATCCGGAGTGCGTTCCGTGCCGGTAGGGCAGCACGAAAAGATCGAGCCCGACGAGCCACTGCTCGATCTCCGCATCGGTGAGATACGGCGTCCGCCGCACCCGCACGGCGGCATGCCCGTCGGCTGCGGCGACCACCCGGTCGGCGGTGCGATCGTCGCGCACGTTCTCGTTCAGCAGCACCTCGATCTCGACCGCCGGGCCCGACCGCTCGAGCAGCCGCGCGGCGTGCACCGCCGCGCGGACCGCGTTCTCCGCGTCGATGTTCGGGCGCAGGTCGCGCAGGTGGATGCCGACGCGCACGGTCTCGCCGTCGGTGACGCGTCCGGGGTCTGCGGCCTCGTCGAGAAGCGTCGGATGGGCGAGCACCACGCTCGGGCGACCCCACCGACGCTCGATCTCCGCAGCGGCGGACGGCGTGAGCGTGATCAGTCGATCGGCGGCCGGGACGATCACGTCGAGCAGCGCTCGGTACGGATCCTGATCGACGATCTGCGGATTGTCGAGGTCATGCACCGTGAACACCACAGGGCGGCCCGCGCGGGCGGCCGCATCGAGACCGTCGCGCAGCTCATCCGCCGTGAACGACTCCAACCCGAAGTGCACGTGCAGCACGTCGAACTCGGCGGCGTTCTCGCTGAGCCATCGCGCGGTCATCGCGACCGGTGGCCACCACTGTTCGGGCGGGGCGCCCGGCACCGGAGGGTCGGGCAGCAGCGCGACCCGGTGCGGATCGGTGATGGCCTGGATGTAGGGGTGGGCGGACGGGATGGAGGCGACCCGGACGGGCGCGGAGGCTGTACCGATGGTTCCTCCTCGAGTGGCTGAGCGGTCTGAGTGCGCAGATCGCAGGGATGGATGCGTGAAAAATCAACGGGGTCAAGCGGAGAAAGACAGAGGTATACCTTCGAAGCATGGACCCCTCCTCTCCCGACGTCACCACCGTTGCGCCCGCCGAGGCGGCGGTGCTAGGACGGCGTCGGCACTACGGGGAGTTCTACGGTCTGGCCCCTCTGCCCGAGAGCTTCGGCGTCGTGCTCGGCAACTGCCAGGCCGAGTCGCTGCGGCTCGTGATCGACACCGCGGATCGCCGCTTCATCCGAACCCCGCCGGTGCACGAGCTGACGGCCGACGATGCGCGGCGTCTGCACGACGTGGTGGCGGCCGCGCACACGGTGGTCACCCAGCCGGTGCGCGACGACTACCACGACCTGCCTCTCGGCACGCGCCAGGTGGCCGCGGCGACCTCGGCTCGGGTGCTCACGGTGCCGCCCGTGCGGTTCGCGGGGCTGCATCCGTTCCAGGCGGCGATCCGGGTGCCGGGGATCGATGAGGATCCGCCGGTCGTGGCGTACCACGACGTGCGCACCCTCGCGACGGCCGCCGGACTGCCGGTGTCGTCGTCCCTGCCGCCGGATGCCGTGCGGGCCGTCGCCCGCTCGTCTGTCGAGGTTCTGCGCGCGCGCGAAGCGGTGACCGACATCCCGGTCTCCGACCTCTTCGACACGGTCACGGCCGACCACATGCGCACGGTGAACCACCCCGGGAACGCGGTCTGGATGCCGCTCGGCGCCCGCATCCTCGAGGCGCTGGGCGCGGCAGACGGACCGGTCGACCCCGGACGTCCGCTGCTCGACTCGGTGCGCGCCCCGCGCGCCCCGGAGGTGGTCGAGGCGTGGGGGTTGGCCGAGGAACCGCGTGCGGAGTGGATCGTGGAGGGACGGATCGTCGACGACGCGTCGGTGCGCGATGCCCACCTGGCCTGGTACGCCGCTCATCCCGAGTTCGTCGCCGCAGCCGTCGAGCGTCTGGCGCCGCTGCTGACCGTCTGGCGCACGGCATGACCGGCACGCCCCTGCTGCTGGTGCACCCCGGCGACCATGGCGTCGCCGTGTACGCCCGTGACATGGCGGCCGCGGTCGGCGCGCTCGGGGACGCGCGCACCGTCGACGCGGGCGAGGTCGGTCAGCTGCCGGAGGGAACGGCCGTGCACGCGCACTTCACCGACCGGCTCTGGGGCGCGTCGCCCGAGGATGCCTCTCGCGTGTTCGCCGATCTCGCGTCCCGCGTGCGCCTGAGTGTGACCCTGCACGACGTGCCGCAGGCATCCGACGGAGAGCAGAACCGGACCCGACGCCGGGCGGCGTACGCGCGGGTGGCGGCCGCGGCCCGCGCCGTCGTCGTGAACAGCGAGCACGAGCGGGCGCTGCTGCGCGAGGAGGACGTGTGGTCGGGTGCGGTCTCCGTCATCCCCCTGCCCGTCGAGCTCGAGGCGGATGCCGGGAGGGGCCGCCCGGACGGATCCGTCGGAGTGCTCGGCTTCTTCTACCCGGGCAAGGGGCACGACGAGGCGGCGGATGCGGCGGCCGCGGCGGGGATCAGCAGGCTCACCGTGCTCGGGCGCGCGTCGGACGGGCATGCGGCCGAGCTCGAGACCTTCGTGCGGCGCGCGGCCGGCCTCGGCGTCGAGGTCGAGGTCACGGGGTGGCTGGATGACGACGAGATCGCCCGACGCGGCCGAGCGGTGAGCGTGCCGGTGATCGCGCACCGGCACATCTCGGCATCCGGCTCGCTGGCCTCATGGATCGGCTGGGGCCGACGCCCGGTCGCGGTGCGCAACCGCTACATCGACGAGATGGCGGCGCTGCGCCCCGGCACGATCACCGCCGTCGCCGAGGGCGACCTGGCCGGTGCGCTGCGGCACGCGATCGCGCACCCCGACACGACCTGGCACGGGCTCGCGCGCCTGCCCGTCTCGCGCGCCGAGGTGGCGAGCGGGTACCTGCGCCTGTGGGACGGACTGGACTCGTGACGGCGCGGGGTTTCGCCCGAGGGCAGGGGTTCGCCGCAGGGCGGGGGTTCGCCGGACGGCGGTGGGTCGTCGGCAACCGGTGGGACTCGTTCGACGGCATCCGGCCCGACCCGCTGCCCCGGGTGTCGGTGATCGTCTCGCACTACGATCAGCCCGCGGAGCTCGCCCGCACCCTGCACGCGCTCGCCGCGCAGGACTACCCGCCGCAGCTGCTGGAGGTCATCGTCGCCGACGACGGATCGCCCGGTGAGGTCGAGGTGCCCGACGACGTGATCCTCGTGCGTCAGGACGATCACGGGTTCCGCCTCGCCGCCGTGCGCAACCTCGGCGTGCGCGCGAGCACCGGCGAGGTGCTGTGCTTCCTCGATGCCGACACGTCGCCGGAGCCCGGGTACGTGCGCGCGCTCAGCAGGCTTCCCGCGCTGCTGCCCGAAGCCGTCGTCGTCGGACGCCGCCGGCATGCCGACTTCTCGGGCATCCCGCCCGAGGTGCCGGTGACCGAGGCCGCCGCCGGGCGAGAACTGCCGGAACCCGTCTGGCTGGCGGAGGAGTACGTGCGCAGCCGAGCTCTGCTCGACGCCGACGACCGCTCGTACCGGTTCGTGATCGGCGCGGTCATCGGCTGCTCGCGGAGCCTGTTCGACGAGGTCGGCGGATTCGACGAGACGTTCACGTCGTACGGCGGCGAGGACTGGGAGTGGGCGCACCGCATGTGGCAGGCGGGTGCGGTGTTCGCTCACGTTCCCGACGCGGTCGCCTGGCACGACGGCCCGGAGTGGGCCGGCCGCGAGGGGTCGGGGATGGATCGGGCCAACGCCCAGACCCTGCGGATGCAGTCGTCCATCCCGGTGCCGGGGTCGTCGCCGCGGGCGCTGTGGCCCGGTGCCGCGGACCTCGTGGTGCGGTTGCGCGGAGAGCACTCCCCGGCGGCACTGTTCGTCATGGCGGATTCGCTGTTCGCGGCGTTCCCGCGCGCCCGGCTGCTGCTCGACGACATCCCCGCGGCGCTCGATGAGGACCCTCGCGTCGCTCCGGCGCGCGACGACGTCGACGCCAGGGTCGTCTGGGAGATGAGCCGTCCCGTCGTGGTGCTCGATGCGACGTGGATCGTCGACCTCGTGCACGGCCTCGGCACCGGCGACGTGGGAACGGTCCAGCTCATCGACGACGACGGCTCGTCGCTCGGGTCGCTGCGGGCTCGGCGGGCGGCCCGTCGAGCCGAACGGTGGGGCCACGAGGATGGGTTCCGGACCCGGCGGATGGCGGCCGTCGGGACGCACGCGCTGAGACCCGACCCGCGGGTGGAAGCGTGGGTCGGCGGGTGGGGCGGCGTCGAGTCGTTCCGCTGACGGGTCGCGCCCGCCGCAGCTACAGTCTGGTCACGCCGGTCACGGCCACGACCGCCTCACCCGCCTCGTCGGACGCGCCGAGGTCGATCGTCGCGGAGATGGCCCAGTCGTGGTCGCCGGCCGGGTCGTCGAGGATCTGCCGCACGGTCCACTGCTGCGCGTTCTGCTCGATGAGCAGCAGCTGCGGGCTGCGGGCATCCGCACCGGTGCGGATCTCGTCGTGCTCGGCGAAATACGCGTCGAGGGCGTCGTTCCAGCCGTCGGCGCCGAAGTCGGCGTCGAGCGAGGCCAGGGATTCGACGTCTTCGCGGGCGGCGAGCAGCACGCGGCGGAACATCTCGTTGCGCACCAGCACGCGGAAGGCGCGGGTGTTGGCGGTGAGACGCTTCGGTGCGGGCGGCACGACCGCTTCGTCATGACGATCGACGACGCCGTTGTCGGTGCCCGCCATGAGCTCTTCCCACTCGTCCAGCAGGCTCGAGTCGACCTGACGCACCAGCTCGCCGAGCCACTCGATGAGGTCGCGCAGCTCGTCGGTCTTCAGCTGCTCGGGGATGGTCTGCGAGGCCGCGCGATAGGCATCCGACAGGTAGCGCAGCACAACCCCCTCTGACCGGGCCACCTTGTAGTAGGCGACGTACTCCCCGAACGACATGGCCCGCTCGTACATGTCGCGCACCACCGACTTGGGGTGCAGCTCGAAGTCGCGGATCCACGGCTGCGACGAGCTGAAGGTCTCGAACGCCGCGCTCAGTAGCTCGTCGAGGGGCTTGGGGTAGGTGATCTGCTCGAGCAGCTCCATGCGCTCGTCGTACTCGATGCCCTCCGCCTTCATCGCGCCGACAGCCTCGCCGCGGGCCTGGAACTCCTGCTGACTGAGGATCGCGCGCGGGTCGTCGAGGGTGGCCTCGACGATCGAGATCATGTCGAGGGCGAACGTCGGCGACTCGGGCTCGAGCAGCTCGAAGGCCGCCAGAGCGAACGGGGAGAGCGGCTGGTTGAGCGCGAAGTCGGGCTGCAGATCGACGGTGAGGCGCACGGTGCCGTCTGCCCGTTCCACGACGCCGGACTGCAGCAGGGTGCGATAGATGCCGAGCGCCCGCAGGGCCAGCAGCCGCTGCGCGGCTCGCGGCTCGTGGTTGTCGTATACCAGGGAGCGCATATTCGCGAAGACGTCGCCGCCGCGGGCGATCACGTTGAGCATCATCGCGCTGGTGATCTGCATGTGCGACGTCAGCGTCTCGGGCTCGGAGCCGATGAGCTTCTGGAACGACGGCTCGCCCCAGGACACGAACCCGTCGGGCGCCTTCTTGCGGATGATCTTGCGCTTCTTCTTCGGGTCGTCGCCCGCCTTCTTCACCGCGGCGATGTTGTCGCTCTCGTGCTCGGGTGCCTGCGCCACCACCGTCCCTGCGGTGTCGTAGCCCGCGCGCCCGGCGCGCCCGGCGATCTGGTGGAACTCGCGGGCGTTTAGCTGACGCATCCGCGTGCCGTCGAACTTCGTCAGCGCGGTGAGCAGCACCGTGCGGATCGGCACGTTGATGCCCACGCCGAGGGTGTCGGTGCCGCAGATCACCCGAAGCATGCCGCGCTGGGCGAGCTGCTCGACCAGTCGGCGGTACTTCGGCAGCATCCCCGCGTGGTGCACGCCGATGCCGAGCCGCAGCAGCCGCGACAGCGTCTTGCCGAACGCCGTCGTGAAGCGGAATCCGCCGATGAGGTCGGCGATGGCATCCCGCTGCTTCCGGGTCGCGACCTTCGCGCTCGCCAGCGCCTGCGCGCGCTCCATCGCCGCGGCCTGCGAGAAGTGCACGATGTACACCGGCGCCTGCCCGGTCGAAAGCAGCTCGTCGATCGTCTCGTGGATCGGCGTCGTCTCGTAGTAGAAGTGCAGCGGCACCGGACGCTCGACACCCGTGACCACCGCCGTCTCGCGACCGGTGCGAGGGGTGAGGTCGGCGGCGAGTTCGGTGACATCGCCCAGGGTCGCCGACATCAGCACGAACTGCGCCTGTGGCAGCTCGAGCAGCGGCACCTGCCACGCCCAGCCGCGATCGGGATCGCCGTAGAAGTGGAACTCGTCCATCACGACCTGGCCCACGTCGGCGTCAGCACCCTCGCGCAGCGCGCGGTTGGCGAGGATCTCGGCCGTGCAGCAGATGATCGGCGCGTCGGCGTTCACCGATGAGTCCCCGGTGATCATGCCGACGCTCTCCGCGCCGAACACCTCGACCAGCGCGAAGAATTTCTCGCTGACCAGCGCCTTGATTGGGGCGGTGTAGAAGGTGCGGCGTCCAGCGGCGAGAGCCGCGAAGTGCGCGCCGATGGCGACCAGCGACTTGCCGGTGCCGGTCGGCGTCGACAGGATCAGGTTCTTGCCCGACACGATCTCGATGACCGCCTCGTCCTGCGCGGGGTACAGGCTGATGCCGGTCGACTCCGCCCACTCGACGAAGGCGAGATAGAGGGAATCCGGGTCGGCGCCGCGCACCGGAGAGGGATCGAGAGGCATGATGTTTCGATCCTTTCACGCCCGCCGGGTCAGGTCTCGTCGCGCAGCTCGCCGTGGATGCGTCGCAGATCCTCCATCAGCGACCCGACGAGGATCCAGTGGTCGGACGCCGGAGGGCGCACCACCAGTGGGGTGGTGAGTGCAGGGACCGGGGCGGTGCGGGCATCCGGTTCGTCCTCCGCCTCCCGCACCGCCAGCCGCACGTCGTGACCTGCCCGGTGCAGCTGCTCGGCGATCGCCCGCACCGTCGGGTCGGTGGCGAGCGAGTCGTCGTAGTGGTCGATGTACGCGCGGGTCATGCCGATCACCTGCGTGACGACCGGCGAGAGCCTGTCGAAGACGTCGCGCAGCTGGTCGAGGTCGTCGCGGTGACGGCCGCGGCGGGGGTTGAGTGCGAGCGACTCCTCGGCTGCCGTGAGCGATGCCTCGGCCGCGTCCTTCATCGGCCGAAGCAGCCGCGCCTCGAGCATCAGCTCCTGCAGCTGCGCGGGCGTGCGGGTGATGGGCAGGGCGTCGGCGAGACGGCCGAGGGAGGCGGCGAGCTCGCGGCCCAGCATCCCGATGTCGCGCCGGGCCGGCGCGGAGAGAACCGGCGGGACGACGGCGACGTTCACGACGAACCCGACGGCGGCGCCGATGAGCGTCTCGAGGATGCGGTCGAGCGCGTAATCGGGGTTCGACGAGCCGAGAGCCAGCACCAGCACTGCCGAGATCGCCACCTGGTTGCCCGTGCCGGTGGATGCTCGCAGCGACCACGCCGCGAGCATCGCCACCACGACGGCGGCGAGCACCACCCAGCTCTGCGCGCCCAGCAGCAGGCTCAGCAGCACGGCGATCACCACGCCCAGGATCACGCCGGCACTGCGCTCGAGCGCCTTCGACAGCGACTGGTTGACGCTGGGCTGCACGACCAGCAGCGCGGCGATCGCGGCGAACACCGGCAGCGGGCCGGGGATCAGCCAGCCCGCGATCAGCCACGCCGCGATCGTCGCCGCGGCAGATTTCAGCACCTGCAGCAGGGGAGCCCGGCGTGCGGCGCGGATCGCGGCGGGGAAGCGCATGGGTCAACGGTAGCGCCGGCACGCGTGTGCGCGTCGGGCCTCGGCGGTGTCGGCCGGGGGTGGTTCGATGGGGGCATGGAGACCGGTCTGCGCGATCTGGAGAGGAAGCTGTGGGCCACCGCGGTCTGCTTCACGTCGGGCGCCGTCATCGGCACCGCGGTGCTGTGGGGTGCTGCCCGGCCGTTCAGCGGAGACGGGTCGGTCATCATCCCGATCGCGCTCGTCGCCGCCGTGATCGCGGCGGTCGCCTTCATCGTCAGCACCCGGATGCACCGCGCCGGCGAGACCGCCCCCATGCCGCCGTGGCAGGCCGCCGTGTCGCACATCAGCGCGGCCGCGGTGACCGTCGCGATCGCCGGCGTCTCGGGCCTCGGCGTGCTGCTCGCCGGCGAGGTGCTCGCGACCGGACTGGAGGGACTGACCCTGCCCGCCGTCGCCGGCGGGGTGTTCACCGGTGTCGCGTCGGCACTCGGCGGGCGACTGGCCTTCCGCATGGGCGTGCGCCTGAGCACGCAGGACATCGCGGCGCTGCTGACGGCGTTCCTCGTGGTCGGCACCCTGTTCGCGATGCTGACCGCCGCGGATGCCGCGTGGTGGGAGCGCAGCTTCTCCGAACTCGGCATCGGAGCCCGCGGATGGGCGTTCAACGGCACGGTGATCGTGGCGGGACTGCTGATCGCCACCACCGGCTCCTACCTCGGCCGCGATCTGCACCGGATGCTCGGTGACGGCGCCCTGGCGTCGATCGCCGCCATCGTGCTCACCTGGGCCGGAGCGGGAGTCGCGCTCGCCGCGGTCGGGCTGCTGCCGCTCGACAGGGTTCCCGTCGCGCACGCGATCGCCGCCTTCTCGATGCTCGCGTTGATCCTCGTCGCGGCCGTGCTGACGACGCTGCTGCTGCGCGACGTCGCGGCGCTGCGGATGCTGACCATCGCTCTCGTCGGCATCGTGGTGATCGTGACGGTGATCGCCTTCGGTTTCCGGATGCTGTCGGTCGCAGCCCTCGAGGGCATCGTCGTCGGGCTCGTGCTGCTGTGGCTGACGACCCTCGTGCAGCTGCTCGCGCTGCTCGCGCCCGAGGCATCGCGGCCGTCCGCGCGCCGGTCGCCGCTGCGTGCCTGAGCGCGGCGCCGGGCTCGGGTGGTCCCCGCGGGGACGCTTCGCGGCCGTCACCGCGCTCGGGTGGTCCCAAATGGCCGCGTCATGGGTGGCGAGGCGGCCATTCGGGCCCACCCGGCGCGGTCAGCGCGCGGGGGCCGCCGGAGGCGCGGTGGATGAGCGGACGATGAGCTCCGGATGCAGGTCGGGCTCGTCACCGGCATCCGTCCCCTCGATGTGCGAGATGAGTCGCTGCGCCGCCGCGCGACCCATCTCCTCGAACGGCTGACGCACGGTGGTGAGAGCGGGGTAGGCGTACGCGGCGAGGGCGATGTCGTCCACGCTGACCACCGAGACGTCCGCGGCGGGCAGAGTGGTCGTGGCGGTCATGCGTCCCCCTTGCGGCGCTGCAGCAGCGCGTAGACGATCGCGAGCACGCCGGCGATCACGGCCATGAGCAGCGAGTAGGCGGATGCCGGGCCGCTGCCCGACGGCGAGATCTCGCCCATCATCGAGTTGTAGGTCAGCACTAAAGCGCAGGATGTTCGCGCTCACAGCCCCGAGGCGTCTGTGATTAGAAAAGTCAACGAGGAACCGCGGGTAGCGCTACCACCCACGACCGTCTGCGGTGGTCGCAATCCGCGCGCGGTGCAGCGGGGTGCAGGTCAGAGGCCCGACGCGTCCACTCCGACACGACGCCGCAGGTCGACCAGCATCTCCGCCACGCCGTCGACCGGGGTCGGTCGGCCCAGGTGGTACCCCTGGGCGAGGCCGACCTCGAGTGCGCGCACGGCCTCGAGCTGCGTCTCGTCCTCGACGCCCTCGACGAGGGCGCGGGCGTCGACCTCATCGGCCGCCCCGAGGATGCTCTCGACGCGATGGCGCCCGTCGTCGTCCGCAAGAGAGTGCCAGAACACGGCACGATCGATCTTCACGATGTCCGGCCGCAGCTGACGCACCCGTTCCTCGTCGGCGAAGTCCACTCCCGCATCGTCGATGAGCAGGAAGCCGCCGAGCTCGTCGACCTGCTGGCGAATCGCCAGGCACTCCTCCGGCTCGGCGCCCTCGAACAGCTCGAGCCCCCACGAGCGGTCGCAGCGGCGAAGCGCCTCGGCCAGCCGCGGGAAGCCCATCGTGCGTCCGGAGACGTTCAGGGTGATGAATCCGTCCGCAGGCAGAGTCGTCGCCGCGTCGACGGCGCTCTCGATCAGCTGCAGCTCGAGCTGCGCACGCTGGCCGCGGTCCTCCGCCACACGCAGATGATCGAGTGGCGAGCCGCCGTCGTCGAAGCGGGCGAGTGCTTCGAAGCCGACGACGCGCATCGCGCGCACGTCGACGATGGGCTGGAAGAAGGCTCGCGCCTTCGGCAGATCAGACATACGGCTCCGGTCACTGAGAAACTTCAGTGTATTCCTCGTGAAACAGGGCGCCGGGGGCGGCGTTTCGCGGCTAGCCTGAATCCCGGGCAGCGCCGCCGGTGACGAAAGGGGCACACGTGGGTCAGCAGGACGTCCGCCGGGCCGATTCCGCTGAGCTCGGCTGGCTGAACGCCTCCTGGCTGATGCGGATCCGCAGACGCACATCGACCTACTCGATCGTCACGGCGATCATGTGCGCGTTCTTCTCGATCCTGCTGGTTATTGAACTGCTCGAGCGCGACATGTCGCCCGTCGAGGTCGGGTTCTCGGCGGCCCTCATGGCCGCCGGCTTCGTGCCCGCGGCGGCCGTCCTCCTGTTCGGTCGGCGCATTCCGCGGTACTGGGGCCTGATCCTGGTGCTTGTGCATGCGGCGGTGTCGGTCTACTACATCGGATTCTCGAGCGGACGACAGAACGCCGTCGCGAACGTGCAGGAGCTGCCGGTCATGGCGATGTACCTGGCCTGGTTCTACGGAGCCCGGATCAGCCGGCCCGTCGAGATCGCGATCCTCGCCGCCGTCGGCACGGCGATGGTGTTCGGCCCGTTCGGCGGCGACCCGATCCCCGGCGCGGCAGCGGCGGGGCTGTTCGGAGCGGCGAACGTGTTCGGCCTGGTCGTCATGAGCTGGATCTGCCTCGAGATCGGCTTCTTCGTCCGGCAGCGGGTGCGGGTCGAGGCGCAGACGGATCCGCTCACCGGTGCACTCAACCGTCGCGGCCTGGTGCGGCACATGAGCGAGGAGCTCCGCCGTGCGTCGCGCACCGGCCGGCCGCTGACGATCGCGCTGATCGACCTCGACGACTTCAAGGCGGTGAACGACGAAGAGGGCCACGAGGCCGGTGACGCCGTTCTCAAGGAGCTCGTGATGCAGTGGGTGTCGCTGTCGCGAGTCGGCGACCGCGTGGCCCGTCTGGGGGGCGACGAGTTCGTGATGCTGCTGCCGGACACCCCGCAGTCGGGAGCGGCGGCGATGCTCGAGCGGATGCACGAGCTGACCTCGCACCCGTGGTCGTGGGGAGCGGTTCAGGTGCAGGAGGACGAGACGCTCGAAGACGCGCTGCGGCGGGCGGATGCCGAGATGTACCGCCACAAGCGCGGCCGATGAGCGCCAAGCCGCGCGCGCTCGCCGAGCGAGGGAGTACCCCACGGGGGTATTTGGTAGTACTCTGAGTACATACCCCTCTCGGGTATCCCAGCGAAGGAGGAGCGATGAGCACCACCGAATTCCAGGTGAGCGGAATGACCTGCGGTCACTGCGAGATGTCCGTACGCGAAGAGGTTGAGAAGATCCCCGGCGTCGAGAGCATCGAGGTCAGCGCCCAGACCGGCCGTCTCGTCGTCGGCTCGGCCACCGCCGTCGATGCCGATGCGGTCATCGCCGCCGTCGACGAAGCAGGGTACCGCGCAGTCGTGTCCTGACGCGGACCGGATCTCAGGGAGCAGATCGTGACCAGCGAGCCGACACCCGCCGGCGCCGAGCAGACCCGCGTCGACCTCGACATCGGCGGGATGACCTGCGCATCCTGCGCGATGCGCATCGAGAAGAAGCTCAACCGGCTCGACGGCGTCAGCGCGAGCGTCAACTACGCGACCGAGAGGGCTCAGGTTCGCGTCGACGGCCCCGTCGACACGGCCGCGCTCATCGCCGAGGTCGAGAACGCGGGGTACTCGGCGGCGGTGCCCGCGCCGCCCGCCGTCGCGGGTGCGGAGCCGGATGCCGAGTCGGCCGCCGACCACGAGCTGCGCTCGCTTCGGGAGCGGCTGATCGGCTCGGTCGTGCTGTCGATCCCGGTCATCCTGCTCGCGATGATCCCCGCACTGCAGTTCACCTACTGGCAGTGGGCGTCGCTCGCGCTGGCGGCGCCGGTCGTCGTGTGGGCGGCCTGGCCGTTCCACCGCGCGGCGTGGATCAACCTGCGCCACGGCGCGGCCACCATGGACACCCTGATCAGCCTCGGCACGTCGGCCGCGTTCCTCTGGTCGCTGTACGCGCTGTTCCTGGGCACGGCGGGCATGCCGGGCATGACCCACGGCTTCTCGTTCGCCATCACCCGCAGCGACGGTGCCGGCAACATCTACCTCGAGGTAGCGGCAGGGGTGACGATGTTCGTTCTCGCCGGCCGGTACTTCGAGAAGCGCGCCAAGCGCCAGGCGGGAGCCGCGCTGCGCGCGCTGATGGAGCTGGGCGCCAAAGACGTCGCGGTGCTGCGCGACGGCCGCGAGTCGAGCATCCCGATCGACGATCTGCGCGTCGGCGACGAGTTCGTCGTGCGCCCCGGCGAGAAGATCGCCACCGACGGCGTCGTCGTCTCGGGGACGTCGGCGGTGGATCAGTCGATGATCACCGGCGAATCCGTGCCCGTCGAGGTCGCGCCGGGGGATGCCGTGACCGGAGCGACCGTGAACGCTGGCGGCCGGCTCGTGGTGCGCGCGACGCGGGTGGGCGCCGACACGCAGCTCGCGCAGATGGCGCGCATGGTCGAGGACGCGCAGACGGGCAAGGCGGAGGTGCAGCGTCTGGCCGACCGCATCTCGGGTGTGTTCGTCCCGATCGTCATCGCCGTCGCGCTCGTCACGCTCGTCGCCTGGCTGGTGCTCGGCTTCCCGGCATCCGTCGCCTTCACCGCCGCTGTCGCGGTGCTCATCATCGCCTGCCCCTGCGCCCTGGGCCTGGCGACGCCCACCGCCCTGCTCGTGGGGACGGGGCGGGGTGCGCAGCTGGGCATCCTGATCAAGGGACCGGAGGTGCTCGAATCGACCCGCCGGGTCGACACGGTCGTGCTCGACAAGACCGGAACGGTCACCGAGGGACGCATGTCGGTCTCCGCGGTCGTGCCGGAGCACGGGGTGGATGGCGACCGTCTGCTGCTCCTCGCCGGAGCCATCGAGCACGCCAGCGAGCATCCGATCGCGCGAGCCGTCACGTCCGCCGCGTCCGAGATCTCGGATGACCCGGATGCCGCGCGGCGAGCCGCCGTGCGACCCGCCGTCGAGGGTGCGGATGCGGAGACGACGTCGACCCCGAGGCGGTCGCTGCCGGCGGTCGAGTCGTTCCAGAACCACGACGGGCGGGGCGTCACCGGCGTCGTCGAGGGGCACGCGATGGTGGTCGGGCGGCTCTCGCTGCTCGAGGACTGGTCCATCCACCCGTCTGCGCAGCTGCTCGAGGCGAAGGGGGATGCCGAGGCCGCGGGCCAGACGGCCATCCTCGTCGGGTGGGACGGCGCCGCGGCGGGAATGATCGTCGTCGCAGACGAGGTCAAGGCGACGAGCGCCGAGGCGATCGCATCTCTCCTGGCGCTCGGGCTGCGCCCGGTGCTGCTGACAGGCGACAACGAAGCCGCCGCCCGGCACATCGCCGGCCAGGTGGGCATCGACGAGGTCATCGCCGAGGTGCTGCCGGCCGACAAGGTCGCGGTCGTGTCGCGCCTGCAGGCCGAGGGGCGGGTCGTGGCGATGGTGGGCGACGGCGTGAACGACGCGCCGGCGCTGGCGCAGGCCGACCTGGGCATGGCGATGGGCACGGGCACGGACGTCGCGATCGAGGCATCAGACATCACGCTCGTGCGGGGCGACCTGCGCGCCGCGGCCGACGCGATCCGGCTCTCGCGCCGCACGCTCGGCACGATCAAGGGCAACCTGTTCTGGGCGTTCGCGTACAACGTCGCGGCGATTCCGCTCGCCGCGCTCGGGCTGCTCAACCCAATGCTCGCCGGGGCTGCGATGGCATTCTCGAGCGTGTTCGTCGTGGGCAACAGTCTGCGGCTGCGGGCGTTCCGCTGATCAGGTGGATCCGTCATGAATGCGCACGAGACACACCCCGGGAACCACAACCACGGCGACCACACCGCCGGATCCGGCGGTCATGTCGCCCACGCCGGCCACGGTGACCACCACGCCGGGCACGGCGGCCACGCCGGGCACGGTGACCACGTCGGGCAGTTCCGCCGACTGTTCTGGATCAACCTCCTGATCGCCGTCCCCGTGGTCGCGACGAGCGGCATGTTCGCCATGATCATCGGGTACGAGGTTCCCGGCTGGGCTCGATGGGTCGCGCCCCTGCTCGGCACGGTCATGTACGTGTGGGGCGGCCGCCCGTTCCTCACCGGCGCGATCGCGGAGCTCAAGAGCCGCACGCCGGGGATGATGTTGCTGATCGGCCTGGCGATCACCGTCGCGTTCCTCGCATCGTGGGGTGCGAGCCTCGGCATCCTGCATCACGAACTCGAGTTCTGGTGGGAGCTCGCGCTGCTCATCGTGATCATGCTGCTGGGGCACTGGCTCGAGATGCGCTCCCTCGCGCAGACCACCTCGGCGCTCGACTCACTCGCCGCACTCCTGCCCGACGGCGCCGAGCGGGTCGACGGCGACGAGATCACCACCGTCAGCCCCGCCGAGCTGCAGCAGGGCGACATCGTCATCGTGCGCCCCGGGGCGAGCATCCCGGCCGACGGCAGGATCGTCGACGGACGCGCCGACGTCGACGAGTCGATGCTCACCGGCGAGTCGCGCGCGGTCAGCCGCGGCGAGGGCGATCAGGTGACCGCCGGCACGGTCGCGACCGACTCGGGGCTGCGCATCGAGGTCACCGCGACCGGCGAAGACACGGCGCTCGCCGGCATCCGCAAGCTCGTCGCCGACGCGCAGGCGTCGAGTTCGCGCGCGCAGCGCCTCGCCGACCGCGCCGCCGCGTGGCTGTTCTGGTTCGCGCTGGGCGCCGCCGTGATCACCGCTCTCGTCTGGACACTGGTGGGGATGCCCGACGATGCCGTGATCCGCACCGTCACCGTGCTCGTGATCGCCTGCCCGCACGCCCTGGGACTCGCGATCCCGCTGGTCGTCTCGATCGCAACCGAGCGCGCGGCGCGCGCCGGGGTGCTGGTGAAGGACCGCCTGGCGCTCGAGAGCATGCGCGACATCGACGCCGTGCTGTTCGACAAGACCGGCACGCTCACCAAGGGCGAGCCGACCGTCACGGGCGTCGCCCCCGCCGGCGGCTGGGACGAGGACGACGTGCTCGCGCTCGCGGCCTCGGCGGAGTCCGACAGCGAGCATCCGCTCGCGCGGGCGATCGTGCGCGCGGCGCGCCAGCCCCTGGCCGGCGCGACCGGGTTCAGCTCGTCTCCGGCGGTCGGCGTGACCGCGACGGTCGACGGGCACGAGATCCGGGTGGGCGGGCCGCGGCTGCTCGACGAGATCGGTGCGGACGAGATCCCGGATGCCCGCGACTGGCGCTCGGAGGGAGCGATCATCCTGCACGTCGTGCGCGACGGACAGGTGATCGGCGGACTGAAGCTGGCCGACGAGGGGCGCACCGAATCGCGCGCGGCGGTCGATGCCCTGCGCGATCGGGGCGTGGAGGTCGTGATGATCACCGGCGACGCCGAGGCCGTGGCGCACGCTGTCGCCGCAGAGCTCGGCATCGAGCGCGTGTTCGCGGGCGTGCGCCCGGAGGACAAGTCCGCCAAGGTCGCCGAGCTTCAGACCGAGGGCAAGAAGGTCGCGATGGTCGGCGACGGCGTGAACGACGCTCCAGCTCTCGCGCAGGCCGACGTCGGCATCGCGATCGGCGCCGGCACCGACGTCGCGATCGCGTCGGCCGGGGTGATCCTGGCATCCGACGATCCGCGTTCGGTCGTCTCGGTGATCGAGCTCTCGCGGGCGACCTATCGCAAGATGACGCAGAACCTGTGGTGGGCGGCGGGCTACAACCTCATGTCGGTGCCGCTCGCGGCGGGCGTGCTCGCGCCCGTCGGCTTCGTGCTGCCGATGTCGGTCGGGGCCGTGCTGATGAGCCTGTCGACCATCGTCGTCGCGCTCAATGCGCAGGCGCTGCGCCGGCTCGACCTGCGACCCGACCGCATCTGCTGACGCTGCGACGCGGTCGGCCACGCCGCGATCTCCTCCGTATTCAGTGCATGGTGTCTGGGTCGGAGTCGCCCATGTGGCCGGGCAGCGTGCTCGAGAGCACGCGCTCGACGAAGGCCGCGTACTCGTCGATGTAGTGGCGGAGGAACTTCGCCGTCGACTCATCCTTCACTTCGCCGTCGGGGCCGTACGACTCGGGCCGGAACGTGATGTACGCCTCGGGTGCGTTCAGCTGCGGCGCATCGAGGAAGCTCAGCACGCTGCGCATGGACGCCTGCATGACCGCGGTGCCGATCGCGCCGGTCGATGCGCCGATGATGCCGGTGGGCTTGCGTGCGAAGGAGTTCTGCCCCCAGGGGCGCGAGCCCCAGTCGATCGCGTTCTTCAGCGCGCCGGGGATCGAGCGGTTGTACTCGGGAGAGACGATCAGCAGGCCGTCCGCGCGCTCGATCGCCTGCTTGAACTCGGTGACCGCCGAGACCGGCGAGTGCTCGTCGTCGCGGTTGTACAGCGGCAGGTCGCGGATGGGGATCTCGGCGAGTTCGAGGCTCTCGGGCGCTATGCGCGCCAGTGCGCCTGCGAGCACGCGATTGATCGAGTCGCTCGCGAGACTGCCGACGATGTAGCCGATGCGGTGGACCATGTCGTTCTCCGATCTTCTGAGGTGACTCAGGTATACCCGTTCGACAGCAGCGGGACAACGGGGGTTGCCCCGCCGCCTCAGCCTGCGTCGGGCGGTCCCGCCGGGCGCTGCGCGCGTCGGCCTCGAGGCACCTCGCCGTACAGCGCCACCGGACGGCCGGCGCGCTCCTGTCCCGGCATCGGCCGCGAGCGGCGACCGTAGATCAGCTCGGACGAGTCGAGCAGCCACGGCACGAGGGTGATCGTCACGCCGTGCATGAGCATCAGCTGCGAGGCGATGCGGCGTGCGCGTCGGTTGTGCAGCAGGCTCTCCCACCAGTGCCCGACGATGTACTGGGGCAGGTAGACCGTGACGACCGACGGGCCGTGCTTCTCGCGGTACTCGCGGATGAAGTGCTCGATGGGCTGCGCGAAGGTGCGGTACGGCGAATCGACGATCACCAGCGGCACCGGGATGCCGTGCTGCTCCCACTCGCGCTGCAGCATCTTCCCGTCTTCGGGCGTCAGGGCGATGTGCACGGCGATGGTCTTCTCGTGCTGTGCGGCGATCGCGTAGTCGAGCGCCTTGATCACCGGCTTCCGCAGTCGGCTGACCAGCACGATGGCGACGTCGCCCTGCGAGCCGAAGTGCGTCGTGTCGTCGATGCTGATCTCGTGCTCGACGTCGCGGTAGTACCGCTTCACCCCCAGCATCAGCACGGCGAGCAGCGGGATCGCGAAGAACACCATCCAGGCGCCGTGCGTGAACTTGGTGATGGTCACGATGACGAGCACGGCGACGGTCATGCTCGCACCGAGCGAGTTGATCACCAGCCCCACATGCGCCGAGCGCCGTTCGGCTGCGACCTCCGACAGTCGCCGGTGAGTCGTCTCGCGCAGCGTGCGTCGCCAGTGCCGCACCATGCCGATCTGTCCCAGCGAGAACGACACGAACACCCCGATGATGTACAGCTGGATCAGCGCTGTGAGGTTCGCCTGGAACGCCACCAGCACCGTGACGGCGCCGATGCCGAGCAGGGTCATCCCGTTCGAGAACACGAGCCGGTCGCCGCGGGTGTTCAATGCCTTCGGCGCGTAGCCGTCGCGGGCGAGCACGGCTCCGAGCAGCGGGAAGCCGTTGAACGCGGTGTTGGCGGCGAGCAGCAGCACGCAGGCGGTGGCCGCCTGGATGACGAAGAACAGGATGCTGCCGCCGCCGAACGTCGCGGCGGCGATCTGCGCCATGAGGCTCGGCTGCGGGCCCGAGCAGTCGAAGCCCTGCAGATCGCACGGGTTCTCGGCGTAGCGCACCCCGGCGATCAGCGCCATCGCCGTGAGACCGGTGAACAGCAGCGCCGCGACCCCGCCCATCATCGTGAGGGTCAGCTGAGCGTTGCGGATCTTCGGGCTGCGGAACGCCTGCACGCCGTTCGACACGGCCTCCACGCCGGTCAGCGCCGAGCATCCGCTCGAGAAGGCGCGAAGCACGAGCAGCACGATCGCGGCCTGCGAGATGCTCTCGGCCTCGACGGTGTAGCTCGCGCTCGCCGCGACGGGCGCATCGCCGAGGAAGGTGCGGATCAGGCCGGTGCCGATCATCAGCACCACCGAGCCGATGAAGACGTAGGTCGGGATGGCGAACACGGTCGACGCCTCGCGCACGCCGCGCAGGTTGACGATCACGATGAGGATGACGAAGCCCACCGCCAGCTCGACGCGCCACGGGTCGAGTGAGGGCACGGCCGAGATGATGTTGTCGACGCCCGACGCGATCGACACGGCGACGGTGAGCACGTAGTCGACGAGCAGCGCAGCCGCGACGACGACGCCGGGGATCTCGCCGAGGTTGGTCGAGGCCACCTCGTAGTCGCCACCGCCCGACGGGTACGCCTTGATCAGCTGGCGGTAGCTGAGCACCACGACGATCAGCAGCAGCACGACGGCGGCCGCCACCCACGGGCTCAGCGTCAGGAACGACACCCCGCCGATGAGCATGATCATCAGCATCTCCTGAGGCCCGTACGCGACGGAGCTCAGCGCGTCGGACGCGAAGATGGGCAGCGCCATGCGCTTGGGGAGCAGCTGATCGTCGACCTGCTGCGTGGTGAGGGGTTCGCCCAGAAGGATGCGCTTCGCGTGCAGCGGGGCGTCCGCGTTCTCACGCATTTCATTTGCCACGAGCGGCGACACTACGCCTGCTGACACCCCCGAGCAACACGTGACGTTCGGCCGCCGCCCCCAGGGGATTCCGAAGGCGAGCGCGTAGCGTCGAGGACATGACGATTCTCCCGATCGACGACGCCGCGATCGCCGAGGCGAAGCAGCTGCGGGACGCGTTCCAGCGCTTCCTGCGCGAGTACGAGTTCGGGATGCGCGAGGTCGAGACGAAGATCTCGATCCTGCGCGACGAGTTCACCCACATGCACGCGTACAACCCGATCGAGCACGTCAAGAGTCGCATCAAGACGCCGGACAGCATCGTCGAGAAGATCGCCCGCAAGGGGATTGAGGCCGACTTCGACGTGATCCGCCGTGAGATCACCGACATCGCCGGGGTGCGCGTCACCTGCAGCTTCGTCAGCGACGTGTATCAGCTGTTCGATCTGCTCACCCAGCAGGACGACGTGACCGTGCGTCGCGTCAAGGACTACATCGCCGAGCCCAAGCCCAACGGATATCGCAGCCTGCACGCGATCGTCGAGGTGCCGGTGTTCCTCTCCACCGGCCCGGTGGCGATCCCGGTCGAGGTGCAGTTCCGCACCATCGCGATGGACTTCTGGGCGAGCCTCGAGCACAAGATCCACTACAAGTTCTCCGGACGGGTGCCGGCGCATCTCGTGCAGAGCCTCACCGACGCCGCCGAGGCGGCCGGCGAGCTCGACGAGCGCATGGAGCGGCTGCACCGCGAGGCTCACGAAAGCAACCAGCGCGTCATCGAGGTCTGAGGCGCCCGCGCCTCAGTCGAGGAACTCCCGGGCCGCCGTGGCCATCGCCGTGACGCCGACCTCGATCGTGGGGTGGATCACCGGGGCGTAGAACGGCGAGTGGTTGGTCGGGACGTCCCTGTCGACGGTGCCGTTCGCCACGGCGTCCGCGTACAGCTGCGGGTCGACCCCGCCCCAGAACCAGAACACCAGGGGCACTCCGGCGTCGCGGGCGAACCACGACACGTCCTCGCTGCCGGTGAACAGCCCCGGATCGATCACCGACTGCTCGCCGAACACGCCGCGGAAGGCCGAGACGACCTGCTCGGTGGCATCCGCGTCGTTGATCGTGGCCGGCAGCCGGTGCAGGGTCGAGATCTCGGGCTCGCGCTCGGCGCCGGATGCCGTCGCCTCCGCGCGGATGACGCGCTCGACTCTCTCGAGCACCTTCTCGCGCAGCTGCTCGTCGGGGTAGCGCAGGCTGAGCTGCAGGGTGGCATCCGCGGGGATGATGTTGTTCTTGGTGCCGGCGTGGATCGCGCCGACCGTCACGACGGCGAGGTCGCGCGGATCGACCTCCCGCGAGACGACCGTCTGCAGCCGCATGATCGTCGCCGCGGCCATGACGATCGGGTCGATCGTCGAGTGCGGGCGCGACCCGTGGCCGCCACGACCGTGCAGCACGACCTGGATGCCGTCGGAGGCCGACATCTGCGGACCCGGTCGCACGCCGATGGTGCCCGCGGGCAGGGGGGTGACGTGCTGGCCGAGCACCACATCGGGGCGCGGGAAGCGGTCGAGCGCACCGTCATCGAGCATCGCCCTGGCGCCGGCGCCGTACTCCTCGGCGGGCTGGATCACCACCACGACCGTCCCGCTCCACTGGTCGCGCTCGGCGACCAGTCGCTCGACCGCGCCGATCATGGCGGTCACATGCATGTCGTGGCCGCAGGCGTGCATCACCCCGACGGTGCTGCCGTCCGGATCGACACCGGTCGCGGTCGACGCATACGCGAGTCCGGTCTCCTCGACGACGGGCAGCGCGTCCATGTCGGCGCGCAGCCAGACCACGGGGCCGGGCTCGCCCGAGCTCGCCGACGGGTTCGACAGCACACCCACCACGCCGGTGATGCCGACGCCCTCGTGCACCTCGAGCCCGAGCTCGCGCAGATGAGCTGCGGCGATGCCGGCGGTGCGCGTCTCCTGGAACGACAGCTCGGGATGCTTGTGCAGGTCGATGTAGAGGGCTTCGAGGTCGACGGTCATGCGATGAGCCTAGCCCTGGGGTATCCGTCGATCGGGGCGCAGGCCGCCGCCGCGTGCTAGTGTTGTCGTGTCCCTCCGCCGGAGGCTTCACTCTCAACAGCTGAGCGTCTCTCGCTCCAGCCATCACCCCGATCCCGACCCGCGTGTGAGTGCCGCGGATCCGGATCCCCCCGATCCCGTCGAGCCATGCGCCCCGCGCCGGTCGGTCGGCATCGTCATATCGTGCACGCCGGACAATTCAGCGTGGCACCCCGGTCGCATCAGCGGCCAGATCAACAGAAAGCAGAAGCACATGGCCACTGGCACTGTGAAATGGTTCAACTCCGAAAAGGGCTTCGGCTTCATCGCTCCCGATGACGGCTCCGACGACCTCTTCGCGCACTTCTCGGCAATCGAGGGCAACGGCTACAAGGAGCTCACCGAGAACCAGAAGGTGGAGTTCGAGCCCGAGCGTGGCCCCAAGGGCATGCAGGCGGCGAAGATCCGCGCGCTCTGATCTGAGCGTCGACAGAACCGGCCGGGACCCACGTGGTTCCCGGCCGGTTCTTTTGCGTCTGGTCAGGTCGCCGCGTTCTTCCGGTAGCGGCGGTTGCGCAGCCCCAGCAGGGCGGATGCCAGCAGCGCGGCGCCCACCGACGCGGTGAGGATCGCCACCTTCGCCTGATCGTGATGCGGGTCCGCGACGTCGAAGCTGAGCTCGGCGACGAGCAGCGAGACCGTGAACCCGATGCCGGCCAGCAGACCCACGCCGATGATGTCGATCCACTGCAGGGATGGATCGAGGTCGATGCGGCGCACTCGGGTGACGGCCCAGGTCGCGAGGGCGATCCCGACGGGCTTGCCCACGATCAGGCCGAGGATGATGCCCAGCACCACCGGGTCGCCGAGCGCCGAGAGCCATCCCTCGGCGCCGCCGACGGCCACACCGGCTGAGAAGAACGCGAACACCGGTACGGCGATCCCGCTGGAGAGCGGGCGGAACCGATGCTCGAACACCTCGGCGAGGCCGGGGCCGCTCTGCTTCTCGGTCGCCGCCCGGCGGTGCAGCACGGGGATCGTGAAGCCCAGCAGCACACCCGCGATCGTCGCGTGGATGCCGGACGCGTGCACGAGCGCCCAGGCGGCGAAGCCGATCGGCAGCAGGATCAGCCACGCCGCCGACGGGCGCAGGCGGAAGAACTGACGGTACCGCTGCGCGATCAGGCCGTACGCGGTGATCGTGAGCAGTGCCAGCACGAGCGGCACGATCTCGATGGTGTCGGTGTAGAACACCGCGATGATGGCGATCGCGACGAGATCGTCGACCACGGCGAGAGTCAGCAGGAAGATGCGCAGAGCGCTGGGCAGGTGCGAGCCGATGATGGCCAGCACCGCCACCGCGAAGGCGATGTCGGTGGCGGTGGGGATCGCCCACCCTCTCGCCGCACCGGGCGCTCCGCTCGTGACCGCGACGTAGACGAGGGCGGGCACCGCCACACCGCCGAGGGCCGCCACCACCGGCACGACGGCGGTGCTGAACCGTCGGAGGTCGCCGGCGACGAACTCGCGCTTGAGCTCGAGGCCCACCAGGAAGAAGAAGACCGCGAGCAGACCGTCGGCCGCCCACTGCCCCAGGGTCAGATCCAGATGCCACGGCTCGTAGCCGACCCGCAGATCGCGCAGCGCGAAGTAGCCGTCGGCCCACGGCGAGTTCGCCCACACCAGTGCGAGAGCGGCGGTGACGACGAGCAGGATGCCGCCCGTGGTCTCGGTGCGGAGGATCTCGCCGATGCGCCGGGACTCGGCGCGGGACGAGGTCGGGAACAGCGGGCGCAGGAGAGAGGAGAAGCGCGGCATGCGGGCCTTCCGGGTCGACGGACGATGACGTCGACCAGGCTTCCCGACACTCCTCTTCCACCCTATCCCGCCGCGTGCGGCGGCGCTGAGGGCGGATGCCCGGCATCCGCCCTCAGCCCTGGCTCAGTGCCTGCGACCCGAGACGGGGATCGGCCCCGTGACGCTCAGCTCGTCCTCCCAGCACTGGATGCCCGTGACCTCGGGCATCCGCTCCCGGGTGAACACCGGGTCGAGGCCCGCCCGACGCTGATCGAGGTAGTCGCGCAGCAGCTTGAACGCGACGCCCGAGAGCAACGCGATCGCGATGAGGTTGACGATCGCCATGACGCCCATGATGCTGTCGGCCGTGTTCCAGATCAGGTCTGCCGAGGCGATCGAGCCCAGGAACACGACGAGCACGACGAGCGCGCGGTAGGTCTGCAGCACGCCGCGCTTGGCCCGGATGAACTCGATGTTCGACTCGCCGTAGTAGTCGGGGTGCGGTCGGTGAGCGTGCGGAACATCTCGGGGATCAAGCGGAACTGCACGACACCGGAGCGGAACGTGAAGTAGAGGCCGAGCAGCACCAGGATGGGCAGCACCGCCCAGGACCAGAGCTTGTCGCCGAAGAAGAGCACGAAGTCGTTGAGCGCGTCCATCCGTCCAGTATTCAGTGCCGCGGCGTGGGATCGAGACAGCGCCGAGCGGATCCGGCACACCCGGGGGTCCGGCTCAGCTCCCGCCGGATGCGGGCGGATGCTATACGGGTGCGGTCGTGCCGCGCGTGATGAGCTCGTACGGCAGGTCGGCCACGGCCGCGGCATCCGAGGCGCCCTCGAGCTGCGCGAGAATCGCCGACGCCGCCCGCTCGCCCTGCGCGAGCGGGAACTGATCGACCGTCGTCAGCCCGAAGAACTCACCGAGCTCGTGACCGTCGATACCGACGATCGAGAGGTCCTGCGGCACGCGGATGCCGAGGTCGCGGGCGGCGACCAGCGCGCCGATGGCCATCTCGTCCGAGGCGGCGAAGATCGCAGACGGCCGGGGCCCGGTGCCGCCGAGCAGCCGTCTGGCGGCACGGTATCCGCCGTCGACGGTGAAGTCCGCCGGCTCGAAGAGCGCCGGATCCGGGGTGATCCCCGCCTGCGCGAGCGCCTGCTCGAAACCGGACCGGCGGCGCGACGGCACCCGGAAGTCCGCCTCGAACTCGGCTGCTGCGCCGATGTGTGCGATGTCGCGGTGCCCCAACGCGATCAGATGCTCGGTGGCCAGGCAGGCGAGCGCGGTCTGATCGAGCGAGAGCGTGCGCAGGCCGGGGTTCGGGCCACCGATGCCGATCACCGGCAGGCCCAGCCCCTGCAGCTGCGAGGTCTCGTGCTCATCGAGCTCGATGGCGACGGCGATCACGGCATCGACGCGCTGGCGCCGCAGAAAGGTCGAGAAGACCTCGCGGCGCACGGCGGCATCGGCCGTGATGTTGTACAGCGTGATGTCGTAGCCGGCGCGCATCAGTGCGCTGGTCGCGCCGGAGAGCACGGTGCTGAAGAACCAGCGGTCGAGAAAGGGGACGATGACCCCGACGTTCTGCGTGCGACCGGATGCCAGGCTCGACGCCCGCGACGACACGACGTATCCGAGGGAGTCTGCCGCGGAACGCACGCGCTCTCGCGCGCGCTCCGACACGTGCCCGCGCCCGCTGAGCGCGCGCGAGACGGTCGCCGTCGACACCCCAGCGAGCCTTGCGACCTCGTCGATGCTCACCACATCGTCAGCCTATCCCGGCTGACGATCCGCTCAGCCGCGGGTGAACCAGGCGGCCGTGTTCGGCGGCAGCGCGGTGCCGGTGAACGGCTCGCTCTGCACGACGAAGGTGACGTCATCGCCGAGCTCGATCGGCTCGGCGCCGAGGTTCGCGACGACGTGCAGCTCGCCGCGGCGGAAGGCGACGGCCGAATCGGCCACGTCGTCCCAGACGAGCGAGCCGCTGCCCAGGCGGCGCGCCGCGCGCTCGCTGAGCAGCTTCTTGTAGAGGTTCAGCGTCGAATCCGGCTGGCGCTCCTCGGTATCGCGCGCGAAGCTCGCCCACTCCGCGGGCTGCGGCAGCCACGAGGCGCCGGTGTCGTTGAATCCGAACGCGGGGCCCTCGGCCGTCCACGGCAGCGGAACGCGGCAGCCGTCGCGACCGTAGCGCTCGCCGTTCGTGCGGAACCACGTCGGGTCCTGTCGGAACTCGTCGGGGATCTCCATCGCCTCGGGAAGGCCGAGCTCCTCGCCCTGGTAGACGTAGGCCGAGCCGGGCAGCGAGAGCATCACGGTGGTCGCCGCGCGGCCGCGTGACAGACCGATGGCCGGGTCGGGCTTGCCCTGCGAGTTCGGGCCGATGCCGTCGCCCTGCGGGCTGTCGGCGGTCAGCGCGAGACGCGAGGCGTGCCGGATCACGTCGTGGTTCGACAGCACCCAGGTGCTGGGTGCGCCCACCGCTCCGAACGCGTCGAGCGATTCGCGGATGACGAGGCGCAGCTCCTGGGCATCCCACGGCGTCATCAGGTAGGGGAAGTTGAAGGTCTGGTGCATCTCGTCGGGACGCACCCAGAGCGCGGTCTTCTGCAGCGTCGGCAGCCAGGCCTCGCCGCACAGCGCGCGATCGCCGTCGTACTCGGCGAGCACGCGGTTCCAGTCGCGGTAGATGTCGTGCACCTCGTCCTGGCCCCAGTACGGCACGTTCTCCTCGCCGCCGCCCATCGAGTCGGCGTCGGCGACGGGAGCGTAGTCCGGCAGCCCCGCCTCCTTCATCATCCCGTGCGCCACGTCGACGCGGAATCCGTCGACGCCACGGTCGAGCCAGAAGCGCAGGATGCTGCGGAACTCCTCGCGCACCTCGTCGTTCGTCCAGTCGAAGTCAGGCTGGGTGGCGTCGAAGATGTGCAGATACCACTGGCCGGGAGTGCCGTCGGGCTCGGTCACGCGCTCCCACATGTCGCCGCCGAACACGCTCTCCCAGTTGTTCGGGGGCAGCTCGCCGTTCTCGCCCCGGCCGTCGCGGAACACGTAGCGGGCCCGCTCGGGGCTGCCAGGGCCCGCCTTCAGCGCCTCCTGGAACCAGACGTGCTGGTCGGAGGAGTGGTTCGGCACGAGATCGACGATCACCCGGATGCCCCGGGCGTGCGCCGCGTTCAGCATGACGTCGAAGTCGTCGAGCGTGCCGAACAGCGGGTCGACGTCGCGGTAGTCGGCGACGTCGTAGCCGGCGTCGCGCTGCGGGCTGGTCATGAACGGGCTCAGCCAGATGGCGTCGATGCCGAGGCTCTTCAGATCGTCCAGCCGGCTGGTGATGCCGGGCAGGTCGCCGATGCCGTCGCCGGACGCGTCGGCGAACGACCGGGGGTAGATCTGGTAGATGACGGCGGTGCGCCACCACTCGGAACCGGGGGCTGCCATCTGCTCACGCTGCTGTTCACGTTGTGCCATGAGCCCAGGCTACTGCAAGCGCTTACATCACGATGTTCACGGGCGGCTCTCCCGCCAGCATCCGGTCGATCTGACGCCGGATCAGTCGCGCGATGCGCGGGTTCATCGCCGTCGAGGCGCCGCCGCCGTGCGGGGTGATCAGCAGGTTCGGGGCGCTCCAGAGCGGATGCCCTGAGGGCAGCGGCTCCTCTTCGAAGACGTCGGATGCCGCGCGGATCGCATCGGCGCTGAGCGCGTCGACGAGGGCGTCGGTGTCGATCAGCGGCCCGCGACCGACGTTGACCAGCAGAGCGCCCTTCGCCATGCGCGCGATCCGTTCGCCGTCGAAGAGATGATGTGTGGAGTCGCTGGCCGGCAGGCTCAGCACCACGATCTCGGCATCCGGCAGCAGTGCGTCGAGTTCGTCCAGACCGTGCACAGCGATCTCGCCGACACCCTCGACCTGCTCGGTGCGCGCGGTGCGCGCGACCGCGGTCAGTTCGACCTCGAACGGCGCCAGGCGCCGGGCGATCGCCGTGCCAACGCCGCCGAAGCCGACCAGCAGTACGCGCCGGTCGGCGAGGCTCTCGGTGAAGACCGGCGCCCACTCGCCGCGGTCCTGCGCGCGCACGAACCGGGGCAGCTGCCGCTGCGCGGCGATCATCATCCCCACCGCGAGCTCGGCGGTCGATGCCTCGTGCACGCTCGCGGCGTTCGCGAACGGGATACCGGAGGGCAGTGCCTCCGCGACACCGTCGTACCCGATCGACTGGCCCTGCACGAGCCCGACCTGGAGTCCCTCGAGCGCCGTGAGCACCCGGCTGCCGCCCATGTACGGCGGCACGACGATGTCGATGCGGTCGGCCGGCGCGGGGGAGCGCAAGTCCCAGATGCGCAGCTCGACCCCGTCGGGAAGCGCGCCCAGGTTCGCGGCGAGACGCTCGGTCGGCACGGTCACGAGAAGGCTCACGCTACGACCCTACCGGCGTGCGCCCCGCAGGGTTCGCGTGCTACCTTAGGCAAGCCTTACCAAAGTGCGCACCGGGTCTCGGTGACGCCGCCACCCACCCGAAGGAACGCCCGTGCGATCTTCCCGTCTCCTCGCCCTCGCCGCCGCAGCAGCCCTTGCCGTCGGTCTCGCCGGCTGCGCCTCCGCAGCCGATGACAGCTCCGATGACTCGAACGCCTCCACCGGTTCGTCCGGCGAGTCGTTCCCCGTCACCGTCGAGCACGCCTTCGGCGAGACCGTGATCGACGCCAAGCCCGAGCGGGTCGCCACCGTCGCCTGGGCGAACCACGAGGTGCCCCTGGCGCTCGGCATCGTCCCGGTCGGCATGAGCAAGGCCACCTGGGGAGACGACGACAACGACGGCATCCTGCCCTGGGTCGAGGAGAAGCTCGACGAGCTCGGCGGCGAGCCGCCGGTGCTGTTCGACGAGACCGACGGGATCGACTACGAGGCCGTCGCCGACACCGCCCCCGACGTGATCCTCGCCGCGTACTCCGGGCTCACGCAGGAGGAGTACGACACGCTGTCGAAGATCGCTCCCGTCGTCGCCTACCCCGAGGTCGCGTGGGGCACCTCGGTCGAGGACATGATCGAGATGAACTCCGAGGCGCTCGGCCTCGAGAAGGAGGGCGACGCCCTCATCGAGCAGCTCGACGCCGACGCGGAGGCCGCGCTCGCCGAGCATCCGGCGCTCAAGGACGCGAAGGTGCTGTTCGGCTACTTCGACATGAGCGACCTGTCGAAGATCGGCTACTACACCGCCGCCGACACCCGCCCCGGCTACCTGCACGAGCTCGGCCTGCCGCTGCCGCAGATCGTCGAGGACAGCGCGGACAGCGACCAGTTCTACCTGGAGGTGTCGGCCGAGGAGGCGCAGCGGTTCGACGACGTCGACCTGTTCGTCACCTACGGCGACGACTCCACCGTGGCGACCCTGCAAGCCGACCCGCTGCTGTCGAAGATCCCCGCGATCGCCGAGGGCCGCATCGCGATCCTGCCCGACGCGACGCCGATCGCCGCATCCGCCAACCCGTCGCCGCTGTCGATCCCGTGGGGCCTGAACGACTACTTCGACATTCTCGCCGCGCCGCTGGCGAAGTAAGTCCCTTCCGCCTGCGGAGACCCCGTTCGTGACCTCCACCACCGCCGCACCAGCACCGGCCGTCGCGCACCTGCGCCGGCCGGCGCTGGCGCGCGCGTCGTGGCTGATGGCTGGCGTCGCGGCGCTGGTCGTGCTCAGCATCCTGTCGATCTCGTTCGGCGTGCGGGCGGTGACGATCGACGATCTGCTCGCCGCGCTGTCGGGGCAGAACGAGACGATCGAGCAGGCCGCGATCATCAAGCGGATGCCGCGCACGGCGCTGGCCCTGCTCGTCGGTGCCGCGCTCGCCATGGCGGGCGCGGCCATGCAGGCCGTCACCCGCAACCCGATCGCCGAACCCGGCATCCTCGGCGTCTCCAACGGCGCCTCCCTCGCCGTGGTCGTCGGCATCGCCTCGTTCGGGCTGAGCGACCCGTTCGGGCAGATGGCCTTCGCGATCTCGGGCGCCGCGGTGGCGGCGGTCTTCGTGTACGCGGTCGGCTCGCTGGGCCGTGGCGGTGCCACCCCGCTCAAGCTCGCCCTCGCGGGTGCGGCGACCTCGGCCGCCTTCGCCTCGCTGATCAGCGCGATCATGCTGCCGCGGGTCGATCTGCTGCAGACGTTCCAGTCGTGGCAGGTGGGCGGCGTCGGCGGTGCGGAATGGCCGCGCATCGCGGTCACCGCGCCCGTGCTGGCGCTCGGCGCTCTCATCTGCCTGCTGAGCGCACGGGGGATGAACTCGCTCGCGCTCGGCGACGATATGGCCAGGGGCCTCGGCGAGAACGTCGCCCGCACGCGGATGCTCGCCGCGCTCGGCGCCGTGATCCTCGCCGGCGCCGCCACCGCGATCGCCGGCCCGATCGGTTTCGTCGGTCTGGTCGTGCCGCACGTGTGCCGGATGCTGATCGGCACCGACCATCGCTGGCTGATGCCGTTCTCGGCGATGGCGGGAGCGGTGCTGCTGACCGCGAGCGACGTCATCGGCCGGGTGATCGCCCCGTCCGGGGAGGAGATCCAGGTCGGCATCATCACGGCGATCGTCGGTGCGCCCTTCTTCATCTGGATCGTGCGCAGGCAGAAGGTGCGCGAGCTGTGAGCACACGCGAGCGCACGGCAGGCGCACATGCCCCGATAGAGACCAGCATCCCGACCGCGCACACGCTCGAGCGGCCGGCCGACACCGGCGCGCAGCGCGTCGTGCGCGTCATCGCCGGCCGCCGCGCGCGCCACCGTCGCCACGCCCTCGCCACGATCCTGCTGGGCGCTCTGGTGTGCGTGCTCTTCGCTGTCGCGCTCATGGTCGGCGACCGGTTCTACAGCCCCGATCAGATCGTGCGGGTCGTGCTCGGCGAATCGGTGCCGGGGGCCTCGTTCACTGTGGGCGAGCTGCGGCTGCCCCGGGCCGTGCTGGCGGTGCTGACCGGGCTCGGCTTCGGGATGGCCGGCGTGACGTTCCAGACGCTGCTGCGCAATCCGCTCGCCTCGCCCGACATCATCGGCATCTCGCACGGCGCCGGTGCCGCAGCGGTGATCGGCATCATCGTGTTCTCGCTCGACGGCCCGGCGGTGTCGCTGCTCGCACTCGGCGGCGCGCTCGCCACGGCCGCGCTGATCTACGCCCTCTCGATCAGAGGCGGCTTCGCGGGCACCCGACTGATCCTCATCGGCATCGGGGTCGCCGCGGTGCTGCAGAGCGTGATCTCGTACCTTCTCTCGCGGGCTGCGAGCTGGGACATCCAGACCGCCATGCAGTGGCTCAGCGGCAGCCTCAACAACGCCTCTTGGGAGCGCGTGCTGCCGATGGCGATCGCCGCCGTGATCGTGATGCCGCTGATGCTGTCGCAGGGGCGTTCGCTCGCCGCCATGCAGCTGGGCGACGACTCCGCCGCCGGCCTCGGGGTGCGGGTCAACGCGACGCGCATGCTGTTCATCCTCGGGGCGGTCGCGCTGCTCGCCTTCGCTACCGCCGCCGCCGGACCCATCGCCTTCGCCGCGTTCATGGCCGGGCCGATCGCCGCGCGCATCACCGGCCCCGGCGCGAACCTGCTGCTGCCCAGCGCCTTCGTCGGCGCGGCGCTCGTGCTCGGCAGCGACCTGCTCGCCCAGTTCGCCCTCGGCGCCCGCTATCCCGTCGGAGTCGTCACCGGCGTGCTCGGCGCGCCCTTCCTCATCTACCTGCTGATCCGCACCAACCGCTCGGGAGGCTCCCTGTGACCGCGGCGCACACTCTCGCGGCCGAATCCGTCACGCTCGCGTACGGCGACCGCACGGTGATCGAGGGGCTCGATCTGTCGATCGCGCCCGGCCGGATCACCTCGATCGTCGGGGCGAACGGATGCGGCAAGTCGACGCTGCTGCGGGCGCTGGCGCGCCTGCTCAGCCCCGCCGGGGGCCAGATCGTGCTCGACGGCGCATCCGTGCACGCCCGCCCGTCGAAAGAGGTCGCCCGCGTTCTCGGGCTGCTGCCGCAGTCGCCCGTCGCGCCCGAGGGGATCGCAGTGGCCGACCTCGTGGGTCGGGGGCGACACCCGCATCAGCGGATGCTCGCGCGCTGGAGCGCACAGGACTACGCGGTCGTCGCCGATGCGCTCGACGCGACCGGCATCAGCGAACTCGCCGATCGCAGCGTGGACGAGCTCTCCGGCGGTCAACGGCAGCGGGTGTGGATCGCGATGGCGCTCGCGCAGCAGACCGACATCCTGCTGCTCGACGAGCCGACCACGTTCCTCGACGTCGCCCACCAGGTCGAGGTGCTCGATCTGCTCACCGACCTGAGCGGCTCGCGCGGCACCACCATCGTGATGGTGCTGCACGACCTCAACCTCGCCGCCCGGTACAGCGACGAGCTGGTGGCCATGAAAGACGGCCGGGTGCACGCCGTCGGCGCCCCGGAAGAGATCGTCACCGCAGAACTCGTCCAGGAGGTCTTCGGCCTCGCCAATCAGATCACCGTCGACCCCGTCTCGGGCAAACCGATGGTCACGCCCATCGGGAGGCATCATGTCCGCTGACACCACCACGAAGACCCGGCCCACCTACCTGCTGGCGCTCGCCGAGGTGCGCGCCGTCGAGCGCGTCTCGCCGAACTTCGTGCGGATCACCTTCGGCGGGGACGACCTCGACGAGCTCGGCACCCCCGGCGACACGTACGACTCGCGGATCAAGCTGATCTTCCCGCCCCGACCGGATGCCGTGCCTCCGATCGACCGAGACGGTGACGACTGGTGGGGGTCGTACCTGGCGGTTCCCGAAGACGAGCGAGGGTCGATGCGCACGTACTCGGTGCGCGAGCTCACCGTGACGGATGCGGGCACCGAGATCGTCATCGACTTCGTGCTGCACCTGAGCCCCGGCCGCACCGGCCCCGCCTCGCGGTGGGCGGCCGACGCACGCGTGGGGCAGCCGATCTTTGTCGTGGGCCCGCGCCGTGGGGTGGCGGCCCGGGAGCACGGCGGCGCGGAGTTCGCGCCCGGCGAAGCGCGCTCGGTGCTCCTCGCCGGTGACGAGACGGCGGCGCCGGCGATCGCGCGCATCCTCGAGGACGCCCCGCGCGACCTGCGGGGCACCGCGTTCATCGAGGTGCCCGAGCCGGCCGACGTGCTCGAGATCGCCGCACCCGCAGGCGTGGAGATCACCTGGCTGCCGCGCACCGACGGCGACGCGCACGGATCGGCGCTCATCCCGGCGGTGCTCGGCCATCTCGGCGACGCGCACACGCACGTCGACGTGCGCGATGTCGACACCGAGGACCTTCTCTGGGAGACCCCGGCGTACTCCAGCCTCGGCGACCAGATCGCCGCGACCCACGCGCCCGCCGACCGATACTTCTGGATCGCCGGCGAGAGCGGAGTGGTGACCACGCTGCGTCGTCACCTCGTCAAGGACATCGGGGTCGACCGTGCGCAGGTGGCGTTCATGGGGTACTGGCGCCACGGCGTCGCCATGCGCGGCTGAACGACCTCGAACGCCACGGCGTCCGGGAGTAGTCTGAGCCGCATCCGATGAAGGAGGCGTCATGACGGTTCCCGAGATCAACTACTGGGCGGTGCTGGTCGCGACCGCGTCGAGCATGGTGGTGGGCGCCGTCTGGTACGCCCGCGGCGTGATGGGCGAGCGGTGGGCTCGGCTCGCGGGCGTCGACCTCGAGCATCCCTCCCGCCGCCCGCTGTGGCCGATGATCACCACGGTGCTGGTCGGTTTCATCACCGCGTGGGTGCTCGCCGGCGCCGCCACGATCGCCTGGCATTTCTACGAGGGCTCGTACTTCTGGGCCTCGCTGGTCACCGCGGTCACCCTGTGGGCGGGGTTCACCGCGGCGCGCTTCATCACGCACGACGCGTTCGAGGGGCGCTCGACCCGGCTGACCACCGTCAACATCGGTCACGAGCTCGTGACGGTGCTCGTGATGGCCGTGATCATCGGCGTCTGGCCGCCGGCAGGCCTCTGACGGCCGCGGAGCGGGTGCAGCGACGCGGATGCGTCGCGGCTACGCCGCGATGCGCGCGACCGCGGCGATGGCGCTCTCGAAGAAGCCCAGACCGTCGACGCCCGAGCGCATGGCGGCACGGGTGTCGGGGCCGAAGCCCGCCTCGGTGGCGTGCTCGGGGTGCGGCATGAGGCCGACCACGTTGCCGCGGTCGTTGGTGATGCCGGCGATGTCGCGCAGCGACCCGTTGGGGTTGACCCCGGCGTAGCGGAACGCCACGAGTCCCTCGCCCTCGAGGCGGTCGAGGGTCTCGTCGGCGGCGATGTAGCCGCCGTCGCCGTTCTTGAGCGGGATGACGATCTCCTGGTTCTTCGCGAACGTGTTCGTCCAGGCGGTGTCGTTGTTCTCCACCGTCAGGCGCTGGTCGCGACGCACGAAGTGCTGGTGATCGTTGCGGATGAGGCCGCCGGGCAGCAGGTGCGCCTCGACGAGCATCTGGAAGCCGTTGCAGATGCCGAGAACCGGCATCCCCTTCTCGGCTGCGGCCCTGACCTCGGCCATGATCGGCGACAGAGCCGCGATCGCCCCCGAGCGCAGGTAGTCGCCGTAGCTGAATCCGCCGGGCAGCACGAGAGCGTCGACGCCCTCGAGATCGTGCGAGCCGTGCCACAGGGCGACGGGCTCAGCGCCGGCGATGCGCACCGCGCGCTGCGCGTCGCGGTCGTCGAGCGAGCCGGGGAAGGTGATGACGCCGATGCGCACGCTCACGGCGCGACCTCGACTCCCACGACATCCTCGATGACGGAGTTCGACAGCACGTCCTCGGCCAGGCGCCGCGCCTCGGCGAGCACGTCGTCGGTGACCTCGCCGTCGACCGTGAGCTCGAAGCGCTTTCCGATGCGGACCTGGCTGAAGCTCTCGACGCCCAGGCGGGCGAAGGCGCCGGAGACGGCCTTCCCCTGCGGGTCGAGCAGTTCGGCCTTGGGCATGACGTCGACGACGATGGTGGGCATACCCCCGATTCTAGGCGATGCGATCGGTGCTCATGCAGCGTGCGTCGGCTCGGCGATACGCGGCCGTCGCGTCTGTCAAGGGGTGGGGGGAGGGGTGGTCGCCGTTCAGCTGCCTCGCTAGTGTCGGCGCCATGAGAAGACGGCGAGTGACAGGCGCGGGGGCGCTCGTGCTGCTGGTCGCGTTGACCGGCTGCGGGATGCGGATGCCCGCCGATCCGCACGGCAGTCTCGAGCGGATCGAGGGCGGCACTCTGCGCGCCGGAGCGACCGAGCAGCCGCCCTGGGTCGACGTGCACGACGGCCGAGAGCCGACCGGGTCGGAACCGGAGCTGGTGCAGGAGTTCGCCGAGCAGCTGGATGCGCGGGTGGAGTGGACCACCGGCAGCGAGGCCGACCTGCTCACGGCCCTCGAGCGCGGCGAGCTGGACCTCGTGGTCGGAGGGTTCCTCGATGACACACCCTGGACGGATCGCGGCGCGGTGACGCGGCCGTACACCGAGCGCGAGACCGAGGAGGGGCCGCAGAAGCACGTGATGATCGTGCGGATGGGCGAGAACGCCCTGCTCACAGAGCTCGAGATCTTCCTGCACGAGGAGGTCGGCTCATGACGACGCGATTCGGCCGGACGGAGCTTCCCGAGCAGCAGGAGAAGTCGCTGCGCAAGGCGATCCGCTTCGAGTGGTACACCCTGGTCTTCCTCGCCGTGGCCATCACGATGGTGTACCTGGTGATGGGCAACTCGCAGGCGATGAAGGCGGCCTGGATCGAGGACCTGCTCTCACTGGCCCCGCCGGTCGCCTTCCTCGTTGCGGTGCGCATCGTGAGCCGCCCGCCCAGCGGCCGCTACCCGTACGGCTTGCACCGCGCGGTCGGCGTCGCCCACCTCGTGGCGGCCGTGGCGCTGATGGCCATGGGAGCGTTCCTCATCATCGATTCCCTGACCGGTCTGATCGGGGGCGAGCATCCGCCCATCGGCACCGTCGTGCTGTTCGGGCAGCCGATCTGGCTGGGCTGGCTGATGGTCATCGTGATGGCGCTCACCATCCCGCTTCCGATCTGGTTCGGTCGGGTGAAGATGCGCCTCGCGAAAGAGCTGCACGACAAGGTGCTGTACGCCGACGCCGACATGAACAAGGCCGACTGGCAGACCGCCGTCGGATCGATCGTCGGCGTGCTCGGCATCGGCATCGGATGGTGGTGGACGGATGCCGTGGCGGCGCTGCTCATCGCCGGCAGCATCCTGTGGGACGGAGTGCGCAACATGCGCGCCGCGATCACCGACCTGATGGACGCCGCCGCGACGACGTTCGACGACGACAGGGTGCACCCCCTGACCGGCGAGATCGACGAGCTGCTGCGTTCGCTGCCGTGGGCGCAGGAGGTGGGATCGCGCGTGCGCGACCAGGGCCACGTGCTGCACGTGGAGTCGTTCGTCGTGCCGCGCAGAGGACGCACGCCGAAGCTCGCCGACCTGATCGCCGCTCGCGAGGCGTGCATCGACCTGGACTGGAAGGTGCAGGACATCGTCATCGTGCCGATCGACGAGCTGCCCGAGGAGGTCGGCGGGCGCCGGGAGCGCCAGTCGGAGCGGAACGAGTGAGAGGGTGCCCGCTCAGGCCGAGTGGAAGACGGTGTGCAGATCGCCGATCGCCTCGCGGCCGCCGAGTCCGTCGATCTCGAACAGCACGCTGATGCCGGCGACGTGATAGCCGAGCCGCTCGACGATCTGGCGTCCGGCGGCGAGGGTGCCGCCGGTGGCGAGCACGTCGTCGATGAGCAGCACGCGCGTGCCCGCCGGAAGGTCGTCGTGCATCTCGACCGTGGCCGTGCCGTACTCGAGGGCGTAGTCGACGGCCGCTGCGGGCCGCGGCAGCTTGCCCGCCTTGCGGATCGGGGCGAACCCGACGCCGGCGGCGATCGCCGCGGCTCCGGCGAGGATGAAGCCCCGGGCCTCGATCCCCGCGACGATGTCGAAGCTGCCCGCGAAGGGCTCGATGAGTGCGGCGGTCGTGGCGCGCAGCGCCCTGGCATCCGCCAGCAGCGGCATGATGTCGCGGAACAGGATGCCCGGTTGCGGGTAGTCGGGGATCGAAGCGATCAGGGACTCGGCGCGCGCCAGTTCGGGACTCACCTGCCAAGGTTACCGAACGGCTCGGCGGCCCGCCCATGGGAGCGCTCCCAGCAAGTCATGGCATCATGGTCACCATGACCCGAACCTTTCCCGACGGCTTCCTCTTCGGCGCGGCCACCGCGGCCTATCAGATCGAGGGCGCGGCCTTCGAAGACGGCCGCACGGCGTCGATCTGGGATGCCTTCGCGCGCGTGCCCGGAGCCGTCGTCGGCGCGGACAACGGCGATGTCGCCTGCGATCACTACCACCGCTACGCCGACGACGTCGCGCTGATGAAGCGGCTCGGGCTGCAGACGTACCGATTCTCGACCTCCTGGTCGCGCGTGCGCCCCGACGGCGGCCCGGTCAACGCGAAGGGCCTCGACTTCTACAGCCGTCTGGTCGACGAGCTGCTCGAGGCCGACATCGTGCCGTGGCTCACCCTGCACCACTGGGACATGCCGCAGGCCCTCGAAGAGCTCGGCGGCTGGACCGATCGCGACATCGCCGAGCGCTTCACCGACTACGCGCTCAGCGTGCACGACGTGCTCGGCGACCGCGTGCAGCACTGGACCACCATGAACGAGCCGTGGTGCTCGTCGTTCCTCTCGTACACCGCGGGCGTGCACGCGCCTGGGCGCACGAGCATCCGCGACGGCCTTCTCGCCTCGCATCACCTGCTGCTCTCGCACGGTCGCGCCGTGCAGGCGCTGCGCGAGCGGGACTCGTCGCTCGATCTCGGCATCACGCTCAACCTCACCGTCGCCGACCCGGCCGACGTCGACGACCCGGTCGACGTCGACGCCGCCCGCCGCATCGACGGCCAGTTCAACGGCTGGTTCCTGAGCCCGATCTTCCACGGTGAGTATCCCGCCGACATCGTCCGGGACTTCCGCGAGGTCGACCCGGCCGCAGTCGCCGAGTGGCAGGCCGCCGTGCAGCCCGGCGACCTCGAGGTCATCTCCACGCCGCTCGACGCGCTGGGCGTGAACTATTACCACGGCGAGCTGCTGTCGGGGCATCCGCAGCCCGGCGGGGGCGACCCGCACCAGACCGAGGGCCAGCAGCGTGAGACGCGCTCGCCGTTCCCCTCCAAGGAGGGCATCTACTGGGTCGAGCGCGGCCTGCCGCGCACCGGGATGGACTGGGAGGTGCAGCCCGAGGGTCTCACCCGTCTGCTCGTGCGCGTCGCGAACGACTACGCCGGCGATGTGCCGCTGTACGTCACCGAGAACGGTGCCGCCTACGACGACGAGGTGGGCGCCGACGGCGAGGTCGCCGACGTCGAGCGCACCGAGTTCCTGCGTGCGCACGTCGCGGCCACGCTGGACGCCATCGAGCAGGGCGTCGACGTGCGCGGCTACTTCTACTGGTCGCTGCTGGACAACTACGAGTGGGCGTGGGGATACCAGAAGCGCTTCGGCATCGTGCGCGTGGACTACGAGACGCAGCAGCGCACGATCAAGCAGAGCGGTGCGGAGTACGCTCGCATCATCGCCGCGCACACCGGTCGGTGAGCGACGCTGCGCACCGACCCAGCCGACACGCATTCCCGAAAGCACGCACCCTGATGCCCCGAGCCACGATCGAAGAGGTCGCCGCACTCGCCGGAGTGTCGCGCTCGACGGTGTCCAGGGTCGTCAACGGGTCGACGTCGGTCAGCGCCGAGGCGCTCGCGGCCGTGCAGGATGCCATCGCCCAGCTCGGCTACGCCCCGAATCGTGCGGCCCGCTCGCTCGCCAGCCGGCAGACCCACGCGATCGGACTCGTCGTCCCCGAGGACACCACCCGGTTCTTCGGCGACCCGTTCCTGGCATCCGTCGTCGCGGGGATCAGCTCGCGCCTGGCCGAGTCGGAGTACATCCTCAACCTGCTGATCGCGAGCGACGACCCCGACGGCAAGATGACTCGCTTCGTGCGCAACGGCGGGGTGGATGCCGCGATCATCGTGTCGCACCACGCCAGCGACTCGTTCATCGAGCGCATCGCAGAAGCCGTGCCCGTCGTGTTCGGCGGGCGGCCGGCCGTGACGCGCGAGAGCGACATCATCGTCGACGTCGACAACGTGGCCGCGGCGCGCGCCGCGACCGAGCACCTCATCGCGCTCGGCCGCCGGCGGATCGCGACCATCACGGGCACGATGACGATGGCGGTGAGCGCAGACCGCCGCGACGGGTTCCTCGCGGCGCTGGCGGATGCCAGCCTGCAGAGCGTCGGCGAGATCGACGGCGACTTCAGCGAGCACGGCGGGGCAGAGGCCGCGCGTCTGCTGCTGCAGCGCGACGAGCAGCCGGACGCGATCTTCGTGGCGAGCGATCTGATGGCCCGCGGTGCGCTCGGCGTGCTGCGCGCGGCGGGGCTGCGGGTGCCGGACGACGTCGCGATCGTCGGCTTCGACGACTCCCGGGTGGCCGAGTCGACCGACCTCACCAGCGTGCGCCAGCCGATGTTCGCGCAGGGGGAGATGCTCGCAGACATGGTGGTCGACCTGCTGGCGGGCAGGCGGCCCGAGGCGCTGACGATCCTGCCCACCGAGCTCGTGGTGCGCGGGTCGGCACCCGCCGTCTGACACGCACCCCGGATGGACAGCCGCACACGGGTTGGGTAGACAGGCGGTATGGCATCCATCGACCTCAACTCCGACCTCGGCGAGAACTCCGCCGAGCGCGTGGTGAGCGATGACGCGGCGATGCTCGAGATCGTGACCAGCGCGAACGTGTCGTGCGGCTTCCACGCCGGCAGCGCCGAGGGCATCCGCGACACTCTTACTGCTGCCGTGGCGAACAGGGTCGCGATCGGCGCGCACCCCGCGTACCGTGACCGCGAGAACTTCGGGCGCACGCCGCTCGAGCCCGAGTCGCGCGCGCTGCAGGCCGAGGTGGAATACCAGCTGGGCGCCCTGATGGCCCTCGCCGCGGCCGTCGGCGGCCGGGTCGCCTACGTCAAGCCGCACGGGGCGCTGTACAACACGATCGCGCGCGACGAACGACAGGCCCGGGCTGTGGTCGCGGCCGTGCGCGCCGTCGACCCGGCGCTGGTGATGCTGGGGCTGGCCGGCGGGGTGGTGCTCGACATCGCCGCGGGCGCGGGACTGCGAACGGCCGCCGAAGCCTTCGCCGATCGGGGCTACCTGCCCGACGGCACCCTCGTTCCGCGCACGCAGCCGGGGGCCGTCCTGCACGACCCCTCCGTCGTGGCGCGGCGGATGGTGCGTTTGATCGAGTCGGGTGTCGTGCGGGCGGTCGACGGCACCGATGTGCGCATCGACGCGCAGTCGATCTGCGTGCACGGCGACAGCCCCGGAGCGGTGACGATGGCGGCTGAGACGAAGCGGATGCTGCAGGGCGCGGGCATCGAGATCGCCCCGTTCGTCGTGGTCTGAGCGGGTGAGCGCATGCGGGTGCTGACGGCGTCGGATCGGGCGGTGCTCGTCGAGTGCGCCGACCTCGACGAGGCGATGCGCATGCATCGCGCTTGGGCCGACGTGCCGGGGGTGATCGAGCGGGTGCCGGGGGCGCGCACCGTGCTCGTGCGGTTCGATCCGCTGGTGACATCGGCGGCGGAGCTGGCCTCCGCGCTTTCGGCGACCCGTGCGGACCAGGTCCAGCTCGTAGCGGGGCCGGAGGTGGTCGTGCCCGTCCGATACGACGGCGACGACCTCGCGGACACGGCGAGACTGCTCGGCGTCTCTGTCGACGAGCTCGTGCGCCGGCACGGCGCCGCACACTGGACGGTCGCGTTCTCGGGCTTCGCCCCCGGCTTCGGCTACCTCGTCGGCGACGACCCGCTGTTCGACGTGCCGCGTCGCCCGTCGCCGCGCACCCGCGTGCCCGCGGGGTCGGTGGCTCTCGCCGGCCGGTTCAGCGGGGTGTATCCGCGGGAGACTCCGGGCGGCTGGCAGCTGATCGGCACGACGGATGCCGTGATGTGGGATGTGCACCGCGACCCACCCGCCCTGCTGGTGCCCGGCGCTCGCGTGCGTTTCGTCACCGCTGATCGGGTTGCGGTGTCGGCCGTGGTGTCGGGGACGTCGGATGCTTCAGCCGCAGAGCGGAGCGTCGGCGTGCGGCACGCGGATGCCGGTCCGAACGGTCCGGCATCTCCCGCGCCCGCGCTCGAGGCGCTGAACCCGGGGCTGCAGCTGCTCGTGCAGGATCGGGGCCGCCCCGGCCTCGCCGCGCTCGGCGTGCCGGCATCCGGAGCTGCCGACCAGATCGCCATGCGAGACGCGAACCGCGCCGTCGGCAACGCCCCCGAGGCAGCGGTTCTCGAGGGCGTCGGGCCTTCCGCCGTCCGCTTCCACGGTGCCGGGGTCGCGGTCATCACAGGGGCCGAGGGCGAACTCGCGGTGACCGGCGCCGGCGGTGCCACCCGCCGCATCGGGCACGGCGTTCCGTTCGCCGTCGCCGACGGCGACGAGCTGCACATCGGGGCACCCATGTGCGGGCTGCGGTTCACGATCGCGGTGCGCGGGGGCATCCGGATGCCGGCAGAGCTGGGCAGCCGTTCGACCGACACTCTCTCGGGCATCGGTCCGGCGCCGCTGCGAGCGGGCGATATGGTGCCGCTGGGAGACGCCGCGCCGAACGCGGTCGAGCCTGCGCCGCTGCCGCGCGAGCTGCCTGCGGCGGGCGGCCTCGTCGTGCTCGACATCACGCTCGGCCCCCGGCGCGACTGGTTCACGGCGACCGCGGTGCGCCTGCTCGGCGAGCAGGAATGGACGGTCACGGCGCGCTCCGACAGGGTCGGCATGCGACTGCACGGCGAGCGGCCGCTCGAGCGCGCGATCCTCGACGAACTGCCCAGCGAGGGGGTGGTGGACGGAGCGATCCAGGTGCCGGCCGACGGCCAGCCCGTGGTGTTCGGGCCCGATCATCCGATCACGGGCGGCTATCCGATCATCGGCGCCCTGACCGACGCCGTGCGCGATCTGGCGGCTCAGCTGTCGCCCGGCGTGCGCATCCGCTTCCGCGTGGCGTCGTGAATCACTGACCCTCGGTGTCCAGAGACGGCGTGGTCAAAGGCGACGCGCCGCGTCCGCGCCGTTTCGTCAGAGACTTCCCGCGTCTCCCACCGAACCGGCGCTGCGCCCGAACCGGCGCGCTACGCCCGACCGGCGCGCTCCACGCGGCCGGCGCGCGAGAACAGCAGCTCGACAGCCGCCTCGACGGTCGCTTCGAGCACGTCCTCGGGCTCGCCGTCCAGGTCGAGCCTGCGGTGCCCGGCCTCGTCGCGCGTCGCCCATCCGAGGAACACGGTCCCCGCGGGATGCCCGTCTTCGGCATCCGGACCACCGACCCCGGTCGTCGAGACGCACAGGTCTGCGTCGAACAGTTCACGGGCGCCTCGGGCCAGCTGCTCCGCGCATCCGGCGGAGGTCGGGTCCTGATCGGCCGGGAACCCCAGCACGCGCTCCTTCACCTCCGGCAGGTAGGCGACGACGCCGCCGCCGAACCAGGTGCTCGCCTCGGGGCCTGCGCCGATGGCACTGGCCAGAGCGCCGGAGGTCAGCGATTCGGCGACCGCGACGCGCAGATCGCGGCGACGGGCGAGATCAGCAAGAGGCGTGACATCGAGCATGCGCCGACGATACCGCCCAGACCGGATGCCCCGCGGGGCCTTGACAGACCCGGGGGAGGAGCGCTCAGCAGCCGTGCCGGACGCCCCAGAACAGGAGAACACGCGAGCGCAGGTGGATTCCCCGGGGAATGCACCTGCGCTCGCGTGCTCTCCTGCGCCCTGTGAGGGCCGCTGCCCGCGTCAGGCCGGGTCGCCTCCGGGGGCGCCCACGCCGGCGAGCGGCTTCGGGTCGTCGGCGCCCGAGCCGCGCAGTCGCGCGATGAGGTTGCCGAGGTGGTAGATGAGGATCGCGCCGATCGTCGCCAGCACGATTCCGCCGAGCTCGAAGCCCGACTCCGGATCCTTGATCATGAACCCGCCGACCGCGACGATCAGGCCGACCGCGGCGGTGTACTGGTTGACCGGGCGCGAGAAGTCGACGCGGTTGTCGACCCAGATCTTGATGCCGATGACGCCGATCAGTCCGTACAGGGCGGTGGTGATGCCGCCGAGCACGCCGGCGGGCACCGAGTTGATGACCGCGCCGAACTTGGGCGACATGCTGAGGAGGATGGCGGTGATGCCGGCCACCCAGTACGCGGCGGTCGAGTAGACGCGGGTGGATGCCATGACGCCGATGTTCTCGCCGTACGTGGTGGTTCCCGAACCGCCGAAGAAGCCGGCGAGCGAGGTCGAGATGCCGTCGGCGATGAGCGCCTTGCCCGTCTGCTTGTTGATCGCGGGATCCTCGACCATGGTGGCCACGCCGCGCACGTGTCCAACGTTCTCGGCGATCAGCACGAGCACGACGGGAAGGAACATCGCCATCGCCGACCAGGTGCCCGGGGTCGCGAAGTCGGGCAGGTGGAACGTCGGGAAGCCGATCCAGTCGGCCGTCTCGACGTTGCTGAAGTCGAGCTCGCCGCGGATGCCCGCGAACACGTAGCCCGCGATCACGCCGAGGAAGATCGAGATGCGCCCCAGGAACCCGCGGAACACCACGGCGAACAGGATGGTGATCGCGAGGGTGAAGGTCGCCGTGATCGGCGCCTGCTCGTAGTTGCCGCGCGCAGCGCCGGCGAGGTTGAACCCGATCAGCGCCACGATCGTGCCGGCGAGCACCGGCGGCAGGAAGCGGTCGACCCAGTGCACGCCCACCGTGTGCACGACGACGCCGATGAGGGCCAGCAGCACGCCGACCGCGACGATGCCCGCGAGCGCCGAGCCCATGCCCGCCGATGCCGTGGCGGCGGTGACCGGGGCGATGAAGGCGAACGAGGATCCGAGGTAGCTGGGGAGCTTGTTGCGCGTGATCAGCAGGAACAGGATCGTTCCGACGCCGCTGAACAGCAGCGTGGTCGGCACGGGGAAGCCGGTGATGATCGGAACGAGGAACGTCGCACCGAACATGGCGACGACGTGCTGCACGCCGATCGCGATGGTCGCCGGCCAGTTCAGGCGCTCTTCGGGGCGGACGACGGCGCCGGGCGCGACAGTGCGACCGTTGCCGTGGATGTTCCACAGCGGCATGGGGGCTCCTCGGGAGTCGGGATCAGGGCCGAGGAAACCCTACCGCCCCGGATGCCCGGCATCCGGCGTGCGACGAACCGGGGGGGCCGACACTCCAGATGTCGGACGGTTTCCGTGAATCGGGCCGACATCTGGAGTGTCGGCCCCCGAAGTGGTGGCGGGTCAGGCCGTCAGGCGGCCGATGAGCGCGCGGTACCGGTCGGCGGTCTGCTCGACGATGTCGGCGGGCAGCGCCGGCGGCTCGCCCTGCCTGTCCCAGTTGGTCGCCAGCCAGTCGCGCACGATCTGCTTGTCGAAGCTCGCCATCCGCTCTTCCGGTGTCGTGCCGGATGCCCAGGCCGCGGCGTCCCAGTAGCGGGACGAGTCGCTGGTGAGCACCTCGTCGGCCAGGCGCAGGATGCCGTCGGCATCCACCCCGAACTCGAACTTCGTGTCGGCGAGGATCAGGCCCTTCTGCTCCGCGATCTCCGCGGCGCGACGGTACAGCGACAGCGACGCGTCGCGCAGCTGGTCGGCGCGCTCCGCACCGACCAGCTCGACCACGCGCTCGAAGGTGATGTTCTCGTCATGCTCGCCGAGCGGGGCCTTGTAGGCGGGGGTGAACAGGGGCTCCGGAAGGCGGTCGCCGTTCTGCAGGCCTGCGGGCAGCGGGATGCCGCACACGGTGCCGTGCGCCGCGTACTCGGCCCACCCGGTGCCGGTGATGTATCCGCGCACGACGCACTCGATCGGCAGGATCTCGAGTGCCATCGCGAGCATGGCGCGCCCCGCCACGGCATCCGGGATCTCGCCCTCCGCGAGGTGGTTGGGCACGTCCGAGAGCTGGTCGAACCACCAGTCGCTCAGCTGGGTGAGCAGCTCGCCCTTGTGCGGGATGCCGGGGGAGAGCACGAAGTCGAACGCGCTCACCCGGTCGCTGGCGACGACGAGGATGCGGGTGTCGGCCGGGTCTTCCGACGCGTACAGGTCGCGGACCTTGCCGGAATACAGGTGCCGCCAGCCGGGGATGCTCTGTGCTTCGCTCACGCACCCATCTTCCCACCACGCAGGAGCGGATGACGGAGGTGCGCCGACGTCGGCGGGCAGGAGTAGCGTTGCCGGGTGACTTCGACTGACACGGCCCGCACCGCGACCCGCAGCCCCTGGCCCGCGCTGTGGGCGCTGGTGATCGGCTTCTTCATGCTGCTGGTCGACACGACGATCGTCTCGGTCGCCAACCCCGCGATCAAGGCGGCGCTCGACCCCGACACCAACAACCTCGACAACGTCGTGTGGGTGACGAGCGCGTATCTGCTGGCCTACGCCGTTCCGCTGCTGATCACCGGTCGCCTCGGCGACCGGTTCGGGCCGAAGAACATCTACCTGATCGGACTGGCCGTCTTCACCCTGGCGTCCCTCTGGTGCGGACTGTCGACGACCCTCGACGGGCTCATCGCCGCACGAGCCGCGCAGGGACTGGGGGCGGCCTTCATGACGCCGCAGACGATGGCCGTCATCACCCGCACCTTCCCGCCGCAGCGCCGAGGCGCGGCGATGGGGCTGTGGGGCGCGACGGCGGGCGTCGCCACGCTGGTGGGCCCGCTGCTGGGCGGCGTGCTGGTCGACGCCTTCGGGTGGGAGGCGATCTTCTTCATCAACATCCCGGTCGGCATCGTCGGATTCGTGCTGGCGTGGATGCTCGTGCCGAAGCTTGACACGCATCCGCACCGCTTCGATCTCGTCGGCGTCGTGCTCAGCGCGCTCGCGCTGTTCCTCATCGTGTTCGGACTGCAGGAGGGCGAGGCGTACGACTGGGGCACGATCGTGGGGCCCATCTCGGTGTGGGGTCTGATCATCGCGGGAGTGATCGTACTGGTGCTGTTCATCGTGCAGCAGGCGATGACCAAGACCGAGCCGCTGGTGCCGCTGGAGCTGTTCCGAGACCGCAACTTCTCCGGCGCGAATGCGGCGATCGCGGTCGTCGGCTTCGCGGTGACGGGCATGTCGCTGCCGTTCATGTTCTTCCTGCAGCTCGCGCGCGGCCTCTCTCCCACCCAGGCGGCGCTGCTGATGATCCCGATGGCCGTGCTCTCGGGTGCTCTCGCACCGGCCGCCGGCAAGCTGCTCGACCGGATCGATCCGCGGTGGATCCTCATCCCCGGCCTGCTGTGCGTCGCCGGCGGGCAGCTGTGGAACGCGGCGCTGATGAACATGGACACCCCGACCTGGATGTTCCTGCTGCCGTCGGCCGTGCTCGGCATCGGCAACGCGGGCATGTGGGGACCGCTGGCCACCACCGCGACCCGCAACCTGCCGATGCGCCAGGCGGGTGCCGGCGCGGGCATCTACAACACCACCCGCACGATCGGATCGGTGGTCGGCTCGGCCGCCATCGCCGCCTTCATGCAGTCCCGCCTGGAGGCGAACCTGCCGGGCCTGTCCGACGCTCCGGCCGGTCTCGGTGGCGGGAGCGGGATGCCGCAGCAGATCGCGGAGGGCTTCGCGGCGGGCATGGCGCAGGCGATGCTGCTTCCCGCATGCGTCCTGTGCATCGCGCTGATCGCGGCGCTCTTCCTCGGGCGCGCTCGAGCCGACGAGGCGCAGCCCGCGCACTGATCTGACGGCCGCGCCGTGCATCCGACTCAGCGGAAGAGGGCGATGCCCGCCTGGCCGATGAGTGCGAAGATGATCGCCCAGATGATGATCGAGATGATCTGCCAGACGATCACCGCGTTGCGGCTCGCGCCGAACGACACCATCATCCCCGAGGTGATCTGGCTCGGCAGCACGGTCTGACCGAGCAGGCTGACCCCGGGAACACCGAACCGATCGAACATGCGCTTCACCTTCTCGCGTCGCGGCGAGGGGGCATCCGTCGCGGCATCCGCACCCCGTCGGGCGAGCACCTTCTGCCGGGCGGCGGCGGCGATGAAGACGAAGACCAGCATGGAGATCACGTTGCCGACGACGGCGGCGAGCACGGCGATCGGGAGCGGCACCCCCGCGATCGCACCGATGAGGGTGCCGAAGTACGACTCGATGAAGGGGATCGCCGCGGCGAGCATCACTCCCGCCCATTGCAGCCACAGGGGAAGGGACTGGGTGAAGTCGACGAGTGCGTCCTGCATGGTGGTCTCCTGAGGGTGTAAAGCATGTTTGACATGACAAGCATGCTTGACATTGTTCTGATCTGTCAAGTCGGCTTTACATTGCGATGTCGGCGGCCTACCTTTGAAGCGTGCAGAGCAGGGTCAAAGAGCTGAGAACCGCGCGTGGTCTCTCGCAGCAGGCGCTCGCGACCGCGGTCGGGGTCTCCCGCCAGACCATCAATGCGATCGAGACCGGCCGATACGACCCCTCGCTGATACTCGCCGTGTACCTGGCTCGGCATTTCGGCTCGACCGTTGAGGAGGTCTTCGATGTCGACTCGTGACGATGCTGCAGTCGAACAGGCCCGCCGCCGCTGGCCCATGTCGCGCACCAACACCGTGCTGGTGGCGGTGCTGGCGGTGGGTGCGCTGGTCTGCTTCGTGCTCGGCCAGACGATCGCGGCGGTGGCGCTGCTGGTAGGCGCGATCGGCGGTGCGCTCGGCGCGATCTTCGCCCGGCGCGGCACGTCAGGCGATCTCGAGCGCGTGAACGCGCTGGAGTACGCCGACGAGCGCGACCGCACGGCGGCCACGAAGGGACTCGCCGCCGTCGGAGTCGTCGCGCTCGTGCTGTGCACGGTGCAGCTGGTCGTGCACGCGGTCGTCGACACCGACCCGGTCTCGCGCTGGACGGCCATCGCGCTCTACTTCGCGCTGGTGATCAGCTGGTTCGCGGCGAACTGGTACTTCGTGCGCCGCGGCTGAAGGCGCCGCCCACACGTGATGGGATGGCAGGATGACGATCTCGCTGGCATCCCCGTCCCTGTCGCTCTTCGACTCGTGGTCGGAGACAGTCGGAGAATTCGGTGACGTGCACATCGACGGGGCCGGTCTCGAGCGTGGCCGGGCAGCCGACCGGGCTGCATGCGACGCGTCGGTCGAGAAGGCTGAGCTCTATGCCGACCCGGCGGCCACGCTGCCTGAGGGGCATGTCGCCTGCGACTACCTCTGGATCCTCGACGACGGTGAGGTCGTCGGCTTCATCGCCTTCCGGCGCGAGCTGAACGCGTGGCTGCGACAGCACGGTGGGCACATCGGCTACTCGGTGCGCCCGTCGCGTCGTCGACAGGGCATCGCCCGCGCCGCACTCGGTCTCGTGCTCGACCGGGCGCGCGCGGCCGGGTACGACCGCGTCATGCTCTCCTGCGACGACACGAACGGCGGCTCCTACCGCACCATCGAGAGCGCCGGCGGCGAGCTCGAGGATGTCATCGACGAACCGGGTGCCGAGGCATCCGGCAACCGCTTGCGCCGGTACTGGATCGCCCTCTGACGCATCCGGGACGGATGTCGGCGAAAACCACGGATATCGGTCGGAACGGCTTGATCTCGGCGACATCCGTGCAATCGACCGACATCCGTCCTCGGTCCGCGCGCCGACAGACCCGCGCATTCTGCGGGATGTCGGGCAGAGTGTGACCATGAGGCTTCTGCGACTCGCACGGCTGTACCCCCTGCTCGCCGGAGGCGTGCTCGCCACCATCGCCGTGACGCTGCTCTCGCTCGCCGGCCTGCACGACGCGGGCCGCTGGATCGCGACCGTCGCCGTCGGAGTGGTGATCGCGATCACCGCCTGGGACATGGTGCGCGACATCCTGCGCGCGCATTTCGGCCTCGACATCCTCGCCCTCATCGCCATGGTCGCCACCCTGCTGGTCGGCGAGTACATCGCTTCACTCGTCATCGTGCTGATGCTGTCCGGAGGAGAGGCGCTCGAAGACTACGCATCACGCCGGGCGGCCCGCGACCTGACCGCCCTGCTCGACCGCTCGCCGCAGACGGCGCATGTCGTCGAGAACGGCACCGACGCGTCGACGCGCGACGTCCCCGTCGGCGAGGTCGTGCCCGACATGGAGCTGCTGGTGCGACCGTCCGAGATCGTCCCGGTCGATGCCGTGCTGCTCAGCGAACGTGCGAGCTTCGACGAGTCGTCGCTGACCGGGGAGAGCCTGCCCGTCTCGCGCGTAGCCGGCGAGGAGGTGCTCTCGGGGGCGGTGAACGGCTCGAACGCCGTGCGCGTCCGCGCCCTGCGACACAGCGCAGACAGTCAGTATCAGCAGATCGTCGCTCTGGTGCACGAGGCGCAGCAGAGCAAGGCGCCCACGGTGCGCCTGGCCGACCGGTTCGCCGTGCCCTTCACGCTGGTCTCGCTGCTGATCGCCGGCGTCGCCTGGTGGATCGCCGGCGACCCGCTGCGCTTCGCTCAGGTGCTCGTGCTCGCGACTCCGTGCCCGCTGCTCATCGCCGCCCCGGTGGCCTTCCTGGGCGGCCTGTCGCGCTCGGCGAAGGAGGGGGTGATCGTCAAGGGCGGTGGCGTCATCGAGCAGCTCGCGCGGGTGCGCTCGGCGGCGTTCGACAAGACCGGCACGCTGACCCAGGGCCGGCCCGAGCTCGTCGAGGTGCGCGCCGCCGACGGGATGGATGCCGATGAGGTGCTGCGCCTCGCGGCATCCGCAGAGCAGTACTCCAGCCACGTCCTCGCGGAGGGGGTGCGCCGCGCGGCGGTCGACCGCGGGCTGCGGCTCGCACCGGCCGCGTTCGCCGAGGAGATCGCGACCAACGGCGTCACCGCCACGATCGAGGGGCGTGCCGTGGTGGTCGGCAAGCCGGCGTACGTCGCCTCGCTCGCCCCCGACACGAGGCGCACCGAGCTCGTGTCGGGTCAGCTCGCCGCGTACGTGGCCATCGACGGGCGCTTCGCGGGTGCGCTCGTGCTGGCGGATGCCGTGCGGCCCGAGGCCGCGGCGGTCGTGGCCGGGCTGCGTGCGAGAGGTGTGGGGCGGATCGCCATGCTCACCGGCGACGCCGAGGCGACGGCAGCGGCGATCGCCGCGCCGCTGGGGGTGACCGAGGTGCACGCCGAGCTGCTGCCGGCGCAGAAGGTGACGCTGGCCGCCGAGATGGCGCCGCGCCCGCTGCTGATGGTCGGCGACGGGGTCAACGACGCGCCGGTGCTGGCCGCAGCGGACGTCGGCGTCGCGATGGGCGCGCGCGGGTCGACGGCCGCCGGCGAAGCGGCGGACGCGGTCGTGCTGAAGGATTCGCTGCTGCCGGTGCTGCGCGCCGTCGAGATCGGACGGCACACGCTGCAGGTCGCCTACGCGGCGATCTGGATCGGCATCGTGCTCAGCGTCGGTCTCATGCTCATCGCCGCGACCGGAGTGATCCCGGCGGTGGCGGGCGCCTTCATCCAGGAGCTGGTCGACCTCGCCACGATCCTCTACGCGCTGCGCGCGCTCACCGGCCCGAAGCCGCGCTAATCGACTACTCCGCGACGCGCGCGGTTCGCACGGATGTCGGCGAGAACCACGGATGTCGGCAGGAATCAGCTGATTCCGCCGACATCCGTTCATGTCGCCGACAGGTGTGCGACGGGGGGAGTCTGCTACTCGGCGACGCGTGCCGCGATGTCGTGACGGTAGTGCGCGCCGTCGAGCGAGATCCGGCCGATCGCCTCGTAGGCACGGGCCCTGGCATCCGCGAAATCGGACCCGGTCGCCACGACGTTCAGCACCCGCCCGCCGGTCGCGACGAGTGATCCGCCCGGGGCGTCGGGAGCGCCGGTCGCGGCGTGCACGATCGAGACGCCGTCGACGGATGCCGCATCGGCGAGCCCCTCGATCATCCGCCCGGTCTGCGGCGCCTCGGGGTAGCCCTCGCTGGCGAGCACCACGGTGATCGCGACGTCTGAGGAGAACCCGGGCTGCGGTTCGTCCTCGAGTGTGCCGGATGCCGCTGCCAGAAGCAGTCTGGACAGCGGGGTGCGCAGGCGCGGCAGCACCACCTGTGTCTCGGGGTCGCCGAAGCGCGCGTTGAATTCGATCACGCGCACGCCGGCGGGGGTGAGGATGAGTCCGGCGTAGAGCAGCCCGATGAACGGGGTGCCCTCGGCGTCGAGCTGACGCACCACGGGCAGCGCGACCGTGTCGGTCACCTCGGCGACGAACGCCTCGACGCTGCCGAAGTCGTCGGCCAGCCACGGCAGCGGCGAATAGGCGCCCATGCCGCCGGTGTTCGGTCCGCCGTCGCCGTCGAGCGCGCGCTTGAAGTCCTGCGCGGGGCTCAGCGCTCGCACGGTGTCGCCGTCGCTGAGGAAGAAGAGCGACACCTCGGGGCCGGTGAGGAACTCCTCGATCAGCACGGGGCCGGCCGGCAGGTAGTGCTCGGCGTGCGCCAGGGCCTCCGCGCGGTCGGTGGTCACGATGACGCCCTTGCCCGCCGCCAGACCGTCGGCTTTCACGACGTGCGGGGCGCCGAGGTCATCGAACGCGGCCTCCACCTCTGCCTGCGTCGATGCGCGCACCGCGCGCCCCGTCGGCACGCCCGCGGCATCCATGATCCGCTTCGCGAACGCCTTCGAGCCCTCGAGCTGAGCGGCGGCGCGACCGGGACCGAACACCGGGATGCCGCGCTCGCGCAGCACGTCGGCCACACCGGCGACCAGAGGCGCCTCGGGGCCGACCACGACGAGGTCGACACCGCGCTCGTTGGCGAACGCCGCGATCGCGGCGCCGTCGAGCTGGTCGAGGTCGACGAGGGTGGCGTCCTGCGCGATTCCGGCGTTGCCGGGGGCGGCGAAGATCTCGTGATCGTCCGCTTCGGACCGCAGGGAGAGGATGATCGCGTGCTCGCGCGCGCCCGAGCCGAGGACGAGGATCTTCATGCGGCCAGCCTACCGGCGCGGCCTCGCCCGACTCAGACCATGACGCGGCTCAGGAGCGGACACGAGTCGGACGGCCCCGGGTCAGACGGAGACGGGTCGCTCGACCGCTCGATCCCAGGGCTGCGCCCAGCCGGTCGCCTGGAACAGCGCGTCGAGGATGCCGGCCGTGAAGCCCCACACGATCGTGCCGTCCACGTCGAACGCCGGTCCGCGGTAGGTGTGGCCGTCCCGCCGCAGCACCGCGGTGAAGCGGTGGGCCGGGTCGACGAGCTGGGCGACGGGCACGCGGAACACCTCGACCGTCTCGGCGTGGTCGACCGCGGCGACCCGTGACGGCTCGCGCCACCAGGCGAGCACCGGAGTCACCAGGAAACTGCTCACCGCGAGGGGGATCTCGGGCAGCGACGCGAGCACCTCGACGCCCTGCGGGTCGAGTCCGGTCTCCTCCTGCGCTTCGCGCAGCGCGGTGGCGACGGCGTCGGCATCCTGCTCCTCGTACCCGCCACCCGGGAACGACACCTGCCCCGGGTGCGACGACAGGGTGGCCGAGCGACGCTGCAGCAGCACGTCGAGGTCGGCCGACACCGTCTCGTCGTCGGCGCGCGCCGGGATGCTGTCCAGCCGGCCGAACAGGATCAGCACCGATGCCGGCCACACGTCGTCGACGGGCATCGGCAGGCGCGGCGTCCACTCGTCGGCACGGGCGGCCGCCGCGAGCAGCTCAGCGCGCGCGCCGCGCATCTCGTCAACAGAACCGGTCATCGCTCTCGAGCCTAGGCCCGCGGTGCCCAGCGATCGCTGAGCGCGGCTTAGCCTGGTGGCATGCCCGCACGCAGGATCGACACGGCCGCAGGACGAGACGCGCTCGCGACGGTCGCCGCCGGCGGGGCCGCCCGCGCGGTGACGGCGATGGCGGTGCGCTATCTGCTGCAGCTGCTCGACGAGAAGGCGCCGGGCAACAGCGTCGAGGTGCGGGTGCCGCCGTTCGGCGCCGTGCAGGTCGTGCAGGGGCCGCGACACACCCGCGGCACACCGCCGAACGTGGTCGAGATGGACGCGAGCACGTGGATCGCTCTTGCCACCGGGGCCGAGCGGTGGGCGGATGCCGTGGCCGCCGGCCGCGTGGCGGCATCGGGAACCCGCGCGGACCTCTCCGACCTGCTGCCGCTGCGCCCCTGAGTCGCGCGCGCTGCAGGCCCGCGCACAGCGAGTGCGTGGGAGAATGGGAGCATGTCCGGAACAGCCAGTCACTCGACCGTCGAAGCGACGATCCGCCCCGTGCCGCGCTACGGCGTCTTCATGGTGACGGGCGCCGTGCTGGGGATCATCGTCGCGGGCATCCTGACGCTGCTCGGCTCGTACGAGCCGTCCGAGGTGCTCGGCGTGGTCTACCCGCCCGGACAGGTATTCGGCTTCGCGCTGCTGTGGACGGTTCCGATCGGCGTCGCACTCGGCGGCATCATCGCCGTCGGCCTCGACCGCGCCGCCCGCCGGCATGCTCGCGTCGTCACCGTCGAGCATGAGCGCGTGGTCGCCGACGACGGTCAGATCTAGGCGAGCTCGGCGATCACCGGGCGCATCGCCGCGTCGAACGCCACCACGTCACGCCGCAGTCCGTCGGTGACGGCGACGCTCAGCGAGCCGATCCACCAGATGCCGCGCTGCGTGAACGGCAGAACCTGAACGTTCAGCTCGAACGAGTGCGCGCGTCTGCCTATCTCGCGCTCGAACTCGGCGATCGCACTGGCGTAGGCGCGGTACGACCCGCCGGATGAGCTGACCGAGTCGACGTATCTGTTGTGCGCACGCTGCGCGTAGTGCAGCACGGTCTGCGCGTGCGGGATGATCGCGTCGCGCAGATCCTCCGCGCCGGTGGACGGCAGCGCGATGAGGGTGTCGAAGCCCTCGACGAGCTCCAGCGGAACCTCCGAGCGGTGCGCGCGCGGCTCGACGGTCATGTCCCAGTACTCGCGCCACTGCTTCTCGAGTGCGTCGTCGACCTCGGTCGCGTCGGGCCGGCGCACCTCGAGTCCGCGCAGCGCCGGCAGATCGTCGGGGGCCCGGATGCCCAGCAGCTGCCGCAGTGCGAGCGCGACCAGCACCGAGGTGCCGGCGTCTTCGCGGATCAGCCACTGCGGCTTGTCGACCATGGCCCCATCGTAGGGTCCTTCATGATCTTGCGCGCGGCTCTTGCGGCCCGCGTCGCGGCGGGTGCTCTGTCGGCGGGTGCTCGCCGGCGGGTGCTCCGCCGACGGGTGCGCCTCAGCGGCGACGGGAGAGGATGCGGCGGTGCAGACGCTCGCGACTGCGGGAGGGCGGACGCGTGGCATCCACCAGTGCCTGTCGAGCCGCGGCGAGGCTGGGGTAGCAGCCGATGCGGCGGCTGTGGCGGTCGTGCACGACGTGGGCGGTGTCGTCGACGGTCACGAAGCCGGCGAACTCGCCCCGGCTCGTCGCGACGAACACGTCTTCATCGGCCTGACGCCAGGCCAGCTCTGCGGGTTCGGTGTCGGCCGCAGGGTCGCGGTCGTGAATGGGCGCGCCGGAGCGCGCGGAAGTATCGGTACTGCTCATGGTCTCTGGTCTGTCTGCGGGCAGCATGCTGCCGGCGGTGATTCGATCGGGGCGCCGAAACCCGCATCGGTGCGGATCGGCCACTCATGCCCGGCCTGGATGTGTGCGCTGTGCCGGTGAGATACGGCGGAATGTCGCGCAACCACCCATATTAGCAGGTCACCGTGCCGGAGCGCGCCGACGGGCTCGTCACGAGGGGGCAGGGGCCCCCGCGTGCCGGTACGCTGTACTGGTGGCAGACTCCCCCACCAATCCCTATGCTCAGGCCGGTGTCGACACCGCCGCCGGCGATCTCGCCGTCGAACTCATGAAGGCCTCCGTGCGCGCGACGCACGGGCCCGAGGTGCTCGGGGGTGTCGGCGGCTTCGCGGGCATGTTCGACGCCAGCGCGCTGCTCGGCTACCGGCGTCCGCTGCTGGCCAGCAGCACCGATGGCGTGGGCACGAAGGTCGCGATCGCGCAGGCCATCGACAAGCACGACACGATCGGGCAGGACCTCGTCGGGATGGTGGTCGACGACATCGTCGTGGTCGGCGCCAAGCCGCTGTTCATGACCGACTACATCGCGTGCGGCAAGGTCGTCCCCGAGCGCATCGCCGACATCGTGCGCGGCATCGCCGAGGCGTGCTCGGCGACCGGCACCGCCCTCGTCGGCGGCGAGACGGCCGAGCATCCGGGCCTTCTGGGTCCGCGCGACTACGACGTGGCGGGCGCGGCGACCGGGGTCGTCGAGGCGGATGCCATGCTCGGCGCGCACCTCGTGCAGGACGGCGATGCCGTGATCGCGCTCGGATCGAGCGGACTGCACTCGAACGGGTACTCGCTCGTGCGGCACATCGTCGCGAACGCGGGCATCGGCTACGGAGACAACGCGGCCGACCTGGGCGGCACGTGGGGAGAGGCTCTGCTCGAGCCGACGCGGCTGTACACGACGCCGCTGCTGACGCTCCTCGAGACGCTGCCCGGGGCGGTGCACTCGCTGAGCCACGTGACCGGCGGGGGGATCGCCGCGAATCTCGCGCGCGTCCTGCCCCAGGGCAGCTGGGCCGAGGTCGACCGCTCGACGTGGACGCCCAACCCGGTGTTCCAGGTGCTGGCCGACATCGCGGGCACCCCGATCGTCGACACCGAGGGCACGTGGAACCTCGGCATCGGATTCCTCGCTGTCGTCGCCGCCGACAAGGCGGAAGCTGCGATCGCCGCCATCGGCGCGCAGGGCATCGCCGCCTGGCAGGTCGCGACCGTGCACACGGGCGCGCGTCCCGCGGGCGGGTTCGAGGAAGGCGCCAAGGGCGTCGACGGCGGAGCGGTGCGCCTGGTGGGCGCGTACGCGGACGGAGTGAAGTAACACCCATGTGCGGCATCGTCGGAATGGTCGCAGGCGGCCCGGTCAACCAGGACATCTACGACGCCCTGCTGCTGCTGCAGCATCGCGGGCAAGACGCCACGGGCATCGCCACCGCAGAGCCCAACGGCGTCATGCACATGGCGAAGGCCGAGGGCATGGTGCGCGAGGCGTTCCGCACCCGCGACATGCGGTCGCTGCTGGGCACCATCGGCCTGGGGCACGTGCGCTACGCCACCAAGGGCACCGCGTCGAGCGAGGAGGAGATGCAGCCCTTCTACGTGAACGCGCCGTACGGCATCGTTCTCATCCACAACGGCAACCTCACCAACACCCGTGAGCTCACGGCCGACATGGCCGACCGCTACCGTCGCCACCTGAACTCGTCGAGCGACACCGAGCTGCTGCTGAACGTGCTCGCCGGCGAACTGCAGACCTCGACCTCCACCGTCGACCTGGACCCCGAGCGCATCTTCGAGGCGGTCGAGCGCACGCACGCCCGCATCGAGGGCGCCTACGCGGTCATCGCGATCATCGCCGGGTACGGTCTGCTCGCGTTCCGCGACCCGTTCGGCATCCGTCCGCTCATCCTCGGTCGCCGTGCGGCCGGCACCCCCGGTGGCCAGGACGAATGGGTCGTGACCAGCGAATCGCTCGTGCTCGAGAACGCCGACTACGAGATCGTGCGCGAGGTCGAGCCGGGCGAGGCGATCTTCATCTCGAACGACGGTGAGCTGTTCACCCGCCAGTGCGCCGAGAACCCGCAGCTCGTGCCGTGCGCGTTCGAGTACGTCTACCTCGCCAGGCCCGACTCGGTGATGAACGGCGTCTCGGTGTACGAGTCGCGCCTGCGCATGGGCGACAAGCTCGCCGACACCATCGCCAAGCACGTGCCGCTCGATGAGATCGACGTGGTCATGCCGATCCCCGACTCGTCGCGTCCCTCGGCGATGGAGGTCGCCCGCAAGCTCGGCAAGGAGTACCGCGAGGGCTTCTACAAGAACCGCTATGTCGGTCGCACGTTCATCATGCCCGGGCAGGCGGTGCGCAAGAAGAGCGTGCGCCAGAAGCTCAACGCGATGTCGGCGGAGTTCCGCGGCAAGAACGTGCTGCTGATCGACGACTCGATCGTGCGCGGCACCACCAGTCAGCAGATCATCCAGATGGCCAGGGATGCCGGCGCGAAGTCGGTGATCTTCGCGTCGGCGGCGCCGCCGGTGCGCTATCCGCACGTGTACGGCATCAACATGCCCTCGAAGCACGAGCTGATCGCACACGGGCGCACCATTCCCGAGATCGCCGAGGAGCTCGGCTGCGACCGCATCGTCTATCAGGAGGTCGACGATCTGAAGGCGGCGATCATCGAGGGAACCGACCTGACCGACCTCGACATGAGCTGCTTCGACGGACGGTATGTCACCGGCGCCGTCACGCCCGAGTACCTCGCCTGGGTAGAGCAGTCGCAGACCTCGTGATCGGCCCGCGGCCGCTCTGGCGCGGCAGGGTGCTGGCCGTGCTCGGGATCCTGCTCTGCGCCTTCTCGCTGCGCTCTGCCGTCGCCTCGCTCTCGCCCGTCGTCGACCTGATCGGCGAGGACTTCGAGGTGTCGTCGGCCGTGCTCGGTGTGATCGGCACGCTGCCGCCCGCGTGCTTCGCGGTGTTCGGCATCCTCACCCCGATGCTCGAACGGCGGCTGGGCATCGAGCGGCTGACGGTCATCGCCCTGACCGCCGTCACCGTGGGGCTCATCGGGCGCAGCCTCGCGGTCGACGCGATCGGCCTGCTGGTGGGCACCGCGGTGGTGTTCGCCGGGGTGGGCATGGCCAACATCCTGCTGCCGCCGCTGGTCAAGACGTACTTCGCCGACCGCATCGGGCTGATGATGACGGTGTACACCGCCACCATGGCGTTCTCGACGTTCGTGCCGCCGCTGCTCGCCGTTCCCGTGGCGGATGCTGCCGGCTGGCGCTTCTCGGTGGCGATGTGGGCTGCCTTCGCCTTCGCCGGAGTGATCCCCTGGCTGGTCATGATGCTCCGTCCCGGCGCTCCGGCCGCCGCCGCGACGCCGGCGTCCGACCCCGCGGATGAGGACACCGTCTTCTCCGCCACGGGACCGATCGCCACCGCGCCGAGCAACCGACGTCTGTTCGCCCGTCTCGCGCGGATCCCTCTGGTGTGGGCGCTGGCGATGACCTTCGGCACCTCGTCGACGATGGCGTACGTGTCGTTCGCATGGCTGCCGTCGATCCTCATCGACACCGCAGGGGTGGATGCCGCGACCGCCGGCTTCCTGCTGTCGCTGTGGGCGTTCATCGGCCTGCCCGCGTCGCTCATCGTGCCCGTGCTGGTCGTGCGGTTCCAGGCCACGCGGCCGCTGTTCGTGTTCGGGTCGCTCTCGGCTCTCGCCGGGCTGCTGGGCATCATGCTCGCACCGGTGCCCGGGCTGCTCTGGCTCTGGATGACCCTGTTCGGCCTGGTCGGGCTGCTCTTCCCGCTGGCGCTCGTGCTGATCAGCATCCGCACCCGCACCCCCGAGAGCGCGGTGCTGCTGTCGAGCTTCGTGCAGAGCGCCGGCTACGTGCTCGCCGCGATCTTCCCGGCGCTCGTCGGAATCCTGCACGACGCGACCGGCGGCTGGAGCATCCCGCTCATCGCCGTCGCCGCCGTGCTCGTGCTCACCTTCCCCGCCGGACTCGTCGCGGGTCGCCGCGTCACGGTCGAGGACGAGTGGGAGCGCCGGCACGGACGCTGGTGAGCACCGGTCTTCCGGCCCGAACGACGACGAAACCCTGGCCGACGCGGCGTATGCCGGTCGCCAGGGTTCCTGCGCGAGTCGAGGTCAGGCTCGCTCGAGCTCTTCTTCGTCTTCGTCCGCGTACAAGTCGGCCCACTTGTCGACGTACTGGTCGTCTGACGTCGGGTGCCCGAGCTCACTCTCCAGCGCAGAGAAGTTCACGTCGGGACTGTACGACTTGAGTTCGCGGGCGATCTTGGTGTGCTTCGCCTTCTGACGGCCACGGCCCATGCGCGAGACCCCCTTATACGAGTTCAGCAGCGGGCTCGTGACGGGCCCGATGATATTCACGGCACCGGCGTGAAGCCGGTAAGAGTAGCATTCAGGATAGCACGCACGCCAGAGCATCCGGCCGTCCTGCGGCCGCCCTGCGGAAGGATCGACATGACGGATTCCACGCCCCGAGCAGCTGAGGAAGCGGCACAGAACGCGGCACTGCAGAAAGCGGTGATCGTCGGCATCCAGCCGGGTCAGCCACCGCACGTCCTGGACGAGGCGCTGCGCTACGCGCGGCTGCTGAGCGCCCCCCTCGTCGTCGTGCACGTCGACGTGACGCGCTTCGTCACGTACGAGGATCCGGACGGCTACGTGCACTCCGCTCCGATCGACCTCAACCTCGACGCCGGCGCCGCCGAGTTCGAGGACGTGCAGCGGGCGGCCGAGCAGGCTCTGGCCGACGTGGACGTGCCGTGGACGGCACGCCAGCTGGTCGGCGACCCGGCCCTGGCGATCAAGCAGCTGGCCGAGAAGCTCGATGCCCAGCTGATCGTGGTCGGCACCCGCAAGCGCGGTCTGGGCGAGTCGATCCGCGAGTTCTTCACCGGCTCCGTCGCGGCCCGCCTGGCACACCGCCAGCACCGATCCGTGCTCGTCGTCCCGCAGGGCGACACGGTGCCCGACGACCAGAAGGACATCTGGACGGAATAAACCGGCAGGCGGCTCGTCTTGCCGCAGGCGGCTCCGCGCACCGAAACCGATTGGCGCCGTCGGTGGCCGCCGCATTCAATGGACAGGTGACACCGTCCCCTCGTCGCGCGTTCGCGCTCATGCTGACCGCACTGCTGCTGCTCGCCGTCAACCTGCGCCTCGCGGTCACGACGGCGTCGGTGCTGCTGCCCCTGCTCATCGACGAGGGCGCGCTGACGCCGCAGGCTGCGATCGTCATCCCCGCCGTGCCGACCGCCATGTTCGCCATCGGCGGGGTCGTCACGCCACGGCTGAGTCGGCGGATCGGCGCGGCGGCGGCCGTCACCTGGGCGATGGGTGCGGTCGCGGCGGGGATGCTGGCGCGCTTCGTCCCGCACCCGGTCGCGATCGTCGGCGGGACGATGCTCGCCATGGCCGGCATCGCGGTCGTGAACGTCATGCTCCCCGCCCTCGTGCGGGCGACGAGCGGCAGCCGCATGCGCTCGGTGACGACCGCGTACACGACCGTTCTCTCCGCATCGAGCGCGATCGGCGCCGCAGCAGGGGTGCCGGTCGGGCACGCGCTCGGCTCGGCGACGCTCGGCCTCGGAGCGTGGGCCGTGTTCGCCGTGCTCGCCCTCGGCGTCTGGATCGCCGCCTCGCGCGGTCACGAGGTCGACGCGGCGCTGAGCGCACCCACTTCGTCGTCGCGTCCGCCGCTGCCGCGGGGCACCTGGCCGCTCACCGGCTTCTTCGCGCTGCAGGCGCTGCTCGCCTTCGTCGTGATGGGGTGGCTGCCGACGATAGCCGTGGATGCGGGGATCAGCCCCGCCCGTGCGGGCGTGCTGCTCGGCATCGTGATCGTCGTCAGCATCCCGGCCGGCCTGATCGCGGTGAGCATGGCGCACACGCTGCGCGGGGTCCGCGTCGGCGTGGCCGGGGTGTCCGCCGGCTCCGCGGCCGGCCTGCTGGGACTGTGGCTGGCGCCGACCTCGGCTCCCGAGCTGTGGAGCGTGCTGATCGGAACGGGCATGGCGGCCTTCCCGCTGACCCTCGCGCTGATCGCCCGCTCGGGTTCGGGGGCTGCCGAGGCAACGCGCGTGTCCGGCGTCGCGCAGGGCGTCGGCTACGCCATCTCCACCATCGGACCGCTGGCGGCGGGCGCCTGGTACGGCGCGGGCGGCGAGTGGGGCCCGGTGCTGGTCGCCATGGTCGTCGGTGCGGTGCTGCAGGCTCTGATCGGTCTGGCCCTGGCATCCGGGCCCCAGGCGAGCGAGCGTCGCCCCTGACACGACGAGACCCTCACCCGCCCAGGCGGGAGAGGGCCTCGAAGGTATTACTGCTTGTCGGTCGGCAGCGCGCTCAGTGCACGGGTGACGGCGCGGGCCGCCTCGTCCATCGCGTGCTCGAGCTCGGTGACGACGGATGCCGGAAGCGAGCCTCCGCGAGCGACATGCGTGCGCAGATCGGTGCGCAGCTGAGCGCGGAACGCGTTGATCGAGGCATCCGCCCGCTGCAGGTGCTCGCGGCTGGTGGCGCGCTCGCCGCTCATCCCGTCGAACCGGGGGCGCGACTTCGCTGCGCGCTGCTCCTCGTGGGCGGCGGTGGCGAGGTCGGCGCGCAGGCTGCGCATGGCATCCTGCACGCTCTGGCGCACCTCGTTCGCGATCAGCCGCACCGAATCGGCGAGGCCCTGCTCGATGCCTGCCAGATCGCCCTCGCGGGCGCTGAGCTCGGCGCGGCCGGCGTCGGTGATGGCGTAGATCGTGGTGCGGCCGTCAACGGTCTTGGTCACCAGGCCCTCCTCCTCGAGCTTCGCCAGACGCGGGTAGATCGTGCCGGCGCTGGGGGTGTACGTGCCGCCGGTGCGATCGGTGAGCGCCTGGATGATGCCGTAGCCGTGCTGCGGCGCCTCGGCGAGCAGCGACAGCAGGTACAGCCGCAGATCGCCGTGCGAGAAGACCGCGGGGCTCATGATTCCCACTCCGCGTCGTCTGCCACCGACACCTGCGGGCGACGCAGCACCGTGACCCCGCCGGAGACGGAGTTCGCGCGCACGTCGACGAAGCTGCCGGACAGCTCGCCGACCTGACCGGTGTAGCTGCCCGGCCCGCCGCTCGAGCGCTCGACGCCGTCGACCGTGATCCGCCCGGTCATGCTGCGCAGCACGTAGTTCGCGGGCAGGGTCTCGTCGAGTCGCACGGTCGTGCCACCCGAGACGGTGTTGAGGTTGATGGTGTTCATGTCGCCGACGGCGTCGATGAGGATCGAGCCGGACACGGTGTCGACGGTCGCTTTGCGCAGGCTGCCGGTCACGGCGACATCGCCCGAGACGCTGTTCGCGTTGATCGAGCCTGTCAGTCCGCGCACCTGCACGTCGCCCGACACCGAGTTGGCGGTGAGGTCGCCGGTGATGCCGTCGGCGATCAGGTCACCCGACACGGTGTTGAGCTTGGCGTCGTTGCGGATGCCCGAGACCAGCGCGCCGGCGCTGACGACACCGAGTGTGAGGGCGATGGCGCGGGGTACGGCGATGCTCACCTCGGCCTTGGGGCCGCCCGCCCCGAAGTTACGGAACACGTCGAGGAAGTTGTCCCACCCGATCTGGGGGTGGTCGATCTCGACCTGGGTGCCGTCGGACTCGATGCGCAGGTCCTTCACGGTGACACCGCGCACCTCGATGCGGATGCCGGGTTCGTCGTGTGCGATCACGTCGACCTGTCCGCCGACGAGGCCGACCTTCAGGCGCGACGCGGAGTCGATGTCGATCACTCGTTCCTCGCCGGGGGCGATGAGCCACTTCTCGGTCATGGGGTTCTCCTTGGATAGCGGATATCGAGATATATCGCGTTGAGGGAACCGTAACACGATATATCTCGATGTGCTACCCCTGCCGCCTTCGAATCGCTTGACTGCCCGGTCGCAGAGGCGAAGGCTGCACGTTGAGCGATTCGAAAGCGTGGAACCACGACGTGTCGCGACACGACACTGACCCCACCGACCGCCGCGGGTAGTCTGGCAAGCACGATGAGCATCACGCGCCGCACTCTGCTCGTCGGCGCCGGGGCGGGCGCCGTCGGACTGCTGCTCTCCGCCTGCACGCCCGAGCCGCAGCCCGCGCCCACTCGCACCAGGACGCCGATGCCCCGGCCGACCGCGCCCGAGGCGGTGCCCGCGCCGGCCGGCTGGCTGCGCAGCACGTGGGCCACCGACCCGTATTCGCACGGATCGACCAGCTACCTGCCCGCAGGCGCCGATCCCACCGAACGCCAGCGCCTCGCCGAACCCGTGCTCGACCGGCTGTTCTTCGCCGGCGAGGCCACCGACTCCGACCATCCCGGCACGCTGGTCGGAGCCGTCGACGACGCACGGCGGGCGGCGCTCGCGCTCATCTCGGCGAGCGACGACACCGAGCGTCTGGCCATCGTCGGCGCGGGTGCAGCCGGAGTGATCGCGGCCCGGATGCTTGCGGATGCCGGCCACGAGGTCACCCTGTTCGAAGCGCGCGAGCACATCGGAGGTCGCATCCGCAGCATCGCCGATGACGAGCAGTGGCCGATCCCTCCGCAGCTCGGCGCCTGGCTGCTCAGCGAAGCGGACCTCGCGTCGCTCGACGGCCGGCTGGTCGACCTGGGCGATCGTTCGCTCGCACTCGACACCGCGACGACGTGGAGCGCAGAGGGCGAGACCGAGGGTCTCGACGGCGCGCCGATCGCACAGGCCGTCGAGAAGGCCCAGGCACAGGCATCCGACGCGGCGATCACCGATGCACTCGCCGCGAACGGCGCCGACCTCGACGACCCGGCGCTCTCGGCGTCACTCGCCTGGATGGCGGCGATGACGGGGGCCGATCCGTCGCGTGCGTCCAGCTGGTATCCGCCCCACTTCCCCGGCGACGGCGTGCACGGCATGATCGGCGACCTCGACGCATTCCTCGGCGAGCAGCTGGAGGGCGTGAAGGTGGCGACGGCGTCGCCCGTCGCGCGCATCGCGTATGACGACCGCGGGGTCAGCCTGCGACTGGGCACCGGGGAGGCGCTCTCGTACGACCGCGTGATCGTCACCGCGCCGCTCGGGGTGCTGCAGAAGCAGGGGATCGAGTTCGCCCCCGCGCTGCCCTTCTCGCATCGGGGTGCGATCGCGGCACTCGCATCCGGTTTCATCGAGACCGCGTGGATGCGCTTCGACGAGGCGTTCTGGACGACCGAGGCGACCATCTGGCACGTGGCCGGGGGAGACGCGCTGATCCGCACCTGGCTGAACCTCCAGCCGTTCACCGGTGAGCCGGTGCTCGTCGGTCTCGTCGGCGGCGCGGACGCGGAGCGTTTCGCCGAGCTCAGCGAGCGCGACGCCACGGCCGCAGCGCGCGCCTCGCTCGCGTTCTTCGCAGCGCCGGCAGACGACGAGGGCTGATCTCGCCCCACGGCGCAACCGTGGGCCGCACCTTGCTGAGCAGCACGAGCGCGACCGCGACCCCGGCGAAGATCGCCAGGGCCAGCGCGCAGCTGAGCACCATCTCGCCCACGCCGGACACCTGGCGCAGGTCGAGGAAGTAGTACGGATACCAGCCGATGACGGTGCCGCGCCAGATCGTGAAGACGCCCCACGCCACCGGATACAGCAGCACGAACGGCACCACGCGCCACGACGCTTCACGCCGGCCGGGGCCGAACACCCACGCGACGACCGCCCACGCCGGCAGCACGAAATGCAGCACGACGTCCGACCAGGGGACGGTGATCGGGATGCCGTGCTCGCCGGCCTGCCACACGATGAGCGCGAACGCGAGACCGGCGGTGATCGTCCAGCTGAGCACGAGGGCGCGAGCCGTGGTCAGCCACGCCGGATCCTCCTCGCGGCGCAGGGCGACGACCCCGGCGACGACAGCCAGCACAGCGAACGCGGTGTTCGACTGGATCGTCAGATAGGCGAAGAAGTTCGAGCCGGCCATGGTCTGCGAGCCCATGCCCCACAGCATCCGGTGCACCAGCGCCGCGATGCACACGGCGGCGGTCGCCAGACGAGACCAGCCGAAGATCCTTCGCGTGAGCACTCGAGCGTCGTCCTCCCGGCGGTCCGGCGGCATCGGGGGCGCAGCCGCACCACCGCTTCGAGTCTATGCAACGGCGGGCGAGCGACCGCGGGCAGGCGCGCGGCTAGAGTGGCGCAGTGACCACCCCGACCCCCGTGCGCACCGTCATCCGTCGGGCGGGGCTGGCCGCGGTGGGCGGGACGGTCGGCACCGCCGCCCGCCTCGGGCTCGGGATGCTCATCGCCGACGCCCCCGTCGCGGTGCTGGTGGCCAACATCGCGGGGGCCATGCTGCTCGGCATCCTGACCGCTCGTCTTCCCGCATCCGACCTGCGGATCCTGCTCGGCACCGGGATGCTGGGCGGATTCACCACGTACAGCGCGTTCGCGCTCGACAGCGTCGAGCTGTGGGCCGACTCGCCCGCGCGCGCCGTGGGATACGTCGTCGCGAGCGTCGGCGGCGGGCTGGTGGCGGCGTGGCTCGGCCTGCGGATCGGCGGATCCTTCCGCGTCGGGCGGGCGTCGTGAGTCCGCTGGTGTTTGCGCTGGCCGCCGCCTGCGGCGGACTCGGCGCCGCCGCCCGGTACCTGATCGACATCGGCATCGCGGGCATCGCCCGCTCGCGCTTCCCGTGGGGCGTGATGGTGATCAACGTGACCGGCTCGCTGCTGCTGGGCGTGGTGGTCGGGATGCTTCCCGGCAGTGCCTTCGTCGTGGGTGCCGGGTTCCTCGGCGGCTACACCACCTTCAGCACAGCGATGATCGACGCGGTCTCGCTGTGGCGGGACGGCGCGCGGCGCGCGGCGGTCGTCGATGTGGTCGGGATGCTCGTGCTCTCGCTCGTCGCCGCGCTGGTCGGCCTCGCCTGCGGGAGCGCGCTGGGCTGAGGTTGCCAGTCGGGCCACAGGTTCGGGCGCGCATAATGTACAGACGTACATCTTGAGTGCCCGGGAGGGTCATGAGCGAGCCGCCACGCCGCCGTCGTGATCCCGAGGCGCGCCGTACCGAGATCATCGCCGCGACAGCCGAGCTGATCCTCGAGGTGGGGGTGAGCGCGGTCACTCACCGTCTGATCGCCGCTCGCGCGGGCGTGCCCCTCGGTGCGACCACGCACTACTTCGCCACGCTCGACGACCTGCGCTCGCAGGCTCTGCATCACCTGGTCGCCGAGCTCGACGCTCGCGTCGACGGCATCCGCTCGGCGCTGGAGCAGCGCGGCGCGACCCCGCAGGTGCTGACGCAGCTGATCGTGCAGGCGCTCGCCGACGCGCGCGCACTCGAGGCCGACCGCGCCGTCGTGACCGCCGCCGTCGACGATCCCCAGCTGCGCGCCATGGCCCGGCGGTGGTCGGAGCGGATGACCGGCTTCCTCATCCCCGCCTACGGCGTAGAGCGGGCGACCGCCGCGGCCGTCTTCATCGACGGCGTGCTCTGGCACGCCCGCATCCACGACGAGACGCTGAACGCGTCTCTGATCGAGAACGCCCTCGCCGGCATCCTCGGCACCGAACCTACGACCACGAGCGACTGAAAGAGCACCGCGTGTCGAACCTCGCCATCCTCAGCCTGCGCAACCGCGCACTCATCGCGCTGATCACCGTCGTCTCCGCCGTCTTCGGCGGCCTGGCGCTCACCAACCTCAAGCAGGAGCTGATCCCCTCGCTCGAGCTGCCGGCGCTGGTGGTCATGAGCACCTACCCCGGCGCATCGCCCGAGGTGGTCGAGAACGACGTCTCCACCCCGATCGAGAAAGCCATCCAGGGCGTGCCCGGCCTGGAGTCGAGCAGCGCCACGAGCACCACCAACGCGTCGATCGTGCAGGCGATGTTCGCCTACGGCACCGATCTCGCCACGGCCGAGCAGAAGATGCAGCAGGCGATCAACCGCATCTCGCAGCAGCTGCCCGATGACGTCAGCCCGCAGGTGCTCAGCGTCTCGATCGACGACTTCCCCGTCATCCAGATCGCCGTCACCGGCTTCGACGACTCGGAGACCGCGCAGCAGGACCTCGAGACCACGGTGATCCCCGAACTCGAAGACGTCGACGGCGTCAACGCCGCCGAGATCGTCGGCGGCGTCGGCCAGCGCATCACGATCACCCCCGACCGGGCGAAGCTGTTCGCGGCAGGGCAGACGACGCAGGCGATCAGCCAGGCACTCGAGCAGAACGGCGTGCTGCTGCCTGGCGGTGACATCACCGAGGCCGGCGAGACGCTCACCGTGCAGTCCGGCGCGAAGCTCACCTCCGCCGCAGACGTCGCGGCCCTGCCGCTGAGCGGCACCGATCTCACGATCGGCGAGGTCGCCGACGTGGCGCAGGTGGCCGATCCGGTCACGTCGATCTCCCGCGTCGACGGTGAGGACGCGCTGTCGATCGCGGTCACCAAGCTGCCCGCGGCGAACACGGTCGAGGTCTCGCAGGGCGTGCTGGCCGCGCTCGACGAGCTCGGCGACACGTTCCCGGACGCCGAGTTCACCGTCATCTTCGACCAGGCGCCGTACATCCAGCAGTCGATCGAGACGCTCGCCACCGAGGGCATGCTCGGTCTGGCGTTCGCCGTGCTCGTCATCCTCGTCTTCCTGCTGTCGATCCGCTCGACCCTGGTCACCGCGATCTCGATCCCCACCAGCGTGCTGATCACCTTCATCGGGCTGCAGGCGTTCGGGTACTCGCTCAACGTGCTCACCCTCGGCGCGCTCACGATCGCGATCGGCCGCGTCGTCGACGACTCGATCGTGGTGATCGAGAACATCAAGCGGCACTACGTCGAGGGGGCCGACAAGGGCGCAGCGATCCGATTGGCCGTGCGCGAAGTGGCATCGGCGATCACCGCCTCGACCATCACGACCGTGGCGGTGTTCCTGCCGATCGTGTTCGTCGGCGACATGGTCGGCGAGCTGTTTCGACCCTTCGCGATGACCGTGACCATCGCGATGGTCGCGTCGCTGCTCGTCGCGCTGACCATCGTGCCGGTGCTCGCGTACTGGTTCCTGCGGCCGGGCAAGCCGCTGCTCGCGGCGGACGGCTCGCGCATCGATCCCGAGCATCCGGATGCCCCGCCCACGGCACTGCAGCGGATGTACCGGCCGATCCTCGGCTGGACCCTGAAGCACTCCGCGGTGACCGTCGTGCTCGCGGTGCTCGTGCTCGCGGGCACGCTCGCCGCCGCGCCGCTGATGAAGATCAACTTCCTCAGCGACTCCGGCCAGAACACCATGACCGTCACGCAGGACATCGGCGAGACCGCGAGCCTGGAGGCGAAGTCCGAGGCGGCGAAGAAGGTCGAGGAGGCCCTCGACGGCCTCGACGGGCTCACGCATGTGCAGGCGTCGATCGGCTCGAGCGGATCGGCTCTGCGCGACGCGTTCTCGGGCGGCGCGGGCATCACGTACTCGATCCAGACCAGCGACGAGGTCGATCAGGAGCAGCTGCGCGCTGACGTGCAGAAGAAGGTCGACGGTCTCGACGACGCCGGTGAGATCACCGTCGCGGCGAGCGGCGGCGGATTCGGCTCGAGCGACATCGCGGTCACGGTGACCGCCCCGAACGCGGAGGATCTGCAGGCCGGCACCGACGCCCTCATGAAGGAGCTCGACGGACGCGACGGCATCGGCCAGGTCACGAACAACCTGTCGGCCTCACTGCCTTACATCGCCGTGGTCGTCGACCGCGAGGCCGCTGCGGCGCGCGGACTGTCGGAGGTCGCGGTCGGGTCGATCGTGTCGGGCACGATGCGTCCGCAGCAGATCGGTTCGGTCGAGGTCGACGACAGCGCTCTCACGGTGTATCTCGTCGACCCCGAACCGCCGACATCCGTCGAGGCGCTGAAGCAGCTGTCCATCCCCACCGCCACCGGGCCTGTGCCGCTGCAGGAGCTCGCGACCGTCGAGCAGCGTGAGGGCCCCACCTCGATCTCGACCGAGCAGGGGCGCCGCACCGCCACGATCACCGTGCCGCCGGCATCCGACGACCTCGCCGTCGCCACCGCATCGGTCACCGCAGCGCTCGCCGCGGTCGACCTGCCCGACGGCGCTCGCGCCGAGGTGGGCGGCGTCGCCGAGCAGCAGGCCGACTCGTTCTCGCAGCTCGGACTGGCGATGCTCGCGGCGATCCTCATCGTCTACGTGGTGATGGTCGCGACGTTCAAGTCGCTGCGTCAGCCGCTGCTGCTGCTCGTGTCGGTGCCGTTCGCCGCGACCGGCGCGATCCTGCTGCAGATCGTGACCGGTGTGCCGCTGGGCGTCGCCTCGCTGATCGGCGTGCTGATGCTGATCGGCATCGTGGTGACGAACGCGATCGTGCTCGTCGACCTGGTCAACCAGTACCGGTCGAAGGGGCTCACCACGCCCGAGGCGGTGATGGCGGGAGGTGAGAAGCGTCTGCGGCCGATCCTCATGACCGCGCTCGCGACGATCTTCGCGCTGACGCCGATGGCATTGGGGATCACCGGGCACGGCGGGTTCATCTCGCAGCCGCTCGCGATCGTCGTGATCGGCGGACTCGTGTCGTCGACCGTGCTCACCCTCATCGTGCTGCCGACGCTCTACAACCTCGTCGAGGGGGCGAAGGAGCGCCGTCACGCGAAGCGCACCGCAGGTCCGGATGCCGGAGGCCCGGATGCCGGAGGGCCGGATGCCGGAGGGCCGGATGCCGGAGGGCCGACACCTGCCGCCGCACCGGCCGACGGGGTCGCCCTCACGCGGCGTCAGCTGCGCGCGGCTGACGCGCACGAATGAGCCGGCGGGCCGCTCAGTCGAAGCGGATGCCCCACTGCAGCCTCCACGCTTCGCCTGCGGCGACGCGGCGCAGCCCGCGGCCGGAGTTGAAGGCGTCGGCGGGCGCCGTCATCGGCTCGATCGCCACGGCGAGCGGTCGCCCTGGGTACTTGTCGGTCGTGAACGCCTGCACGTAGTCGAACCCCGGTCCCTGCTGCAGCGTCACCGTGCGGCCGTCCGGGGCGGAGAGCGTGGTGCGCACGTAGCCGTCGGCGTCGCGGTGCAGGTTGGCGTACCCGGTGTCGAGCTGAACGTCGCCGAGACGACGGCCCTCGCGCAGGTCGGTCGCCGACGAGACCGGGCTCTCGCCGACCGGCAGCATCCGGTCATCGGTCTCGAAGTACGTCTCGGCCGGCAGCCGCAGCACCAGCTCTCGTGAGTCGACCCCGTCGACGACGAAGAAGGGGTGGGTGCCGAGCGCGACCGGCGCCGGGTCGGTCGAGTGGTTGGTGAGCGTGTGCGTGACATCCATCCCGGCATCCGTCAGCGCGTAGGTCACCGATGTCGCCACGAGATACGGGTAGCCGGTCTGCGGCACGATGTTCGCGGCGAGAGTGACGGCGTCATCGGTGTGCTCGACGATCTCGTACGCGGTGTAGCGCAGCAGCCCGTGGCTGGCGTTGCGGAACTTCGGCTCGCTGATCGACAGGGCGCGCTCGGCGTCGCCGTCCTGCCAGACCCCGCCGCGGATGCGGTTCGGCCAGGGCGCCAGCACGACGCCCGAGCACGAGGGCGTCGGCTGATCGGCCGGGTAGGGTGGCACGATCTCGACGTCGCCGACGGTGAGATGGCGCAGTGAAGCGCCGACCTGCGCGATCTGCGCCGTCACGTCGCCACGTCGCAGGTGGATCTGGATGCCGGTGGGGGAGCCGATCACATCGTCAAGAGGCATGAGGTCATCGTACGGCGGGCACTCTCTCAGCAAAGCCCGGTATTCTGGAAGGAGTCGGCTTCGAGCACCCGCGTCACGCGGTTCTTCCGAGCACTACTCATGCTCACTGTGAGCTCAGGGGCCGATGGTTCATAACCATCACATGAATGGCCCCGGTCGACGGATGCTCGGGTATGTCCCACGCGCGCTGATCTCTGTGCCCGCGGAGCGGACGCTGTTCTCGTGTCAGAGACAGTCAGGAAACACCATGCCCAAGAACGGCAAGCCCAAGGGCGGACGCCCGTCGCGCAACTTCGAGCCGCGGTACGCGAAGAGCGGACCCTCGTTCCACGAGCGCCACTCCGGCGGACGTCCGTCGCGCGACGGCGACCGCCGCACGGACGGCGCGGAGCGCCGCTCCTTCTCATCGGATGCCCGCGCCGACCGCCGCCCGGGCAGCGTGAGCCCGAAGCACCGGGGCTACCGCCCCGCGGACGCCGAGGGCTCGGCGTCGAAGGGGCGCTGGTCGGACACGCAGCGTGCGGGTCGCGACGAGGCCCGCTCGATCCGCAACCGCGCCGAGTCCGGTCGCCGCGAGGCTCCGCACCACCGCGGCGACCGCGACGACCGCGGGGGCCGTGGCTTCGAGCGCAACGACCGGTTCGGTCGGGATGCGCGTCCGGCGCGCGATGACCGGTTCGGTCGGGATGCGCGTCCGGCGCGCGATGACCGGTTCGGTCGGGATGCGCGTCCGGCGCGCGACGACCGCGGCGGCTACGAGCGCCGCGAGCGCTTCGACCGTGACGCGCGCCCGGCGCGCGACGACCGCGGGAGCCGCGGCTTCGACCGCAGCGAACGCCCGGCCCGCAACGAGCGCGGCGGCTTCGACCGCCGGGGTGGTGTCGATCGCGATGCCCGTCCGGCGCGGAACGACCGTTTCGACCGTGATGCCCGTCCCGCGCGTGACGAGCGCTCCGGGTACGCCCGCACCGACCGTTTCGACCGTGATGCCCGCCCCGCTCGTGATGAGCGTCGCGGCGGATCAGACCGTCCTCGTTTCGACCGCGACGCCCGCCCGGAGCGCGGCGGCCGGTTCGATCGCGACACCCGCCCCGCCCGGACCGACCGTTTCGACCGGGACGCCCGCCCGGCACGCGATGACCGCCGCGGTGGCTTCGAGCGTAGCGAGCGCCCCCGTTTCGACCGCGACGCGCGCCCGGCACGGCAGAACCGCGACGCCCGCCCCAACCGCAGCGACTGGAATGCCACCTCGACCGCGAAGGCGCACGACGAGCAGGTCGACGTGGTGCACGAGCGGCTCGAGGCGGAGGCCGTCCAGGCCACCGAGGTCGCAGATGTGACCTTCGGTGACCTGGGGATCGGCTCGAACATCGTCGAGATCCTGAAGAACATGGGCGCAGCGACGCCGTTCCCGATCCAGGCCGCGACGATCCCCAGCATCCTGCAGGGGCGAGACGTGCTCGGCCGGGGCCGCACCGGTTCAGGAAAGACGATCGCGTTCGGCGCACCGCTCGTCGAGAGCATCCTGCTGTCGCAGAAGGGCACGCGCCGGGAGTTCGGCCGCAAGCCGCGTGCGATCATCCTCGCCCCGACCCGCGAGCTGGCGCTGCAGATCGACCGCACCGTGCAGCCGATCGCGCGCAGCGTCGGCCTGTTCACCACCCAGATCTACGGCGGCGTGCCCCAGGCGCGCCAGGTGGGTGCCCTGAACAAGGGCGTCGACATCATCATCGGCACCCCCGGCCGCATCGAAGACCTGATCGAGCAGCGCAAGCTCGACCTCTCCGAGGTGCGCATCGCGGTGCTCGACGAGGCCGACCACATGGCCGAGCTCGGGTTCGCCGAGCCGGTGCAGCGCATCCTGCGCAAGACCGGCACCGCCCTCCCCGACGGCGCCACCAGCCAGAAGCTGCTGTTCTCGGCCACGCTTGACCGCGAGGTCGCGGCCATCGTCGACGAGTTCCTCGTCGACCCGGCCGTCTACGAGGTCGCCGGTGAGGATCAGGACTCCAGCACCATCGACCACCGCGTGCTCGTCATCGAACACCGCGACAAGGCCGATGTGCTCACCTCGCTCGTCGACCGCGACGGACAGACGCTGGTCTTCGCGCGCACCCGCGCCTATGCCGAGATGCTCGCCGAGCAGTTCGAAGACGCCGGCATCGCCGCGGTCTCGCTGCACGGCGACCTGAACCAGGCCAAGCGCACGCGCAACCTGCAGAAGCTGACGGCGGGCAAGGTGCAGGTGCTCGTCGCCACGGATGTCGCCGCCCGCGGCATCCATGTCGACGACATCGACCTCGTCGTGCAGGCCGACGCTCCCGACGAGTACAAGACGTACCTGCACCGCTCCGGCCGCACGGGCCGCGCCGGTCGCTCGGGCCGTGTGGTCACGCTGATCACCCGTCAGCGTCGTCGCCGCATGGAGGATCTGCTCGGCCGCGCCGAGATCGACGCGCCGTTCGAGCAGGCGGCTCCCGGTGACGACGTGATCGAGGAGATCGCCGGTCGGATGCTGAGCGAGGCCGAGCTCACCGCCTGACCTGCCCCCACCGCCGAGAAGCCGTCGGATTCGCGCTCGTGCCCGAATCCGGCGGCTTCGCTGTCGGATCTCCGGAGCCGTGGTGGAGTCCGCGGCTCGTCGACCGGGCTGCGAGCAGAACCCGACCGTGGGTCACCCCGCTTGGAAGCTGAACCGCACCAGCACGGCGAGGGTGTCGTCGTCGACGTGGAACTCCGGGTCGCCCACGTACTCGCGGTACTCCTGGCCGTGCCAGAAGCTCTCGTGCCCGGCTCGCCATTCGGCGACGGTCGCGTAGCCCTCGCCCTCGCCGAGAGCGTGCGCGAGATCGACGTCCGCGAGACGAACGACGCGCACATCCTCGATGGTCTCGACGCCTACAGGTCGTCCCGCGGAGTCGACCACCGCCGCGCGGTCGCCGACGGCGGGCATCGGCTCGTCGTCGATCTCGAGCTCACGCAGCAGGAAGGTCGTCGTGATCTTCTCGCCCGCGAGGATCGCCCCCACCAGCCGGTCGCGCAGCGACCCCGGGAAGGCGTACTCGGAGACGGGCAGGTCATCAGGCGTCGACATCCGCTCAGCCTATGCGTCGAGCGACGGCGTCGAGTCGCCGGTCAGAACAGCATGTCGTCGCGGGAGGTGGTGGTGCGGACGGATGCCGGAGTCGGGCGCGCGCGCATCCGTCTTCCGCGCATGCTGTCGTTCTCCTCTTCCGATCGGGCGTCGAGCCCGTGCACGCGCATGAGCGGACGGATGCGTCGAGCGAGCCACTGCCGATACGCCTTCGGCGCCTCGACCGCGACGCCCGGGTACAGCCCCCGATACGACGACAGCAGCTCCGGATGCTCGCGTTCCAGCCACTGGAAGAACCACGGCTTCACGCCCGGGCGCAGATGCAGCGAGCCGTAGACGACGTGGTCGGCGCCCGACTGCTTGATGCGACGCAGGGCGTCGTCGATCGCCGCGAGCGAGTCGGTGAGGTGCGGCAGCACCGGCATGAGGAAGACGCCGACACGGAAACCCGCATCGCTGAGCGCGCGCACGGTGTCGAGCCGCGCCTGCGTGCCGGGGGTGCCGGGCTCGACCGCACGCTGCAGGTCGTCGTCGTACATCGCGATCGACATCTGGATGTCGATCGGCACGCGCTTCTTCGCTTCGACGAGCACGGGGATGTCGCGGCGGATCAGCGTGCCCTTGGTGAGGATCGACATCGGCGTCCCCGAGTCGGCGAGGGCCTGCACGATGCCGGGCATGAGCCGGTAGCGCCCCTCGGCGCGCTGGTACGGGTCGGTGTTCGTGCCCAGCGCAACCGTCTCGTGACGCCACGATCCGCGTCGCAACTCGCGCTCGAGCACCTCGACCACATTCGTCTTCACGACGATCTGAGAATCGAAGTCCGCGCCGCCATCGAGATCGAGATACTCGTGCGTTCCCCGAGCGAAGCAGTAAACGCATGCATGACTGCATCCCCGGTAGGGATTCACGGTCCAGGCGAACGGCATGCGCGAGGCGCCGGGCACCGCATTGAGGGCGGACTTGGCGAGCACCTCGTGGAAGGTCATCCCGGCGAACCCGGGCGTGGTCACCGAGCGCACGATCCCGGTGCGGCTCTCCATGCCCGGCAGCGCGTCGGCATCCTCTTCGCGTACCGCCTGCCCCTGCCATCTCATCCCCCCATTCGAACAAAAGAACGCATTCATGTCAACCGTGTATCGCAGATGCGTTCGAGGAACGCCGATGCGCGCCGTGGGGGACAATGGATCGGTGAACGCCGCGCAGTCCCGACACGTCGCGCGCGAACCGCTCGCCGTGCGGATCGCGCTGCCGCTCGGAGTGCTGTTCACGGCGATGGCGTCTCTGGCGACCCTGTGCGGCGTGATTGCCGACAGCCCCGTGGCCCGAGTCGAGCTGCCGGCGCCCGCCGCCGCGCTCGCGATCCCCACCGTGGAGGTCGATGCCCGGCCGGCCGCCGATCCCTGCGCCGACGACGCCGTGCGGGCGGCGCTCGACACGGGTGATGACGCGGGTGTCATAGCAGCGTTCGGCGGCGGCGCCGCGTTCCGCGAGGCGGTCGCGAACGGCAACGCGCCCTGCGTCTCGCTCTCCGACCCGAACCGGTCGTGGGTGGTCATCAACAAGCAGCGTCCGCTCGAGCCGGCGAGCTTCGCGCCGGCATCCCTCGCCGAGATCGGACTGAGCGCGACCACCCGCTCGAACGAGCTGCGCCCCGAGCCCAAGGACGCCCTCGAATCGATGGCGACCGAGGCGAGTCGAGCGGGTGCGGGCACGATCGGGATCAACAACGGCTACCGGTCGTTCGGCCTGCAGGAGAGCACCTACGACGGGCACGTGCGTGACAAGGGGCAGAGCGGAGCGGATGCCGTGTCGGCGCGCCCCGGCTTCAGCGAGCACCAGAGCGGTCTCGCCTTCGACCTCGTCGCGTGCGACCCGCGCTGCGGCACCATCGAGGCCTTCGGCGCGACACCGCAGGGGCGGTGGGTCGCGGAGAACGGCTGGCGGCACGGCTTCATCGTGCGCTACGAACCGGGGCGCACCGGCACCACCGGGTACGCACCCGAGCCGTGGCACATCCGCTACATCGGGCCCGAGCTCGCCCAGGCGTGTCACGACGGCGGGTTCCACACGCTCGAGGAGTTCTTCGGGCTGCCGCCCGCCCCGGATTACAGCCATTGAGGCGCAGACCGCGACATCCCACAAACGCGGTACGCAGTGTCATCGTGTGTGAGACTTGTTCCCACAAGCGACTGTCCGGCGATGTCATTCCGACCTAGACTCGCCGTGCGACGACGCACATGATTCGAGGAGGACGCCATGGAGCGCGACATCTACGAAGAAGACCACGAGGCCTTCCGCGACCTGGTCAAGGACTTCGTCAGACGGCACGTCTCGAACGAGTCGATCGAGCGGTGGGATGCCGCGGGCGAGGTCGACCGCGAGACCATGCTCGCCGCCGGTGAGGCCGGCATCATCGGTCTGTCCGTGCCCGAGGAGTTCGGCGGCGCGGGCATGCTGCAGGACTACCGCTTCCGCGCGATCGTGAACGAAGAGGTCATCGGCGCCGGTGCCGGATCGCTGGCGGGCGCCCTCGGCATCCAGGACGATCTCGCCGTGCCGTATCTCGTGCACATGGGCACGCAGGAGCAGAAGGAGAAGTGGCTGCCCCGCATGGCGACGGGTGAGATCCTCGGCGCGCTCGCGATGACCGACCCCGGCGCGGGCAGCGACCTGCGCGGCATCAAGACCAACGCGAAGAAGGTCGACGGCGGGTACATCCTCAACGGCGCCAAGACGTTCATCTCGTCGGGCACCACCGCCGACATCGTCGTCACCTTCGTCAAGACCGGCGAGGGCAACCGCCCCGATGCCTTCAGCCTGCTGATCGTCGAGAAGGGCATGGCCGGCTTCGACCAGGGCAAGAAACTCAGCAAGATGGGCTTCCACGGCTGGGACACCGCCGAGCTCAGCTTCACCGACGTCTTCGTCCCCGATGAGAACCTCATCAGCGGCAAGGAGGGGCAGGGCTTCATCCAGCTGATGATGAACCTGCCGCTCGAGCGCCTGTCGATCGCCGTGTCTGCCGCCGCGGTCATCCAGGCCGCCGTGAAGTGGACCGTCGACTACACGAAGAGCCGCGACGCGTTCGGCGAGCGGATCATCGACTTCCAGAACACCCGCTTCCGCATCGCCGACATGGCGACCACGGCCGACGCGGTCTGGGCGTATGTCGATCGGGGGCTCACGTCCTACGCCGCCTCGCAGCTCACCGCCGAAGAGGCAGCGCAGCTGAAGTTCTGGGTCACCGAGCGCGAGTGGGAGGTGCTCGACACCGGAGTGCAGCTGCACGGCGGCTACGGCTACATCATGGAGTACCCGATCGCCCGGGCCTTCACCGACGCCCGCGTGCACCGCATCTACGGCGGCACGAACGAGATCATGCGCGAGATCGTCGGACGTCAGATCGCCGGCAAGCGCTGAGCGATGTGGGGCCCGGCGGTCAGCTCGGCTGCCAGGGGAAGGTCAGAGCCAGCACCGCGGCGGATGCCAGCAGCACCGTCGCTGTGAAGATCGTGTCGCGCGTGCGCCACAGCACGACGTGCCGCTCGGTGCGGGTGGGATAGGCGCCGAAGGCGCGGGCATCCATCGACAGGGCCACCCGCTCGGCATGCCGGATGCCCGATGCCAGCAGCGGCACGATGTATCCCCAGCCCCGCGCGAGCCGGGCGAGCGGACCGCGACCGCCGCCCTGGCCTCGCACGCGATGCGCGGCGCGGATGATCGACAGCTCGTATCCGAACCGCGGCACGAAGCGGTAGGCGGCGAGGGCCGTGTAGCCGATCCGGTACGGCACGCGCAGCTGCTGCACGGCGGCGCGCACGAGGTCGGGTCCGTGCGTGGTCAGGCCGCCGATGAGCGCGAGCGCGAGGATCGCGGCCAGGCGCAGCGCGGTGGCGAGTCCGCTGATCAGGGCGCCGGAGTGCAGCGTCCAGTCGCCGATCCGCACGAGTGCCGTCGTGTCGGCGACCTGCGCCGCGTCGACCCAGACGCCGAAGCCGACGCTGAGCACGACGACCGCCAGCGGCACGCCGAGCAGCAGCACCGCCGCCGCGCGGCGGGTGAGCCGTGCGCCGGTCAGCATGACGGCGTAGGCCAGCGCGAGGAAGATCGTCGGGCTGAGCAGATCCCGGGTGAAGGCGAGCAGGGCCATCGCCGGGACGACGGCGCCGAACTTGGCGAGCGGGTTGAGGCCGTGCAGCCAGAAGCGCGCCGGCACCGGCGCATCGGCGTACGGGTCGACGGGGGTGGGCTCGGTCACCGGGACGATCGGGTCGCCCGCGGAGGCGGATGCCACGGCATCCGGATCGGTCTGCGCGAGAAGCTCGGCCGCGGGACCGGCGGCGATCACCTCGCCGTCGCCGACGAGCACCGCGTGGGTCGCGTACTCGGCGATCAGTCGTCGGTCGTGCGAGACGATGACCACGGTCGTGCCCGCATGCTGCAGCTCCTGCAGCATGCCGAGCAGCTCCGCCGCCCGCGCTCTGTCCTGACCGAAGGTCGGCTCGTCGAGCGCGATCACCGCGGGGCGGGCGATCAGCGCGGTGCCCACCGACAGTCGCCGCTTCTCGCCGCCGGAGAGCAGGAAAGGATGCACGTCGGCCTTGGCCGTCAGGCCGAAGCGGGCCAGCATCTCGGCGACGCGCTCGTCGATCTCCGCGTCCTCGATCCGCTGCAGCCGCAGACCGTGCGCCAGCTCGTCGCGCACGGTGCCGGCGACGAACTGGTGCTCGGGATTCTGGAAGACGAACCCGGCGTGCGCGGCGAGCACGCGCGGCGAAGCCCGCCCCACATCGATCCCGTCGACGAGCACCGTACCGCGCGTCGGCGGCACCACGCCGCCGAGCGCCTGCAGCAGAGAGGTCTTCCCGGCGCCGTTCGCCCCCATGATGACCGTGAACGAGCCCCGCGCGATGTCGAGGTGCGGCGCGTCGAGTACCCGTGCGCCGCGCTTCTCGACGACGACGTCACGCGCGGTGATCGCCGGAGCGGGGTCGTGAGCGGCGGCTGCGGGCGTCGGGGCGTCGTGTCGCGCGGTGCCTCCGCTGACGGGCGTCGGGATGGCGGGCGTCGCGATGACGGGCGTCGGGATGGCGGGCGTCGGGATGACGGGCGTTCGGGTGGCGGGCGTCAGCACGCCCAGTTCCCGCAGGGTCTCGGCGTGCTGCTGCAGGGTCTCCCGGACCGGGCCGTCGAGCAGCAGGCGCCCGTCGTGGTCGAGCACGATCACGCGGGTGGCGAGGTCGACGGCCGCGTCGACGTCGTGCTCGACGAGCACGATCGCGCGCTGCTCGGCATCCCGGATCAGCTCGCCCAGGGCGGAGTAGACGTCGCGCACACCCTGCGGGTCGAGGTTGGCGGTCGGCTCGTCGAGCACGATGACGCGCGAGCGGAGGGCGAGCGCGCAGGCGATCGCGAGACGCTGGCGTCCTCCGCCGGAGAGCAGGTCGGGATTCCAGCGGCGTCGGCTCCAGAGACCGGCGCGGCGCAGCGCCTGCTCGGCGCGGGCGAGCACGTCGGATGCCGGCAGCCGCAGGTTCTCGAGCGCGAAGGCGACCTCGTCGAGCACCGTCCCGGTCACGAGCTGCGAGTCGGGGTCCTGGAAGACCATCGAGATCTCGGTGCTGAGCTGAGCCACCGGAGTCGTGCGGGTGTCGCGGCCGGCCACCTGCACCGACCCTGTCATGGTCGCGTTCTCGACCGACTGCGGGATCAGACCGTTCAGAGCGAGGGTGAGAGTCGACTTGCCGGATCCGCTCGGACCGAGCAGCAGCACCACTTCGCCCGGGTGCACGTCGAACGAGACGTCCCGCAGGGCGGGGTGCGCGGCGCCCTCGTGCGTGACGCTCAGGTCGCGCACGCGGAGCAGGGGCGCGGAAGGGCGCACGGGCGGGTCCTCTGTGAGCGGGCGGTTCCCTCTTAACTTAGTCTGACCTAACCCCGATGACGCTGCGAGAGTCGTCGCATCCCTCAGCGCGGAGCGATGCCGGCCCGGCGCAGCGCATTGCCGATCGCGATCCCGATCGCCGTCCACGCCACCGGCCCGAGCACCGAGACGATCAGGTAGCTCAGCTGCACCCAGGGGGCGAACTGCCTCAGGTCGACGATCAGGCCGACGACGATGGCCACGAGCACGCCGATGAGTGCGGCTGACACGAAGAAGCGCCACCGACCCCAGGCGCGGTACCGGGTGAGGGCGGCCACCCCCTCCTGGATCGCCCCGAAGAGCAGTGCGGTGCCGATGTACCGCATCGCCCACATCGGGGTGAACGCGCTCGAGATCAGCGCTGCGATGACGTGCGTGATCAGCGCCACCATCGGCTTGCGCAGCACCTCCTGCGCGATGATGCCGGGCAGAACGTGCACCCCGAGCACGAGTCCGTACACGTAGGGCGCGAGAGCGATGACGCCGACGGTGACGAGTCCGGCCACGCCGCCGAGGATGCCCGTGGCGACACCGATGGCAGCGCAGACGAGGAGGGTGCGCGTGTTCAACGCCTGACGGAGTGCCACCCCTCCAGGGTATCGGCCATGGCCGACCCCGGTCAGGGGCCGAGAGGCAGAAGCTGGGCGATCGCGGTGTCGCTGATCACCGCGGGACCACCGAGCAGGATCACCCGCTGCGGCTTCAGACGCCGGATCTCGTCGAGGACTGCTGTCGGCAGAGCGCTCTGACCGGTGAGGAGCACCGGGCCGCCACGATGCCCGGCGGCTGCGGCCCCTGCCAGAGCGTCGGGGAACGACAGGCCGCTGGCGATGTAGACGGCCGGAACCCCGGCGGTGGGGAAGGTGGCTTTCGACACGGCGATCGCGGTCATGTACCGGTTGATGCCGCCCAGGCGCTGCGTGGCGGTGCTGACCCCCGTCGCCGCGACGGCGGATTCGACGACCGCATCGCTGATCACACCCGTGCCGCCGAGCACGACGATCTTCGCCGGGCGCAGCCGCGCGAGGGCGCTCGCCGTCTCGTCGGGGAGGGAATCGCCACGTGTGAGCAGCACGGGGGAGTCCTTCGACCCGGCGGCGGCGGCTCCGGCGAGGGCGTCGGGGAAGTCGAGTCCGCTCGCGAGGTACACAGTCGCCGCGGAACCCCACAGTGTCGACACCGCGGCCGCGGTCGCATAACGATCGGGCCCTGCGAGACGGATGACACCGCCGGTCGTGATCTCGGCGATACGGCGCTGCACATCGCCGTTCACCGCCCCCTCTCCACCGGCGATGAAGGGTCGGTCCGCGCCCAGGCGCGTCAGCTCCTGACGGGTGGGCTCGCGCAGCGACGTCGGTCGGGTGAGCAGCACCGGCGCCCCCGCGCGACCGGCAGCCGCTGCAGCGGAGAGGGCGTCGGGGAAGGTGGTGCCGTCGGTGATGAAGGCCGAAGCGGCACCCTGCGCCTGATAGGCGCGCGATGAGACGCGAGCGGCTGTCGCGAAACGATCCAGGCCGAACTGCCGTTCGACGAAGTCGAACGGGGTCGTGAAACGCACCGGTGCGGAGTACGCGCCTGTTCCCGACGAGTTCACGGCGGCGACGCTGAAGTCGTAGGTCGTCTCGGGAGTCAGCCCGTCGATGAACACGTTGGTCGCCGACCAGTCCTGCACACGCAGCACCTGACCGCCCGACGTGAGGCGGATGCGGTAGCCCGTTGCCCCGGCGATCGCCGGCCAGGCGAACTGCACCTCGGTGTCGCCGAGAGCGATACGTCGAGGTGGCGCAGGGCGGTCGGGTACGGCGGTCGGCGTTCGGATGCCCGTGACCGGGGTTTCAGCGGCCGCCGGCGCCGCTCCGGGAGCGGCAGGGTCGCGAGCAGCGCAGCGAGGATCACGATGCCGGCGCCGGTGCGGACGCGACCGGAGGTCTTCACGGGCATCGGTTCTCCTTCGTCGCCCCAGATCTCGTTCGTGCGCCCCGCCCTCAGAGTACGCGGTGGGTTGCGTATCGGTGTGCGGGCCAGGGCCCGGGCCGGGCACCGGGGGCGCACAGACCGGGGGCCGACACTCCAGATGTCGGACGCTCCCCGCGAGTACGTCCGACATCTGGCGTGTCGGCCCCCGAGGTGTCGCGGTCCGCGCGCGGCTGTGGACGCCCGGCCACGGTGTCGGCGCCGGTGGCTACGCTGGAGGGATGCCGCCGTCTTCCCCTGACCCGTACGAGGACGTGCCGTACCCCGACGAACCGTACGACGACCTGCCGCCCGACGAGCTCGACTGGGTCCCACCTGCCGACGGCTGGGAGCCTCCGCTCGACTGGGGTCAGGGACCGATGACGCCGGCTGCGACAGCCGGACGAATCCAGGCATCCGGAGCGGCGCCGTCGAAGTACCCCACGGCGATCGAGGCACTGCGCACCGTCTTCGGGTACGACGCGTTCCGGGGCGATCAGGCTGCGATCGTCGAGCACGTCGTCGGCGGAGGCGATGCCGTCGTGCTCATGCCCACCGGCGGCGGGAAGTCGATCACCTACCAGGTGCCGGCGCTCGTGCGCGAGGGCACGGGGCTGGTGATCAGCCCGCTCATCGCGCTGATGCACGACCAGGTCGACGCGCTCCGCGCGAACGGCGTACGTGCGGCGTACCTCAACTCGACCCAGGCGCCCGACGAGCGCCGTGAGGTGGAGCGCGCGTACATCGCCGGCGAGCTCGACCTGATCTACGTCGCCCCCGAGCGGCTGTCATCGGCGCAGACCACGCAGCTGCTGCAGCGCGGGACGCTCAGCGTGATCGCCATCGACGAGGCGCACTGCGTGTCGCAGTGGGGTCATGACTTCCGGCCCGACTACCTCGCGCTCGGCGACCTCGCCGAGCGGTTCCCCGGAGTGCCGCGCATGGCTCTCACCGCCACGGCGACCCGCGCGACGCATCAGGAGCTCACCGAGCGCCTCGGGCTGGGGCGCGCCGAGCACTTCGTCGCGAGCTTCGATCGCCCGAACATCCAGTACCGCATCGTGCCGAAGGTCGAGGTGCGGCGGCAGCTCGTCGAGTTCATCCGGTCTCAGCCCGAGGGCGCCGCGGGCATCGTCTACGCCCTCAGCCGCAAGTCGGTCGAGCAGACGGCCGAGCATCTGGCATCCAAGGGATTCGACGCGCTGCCGTACCACGCCGGCCTTCCCGCCGAGGTGCGCGCGGCGAACCAGGCCCGGTTCCTGCGGGAAGACGGTGTGGTCATGGTCGCCACGATCGCCTTCGGCATGGGGATCGACAAGCCCGACGTGCGCTTCGTCGCGCACATCGACCTGCCGAAGTCCGTCGAGGGGTACTACCAGGAGACCGGCCGAGCCGGACGCGATGGCGAGCCGTCGGTCGCATGGATGGCGTACGGGCTGGGTGACGTCGTGCAGCAGCGCCGGCTCATCGACCAGAGTCCCGGCGATCGCACGTTCAAGATGCGGATGGGGCAGCACCTCGACGCCATGCTCGCGCTGTGCGAGACGGTCGCGTGCCGACGGCAGAACCTGCTGCGGTACTTCGGTCAGGACAGCGAGGCATGCGGCAACTGCGACACCTGCCTCGAGACGCCCGACACCTTCGACGGGCTCGTTCCCGCGCAGAAGCTGCTGTCGACGATCGTGCGCCTGAAGCGCGAGCGCAACCAGGCGTTCGGCGCCGGGCATCTGATCGACATCCTGCGGGGCGCGTCGAACGACCGCATCCGCAAGATGCGCCACGAGCAGATGGCGACGTACGGGATCGGAGCCGACCTGACCGACCAGGACTGGCGCAGCGTCGTGCGGCAGCTGCTGGCGAGGGGCATCCTCGTCGCGCAGGGCGAGTACGGCACGCTCGCGCCGGGGGATGCCGCGGCCGGTGTGCTGCGCGGCGAGACCCCCGTGCCGCTGCGCAAGGACACCATCGGACGTGTCGGCGGTTCTGCCCGTGCGCGCAAGGCCCCGGCATCCGCCTCGCTGGATGCCGGCGACCGCGACCTCTTCGAGGCGCTGCGCGCCTGGCGGGCGGCGACCGCTCGCGAGCAGGGCGTGCCCGCGTACATCGTGTTCGGCGATGCGACGCTGCGGGCGCTGGCCGAGCAGCGCCCGACGACCGTGACCGGCCTCGGCGGCATCAGCGGGATCGGGGAGAAGAAGCGGGATGCGTACGGCGCCGCCGTGCTCGAGGTGATCGCGGCGCACTGAGTCCGCCACCCCGGCGCTTCGCACCCGCACTCACTTGGCCGCGTGAACCCGCGCGGACGCCGCGCTCCTCCTGGCCGACGCAACGCGCCGGTGCACCCGCCTCGCGCATCCCCGGACGCCTCACGCGCCTCGCAACTCGACCTGCCAACCGAACCGGGGCACACCGGGGCGCACCCGATCCGGCCCGCCGATCCTCAGCCGGCGAACTGCTCCGCGTGCACCTGCACCGTCGTCGCACCCCGCAGCAGCTTCGACACCGGACAGCGCGCGTGCGCACGAGCCAGCAGATCCGCCGTCTCGTCCAGGGTCAGCCCCTCCGCCGACAGATACGTGTCGACGTGGAACTCATACCCGGGGCCATCGGAGGCGTCGTGCAGCTCGACCTCGATCCGCACCGCCGTGCGGCGCTCGCGCTTCACCAACGCCTGCGCCGTCGCGTTCAGGCACGTCGACCACGCCAGCGCCAGCAGCTGCTCCGGGTTCGAAGCATCCGGATCGGGATCCGAAGTCAGCGGCGACGCCACCGGCACCTCCATGCCGCCTGTCACGCGAGCCGTGCCCGTCCCGCCGTCGCCGTTGATCGCTTCCGTCCGGTACCTGAGGATCATAGGGCAACTATAATTTGGATCACGTACAGAAAAGGCCGCTCGGCCTGCTCGGGCCCGACAGCCGGCCCGCCACCCCACTCGAAAGACGCGATGGCCACCGACCTGCCTGCGATCGTGGAGTTCCGCCACGTCAGCAAACGCTTCCGACCCGACGCCGATGAACGTCCGGCGCTCGACGACGTGACGCTCAGCATCCGGACGGGCGAGATCTTCGGCGTGATCGGCGAGAGCGGCGCCGGCAAGTCGACCCTGCTCGAGCTGATCAACGGCCTCACCGGCCCGACCGAAGGCGACGTGCTCGTCCACGGCGCCCGGGTCTCCCGCCTCGACCGAGCCGCCCTGCGCGCCCTGCGCCGCGACATCGGCGTCGTCTTCCAGGGAGTCCACCTGCTCAGCAACAGCACCGTGCGCGACAACGTGCGCCTGCCGCTGCGTCTGGCGCAGCGCAACGGCACGCGCAGCGGCACGCGCGGCGAGAAGAGCATGACGGCGGCGCAGCAGCGGGATGCCGTCGACGAGATCCTCTCGTTCGTCGGCCTGTCGCACCGCGCCGACCACTTCCCGGCCCAGCTCTCCGGCGGCGAGCGGCAGCGGGTGGGCCTCGCCCGCGCCCTCGTCTCGAAGCCGCCGCTGCTGCTGTGCGACGAGCCCACCTCCTCGCTCGACGCCTCGACCACCGCCGACGTGCTGCGGGTGCTCGCCGACGCCCGCGACCAGCTCGGCGCCACCATCGTGGTCATCACGCACGACCTCGACGTCGTCAAGGCGATCTGCGACCGCGCGGCGCTGCTCGAGAAGGGCCGCCTGCGCGAGCTCTTCGGGATCGACGCCGCAGGCCCCCGATCGCTGCCGAGCTACTACGAACAGGTCAAGCGGGAGCTGACGGCATGACGTGGCTCACCGACCTGCTCGCCGAATACGGCGCCGACATCGCCGAGTCGATGGCCGAGACCGGATACATGGTGCTCGTCTCACTGCTCGCCGCCGTGCTCGTCGGCCTGCCGCTGGGCACCGTGGTGTACCTCACCGAACGCGGCGGCATCGCCGAGAATCGCGCCGTCAACACCATCGCCAACCTGTACATCAACATCGTCCGCTCGTTCCCGTTCCTGCTGCTCGTGGTGTTCCTCATCCCGTTCACCAGAGCCGTCATCGGCACGAGCTTCGGCACCCAGGCGGCGACCCTCCCGCTCTGCTTCGTCGCCGTCGCGATCTACGCCCGCCTCACCGAGCAGATCCTCCGTGAGATCCCCGCCGGCATCTCGAAGGTCGCCGTCGCCTCGGGCGCGACGGTGCCGCAGGCGGTGTTCCGGATGCTGCTTCCCGAGGCGCGCTCGGGCCTCGTCTACGCCCTGACCTCGGCGGCGATCAGCCTGCTGTCGTACTCCACCGTGCTGGGCGTGGTGGGCGGCGGCGGCATCGGCGACTTCGCCATGCGCTACGGCTACCAGGTCTACAACGACAACCTCATGTACCTCACGATCGTCATCATCATCGTCTGCGTGCTCGCCATCCAGGCCATCGGTCACCGCACCTCGGTGCGGCTGGACCACCGCTGAGCCTCACACCGAACCCCCATCGAAACGGAAGACACCCATGAAGAAGTCACGCCTCGCGTTCGCCGCAGCCGGTCTCGGTCTCGCGCTCCTCGTCACCGCCTGTGCGCCTGCGGCGGACGAGAAGCCGGATGCCGGTGCCGGAGAGCCCACCGTGCTCAAGGTGGCCGCCGTGCAGGCGCCGATGACCGACGTCGTGAAGGCCGCAGGAGAGGCCATCGAGGACGGCTACGAGGTCGAGCTCGTGGAGGTCGCGGACTACATCACCGCGAACACGATCCTGAACAGCGGCGACGTGTACGCGAACTTCTCGCAGCACATCCCTTACATGCAGACGTTCAACGAGGGCAACGACGCGAGCCTGGTCGGCGTGCAGCCGGTGTACAACTTCGTCATCGCGTTCTACTCCAAGACGCTCGACGACATCGCAGACCTGCCCGAGGGCGGCACCGTCGCCATCCCCGACGACCCGTCCAACACCGGCCGAGCGCTGAAGCTGCTCGCCGCGAACGACGTCATCACCCTCGACCCGGCGGTCGACCCGTACGCGGCGACCGTGAAGGACATCACCGAGAACCCGAAGAACCTCGAGTTCGTGCAGGTGCCCATCTCGTCGCTGAACGCCGCGTACGAAGAGGCCGACCTGGTTTTCCAGTGGCCCTCGCACATCAAGGCGCTCGGCCTCAACCCCGACGACGACGGCCTGATCACCGAGCTCGACGACCGGTTCGCGCTGAACCTCGTCGTGCAGCAGAAGGACGCCGACTCCGACGCGACCAAGGCCCTCGCGAAGGCGTTCACGAGCGACGCGGTGCGCGAGGTCATCGAGGGCAACGGCACCATCACGACCGCCTGGTGATCCCCGGAGACGGTCGCCGACTGTCGCCAGGTGACAACGGGAGGCGCGGTCGGCGCCGGATGCCCTTGTGCATCCACCACAGTCGACTTCGCCTCTCGTTGTCGGACTCCTACGGTTGAAGGACACCTGCTCCTTTCTGAGAGGAACCGCCATGGTCGACGCAGCCATCCGTCCCACCCCTGCCGCTGACGCCCCCACCGCGGCGCCGGCGCCCCACACGATCGACGTCGATCGAGTGAACGAGCTTCTTCTCGGCACCTGGGCCGAGACCCGCCGCGAGGCCCGCGAGATGATCAAGGACCCGGCCTTCTGGCGCGACGACAGCCTCGCGAAAGACGCACACCGCGAGCGCGTGCTCTCGCAGCTGCACCTGCTCGTCGAGAACCGTGCCGTGCACCGCGCCTTTCCGAAGCGCTTCGGCGGCGAAGAGAACAACGGCGCCAACATCGCCGGATTCGAAGAGCTCGTCGCGGCCGACCCGAGCCTGCAGATCAAGTCGGGCGTGCAGTGGGGACTGTTCGGCTCGGCGATCCTGCAGCTCGGCACCGAGCAGCACCACGAGAAGTGGCTGCCCGGGGTGATGGACCTGTCGATCCCCGGCGCCTTCGCGATGACCGAGATCGGTCACGGCTCCGACGTCGCCGCGGTGGGCACCACCGCCACGTACGACCCCGAGACCGAGGAGTTCGTGATCAACACGCCGTTCCGTGCGGCGACCAAGGAGTACCTCGGCAACGCGGCGCTGCACGGTGTTGCGGCGACGGTGTTCGCGCAGCTGATCACGAACGGCGTGAACCACGGCGTGCACTGCTTCTACGTGCCGCTGCGCGGAGACGACGGCGTCGACCTGCCCGGCATCGGCCGGGAGGACGACGGTCTCAAGGGCGGGCTGAACGGCATCGACAACGGACGCCTCAGCTTCGACCACGTGCGCATCCCGCGCACCAACCTGCTCAACCGCTACGGCGACGTCGCCGCGGACGGCACCTACTCGAGCGAGATCAGCAGCCCAGGCCGCCGCTTCTTCACCATGCTCGGCACGCTGGTGCAGGGACGCGTCTCGCTCGACGGCGCAGCGTCGTGGGCATCCGCCCTCGGCCTGCACATCGCGATCACCTACGCGACCCAGCGCCGCCAGTTCGACGGCGCTGACGGCTCCGAGACCGTGCTGCTCGACTACGGCAAGCACCAGCGCCGGCTGCTGCCGCGCCTCGCCACCACATACGCGCAGATCTTCGCGCACGACGAGTTCCTGCAGAAGTTCGACGGCGTCTTCTCGGGCCGCACCGACACCCCCGAAGACCGCGAAGACCTCGAGACCCTGGCCGCCGCGCTCAAGCCGCTGTCGACCTGGCACGCGCTCGACTCCCTGCAGGAGGCACGCGAGGCCTGCGGCGGCGCCGGGTTCATGTTCGAGAACCGTCTGGTCGGCCTGCGCGCCGACCTCGACATCTACGTCACCTTCGAGGGCGACAACAACATCCTGCTGCAGCTGGTCGGCAAGCGTCTGCTCACCGACTTCGCGAAGCAGTTCAAGGGCGCGGATGCCAGGAAGCTCGCCCGCTACGCCGTCGGTCAGACGGCCGGCAAGGTGTTCCACGGTGCGGGGCTGCGCGCCCTCGGCCAGGCCGTCGCCGACTTCGGCCAGGTCGCCCGCTCGGTCGAGCTCGGCCTGCGCGAAGAGCAGCAGCACGAGCTGCTCACCGAGCGCGTGCAGCAGATGGTCGCCGACATCGCCGGACGCCTTCGCGCCGCGGGCAAGGACAAAGTGCTCGGCGAGAAGCTGTTCAACGAGAACCAGGCCGAGCTGATCGAGGCCGCCCGTGCCCACGGCGAGCTGCTGCAGTGGGAGGCGTTCACCGACGCCATCCGCAGGATCGACGACGCCGGCACCCGGCAGGTGCTCACCTGGCTGCGCGACCTGTTCGGCCTGTCGCTGATCGAGAAGCACCTCGCCTGGCACATGATCAACGGCCGCTTGTCGACGCAGCGCGCCGCCGCGGTGTCGAGCTACATCGACCGCCTCTGCGCGCGCCTGCGTCCGCACGCCCTCGAGCTCGTGCAGGCCTTCGGTTACGAGCCCGAGCACGTGCGCGCCCCGATCGCGAGCGGCGTCGAGCAGCAGCGCCAGGACGAGGCCCGTGCGTACTACGCCGCGCTCGAGGCGTCCGGCGAGGCGCCCGTGTCGGAGAAGGCGCTCAAGCAGCGCACACGCTGAGCGTCGGCGCCCTCCTCCGCTGTCGAGGCCCCCTCTCCGTCACGCGACGGCGACGGGGCCTCGGCGCAGCGCGGGGCCTCGCCGCAGCACGGGCGCGGGCACGCGCACGGACACCGCGCAGGGGCGCCGACACAGGGTGTCCGACCCCGCCGGTATCGTGGCGCCATGGCATCCCTGCTCACCGCGGCCGACGGCCGCGACCGCTGCGCGTGGGTCGGTGACGACGCCGAGTACCGCCGCTACCATGACGAGGAGTGGGGCCGCCCGCTGCACGGCGACCGCGCGCTGTTCGAGAAGATGGCGCTGGAGGGCTTCCAGGCGGGGCTCAGCTGGATCACGATCCTGCGCAAGCGCCCGCGCTTCCGCGAGGTGTTCGCCGGGTTCGACCCCGCGCAGGTGGCGGCGTTCGGCGCCGACGACGTCGAACGGCTGATGACGGATGCCGGGATCATCCGCAACCGGGCGAAGATCGAGGCCACGATCACGAACGCCGCCCTCGTGCGCGACATGGCCGAGGGTGAGCTGGATGCCCTGATGTGGTCGTTCGCGCCACAGGCATCCGGCCCCCGACCCCGCGACCTCGGGGAGGTGCCCGCGGTGACCGCGGAGTCGACGGCGCTCAGCACGGCGCTGCGCGCACGCGGCTTCCGCTTCGTGGGACCGACGACGATGTACGCCCTCATGCAGTCGGCGGGCATGGTCGACGATCATGTGGCGGGATGCTGGCGGGCGGCGTGATCATGGCCCGGACGCAGCCCCCGCCGTAGGCCGGGCGCGAGACGCAGCGGGGCTGCGCCCGGCCGATATACTCCTCGTCAGGGGGAACTTCCCGCGCGCGCAGACGACGCGCCCCGTGTGTTCAGTCGCCCCGGGACATCGTGAGGAGGACTCGTGGCGAAGCGCATGACGTCGCCGCCTCCCACGCTGGCCGGCTACAGCTACGTGCGACCGCTGGGTTCGGGCGGGTTCGCCGATGTCTTCCTCTACGAGCAGGACATGCCCCGTCGCGTCGCCGCGGTGAAGGTGCTGCTGGCCGACGCCGTGAACCCCGACGTGCTGCGTGCATTCAACGCCGAAGCCGACATCTCGGCGCGGCTCAGCGCGCACCCGTCGATCGTCACGATCTACCAGGCGTCGATCTCGGCCGACGGCCGGCCGTACTTCGCGATGGAGTACTGCCCCGACACGATGAGCGCCCGCTACCGGAAGGCGCCTCTGCCGCTCGCAGAGGTGCTCGACACCGGGGTGCGCATCGCGGGCGCGCTCGAGACCGTGCACCGCGCCGGACTGCTGCATCGCGACATCAAGCCGTCGAACGTGCTGATCAACTCGCTCGGCTCCCCGGTGCTGGCCGACTTCGGCATCGCGGCGGCGGTGGTGGATGCCGGTGAGAGCGACGTCTTCGCGATGTCGGTGCCGTGGAGTTCGCCCGAGGTGCTGCAGGAGCGCGTGACCGGGTCGGTGCCCAGCGAGGTGTGGAGCCTCGCAGCGACCCTGTACACCCTGCTCGCGGGGCGTAGCCCGTTCGAGCGCCCCGACCGGGACGCGAACTCCCGCGATCAGCTGCGCCAGCGCATCATCCGCGCGCGCTACACGCCGATCCCCGTCGCGGGCATGCCGCCGATCATCGATCAGCTGCTCGCGACGGCCATGCACCGCGACCCGGCGCAGCGCTTCCCGTCGATGGCGGCGTTCGCCGACCGCCTGCGCTGGGCCCAGTACGAGCTCGGCATCGCCCCGACGGCTTTCGAGGCGGCATCGGCGGAGTGGGCTGCCGCGGCCCCCGTCAGCTTCGCGGATGCCGGTCACCGCGGCCCCGTGATCACCACCGTCGCTCCGGATTCCCGTCGGGCCGCTCGCGCAGAGAAGCAGCGCACGAGCCTCCGTGACCGCGACGACCTTCCGGCACCGTCCCGTGCGCGCTCGCCGTGGGCGGCCGGGGTCATCGGCGCGCTGGTCGGCGCAGCCGCGATCACCGCGATCGGCGTCGTGGTCCTCAACCTGACCGGTGTCATCTGATGGCACTCGGCAAGGAGGGCCAGGCGCCCGCGCCCGCCCACTCCCGGAGGCGCCTCATCTCGGGCATCGCCGGTGCTGTCGCCGTTCTGGTCGTCATCGTGCTCGCCGTCACCGCGCAGGGCTACCCGGCGCAGGAGGTGCCCCGACTCGAGTCGTCGGTGTGGGTGCTGCGCGAAGCGGGCCAGTACGCGCGGGTCAACACCGAGCTCGCCGAGATCGACACCGTCCGGTCGGCGGACTCACCCGAGGCGGTGTGGCAGGACGGGCAGTCGGCCGTGCTGTTCAGCCAGGGCAGCCGGCAGCGCTGGGACATCGACCCGGCGAGTCCCACGGATCTGCTCGCGGATGCCGCAGAGGACGGCGCTCCCCCGGCATCCGTCCCCACGCCGGCCGGCACGCGTCAGATCGTGTCAGCCGGATCCTTCGTCGCCTACCGCACTGACACCGGGCAGGTGGCGGTGTCGTCCCTCGAGCCCGGAGCTGCCACGGCCCTCGTCGACCCGTTCGCGGAGGCGGAGGTCGAGGAGGGTGAGGAGCGCCCGACGTATGTCGCCGACGCGATCGGCCTCTCGCCCGCAGGGCTGCTCGCGCTGTACTCGTCCGACGAGGGCGCCGTGCGCCTCTTCGACGTGGAGGAGCACCGTTTCGTCGGCGACGGCTCGACGCTCGACGCGGCTCCGGACGGTGATGCCGACCTGGCCCTGACCGTCATCGGCGAGCGCTGGGCGCTGTTGCAGCGCGGTGAGGGCAGGCTCTGGGTCGCCGGCCGCGACGACGCCGTCGATCTCGATGTCGCCGACGACGCCGTTCTGCAGGGCGGCGCGGCCCGCGGGGACGACGTGCTGATCGCGGACTCGGACGGGCTCGTGTCGGTGGCGCTGCGCAGCGGCGAGGCCGAGCGCATCGCCGACGCCGCCGGGGTGCCCGCCGCGCCCGTCGTGGTCGGCTCGGCGCGATACGCGGGATGGGTGGACACCGGTTCGGCGACGCTGTGGTCATCCGACGGCGACGTCACCGCGCTGACCGTGCCGGACGAGGTGCTCGACTCGGTCGACATCCAGCCCGTCTTCCGCGCCAACGGCGACCGGGCGGTGCTCACCGAACTCGCGACCGGGCTCATCTGGACGGCCCCGGACGGGCGCCCGGTGCCGCTGGAGCAGTGGGATGTCGACGACGAGACGAAGGAGCAGGAAGGCCGGGTCGTCGTCGAGGACGTCGCCGAGCAGCTGCCTCCGATCGCCGTGGACGACGCCTTCGGTGTCAGGGCTGGTGAGCAGGTCGTGCTGCCCGTGCTGCTCAACGACCACGATCCGAACCGCAAGGACGTGCTCACGATCGACGCGTCGTCCGTCGAGGGCGGATTGACCGATCCCGCCTTCGGGCAGCTGTCGCTGGTGGGCAACGCGCAGTCGCTGGCTGTCGACGTGCGGGCGACGTCGGGCCAGTCCACGTTCAGCTACACGGTGACCGACGGTGCATCCGTCTCGCAGCCGGCCACCGTGACGCTCACCGTGGTCGCAGACGACGCGAATTCGGCGCCGGTCTGGTGCGGTGTCGACGCGTGCCGGCAGGACTGGCCGTCTCCCGAGCTGCTGCCCGGCGGCAGCACGATCGTGCCGGTGCTGGCCGGATGGGTCGACCCCGAGGGCGACCCCCTGGTGCTCAGCGACGCGAACGAGGTCGACAGCGCGGCGCCGGTCATGGTCGTGCCGACCGCGGATGGGCGCGTCGCGATCCGCCACACCGATCCCAACGCGGCGGATGCCGTGATCCCCGTGACGGTCATCGTGGCCGACGCCCGCGGAGCGGCCACCGAGAAGACGCTCGAGGTGCGCGTGAACGGCAGCCCGGCGATGCGGGCCGCGCCGGTGGCGATCACGGCGCGCATCGGCGAGCCGCAGAGCGTGCGCATCGGCGATCATCTCACCGGCGGATCCGGATCGTACCGACTCGTCGACGCGGTGCAGACCGCCGCGACCGCCGAGGGGATGACGGTGGTGCCGAACACGGCATCCGGCGTGGTCGAGGTGACGGTGCCGGAGGCCGGCGAGTACGTCGTCACCTACACCGCGCAGGACACGATGACCCAGGCCGAGCAGTCCGCGGTCATCCGGATCACCGCTGTCGACGGTGCCGCCCCGCTGACGATGGCGCCGTTGACCGCGTTCGTCCGCGCGGGGGAGGACACAACGGTCGATGTGCTGCGTGCCGTGCGGAACACGAGCGGACGCGTGCTGATCCTCGCCGGCGCGATGAGCTCGACCCCGCAGCTGACGGCGAACGTCGTCGGCAACGAGCGGCTCCGCGTCAGCGGCACCACCTCCGACGGAGAGCCGGGCGTCATCGGCAGGGCCACGGTGACGGTGGCCGACGGGTCGGGGGCGGCGGTCGAGGGCACGGTGACGGTGTTCCTCACCCCGCCGTCGACCGTCACACGACCGATCGTGTTCCCCGATGCGGTCACCGTGCGCGCAGGCGCCCTCACCAGGATCGACGTCACCGGCAACGACGTGGCGCCGCGCGGAGAGCCGCTGATCGTGCGCTCCGATGTGGGCGGGTCCGGCCAGGACGGCGAACTGGTCTTCGCAGACGGCGGCGCCCTGCGCTATCTCGCACCGGCCACGCCCGGCACGTACCGGCTGACCTACGCCGTGTCGCTCGAGCGCAGCCCCGAGCTGTTCGACAGCGGAGCGGTGACGGTCACCGTCGTCCCCTCCGGCACCAACCGCGCACCGAGCCCGAAGGCGCTCACCGGACGCGTGCTGAGCGGGCAGACCGTCTCGCTCACCGTGCCGACGGACGGCGTGGATCCCGACGGCGACCGCGTGACCCTCGCCGCGGTGGAGCAGCCGGATCGCGGGCGCGGGACGGCCACGATCTCCGCCGCCGGTGATGCGATCGTCTACCGCGCCCCCGCCGGCGGGGTGGAGGGCGGTCAGGTGACGTTCCGGTACTCGGTTCGCGACTCGCAGGGCGAGACGGCCTCGGCCCGGATCCGCATCGGCGTGCTCGACGCGAGGGTGAGCGACGCCGCACCCGTCGCGTACAGCGATTACGTGCGCGTCGAGACCGGCTCCGCGACGCCGGTGGTGATCCACCCGGCGGCGAACGACTCCGATCCCGCGCAGGGAGAGCTCGAGATCGTCGACCTCGTGCCCAACGCCCCTGCCGTGCCGGGCAACCCGCTGTATGCGCGGCTCGACGCGCTCGTCGACCCGGACACGTCGCTCGAGGACGGACGGATCGTGCTGCGTGCGGGCGATGTGGCGGGCACGAACTCGTACTTCTACACGGTGCGCTCGAGCCGGACGGCGAGCACCGCGCAGGGACTGATCGTCGTCTCGGTCTCCGACGGCGCGGTCGTCGACCAGCCGGTGGTGTCCGACACGGTGCTCACCGCGCGCGATCGGGCCGAGCTGGCGTCGGGCGGCATCGACGTGCTCGGCGAGCGTGTGCAGTGGGCGTCGGGCGATGTGCGATCGCTGACGCTGAGCCTGTGGGGCGACACCGGCGGATACACCGTGAAGGGCAGCCGCATCATCGGACCGGTCCCCGAAGACGGCGCTCTCGTGCCGTTCCAGGTCACCGGCACGTCCCCCGCGGGGCGTGACGTCGTCGGATACGGATTCCTGCACATCCCCGCCTTCGACGACATGCGGGTGCAGCTGAAGCAGGGTGTGAAGCCGGTGACGGTCGACGAGGATGCGTCGACGACCTTCGATGTGCGCGAGATGCTCGATCTGCCGGCATCCGACGGGGTGCAGCTCGGCGAGGGGCCGTTCCTCGCACAGCGCGGTGCCGCCACCTGCACCGCAGGCTCGGGCACCACAGCCGTGTACACGGCCGGCCGCGAGGCCCCGTGGTCGGACACCTGCCTCGTGCCCGTGCGTCTGGACGGACAGCGCACCTGGTCGTACGTCGACGTGCCGGTGGGCATCCGGCCGTCGGCGCCGCAGCTCGTGCTGTCGTCGATCGCGCACACCGTCGCCCCCGGCGCGACGACCGACATCGACCTGTACGCCGGCATGGCCTCCTGGGAGGGCGGACGCGAGGGCGACCGGTCGTCGCTGCAGTACCGCATCGCGTACTCGGGATCGTCGTTCATCGTCACCCAGAAGGGCGCGACGCTGAGCGTGGAGGCGCGGGCGGACGCCCGATCCGGCGCCGTCGAGCAGGTCGCCGTGACGGTTCCGTCCGACGGTGAGCCGACGGCCGTGCTGCGTCTCGTCGTCGGCGCCGCACCGCCGGACGCACCGCGCGGGGCGACCCTGACCCGTCAGTGCGTGGTCACGAGCGGCGGATGCTCGATCGACGTCGTCGACGTCGCCGGCGAGTACGATCCGTTCGCCGGCAAGCCCGGCGCCGGGCTGCAGCTGGTGTCGCTGGGCGCCGGGGCGCGCTGCGACGTCGCCGCTCTCGCTGCGGTGAACGAGCGAGCCATCGCCGTCAGCTGGCCGTCCGGCGGACAGGCTCCCGGCGGCCAGTGCACGGTGCCGTTCACGGTCGCGGATGCTCAGGGCCGTACCGGCGGAGGCACTCTGACGCTCGATCTGCAGGGCTTCCCCCAGCCGCCGGCCAGCCTCACGACGATCGGCTTCGGCCGATCCAGCGTCGAGCTGGAGGTCTCGCTCGGCCAGGCCGCGCGGGCGCATCCGGCACTGACCGGCGTGACGATCCTGCGCGACGGCTCACCGGCGGGTGCTGCCTGCCGGCCGGCGGGCAGCACCGTCCGCTGCACGGTGAACGGTCTGGTGAACGGTGTGCCGCACTCCTTCACCGCCGCCGCCGTGAACGCCGTGGGAACATCGGCCGCGACCTCGGCGCACACCAGCTGGGCGTACGAGGCGCCGGTGATCTCGAAGGCCACCGCGACACCCGTGTACCGGCAGGGAGGCAACGATCGGGGCAGAGGGGTGGTCTCGCTGGCCATCACCGCCGCGAGCGACGCCCGCGCGTTCCGTGTGGCGGAGACCGGTGACGTGATCCCGCGCACCGGAGCCACCACCACCGCCGAGCTCACGCTGGCTCCGGGAGCGCAGACCATCACGCTCGTGCCGGTCAGCCAGTTCCAGCCGCCGACCGGCGGCGGCAACGAGGGGGCCGCCTACCCTGTCTCCGTCACGGTCGCCGGCGCACCGTACTTCGACCCCGCTCAGACCCAGGCCACCGCCGTCTCGAACACCGCGGTGAACGTGTCGGGCATCTCGCCGCAGGGCAACGGCAGCGACGAGCCGCTCGAGGTCGTCTACCTGGCGTGGCGATCGGGCGGGGCGACGTGCAGCGCCGACGATTCCGGTGGTCTGCGGGTCTCCGGAGCGGAGGTCACCTCGTCGTCGCCCTCGCTGCAGGGGCTCGAGGCGTACCAGGCGTACAGCGTGAAGGCCTGCGTGTCGAACGGCTACGGCGTCGCGGAGTCGACCACCGCGCGCGTGTTCACCTTCACCTTCGTCGACGGCCCGGGCGGCGACACGACCTACCGGGTCGCCGAGACACCGACCCGTCAGGGTGATCGGTACTCGTACCCGCTCGCCTCGGCACCCGCGATCGACGTCGAACCGGGATTCGTCGCCCAGTATCAGATGTACGGGTCGTGGCGTGACGAGTTCACGCTGAGCCCCGACGCGTCGCCCGGCCAGGTGCGCGCCCGCGCCTGTCACGCGACCGAGACTGAACGGTGCTCCGACCCGGTGAAGGTCACCGCCACCACGGCGCCGACCATCGTCCAGGTCGACTTCGCGGCGTGCCTGTCACCCACCGACCCGTCCGACGCCGTCAGCGTCTCCGCTGCAGCGCGGGGCTCGTACCGGGTGGCGGCGGCCGAGGCGGCCGACGCGCCGGGCTCGTACGACGTCACGCTGTCGTGGAACGGCGCGTACGGGACCCTGTCTGCGATCACCCAGCGGATGACCGCATGCCCGTGACCTTCCGCGGTGCCCCCGTCGCCCGCCCCCTTCGAGAGGATGCTCCATGACCATCGCCCCCGAACAGGCCTCCTGGTTCGCCGAGACGTTCTCGCTCCTCTCCGAGAACGTCGAGCAGGCGATCCTCGGCAAGCGGCACGTGATCGAGCTCGTGCTCGCGACGGCGGTGACCGGAGGGCATGTGCTGCTGGAGGACTTCCCGGGCACGGGGAAGACCGCGCTCGCGCGCTCGATCGGACAGACGATCACGGGCACGAGCACCCGGATCCAGTTCACACCCGACCTCCTGCCGGGTGATGTGACCGGCATCACGGTGTACGACCAGAAAGCGGGCGAGTTCGAGTTCCACGCCGGTCCGGTGTTCGCCAACATCGTGCTCGCCGACGAGATCAACCGGGCGAGCCCGAAGACGCAGTCCGCCCTGCTCGAGGTGATGGAGGAGGGCACGGTCACGGTCGACGGCGTCAGCCGTGAGGTCGGCTCGCCGTTCCTCGTGCTGGCCACGCAGAACCCGATCGAGCAGGGCGGCACGTACCGGCTGCCCGAGGCGCAGCTCGACCGCTTCATGATCAAGACCTCGATCGGCTACCCCGACGACGCGGCCACCATGCGGATCCTGCAGGCGGCACCCGAGCCGCAGAAGAAGCTCGCACCGCTCGTCGGCACCGACACGCTGCTCACGATGGGCGAGATCGCCAGGGGCGTGTACGTGAACCCGCTCATCTCCGACTACATCATGCGCATCGTCGACGCGACCCGACGGGCATCCGAGGTGCGCCTGGGCGTCAGCGTGCGCGGCGCGCTCGCCCTGTCCCGGCTCGTGATGACGTGGGCCGCGAAGAACGGACGCACGTTCGTCACCCCTGATGACGTGCGCGAGCTCGCCGTGGTGGCCCTCGCCCACCGCCTGGTGCTCGAGCCCGAGGCGGAGTTCGACGGCGTCACCGCCATCGCGGTCATCGGCCAGATCCTGCTCGACGTCGATCCCCCGCGCGAGAACGGCACTGCGTGAGCTTCAGCACCGAATCGCGGATCACCAGGGCGGCGGCGCGCACGAGCACGTCGACCCGCACCTCGACCGTCACGCGATACTCCACGACGACGCAGCGCGGTGCTGTCCGCGGCGCGGTGTCCGGCGCTCGCAGGACCCTGCGCGCCCTCGGCCGCGCGGGCCGCGCCGTCGGTGCGTGGGTGCACGAGACCGTGACCGCGGCCGGGGCGCTCGTCGTGGTCGCGCTCGTGCTCGGCGTGGCCGCGGGACGGGCATTCGGCTGGGTGGAGGCGTGGGCGGTCGCCGCCGTCTCGCTCGCCCTGCTCGTGCTCTGCATCCCGTTCGTGCTCGGCGCGCACGATCACCGCATCGGGCTCGTGCTCGACCGGGACCGCGTGGTGGCCGGATCCGAGATCGCGGCGACTCTCGACGTGCGCAACGAGGGCGCGCGCCTGTCGCTGCCGGGCGTCGTCGACGTGCCCGTCGGCGACGGCCTGATCGAAGCGCACGTGCCCCTGCTGCGACCCGGTGCGCAGCACCGCGAAGAGCTGACGATCGCCGCGCACCGTCGCGGGGTGATCGACGTCGGCCCGATGACCATCACCCGCGCAGACCCGATTGGCCTGCTGCGCCGCGAGCTCAGCTGGCCCGAGGTGCAGCGCATCCACGTGCATCCGGTGACCGTCGCGATGCCCAGCACCGCGGCCGGGCTCATCCGCGACCTCGAGGGCACACCCAGCAGCACGCTCGTCGACGCGGACCTCTCGTTCCACGCCGTGCGCGAGTACGTGGTCGGCGACTCGCAGCGGCACGTGCACTGGAAATCGACCGCCAAGACCGGCCGCCTGATGGTGCGGCAGTACGAGGAGTCGCGCCACGCGCGCATCGCCGTCCTGCTCGATCTCGCGGCCGACTCGTACGACGGCGACGACGAGTTCGAGAACACCGTCAGCGCCGCCGCGTCTCTCGCGCTGCAGGGCGTGTTCGAGGGCCGCGACGTGCTGTTCGCCGTCAGCGGGATCGTCTCCGAGCACGGCGCCACGACGACGCAGTCGATCAGAACGCTCTCGACCCTCACACCCCGGACGCTGCTCGACGGCACCTCGACGGTCGACCTCGCCGACGACGTGATGCGCCTCGAGGCCGTCACCGCCCTGACCGCCCAGGCGTACCCCGATCTCTCGATCGCCTTCCTGCTCACCGGATCGAGGATGCCGACAGACCGGTTGCGGCATGCCGCCGTGCGGCTGCCCGCCGCGGTGGGGGCCGTCGCCGTGCGCAGCGAGCTGGGTGCGGAGCCCACGCTGCGCAACGCGCGCGAGCTCTCTGTGCTCACTCTCGGCGCACTGGGCGACCTGCCGAAGATGCTGGCGAGGGGAGCGCTGCGATGAGCAGGACGGATGCCGCCGCGCGGCCTCGCCGTCGGCCGCCGCGCTCGCGAGCGCTGACCCTGTGGGGTCTCGGCTACGTGCTCGTCGGCGTGGCCGTGACGGCGGCCGGCGCGTGGCCCGTGTACGAGTCGTCGCGGGCGATCGCCGTGGCCGCGGTGGGAGGCCTGGCCGGCATCGGGCTGGGCGTGCTCGTGCGCGCGCGTCGCCTCGGCCCCGTGCTCGGCGGCGTCGCGGTGGTGAGCAGCTACCTCGTGCTCGCCGTGCCCCTGGCCGTGCCCTCCGGGCTGAGGTCCGCTCCGGCGTTCCTCGCCGGACTGCGCGACGCGGTGCTCGGCGTCGTCGTCGGCTGGAAGCAGATCCTCACCCTCGCGCCGCCGCTCGGTGAGTACCAGGCGGTGCTCGTGCCCCTGCTGGTCGTCAGCCTGTTCGGCGCGTTCGTCGCGACCCTCCTGGCCCTGCACCCCGGCCGCCGCGCCGCGGCGGCGGTCGTCGTGGTCGCGGCGATGGGCGTGTTCGGCACAGCCTTCGGCGTCTCGGCGCCGAGCCCCGCCCTGATCCTGGGGCCGGTCACGATCCCGGCGCCTCGGGAGCTGACCCTCGGGGCCGTGCTCTTCATCGCATCCCTCGCCTGGCTGGTCGGACGATCCCGGCTGCAGCGGGCAGCGGCGCTGCGCGCCGTCGCCGCTCGTGGCGTGGCACGGCGCGGCACCCCGATCTGGCCCGCCGTGCGCCGGCGTCTGCTCGCCGGCTCTCTCGTGGTAGCCGCGCTCGCCGCGGGTGCGCTCGTGGCGCCCGCGGCGGCGGACTGGTCGGAACGCTCGGTGCTTCGCGATGCCGTGGACCCGATGGTCGTCGTGCGCGAGCAGCCGAGCCCGCTCGCGTCGTACCGGTCGTGGTTCGCCGGCGACCGTCTCGACGAGACGGTGCTGAGCATCGAGGGCGACGTGGGCGCCATCGATCGCATCCGGCTGGTCACGCTCGATCGGTACGACGGACAGGACTTCCACGTCTCACCCGACGCGCGCTTCAGTCGGCTGCCGCGCACGAGCGCGCCGGGGCAGGACCGCGCCGAGCTGACGATCACGATCGGCGACGCGTACCGCGGCATCTGGACCCCGGTGCCCGGCGAGCTCATCGTGGCCCCGACGTTCTCGGGGCCCCGTGCCGACGCGCTGGCCGACGGCTTCCACATCGACGACGGCGGCGACTCGGCCATCACGATCGCGGAGGCGCCGGACGGCGGCAGAGGACTGGTGCCGGGGGATCGCTACACCGTGCTCGCAGCGGCTGCCGGCGGAGATCGCGACGACCTCTCGACGGCGCAGGGCGGGCCGTCGCTGCTGGATGCCGAGGCGTACCCCGAGCTCGTCGACTGGGCTCAGCTCCAGGAGCAGCCGCGCACCGGTGCAGGGTATCTCGAGCTGATCGATCGGCTCCGCTCGCGCGGCTACCTCAGCCACGCCCTGCTCGACGACGCGGCCGCGGCCGGCTGGATCGCTGCCCTGGGCTCGGAGGGCTACTCCTTCGCCGCCAGCTACGCCGGGCACTCCTCGGCCCGCGTCGAGGAGGTGTTCGCGGCACTGCGACGGCAGGAGGCGAAGGTGGGCTCGGACGCCCCGCCGGAGATGCTCGTCTCGGCGGTGGGCGACGACGAGCAGTTCGCTGCCGCCGCGGCTCTGCTGGCCCGGTACTGGGGCCTCGAGTCGCGGGTCGTCATGGGCGCGCGCCTCGGCACCACCGACGAGGTGCCCGGCATCGCCTCCTGCACCGAGACCTGCACCGGCGCCAGCATGAGCGCGTGGGTGGAGGTGCGCGCTCCGGGTGCCGAGTGGGTCGCTGTCGACGTGACGCCGCAGTTCGCGGTGCTGCCCAGCACCATCACCGAGGGCGAGCAGCTTCCCCAGCATCCGACCGTTCCCGAGCAGCCGCGCAGCGAAGCGCTGGACCCGCCCCAGGCGCAGAACGACGCGCAGGCCGATGCGACTCCCCTCGACCAGAGCGATCCGCCGCTGCTCGGCGGGTTCCTGCCCGCGCTCCGCGCGATCGCGATCGGTCTGCTCGCGCTGCTGCTGCTCGCCCTGCCGCTGCTCACCCTGCTCCTCGCGAAGGTCGTGCGTCGGCGCGCTCGACGCACAGCCGGCGACGCCGAGATCCGTCTCGTCGGCGCCTGGGAGGATCTGGTCGACCTGTACGTCGACCACGGGGTGGCGATGCCGGGCGACGGCACGCGCGTGCAGCGGGCGCAGTCGTCGGGGCGGCCGGCGGCCGAGGAGCTCGCCCGACTCGTCGACGCGGGGGTCTTCTCGCCGCATCCGCCCGCCGACACCGACGCCTCGGCCGCGTGGGCGATCGTCGACCGCGAGCGCTCGGACATCGGCCGCGGTGATCGACGGTGGCGGCGGCTTCGCACCCGTCTGCGGATGCGATCGCTCCTCGAGCGGATCCGCCCGCGCCGGACCCCGGCGCTTTCGATTCGCAGCCGCCTGCTCGATACGCTCACAGTGGCCGGCGCACGCCGGCAGGAGGAGGACGCATGAATGCGCTCGCAGATCCGCGGTCGTTCGAGACAGCGGCCGGGGGCGGGATGCCGGTGCCGACGCTCGTCGTGATCGCGGCCTATCTCATCGTGGGTCTGGGCGTGTACATCTGGTACGCCATCGCCCTCTCGAAGCTGTTCACCCGGCTCGGCGAGGAGGGCTGGAAGGGCTGGATCCCCGTCCTCAACGAGGCGACGATCCTCACCCTGGGTGGCAAGCCCGCCTGGAACGCCGTGCTGCTGTTCATCCCGATCGTGCAGCTGTACGGCCTGTTCGTGAAGATCCTCGCGGTGCACCGCATCAATCAGCGATTCGACTGCGGGGCGGGCATGACCGTGCTGGCCGTGCTGCTGCCTCCGGCATGGGCGACCGTGCTCGTCGCCGGGCCGCCGCCCTACCCCGAGGGCGATCGGCTGGCGGGCATCCGGCCGGGTCCGCTTCGCAAGCCCGCGGATGCCGGACCGGTCGACTCGCACGGCTACCTGGCCCCGCCGATCCTGCCGCCAGGGCCGGTCGCGCCTCCCGCGCGCACAGAGCCCGGGGATCGGGGAACGGCGCCCGGCGTCGCCGCGATGCCCGCTCACGCGGCATCGGTCATTCCGCCCCTCGCACCTCCTCTCGAGCCTGCGCCTACGGCCGCTCCTCCGGCGTCCCCGGACTCCCCGGCTGCTCCGGCTGATCGCGCTGCTCGGCCGCAGGATCCCGAGCGCGGCAGCGGCTCGGCGGCTCTGATCGAGTCTGTGCCGTGGACCTCGGGACAGCCGGGGGTCACGAGCCCCCCTCCGCCTCCGCCCGCCACGGCGATGTCGCCGATCGAGTCCGGTCCCGCGGTGCCCGCCGCGTCGGCTCCCGCCGCACCGGCACCGCCTCCCGCTCCCGCGCGCCCGGCCGTGTCGGCCGCTCCGGCCGCGGTGGACACGACGGATTCGACTGACCTACCCGCTCCCGGGGACGCGGCAGCGTCCGTCGACGCCCCGCAGACGCGCGCGTCTGCGCGCCTCCTGCATCAGCCGACTGCGGAATCCGCCCGTGCCGCCCTTCCGGATGCCGAGTCTGCGCCTCTCGTGCACCCGGCACCCGCTGCTCCGGCCGCGCCAGGTGAGGATTCCACGGCAGCCTCCGACGTCGCGACGGCCGACACCGTCGACGCCCCGCCGGCTGCGCGGCGCGCCGGAGACGCCGACTCGCCGTTCGCGCCGCCGGCGGGTGCCGCGGCTTCTCCTCCGGTCACCCGGGCCGACCTGGCAGCGCAGGTACGCCCGGCGCCGCCGGCCGCGGCCGCCCCGCCGGCTCGCATCCCGGCACCCGCACCCACCGCAGACGAGGACGAGGAGTTCGACGCCACGGTCGTCGTCTCCCGTCGACGCGGGGCGCGACGCGTGCTCGTGCTCGACGACGGTCGACGCTTCGCGCTGTCGGCGACGAGCATCGTGATCGGCCGCAACCCCGAGGGCCAGCCGGGCGAGCAGCGACTGCCGATCCCCGACCGGACGCGCACGCTGTCGAAGACGCACGCACGCCTCGTCGTCCAGGGCGACGAGTGGCGCCTCACCGACCTGCGCTCCACGAACGGCGTCGTCGTCGTGGCCGACGACGGTGCCGAGACGCTGCTCGATCCCGGGGAGAGCGTGATCGGCGCCGGGCGCTTCATCCTCGGTGAGGTCGGGATGCACGTGGCCGTGGAGTCCGGCGCGTGACGACGGGTGTCGTGCTCAACGTCGCCGCCCTCACCGACGTGGGTCTGAAGCGGGCGATCAACGAGGATGCGGTGCTCGCCGAGTCGCCGGTGTTCCTCGTGGCCGACGGGATGGGCGGGCACGAAGCCGGCGACAAGGCCAGCGCCGCGATCGTCGAGGCGTTCGCGCCGCTGGTCGGATCGCCCGTATCGACCGAGCTGATCGGTGCTGCCCTGGCCCGCGCGAACGAGACGGTATCGGCGATCTCGGCGCAGCACGCCCGCGGGGCGGGAAGCACGGTCGCGGCTGCGGCGCTGGTCGAACACGACGGCGCACCGCACTGGCTGGTCTTCAACGTCGGCGACTCCCGCGTGTACCGGCACCGCGGATCGACCCTCGACCAGCTGACCGTCGACCACTCCCTCGGGCAGGCGCTGGTGGATGCCGGCGAGCTGCGGCCCGAGAACCTGGCCGACTTCTCCCAGCGCAACGTCATCACCCGAGCGGTCGGCGCCGCCGACAGCGTCGCGGACAGCTGGCTCGTGCCCGTGGTCGACGGCGAGCGGCTGCTGATCTGCTCGGACGGGCTCAGCGGCGAGATCAGCGACGAGAGCATCCGCGCGACGCTGACCATGTGCGGGCGGCCGGAGACGGCCGCCGAGGCGCTGATGCGCCGCGCGAAGGAGGCCGGTGGTCGGGACAACATCTCGGTGATCGTGATCGATGTGGTCGCCGGCGGTGCGGCGGGAGCATCGGACGGTGCGACCGACAGCCGCATGTCGTCGGGACCGCGCACCGACTCGATGCTCGAGAGCACCACCGTTCCCGTGCGCAGGCGACGCTGACATGGGCGCACACGACCCCGACGCGGCGGCCGCCGGCGAGCTGACCCGCCGCGCGCGCCGCGGGCACGACGTCGATGCGCGGCCGGATGCGCCCGACGCGGGAGCGTCTGCGCTCTCGGACGACGATGCGGACGAGCGCACGGTCGTGATCCTCCGCGACGATGCGGACGAGCGCACGGTGGTCGTCGACCGGCGGCCCGGCCTGGGGGCGCAGGCCTTGCGCGCCGGATCCGAGGCATCCGACCCCGACCCGGCGGCCGCCGACACGATCGTCGTGCGGTCTCGGCCCGCCCCCACCGAGGACGACCCGTCGACGGCCGACACGATCGCCGCGCCGCCCCGACGCCGTCCGGGCGACGCGGCTCCCGCCATCTACAAGCCGCGTCCGGCTCCGGTCGCGCCGTCCAGGCCGCCGGCGGTGGTCGGCGCTACGGCGCCGACGCGCGACACCGATGCCGTCCTGGCGTCCGTCGTCCGGCGGGATCGACGGTCGAGTGCGATCGCGGTGACCGCGGTCGGCGTCGCGTGCGTGGTCTCGATGGCCGGTCTCGTGGGCCTGGTCGTCGCGCTGCTGAGCTGACGGCTGAGCCCGCCGGATGGGTATCTCTCCCCATGGGGAGCGGATCACGCCGCGGTTAGGATGTTCCGGTATGCCCGCCACGCGGTGACGCGGGGCGGACCAGTTGTGAATCCGGGGGAAACGCATGAAGGCACTGTCGTGGGTGCGGTCTCGGCCGAAGGCCGCAGCATCCGTGGCCGGTGTGGTGATCGGCGCGGTGGCGCTGACGACCATGGCTGTGGCGTACGACGGGCTGCCCACGACGAAAGTCGATCTCAACGATGCCGGCGTCTGGCTCACCAAGTCGTCGAGTTTCCTCGTGGGGCACTTCAACCACGAATCCACGGTGCTCGACGGCGGAATGCGCGCCGCCAGCGAGGACTACGACATCCTGCAGGACGGCGGCACGGTGCTGGTGGCCGACGAGGGCGCCGGCACGCTCACCGCGGTCGACCCGGCGCGGATGGCGCTGAGCGACAGCGCGTCGGTGCCTGGCAGCGCCAAGGTCGCGCTCGGCGCCAAGACCGTCGCGATCCTCGACCAGAAATCCGGCGATCTGTGGGTGACCGCGGCGAAGGCGCTGTCGGGCTTCGACATCAAGGCGGCCGACCCGACCGCCGAGCTGGGCAAGGGCGCCGATGTGACAGTCGGGCGTGACGGCACCGTCTTCGCCCTGTCTGGTGAGCGCGGCGAGGTCGTCGAGGTCCCGGTCGACCCGGACGGGCTGCCCCAGGAGCCGACGTCCCAGTCGGTCGGCGAGATCGACGTCAGCAAGACGCCGAGCATCACCGCCGTGGGCTCGACGCCGGTCGTGCTCGACGCGGCGGCCGGCATCCTGACCACACCTGGCGGGTTCCGCACCGAGATCGATCAGGCCGCCGACGCCGTGCTGCAGCAGGCATCCGCGCAGTCCGACGCCGTCGCCCTCGCCACGCCCACCGCGCTTGTGCAGGTGCCGCTCGACGGCGGCGAGCCGGTCGAGACCCCGGCCGACGGCACCGGCACCCCGGCCGTCCCCGTGCAGCTGCGCGGCTGCACCTACGGTGCGTGGGCGATCTCGGCGACCTTCATCCGGGACTGCTCCGGCGATTCCCTGGATGTGAAGGAGACGATCCCCGGAGCGGAGGATGCCGGATCGCTGACGTTCCGCGTCAACCGCGACGTCATCGTGCTCAACGACATCGTCGGCGGCGCCGCGTGGCTGGCGAACAAGAGCCTGCAGCGCGTCGACGACTGGAGCGTGCTGGTGCCGCCGGAGGGCGACAGCGAAGACGACGAGAACACCTCCCAGGAGACGGTCGAGACCTCGCTCCCCGACCGCAAGGAGGAGAACACCCCTCCCACCGCGGAGGACGACCCCGATCTCGGTGTGCGTCCCGGCGGCACGACCCTGCTGCCCGTGCTCGACAACGACAACGACCCCGACGGCGATGTGCTCGTCGCCTCTCTCGTGGGCAAGCAGCCGTCGGTGGGCGAGGTGCGTCCGATCCTCAACGGCGCGGCCCTGCAGATCTCCGTCCCCGACGACGCGACGGGAACCGCGTCGTTCGAGTACGAGATCGAGGACGGCCGTGGCGGCAAGGACACCGCGATCGTCACGCTCTCGGTGCATGACGAGAAGACCAACGGCGCACCGCGGCCGAAGCGAGCCAGCAAGCTCGCCGTCGAAGTCGGCGGCACCGTCTCGTACAACGTGCTGCCCGACTGGAGCGACCCCGACGGCGATGATCTGTATCTGAGCGGCGTGGTGGCGGCCGACGGCGACGAGGTCGAGTTCACCACCGACGGCAAGATCACCTACCGCGCCGTGGCCAGCCTGCAGGGGCGCAAGGAGATCACCGTTCTGGTGTCGGATGCCATGGGCAAGGGCACCGAAGGCAGGATCCTGCTCGACGTCAAACCGGAGGGGTCGACGAACCCGGTCACCAATGCCGACCACGTGGTCACCCGCGTGGGGGAGTCGGTGACCGTGTCGCCGCTGGCGAACGACACGAGCTCGGGTCGGGAGCAGCTTCGCCTGGCCCGCGTCGAAGACACCCCGGGCGCCGAGATCGACCGCGACTACGCCAACCGCAAGTTCTCGTTCAAGGCGCAGGCGGCCGGCACCTACTACGTGCAGTATCTGGCCACGGCGGGCCCCAAGCCGGCGAAGGGCATCGTGCGGGTCGATGTGCTCGACAAGCAGCAGAGCGAGCTGCCGCCCGTGGCGGTGCGCGACGTCGCCATGCTCCCCAGCGGCAGCGAGGCGCTCGTGGGCGTGCTGGGCAACGACAGCGATCCAGCCGGCGGCGTGCTGGTCGTGCAGTCCGTCACCGTTCCGCCCAGCAGCGGACTGAACGTCTCGGTCCTCAATCACGAGACGCTGCGGATCAGCGATCAGGGCGGTCTCGAGGAGCCGGTGCGCGTCACCTACCGGATCTCGAACGGCAGCGGTTCGGCGGAGGCCGACGTGGTCGTCATCCCGATCCCCGCACCGACCAAGCTGCTCGCCCCGGTCGCCAAGGACGACGAGGCCGTCGTGCGCGCCGGTGACGTCGTGACGATCCCGGTGCTCGACAACGACGTCCACCCCAGCGGTGACAAGCTGCACGTCGCTCCCGACCTGGTCGAGCCGCTGGTCGAACCGGAAGACGGCGAGGCGTTCGTCTCCCAGGACACCGTGCGCTTCCGGGCGAGTGAGAATCCGGGCACGGTCTACATCACCTACGAAGCCGTGGACTCCCGAGGCCAGAAGGCCGGGGCGTACATCGCCGTGCAGGTGCTGCCGGTCGATGAGGACGGCACCAACGCGGCACCGCGCCCACGCGACCTGACGGCCCGCACCCTGGCGGGGTCGAAGATCAACATCCCGGTGCCGCTCGACGGGCTCGATGCCGACGGCGACTCGGTCGAGCTGATCGGCGTGGACAGCGCACCGCTCAAGGGCCGCATCGTCGAGCAGGGCGCGAACTATCTGACCTACGAGGCGTACGACGACGCGAAGGGCGTCGACACCCTGAGCTACCGTGTCCGCGATCGCCTCGGCGCGGAGGGTCGGGCGACCATCCGCGTGGGCATCGCTCCTCCGGAGGCGACCAACCAGGCGCCGTACGCGGTGAACGACTCGGTCGTGGTGCGTCCCGGCCGCTCCGTCGCCGTACCCGTCCTCGCGAACGACTCCGACCCCGAGGGCGATCAGATCGGTCTCGTCAAGTCGGGCTTGACGCTGCCCCCCGACGTGGAGGGCATGTCGGCGAAGATCTCCGGTGACCGGGTCGTCATCGTCGTGCCGGACAGGGCACTGGAGACCTCGCTGCAGTACACGATCAGTGATGCGAAGGGCGCGCGCACGACCGCCGCGATCTTCGTGAAGGTCGATGAGGACGTCCCGCTGATGAACCCGATCGCGCGCGACGACCGCGTGCAGGTCGAGGACGTCGAGGAGGATCTGACCGTCGATCTCGACATCCTCCGCAACGACGAGGATCCCGACGGCACCATCGAAGGCGTCGACGTGACGCTGGAGGACGGCGCGCGGATGCTCGACGACGGCAAGGTCCGCGTGACCGTGGGCGAGCAGCGCCAGCTGATCCGCTACGTGATCACCGACCAGGACGAGCTCAGCTCGTCGGCGTTCATCTTCGTACCCGCGCTGAGTGAGCTGCGTCCGCGGCTGAAGTCGACCAAGCCGCTCGAGGTGAAGAGCGGCGAGACCAAGGAGATCCCGCTCGACAAGTACGTCGTCGTCGCGGGCGGCGGCACGGTGCGTCTGACCGAGGCCTCCAAGGTGAGCGCCTCGTTCACGAACGGCGACTCGCTGATCAAGGACACCACCACCCTGGTGTACACCTCGAAGGACCGCTTCTTCGGCGAGGACGCGCTGACGTTCGAGGTGACCGACGGAGAAGGGCCGGACGACCCGAACGGGCGCAAGTCCACGCTGACGATCCCCATCACCGTGCTGCCGCCCGACAACCAGCCGCCGACGCTGGGCAGCGCCGAGATGCAGATCGCACCCGGCGAGAAGGCGACCGCGCTCGACCTGTCGGGCCTTGCGACGGATCCCGATCCGAAGGATGCGGGCAAGCTGCGCTTCTCGGTGACGTCGAAGCCGGGCAAGGGCATCGATGCGCGCATCGACGGCACCACGCTGTACGCCGAGACGGGGTCCGACACGCCCAAGGGCACGACGGCCACGGTCGGCATCAGCGTGACCGACGGCACCACCGAGCCCGTGCAGGGCACGGTGCAGGTGGCGGTGACGGCGTCGACCCGCTCGCTCGCCGTGGCGAGCCCCGACTCGGTCGACGAAGCCGACCAGGGCGAGACGATCACCGTGCCCGCGCTGGCCAACGACATCAACCCGTTCCAGGCCGAGGGCAAGGCGCTCAAGATCCTCTCGGCGACCGTCGAGAGCGGTGAGGGGCGAGCGAAGGTCGCCGGCGAGGGCGTCGAGATCACGTCGAGCAAGTCGTTCGTCGGCGTGATGGTGGTGCGATACCGCGTTCAAGACGCCACCAAGGACCCCGACCGCGAGGTCGACGGCCGCATCACGGTGACCGTGCAGGGCATCCCCGACGCACCCGGACGGCCGACGGTGACGACGGTCGAGGACCGCACCGTCGTGCTCAACTGGTCGGCGCCCTCGAACAACGGCGCCGAGATCACCGGGTACACCGTGAAGTCGGTCTCGGGCAACCCGTACACGAAGGCGTGCGCATCGACGACGTGCACGCTCGACGGGCTCACCAACAACGTCGAGTACACCTTCGCGGTGACCGCGACGAACCGCGTCGGCGAGGGCCCGGCGTCACCGGCATCCGACATCGCCCGTCCTGACACCCGCCCCGACACGCCCCTGCCGCCGAAGCTGAAGTTCGGCGACCGCGCGCTCGACGTGACGTGGACGACGCCGACGTCGAGCGGGTCGCCGGTGGAGTCGTACACCCTCGAGATCTCGCCCACCCCGCCTTCGGGGATGGGACAGAAGACCGGCGTCACCGGCACCTCCCTGCGCTGGGAGGGGCTCGAGAACGGCACGAGCTACAGCGTGCGCATCCAGGCGCACAACCGGGCGCCCGACCCCTCCGGCTGGAGCATCTACTCGGCGGCCGAGATCCCCGCCGGCCCGCCGGCGGCCGTCGCGGCGCCCAGCGTGAGCAGCGCTCCGTCGGTCGGCTCCGAGGCGCAGATGACCGTCAGCTGGGCCCAGCCCGACACGAACGGCGCCCCGATCGAGCAGTACGAGCTCGTGACCTACCGCGGTGGTGCCGAGGTGTCGCGGACGACGACGGGCACGGCAACGTCGCAGACCGTGCGGGTGCCCACGAGCACGGCCGATTACACGTACGCCGTGCGAGCGAAGAACAAGGCACCGCAGTGGGGCCAGCTGGGGCCGCAGTCGGCTCCGCAGCGCGCGTTCGGCCAGCCGGGTGCACCGTCGAGCGTCAGCGCGACGCCGAAGGACCGGGCGATCGCGGTCACCTTCACCATGACGGAGGCCGCCCGCAACGGCGCCTCCGAGGGGGAGATGCGCTACCAGTACCAGCTCAACTCGCAGGCGTGGCAGGCCTGGGACGGGCGCTCGAACATCCCCGCGAACAACGGCACCCCCTACACGGTGCGGGTGCGTGCCTACTCGGTGGTCGGCGGGCAGCAGTCCAACACCGGGCCGTCCACCGCGTCGAACTCCGTGACCCCGTTCGGGGCGCCGTTCGCGCCGACCGGGAACGCAAGTAAGAGCGGCGACCGCGCTATCAAACTGACCTGGAACGCTGGGGGGTCCGATAATGGCCGGCCCGTCACCACGTATATCAGTGTGGACGGTGGCGGTTGGGAGAAGGAGTCCAAGTCGGGCGAGCGTATCGTCGGGAATGGCTATGACCAGACCCACAGCATCCGAGTGAAGGCGGTCGCCAGCGAGGGTGGAGAGGCGCTATCGCCGACCTACCGTGCGACGACGAACTCGCCGCCGCAGCCGGCGGCGCAGACTGTGAAGGGGACGCCGGGCAAGTGGTCAGTCGGATGGGGCGGTTCAGGGTCGTGCACCTCAGCTTCATGCGCGTTCATGGCAATCAAGGTGACGGACTTTCCGGCGGGCAACTACCGGCTGTACTGCAACGACAACAACGAGTTCGGCGGCGGCACCGAGACCTACGTGCCGGCGAACGGCACGGTGGACACCAACTGCTTCTATGGAAACCCAGGGACGACGGTGTACGTCCGCATCGGTGGGTGGGGCAAAGCCAAGCCGATGACCTGGTACTGAGCGCGGCACGCACGGTCGTCGCACGACACGAATGGAACGAACGCAAATGAGCATGACCCCCGAACAGGCTGCCTGGTTCCAGGGCACCTTCCACCGCCTCGTCGAGAACGTCGACAAGGCACTGCAGGGCAAGAGCGAGGTCGTCGGTCTCGTCATCGCCGCGATGCTCGCCGAAGGGCACGTGCTGCTCGAAGACGCGCCCGGCACCGGCAAGACCAGCCTCGCGAAGGCGCTGGCGGCCACGGTGCAGGGCACCAGCTCGCGCATCCAGTTCACGCCCGACCTGCTGCCGTCCGATGTCACCGGCGTGACGATCTACGACCAGCGTGAGCACCGCTTCGAGTTCCACAGGGGCCCGATCTTCGCGTCCATCGTGCTGGCCGACGAGATCAACCGCGCCTCGCCCAAGACCCAGTCGGCGCTGCTCGAGGTGATGGAGGAGTCCCGGGTCACCGTCGACGGCGTGACCCACGAGGCCGGGCGACCGTTCCTCGTCATCGCCACCCAGAACCCCATCGAGCAGGCCGGAACCTACAAGCTGCCCGAGGCTCAGCTCGACCGCTTCCTGATCAAGACGTCGATCGGATACCCCGACCTGGAGGTCGCCGAGCGGATCCTCGCCGGAGCCTCGCAGCGAAACCCGTCGGCCGGGCTGGCCGCGGTGATCACCACGAGTGCGGTCGCCGACATGGCCGACCTCGGTGCCAGCGTGCACGTCGAGCCTGCGGTGCTCCGCTACACGGCCGAGCTCGCCGAGGCGACCCGCGCCGATTCCGCCATCCGTCTGGGCGTGTCGGTGCGCGGTGCGATCGCGATGATCCGCATCGCGAAGGTGTGGGCCGCGGCGCACGGCCGGCACTACGTCCTGCCCGACGACATCAAGGCGCTCGCCCGTCCCGTCTGGCAGCACCGTCTGCTGCTCGACGCCGAGGCCGAGTTCGCGGGCACGACCGCCGAGAGCGTGATCGGCCGGGTGCTCGAGAACGTCGCAGCGCCGCAGGCCCGCGCCGCGGTCTGATGTCGCAGGCGACGGTGGCGGAGGGGAGGGCCTCCGCAGAGCAGCAGGCGGGCTGGCGCGATGTCGTCGCCGTGCTCGGCGGACGCGCGCTGGGGCACCTTGAGACGGCCGCACGCGTCGTGCGTCCGCTCGGATGGATGCTGATGGCACTCACCGTGCTGTTCTGGATCGTCGGTGCCGTGCAGGGCTGGCGCGAGCTCGTCGTCGCCGCCTGGGTGATGGCGTTCCTGCTCGTGATCTGCGCGCTCTTCCTCATCGGCCGCACGCAGTACGACGTGTCGCTCGACCTGGCTCGCACCCGGGTCGTGGTGGGGGAGCGCGCGATCGGCGCGTTGAAGCTCGAGAACCGCGGCACGCGAGCGATCCTCCCGTCGCGTGTGGTGCTGCCGGTCGGCGCCGGCCGGGGGGAGTTCTCGATCCAGCGCCTCGCCGCCGGTCAGAGCGCCGAGGAGCTGTTCGCCATCCCCACGCAGCGCCGTGGTGTGGTCGAAGTCGGGCCGGTGAGCGTCGTGCGCGGCGACCCCCTGGGGGTGTTCGAACGCGCCCACCGACGCGACGACCCCGTCGATCTGTTCGTGCATCCCCGCACCGTGCTGTTCGGCGGCCAGTCGCTCGGCTTCCTGCGTGATCTCGAGGGCCTCCCCGCCACGGATCTCTCGCGAGATGACGTGTCGTTCCACGCGCTGCTCGAGTACCAGCCGGGCGACGACCTGCGCCACGTGCACTGGCGCTCGACGGCGCGCACCGGCACCATGATGGTGCGTCAGTTCGAGGAGACGCGTCGGTCGCACTTCGTGATCGGTCTGTCCCGCTCGCGCGGCGACTACCGCGACGACGACGAGTTCGAGCTCGGCATCTCGATCGCCGGCTCCATCGGGCTGCGCGCGCTGCAGGACTCGCAGCGCGTCGACGTGCGCGTGCAGGGCCGTGAACTGGCATCCGGCACCGGCAAGCAGCTGCTCGACTCGCTCTCGGCCGTTGAGCAGTCCAAGGCACGTGAGGGTGGTATCGCCGAGCTGGCCGGCGTGGTCTCGGCCACGATGCCGCTGGCCAGCGTCGTCGTGCTCGTGTGCGGGGATGCCGTCGACGTCGAGGATCTGCGCCGAGCCTGCGCTCGGCTGCCGTTCGGTGCGCGTGCGCTCGCCGTCGTCGCCCGCTCGGGGCTCGACCGACCCGAGCTGCGCCGCATCGGCGAAGCGGATGTCGTGACCGTCGGCGCCCTCGACCAGCTCCCCGCCGCACTGCAGAGGGTTCTCGCATGACCGCTCCGATGACCACCTCGTCCCGCCTGCGCCGCGGCTGGATTCTCGACCTCGTCGCCGTCGGGATGCTGCTGATCGCCGCGCTCATCGGCTTCTGGACCACGTTCGCCGGGCCGAGCTTCCTGCTCGCCGCCGTCGGCGGGGTCGTCCTCGGGCTCGCCGTCGCCGCCGTGTGCGCATGGCGCGGGTGGGGAATCCTGATCATCACCGGCGCGACCGTCGCGGTCTACTTCGTCTTCGGCGGTGCGCTCGCGCTGCCGCACACGGCGCTGCTCGGCGTGATCCCCACGATCGACACCCTGGTCGGGCTGGCGACGGGAGTGATCACGTCGTGGAAGCAGCTGCTCACCACCGTGGCGCCGGTCTCGGCCGCAGACGGCCACCTGCTCGTGCCCTTCCTGATCGGCCTCGTGGCGAGCGTGGTCGCGGCGTCGCTCGCGCTGCGGCTGCGTCATCTCGCCTGGTCGCTGCTGTCGATCGTCGCCGCGCTGTTCCTGGTGATCGCGCTGGGCGTGCCGACAGCGGCCTTCCCGCTCGTGCAGGGGATCGCGATCGCGGCGGTCGCCGCCGGCTGGCTGTCGCTGCGCTCCTGGTGGGCGCCGCAGTCGTCGGCGGTCAACGTCAGCGAGGCGGACCCGGCTCGCGCGAGGCACATGCGCACCCGCAGGCTCGTCGGCGGTCTTGCGGTCGTCGCGGTCGCAGCCGGCGCCGGTGCCGGAGTGAATGCGATCGCCGCGGATTCCGCACCGCGGCACGTGTTCCGCGACGCGATCATCCCCCCGTTCAACATCCGCGACTACGCGAGCCCGATGCAGGGCTTCCGCAAGACGGTCCGAGACCAGAAGACCAAGACGCTGTTCACGGTGACCGGGCTGCCGGAAGACGCACGCGTGCGTCTGGCGGCGATGGACGGCTGGGACGGCGTGGTCTACAACGTGACCGACGGCGGCCCCGGATCATCCAGCGCCTTCCTTCCCCTGCGCAGCGACATGGCGACCGGTGTCGAGGGCGTGCCCGCGCGGCTGCGTTTCGAGATCGCCGACTACTCCGGGGTGTGGCTGCCGGGCACCACGGTCGTCGACGACGTCACGTTCGACGGCCCGCGTGCGGATGAGCTGCGCCGCAGTGCGTACAGCAACACCGCGACCGACACGACGGTCGTCACCGCAGGCCTGAAGAAGGGCGACGCGTACACCGTCGACGCGATCATCGCGCCGAAGGTCGGCGACGAGCAGCTCAAAGACGCGCCGTTCGCGAACATCAAGCAGAAGGTCTCGTCGTACTCGCCCGAGGACCTCTCGGCGACGGCGGCCGACATCGTGACCGACGCCGAGACGCCCATCGAGCAGGCCAGGGCCCTCGAGACGTATTTCGCCGAGGGCGGGTTCTTCAGTCACGGTCTCGAGGGCGAGGTGCTCTCGCGCGCAGGACACACCGCCGAGCGGATCAGCACTCTGCTCGGGGGAGATCAGATGATCGGCGACGACGAGCAGTACGCCGTCGCCATGGCGCTGGCCGCGCAGGAGGTCGGGATGCCGGTGCGCGTCGTGATGGGCTACTACCCGGATGCCGGTCGCAGGAACGAGCCGGTCTTCGCCGCGACCGGTGACGACGTGCACGCCTGGGTCGAGATCGCGTTCGAGGGCTTCGGATGGATCCCGTTCGACCCCACGCCTCCCGAGGACAAGGTCCCACAGGACCAGAACACGAAGCCGCGCGTCGATCCCAAGCCGCAGGTGCTGCAGCCGCCGCCCCCGCCGCAGGAGCCGGTGGATCTGCCGCCGACGGTGCCCGACGACCGCAAGGCGGAGGACGAGAGCCTGAACGTGCTCGGCATCATCGGCCTGATCCTCGCGATCGCGGGGATCTCGCTCGGCGTGCTGCTGCTGCTCGCATCGCCGTTCATCGTGATCGGTGCGTGGAAGGCGGCGAGACGCCGCGCCCGCCGCAACGCGCAGCGCCATTCCGACCGGATCAGCGGCGGCTGGGACGAGCTGACCGATCGCGCGATCGATCACGGTGCGCGCATCCCCCCGGGCGGCACCCGTGTCGAAGAGGCCGGTGTGGTGGCATCCGTCCTCCCTCTGCCCGCGGCCACGACGCTGGCCGAGCGCGCGGACGGCCAGGTCTTCGGGCCGGGCGAGCCGACCGCCGAGGAGGTCGAGGCGTTCTGGCGCGAGGTCGACGAGGCGGTGAACGGCATGCGCAGCGCGACCACCTTCTGGGGGCGGATGAAGGCGCGGCTCAGCGTGCGCTCGCTGACCGGGAACGGCAGGGTGAGCGAACGCGTCCAGGAGCTCAGGGACGCCGCGGCCGCCCGCGTGCGCCGGGAACCTGGCAACATCGACAAGAACAGCCCGACGGCCGAGAGCGAGACCCCATGACGACGATTCCCCCCGGCGACGTCGCGCCGATCTCGCGACGGGTCATCGCCTACATCATCGATGCGCTGATCGCCGCCGTGCTGCCGATGCTCGCCCTGGTCATCACGGTGACCATGACGGTCGGCGCGCTGCGAGACCCCGAGTCGGCCGCCGGCGCGATGGTCTCCGTGGCGGTGGTGTCGGGCGTGTTCGGCCTGCTGATCCTCGCCTGGTTCGTGATCTACACACTCATGCAGACCGGACGCGGGTCGATCGGCATGCGCGCGCAGCGCATCCGGCTCGTCCGCGCGGCCGACCTCGCGCCCGTGACCTTCTGGCGTGCGCTCCTGCGCAACGTCGTCTTCGCCGTGACGGGTACGTTCGTGGTCGGGATGTTCTCGCCGCTCTTCGACGGATCCGGCCGCTATCAGGGCTGGCATGACAAGGTCGGCGGGGCCGTGATGCTGGATGCTGCGGCCGTGCCCGCACGCGACGCCGCGGCCGACGCGTCGACGGCCACCGCGCTCCCCTCGCCGCCGAGGCCACCGGCAGCCGACGCACGCGCCGGTGTCGCGACACCCCCCGCGCCCGCGGCGCCGAGCGCTGCGCTGCGTCCGGATGCCGTCGACGAGACGGTCGTGCCGCCCAGGCCCTCCCCGGCGGCTGCGGCGGATGAGGCACCCGACCAGACGGTCGCGGCTCCGCGCCCCGGCGCCGATGCGCCGGGCGACCCGCTGATCTCGTTCGTCCCCGGGGTGACGCAGCCCGGCGGGTCCGCGACGTCTGCAGCCCCGGCGGTTCCGCCCCAGGCTCCGACGATCTCCACCCCGGCCGCGCCCCCTGCCCCAGCTGCGCAGGCCGCTCCGGCCACCGCCCACGCCGACGACGACGTCGAGTCGACGCGGATCAGCATCCCGGGTCACCGCCTCGTGTTCACCTGGGACGACGGGCAGCGCGTGACGGTGGCCGGGCGCACCGTGTTCGGGCGCAACCCCGAGCAGGAGCCGGGAGCGGTGGTCATCTCCGTGCGCGACGAGACCCTGTCGCTGTCGAAGACGCACTTCGAGGCGGCCTCCGCGCCGTCCGGCGGCTGGATCATGGACCGGCAGTCGACCAACGGCACCGTGGTCGTGCGCGAAGGCGTGCGCATCGCATGCCCGCCAGGACAGCGTGTGCCGCTGCGCCTGGGCGACGCCGTCGAGATCGGCGACCGCATCCTCACGATCGGCGGCTTCGCATGACCGCGCCCGTGCTCGTCTACTCCGGCGCGGCGACCCACACCGGGCGGCGCCGCGCGCTCAACGAGGACGCGCAGCTGGCATCCGCACCGGTCTTCATCGTCGCCGACGGGATGGGCGGTCACGAGGCGGGAGAGCGCGCGAGCGCCGCGGTCGTCGACGAGTTCGCGACCCTCGTGGGCCGTGAGGCGCTCAGCCTCGACGACGTCCGCCAGACGCTGGCCAGGGCACGCGAGGTCGTCGAGCACCTCGCGACGTCCGGCGAGTCGCGTGCGGGCACCACCCTCAGCGGCGTCGTCATCTCGTCGGTAGACGGGCTGGGCTACTGGCTCGCGGTCAACATCGGCGACTCGCGCACGTACCGGCTCGCCGACGGCGAGATGGAGCGCATCACGGTCGACCACTCGGTGATCCAGGAGCTCCTGGACTCGGGTGAGCTGAGTCCCGAAGACGCACCGCACGACTCCCGGCGCAACATCATCACGCGTGCGATCGGCGCCGGCAGCACGGGCGACGCCGACTTCTGGCTGTTCCCCGCCGAGCAGGGCGACCGGATGCTCATCTGCACCGACGGCCTGACATCCGAGATCGGCGAAGCGCGCATCCGTGAGGTGCTGCAGAGCGAACCCGATCCGCAGCGTGCGGCCGCGCAGCTCACCGCCGAGGCGGTGCAGGCGGGCGGCCGCGACAACGTCACCGTCGTGGTCGTGGATGCCGTCTCGGTCGCCTCACGGCCGGGAACCATCGTGCTCTCGGACGTCGACGACGACACCAGACCGCGGGAATCGTTGAATGGAGGGGTTCGATGAACCAGTTCGCGTACCGACCCGGCAGCTGGCAGGTGATCGCGGAGCAGCACGGAATGATCGCCGTTCCGGGCGACACTCCGGTCGAGAGGGTCGCCGCCCTGTCCGGGCTCATGCACGACGGCGCACCCCAGCTGACCGAGGTCATCGACGTCCTCACGGGTGGCAGGATCGCGTCGCTCGGCTCGTTCGTCGTCGCCCTGCTCGGGGACGGCTTCGCGCGTCTCGCCGTGCGCGGCGACGTCACGGTGACCGTGGCCGGCACGGAGGGCGACGAGGTCGTCTCCGGGGCCGAGATCAGCACCTGGACCGAGCGGTACATCACCGACCCGCGTTCCTTCCTCGTGTCGCTCGAGGACGGCCAGTCGACGACGTCGCTCGTCGTGCGCTCCGGCACGGTGCTGGCGGCGTCGGTCGCGTTCCCCGGCGGCGACCTGCCCGCAGCGGAGGGGCGTGCCGGCGCGTCTACGGCAGCGGCAGCGCCGGCCGAGGTGAGTGCTCCGGTCGTCACGCCGCCGGCGGATGCGGAACCCGTCGAGGCGACGCCGGCCGACAGCGTGACGCCGCCGGCTGACGCGGCGGCTGACCCCGCAGATGCACCGGATGCGCAGCCTGATCTCGCACCGGCTGATCTCGCGCCGGCGGCCGAGGCCGACGCGACGGCAGGGGAGGCGGACGACCGAGACCCGGAGCACGCCGATCCAGTGCAGACCGAGGCGATGCCCGTGACTGCCGCACCGGATGCTCCCGCCGTCGACGCGGGATTCCCGACCCTCGTCCCCACCGAGTACACCTTCGCGCCCGCGCCGCCGTCTTCTCCAGACGACGACGTCCTCGACGCCACCGTGCATTCCGTGCCGCGGGGCCCCGCCGCCGCACCCGATGCGCCCGCGGGCGACCACGACGGCTCGACCATCTCTCTCGCCGAACTGCGGCGCATGCGCGAGGCCGGCGAGGCGCCAGGGCAGGCCGCACGAACCGCCGGACCCGACACGCCGACCGAGGTGCTGCCGGCCGTGGAGAACTCGGCCGTCGCCCACGGGGCCGCCCGCCTGTCGACCGGTCAGGTGGTCACGCTCGATCGCGTCGTGATCATCGGACGGCGCCCTCGTGCCACACGCGCGAGCGGCGACAGCCTGCCGCATCTCGTGGCTGTCGACAGCCCCCAGCAGGACATCTCGCGCAGCCACCTCGAGATCCGCCCCGAGGGCGATTCCGTCGTGGTCATCGATCTGCACACCACGAACGGCTCGACGCTGCTGCGCCCCGGTGCCGACCCCGTGCGCCTGCACCCCGGCGAGCACACGCTCGTGCTCAGCGGAGACGTCGTCGACCTCGGCGACGGGGTCACCGTCACCTTCGAGGGACTCACATGAATCGCACGCCGTCGCCTCCGCCGCAGCTGCCCGGCTTCACGTACCTGCAGCCGCTGGGAGCGGGCGGGTTCGCCGACGTCTTCCTGTACGAGCAGGAGATGCCGCGCCGCAAGGTGGCGGTCAAGGTGCTGCTCGCCGATCGCATCACCACGGGGGCGGCCCAGGAGTTCACCGACGAGGCGAACGTCATGGCCATGCTGTCGACCCACCCGGCGATCGTCACGATCTACCAGGCGGGGGTCGCCGGTGACGGCCGGCCGTACCTCGTGATGGAGTACTGTCCGCGACCGAACCTGCAGGCGCGTGCGCGTCGCGAGCCGTTCTCCGTCGCCGAAGCGCTGCGCGTCGGCATCCAGGTCGCCGGAGCCGTCGAGACCGCGCACCGGGCCGGGGTGCTGCATCGCGACATCAAGCCGGCGAACATCCTCGTCACCGAGTACAACCGGCCCGCGCTCACCGACTTCGGGATCGCGTCGACCGCCGGCGCCGTCACCGAGGCTGCGGGCATGTCGATCCCGTGGTCGCCGCCGGAGTCGTTCGCCGAGCCGCCGCGCAGCGGACCGCGCACCGACGTGTACGCGCTCGGTGCCACGGTCTACACGCTGCTCGCCGGCCGCTCGCCGTTCGAGCGTCCGGGCGAGCGCAACACGAGCGCCGACCTCATCGAGCGCATCGAGCGGATGGCTCTTCCCGTGCTCGCGCGCGCCGATTCGCCGGGCAGCCTGCAGGCGACCCTCGCGCGCTCGATGGCGAAGAACCCCGACGATCGCTATCCGAGCGCGGTGGCCTTCGCACGGGCGCTGCAGAAGGTGCAGATCGAACTCGCGCACTCCGTCACCCCCATCGACATCGTCGACGAGCATCCCTCCGCCGACGAGATGCGCGACGACGACGACGGCCTCACCCGCGTGCGGGAGGTGCAGTCGATCAGCCCGGACAGCCCCGCGGCGACCCGCCCGTCGGCGGCGACCGAGCCGCGGCTCGCCGGCGGAGGCATGATCGGGGTGCCCCGATTCGACACCCCCGCGCCGCAGGAGTCCGCAGAGCACACCGTGCGGAGGGCATCGGCACCTGCGGCACCCGCACCGCCCGTGGACGATGACGAGCGCACCCTGCTCCGGCCGCCGACCGTCCTCTCGCCGAGTGAGCCCGGCACGCCGAGTGCCGCGAGCATCCCCCCTCAGGCGCCCGCGGACACGGCAGCGGCGGCGTCCGCCGCGGAGAAGCTCCCCACGGGCCGGCGTCGCGTGGCACCGTGGCTGTGGGCCGCGGCGGTCGCCCTCGTCGTCGTGATCGGCGGCGGCATCTGGCTGGGCGGCAGCCTCAGCACGGCGGCGCGGTCCACGGCTGCGCCGGTCGATGGCGAGGAACCCGCCCCGCAGGACGTCATCTCGGGCATCGTCCCCCCGGTCGACGATGTCACCGGCACCCGCAGCGGCGACACGGTGACCTTCACGTGGAGCAACCCCAGCCCGGAAGAGGGCGACTCGTACATCTGGGCCGAGGTGACGCTCGACGGCACCCTCCAGGCGCAGACCACGGAGAAGACGACCGTGACCCTCGACGGGCCGCACCCCGGCCGCACGTGCATCGACGTCAGCCTGGTCCGTGCTGATGGCCGGTCCGCGCAGGAAGTGAGAGGGTGCGTCGGATGACCGCTGTCACCGTGGAGTTCGCAGGAGAATACTTCCCCGTCGACACCTCGACGTCGTTCACCGTGGGCAGGGAGGGCGATCTCGAACTCGACGACAACCTCTTCCTGCACCGTCACTTCCTCGAGATCGCGCACGACGACGGTCTGTGGTGGCTCACGAACATCGGCAGCCGCCTCTCGGCGACCGTGACGGACTCGGCCGGCGGCGTGCAGGCCTGGCTGGCACCCGGCGCCCGTCTGCCGCTGGTGTTCGAGCGGACGACGATCGTCTTCACCGCCGGACCGACCACCTACGAGATGACCGTGCACTCCGCTGAGCCGCCGTTCCGCGCGGTGCGCCGCGAGGCCGAGGGCGACGGCGTCTCGACGATCGGCGCGGTGCCGCTGACCGAGAGTCAGAAGCTGCTCATCCTCGCCCTCGCCGAGCCGCAGCTGCGCCGCGACGGAACCGGGATGAGCGAGATCCCCAGCTCGGCCAAGGCGGCGCAGCGCCTGGGCTGGACGGTCACGCGCTTCAATCGCAAGCTCGACAACGTGTGCGACAAGCTCGATCGGATCGGTGTGCCCGGCATGCGCGGCGGTCAGCGCAGCTTCGCCACGAACCGGCGCGCGCGGCTCGTGGAGCACGCGATCGCCTCACGACTGGTGACGCGAGAGGACCTCGCCATGCTGGACGCGCCCCAGAGCGAACCCGAAGGAGAGCTGGATTGATCTGGGAGATCGACGACGGCGAGAAGCAGATCGAGGGCCTCGACGCCACCGGGCACCCCGACCCCGGATACGCTGCATCCCTCGGCCTGCTGCCCGCGCCTTTCGGGCGTCGGACGATGGCGACCCTGGCGGAGCTGCTCGTGCTCGCGCTGTTCGCCCTGCCGGCGATGCTGGTGGCGACGCCGGCGCTCGCCGAGATCCTCAGCGGGGCCGGTGATGCGGGCGCGATGCTGGCCGACGGGGCACTGGTGTGGCCGATCGTCACCCTCGCCGTCGGCAACGTGCTCGCCACCGTGTTCATCGTGGTGCAGCTCGTGCTGCTCGGGCGGAAGGGCGTGACGGCGGGCAAGGCCGTCTTCGGCCTGCGTACGGTCAACGTCCGCACCCTGGAACGCCCCGGCTTCTGGCGCGGCGCGGTCGTGCGCTACCTGGTGCTGTCGCTGTCGTTCCTGCTTCCGCTGCTCGGGCCGCTGCTCGTGGTGGCGCTGTCGCCCTTCTTCGACTCCGAACGCCGCGGCCGCAGCTGGCTCGACCAGGCGGGTGCGACGTGGATGGTCGACGTGCGCCGCGGGCTCAACCCGTACGACGTGAAGCGCATGCGCATCGCCCGCAAGTCGGTGCGGATCACCGAGCACGCGAGCGGACCCGCGCTTCCCTCCCTCGCCACCCCGGTCGAGCGAGACGCTCCAGCCCAGTACACCCCGTCGGGACGGCTGTCGGGCGGCGTGATCGGCGCCCACCGCAGGATGTCGCCGCCCCAGCCCGGCGCGCCCGGCGCGCCCGGCGCGCCCGTCGCGCCGACAGCCACGCCCGTCGCGCCGGCAGCCGCGACGCCGTTCACGCCCGCCGTCGCGCCGACCGGAATGGTGGATGCCGTGCCGCCGCCCCTCGTGGCCGGCCAGCTGCTCGACTCCTTCGCCCCGAGTCCTGCGGCGCTGACGCCGCCGAGCGGCGCCGGCTCCGATGAGTCGGCGCCGAGTCCCGCGGCGGCTGCGCCCGCGGCATCCGCAGCCGGCGGGGTTCCCGCGGTGCGCGCGGTGCTGCGTCTCGACGACGGAAGCCGCGTCGAGGTGCGCGGTGCCACGCTGCTCGGCCGCGCCCCGGCTCCGGTCGCGGGGGAGGGTGCCATGCAGCTCGTCGCCGTGGCGGACGACACCCGATCCGTGTCGAAGACCCATCTCGCGATCCTCCCGTCTCGACGAGGAGTCCTCGTCGTCGACCGAGGATCCACGAACGGCAGCGCCATCGTCCGCGACGGCTCCGACCTGACCCTGACCCCCGGCGATCCGGTGCCCGTGCAGGCCGGCGACGTGGTCCGCTTCGGCGACCGCACGCTGACCATCGAGCGGGCTTGACAGTCGACAACCAGGAGAACCGATGAGAATCAAGCTGACGCTGCGGCGCCCGGGTGTCCCCCTGACCGACATCGTCGTCATGGCGGACTCGACGGCCACGGTCGCCGACGTCGCCGGGCAGATCGCCGGCACCGACCCGCAGCGCTCGGTCGTGGCATCCAGCGGCGACGTGCTCAGCCTCTCGGTCGCCCCGCCCACCAGCGACGAGCTCATCACCCTCAACCCCGACCTGCTGATCGGCGACGCGCCGGTCGGCTCGGGGTTCCTCGCCGAGGTCGTCAACCTCGGCCCCAACCGCGCCGCCACGGCGATGCTGTCCAGCCGCGCGGCGGCACTGCTGACGGTCGTCTCGGGGCCGGCCGCCGGGCAGGAGTTCCCGCTGCCGGTGGGACACTTCTTCATCGGCCGCGACACCTCCAACGACGTGGTGCTCACCGACCCGCTCGTCTCGAAGCGACACGCGCGCATCGAGGTGGCATCGACCTTCGTCGAGATCGTCGACCTGAACTCCGCCAACGGCATCCTCGTCGACGGCGGGCTCGTGCAGCGGCTGAGAGTCATCCCGGGCCAGAAGTTCACGCTCGGCGACTGCGAGCTGGTCGTGCACCTGGTCAGCGACTACGACGGCTCGGCAGCCGCCGACCCCGTGCTCGAGCGCGGCGGAGCACTGCTGTTCAACCGCAGCCCGCGCGTCGAAGAGCGCTACACCGGGGCCGACCTCGACGAGCCGCGGTACCCGAAGGACCAGGTGCAGCGGCTGTTCCCGTGGCCGATGCTGATCGCCCCGATCCTGCTCGGCGCGGCGATGTTCTTCATCTTCGACAACCCGCGTTCGCTGCTGATCATGGTCATGTCGCCGATGATGATGTTCGGCAACTACATCTCGCAGAAGACCCACATCGGTCAGCGGCTGCGCAAAGAGGTGGAATCGTTCGAGGAGCAGTTCGAACGCCTCGAGGAGAAGCTCTACCACGCCCAGCCGCGTGAGCGCGAGGTGCGCCAGGCGGAGGTGCCGGCCGTGGCGATCGTCTTCGACGAGTCGATGCGCCTGGGCCCCATGCTGTGGACCCGGCGCCCCGAGCACTGGAACTTCCTCGCCGTTCGCCTCGGCACCTGCGAAGACGAATCGCGCACCAAGGTCAAGCGCGCCGAGGTGCCCGAGGCGCTGGTCGAGTACGTCGAGCGCGTCGACCGGCTCGAAGACCGCTACCGGATGATCAGCGACGTGCCGATCCTCGAGTCGCTGCAGAGCGTCGGCTCGATCGGCGTGGCGGGCCCCACCTCGTCGGCCAGCGACGCGCTGCGAGGCCTCGCCGTGCAGCTGTTCGGCATGCACTCGCCCAACGAGCTCGTCACCGTGGCGATCACCGAGCCGGGCTGGGCGAACGAGCTCGACTGGCTGAAGTGGCTGCCGCACACCTCGAGTGAGCGCAACCCGTTCAAGGACGTGCCGCTGGCCGACTCGGCATCGACGGGCACCGCGCTGCTGAACGGGCTGGAAGAGCTCGTCATGCGCCGGGCGAAGGCGGCATCCGCTCCCCGCCCTCCCTACGGCGACGACTGGGACCCGACCCTCTTCGGCACCGACGTGAAGCGCGCTGCAGAGGAGGCGAGCTTCCCCGGCCAGACCGCGGTGCTCGTCATCATCACCGACGACGCACCCGTCGACCGCGCCCGGCTCACCCAGATCCTCGAACGAGGTGCCGACGTCGGTGTCTACGGGCTCTTCGTCGCGCCCGTCGTCGAGGCGCTGCCGGCCGCATGCCGCAGCTTCATCGACGTCACCGGCGGACTCGAGAACGCGCGCGTCGGCACGGTCCGCAACGGCGTCTCGTACACCGGCGTGCAGGTCGAGGGCGTGTCGCACGCGTACATGACCATGTTCGCGAAGCGCCTCGCTCCCGTCGTCGATTCGAGCACGGTCGTCGAGGACTCCTCCGACATCCCGAACTCGGTGATGTTCCTCTCGCTGGTCGGCGGCGAGGTGGCATCCGACCCGACCGCGGTCATCGACCGCTGGCGGCAGAACAACACGATCATCGACCGCTCCGGCACCCCGCAGTCGCGGCTGAAGAAGGCCGGCAACCTGCGCGCGATCATCGGGCAGTCGCAGACGGATGCCATGACCCTCGACCTGCGCACGCAGGGTCCGCACGCCCTCGTGGGCGGCACCACGGGCGCGGGGAAGAGCGAGTTCCTGCAAGCGTGGGTGCTCGGCATGGCCGCAGCGCACAGTCCCGACCGCGTCACCTTCCTGTTCGTCGACTACAAGGGCGGATCGGCGTTCGCCGACTGCGTCGACCTGCCGCACACGGTCGGCCTGGTCACAGACCTCAGCCCGCACCTCGTGCGCCGGGCGCTCACCAGCCTGCGCGCCGAGCTGCACCATCGCGAGCACCTCTTCAACCGCAAGAAGGCCAAGGACCTGCTCGAGCTCGAGAAGCGCCGCGATCCCGACACCCCGCCCGCGCTCGTGCTCGTGATCGACGAGTTCGCCGCGCTCGCCGGCGAGGTGCCCGAGTTCGTGGACGGCGTGGTCGACATCGCCCAGCGCGGCCGCTCGCTCGGCATCCACCTGATCATGGCCACGCAGCGGCCCGCCGGTGTGATCAAGGACAACCTGCGCGCCAACACGAACCTGCGCGTGGCTCTGCGGATGGCCGACGAGTCCGACTCGAAGGACGTCGTGGACGACCCGATCGCGGCATCCTTCCCGCCGTCGATCCCCGGTCGCGGCATCGCCAAGACCGGACCGGGGCGTCTCGTGCCCTTCCAGTCGGCGTACGCCGGCGGGTGGACCACCGACGAGGCGCAGGTCGCCGAGGTGAAGATCGCCGAGCTGCGTTTCGGTTCGACCCAGCTCTGGGAAGCCGAGCAGGCTCCGGAGTCCGATTCGCACGATGAGGACCTCGGTCCCACCGACCAGAAGCGCATCGTCGCGACGCTGGTGAAGGCGTCCGCGCAGGCGGGCATCCCGGCGCCGCGCCGACCCTGGCTCGACGATCTCGAGCGGGCCGTCGACCTGCGCGACCTGCCGCTGCGCGGCGACGGAGAGATCCTGCTCGGCAAGATGGACGTGCCCGCGCGGCAGCTGCAGGAGCCGACGTACTTCGTGCCCGACAGGGACGGCTCGCTGCTCGTGTACGGCACGAGCGGATCGGGCAAGTCGACCGTGCTGCGCACCCTGGCCATCGCCGCCGGCCACGACCCGAAGAGCAGCGTCGAGGTGTACGGCCTCGACTTCGGCTCGGGGTCGCTGCGCAGCCTCGAGGTGCTGCCGCACGTCGGGTCGATCATCGCCGGCGACGACGCCGAGCGCGTGCAGCGCATCCTGCGCTCGCTCGCCCGGGTGCTCGACGACCGCGGCAAGCGGTTCAGCGCGGCGAACGCCGCCAGCCTCACCGAGTACCGCGAGATCACCGGCCGCGACGAGTCGCGCATCCTCTTCCTGATCGACGGGTTCCCGCAGTTCCGCTCCGAGTGGGAGTCGACCACCGCCCGGATGCCGTTCTACCAGACGTTCATGCGCATCCTCGGCGAGGGCCGCCCGCTGGGCGTGCACGTGGTCGCCACCGCCGATCGCTCGGGCTCGGTGCCCACGGCCGTGAGCGCGAACGTGTCGCGACGGGTGGTGCTGCGCCTGGCCGACGAGTCGGCGTACGCGATGCTGAACGCGCCCAAGGACGTGCTCGACGAGCGCTCCGCCCCGGGCCGCGCCATCATGGACGGACTGGAGACCCAGATCGCCACGCTGGGCGGCACGCCCAACGTCGCCGAGCAGACCAAGCTGCTCGAGAAGCTCGCGGCCGAGCTGCGTGCGGCCGGAGCGCGCGAGGTCGCCGAGATCGGCGCGCTGCCGACCCGGCTCTCGGTGCGCGATCTGCCCGAACGCCTGGGCGAGTTCCCTGTGCTCGGCGTCGCCGAGGACACCCTGTCGGCGCGCGACTTCGACCCCGTCGGCACGTTCGTGGTGGCGGGGCCGCCGCTGGCCGGCAAGACCAACGCGTTGAAGGCGATGATCACCTCGATGCGCCGGTTCGATCCGGAGGTCAGGCTGTTCCACTTCGGCGGACGCCGCTCGCAGCTGAAGGAGTACGCCGACTGGACCCGCAGCGCGGTGACACCCGACGACGCGAAGGAGCTGGCGAAGGAGATCACCGAGCTCATCGCGGACGACACCCTCCCGCTGCGCGTGATGATCGTGGTCGAAGACGTGCCGCAGTTCGCAGACAGCCCCGCCGAGCGTGAGATGAAGGCGCTGTTCCAGGCTGTCAACCGCAGCGACCACTTCCTCATCGGCGACGCCGACGTGACGCAGGTCACGAGCGGATTCGGCTTCATCGGCGACTTCAAGGCCGGCCGCAAGGGTGTCATCCTCAAGCCTGACTCGTTCGACGGCGACGCGGTGTTCAAGGTGCCTTTCCCCAAGGTCAAGCGCACCGACTTCCCCGAGGGTCGCGGCATCTTCGTGCAGGCCGGTCGCCAGGTCACGGTGCAGCTGCCGCTGGTCGAGGGGGATGCGCTGGCGTGAGAGAGCGGACCTTCGCGATGCGCCGTGCAAGCGCGGCCGCAGGCCGCAGGCCGCAGTGCGGCTGGTGTCGACGCCGTCCTGACGATGGGGAGTTGTCCCCATGGCTCGGTGGTGCGCGCATCTTGTAGCTTGGTGATGTCGGGCCGGGGTGGTCCGGACTCAACGATTTACCGGAGGTGTTGACGATGGCCGATTTCGGTGCGTCTTATGCGGAGATGGAGCAGGTGGCGTCGTCGCTGTCGCAGGCTCGTGATGACATTCAGGGTCAGCTGGACACCCTGAAGGGGCAGGTGGACACGCTGCTGGGTGAGGACTTCAAGACGCAGCACGCGTCGGGCAAGTTCGGTGAGGGCTACGGTGAGCTGACCACGGGTCTGAAGACCGCGGTGGACGGCATCAACGACATGTCGGAGTCGCTGCTGGGCATGATGCGCGCGATCCAGGATCTGGATCAGCAGCTCGCCGGCGGCTGAGTCCGCACACCAGAACCAGTACAGACTCGACGTCGAGGGCCGGCTGACTAGGCCGGTCCTCGCCTTCGATGGGGGAATCCGATGGACATCATGCTCGACCGTGCTCGCCTCCGCGAGGCGCTGACAGGCCTCAACGCCGCCATCACCGCCTTCGACGAGGCGGCGGCGATCAACAACGATCTCGAGGAGGCGGTCGATCGCCCCGACGACCGCTCGTCACTGCGCGACAAGGTCGGCGACTTCGAGTCGGCATGGAACCGCAAGCGCGACAAGTTGAACGAGAATCTCGGCTCGATCCGCGACCAGCTCACGTCGATCGTCGACAACTGGGACCAGTGGGACACCGAGACCGCTGCCGAGCTCGAGAGCGCCGGCTCTGAGCAGACCACCAGCGCCCGGATCGCGAGGATCCAGTGATGCGATCTCCGAACACCGACGTCGAACTGCGCCAGCTCGCCGGATCCGCCTCACAGATCTGGAGCAGAGGCGACAACTGGGTCACGCTCGGCACACAGATGAATGAGACGGCGGGTGAGCTCACCGCGATCGGCGATTCCTCGGTGCACAAGAGCAAGGGCACCGACAAGCTCGCGGAGATGGCTTCCGAGACCGCGGTGGACCTGTCGGCCGCGGCCGTGCGGTACACGGACACCGGCAAGGCGCTGCGCATCTACGCCGAAGCGCTCGAAGCGGCCCAGAGCTGGCTGCGCGCGAACGAGGACGACGTCCGCGACGCGGAGAACGCGTATCAGAACGCTCAGAGCTCGCACGAAGACGCCGTCGGTCGGCAGCGATCGCTCGAGCGCGTGATGCCTTGGGAGGACGATCCCGAACAGAGTGAGGTGGACGCGGCCGCTGGAGACGTCAGCGCTGCCGCCGCGACCCTCGGATCGGCCGAGCGGCATCGGGATGCGATGTGGACCGCATTCGACGACACCTTCGAGACATGGTCGGACGCATACGACGATGCCGTCGAGTCCATCGAGAAGGCCTACGAGACAGCCGGCAACAATGACGGCTTCTGGGAGTCCGTGGATGCCGTCCTGGACGTCCTCGCCGTGGTCCTGCTCGTCCTGTCGGTCATCGCGCTGGTGATCGGGGCTCCGCTGACCGGACTGCTCGGCGGGATCATCCTCGCCCTCTCCGCCGCCGTGCTGGCCCTCAACGTGCTCAAGTTCGCGTTCGGGAGGGCATCCCTGGGGGATGTGGCACTGGCCGCCGTCGGTCTTCTTCCGTTCGGCATCGGGAAGGTGCTCTCCCGCGGGCTTCCGACGCTCGGCTCGGCGATGAGCGCCGGCCGAGGTGCGGTCGTCACCGCTATCCGCAGCGGCCTGCCCTCGGTGGTGACCCGCCTGTCGATTCCGCTGACGCCGTTCCGGATCCCCATCTTCCACCCGCTTCGCGCGATCGGAAACGCGTTCACATGGCTGCGCGCGCCGGCGGTGGCGCGAGCGGGCCTGCCCGCTCCGAGCATGTTCGTCAACCCGCTCCGGGCCATCCCCATGGGCGGCACCGAGGCGGTGCAGGTGCAGACGTTCCTGCAGAGCATGCGCACCTCGCAGTGGGCGACCAACCCGGGGGTGCAGCAGACCATATCCGGCATCTCGCGCTCGCTGCCTGGACTGCCGACGCAGATCCTCAACACCGGTCTGTGGACCGGCTTCACCGCGAACGACATCGCTCAGCTCGCGGGCTGGTCGCCTGAGATCCCCGTGCTCTCCGGTGTGCGGGTAGGCTGACGCGCGTGCAGGCACTTCCCCATGAGACTGTTCGACGCGCCCGGCTTCGCACGACGGTGGTGCTGATCGCGCTCGTGCAGCCGGTGCTGCTGATCCTCTTCCTCATCGCATCGCTGATCTGGACCGGTGGACAGGTCCTGCGCGACCAGTCCGCGCCCTATGACCAGATCCTTCTGTTCCCCGTCGTTCCGGTTCCGGGCTGGCTGCTTCTCGTACTGGCCGGGCTGCTCGCCATCGGCTCCGCCGTGTACTGCGTCGGCACCGAGATGCTCGACGCGCGCAGCGTCGTCGGCCTGCTCGGTCCCGTGCTGGCATCCTGCGTCACCGCGCTGTTCTTCTTCGCGGCTCAGACGGTTGAGGATGACCCGAACCTCCTCGTCGCCCTCATCGTCGACGTCGTGGCGCTGATCCCTCTGGCGATCACCGCGATCCGCTTCGTCCCCGAGTACGAGCGCAGACGCCAGGCGGACACGCTCCCCGAGGGATACGTGTGAGCGCGCCGCAGCCCACGCAGGACGATCCCCGGGGCTACTCGATCCTGATGCCGAGCGGGTGGAGCCGCTACCGAGTGGATGCCGACGGCAAGGCCGCATTCCAGGCCAAGGCCGTCGCCCGGATGAAGGCGATCGGCCGTCCCGATCTCGACGTGCAGATGCGGCTGCTGATCTCGGAGCAGTGGAAGCAGCTCGAGCGTACGAAGGCATTCGCCGTGTACCTGCCCGACCAGGAGACGAACGAGTGGCGGCCGCCGATCTCGATCGCCGCGCGCAAGGTGGCGGGCTCGGTCGGAACCGACTTCGAGACCGAGGTGCGCAACCGGTTCGGCGTCGTCCCCGAGAAGATCTCCACCCCGCTCGGCGAGATCCTCCGGTGGCGCAGCTCGCACAGCGGATCCGGTGAGCTCGCGGAGGTCCGCACCGTCACTCTCGGCTACGCATTCCCTGCACCCGTTCCGCAGGCGCGGCTGGGTCTGGTCTTCATCGCCGTGCTGCCTCACCCCGATGACGTCGAACCCGATGTGATCGAGGGCAGCGTCGAGCTCGTCGACACCATCATGGAGACCTTCCGATGGCGATGAACGCGCTCTCCATCGAGGCGCTCGAATCGTGGCTGCCCGTCCCGCTCGCCTTCCCGGAAGGTCCCTGGCCGGACGTCGAGGAGTGGGCTGCTCAGATCGGGGACGTGCTGCCAGACGACGGCGGCCGGGCTTCCTTCGCAGCGGCGCTGCGGGAACTGCAGGCGGTTGCGCCACCGCTCCCCGGCGCCCAGGCGCGGCTGCTGTGGCTGGGAGATCTGGCTCGACCGCATGTCGCGCACGTGTACGTGAGCCCAGGAGCGTCGGAGGTGGATGACCTCGTCGCCCTCGCTGACGCAGGGCTGGGGCTTCTCGTGCAGACGGTCAGCCGAACAGAGGTCGAAGGCTATGACCGCTCGGTCCTGGCGGTGCTCATCGGCGACGAGCAGGATCCGGTCGTCTGCGGCCGATTCCTCGGCGACCAGGCCGGGATGATGGTCGTCGTGGACCTGCTGACCCATGAGCCCGGCGTGCTCGCCCTCGCGCTCGACGATCTGCGCGACCTCTTCGCCGCAGTGCGGCTGGTGTCGACGCCGTCCTGACGATGGGGAGTTGTCCCCATGGCTCGGTGGTGCGGGCATCTTGTAGCTTGGGGGTGTCGGGCCGGGGTGGTCCGGTTCGGATGATTTTCGGAGGTGTTGACGATGGCCGATTTCGGTGCGTCTTATGCGGAGATGGAGCAGGTGGCGTCGTCGCTGTCGCAGGCTCGTGATGACATTCAGGGGCAGCTGGACACCCTGAAGGGGCAGGTGGACACGCTCCTCGGTGAGGACTTCAAGACGCAGCACGCGTCGGGCAAGTTCGGTGAGGGCTACGGTGAGCTGACCACGGGTCTGAAGACCGCGGTGGACGGCATCAACGACATGTCGGAGTCGCTGCTGGGCATGATGCGCGCGATCCAGGATCTGGATCAGCAGCTCGCCGGCGGCTGAGTCCGCGCACGCAGTCCCGAGGGGCCGACCGATGATCGGTCGGCCCCTGTTCTGTTCCACCAGGGGTCGACACGACGGGAGGGGTCGCAATGGCCGATGGGATCTGGGTCCGCTACACCGAGTTGAGCGAGGTCAACGACCAGCTGAAGTCGATCGTGCAGGAGCTGACCGACGCGGCATCGCGCACCGCCGCGGTCCAAGAAGCGATCGGGTCGCCCTACGGCAAGACCAAGCTGGGTCGCCGGGTGCACGACTTCGAGAGCCGCTGGGACGACAAGCGCACCGAGCTCAGCACCGACATCGACAAGGTGCAGAAGCATGTGCAGGGCGTGCTCGACGGACTGCGGGACTGGGATGTCGAGACCGCTTCCCAGATGGAGATCGATGTGACCGGCGCGCAGAGCGAGGCGCGCCCGGCCGCACACGCCCCCGCGTCGGCGCGGTGACGGGAGACGGACATGCTTTCACCCAAGGGACGCCACGTCGTCGCACTCGAGGGCGAGTCAGGCGCGATCCGGGCGCGCGGAACCGAGATCACGACGCTGGGCGAGCAGATGCAGACCAGCGCCGCGTTCCTGCGGCGATTGGCCGACCAAGCATCGGGGATGAAGGGCAAGGCCGTCGAGAAGCTGCAGGAGATCGTCGGCGACACCCACATCGAACTGGGTCGCGCCGCCGCCCTCTACCAGCCGACCGGCCCCATCCTCGTCGAGTACGCCGACGCGCTCGGCGAATACCAGCCGCGCATCCTCGTGCGCGTGCGCACGTGCGAAGAGGCACGAGCCGCATATGACGCGGCTCCCGGATACCTCGACCGGCCCTTCTGGGCGGAGCCTGCTCCGTGGCGCAGCGACGACGAGAAGCAGAGCATGGGCGAGCAGAACGACACCGAGGACCGCGAGAAGCAGCGGCTGCACGACGAGTATCAGAGCGCCCTGAAGGACTTCGACACCGACGTCGACTCGTGGGAGGAGGTCTTCGACAGCACCGCCGACCGGATCGAAGACGCCTTCGACGGCAAGATCGAGGACAGCCGCTGGGACAACATCGACGGCGGCGTCGCCGTGTTCGTCCAGGTGCTGCAGGCGGCGGGCACCGTGCTCGCCGTCGCCGCCATCGTCATCGGGGGCCCCGTGATCGCCGCGATCAGCGCCGCCGTCGCGGTTGCGACCCTGGCGGCGGTCGCCTACCAGTTCTTCCGCGACGATGCGAGCGGGACGGACCTCGCGCTCGCGATCGTCGGCGTGATCCCGTTCGGCAGCGCGGGAAAGCTCTTCCAGGGCCGAAGCGGCGTGCTCAGCTTCGCCGGCGACACCTTCGCCGCCTTCAAGCCCGCCACGTGGAGCGCCGCCGGAGCGCAGCTGCGCAGCGTCACCATGGCGGGGCGGTTCGCGGGCGGCGGCATGAGCGGGCTCGTGCAGAGCGGGCGCACGTTCTGGCAGCTGAACAACCCGGCCGGCGTCGGCGACGTGTTCAGCCGCTTCCTGCTCGGCAAGGACACCACGAAGCTCACCGGGATGGTCGAGACCATGACGGCGGGCTCGCAGGGCTGGGCGCGTTCGACCACCGTGCCGGCCGCGTGGGAGTTCACGCACATGATGATCGCCGGGCCGATCAAGATGACCGACAAGATCGCGAACTGGACCGGGCACGGCGATCAGGCGATCAGCAAGCGCGTGCCATGGCTGGGAGCAGTGCTGTGATCTCGTTCCCCTCCGGGTGGGCGCCCGGCACCTGGCGCATCACCGGCACCTCGCTGGACGCCGGCTGGCTCGCCCTGCCTGCGTTCGAGACCTCCGCCGAGGCCGCGGCATGGGTGGGCGAGAACACCGCGCTGCTGCAGACGGCATGGGCCCAGCACTGGTCCCCGGATGCCGAGCCGCTCGTCCGCGAGATCCTGCGCGCCGGGCTCGCGCACCGTCGCAGCGACGACGCGCTCGCCTTCCAGGTGTGGCCGGCGCAGCATCCGGTCTGCGTCTTCGTGCACGTCGTGATGGCGCGAGGCGACGGCGAGCCGCCAGGACCCGGTGACGGCATCCTGTTCGAGTCCGAGGGGCTGGGGCCGGGCGTGCTCGTGCCACGAGCCGAGCGGATCGGCGACGCCGACGCGCTCGGCTACGACATCGTTTTCGCGTTCGACGACGACGTCGTGGTGATCGTGTCGGTCGAACCCACCTTCGCGGACCTGCTGGGCATCGTCTCGCCGTCGATCCAGGCGTTCACGGCATCGCTGCAGCTCGTGGGCCCCGACGAGCGCACCCGCCGGGCGCGCGCACCGCGCCTGCTGGAAGCGCAGCACGCCGACACCTGGGTTGATAGCCTGACCGCATCATGACGCTCACTCACCCGGACGCACGATCCTGGGCCCGCGCGCGCTCGGCCGCCGAGGAGCCGCGGCTCGGGATGCTGGAGGCGGTGGCCTTTCAAGAGCATCCCGACCTTGTGGCGACGTTCGGCAGCGACGGCGCGGCGGTCGCCGAGATCCTCACCCGGCGCACGCCGAGCCCGGCACAGCGCGGCTCCACTGCGGTGCTGGCGGTGCTGGCGATCACCGGCGTGATCGCTCCTGTCGCCGGCATGGCGGTGCTGGGCGCCGAGTCGTATCTCATCGACCGGGTGCCGGCGGCGACCTCGGTTCCCGTGGCCGCTGCCGCGTTCGCCGTCGGGGCGGTCATGCTGCTCGTCACCGGACTGCTGTGGCTGCGCAGCGGCGCCCGCTGGTCGGGCCTGGTGTGCGGCATCGCGGTCGTCAGCGCCATCGCCGCCGGCTTCGCCTCGGCCAGCATGCCGACCGTGGCCGCGCGCGACGGCTACCGGCTCGATCAGGTCATGCTCATACCTGTCTGGGGCGCTCTCGCGCTCGGCGCGCTGCTCGCCGTGGCCGTGCTGCTGCGCTTCCGGGTTCGCGCCGCTGAGGCGGCCCCCGAGTCAACCCGACCCGTGACCATCACAGACCGCGAACGCGCGGCGCGGGCAGTCGCCGCGCTGCCCGCCGACCAGCGCAGCTCCATCCAGCATGACCGCGACACCGCCCTGCAGATCCTGCGCGAACGGGGTTTTCTCGACGACGCCGCGCTGGAGCAGGCGCTGGCCGCGCCGCTGGGCACCCTGTTCACGCTCGACCCGATCCGAAGGAGCACGCCGTGACCGACGTCCCACACGGCTCCGCGACGCGCGTGGGCCTGCGCGAGCTGCTCGGCGGCAAACCCGACCCCGACTTCTCTCTCGTGCTGCCGCCCGGCTGGGTGCGTCGCGGCGTCGACGAGGACGAGCAGGAGCGGATGCTGGCGAAGATCCGCACGCGCACGATGCAGGCGCACCGCCCCGACCTCCTCGCCCGCCTGCGGGTGATGGTGGACCAGGCGTTCACCCAGATGCGCAAGGTGTCGACCTTGGCGATGTTCACGCCGGCGGACGAGGCACCCGAGAGTGCATATCTCCCGGCATCGCTCACCGCGAGCGTCCAGCACGCCGAGGCCGGCCAGACGCTCGACTCGTACGTGCGGGCGGCCATCCTCGCCGACGGCGCCACGCCCCTGCTCGGGGACAAGCGCATCATGCGCATGGAACGGGAGACGACCGACATGCTCGACGGCGAGCAGCTGCGCGTCACGACCGTCGCCTATCTCACTCCGGTTCCCGGCAGCGGACGTCGACGCGCGCTGCTGATGACCCTCGTCCTGCTGCGCGGAGCGGATGTACCCGCCGACGACCCACCGCTGCTGCAGATGAAGGCACTGTTCGACCTGTGCGTGTCCACCCTCACCTGGATTCCGGCGGAGTGATCAGGACCTGGCGTCGGCGCTGAGCTCGGGCGACGTCAGACGGGCGGCGTCTCGGCGTCTGCGAGATGCCGGGCGTGATGCCCGAGCACCTTCACCATGATGCCGCGCCGGCGCAGGTCGGAGATCGTGCGCGACTCCTCATCGCGGTCGCGACCCAGAGCGTGCACATTCGCCACGACGAGCACGTCACCCGGGCGCAGCGTCTCGATCAGCCGTGCCAGGCGGTCGCCCCAGCTCTCCAGGATCTCCGGGGCGGGGTGGCGGAAGCCCTCGATGGGCACGCCGAACCGGGTGAGGTCATCGCGCTGCTGAGTCACCGACGGCATTCCGTCGCGCGCGACGACGAGCCCCACCAGACGTGTTCCCTCCGGTCGGGCCGACCACCAGCCGTGATCGTCGTTCGCCAGGCACTTCGGGCAGTTCGCGGCCGCGTGCGGCAGATGCAGCGGACTGGTCAGCGCAATCTCGGCCTCGCCGCCGTTCGGGTTCATCGCATCGGTCATCGCCGCACCTCCGGCATCCATTCTGCCCGAGTCCCGCGTCAGCGGCGGCCGCACTCCGTGCAGTGGAGCCGGCGCGCTCAGAGCAGTCCGAGCGAGCGCACCGTCTCGCGCTCGTCGACGAGCTCGGCCACCGATGCATCGATGCGAGCCCGGGCCCAGCCATCCAGCTCCAGGCCCTCGACGATCTGCCACGCTCCGCCGGACGAACGCACCGGGAACGACGAGATCAGTCCCTCCGGCACACCGTACTCGCCACGTGAGACGACGCCCGCGCTGGTCCAGTCGTCGCTGCCGTGCACCCAGTCGCGCACGTGATCGATGGTCGCGCTCGCCGCGGACGCCACCGACGACGACCCGCGCACCTCGATGATCTCGGCGCCGCGCTTCGCCACCCGGGGGATGAACGTCTGCTCCTGCCACGCGCGCACGTCTCCCACAGCCGCCTCGAGACGTTCGGCGACCGGCGCGCCGTCGATCGTCGCGTGCGAGATGTCGGGGAACTGCGTGGCCGAATGATTGCCCCAGATCAGCACGCGGCGCACCAGGGCGACCGGTGCGCCGAGCGTCTGCGCGAGCTGCGCGCGGGCGCGATTCTCGTCGAGGCGCGTGAGCGCCGTGAACCGTTCGGCGGGAACGCCGTCGGCCGACGAGGAGGCGATCAGCGCGTTCGTGTTGGCGGGATTGCCGACGACCGTGACACGGATGTCGGATGCCGCGGCCGCTGCGATCGCGCGGCCCTGCGGGCCGAAGATACCTCCGTTGGCGGCGAGCAGGTCGCCGCGTTCCATGCCGGGTCCGCGCGGACGCGCGCCGACGAGCAGCGCGAGGTTCGCGCCGTCGAACCCGACCTCGGCGTCGTCCGTCACCTCCACGTCGTCGAGCAGCTCGAACGCGCCGTCCTGCAGCTCGAGCGCCGCGCCCTCCGCCGCGCGCAGCCCCTGGGGGATCTCGAGCAGCCGCAGCCTGACGTGCTCGTCCGGTCCGAGCATGTCTCCCGCCGCGATGCGGAAGAGAAGGGCGTAGCCGATCTGTCCGCCGGCACCTGTGATCGTGATCGTCGTCGCCATGACCCGAGCATAGGCCTCGCTTCGTGCGCAGATGACCGCCGGGGGCCGCTTCGTCAAGCCCTCGTCGTCGGACGTCGCGGAGCGCTACCTTTTCAGCATGACTTTCAATCCGGATGCCGACATCTCGGGCAACACCACTCGCCGTCGTGGGCGGGGTGCCGCGATCGCCGGTGGTGGAGCAGGTGTTCTCGGTCTCGTCGCGCTCGTCGTGGCCATGCTCGGCGGTCCCGATCTCACGGGCCTGGTCGGCGGGGCGCCCGGCGGCGGGAACGAACCCGCCTCGAGCGGTGAGGCGCTGTCCGAGTGCGACACCGGGCAGGACGCGAACACGAACGACGACTGCCGCATGGCGGGCGCGCAGGTGCTTCTCGACGACTACTGGCAGCAGCACGTCGACGGCTACCAGCCGCCGACGATGACCGTGGTCGACGGCGCGACCTCCACCCAGTGCGGCACCGCCTCGAACGCCGTCGGGCCGTTCTACTGCCCGCCCGAGCAGGGCGTCTACATCGACCCGACGTTCTTCCAGCTCATGCGGGATCAGTTCGGCGCGTCCGCCGGCGAGCTCTCCCAGCTGTACATCGTCGGACACGAGTGGGGCCACCACATCCAGAACATCACCGGCACGATGGAGAAGTATCCGAACAACGGCACCGGACCCGACAGCAACGGCGTGCGCACCGAGCTGCAGGCCGACTGCTACGCAGGCGCCTGGCTGGGTGATGTCACCGAGCAGAAGGACGAGAACGGCGTCGCGTACCTCCAGAAGCCGACCGAGGCGCAGATCACCGACGCCCTGAACGCCGCGTTCACCGTCGGCGACGACAACATCCAGGAGCAGCAGGCGGGTCGGGTCAACCCCGAGAGCTTCACGCACGGCAGCAGCGAGCAGCGCCAGGCGTGGTTCGCCAACGGCTACAAGAACGGACTCGGCGTCTGCGACACCTTCGCCGTCTCCGGCGACCAGCTCTGATCGGCGCGCAGGGGGGTCAGGCGCGCAGCGCCCGGAGCAGCGTGCGCAGAAGCACCGGGATGCCGCCGTGAGCGCGGAACCTGGTGAGGCCCTCGCTCACCGCGGATCCGGTGCGCGACGAGACGAACCATGGCGGGGTCGGCAGGATCGTGATGCGACCGCCGCCGTTCAGCAGGGGCAGCGACCGCGGGAAGGGACGGAACGGCCCGCGCAGGACCGACCGCTCCACGTCGTCGAGCAGCAGGGCGTTGTGCACCACCCCGATGCCGCTGCCGACGTCGTCGAGGGTGCTGCCCGGGAACGCGCCCCAGGTCAGCGTCGGCGTGATGAACCCGAACGCCGTCCACGCGTTGATCGCGATCGACCCGTAGCGCAGCTCGGCGATCGCACGCTCGAAACCCCTGCCGAGCGACTTCTCGGTGGTCGGGTCGATGATGAGGTTCGCCCCGAGGGTGCCCTGCAGCTCATCGTTCGCGTGGGCGATCGCGGCATCCAGAAACGCCTGTCCGGTGCCGGGCAGCTCGACGACGCCGAGCACCGGGGCGAAGTACTCTGTGGACTGCAGCGCCGTGGCATCCGCGCCGTCGCCGATCTCGATCAGCAGCCGGTCGGCCAGCACCAGGGCATCCGGATAGTCCTCCGCGGCCCTCCGCATGCGCGCCGCCGAGCCCGGGTACCAGATCGGTCGCTCGGGAGCGGCCGCGTACGCGCGCCGCAGCGCGGTGCGGAACTGCTCGGCCTGCGGCCAGTCCGACGAGATGATCACGACCTGACCGGCGATGCAGTTGTGCCCGCAGTTCTGCAGGCGCATGGTCGCCACGTGCTCGGCCTGGAAGGCGATGTCGGCGTCGCTCCACTCGCCGGGCACCACGATGATCGGCGACACACCGCCGAGTTCGGCCGTGATCGGCTTCGTCAGCAGTGGTCGGTTCTCTCGCCGACGCGCCGCGGCCTGCGGCTGCTGCCCCCAGACGATGGCGTCGAAGGTCGCCGCCGACCCGGTGATGTGCACGTGCATCAGGTCGCGATGCCCCGTGAGGTACGACCCGACCGCGGCACCGCCGCGCACGATCCGCAGGAACCCGGGCGCGATCAGCGGCGCCAGTGCGCGCTCGTACACGGCGACGAGGGCGTCCTGCGTGGGATTCACCTTCAGCAGCGCCACGCGATTGTGCGCGAGAAGCTCGTACAGCACGTCGAGCACGGGGATCGCGGTGACGTTGCCCGCACCCAGCACGAGACCGACGCCGCTCGGGGCATCCGACCGCTGTGCCAGCCCGGCGTTCGCACGGGCCGTGTTCGCGGTGACGCCGGGCCGCAGCCACACCTCACCGCTGAACCCGGCCAGCAGGAACCGGTCGAGCCCGGTGAGAGGGAACGCGGCCACCCTGGTGCGATCGCCCGGTGCGCGACCGAGCGTCACGCCGTCGAGCGGCGAGCGGCCTGCCGACAGCTTCGCGAGGGTGTCGATGTACGCATCGAGCGCGCCGAGCACCGAGTACGGGCCGCTCAGCCACTCCTCGCCGCGCAGCGGATGCCGCCGGTCGAGGCCCTTCGAATCCGCTGCGGTGTTCGCCCAGTCCTCCGCCGCGGCGGCGACGCTCGAGCGCAGTGCTCGCAGCAGCGTCGCGCGCTGGCCCACGGTGAGTCGCGCCCACGTGCGCGAACCCTGCTGCAGGACGTCGACGTCGGCGTCAAGGGCCGCGCGCTGCGCGTCGTCGAGTTCGGCGGCCGGCGCCGTCTCCTGCGTCATCGTCGTGTCCCGGTGGCGGTGAGGAAGCGGACCGAGGTCAGATGAGCGAGAGCTCGCGCAGCTTCGCCTCGACGTCGGCGTTGCTCGGCTCGACGTGGTGGCTCGCGTCGGGGTAGACGACGACGGGGATGTTCATCCGGCCCGAGATCTCCTTGGCGATGTCCGCAGCCGCCGGATCGGCGACCAGGTCGACGTAGGTGTACTCGATGCCCAGCTCGTCGAGCTGCTTCTTGGTGCGGACGCAGTCGCGGCACCAGTCGGCGCCGAACATGGTGATGGTGTCGGAGGCGGGGTTGCTCATGCCACCAGCCTACGGCTGCGCCGGTGCCGGGGCGCGGGATGCGCCCGGCCACAGCGAGCCGTGGAACGATGGATGCTGCGACGCCGCGCGACACCGCAATCCAGAGGACACGTGGAGGAGAACCCGTGAGCGCCCCCTCCCTTCCTTCCGTGACCGTCATCGTGCCCACGTTCAACGAGCGCGACAACGTCGCCGAGCTCGTCGCCCGCACCTCGGCCGCGCTCGCCGGGATCACGGCCGAGATCCTGTTCATCGACGACAGCGCCGACGACACGATCGACGAGATCGCCCGCGTCGGGGCGTCGGCGACCCTGGCCGTGCGCGGCATCCACCGAGACCGCAACACGGGCGGGCTCGGTGGCGCGGTCGCGCTGGGTCTCGCCGAGGCCGCTCACGATGTGTGCATCGTCATGGACGGCGATCTGCAGCATCCGCCCGAGCTGCTCCGGGCCATGCTCGCGCGCTACGCGGAGGGCGGGGTCGATGTCGTCGCCGCCTCGCGCTACGTCGGCGGGGGCGACTCGGCAGGCCTCGGCACGGCCGTGCGCTACGGGGTGTCGAAGGCGGCGACCGCCGTCACCAAGGCGATGTTCCTGCGGCGCCTGTGGCACAGCACGGATCCGATGACCGGGTTCTTCCTCATCGATCGCTCGCACATCGAACTCGACGAGCTGCGGCCGCAGGGATTCAAGATCCTGCTCGAGATCCTCGTGCGCGGCGGCGAGCGGCGGGAGCTGCGCATCGCCGAGGTGCCTCTGGAGTTCGGCGCACGTCGGCACGGCGACTCGAAGGCGAGCCTGCGGCAGGGCGCGACGTTCCTCGCCCACCTGGCCCGTCTGCGGTTCGGCAAGATGGGCCGCTTCGCCCTGATCGGCGGGATCGGCGCGGTCGTGAACATCGGCATCATGTGGGCGCTCACCCACCTCGGCGTCGACTACGTGCTGGCCGCGATCGTCGGCGCGGCCGTCACGATCGTCGGCAACTTCGTGCTGCAGGAGCTGTTCGTCTTCCGCGACGACCGCCAGGACGCTCCGCGGCTGTGGGTGCGCTTCGCGGCATCCGTCTCGTTCAACTCCATCGAGGCGGCGCTGCGCATCCCGCTGATGGCGCTGATGGTCGAGACCTGGCACATCTCCAGCGTGATCGCCACGGCGATCTCGCTGGTGATCGCCTTCTTCGCGCGGTTCCTGTTCCACGCATTGGTCGTGTACGCGCCCCGCCGGCGGTCGGATGCCACGGACGAGCCGCCCGCTGACACCGCGGCGCTGCGGGTCATGCGCGCCATCGATGCCGAGGCGATGCGGCCGGGAGAGCTCTGAGGGTCAGACGCTGTCGGCCGTCGCGGCGTCGTCGTCCGGGGTGTCCGACTGCTCGTCGTGACCGATGCTGCGGGCTTCGAGGTACGAGCACAGCTCGGCGGCGACCGCGAGCTCGCTGGCGAGGGAGTGCAGCTGGTGGCTGTTGAGGATGGTGTTCTCGTCGCTCGGCTCGAGCGTGACGTTCCACCGCGCCTCGCCGATCTGGATCGGCTGCATGAAGATGCTGACGGAGGAGTTCTTCACCGGCACGATGACGAGCCCGGTGTCGGAGCCGTCCGAGCCGTCCTGGATGATGACCCGGATGAGGTCTCCCGCCTCGCGCGCGGAGCGGAACTCCTCGAGCCAGGTCTCCAGCGTCTCCTTGCTTCGAAAAGTCACAGATGTCCTCCGTTTGCTGCGTCTGGCGGTCTTGTGGACCGCCTGGATCCCCTTGTCCTCTCCTATCATGACTTATGCGGGTAGCTCGGGCGCTCGCTGAAGGAGCGAGTGTGGCGGAATCACAGGCAGACGGCTATTGGTACGACCAGCGGAGCGAGCGTGAGCGCGCGCGGGAGGTGCTCGAGGCTCTCCGCACGTACCGCGCAGCCGAGCGTGCCATGCGGCGACGCACCCGCGATGAGATGTCGATGGGCGAGAACGAGCTGCTCGCGTTGCGCTACCTGTTCCGTCAGCCCGGCCACACCGCGCAGCCGTCCGCCCTCGTCGCCTACCTCGGCATCTCGCCGGCGGCGACGTCGGTTCTGATCGATCGGCTCGAGCAGTCGGGTCACGTGCAGCGCGAGGTGGACGCGGCCGGATCGCCGACCGCGGTCCGCGCCACCGCGCACGCCGACGAGGACGTGCGTCAGACCCTCGGTCGCATGCACGGGCTGATGTATTCGGTGGCGGCGGGGATGGATGCTCAGGCTCAGGCGAACGTCACCGGGTTCCTCCGCGCGATGACCGACGCGGTCGACGGGGTCGAGCCCGCGGCCGCGGGGCAGTACCGGCAGGGCTGAGGCCGGTCGCTCGACCCGAGCCCGATCCTCCCGGTCGTTGTCAACCCCATTCTGCGGCGCGCGTCCGCTTGGGATTCTTGACGTCAGGCAGGCCGGACGGTCCGCCCTATCGAAGGGAGCAAGAGATGACCATCGGCACTGGAGTCGTTCTGTTCGTCATCGGAGCGATCCTCGCTTTCGCACTCAACATCGACGTCGGCTGGGCTGACCTCACCATGATCGGCTACATCCTGATGGGTGCGGGTGTCGTCGCGTTCATCGTCGGGCTGCTGCTGATGGCACGTCGGCGTCGTACCGACGTGGTCACGCGCACGGACGCCGCTCCCGGCGCGTACGAGACGCGTCGCACCACGCGCGCGGCTGGAGACGACGAGGTCTTCTGACCGGAGGAACGTTCGCGCCCGGGTCCCGAGTGAGGCCCGGGCGCGAACTCTGTCTGCAGTGGTCTGACCGGCGCGGTCCGACTGGCGGACCGGATCAGGGAACGATGACGAGCTTGCCGCGGGTGTGACCGCTCTGGTTGGCACGGAAGGCGTCTGCCACCCTGTCGAGCGGGAACGTCTCGGAGATCTCGACTCTCAGGTGCCCCTCCTGCGCGAGGTCTGCGAGGCGGTCGGTCTGCGTGCCATCGGGGCGCACCCAGATGTAACGGCCACCGTGCTGCATCACCGAGGGATCGGCCGTCGAGGCATGCGCCCCGCCCTCGCCGAGCACGTCGAGAGTCACGTCGAGCTGCCCGCCCACGAAGTCCGCGACAGCATCGACGGGCCCGCCGGCGAGCCCGCGCACGCGTTCGGCCAGTCCTTCGCCGTACGTGGTCGGCTCTCCGCCCAGCGAGCGGATGTAGTCGTGGTTGCGCTCGGATGCTGTGCCGATGATCTTCGCGCCTCGGGTCGCGGCGATCTGCACGGCGAAGCCGCCCACGCCGCCGGCGGCGCCGTGGATCAGCGCGGTGCGTCCGGTCAGGTCGCCGAGGGCGTCGATCGCCCGCAGCGCGGTGCCACCGGCGAGGGGGAGGGCACCTGCCTCCTCCCAGGAGAGAGCGGCCGGCTTGCGCGCCACAGCCGAGACCGGAACGGCCACGCGCTCCGCGAACGTGCCCGCGCTCACGGTGTCTTTGCGTGCGTAGGCCATGACCTCGTCGCCGACCGCGAATTCGGGGGTGTCCATCCCGACGGCGACGACGACACCCGCCACGTCCCACCCCGGGATCACCGGGAACTGCGTGGGCAGCAGAGCGTCGAGCCCGCCCCCCATGACCTTCCAGTCGACCGGGTTGACCCCGGCGGCGCGCACCTCGATGAGCACCGCCGCGGGCGGCAGCTTCGGGTCGGGCACCTCGCGCACCTCGAGAGTGTCGAGATCCTTCGAATACCGGTCGTACACGACAGCGCGCATGATGCCTCCTCGGAGTGGGTGCGAATGGCATCCACTCTTTCATGCGACGCGGGGCCGTGCTCGAGATCCGTGCCGGGCTTACAGCCCCTGCCCCGCATCCCACAGCCGCTCGGTGCGGCCGGCGAGCAGCGCGTCGAGCGAGATCGCCTGGGCGTCGGTGAGCGAGGCGACGTAGTCGATGATGCCGCGACCCCGACCGAGCATCTCGACGCCAGGGCCGTCTGCGCCGCTCCGGCCGAGGCGGCGATGGTCGTCGGTGGCCAGGTCGACGAGGTCGATCAGGCGGCGGGGCGCACGGCGGGCGTCACGCGGATCATCGAGCCACGCGGTGAACCCGTCGACGAGACGCTCGAGCACGCTGGCCTGACCGCGCTGATAGACCGCGAGGTCGGGCCGCTCGAGGATGAACCGCTCGTGCAGGAACTTCAGCACTGTCACCTCGTGCCATGCCTGGCGGTTGAGGCTGACGTGCCCGGAGCGGATGTCGGGATGCCGGTGGACCTCGATAGACGACTGCAGCCGGGCGATCCACGCGGTGGTGAACCGCGCGAGTGCGCGCTCGCTGGCGAGCGATCCGTCGAAGGGCTCGGCGACGAGGCCGTCGATCACCTCGGACGACACCTTGGCGACGGCTTCGCTGAACGCGTCGGGGTCGGCGATCCAGCTGTCCTTGACCTGCATCCGGCGCCACAGCAGCTCGAGGGAATGACCGGGCGTGCGCGTGTCGGACGCGAGAGTCGAATACTCCGCCGCGCGCAGCTGGGCGAGGTTGCGACGCCACGATCGGAACTCGGCCGACAGGGTCGCCGGGTTCAGCAGCCCGGCGCGGTAGAAGTCGTCGAGGTCGTGCAGGGAGTACGCGATGTCGTCGGAGAGGTCCATGATCGAGCACTCGACGGTCTGCTGCCCAGCGGCGATCGCCGGGTATGCGGAGAGCGCCTGACGGGCATCCGGTTCGTCGATGGCGTAGAAGCTGAACTTGCTGCCGCCGCCGCGTCGCGGCCCGCCCTCGCCACGCAGCCAGGGGTACTTGAGCACCGCGGCGCGCACGGCGGCGGTGAGGTTGAGGCCGACGCCGGGCCGGTCGTGCTCGTCGAGACGGGTGAGGATGCGGTAGGTCTGCGCATTGCCCTCGAAGCCCTCGGCGAGACCGAAGCGGGAGCGCGCGAGGCGGTCGAGCGTCTGCTCGCCGAGATGTCCGAACGGCGGATGCCCGAGGTCGTGCGCCGCGGCGGCCGCCTGCACCACCACGGGGTGTGCGCCGCCGAGCTCGGCGACGATCCGGTTCGCCTCGTCGGTGCGCGTCGAGAGGTGGGTCGCGATGGCCCGCGCAACCGCCGCGACCTTGATCGAGTGCGTGAGCCGGTTGTGCACGGCGAGGCCGGCGCCCGCCTGCGAGATGACCTGCGTGACGGCCGAGAGGCGCGAGTAGTACGGCGAGAAGCGGATGCGCTCGACGTCGACACGGAACTGCGGGTGCCCTTCCGCCCGCTGGAACTCGTCGAGCGTCTCGGGCAGTCGTCGCGTCTGGCGGGGATCATCCGGCTGCTGGGGCATGGATGTCAGTGTGCCACGCGCCCGTGTGACGGTCGGCGGAATATCCGCCCGCTCGACGGGTTGTGTCCGATATGACGACTCTCGGAATCATCGGCGCAGGACACATCGGCAGCCAGATCGCTCGAGCAGCGATCGGCGCAGGCTATGACATCGTGATCGCGAACTCCCGCGGGCCGGAGACCCTCACGGATCTCGTCGCCGAGCTCGGCGACAGCGCCCGCGCGGCGACCGCGGAGGAGGCCGGCGCGGCCGGTGACGTCGTGGTCGTGACCGTGCCGCTGCATGCTCTGAAGCAGATCCCCGTCGAACCCCTCGCCGGGAAGATCGTGCTCGACACCAACAACTACTACTTCGAGCGGGACGGCCACATCGACGCTCTCGACAGGGGACTGACCACGACCTCCGAGATGCTGCAGGAGCACCTGCCGACGTCTCGCGTCGCGAAGGCGTTCAACCACATCCAGGCCGAGCAGATCACCGCAGGCGGCATGCCCGCCGGCACCCCGAATCGTCGAGCGCTGGCGACGGCGAGTGACCATGCCGATGCCGCGGAGTTCGTGACCCACCTGTACGACCAGCTGGGATTCGACACGGTCAACATCGGCCCACTGAGCGAGTCGTGGCGCGTCGAACGAGACCGCCCGGCATACGTCGTGCGGCAGAACGCCGAGGAGCTGACTCAGAATCTGGCGATCGCCAACCGGCTGCCCTGATGACCGCGAAGACGATCGTGCTGACGGGTGCCAGCGATGGCATCGGCGCCGCAGCATCGCGCACACTGGTCGCTGACGGGCACACGGTCGTCCTCGTCGGGCGCTCGCCGCAGAAGACTGCAGCGCTGGCCAGCGAGCTCGACGCCGAGTACTTCACCGCGGACTTCGCGGACCTGTCTCAGGTGCGCGCGCTGGCAGGTGAGCTGAAGCGCGCCCACCCGCGCATCGACGTCCTCGTCAACAACGCCGGTGGCATCTTCGGCGACAGGACCAGAACAGTCGATGGCTTCGAGAAGACGCTGCAGGTGAACCATCTCGCGCCGTTCCTGCTCACGAACCTCCTCCTCCACACTCTGTTCGCGAGCAGCGCGTCGATCGTCAACACCTCCAGTGCCGCCGCGCGCCTGTTCGGATCGATCGACATCGACGACCTGAACAACGAGCGGGACTACTCGCCGAACAAGGCGTACGGCGACGCGAAACTCTGCAACATCCTCTTCACCAAGGAGCTGGAGCGTCGTTTCGGCCGCCGTGGTCTGTCGGCCGTCGCCTTCCACCCCGGCATCGTGCGCACGAGCTTCGCCTCGGACACCACGAGCGTGATGCGGTTCCTGTACCAGACGCCTCTGGCGCGCCTCATGGGTCTTCTCAGCCCCGAAAAGGGCGCCCGACCTCTGGTGTGGTTGGCAGAGGGTGATCCCGGTACGGACTGGGTGCCTGGCGAGTACTACGAGAAGCACAGGGTGGCGGCGACCAATCCGCAGGCGTCCGACGAGCAGCTCGCCTCCCTGCTGTGGCGTCGCAGCGCGGAATACGTCGGATTGCCGGACGACGCCTCACCAGGGCAAAGCAAAACCCCCGCCATGTAGAAGCTAGGCGAGGGTTTCTGGGCTAATTGTAATGATCAGCCGTGTGGCTCCGACCGGCATCGATCCGGTGACCTTTCGATTTTCAGTCGAACGCTCTACCAACTGAGCTACAGAGCCGTGCGGCACATCATGATCTGCCGCACCCTAGACGAAGAGCCTCCTCGAAAGAAGGCTCAACGCTCGGAGCGACCCTGACGGGACTTGAACCCGCGACCTCCGCCGTGACAGGGCGGCACGCTAACCAACTGCGCTACAGGGCCATAACTTTTAAATTGTATCGGAAGAGTGACCCCAACGGGATTCGAACCCGTGCTACCGCCGTGAAAGGGCGGCGTCCTAGGCCGCTAAACGATGGGGCCGAAGAGATTCCCGGGGGTTTCCCTTGCCGACGCTCAAGCATAAGGGCTGTCGGCGGCAAAAACGAAATCGAGGGCGCGTCGGCTTACATCCCGGGCGTTTCGGGAGGACGATGGGGTGAGAAGAGGCACGCCTCGCGCCTCCGCGCGCCGTCGCGGAAGAGCCGGCACCTGGTGTGACTGTGACGAATGTTGTTACTGTTACAGCTGTGAATCCGGCGGAAGGAGCCGAGTGAACGAGGACATTGCTGCGGATGCCCGGTCCGCAGGGGCCGACTGTGGGTGCGCCCCGACGCCCGCGGAACGCGAGGCCCTCTGGTCACGCTCGAAGCTCACCCGCCGCGGCGCACTGACCGTCGGTGCACTGAGTGCCATCGCCCTGTCGGCATTCGGCGTCTCGGCGACCACGCAGGGCGCCCAGGCCGCCGACTACCCCAGCTGGGACGACGTGCAGCGCGCGAAGGCCAACGAAGCGGCCAAGGCGTCTGAGATCACGCGCATCGAGGCGCTGATCAAGCAGCTCACCGATCAAGCCGCAGCCGCGGAGGCCGCTGCCCGCAAGGCCGGTGAGGAGTTCTACGCGGCACAGCAGGCGTACTTCGACCAGGCGGCCAAGGCGGACGATCTGCAGGCGCAGGCCGACGAGCAGGCCGAGATCGCCGCCGACAGTGCCCGCAAGGCCGGTCAGGTGGCCAACCAGCTCTACCGCAGCGGTGGCGACGAAGCCGCGCTCGAGCTCTTCCTCTCCGAGTCCTCCAACGGGGCCGACGACCTCCTCGCGCGCCTCGGCAGCATGGACAAGCTCGTCGAGTACAACCGCACGGTCGCCGAGCGCGCGGCATCGGCTCGAGACACCGCTCAGTCGCTCAGCAACCAGGCATCCACCGCGCGCGACGAGCGCGACCGGCTGCAGAAGATCGCCGAAGAGAAGATGCAGGCCGCCCAGCGCGCCGCTGACGCGGCGCAGGCCGCGCTCCAAGAGCGCCAGTCCAACCTCGTGACACTGCAGGCCCAGCTCGCCGCGCTGAAGGACAACACCACCGCGACGGTCGCCGGCTACCAGGAGGGCGAGCGTATCCGCAAGGCAGAGGAGGCGCGCCGTCGGGCCGAGGAGGCCGAGCGTCAGCGACGCGCCGCCGAAGAGGCCGCCAAGAACAACCAGGCCAGCGGCGGCGGCGGAGGCGGAAGCAGCAGCGGGGGTGGCGGCGGCGGAAGCGGCAGCGGCGGCGGCGGCGGCGGTGGAGCCGGGTCCGGTGCGTGGCGACGCCCGCACGGCGGGTACATCTCGTCGCACTACGGTCCGCGACCGCCGGTGTGCACGGGCGGCGTCTGCCGCTCGACCAACCACGGCGGCACCGACTTCGCGAACGGCTGCGGCGCGCCGATCTACGCGGCAGCGAGCGGCCGAGTGGACGCCGCGTTCTACAACGGCGGATTCGGCAACTGGGTGCGCATCCAGCACGGCAACGGCGTCGCGACCAGCTACGCGCACATGTCGGGCTACGCGGTCTCGTACGGCCAGCAGGTCAGCGCCGGTCAGGTCGTCGGATACGCCGGCAACACCGGCGCCTCCCAGGGATGCCACCTGCACTTCGAGGTGTACATCAACGGCGGCCGCACCAACCCTTACAACTTCCTGGCCGCCCGCGGCGCGATCTGACCCGCACAGCACCGAGAACGACAGAACCCCCGACCGACAGGCCGGGGGTTCTGCTGCAGATGCGGGGTGCGCGGGTCAGTGACCGTCGTTCGCGAAGCGCTCGATGGCCTCGTCGAGGATGCGCTGCGCCTCGGCGGCGTCGCCCCACGCGTCGACCTTGACCCACTTGTTGGGCTCGAGGTCCTTGTAGTGCTCGAAGAAGTGCGCGATCTCCTTCTTGGTGTACTCGGGCAGGTCGTCGATGTCCTGGATGTGCGCCCAGCGCGGGTCCTTCGACAGCACGGCGACGAGCTTGTCGTCGCCGCCGGCCTCGTCGCTCATCTTGAGCACGGCGACGGGGCGCACGTTCACGACGACGCCCGGGTAGATCGCGTGGTCGAGCAGCACGAGCACGTCGAGCGGGTCGCCGTCCTCGCCGAGCGTGTTGTCGAAGTAGCCGTAGTCGGCCGGGTAGCCGAAGGTGGTGTACAGGACGCGGTCGAGGTGGACGCGACCGGTCTCGTGGTCTACCTCGTACTTCACGCGGCTTCCGCGCGGGATCTCGATGACGGCGTCGTGTGCGCCCATGTGCTGTTCTCCTTGGATCGACGGTGTCGAAAGACGGGTGGATGCGCAGACCAGCCTACTCGGGCGACGTTCTCGTGACATGTGACCGCAGCTAGCCTGGACGCGTGCCCTCGCTCGATCCCGCCGTCGCCGAAATCCGCCGTGCCGTCCGTGCCGCGCTCGCGCCCCTCGGCGCTGCCCCCGTCGTCGTCGGTCTCTCCGGCGGGGCGGACTCCCTCGCGCTGACCGCAGCCACCGTCTTCGAAGCGCGGAAGCTCGGCCACAGCGTGGTGGCCGCGATCGTCGACCATGGCCTGCAGCCCGGGTCGGATGCCGTCGCCGCCCGCGTCGCCGACCGGGCTCGTGAACTGGGGGCGGATGCCGTCGTGCTGCCCGTGCGGGTCGATGCCGGGCATCCGGACGGGCCGGAGGCCGCCGCCCGCGCGGCGCGGCACACGGCGCTCGCGCGGTGCGCCGCCGACCGCGGTGCGACGGCCGTGCTGCTGGGACACACCCTCGACGACCAGGCGGAAACCGTGCTGCTCGGCCTCGCTCGCGGCTCGGGAGCCGCGAGCCTGCAGGGCATGGCGGCGGTGCGCACCGGCGATGACGGGATGCGGTGGATCCGGCCGCTGCTCGCGGTGCGCCGCGCCACCACGCGCGCGTTCTGCGCGGCATCCGGACTCGAGGTCTGGGACGACCCGCACAACCTCGATGACAGGTACGCCCGCGTGCGCACCCGCAACCGGGTGCTGCCGGTGCTCGAGGCCGAGCTCGGCCCCGGAATCGCCGAGGCGCTGGCACGCACCGCGGAGCAGCTGCGCGAAGACGCCGAGGCGTTCGACGAGATGATCCACGAGACCATCGAAGACATCGTCGAGCATGCCGAAGCGGGCATCTCCGTGAGCGTCGCGGCGCTCGCCGCGAACCCGGCGGCGCTGCGCAATCGCGTCATCCGCCTCGTCGTCGACAGCGAGTTCGGGGTCAGCCTGACGCGGTCGCAGACCCTCGAAGTGGCTCGCCTGGTGACCGACTGGTCGGGCCAGGGGCCGATCGATCTGCCCGCATGCACCGCACGACGGGCAGGCGGGCAGATCGTGTTCAGCGCGCGGTAGCTACTTGCGGCCGCCGAACAGCCCGCCGAGGATGTCGCCGAGGCCGCCGCCCAGGCCGCCGCCCGACGAGCCGCCCGAGCTGCGGTCGCCGCCGAGCAGACCGCCGAGGATGTCGCCCAGGCCGCCGCCCGAGCTGCCCTTGCTCTTGTTCGCGAGGATGCCCATGATGATCGGCGCGAGGATCGGCAGCAGCTTGCCGAAGTCGATGCCTCCGGCCGTCTTCTCGCTCTTGTTGAGCTTCTCGGCGACCTCGCCCTTGCGCTCGCCGAAGACGTGCGTGACGATCTTCTCGCCGTCGGCCTGGTCGACGTCGTCGACCGACGAGGCGCCGGCGAAGCCGCCGTGCCGGTTCAGCGCCTTCTCGATAGCGGCCGAGCCCTCGCCGCTCTCGGCATTCTTCGCCAGACCGCCGAGCAGCGTCGCGCCGCCCTCATGCACCGCCTGCCGCGCCACCTCCGGGCTGACGCCGAAGCGCTTCGCGATGTCATCGACCGGCACCTGCTTCAGGATCTCATCGACGTTCATGTCTTCCCTCCACGCAGGACGGATGCCCCGCTTCACCGCTCACAGTAGTGCGGAAGCCCATGTCGGTCGACCTAAGATCTATGCATGCGCGCTGCCGACATCCAGGACGACCTGACCGACATCCTCGTCACCGAGGAGGAGATCCACGCGAAGCTCGAGGAGCTCGCGGCGCAGGTGGCCACCGACTACTCCGGCAAGGACCTCCTGCTGGTCGGCGTCCTCAAAGGCGCGGTGATGGTGATGGCGGATTTCTCGCGCCGGCTGCCGATGAACGCGTCGATGGACTGGATGGCCGTCTCGAGCTACGGGGCGAGCACCAAATCGAGCGGCGTGGTGCAGATCCGCAAGGATCTCGACACCGACCTGCACGGCAAGCATGTGCTCATCGTGGAGGACATCATCGACTCGGGCCTGACGCTGAGCTGGCTGCTCGAGAACTTCGAGTCGCGCGGCGCCGAGTCGATCGAGGTGCTCGCACTGCTGCGCAAGCCCGAGGCGGCGAAGGTGCAGATCGACTGCAAGTACGTCGGGTTCGACATCCCGAACGAGTTCGTCGTCGGGTACGGCCTCGACTACGCCGAGAGCTATCGCAACCTGCGCGATGTCGCCGTGCTGGCGCCGCACGTCTACAGCTGACCGCACGCGCCTGGCGCGGGTACGCCCGTGGTGAACGTTCAGCGGACGCCTGAGTGCCGAGCGGTACGCTGAACGCATCATGGACGTCAAGAAGGTCTCACGCAATCCGCTGATCTACGTCGCGTTGATCGGCGCGCTGCTCTTCGCCGGTTTCCTGCTGATCTCGAACCTCTCGGCGCCCACGCAGGTGACCGTGCAGCAGGGTCTCGAGCTGCTCGACGGCGACACCGTGACGAAGGTGGTCAACACCGACGGCGACCAGCGGGTCGACCTCACGCTCTCGAAGGAGTTCGAGGGTGCGAAGAACGTGCAGTTCTACTACGTCGAGGCGCGCGCCGACCAGGTCGTGGAGGCCATCGACGCCGCCGAGATCAAGGCGAAGGACGCCAGCGACGTGGTGCCACGGGCGACCTGGTTCGACGGCTTCATCTCGCTGCTGCTTCCGCTCGTGCTGCTGGGCCTGCTGTTCTGGTGGCTGCTCTCGTCGATGCAGGGCGGCGGCAGCAAGGTGATGCAGTTCGGCAAGTCGAAAGCCAAGCTCGTCAGCAAGGAGACCCCGACCGTCACTTTCGGCGACGTCGCCGGGGCGGAAGAGGCCATCGAGGAGCTGCACGAGATCAAGGAGTTCCTCCAGGATCCGGCCAAGTTCCAGGCCATCGGCGCGCGCATCCCGAAGGGCGTGCTGCTGTACGGCCCTCCCGGAACCGGAAAGACGCTGCTCGCCCGCGCCGTGGCCGGCGAGGCCGGTGCACCCTTCTACTCGATCTCCGGTTCGGACTTCGTGGAGATGTTCGTCGGCGTCGGAGCCTCCCGCGTGCGCGACCTGTTCACCCAGGCCAAGGAGAACGCTCCCGCCATCATCTTCATCGACGAGATCGACGCCGTCGGCCGTCACCGCGGTGCCGGCATGGGCGGTGGCAACGACGAGCGCGAGCAGACGCTGAACCAGATGCTCGTCGAGATGGACGGCTTCGACCCCAACGCGAACGTCATCGTCATCGCGGCGACCAACCGCCCCGACATCCTCGACCCCGCTCTGCTGCGCCCCGGTCGCTTCGACCGCCAGATCGGCGTCGACGCCCCCGACATGAAGGGTCGCCAGCAGATCCTCGAGGTGCACGCCAAGGGCAAGCCGCTCGCGCAGTCGGTCGACCTAGAGGTCGTCGCACGCAAGACCCCAGGCTTCACCGGTGCGGATCTCGCGAATGTGCTGAACGAGGCGGCTCTGCTGACCGCGCGCTCGAACGCGCAGCTGATCGACAACCGCGCGCTCGACGAGGCGATCGACCGCGTGATCGCCGGCCCGCAGCGCCGCACCCGGGTCATGAAGGACAAGGAGAAGCTCATCACGGCGTACCACGAGGGCGGCCACGCCCTCGCGGCGGCGGCGATGAACTACACCGACCCGGTGACGAAGATCACGATCCTGCCGCGCGGCAAGGCGCTCGGGTACACGATGGTCATGCCGCTGGATGACAAGTACTCCGTGACCCGCAACGAACTGCAGGACCAGCTGACCTACGCCATGGGCGGTCGCGTCGCCGAGGAGCTCGTCTTCCACGACCCGACCACCGGCGCCTCGAACGACATCGAGAAGGCGACCAGCATCGCCCGCAAGATGGTCATCGAGTACGGCATGACCACCCAGCTCGGCCCGGTCAAGCTCGGCTCCGAGGGCGGCGAGCCGTTCGCCGGTCGTGACATGGGGCGCGGTCGCGAGTACTCCGAGACGGTCGCCGAGCGCGTCGACGCCGAGGTGCGCGCGCTGATCGAACAGGCGCACAACGAGGCGTACAAGGTGATCAGCGAGAACCGCGACATCCTCGACCGCCTCGCCCTGGCGCTGCTCGAGGAGGAGACCCTCGATCACAACCGGATCGCCGAGATCTTCACCGAGGTGCGCAAGCTCCCGGAGCGCCCGCAGTGGCTCTCCAGCGAGGAGCGGCCGGTGTCGACGCTGCCGCCCATCGCCGTGCCCCGCCGCGTCGAGGAGGGCGTGGCCGCGCAGACCGCGCAGACCGCCGGCTCGGCTCGCACGTCGAGCGCACCCGCGACCTGCGGGCAGGCCCGACCGGCGACGGCGTGACGTGAGCGTCGACAGGGCGCGCGTCGAGCGGCTCACCCGCGAACTGCTCGAGGCGATCGGCGAGGACCCGGATCGGCCGGGTCTCACGCAGACCCCGAGCCGCATGGCCGAGCTGTACGGCGAGTTCTTCGCCGGCGTCGGCGAGGAGCCGGCGTCGCATCTCGCGCGCACCATCAGCGTCTCGCGAGGGCCGGCGCCGGACACCCTGCCCTCCGGGGCGGTGCTGATGCGCGACATCCGCTTCCGCTCGGTGTGCGAGCATCACCTGCTGCCCTTCGCCGGAGTCGCGCACATCGCCTATCTGCCCGGTGAGCAGGTGGTCGGCCTGGGTGCGCTGGTGAAGGTCGTCGAGACTCTCGCGACCCGTCCGCAGGTGCAGGAGCGGCTCGGCGAGCAGGTGGCGGATGCCATCGCCGAGAATCTCGACACCCGCGGCGTGCTCGTCGTGCTCGACGCCTCGCACGGATGCGTGACCATGCGCGGCGGGCGACAGCCGCTGGCGACCACGGTGACCATCGCGGCACGCGGCGCGTTCACCGATCCGGCCGCCCGTGCCGAGCTCATCGCCCTGATCAGCGCACCGACCGCAGGCTCAGGTGTCCAGGGCGCCGGAGGCCACGGATGACGGGCATCTGGGGCATCCTGAACATCACTCCCGACTCGTTCAGCGACGGCGGCCGCTACGTCGAGCTCGACATCGCCGTCGCGCGCGCTCGCGCGATGCGCGCGCAGGGAGCCAGCATCATCGACGTGGGCGGCGAGTCCACCCGGCCCGGTGCGGAGCGCATCGGCAGCGCCGAGGAGCAGCGCCGTGTGCTCCCGGTGATCGAGGCGCTCACCGCCCACGGCATCCCCACGTCGATCGACACGCTCAACGCCGACACCGCAGCCGAAGCCGTCCGCGCCGGGGCGCGCATCGTGAACGACGTGTCCGGTGGCCTCGCCGACGACGAGATGCTCAGGACGGCGGCCGATCTGGATGCCGACATCGCCATCGGCCATTGGCGCGGACCGTCGACGGACATGTACGCCCGCGCGCAGTATGCGCGGATCGCCCGCGAGGTCGCATCCGAGCTGCGGGAGCGGGTCACGGCGGCTGCCGTCGCCGGCATCGCGCCGTCGCGCGTCATCCTCGACCCCGGCATCGGCTTCGCGAAGTCGGGAGAGCAGAACTGGGAGGTGCTGCGTGGGCTGGACGAGATCATCGCCCTCGGGCACCGCGTGCTGGTCGGCACGTCGCGCAAGCGCTTCCTGGCCGAGACCCTCGACGGTCAGCCCGACCAGTCGCGCCGTGACCTCGCCACCGCCGTGACGAGCGCGCTCGCCGCACGCGCCGGAGCGTGGGCGGTGCGAGTGCACGACGTGGGCGCAACCCGGGATGCACTGGCCGTGGCGAGCGCGTGGGATGGAGCCTGACATGGACGAACTCGACGAGATCACCCTCACCGGGCTGACCGTGTTCGGCTATCACGGCGTCTTCGACTTCGAACGTCGGCAGGGCCAGGAGTTCACGATCGACCTCATGCTGCAGCTGTCGCTGGTCGCGGCGGCCGCGACGGATGACGTCGCCGACACCGTGCACTACGGCGAGCTGGCCGACACCGTCGCGGCGATCGTCGCCGGTGAGCCGGTGAACCTGATCGAGACCCTCGCGAATCGCATCGCGGATGCTGCGCTCGAGGATGCGCGCGTGCAGAACGTGGCGGTCACCGTGCACAAGCCGAGCGCGCCGATCGAGCAGAGCTTCGCCGACGTGTCGGTCACCGTCCGCCGGAGGCGACCGTGATGGATCGCCGTCTCACGCACCTGCCCGCACCGCCCGACCCGCGGCCGGGCCGGCTGCCTCAGGTCGCGGTGATCGCGCTCGGATCCAACGAGGGCGACCGCGGTGAGATGCTGCGTGCCGCCGCGGAGCGGCTGCGTCGTCTGCCGCTGGTCGACGACCTCGTGATGTCGGAGCCCATCGAGACGGTCGCGGTGAAACCCGACGGCCCCGACCCCGACGCGCCGCCCTACCTCAACGCCGTCGCACTGATGACGACCCGCCTCGCACCGCAGGTGCTGCTCGGCATGCTGCACGCGGTGGAGGAGGAGCAGGGTCGGATGCGGCTCGAGCGCTGGGGCGACCGCACGCTCGACCTCGACCTGATCACCTACGGTGACTTCGCCAGCGACACCCCGCACCTGCAGGTGCCGCATCCGCGCGCTGCCGAACGGCTCTTCGTGCTGGAGCCCTGGCTCAGCATCGATCCCGACGCGGTGCTCCCCGGAGCGGGCCGAGTCGACGAGCTGGTGCGCAGACTGCGATCGTCGGACGACCGATGAAGCGCACCTCGGCCGCGTCGCTTCTCCTGCTCGCGCTGCTGTCTACCGGCGCCGGCTTCGCGTTCGACCACATGCTCACCGTCACCGGACGCGCGACCTTCACCCCGTCCGGCTTCCTCCCGGTGCTGCTCGTGCTCATCGCGATCGCCGTGCTGGTGCTCGCCGTGCCGGTGCGGCGCAGCACCCGCGGCGGTCGGCGTATCGATCCGTTCCGCGCGCTGCGCGCCGCCACCCTGGCGCGAGCGTCGAGTCTGCTCGGCGCGATCCTCGCCGGCTTCGGGGCCGGCCTGCTGCTCTACCTCTCCACCCGCCCGGTGCCGGCGCCGGTAGGGTCGGTGGTGGCGATGATCGCCCTCATCATCTGCGCAGCGCTGCTGGTCGGGGTGGCCCTCATCGCGGAACAGTTCTGCACCCTCCCGAAGGATCCTGATGAGCGACAGCCAGACGAACCCGCCTCGTGAGCCGAGCCTCGAACGTCCGGCTCCCGCACCGGCCGACGTGCTTGACGAGGGGACGTACTCGGGCATCCGCATCCCGCGCGGCAGCGGAGCCCTCGCGCTCGACGGGACCTGGCACCAGATCTCACCGCGCTACGTGACCTCGCAGCTGGTGCAGAACGCGATCATCATCGTGATCGTCGCGATCGCTGCGGCCATCGCCGCCGTCGTTCTCGAGATGACGTGGGTCTGGATCCCCGCGGGCGCTCTCATCGCGATCGACGTCATCACGCTCGCGATCCTGCCGCGACAGGCGAAGGCGCTCGGCTACATGCTCCGCCCCGACGACATCGTCTTCCGCCGCGGCATCCTGTGGCAGCGGATGGTGGCCGTGCCGTACGGGCGGATGCAGCTCGTCGACATCACGCAGGGGCCTCTCGACCGCGTCTTCGGGCTCTCGCAGCTGAAGATGGTCACCGCCGCGGCCGCCACCGGCGTGCAGATCCCCGGTCTGACACAGGCGGCAGCCGAGGCGCTGCGCGACACCCTCATCGAGGTCGCCGAGACGCGACGGACCGGTCTGTGAGCATCCCGGAGCAGCGCCCCACGGCGCCCGGCGCCCTGCCCCAGGGCGGGTCGTCGTCGCTCGCCGACGGCGAGTGGCACCGGATGCATCCGCTCACCCCCCTGTTCAAGGGGGGACTCGCGCTGCTCGTGGTGGCGGGCATCATCATCACCAACATGCGCGACAAGGTGATCGACTGGGTCGTTCGGCTCTTCGCTCCCGACTCGGGCTTCCGCGCCAGCGGCGGCGACCCCGTCGACTGGGTCCTCGAGAACGACCTCGTGCTGCTCGCGCTGCTGGCCGTGCTCGGACTGGTCGTGCTGCTCATCGCCGTGTTCTGGTTCCTCTGGCGGTTCCAGCAGTTCCGGATCACGGGCGAGCACGTCGAGGTGCGCAAGGGGCTGCTGTTCCGGTCGCACCGTCGCGCACCGCTGGATCGGGTGCAGGGCGTGAACCTCACCCGCCCGTTCCCCGCGCGCCTGATCGGGCTGGCCAAGCTCGAGGTCGTCGGCGCCGGCAACGACGCGAACGTGCCCCTCGAATACCTCTCCACAGGAGTCGCGGAGGCGGTGCGCGCCGACATCCTGCGGCTGGCCGCCGGCGCCCGCAGCGCTCGACTCGTGGCATCCGGAGCGACGCCGCCGCAGACGGCCCGCGAGGCGATCATCGGGTCGATGAACGCGGGTGTGACGGGTCTGATCGAAGGGGTCGATCTTGCCGACATCGAACCCGAGAGCGTGGTCAAGATCCCCACCGGGCGGCTGATAGGCTCGCAGCTCGTCTCGGCGGTGCTGTGGCTGCTCTTCTTCGGCGGCATCTACGTCGTCTCCGTCGTCGCGATGTTCCTCGGGATGAGCGGCGACGGCGAGGATCCCGCCGAGATCGCGCTTCTGACGCTCGGCATCAGCCTGGGCGTCGGCATCCCGCTCATCATCGCCGTGGTCGGCATCACCTGGGCGCAGATCTCGAAATCGCTGCGCTATTCGATTGCGTCGACCCCGGACGGCGTGCGCATCACCTTCGGCCTGCTGACGACGGTCACCGAGACACTGCCGCCAGGGAGGATCTTCGCGGTCGAGGTGTCGCAGTCCCTGCTGTGGCGCCCGTTCGGCTGGTGGACGGTGAAGATCAACCGCATGACGGGCAAGAGCGCCGCGCAGCAGACATCTGGCAGCGCGCAGCAGTTCAACATCGTGCTGCCGGTCGGTCGCCGCGCCGACGTCGAGCGGGTCCTCGGACTGGTTCTGCCCGGCATCACCCCGGCCGAGATCGCGGAGATGTGGGAGGACGGCGTGGTCGGTCCAGGGACCGACGATCCGTACCGGACCATCCCGGCGCGGGCAGCCTGGCGCCGCCCGCTGTCGTGGAAGCGGCACGGATACCGCCTCACCGAGCACGCGGTGCTGGTGCGCCGAGGGTTCCTGTGGCGACGCCTCGCCGTGTTCCCCCTCGCGCGGCTGCAGAGCCTGTCGATCTCGCAGGGGCCGATCGACCGACTGCAGCGGGTCTCGCACGGGCAGATCCATTCGGTCGCGGGACCCGTCACCGGCACGATGTCGGGTCTCGAGCGCGACGACGCGATCGCGCTGCTCGACGGCGTCAGCCGGGCGGCCGCGCTCGCCGCGTCGGCCGACCGCACCCACCGCTGGGCCGAGCACGTGACCGACGCGGTGGGATCCGACAGCAGGCCGGCGCAGCCCGACGGTGAGGTGCTGCGCGCCGACGGCGAGGCGGTCCCGCCGCCCGGATGGGTGCAGCGATGACGCGCGAGGGGCGCCTGGGCATCGGCATCATCGGCGCGGGCCGGGTCGGCCCGATCATCGGAGCCGCGCTCGCCGGCGCCGGCCACGCGATCACCGGCATCACCTCCGGCTCGGACGACGACCGCGCGGCCGCCGTCCTGCCCGGCGTGCCCGTGCTGGATGCGCTGGAGGTGACGCGGCGCAGCGAGCTCGTGATCGTGGCCGTGCCGCACGCCGAGCTGCCAGGGCTCGTCAGCGGCATCGCCGAGCTCGGAGGCTGGCAGATGGGTCAGCTCGTGCTGCACACCGATCCCGCGTACGGCACCGAGGTGCTGCGCCCGGCCGCCGAGCGCGGGGCGATCCCACTCGCCGTGCATCCGGCCATCTCGTTCACGGGCACGACGATCGACCTGCGACAGCTGCAGGTCGCCTTCGCCGCCGTGACCGCCCCGGCGGCCGTGCTGCCGATCGCCCAGGCCCTGGCCGTGGAGATGGGCTGCGAGCCGGTCGTCGTCGCCGAGACGGATCGGCCCACGTACGCCGAGGCGATCGCCACGGCATCCGAGTTCTCCCGCTCCATCGTGCAGCAGGCCACCGGTCTGCTGCGCGGCGTCGGGGTCGACAACCCGGGCGGCTACCTCTCGGCCCTGGTCGGCTCGACCGTCGAGCAGGCGCTGCGCGCGGCATCCGATCCGCTCGCGCCTCCTGCCGACTGAACCCTCCGCCGCGGCTCGCGTCAGCGACCGCCGGAGAAGCCGCCGCCACCGCCGCCACCCGAGAAGCCACCGCCGGTCGACCCGCCGGATGAGCTCGAGGCGGGCGTGTACGTCGCCGCGGTGGTCATCGAGGTGGAGTAGGTCGACAGGCGCGTCGCGAGGGAGACGCCGACGTAGGTGCTGACCCAGTCGGGGTCTCGTCCGGTGTCGGCGTACGTCGTCTCGAGCACCGTCGACCAGCTGCGCTCCTCGCCGAAGAGCATCGCGTACGGCAGCAGCTTCTCGTACAGATGGATCACGTCGATCGAGCCGTCGGCGCGACGTTCGGCGCCATCGACCGACTGCAGCATGCGCAGCCGATCGGTCTCCGCGACCCGGATGAACTCCCGCACCCCCCGCAGGTACTCGGAGCGCTCCGCGCCCTGCGGGGTGAGCACCGTGTGCCGGCTGAACGCCACGATCGCCGAGACCCCGACACCGACGGCGCTGATGACGAAGGCGATGATCGACAGCGGCAGCAGGTCGCGGTCCTTCGAGGCCGTCCAGATGAGCAGAGCGAGGGTGACGGCCAGCATCCCGAGCGACACCCAGCCGATCGTCGTAGCCGCTCGGCTGCGCTCGGAGGTGACCCAGCCGCGCCGCCTCGCCTCGGCCGCGCCCTTGCCGACCAGCTTCTGCATACGCTTGGCGAACGTGGTGCTCGTGCGCGGGATGCGACGGACCGTGGTCTCTCCGGGGAACAGGGCATCCAGGGTGGCGGCATCGAGAGGATGCCCGGAACGGGTCCTGTCGAGCAGGCGCAGGGCCGGCCGATCGTCGCCGTCGTCTTCCAGGCGCAGCGCACCCTGCACCGCGAGGTGCACCATCTGCGCGGGCGCGGGGTTCGGGGCACCGACGATGAGAGGGGCCGCGACGAGGGGCGGCAGGTCGGCGGGCACATCGAACTGGGCGACGATGATGCCCGTCGCGGTGCGACGGCGACGCCGCATGCGCGCGACCGCGATCCAGGCACCGACGGCGGTGACCAGCGTCACGCCGCCGGCGACGACCGGCGCGAAGTCCGCCACCGGATCGGGTTCTCTCGCGGCGGGCTGGGTGACCGTGCCGCCCGCGAACCCGATGGCCACGGTGACGCCGTCGCCCGCCTCGCGGGCGCCGGAGCGCACCCGGAAGGTGGAGCCGTCGTCCGACTCCTCGATCTCGCAGGCGATCCGCTGGCCCTGCTGCCCGGCATAGCAGGCGGTGTCGCCGGTCGCCGCAGAAGCGAGCTCGGGCGCGAAGCGGATCTCGGCGTCGAAGCGGCCGATGGCCTGGGTGCTGTTCAGAGGCAGGAGATTCCAGTAGAACTCGTCGTTGCCCGACTCGGTGCCGTGCACCATCACGTCACGCATCGTCGAGCGGATCACGTACGTCGTCGAGCCGTGCACGTAGTCGTCGGTGCCGGTGAGCACGAGCACCATGTCGTCCTCGGTCTCGACCTCGAAGGGCACGTCACGCCCCTCGGCATCCGTCACGGAGACGATGTCGATGTCGAGTCCCGCGCCCAGATACCGCTGCGGGTAGCCGCGGATGATGCCCTTGTTCTGATCGTGCGACGGGAACTCGGCGACCAGCGTCTCGGTCACCTGTGCGATCGATCTGCCCTCTGCGTCGAGGGCGACGTCGTATTCGGCCGACCATGACGAGTACGAGAAGTCGTCGACGTCGGCGGACGCGGGAGCGACGGGGATCAGCGCGGCGATCAGCCCGACGGCGAACGCGAGCGCGATGAGCACCCTCCGGACATCGGGCAGGGCGGATTCTCGCGGAGCGGGCATGCCGAGAGGGTATCGCGGCAGCAGACGGCAGCTCCGGGCAGACAGGCGCGCGCCGGTAGACTCGAGGGGACTTTCCAAGGAGCCCCACCCATGACTGACGCGCCCGCGCCGACCCCCGCATCCGCCGAGCTGGTAGACGACGTCTTCGAGCAGAAGGCGGTTCGCCTCGCCAAGCGCGAGCGGCTGATCGAGAAGCGGGCGGATGCCGGCGGTGGCGCGTTCCCCGTCTCGGTGCCGGTGACGCACAGCATCCCGTCGCTGCGGGCCGAGTACGGCGAGCTCGAGCCCGACACGGCCACCGGAGTCACCGCGGGTGTGGCCGGACGCGTGGTGTTCAGCCGTAACACCGGCAAGCTCTGCTTCGCAACGCTGCAGGCCGGCGACGGCTCGCGCATCCAGGCCATGGTGTCGCTGGCGAACGTGGGGGAGGAGTCGCTTGCCGACTGGAAGGCGCTCGTCGACCTCGGTGACCACGTCTTCGTGCGCGGCGAGGTCATCTCCAGCCGCCGCGGTGAGCTGTCGATCATGGCCGATGCCTGGCAGATCGCGTCGAAGGCGATCCTGCCGCTGCCGAACGCGTACTCCGAGCTCAGCGAGGAGGGCCGCGTGCGCAGCCGCTTCCTCGACCTCATCGTGCGCGATCAGGCACGCACCACGGTGCGCGCCCGCGCAGCCGTGAACGCCAGCCTGCGTGCGACGTTCACCTCGCACGACTTCCTCGAGGTCGAGACGCCGATGCTCCAGGTGCAGCACGGCGGAGCCTCGGCGCGACCCTTCATCACCCACTCCAACGCGTTCGACACAGAGCTCTACCTGCGCATCGCGCCCGAGCTGTACCTGAAGCGCGCGGTCGTCGGCGGCATCGAGCGGGTGTACGAAATCAACCGCAACTTCCGCAACGAGGGCGCCGACTCGACCCACAGCCCCGAGTTCGCGATGCTCGAGGCGTACCAGGCGTACAGCGACTACAACGGCATCGCCGACCTCACCCAGGAGCTCATCCAGAACGCGGCGGTCGCCGTCGCCGGATCCACTACGGTCACCTGGGCCGACGGCACGGAGTACGACCTCGGCGGCGAGTGGGATCGCATCTCGATGTACGGCTCGCTGTCTGCCGCCGCGGGGCGCGAGTTCACTCCGCAGGACGATGTGGCCGACCTCATCGCCTTCGCCGAGGCGAACGGCGTCGACATCCCGCCGCACCCCACTCACGGCAAGCTGATCGAAGAGCTCTGGGAGCACTTCGTCAAGGTCGATCTCGTGCGCCCGACCTTCGTGATGGACTTCCCCGTCGACACCTCTCCTCTCGTGCGCGAGCACCGTTCGATCGCGGGCGTCGTCGAGAAGTGGGACCTGTACGTGCGCGGCTTCGAACTCGCCACCGGGTACTCCGAGCTGGTCGACCCCGTCATCCAGCGCGAGCGCTTCGTCGAGCAGGCGAAGCTGGCAGCCGGTGGTGACCTCGAGGCGATGCGCGTCGACGAGGAGTTCCTGCGTGCACTCGAGCACGGCATGCCGCCGTCCGGCGGCATGGGCATGGGCATCGACCGCCTGCTGATGGCCATCACGGGCCTCGGCATCCGCGAGACCATCCTCTTCCCGCTTGTGAAGTGACCGGACCGGGAGCATGACGCCGAACGTCGTCGACCTGCTGATCGCCGTGCTGCTGATCGCATCGGTCGGCACGGGACTCGGCGCAGGACTGTTCGCCGTGCTCGGTTCGGTGTGCGGTCTGGTGCTCGGCGCGCTCGCCGCACCGTGGGTGCTGCCCCTCGTGGCGCGCGCAGTGCCGGAGAGCGGACCGCGAGGGCTTCTGCTGGTGCTCACGGCTGTCGCGCTGCTCGCCGTGGGCGCGAGCATCGGCGCGGCTATCGGCCGCGTCGTTCGCCGCGGTGCCGACCGGCTGAAGCTCCGGCTGGTGGAGCGGATGCTCGGCGGGCTCACCGCCCTGGTCGCCTCGGCCCTGGCGATCACGATGGTCGGCTCTTCCATCGCCGCCGCGGGTGTGCCCGTGCTGTCGGCCACCGTCGCGTCGTCGAGCGTGCTGCGCACCGTCGAGCGGTACATCCCGCAGCCGCTCGCGGATGCCGCCGCCCGCCTCAACGCGTTCGCGTTCGGAGAGACGGTGCTGCCCACCCTCGAGGGGCTGCTGCAGCCCGGGCAGCTGGACGCGGCTCCGGAGGCGACGCCGATCGATCTCGCCACCCCGGAGCTTGAACGCGCTGCGGGCTCCGTCGTGAAGGTCTCGGGCGCAGCGGACGGCTGCGGGGTCGTCTCCACGGGAACCGGGTTCGTGATCGCCGAAGACCGCATCATCACCAACGCGCACGTCCTGGCCGGCGTCCGCGCGCCGATCGTGGAGGTGCCGGGCGAACCGGCCCGCGATGCGACCGTGGTGTACTTCGATCCGATCGACGACATCGCCGTGATCGCCGCCGACGTGCAGGCTGAGCCGCTGGGCCTGGCCGGAGCGCTGGCCCCGGGCGAGGGCGGCGCGGTGATGGGCTACCCGTTCGGCGGTCCGTTCCGGGTCACGGGCGCAGGCGTGGTCTCGTCGTCGAGCGCGCCCGTGCGCGACATCTACGGTGACAGCACGGCGCTGCGCAGCGTCTACGCCCTGCGGGCGCAGGTCGAACCCGGCAACTCGGGCGGACCGCTGCTCACCGCGGGCGGGCAGGTCGCCGGGATGGTGTTCGCCAAGGACGCCGCAACACCCGACGTGGGCTATGCGATGACGAACGACGAGCTGCTGCCGGTCATCGCGCAGCTCGACGAGGCCTCGGCACCCGTGCCGGTCGGGGCGTGCATCCCCCGCTGATCGCGGGACCGTCATGGCCTGCGCAGCGCCCACTCGGGCAGCATGGCCGCCGCGAGGATGCTCGAGATGAGCGAGGCCATGCTGTGGCCGGGCTCGAGGCGCAGCGCTTCATCGACGTAGGTGCCCGCGTGCGATGAGCGACCCATCGCCCATGACAGCCACGCTGCGGCGGTGAGCGCGCCGACCTTGGCGTGCCGCGGCGCACGCGCCGCCGCGGAGCGCACCACCTGCAGCGCGCATCCGAGCCGATCGAGATCCGGCCGCGGGCCGCGGCCCATGAACACCTCGCCGATGGCATCCGGCACCGTCGTGCGGTCGCTCGAGAAGGCGAGCTGAGCGTCGAACGCGCGATACCCGAAGTCGAGGTCGGCCGCCCACTGCACGAGGATCGCGTCCCGCAGCGGCGGGCGGTTCAGGCACCACAGCAGAGCGGCGCACGTGAACGGATCGTCGTCGCTCGGGGAGTCGAGGAGGTGCTCGACGAAGAGCGGCAGGTCGTCGAGCACCACCTCGGCGGCCACGATCGCGATGGGGTTCTCCGAACCGGTCGCCGTGCCGTGCGTCATGTGCTCGATCGCGTCGCCGAGGTCGCGCAGGGCGCGGCCGACGCTCTCCCGCTCGACGAGGTCGCTGCGAGGCAGTTCGGCGCCGGCGAGCTGATCACCGCTGACGTCCCCGACGCCCGGCACCGCGGGAGCGGCCGGGATGTCGGCGAGCGGACGCACCTGAGGGACGTCGTCGAGGTAGTCGCCCCAGCCGTGCGGGGTGACGCACAGCGCCTCGACCACTCGCAGCCCGGCGTGGGCGCACACGTCGACGAACGCCTCGGCGAGGAACAGGTGCGGCAGCAGCAGGCCGTCGGGCACATCTGCCGGTCCGTCGTCCGTGTAGACGACGACGGCGACGGCGTCGGTGTCGGGCACCTGCAGCAGTGCGCGCAGGGCGACGTCGGCGAACCGGTCGGGATCGACGTCGCCCGCCGGCAGGTCGATGCGCATCGCGCCCTGGGTGCGCGTGCCGTGGAAGGGCAGCATGACGATGCTCTGCCGCGGGGTGAAGCCGGCCAGCGCCGGCACGAGACCGAGGAACTCGGCGGGATCTGTGGCGTGGATGATCGTGGTCATGAGGGGAGTGTGCTCGACGTCGCCGACTGCCCGCGCGGCGCCCGGTGCGTCGTCCCCGGCGGTGGTGCACAGCCGTCGACCGCGACCACGGGGTGCAGGATGGATGCGCGCGCATGCGATCTCCGTCGGCCGGCTCACCGCCGCGAGCGGTACGATGGGAGTGTGGAGAGCTTCTGGGTTGCTGCGGCGTGGTCACTTCTGCCGACCGTCGTCGTGAGCGCGGTCTTCGTGATCGTGCTCCGCGGCATCCTTCGCTTCGACCGCACGGAGCGCAGGGTGCACGCCCAGATCGAGGCCGAAGAGCGCGCTGCTCGCGGCCTGCCGCCCCGCGTCTGAGGCACCCGATACGCTGAGCCGAGGCTATCGGCAGGGGAGGGTCTGTGCTCGACGTGAACAGCTGGCCCTGGTGGGTGGTGCTCGGCTATGTCGTCATCGACCTCAGCGTCCGCGCCTTCGCGATCATCGTCGTGCCGCGCAACCGCCGCCCGACCGCGGCGATGGCGTGGCTGCTGGCGATCTTCTTCATCCCCGTCCTCGGCATCCTGCTCTTCCTCCTGATCGGAAACCCGAAGCTGCCCCGGCTGCGCAGGCGGAAGCAGGAGCAGATCAACCGCTACATCGCCGACACGGCCAGCGCCCTGCACCTCGGCTCGCTGCGCCCAGACCCGCCCGAGTGGTTCCCGCCGCTGGTCACGATGAGCCAGGCGATGGGGGCGCTGCCGCTCTCCGGAGACAACGGCGCGCACCTGATCAGCGACTATCAGACGTCGCTCGACGCGATGGCGGAGGCGATCCGCGGTGCGCAGGAATACGTGCACGTGGAGTTCTACATCCTCCAGGCCGACGCATCCACCGACAACTTCTTCCGCGCCATGGAGGAGGCGTCGGCCCGCGGGGTGCCGGTGCGAGTGCTGCTCGACTACTGGGCGAACCGCTGGAAGCCGAAGTATCGCGAGACCGTCCGCCGGCTCGAGAGCATGGGGGCCGACTGGCACCTCATGCTGCCGGTGCAGCCCCTGCGCGGCCGCATCCAGCGCCCCGACCTGCGCAACCACCGCAAGCTGCTCGTGATCGACGGCGTCGTCGGCTTCCTCGGGTCGCAGAACATCACCGACTCCTCGTACAACCTGCCGAAGAACATCCGTCTGGGACTGCACTGGGTCGACCTCATGGTGCGCGTCGACGGGCCGGTCGTGGCGAGCCTCAACGCGGTGTTCCTCAGCGACTGGTATGCCGAGACCGACTCCGTTCCGGAGGGCATCGACATCACCAGGACCGAGACGGGCGCCGGTGATCTGGACTGCCAGATCGTGCCGTCCGGCCCGGGTTTCGAGGTCGAGAACAACCTGCGCCTGTTCCTCGGACTGCTCTACGCCGCGCAGGATCGGATCATGATCGTCAGCCCGTACTTCGTGCCGGACGAGGCGCTGCTCGCGGCGGTCACCTCGGCCGTCGATCGTGGCGTGCAGGTCGAGCTGTTCGTCTCCGAGCAGGGCGATCAGGCGATGGTCTATCACGCGCAGCGCAGCTACTACGAGGCGCTGCTGCGCGCCGGCATCCGGATCTGGCTGTACCCGAAGCCGTACATCCTGCACACCAAGAGCCTCACGATCGACGACCAGGTCGCGGTGATCGGCTCGAGCAACATGGACATGCGCTCGTTCGGCTTGAACATGGAGGTGTCGATGCTCGTGCGAGGCGAGGAGTTCGTCGATGAGATGCGCGTCGTCGAAGACGACTACCGCTCGCTCAGCCGCGAGCTGACGCTGGAGGAGTGGATGCAGCAGCCGCTGCGCTCGACGGTGCTCGACAACCTCGCCCGGCTCACCTCCGCCCTGCAGTAGCACTCCGCCCTGCAGGAGCCCCTCCGCCCTGCAGCAGGACGCAGCCGCGGTCAGGCGGTGACGTGCAGCACGAGCGCGCTGCCCGGCGTCAGCAGCGGCATCGGCAGACCGATCTCCTGCAGCACCCGGCCGGGCAGGCGCACACCCTCCGCCAGCCAGGGCGGCGGAGCGTCCTGCACGGTGCGCGAGGGCTCCCCGACATCGAGCAGACGCACCTCGTAGCCGCGGTCGGGATCCAGCCCGATCAGCCGCACGGGGGCGGGCAGAGCGGTGTCCGTGCGGTCGATCACGGCCACCGAGAACAGGGCCTCGGAGCGATCCTGCGCGACCACGCCGTGGGCGAGCACCGCCGGATCGGGGCTGTCGATGCGCACGGCACGGCCCCGGTGCAGCAGCGCACGGTGCCGACGGTGCAGCTGCGTCCACCTCCGCACCAGCTGCAGGTCGGCGTCGGTGAGCCGGGTGAGGTCCGATTCGATACCGGCGTGACCGAACAGGGCGGTCGCGAAGCGGAAGCCGAGCGCGGAGGTGCGACCGGTGAAGTGCGCCGTCGCGTCGCCGAGATGACTGCCGAGGTACTCCGGAGGGACGAGCACTCCCGTCCAGCGCTGGATGCGCTGCCGGTCGATCGGATCGTTCGTGTCGCTGGTCCACACCCGCTCCACCCGGCGCAGGATGCCCAGGTCGATGCGCGCACCGCCCGAGGCGCAGGATTCGATCTCGACCTCGGGATGCGCGGCGCGGAGTCGGTCGAGCAGCGCGTACAGGGCGCGCACCTGCGCGCCGGAGTCGGGTGCCAGCAGATCGCGGTTGTGATCCCACTTCAGGTAGGCGATCGGGTGAGCGCGCAGCAGCGCGTCGAGGCGCTCGAAGAGGTGCGCGGCGACCTCTGGACGGTCGAGATCGAGCACATGCTGCCACCGCCAGGTCGTCGTGGCGGGGTCGGTGAGCAGCCAGTCGGGGTGGGCGCGGGCGAGCTCGGAGTCGAGGCTGACCATCTCCGGTTCGACCCAGAGGCCGAACTCCATGCCCGCCGCGCGCACCCGCTCGATGAGCGGCCCGAGTCCGTGCGGCCAGCGGTGCTCGTCGACGATCCAGTCGCCGAGCGCCCGCCGGTCGTCGGTGCGGCCGCGGAACCAGCCGTCGTCGAGCACGAACCGCTCGACGCCCACCTCGGCTGCACGCGCGACCAACGGCGTGAGCCGCTCCGGCGACTGGTCGAAGTAGACCGCCTCCCAGGTGTTGAGGGTGATCGGCCGCTCACGACCGATGGTCGACCACGACCGGATCCACGGGTGCAGCCGGTCGGACAGGCCGTTCAGGCCGGCATCCGACCACACGGCCACGACCTCGGGCGAGACGTACTCGGCATCCGGGTCGAGCTGCTGCCGGCTGAGACGCTCGCCGCCCCCGAGCACGGTCGGACCCAGATCGGTGCGCTCGAACCACTGGGCGACGTCGCCGCTCCAGGCCACGTGCACGGCCCAGATCTCCCCCGATTCGAAGTCGAACCCGGGGGTGCCGGCTGCCATCAGGAAGGGGGAGTCGTGGCCACCGCGTCCGTGACGTGTCTCGCGCAGCCACAGGCCGTGTCCCGGCGTGAGTCGCTGCGGCTCGCGCTCGTGCACCCAGCGGCCGGAGAAGTCGAGCATCTCGCGCGCCCGCGCCGGCAGGGGCAGCACGGCGGCGACGGCATCGAGTGCCAGGGGATCGTCCGAGGTGTTGCGCACGGTGGTGCGCTGGGTGAGCACGCCCTGGGCGGTCAGGGTGAGGTGGATGCTGATCAGCGCCGCTCCCCACGTGCAGCTCACGAGCAGCGTGTCAGCGTCACGACTCGTCGAGACAGCGTGCGGCGTGCTCGGAGCGGGGACGATCGACACCGCGGGCCTGCCCGACCAGCCCTCCGCGAGGGCGGGAACGAGCGTGAGCCGCAGCGGGGCGTCGAGCGAGCTCGGGCCCACCGCCGGAATCGCCGCGTCTGCCAGCGCAGCGAGCTGCTCGTGCGAGAGTGCGCCGAGGTCGCGACCCCAGTGCACGATCGCGGGCACCCCCTCGCCGCGGGAGTCGAGCACGAGGCTGACTCCCGCGGCGCGCAGGTGGTGGATCACTCCGCGACCGGGATCGACTGCGCCTTCAGGGTGTCGATGGTCGAGGCCTGTGCATCGCTGAGCGCGTCGAGCAGGGTGCTCTGACCCGTGACGGCCTTCTGGAACCCGTCGGAGACGTCGGCGTAGGTCTGCGTCATGGTCGGGCCCCACACGAAGTCGGGGTCGACCTGCGTGGCGGCTTCGGCGAACACGTCGTAGATCTTCTGCCCTCCGTAGAACTCCACGCCCTCCTGCAGCGCCGGCAGCGACAGGCCGTCGGTGGTGGCGGGGTAGATGTTCGCCGACGTGTTCAGCGCGGTCAGCGCCTCATCGGAGGTGTTCAGCCACAGGGCGAACTTCGCGGCCTCGTAGAGGTGGTCGGTTCCCTTGAACACGGCCACCGACGAGCCGCCCCAGTTGCCCGAGCTCTCGCCGCCCTGCTCCCACTGCGGCGAGGGCGCGACCGACCAATTGCCGGCCGTGTCCGGTGCCCCGCTTGAGATGGAGTTGGCGCCCCAGACCGCCGAGTTCCACGTCCAGATCTGGCCGGAGTTGTAGGCGTTGTTCCACTCCTCGGTCCACGCGGGAACGGTCGCGACGAGGTCTTCGTCGAGCAGCTCCTGCCAGTAGTCCGCGACCTGGGTCGATGCCTCACCGGTCAGATCGACACTCCAGGCGTCGCCGTCGTTGTTGAACCAGTGCCCGCCGTCCTGCCAGACCAGGCCGGCGAACTGGTTGATGTCGGCGGTCGAGAAGTTGGTGATGTAACCGCCGGCGGCGCGCACCTTCTTCGCGGCCTCCTTGTACTCCGCCCACGTGGTGGGAACCTCGATGCCGTTGGCTTCGAACAGGTCGGAGCGGTAGAACAGCGCCATGGGGCCGGAATCCTGCGGCACACCGTAGACGCCGTCGCTGCTGCCCAGGGTGACCTGGCCCCAGGTCCACGGGATGAACTCGTCCTCGGCGGCGATCACGTCCTCGCATGCGGCGAGGTTCTCGAGGCCGTCCTGCACGCGGAAGCTCGACAGGGCGTCGTACTCGATCTGGCCGAGGTCGGGTGCGTTGCCGGCCTTGAGCTGGCTGAAGAAGCTCTGGTACGTGCCGGAGTTTCCGTTCGGTCCCGTCTGGACCTTGACCTGGATGTCGGGGTTCGCGTCGTTCCACTGCGCGACGACGTCCTCGATGCCGGGGATCCACGAGGTGAACTCGAGGGTCACCGGGCCGTCGGCGGGCGTGCAGGCGGCGGCGTCAGCGCCGTCGCCCGTGCCGGGGGTGGATGCCGAGCAACCGGCCAGCGTGAGAGCGCTGAGCAGTGCGACGCCGGTGGCGACTGCCTTCTTGGTGTGCTGCATGATCTTCCTATCTCGGGTGAGGGTGGTGTTACTTGACGGATCCGGTTCCCAGGCCGCCGCGCCAGAAGCGCTGCAGCAGGAGGAACGCGATGATGAGCGGGACGATGGAGAGGAACGAGCCGACGAGGACGTACGTGCGCAGCTCGGGGATCTGGTTCAGCTGGGTGTTCCACGCGTACAGACCGTAGGTGAGCGGGAACAGCTCCTGACTGCGCAGCATGATCAGCGGCAGGAAGAAGTTGTTCCAGATGGTCACGAACTGGAACAGGAACACGGTCACCAGCGCGGGGGTCATCAGCCGCGCGGAGATGGTGAAGAACGTGCGCACCTCGCCCGCGCCGTCGAGGCGGCCCGCTTCGATGAGCTCGTCCGGCACCGAGGCGGCGGCGAAGATGCGGGTCAGGTAGACGCCGAACGGGCTGACGATGCTGGGCAGCAGCACCGCCCAGTAGGTGTTGGTGAGGTTCACCTGGCTGAACAGCAGGAACAGCGGCAGTGCGAGGGCGGTGGCCGGCACGAGCACGCCGCCGAGCACGACGTTGAAGAACACCTCGCGCCCCCGGAATGGGTACTTCGCCAGCGCGTAGCCGCACATGCCCGCGAATGCGGTGGCCAGCAGCGCACCCAGACCCGCGTATCCGAGGCTGTTGAGGATCCAGCGCAGGTAGATGCCGTCGTTGTAGGCGAACAGCGCCCCGACGTTCTCGAACAGGTTCCAGTCGGCGAACCACAGCGGGTTCGTGGTGAGCAGATCGCTGCGGTCCTTGGTGGAGGAGATGAACAGCCACCAGATCGGCACGAGGAAGTAGAGCGTGAACACGCCCATGATCAGCAGGGCAGCGCCGCGCGAGATGATGCTCTCGCGCGGACCGCGGGCGCTGCCGCGCGGTCGGTCTTCGGCGGTGACGCCGCGGTGGAGGGTCAGCATGCTCATTGCTGCACCTTTCGCTGGGAGCCCCGCAGGACTGCGAATGACAGGACGAAGGTGGCCAGGGCGAGCACGACGGAGAACGCGGCGGCCAGGTTCGTGTTCGGGATCGAGCTGGTCGCGTAGATCATCATGTTCGGCGTGAACGTGCTCGACACGGCCGAGCTGAACGAGCGGAACACCTGCGGCTCGGCCAGCAGCTGCAGGGTGCCGATGATCGAGAACACCGTGGTCAGCACGAGTGCGGGGGCGACCATGGGGATCTTGATCGACCATGCGATGCGGATCTGCCCGGCTCCGTCGAGTCTGGCGGCCTCGTACACCTCTGCCGGGATCGCCAGCAGGGCCGAGTAGATGATCAGCATGTTGTAGCCGACGAAGACCCAGGTCACCACATTCGCGATCGACCAGAGCACCGCGCCGGGGGAGAGGAAGTCGACCGCGCGGGTGACGTCGGTGAACGGCGACAGGTTGGGCGAGTACAGGAAGCCCCACATGATGGCCGCGATCACACCGGGCACGGCGTAGGGGGCGAAGAACGCCAGGCGGAAGAACCGCTTGCCCTTGAGGATGGGCGAGTCCAGCAGCAGGGCGAACAGCAGCGCGAGGCCGAGCATGATCGGCACCTGCACGACGCCGAACAGCAGCATCCGGCCGACGGATGCCCAGAACTCGCCGCTCTCGAAGACCTGCACGTACTGCTGCAGACCCCCGAACACCTGCCGCGGGGCGCCGTAGGTGCCGTCGCGCTCGATGACCTGCAGCGACTGCCAGACCGCATAGCCGATCGGCAGCAGGTAGAACAGCAGGAACAGCGCAGCGAAGGGGCCGATGAAGAACGTGATGGCGCCGCGGTGCCGCGCACCTCGACGGCGGCCGTCTCCGCGACGGGCGCCGCCCCGCGGTCGCGTGCCGCGGGTGACGAGCAGTTCGGTGGTGGTCATGCGATCGGCTCCTCTCGGATGACGCGCACAGCGCCGGCCGGCACCGTGATCGCCTCGGCGACCGCGGATCCGGTGATGAGATCGGTTCCCGTCGCGTCCACCCGTGCGGGCTGCGCACCGTGGTTGATCGCGAACAGGTAGGAATGGTCGGCGCCGTGCCGGCGCACGAGCTCGAGAGCGGCGAGGTCTCCCTCGACGCGTGCGGGGGCGCTGACTCCGGCTTCGGCGATGAGCTCGCCGATCAGCCGGCGCCGGCCTTCGGCATCCGGCAGGGTCGCGAGGTACCACGCGGCACCCTCGCCCCACGCGTTGCGGGTGATGGCGGGCGCGCCGTCGGCGGCGCCGCCGACGAATGCGGCGCGCACCTGCGCGGTGGTGGCGCGGCCGCGCTCCGACCACAGCGACGCGTTCGTGCCGTCGCTGAGCGTGAGCACGGTGCCGGGTGCGACCGGCGCGAACTCCTCCACGCGCACGCCGATGGCGTCGCGGAAGGGGCCGGTGTACCCGCCCGTCCAGACCCGATCCTGCTCGTCGACGGTGCCGGAGTAGAACGTGATCAGCGCGGTGCCGCCCGCGGCGACCCAGTCGGTGATCACCGCGGCGTCCGCGGCGCTGACCAGGTGCAGGCCGGGGACGATGACCAGGCGATAGCCGCTGAGATCTGACCCCGGGGCCACCATGTCGACCGTGATGCCCAGATCGTGCAGCGCCGAGTGCAGCGCGTGCGCCTGATCGAGGTAGCCGATGGCCTGGCTCGGGCGCGCGTCGGTATGCGTGGCCCACCACGCCTCCCACGAGAACACCATCGCCACGTCGGCCTGCACGCGCGAGCCGGCCACTTCGCCGAGGCGGTCGACGATCCCGCCCAGCTCCACGACCTCGCGCCACACCGCGCTGTCGGTGCCGGCGTGCGGCAGCATCGCCGAGTGGAACTTCTCACTGCCCTGCACCGAGGCGCGCCACTGGAAGAAGCACACGCCGTCGGCGCCGCGGGCGACGTGGGTGAGGGAGTTGCGGGTGAGCTCTCCGGGCGACTTCGGCAGGTTCAGCGGCTGCCAGTTGACCGCGCCGGTGGAGTGCTCCATGAGAAGCCACGGCGCGCCGCCGCTGAGTCCGCGGGTGAGATCGGCGTTGAACGCGAGTTCGGCTGTCGGGTCGCCCAGGCGGTGGTCCAGGTAGTGGTCGTTCGCGATGACGTCCATGTCGGGCGCCCACGACCAGTAGTCGAGGTTCTCGATGTGGGTGGTGACCATGAAGTTGGTCGTGATCGGTCGGTCGCTGAGACCGCGGATCACATCCGCCTCGGCGCGGTAGTGCGCGAGCAGCTGGTCGGAGCTGAAGCGGTGGAAGTCGAGCATCTGTCCCGGGTTGCGCAGCGACAGCGTCGCGCGGGGCGGCAGGATCTCGTGCCATTCGCGGTAGGTCTGGCTCCAGAACGACGTGCCCCAGGCGGTGTTGAGGGCGTCGATAGAGCTGTATCGCTCGCGCAGCCAGGTGCGGAACGCCGCGGCGCTCTCGTCGCAGTAGCACAGCGCGTTGTGGCATCCGAGCTCGTTCGAGACGTGCCACAGAGTGACGGCGGGGTGAGCGCCGTAGCGGTGCGCGACCTGCGCGACGAGCGCGAGTGCAGCCTCGCGATACACGGGTGAGCTGGGGCAGAACGCCTGCCGACCGCCGGGGAAGCGACGGGTGCCGTCTTCGGCCATGGGCAGGATCTCGGGGTGCGCGGTGGTGAGCCACGCCGGGGTCGAGGCCGTGCCGGTGCCGAGGTTCACCCGGATGCCGGCGGCGTGCAGTCGCGCGATGATGTCGTCCAGACGGGCGAAGTCGTATTCGCCGCGGCGTGGCTCGATGTGCGACCAGCCGAAGATGTTGACGGCGACGAGGTCCACTCCGGCCTCGCGCATCAGGGCGATGTCCTCGTCCCACACCGCGGGCTCCCACTGCTCGGGGTTGTAATCGCAGCCGAAGGCGATGCCGTCGTGGGTGAATCGGCGGGCGGGGGGCGTCATGCATTCCTCGATCTGTGAACGTGCACAGCGCCAAACACGGGGGATCGGCGCTGATTCTCTGTGAACGTGAACAGAGTAGGCACGCCGGGAACACGGTGTCAAGAACAAATCTGGGTCTGTGCGCGTGCACATACGATGGAGCCATGGAACGCAAGCGCCGCGCGACGGTGAAAGATGTCGCGATCGAGGCAGGCGTCTCGCGGGGCACGGTCAGCCGCGTCCTCAACGGGCAGCCGTACGTCTCAGACGAGGCGAGGGCCGCCATCGACGCCGCCATCGCCAAGGTGGGCTTCGTCCCCAACAACGCCGCCCGCAGTCTGGTCATGCAGCAGTCCAAGGCCATCGGCCTGATCGTGCACGAGCCGCATTCGCTGTTCATCGAGGATCCGAACATCGGCGCGATCCTGCTCGGCGCCAACGCGGCCCTCTCCGGCGCGGACTATCAGCTCTCGTGTCTGATCGCCGACACACCCCGTGACATCGAGCGCCTCACCCGTTATCTCACCGGCGGGCTGATCGACGGGGTCATCATCGTCTCCGCGCGCGAGGGCGATCCCATCACGAAGGCCGTGGCACGGCTCGAGATGCCGGCGGCCTTCGTCGGGCACCCGCACGACATCGGCGACGCCGCCTACGCGGCGATCGACAATCGCGGAGCCGCGCGCGAGATCACACGACGTCTGGTCGGCACCGGGCGCAGCCGAGTGGGGATGATCGCCGCGGCGCTGGATCGCGATTCGGGAGCCGACCGTCTCGCCGGCTTCGTCGACGCCCTGGGCAACGACTTCGATCCGCAGCTGGTGCAGCGGGTGCCGCTGTACTCGTACTCCGACGGGCAGGAGGGCATGCGCGCCCTGCTGCGCGACCACCCCGACATCGACGGAGTGTTCGCGTCCAGCGACGCCGTGGCCGCAGGGGCGATGGAGGTGCTGCAGTCGTCAGGACGAACCGTGCCCGGCGACGTCGGGGTGGTCGGCTTCGACGACAGCTCGTGGGCGCTGCGCTGCGATCCGCCCCTGTCGACCGTCCGCCAGCCGGCGGGCGAGCTCGGCCGAGTCGCCGCCGAGTCGGTGCTGGCGCAGCTGCGCGGCGAGGATGCCCGAGCGCACCGCCGGATGCTGACCTGCCCGGTGGTCTGGCGCGGATCGGCCTGACACCGCTTTGGGACGGTTGTGGCGGGCGTGACACCATCAGGGTATGACTCGCTCCCGAACCCTTCCCGTCGTCGCGACGCTCGCCGCCGTCGCCCTGCTCTCGACGGGGTGTGCAACGCGGCCCGGCTCCGACGCGCCGACGAGCTCCCGCGCGCCGAGCGGAGCCTCGAGCGCACCCGTCGCCGACGGGGTCAGCGAGGTCGAGGTGGCGTGGATCGACGGCGGTCGCGCCGTCGCCCTGCTGACCTGGGGGTCGTCATCGTGCGAGCCGACGGTCGACGACGTCAGCGCAGCGAAGCAGGGCATCCGGGTGATCCTCGCCGCGAGCGGCGAGAAGGCATGCACCGACGACCTGGCGCCGAGGGCCCTGATGGTGCCGGTGCCGGAGGGGGTCGATGTCACCTCGGACGTCGAGGTCGAGGTCGTGCACGGGCAGCGCACCGACATCGCCGACCTGGAGGCCCTCGCCGAGACCCCGCAGGGGCAGACCGATTTCCAGCCGACGGCGAGCTGGTACGACGACGGCGGCCTCGTGCTGCTCACGTGGGGATCCAGCTCGTGCCGGCCCGTCGTGGACGACGTCCAGGCGACGGATGCCGGCGCGACCGTCACCTTCCAGGACATCGATCGGCCGTGCACGATGGACATGGCGCCCCGCCTGACGCCGCTCTCCGTTCCCGGTGACCGCTCGGACGGGCCGTACGAGCTGACCCTGGTCGGCGGCGGACTCGACGGAGCGGTTGCGGTCGAGGGCTGACGCCCGGCTCGGAGCGTCCGCTCAGAACCCCGACGTGTCGTGGCCGTCGGGCAGCACGATCGTGAGACCGCCGCGCTGCACGCGGCACACCATGCGCACCGCCGCGCCCAGCTCGTCGCCGTCGAGCTCGATCGATGTCGGTCCGATCATCGCGGCCTCCGCCACCGCACCGCGCAGGTAGCGGACGGACGCATCGCGTCCGCGCCGCTCGAGCACCCGCCTTCCGGCCCGCGTGCGCCGCAGCACCGAGTTGTCCCACCACACCTTGCGCCAGATGCCGAGCCATCCCAGGGGCCCGGTGGCCTGGATCAGGGCGATGTCCATCGCGCCGTCGTCGAGCGAGGCATCCGGCAGCAGAGCGATGCCCGCCGGCAGGGCGCCGCAGTTGGCGAACAGCATGCTGTGCACTTTGGCGGAGTGCAGCCGGCCGTCATCGATCTGGTAGACGACACGGAACGGCTTCGCGCCGGGAAGCGAGCGCGCGGCGCCGTCGAGGTAGGCGACCCAGCCCACCGAGCGCTTGAGGTCCGGGCGGGTGTTGGCGATCATGTCGGCATCCAGTCCCATTCCCGCGAGCACGACGAATCCGTGCTCGGTGATGGTGCCGTCGGGCCGGTTCAGTCGCGCCCATCCCATGTCGACCGGGTGGGTGAATCCGGTGAAGACGGCCTGCATCACCCTCTCGATGTCGAGCAGCGGAAGCCCGAGATTGCGGGCGAAGAGGTTGCCGGTGCCGCCGGGAAGGACGGCGAACGGGATGCCCGTGCCCGCCATGCTCTCGGCGACCGCGCGGATCGTGCCGTCGCCGCCCGCGGCGAGGACGGCGGCCGCGCCGGCATCGATCGCTGCGCGGGTGACGCCCTGGCCCGGATCCTCGATCGTCGTCTCGTACACGAGCGGGGGAGCCCACCCGTGCGCCTTCGAGAGCGAGACGAGTCCGGAGCGCAGCCGCTCGACGTCCACCTTCACCGGGTTGAGGACGAGAGCCGCGTGCGCACGATCGCTCCCGGATGCCGACATGCCGCCACTCTACGACCTGCGCGCGCCGCGCCAGCGCCGCCCGGCCGCGCCCGACGCCGTCGATAGACTTGGGCCATGATCGATCTCGCCCTCCTCCGCGACGAGCCCGAGCTCGTCCGACGCTCACAGATCGCGCGCGGGAACGCGCCCGACACCGTCGACGCGGCGATCGAGGCGGACCGATCGCGCCGTGACGCCCTCAACGCGTTCGAGACTCTGCGCGCCGAGCAGAACGCCTTCGGCAAGACGGTCGCCAAAGCGCCCAAGGACGAGAAGGCGGCGCTGGTCGCTCAGGCGAAGGAGCTCGCCGACCGCGTCAAGGCCGCCCAGCAGGCCGCGAACGAGGCAGCGGATGCCGCAGCCGCAGCGCTCGAGCGCATCGAGAACGTCATCATCGACGGCGTGCCGGCCGGCGGCGAGGAGGACTTCGTCGAGCTGCGCCGCGTCGGCGACGTGCCCACCTACGACTTCGAGCCGCGCGATCACCTCGAGCTGGGCGAGATGCTCGGCGCCATCGACATGGAGCGCGGTGTGAAGGTGTCCGGCTCGCGCTTCTACTTCCTGAAGGGGGCCGGGGCGCGCCTCGAGATCGCGCTGATGAACCTCGCGCTCGACAAGGCGCTCGCGAACGGCTTCACGCCGATGATCGTGCCGACCCTCGTGCGTCCCGAGATCATGCAGGGCACCGGGTTCCTCGGCGAGCACGCCGACGAGGTGTACCACCTCGACAAGGAGGACCTCTTCCTCGTGGGCACCAGCGAGGTTCCCCTCGCCGGCTACCACAAGGACGAGATCCTCGACCTCAGCCAGGGGCCGCACCGCTATGCCGGATGGTCGACGTGCTACCGCAGCGAGGCAGGCTCGTACGGCAAGGACACCCGCGGCATCATCCGCGTGCACCAGTTCAACAAGCTCGAGATGTTCGTCTACACGACTCCCGAAGCAGCCGAGGCGGAGCACGATCGCCTCGTCGCCCTGCAGGAGGAGATGCTGACCGCACTCGGCCTGGCGTACCGGGTGATCGACGTGGCCGCAGGCGACCTCGGCTCGAGCGCTGCGCGCAAGTTCGACATCGAGGCCTGGGTGCCGACGCAGGGCGCGTTCCGTGAGCTCACCTCGACCTCGAACTGCACGACGTACCAGGCGCGCCGCCTCGACATCCGCTACCGGCCGGAGTCCGACGACGCGGCCCCGGCCAAGACGCGCTCCGTGGCGACGCTGAACGGCACCCTGGCCACCACGCGCTGGATCGTCGCGATCCTCGAGACGCACCAGCAGGCCGACGGCTCGGTCACGGTGCCCGAGGTGCTGCGGCCCTACCTCGGCGGCATCGACGTGCTGCGTCCGATCGGCTGGTCGGAGCCGTCGACTCTCCCGCAGGGCACCGAGTGAGGTCCCGCGGCCTGGTCGGGCTCGACGTCGACGGCACCATCCTGCTGCAGGACGAGACGTTCAGTCCCGGGGTCGCCGAGGCCGTCGCCGAAGTGCGCGACGCCGGCTACGAGGTCATGATCGCGACCGGGCGCAGCTGGAGCGGCACCGAGCGCTACGTCGACGAGCTCGGCCTGACCGCCGAGTACGTGGTGTGCTCGAACGGTGCAGTGGTGATGCGTCGCGTGGGCGACGGGTGGGAGCGCTGGCGCGTCGAGGTCTTCGACCCCGCTCCCGTGCTCACGCTGCTGCAGGAGACCCTCCCCGAGGCGCGATACATGGTCGAGCTGGGCTCCGGCGAGCGGCTGTACACCGACATGCTCCACGATTGGACGCTTGACGCCGGTCGTCGTGTCGAGTTCGACGAGCTCATGCAGCAGCCGGTCTCGCGGATCGTGGTCGTCTCGCCGGAGCACGACGAGGCCGACTTCCAGCGCATCGTCGCCGAGGTCGGGCTGAACGAAGTGTCGTACGCGGTCGGGTGGACGGCCTGGCTCGACATCGCACCGAAGGGCGTCGACAAGGGGACCGCCCTCGAGCGGGTGCGTGCGCAGCTCGGAACGCCGCCCGAGGACGTGCTCGTCGCGGGCGACGGACGCAACGATCTGGGCATGTTCGCCTGGGCTCTCGCCGGCGGCGGGCGCGCCGTGGCGATGGGGCAGGCGGTCGACGAAGTGAAGGATGCCGCGGGCGAGCTCACCGGCGTCGTCGAGGACGGCGGTCTGGCATCCGCTCTCCGCACCCTTCTCTGACGCACCGCCTCCAACCGCATCCCCCCAGAAGATCCCCAGGCGGCCGCGCAAGAATGGGTCGTCCTGATCGGCTTCCCCGGAACCGATAGACTCGACCCCTGACCGTCCGGTGCGAACCGGCGTCGGGAGGGTTGTCCGAGCGGCCGATGGACCTGGTCTTGAAAACCAGTGGGCAGCAATGTCCCGTGGGTTCGAATCCCACACCCTCCGCTTCCTGTCGAAAGGCCACCCGAGTGAGCACGTCCGTCAAACGACGCCAGCCCGTGGCACGTCATGGCCAGCTGCGCTCGCCCAGTGCAGTGGGGCAGCTTCTCAAGATCATCGGCGTCGTGCTCGCGGTCGTGCTCGTCAGCGGCGTGGGCGTCGCGGCGTACGTGGTCGGCGGGTTCACGTCGACCGTCAACGCGAACGCGGTCGAGCTGGAGGGCACCAAGGAGCTGCCGCCGGACATCGGCGCGTACCCCGGCGGATTCGACATCCTCCTCGCGGGTGTCGACACCTGCGAGGAGAAGTACGCGCACCTGTTCGGCGAGCGGTGCACCGGCAAGGACGCGGGCGGCACCCTGAACGACGTGAACCTGCTCGTGCACGTGTCGGCCGAGCCGCGTCGCGTCACCGCGGTGAGCTTTCCCCGCGACCTCATGCTGCCCATTCCCGAGTGCGTGGACTCGAACGGCGACACGAAGCCGGCGATGAGCAAGCAGGCGCTCAACGTCGCCTACGAGCACGGCGGTGAGAAGGGCGGCCTCAACTGCGTCGCCAAGACCATCTCCCAGCTCACCGGCGAAGACATCGAGTTCGCCGCGAAGGTCACCTTCGGCGGCGTGATCGAGATCACGGATGCCATCGGCGGCGTCGAGGTGTGTCTCGCGAACCCCATCAAGGACCGATACACCGGACTCGACATGGAGGCCGGGACCCACACGATCCAGGGGGTGCAGGCGCTGCAGTTCCTGCGCACCCGCCACGGCGTGGGAGACGGCTCCGACCTCGGCCGCATCGGCAACCAGCAGCAGTACATGTCGAGCCTCGCGCGCAAGATGATCAGCAGCGAAGTGCTCGGCAACGTGCCGGTCATGCTCAAGCTCGCCGACACCGGACTCAGCAACCTCGAGGCGTCGACGTCGCTGGCCGACCCGATGAAGATCGTGCAGATCGCCCTGGCCGTGAAGAGCGTGCCCTTCGAGGACATCGTCTTCGTGCAGTACCCGACGATGGAGGACCCGTACGACGCGAACAAGGTCGTCCCCGACGAGAGCGCCGCGACCGTGCTGTGGGATGCCATCAAGGCGAACAAGCAGCTGCAGATCACGCACCAGAACACCGAGAACGAGGGCGTCGTCGTGCAGGAGCCCGAGACTCCGGCGCCGACGGCATCCGCGACCGCAGCGCCGACACCCGACGACGTCGTCGCCCTGCCCGACACGATCAAGGGCAACTCTGCCGCCGTGCAGACCTGCTCGAACGGCAACGTGCGCGGCTGAACGCAGGGCGGGTCCCCGCATGTCGACGTCAGCCGCGGGGCGAGTACCGCGTGAGTGTGTGGGTCTCGGCGATCAGCGCCCGCAGGGCGGCGAGATCGGCGGTCCTGTCCACCGCGCCGGCGGCGCGCGCCTGCACCAGCACGTTGCCGAGAGCCGTCGCCTCGACCGGACCGGCGAGCACGTGCAAGCCGGACCGATCGGCGGTCGCCTGGCAGAGCAGCCGGTTGAGGGACCCGCCACCCACCAGATGGATGCTGTCGACGGGATGTCCGGACAGGTCAGCCGCCTGCTGCACCGCGTCGGCGAACGCGCGCGAGATCGACTCGACGATGCTGCGCGTGAACGCGGGGCGAGAGGTGGGAGCGGCCGTGCCGAGCAGCGCGGCGATGCGCGTGGGCATGTCTCCCGGTGAGCTCAGCGACGCGTCGTTCGCGTCGAACAGGGGCACGTCATCCAGGACTGCGCCTGCGGCATCCAGCAGACGGGGCAGGTCGATCGGTGCGTCGTCCTCGGCCTCCCAGGCGCGGATCGTCTCGCTGAGCAGCCAGAGACCGGTGACGTTGTGCAGGAAGCGGATGCGACCGTCGACGCCGAGCTCGTTGGTGAACCCCGCCTCGCGTGCCGCGTCAGTCACCACGGGCTCGGTGAGTTCGAGCCCGACGAGACCCCATGTGCCGCAGGAGATGTACGCCGCGTGCGGTGAGGTGAGCGGGGCCGCCACCACAGCCGACGCCGTGTCATGCGAGCCGACGGCGATGACGGGCAGGTCGGCGCCGATCCGCTCGACGAGCTCGGGCCGCAGACGCCCGATCGTCTCGCCCGGGTCGATCAGCGCGGGCAGGACGGATGCGGGGATGCTCAGCATCCGTGCGAGTTCGAGGTCCCACTGCATGGAGCGCACGTCGAGCAGCCCTGTCGTGGACGCATTCGTGCGCTCGGTCACTTGGCGCCCCGTGAGTCGGAAGGCGATGAGGTCGGGAATGAGCAGCGCGGTGTCCGCCTCGCCGAGGCGGTCGTCGACGCGATACTGGTACAGCGTGTTGAACGGCAGGAACTGCAGACCGTTGCGGCGGTGCAGCTGGTCGAACGGCACGGTCGCATGCACCGCGTCGACGCCGCGCGTCGTGCGCTCGTCACGGTAGTGGAACGGCTCGGCGAGCAGTGCGCCGTGCCTGAGCAGGCCGTAGTCGACAGCCCACGAGTCGATGCCGATGCTCTCGAGGTTCGGCTCTCGACGCACCGCGTCGGCGAGGCCTCCGAGCACGTGCTCGTACAGGGCGTCGATGTCCCAGTGCAGGCCGTCGTCGCGCCTGACCGGTCCGTTCGGGAACCGGGACACGACCTCGAGGTCGAGCCGCCCGTCGCCGACGCGCCCGATGACGACGCGGCCGCTCGTCGCCCCGAGGTCGACCGCCGCGAACGCGCGGGGCGCGGGTGCCGAAGTCATCGCAGGAACGCGGCGGCCACGCCCGAGTCGACCGGGACGTGCAGTCCCGTGGTTCGGCTGAGTTCGGGCCCCGTCAGCACGTACACGGCGTCGGCGACGTTCTCGGGCACGACTTCGCGTTTGAGGATGGTGCGGTTGGCGTAGAACTGACCGAGATCCTCCTCCGCCACACCGTAGGTTGCGGCCCGGTTCGCGCCCCAGCCGGAGGCGAAGATACCCGAGCCTCGCACGACGCCGTCGGGGTTGATGCCGTTCACACGGACGCCGTGCTCGCCGAGCTCGACCGCCAGCAGGCGCACCTGGTGGGCCTGGTCGGCCTTGGTGGCGGAGTAGGCGATGTTGTTGGGACCGGCGAACACGGAGTTCTTCGAGGAGATGTAGATGATGTCGCCGCCGAGCTTCTGGTCGATGAGCACGCGGGCGGCGGCCTTCGACACGAGGAACGACCCCTTGGCCATCACATCGTGCTGCAGGTCCCAGTCCTTCTCGGTCGTCTCCAGCAGCGGCTTCGACAGCGACAGTCCCGCATTGTTGACGACGAGGTCGACGCCGCCGAACGCGAGCACAGCCTCATCGAGCGCCGCCTGCACGGCATCCGCGTCGGCGACGTTCGCCGCGACGCCGACGGCGACGTCGGTGCCGCCCAGCTCGGCGGCGGCCGCCTGCGCCTTGGCGAGCTCGAGATCGGCGATGACGACGCATGCGCCCTCGGCGGCGAGGCGGGTGGCGATCGCCTTTCCGATGCCGCCGGCGGCGCCGGTGACGAACGCGATGCGCCCCTGGTGCGACTTCGCCTTCGGCATGCGCTGCAGCTTGGCCTCCTCGAGCGCCCAGTACTCGATGCGGAACTTCTCGGCATCGGAGATGGGGGAGTAGGTCGACAGCGCCTCGGCGCCGCGCATCACGTTGATCGCGTTGACGTAGAACTCGCCGGCGACGCGCGCCGTCTGCTTGTTCGCGCCGTACGAGAACATGCCGACGCCCGGGACGAGCACGATGAGCGGGTCGGCGCCGCGGATTGCGGGAGATTCAGCCGTCGCATGCGCGTCGTAGTACGCCTGGTAGTCGGCGCGGTACTCCGCGTGCAGCTCGTGCAGGCGCGCGATCTGCTCGTCGACGGATGCCGTGCGGGGAAGATCGAGGATCAGGGGCTTGACCTTCGTGCGCAGGAAGTGATCGGGGCAGCTCGTGCCGAGCGCTGCAAGCGCAGGTGCCTTCTCGGATGCCAGGAAGTCGAGCACGACGTCGGAGTCGGTGAAGTGCCCGACCATGGGCCTGTCGTGTGAGGCGATGCCGCGGATCGTGGGTGCCAGTGCGGCGGCGCGGGTGCGGCGCTCGGAGTCGGGCAGCGCTTCGAACCCGTCGCGGACCGCACCGAACGGCTCGCTCTTCCCGTGCTCGGCGATGTACGCCGCCGCGGTGTCGATGATCCAGAGCGAGTTCTGCTCGGACTCTTCGCTCGTCTCACCCCATGCGGTGATGCCGTGCCCACCCAGGATGCAGCCGATGGCATCCGGATGCTGCTTCCTGATCTCCGCGATGTCCAGACCGAGCTGGAATCCGGGACGACGCCACGGAACCCAGCCGACCTTCTCGCCGAAGATCCTCCGGGTGAGCAGCTCACCGTCGGCGGCGGTCGCGATGGCGATGCCCGAGTCGGGGTGCAGGTGGTCGACGTGCGCGGCGTCGACGAGGCCGTGCATGGCCGTGTCTATCGACGGGGCGGCGCCCCCCTTGCCGTGCAGGCAGTAGTCGAACGCGGCGACCATCTCGTCTTCGCGGTCGACGCCGGGGTAGACGTCGACGAGCGCCTTCAGGCGGTCGAGGCGCAGGATCGCGAGGCCCTGCTCCGTCAGCGTGCCGAGGTCTCCGCCGGAGCCCTTGACCCACAGCAGCTCGACCGGCTGACCCGTGACGGGATCGGTGTCGGTGCCCTTGGCGGAGGTGTTGCCGCCGGCGTAGTTCGTGTTCTTCGGGTCGGCGCCGAGGCGGTTCGACCGCGCGATCAGAGCCGCTGCTGTGTGGTTGGTCATCTGCGTGTCCTTGTGTCGAGTCTCGAAGGGAGAGCGCTCAGGCGCCCCACCCGGCCTGCACTCCGCCGACGCGATCGTCGGCGATCTTCTGCAGGTAGCCGGACGCGGCGAACGCGGCCATCGGATCAGCGGGGAGGCCGCGGCCCTCGCGCCATTCGGCCAGCGCCGGGCGCACGTCGGTGTAGAAGGCGTCCATGAAGACGGCATTGGCGGCCAGCACATCGCCGGACCTCTGCGCGGCGGTCAGTGCCTCGCGATCGACGAGCAGCGCGCGCGCCGTCATCTCCTGCACGTTCAGAACCGAGCGGATCTGGCCGGGGATCTTGTCCTCCACGTTGTGGCATTGGTCGAGCATGAACGCCACGTCCGGGTTGTTCAGCCCGCCACCGCGGATCACCTCGAAGATGATGCGGAACAGCTGGAAGGGGTCGGCCGCCCCCACGATCAGGTCGTCGTCGGCGTAGAAGCGGGAATTGAAATCGAACGATCCGAGCTTGCCGAGACGCAGCAGCTGCATCACGATGAACTCGATGTTCGTGCCGGGGGCGTGGTGGCCGGTGTCGAGACAGACCATGGCGCGCTCGCCCAGTGCCGCCACCTGCGCGTAGGACGTTCCCCAGTCGGGAACGTCGGTGTGGTAGAACGACGGCTCGAAGAACTTGTACTCGAGCACCATCCGCTGGGCGTCGCCGAGGCGCGCGTAGATCTTCTGCAGCGAGTCCTGCAGGCGGTCCTGGCGGCCGCGCATGTCAGCCTGCCCGGGGTAGTTCGAGCCGTCGGCGAGCCAGATCTTGAGGTCGCGGCTGCCCGTGGCATCCATCACGTCGATGCACGCGAAGTGGTGGTCGATCGCCTTCTGGCGGATCGCGGCGTCTTCGTGGGTCAGGGCGCCGAACTTGTAGTCGTCGTCCTGGAAGGTGTTCGAGTTGACGGTGCCGAGCGTCACGCCGTTGTCCTCGGCGTGGGCGCGGAGCGCGGTGAAGTCGCTCAGGTCCCACGGGATGTGCAGCGCCACCGTCGGGGCGAGCGCCGTGTAGCGGTGCACCTGCGCGGCATCCGAGATCTTCTCGAACGGGTCGCGCGGGGTGCCCGGGGTTCCGTAGACCTTGAATCGGGTGCCGGAGTTGCCGAACGCCCACGAGGGGAGCTCGATGGACTGCTGCGCGAGGGCGGCGAGATGATCGGCGTTGAAGATGCTCATTGTGCGTGCTCTCTGACTGCGGGTGAATCGTTTCAAGAAGAGTATGACATGAGCCGTCGCGTGTCAAAGCTCGGGACTCCGGCGGATGGCGAGTGGGTAATGTTGTGGGCCGGGAGAACCGAGGAGGTCGCATGGGCGTGAGTGTGCGCGATGTGGCGCGCCAGGCCGGCGTGTCGGTGGGCACGGTCTCGAACGTGCTCAATCACCCGGAGAGGGTCACGCCGCAGACCGTCGAACGTGTGCAGCGGGTGATCGCCGAGATCGGGTTCGTGCGCAACGACGCCGCGCGTCAGCTGCGTGCCGGGCGAAGCCGGTCGATCGGCCTGGTCGTGCTCGACATCGGCAACCCGTTCTTCGCAGAGGTCGCGCGCGGCGCCGAGGATCGTGCGGCGCAGGCCGGCATGACGGTGCTCGTGGGCAACAGCGACGAGTCGTCTGACCGCGAGCGCCTGCACCTCGCGCTGTTCCGCGAGCAGCGTGTGAACGGCGTGCTCGTCACACCCACCACCGACAACCTCTCGCTGTTGCACGGACTTCTCGACAGCGGGGTGCCCGTCGTCCTCGTCGACCGGCAGGTCGAGGACGGCGGATTCACCTCGGTGGCCATGGATGACGTCGAGGGCGGGCGGATGGCGACCGCCCATCTGCTCGAGATCGGTCGTCGACGGCTGGCCTTTGTCGCGGGACCGCAGTCGATCGGTCAGGTCGCCGACCGCCTGCAGGGTGCGCGCGCGGCGGTGAACGACGTGCCCGGCGCCTCCCTCGAAGTCGTCGAGAGGTCGGCTCTCAGCGTGCTGCAGGGGCGCCTCGCGGGGGAATCGCTGCTCGAGCGTGCGCCGGCGGACCGACCGGATGCCGTCTTCGCCGCGAACGACCTGCTCGCCGTCGGACTGCTCCAGTCGTTCGGGGTGGCGGGCGTTCGGGTGCCCGACGACATCGCACTCGTCGGTTACGACGACATCGACTTCGCCACGGCGACCATGGTGCCGCTGAGCTCGGTGCGTCAGCCGGCGCGCATGATCGGCGAGGCCGCGGTGGAGCTGCTGCTCGGTGAGATCTCGGGCGAGCCACGCGGGCGCGCGGTCAGGTTCCAGCCCGAGCTCGTCGTGCGGCAGTCCACCGCTGGCTGACCCGCAGGCGGCTCAGTCCTCGAGCGCTGCCAGCTGGTCGGCGAGGTTGAACACCTCGGGCACCGGGACGGCGGCCTGGTCGACGCGGCCCTCCATGCCCACGAAGAACGGCGCCATCGATGCCTCCCACCTCGCGGCGACCTCGGAGGCCGCGAGGTATTCGCGAGCCGCGTCGTCGTCGTCGGTCTCGTAGTAGCCGAAGAGAGTGCCGCCGTCGCCGAGGAAGATCGAGTAGTTGCGGCGGCCGGATGCTGCGATCTCGGCGAGCATCTCGGGCCAGACCGGGCTGTGCCGGGCGATGTACTCGTCGATCATCTCGGGGCGGACGGTGAGCTGGAAGGCGATGCGGGTCATGACGCTCCTGAACATGCGGAATCTCGGGTGGTTCTCGCGGCGTGTCCGATCTGTGATTTGACCGACCGCCGATGCGATGCCTACAGTATCTCTGAATCGAAATGAATCGATTCATTTACCCGACACTCTCACACCCTCAATGAGGAGGTGCCCATGCAGACCGATGACGCAGCCGTGGTCCTGGAACTCTCGAACGTCGTCAAGTCGTTCGGTGCCGTCGCGGCTCTCCGCTCGGGAAGCCTGAGCCTGCGTGCGGGATCGATCCACGCGCTCATCGGCGAGAACGGCGCCGGGAAGTCGACGCTCGTCAAGATCGTCGCCGGGCTCTACCGTCGCGACGCCGGCGACTTCCGCCTCGACGGCGTGGATGTCGACTTCACGTCCACCGCCCAGTCGAAGGCCGCGGGCATCGCGGTCATCTACCAGGAGCCGACGCTGTTCCCCGACCTCTCGGTCACCGAGAACATCTTCATGGGGCGGCAGATCGTCGGACGCTTCGGACGCATCGACCGCAAGGCCATGCGCCACGAGGTCGAGCGTCTGTTCACCAGACTCGGCGTCTCGATCGACCCGGACCGCCCCGCAGAGGGCCTCTCGATCGCCGACCAGCAGGTGATCGAGATCGCCAAGGCCGTCTCGCTCGACGCCAAGGTGCTCATCATGGACGAGCCCACGGCGGCACTGTCGGGTGTCGAGGTCGAGCGCCTCTTCACGATCGCGCGCAGCCTTCGCGACGAGGGCCGCGGCCTGATCTTCATCTCGCACCGCTTCGACGAGGTCTTCGCACTGTGCGACACCGTGACGGTGATGCGTGACGGCGCCTACATCTCGACCTTCCCGATCGCCGAGACCACGCCGGCCGACCTCGTCCGCCAGATGGTCGGGCGCGATGTCACAGAGCTGTTCCCGAAGCAGGATGCCGTCATCGGCGAGCCGCTCCTCGAGATCGAGGGACTGACCTCGCCCGGAATCTTCCACGACATCAGCTTCGTCGTACGCTCCGGCGAGATCGTGGGCCTCGCCGGGCTCGTCGGCGCCGGTCGCAGCGAGGTCGCACGCGCGGTCTTCGGTGTGGACGAGTACCGCGAGGGCGCCGTCAGGATGAAGGGCAAGCTCATCCCCGGCGGGCGTCCGAACGCCGCCATGAGCGCGGGTCTCGCGCTCGTGCCGGAGGACCGGCGCAAGCAGGGGCTCGTCATCGACTCCGGCGTCGGTCGCAACATCACCCTGGCGATCCGCGACCAGCTCGCGAAGTTCGGTCTGATCACGACAGGTGCAGAGAACCGATCGGCGCGCATCTGGGCGAGCCGCCTCGAGGTCAAGTCGCACTCCCTCGACACCGTCGCCTCGACCCTGTCGGGCGGCAACCAGCAGAAGGTCGTCCTGGCCAAGTGGCTGGCGACGAACCCGACGTCCTGATCATCGACGAGCCCACGCGGGGCATCGACATCGGCACCAAGTCCGAGGTGCACCGGCTGCTGTCGGAGCTCGCAGGGCAGGGCATGGGCATCCTGATGATCTCGTCCGAGCTCCCCGAGGTGCTCGGCATGGCAGACCGCGTCCTCGTGATGCGCGAAGGCCGGATCACCGCCGAACTCGACCGCGCGGACGCCACGAGCGAGAACGTCATGTTCGCCGCCACGCACGCATCGGAGCAGCACTCGTGACCTTCACCTCCACCACCCGCATCCCCGTGTCGGGGATCACCAAGAAGATCGGCGTGCTCGGCAAGGCACGAGAGTTCGGCATCCTCCTGGTGCTCGCGCTCGTCGTGATCGTCGCCACCTCGACCAACCCGTCGTTCCTGTTGAGTTCGGACGGCTGGCGTGACCTGCTGCTGACGCCGTCGATCCTCGCGCTCGTGGCCGTCGGGCAGGCGATCGTGCTCGTCACCCGCAACGTCGACCTGTCGGTCGGCTCGGTGATGGGCCTGTCGGCCTACCTCACCGGGCGCCTGTTCATCGACCTGCCCCAGCTGCCGATCCCCGTGGTCGTGCTGCTCGCCGTGCTCTTCGGCAGCGCGCTCGGTCTCATCAACGGAGCCCTGGTCGCGTACGCCAAGGTTCCCGCCATGGTGATCACGCTCGGCACGCTGTACGCCTATCGCGGCATCAACGTCATGTGGGCGGGCAGCACCCGGGTCAACGCGTCCGACATGCCCAAGGACTTCCTCGCGATCGGCACCGGCCAGATCCTCACGATCCCGATCCTCGCGATCGTCGCCCTCGTCGTGCTCGCGGTGGCCGCCTGGTATATGCGCAACACCCGCGGCGGCCGCGAGTACTACGCGATCGGCTCCGACCCCGCAGCCGCAGAGCTCTACGGGCTCAAGGTCACGCGCCGCGTCATCTCGGCGTTCGTGCTGTCGGGTGCGCTGGCGGGCCTCGCCGGCGTCTTCTACGCCGCGCGATACGGATCGGTCAGCTCGCAGGCCGGTGCCGGCTGGGAGCTGGATGCTGTCGGCGCAGCCGTCATCGGCGGCGTCGCGATCACCGGCGGAGTGGGCACCGTGTGGGGCGCCGCGATCGGCGCGATGCTCCTCATGACCATCAACCGCGCACTGCCGATCCTCGGCATCCCCGACTTCTGGCAGCGCGCCGTGGTCGGCGTGCTCATCATCGGCGCCATCGTGCTCGACCGCTGGCTCGCGGTCAGACAGAAGCAGCGACTCATCGAATCGAGGGACGAGTCATGACGACCACCGCCACGACCACCACGACGAATCGCGTCACGCGCGACTTCGACAAGCCGCTCTGGCGGCGCGTGCTGCTCACCCGCGAATCCGCGATCGTCGGACTGCTGATCGTCGTCGTCGCCTTCTCGATGATGACCGTCCGCGGCTTCGCGCAGCCGATCACCCTCAACTATCTGCTGCTCGACATCGCCCCGATCCTGCTGATCGCGCTGCCGATGGCGCTGGTCATGATCACGGGCGAGATCGATCTGTCGGTGGGGAGCATGGTGGGCCTCGCGAGCGTCGTCACCGGCGGCGCAGTGCACATCGGCCTGCCGATCGAGGTCGCGATGCTGCTCGCTCTCGCCGTCGGCGTGGTCGGCGGGGCGTTCAACGGCTTCCTCGTGACCGTCGTCGGACTCCCCTCGCTGGCCGTGACGATCGGCACGCTCGCGCTCTTCCGCGGCCTCGCCGTCGGCATCCTGGGCACCACCGCCGTCACGGACTTCCCGGAGACCTGGACGGCGCTGGCCAAGGCGAAGATCGCCGGCACCACGATCCCGTACATCATGGTGCCGTTCCTGATCCTGCTCGTGGTCTTCGTGATCATGCTGCATTTCACTCCGTTCGGCCGCGGCATCTTCGCGATCGGCCAGTCGAAGGACGCGGCACGGTTCTCCGGAGTCAACGTCGAGCGCACGAAGTTCATCCTGTTCGTGCTCGCCGGAGTGATCTCGGCGTTCGCCGGGATTTACTACACGCTCCGGTTCGGCAGCGCGCGCGGCGACAACGCGACGGGCCTCGAACTGCAGGTCATCGCGGCAGTCGTGCTCGGTGGGGTCTCGGTGTTCGGCGGTCGCGGCCAGCTCTACGGCGTCGTCGCGGCCGTGCTCCTGATCGGCGTGCTCTCGAGCTCGCTCCGCCTGGCCAACATCACGTCCGACGTGATCATGGTGATCACCGGCGTGCTCCTCATCCTGTCCGTCGTCGGAGCCAGCGCCCTGAACTGGCTGCAGTCACGACGACGGCGCATCAACCCCCTACAAGTCGCAGCGACCACAGCGTAGTAACCCCGCTGCGTCCCCGGCTCGCGACAGTCGTCGTGGTCGACCGCACGAAAGGAAGAACAATGAAGTTTGCACGTAAGCGTGTCGGAGCCGTGGCAGCAGCCGCGGTCGCCGCGGCACTCGTCCTGACCGGCTGCGCCGACACCGGCTCCTCCGGTGGCGGAGCCCCCGCAGAGGGCGGAGGCGACGCGAACCTGGCGATCACGTTCCTGCCCAAGAGCATCGGAAACCCGTACTTCGACACCTCGAGCAAGGGTGGCCAGGCGGCTGTCACCGAGCTCGGCGGCACGTTCGCCGAGGTCGGCCCCGCCGAGTCGGGCCCCGAGGCGCAGGTGAGCTACATCAACACCGCGACGCAGCAGGGCGTCGGTGCGCTGGTCGTCTCGGCCAACGACCCGAAGGCCATCTGCGACGCTCTCGATGAGGCTCGTGCCGCGGGTGTGAAGGTCGTCACCTTCGACTCCGACACCAACCCCGAGTGCCGCGACCTGTTCATCAACCAGGCGACCGCCGACGGCATCGCCAAGGCGCAGGTCGAGCTGATCGCCGAGCAGATCGGCGGCGCCGGCGAGATCGCGATCGTGTCGTCGACGGCCAACGCGACCAACCAGAACCTGTGGATCGAGACGATGGAGGAGATGCTCGCGGCTGACTACCCCGACATCACGATCGTCGACATCGTCTACGGCGACGACGACGAGCAGATCTCGTTCGACAAGACCGCCGCCGTGCTGCAGTCGCACCCGAACCTCAAGGGCATCGTCTCGCCGACCACCATCGGCATCTCGGCGGCAGCGCGCTACCTCTCGACCTCGGACTACAAGGGCAAGGTCGCGCTGACCGGTCTCGGCACCCCGAACCAGATGCGCGAGTACATCGCCGACGGCACCGTCACGGCGTTCGCCCTGTGGAACCCCGAGGACCTCGGCTACCTGTCGGCGTTCGCCGCAGCCGCTCTCATCAACGGCGACATCACCGGCGCCGAGGGCGACACGTTCGAAGCCGGCAAGCTCGGAAAGTTCACGGTCGGCGCCGACGCCACCGTGCTGCTGGGCGACCCGTACGTGTTCGATAAGGACAACATCGGCGACTTCGACTTCTGAGTCGCGTCTCCGCACGGACAGAAGCGCCCGATCGGCGAGAGCCGATCGGGCGCTTCTTCGTGTGCGCGGTGCTCAGGCCGTTCCGGCCAGGCCCGCGATCCACGCCACATAGTGCGCCATCAGCCCGGACGCACTGTCGATGTCGAGCCCGCGCGGGTCGGCGCCGAAGACGCCGTGCAGCGGATGCTCGGCGTCATGTCGCTGCTGACCGTAGGGGTCTTCGCCGTCGGGTGCGGGGAAGGCCGCGGCATCCGGAAGCCGCCCCACGTTCACCAGCGACGGATCGATCGCATGCAGCATGAGCGATTCGAAGCGCCCTGCATGGTCGGGGGCGACGGGCGGTTCCGGCGCCTGCGCGAGCGTACGCGCGACAGCGAGCATCGACGACCCGGTCGCGTTCCAGCGGTCGGCGACAGCGGTGACCAGGTCGCGCTGCTCGTCGGCGAAGTGACCGCTCAGGATGACCGCTCTGCGCACGCCCAGCTCGGCGAGCCGTGTCAGCGTCTCGGTGAGCAGCGTCGCGATGCTCTCGGGTGCGCTGCTCATGATCGTCCACGGATAGCGCATGTGCTCGCCGCCGACCGCCTGATAGTAGGCCGGCAGCACCACGCCGCCGTGCTGCTCGGCCGCAGTGAGGCAGATGCCGTAGGCGGTGAGTGCATCGAGGCCGATGGGCAGGTGCGGACCGTGGAACTCGAGAGAGCCGAGCGGCAGATAGGCGACGGATGCCGCGGAGAGTCGCTGCTCGATCTGCTCAGGGCTCAGCCGCTCGATGGCTGCGGGCGACGTGCTCATACGTAGAAGTTCCTCTCCCATTCGAATCCGGCCAGGCGCTCATGCAGTCCGTCGATCAGGCCCTCGCCGTCGGCGAAAGCCACGTTCGCCGCGATGCGCTTCTGCGAGGTCATGCCGACGATCGTCGTCGACACCTCCGGACGGTCCAGGACGAAGCGCACCGCCGCCTCGGCCAGCGACTCGTAGTGCGGCGAGGTCACGGCCTTGATGGCGTCGACGCGCTCGAGCGTCTCGGCGAAGCGCTCGTCGCGGAACATCGTCTTCAGCACCGAATCGTCGTCCCACCCGTCGTAGGTCGACGCGGTCCATGTTCCGCTGAGCGAACCGGAATCCAGGGCGACCCGGGCGATGATCGCAGTCTCGGTCTTCGCCGCGGCGGCGAAGAGCGCCTGCTCGGGCTTCTGCTCGAAGATGTTGTAGATGACCTGGATCGAGTCGATCAGGCCCGACTCCGCGATCGCCACGCCTTCGTCGGCGCGGTAGTCGCGCAGCGAGACGCCGATCTTGTCGATTTTGCCGGCGGCCTGGAGGTCACGGAGGACGTCGAGCCACATCCGGTCCTGCATGCCGCTCGGCATCCAGCAGTGCAGCTGCAGCAGATCGAGTCGTTCCACGCCGAGGCGACGCAGTGACTGGTCGACCTGGGACCGCAGATAATCCTCGGGGTACCCCGCGGAGATATCGGGGTCGGCGACCGAGGGGTGCGGCCACTGCACGGGCTGCACCTTCGTGGCCACGTAGATCCGCTCGCCCGACCACTCGCGCAGCGAGCGGCCGACGACCTCTTCACTGTGTCCCGAGCCGTACATCTCCGCCGTGTCGACGAAGTTGATCCCGTGCTCGTACGCGTCGAGCAGGGTGCGCACGGAGGCGTCGTCGTCGACCCGACCCCATTGCCCTCCCAGCTGCCATGCCCCGAAGGACACCTCGCTGATGTTCCAACCGGTGCGCCCGAACGGGCGGCGGTGTACGGCCATGCACGGCTCCTCACATCTGAGCGCAGAGTCTGCGCGATCCTCTCTGTCGAATCTACGGATCGGAGCACGAGAAAGAGGGGCGTGCGAGCGCCGAAACATGGACTGGACGAGCAGGGCGGCGTGGGTTCAGGGACGCAGCGTCGCGCGGGCGAACCGGCTGGGCGCCACGCCGTAGGCGCGGCGGAATGCCCGCGAGAAGTACAGGGGGTCCTGATAGCCGACGAGGTGCGCGACCTCGCCGACGCGCAGTCCCGTGGTCCGCAGCAGGCTGGCGGCCTCGCGCAGACGCACGTGGCGGATCCACGCCTGCATGGACTCGCCGGTATGGCGGGTGAACAGGCGCTGTGCGGTCGTCTCGCTGCAGCGCGCGGCATCCGCCACCTGTGCCACCGTGAGCGGCTCGGCGATATGGTGACGCACGAACGTCATCATCAGCTCGAGCGACCCGGGCAGGGTCGCCTGCTGTGCATGGGTGTCTGCCCAGGCCGAGTTCTCCATCAGGATCAGGCGCCCGAGGTAGCGGAAATAGCTCTCGTCGAAACCGCCCTCGCTGAGCTTCTCGATCGCCATCGTGCCGAACTCGGTGATGCGGCGAGCGGCGCTGTTGTGCATCGAGGTCGCGCCGGGGCGGAACGCCGCGGGGTTGCCGCTGCGTGCCGGATCGTCGAGCAGCGGGTCGCCGGGGAGGTGCGCCACACGGGGGATCACCGGGGTGTCCCGGCTGTGCCGGGGGACGACATGGATCGTCCCGATGTGGAACGGCCCCCGCCTGTTCGCCCGGTACTCGACATGGTGATGCCAGGGCAGGCGCAGCACATGCTGCGCGTCGACGGTGAACTGCTGACCGCCGGCGCGGATCTCTCCGCCCCCGCTGACAATCCAGATGAACGACGTGCTCATCACATGCGGGTTGACGATGCGCTCGCCCGACGAGAAGCGGTACCAGTTCGCACTGACCAGCACCGCGTCGTCATCGTCGCTCATCGGCACCCCGCCCGTTGTGGTGTTCACCGGCAATGCTAGCCCGGGCGGGGTGGTCGCCATCTCTCTCAGGACGCGCTGAGCCGCACAAGCACGGTGCCGGCCTCGTACACGGCGACCGGGTGGGCGAACGGCTGGGGCGTGAGCTGCTCGGCGTCGATCAGCGTGAGGTCGGGGAACGCCGCGAGCAGCGCCGTGATCGCCTCGCGGATCTCGACGCGCGCGACCTGCTGCCCCACGCAGCCGTGGATGCCGTGACCGAAGCCGATGTGGCCGAACGCGTCGCGCTCCACATCGAACTCCTCCGGACGCTCCCAGTGCTCCGGGTCGCGGTTCGCGGCCACGGGTGACACCGACACCGACGTGCCCGCAGGGATCATCGTGCCCTCGATCTCGACGTCTTCGAGCGCCGTGCGTGCGAAGAGGGTGATGAACATCGCGCCGACGCGCATGAACTCCTCGACCGCGGGACGGATCTTGTCGGCGTCGCCGCGCAGGGTCGCGAGCTGCTCGGGATTGGTGAGCAGGGCGACGGATGCCGTGGCGATCAGGTATGCGACCGAATCGCGCCCCGCGACCATGAGCAGGCGCAGCAGACCTTCGATCTCGATGCGGTCGAGATCGGGGTTGTTCAGGAGGTCGGTGATCACATCCTCGCCCGGGTCGTTCTTGCGCTCCTCAAGCAGCGCGCGGATGAAGTCGTACTTCTGCTGCGCCGTCGACTCCTCGACGAACAGGGCGACGAACGTCTCGTAGTGATGGGCGGGGATGCCGATGACGTGGCAGTGCGTGCGGGCCGAGATCGGCATCGCGTAGTCGCGCCACAGATCGATGTCGCGGTCGAGTGTGCGCAGGCGCTCGATCTCGTCGGCGATCATCGCGCGGATCCACGGCTCACGAGCGCGCGCCTGGCGCACCGAGAAGCGGGCGGTCACGGCGCGGCGCAGCTTCGAGTGCACGTCGCCGTCGAGGTTCAGCAGGTTGAGGTCATCCGAGCGCTGGCCGGCCTCGTCGAGCTCGCCCTCGGCTTCGAGGGGAACCGCGGCGCCGAGGCCGGAGCCGACGCCGTCGGGTCCGACGGGCATGCGGCTCGGGCGCATGCTGAAGCGCGGGTCCTCGAGCACTGTGCGCACGGCCTCATAGCGGGTGGCGACGAGGCCTTCATGGCCGTCCTGGAAGTCCAGGGGGACGAACGCCGCCTCGTCTCGCCAGGCGGCGAGCGTGGGTGACGGGGTGAGCGGGGTTCCGTCGCCGGGGAGGGAACGCGACTGGAAGGGGCATTGAGCGGTGGTCGTCATCGATCCATCTCTTTCAGGTGTGGGGGATGAGTTCGGGTGTCGGAGGCATGACGGATGCGCGGGCCGCGCGGAACTCGCGCGGTGAGGCGTTCCAGCCGATCGCGCCGCGGACGGCGCCGGAGCGGTCGTGGCTCAGCAGCACGGTGCTGCGGGCATCGGCATCCGCGTGCGCCTCGGTGAGCGGGTGGTGCTGATTGAACCAGCCGTACGCGTTGATGCGGGTGCCGTGGATCTCGGACCAGAAGAGCGGCACAGGAGCCGGGCTCGCGGTGCCGTGCGCGAGGCGGGTGGCGACCGAGAGTGCCTGCTCGATCGCATAGCTCTGATGCTCGGCCCGGACGTTCTGGCCGGTCGACGGATCCTGCCAGGATGCGACATCGCCGATCGCCGAGATGCCGGGAGCTGCGACGCCAGCGGCGTCGCAGGCGATGCCGTCGGCGATGTCGAGGCCCGACGTGGTGAGCCACTGCGTGCGCGGGGTTCCGCCGATCATCGTGACGACCAGGTCGAAGGTGCGGGTCGTGCCGTCGTCGAACGTGAGCGCGGTCCCGGCATCCGTCGTCGTCGAGCCCGTGACCTCGGCATCGAGCATGAGCTCGACGCCGTTGTCGCGGTGCAGCTCGGCCAGGCGGTCGCTGAGGAGCGTGCCGACGCTGCCGAAACTCAAGGCTCCGGAGCGGCCGACGAGCAGGACCTCGGCGCCGTGCTTGCGCGCGGCGCCGGCGATCTCCGATCCGAGGATTCCCGAGCCGATGACGGCGACTCTGGTCGAGCGGGTCAGCGACTCGCGCAGGCGGATCGCGTCGTCGAGGGTGCGCAGGGTGTGCGCATCGGGCAGGAGCGGATGCTGTCGCGGCGCAGTGCCCGTCGCGATGATCAGCTCGTCGAACTCGATCGGTCCCTGCGTTGTGTGGACGATGCGGGCAGAGACGTCGAGCGCGGTGGCCGCGCATCCGGTGCGCAGGTCGATGTCGAGGTCGGCGAGCTCGTCGGCCGTGCGGATCATGGCTTGTTCGGGCTCCCACAGTCCGTGCAGAACCTGCTTCGACAGCGGCGGGCGGTTGTAGGGCGAGTGCGGCTCGTCACCCACGAGCACGATCTCGCTGGCGAACCCCTCCTGCCGCAACGTCTCGGCCGCGGTGAGCCCGGCGATCGACGCGCCGACGATGACGACGCGCGGCGTGCTCATGAGTCGGACATGCTGATCGCGCGCGCAGGGCACAGGCGCACGGCGCGCTTGGCGGCCTCGAGATCGGCGCCCTGAGGTGCGGCGTTCAGCAGGAGCACGATGCCGTCGTCATCCTGGTCGAAGACGTCGGGGGCGACGAGCGCGCACTGTCCGGCTCCCACGCAGGCGTCTGCCTGAACCGCAATGTTCATCGATACTCCTTGGACCTCGTGCCTCTCGCACCATGCGATGAGGGGCAGTACGGTCAATTCAAACCGTGATGAGCATGGAATTCCATGCTCGCTGCACCCAGAACATGGACTGGACGGTCAGGCGAGACGTGTGTGCGAGTGTGCCGTCCGGTTCAGGGGCGGCGCGTGTCGGTGACAGGTTACGAGACCGGTTATGATGGCATGACGCGTTCGTCCCTCGGGGCCGGATGCATGGAGACGTCGCATAGTCAGGCCTAGTGCACCACCCTGCTAAGGTGGAGTCCTCGCAAGGGGACCGAGGGTTCAAATCCCTCCGTCTCCGCCAAAGATCCGGATCTCGGGACGAAGTCTCGAGGGCCGGATCTTCGCGTAGGCGGGTGGCGCTTTTCCACCCCAGGGCCCCACGCGGCCGGAGGCTCCGCACGCCGCCCCTTCTTCTCAACGCGAGCCGTGATCGGGACTCGCGGCGTGTGGAGTGGCCGCGAGGGATCAAATCCCTCCGTCCCCGCCCCCGACTCACCCGTCGGTAGAGTGCACCGCATGACTGCGTTGAAGGTGCTGTTCATCGGCGGAACGGGAATCATCTCCTCGGCGGCGAGCGAACTCGCAACCCGGTGTGGCATGGAGGTGACGCTGCTGAACCGCGGGCAATCGCTCCGCACGCCGGGGGAAGGCGTCGAAGTGCTGACGGCCGACATCTCGGATGCCGCCGCGGTCGACGCTGCACTTCGCGGTCGCGAATTCGATGTGGTCGCCGACATGATCGCCTTCACTCCTGATCACGTGCAGCGCGACATCGACCGCTTCGAAGGCCGCACCGGGCAGTACGTCTTCATCAGCTCGGCATCCGCCTATCAGAAGCCGGTGGCGCACCTGCCGATCACGGAGTCGACCCCACTTCGCAATCCGCACTGGCAGTACTCGCGCGACAAGATCGCGTGTGAAGAGCTGCTGACCCGGGCGTATCGCGATCGAGACTTCCCTGTGACGGTGCTGCGTCCCTCGCACACCTACGACAAGTGGACGATCCCGGCGTTCGGCGGGTGGACGGCAATCGATCGGCTCCGCCGGGGCGAGGAGATCGTCGTCCACGGCGACGGCACGTCCCTGTGGACCCTCACCCACTCCACCGACTTCGCCGTCGGGTTCGTCGGACTCCTCGGCAACCCGCTCGCCTACGGGGACACGTTCCAGATCACGAGCGACTTCGTCTACACGTGGAACGAGATCTACTCGATCCTCGCGCGGGCCGCCGGCGCGGAACCACGGCTGCGGCATGCACCGACCACCGAGATCGAGCGGCTCGCTCCGGAGCGGGCGGGGCAGCTGAGCGGCGACATGGCTCACTCCGTCGTCTTCGACAACACCAAGATCCGCCGTCTCGTACCGGATTTCTCGCCTTCCGTGGCCCTCCATCACGTGGCGCGCGAGATCATCGAGTGGCATGACGGGCATCCCGAACTGCAGCGCGTCGATCCTGATCTGGACGCCCTGTTCGCCGAACTCCTGTCGCACAGCCGCGGCGGCGCCGACGGTGCGGCCGCGCCCTAAGCTCGATCGCATGCAGCATCGCACTCTGGGTCGCACTGGTCGCGACGTCTCCGTCATCGGTCTCGGCACATGGCAGCTCGGCGCCGACTGGGGCGAGGTGAGTGAAGCGGATGCCCGAGCCGTGCTCGACGCGAGCGCCGCAGCCGGCGTCACCTTCTTCGACACCGCCGATGTGTACGGCGACGGGCGAAGCGAGTCGCTGATCGGGGCATGGCGGCGCGAGAACCCGGATGCCCCGCTCACGGTCGCGACCAAGATGGGGCGCCGCGTCGAGCAGATCCCGGCGAACTATGTGCTGGAGAACTTCCGGTCGTGGATCGACCGCAGCCGCCGCAACCTCGGGGTCGAGACGCTCGACCTCGTGCAGCTGCACTGCCCGCCGACCGCGGTCTACTCTGACGACGCCGTGTTCGACGCGCTCGACACGCTGGTCGAGGAACAGGCGATCGCCGCCTATGGCGTGAGCGTCGAGACGACCGCCGAGGCGCTCGACGCCATCGCGCGCCCTGGCGTCGCCACCGTGCAGATCATCCTCAACGCCTTCCGTCTGAAGCCGCTCGACGAGGTCCTTCCCGCAGCCATCGAGGCCGGGGTGGGCATCATCGCCCGCGTGCCGCTGGCGAGCGGGCTTCTCTCGGGACGCTACTCCCACGACACGGAGTTCGCCGCGAACGATCACCGGAGCTTCAACCGGAACGGCGAGGCCTTCGACCAGGGGGAGACGTTCTCGGGCGTCGACTACGACCAGGGCGTGGAAGCCGCGCAGGAGTTCTCCGCGCTTGCCGCGGGAGCAGGCCTCGCTCCTGCAACGGCTGCTCTCGCGTGGGTCTCCCAGCTTCCGGGCGTCTCGTCCGTGATCCCGGGCGCGCGCAGCGTCGCGCAGGCGGAATCGAACGCGGCCGCGGGATCGGCCCCCGAGCTCGGCGATGACTTCACCGCAGCTGTGCGGGATCTCTACGACCGCCGGTTCCGGGCGGAAGTCCACCCTCGGTGGTGAACAGCGAGATCTCGGCGCAGGGTTTCTATCACCTCCGCTGGTCGGCGGCCAGGGTCTCGCCCGCGTCGGCCGCGCGCGAGATGGTCGTGGCATGAGCGAGAACGACGGTTCCATCGAGGGCATGACCCACGAGCAGAAGCTGCGCGACCAGTTCCTTCGCGCGGAGCACTCCACCGAGGCCGATGCGGCACCGCGCATCGAGGTGACCGAGCACGACGGCAATGTGCGCATTGACGTCGCCGACACCGCAGCCGTGCGCCCTGGCCCCGGGCCGGGCGTGGACGGTGCCGACGACCCCGGAGACGCACCTCGCTCCGACTGAGCTCGGCGGCGAGGCTGGCTGTCGTCGTCTCGCCTCTCCGGTAACCTCGCCAGCATGGTGAATGCAACGACGCAGACCAAGAAGCGCGAGGCCTTCGGCTCGCGCAACGTCTTCATCCTGTCGGCGATCGGGTCTGCGGTCGGACTCGGCAACATCTGGCGCTTCCCGTACGTCGCCTATGAGGGCGGCGGCGGCGCGTTCCTCATCCCGTATCTGTGCGCGCTGCTGACCGCAGGCATTCCGCTGCTGTTCTTCGACTACGCGATCGGGCACCGCTTCCGCGGCTCCGCGCCTCTGGCGTTCCGGCGCATGAGCCGGGCAGCCGAGCCGCTGGGCTGGTGGCAGGTGCTCATCTGCGTGGTGATCGCCACCTACTACGCCGTGATCATCGCCTGGGCCGCGATGTACACCTGGTTCTCGGCGCAGATCACCTGGGGCGAGGGCAATGAGAAGGACTACTTCTTCTCCGACTTCCTCCAGATGGGCGACCTCAAGAACGGTGTCTCGCTCGACTTCGTGCCTCAGGTGGGCATCCCGCTGATCGGCGTCTGGCTCGTCGTGATCGTCATCATGGCGCTGGGCGTCAAGCGGGGCATCGGCCTGGCGAACATGATCCTCATGCCGCTGCTGACGCTCATGTTCGCCACCCTCGTGGTGCAGGCGCTGTTCCTGCCCGGCGCCATGGACGGACTCAACGCGTTCTTCACCCCGAACTGGGAGGCGCTCGCCGACCCCGGCGTCTGGGCATCCGCCTACGGGCACATCTTCTTCTCGCTGTCGGTCGCCTTCGGCATCATGGTCACCTACTCGTCGTACCTGAAGCGCAAGACCGACCTCACCGGCTCGGGCCTCGTCGTCGGCTTCGCGAACTCCGGCTTCGAGATCCTCGCGGGTATCGGCGTGTTCGCGGCTCTCGGCTTCATGGCGCAGGCGCAGAACACCGATGTCTCGGGCGTCGCGTCGTCGGGCATCGGTCTGGCGTTCATCGCCTTCCCGACGATCGTCTCGCAGGCCACGGGCGGCTCGATCTTCGGTGTGCTCTTCTTCGGCGCCCTGGTGTTCGCGGGCATCACGTCGCTCATCTCGGTGCTCGAGGTGGTCGTCGCCGCCCTGCAGGACAAGCTCGGCTGGAGCCGCGTGCGCACGACGCTCACGGTGGCGATCCCGGTGGCGCTGGCCTCGATCGCGTTCTTCTCGACCACCACCGCGCTGCAGGTGCTCGACACGACGGACGCGTTCATCAACGCCTTCGGGATCATGGCCGTGGCCCTGGTCGCGGTCATCCTGGTCGCCTGGATCCTGCGGAAGCTGCCGGTGCTGCGCGAGCACCTGAACAAGCGCTCCAGCTTCCGGCTCGGCCGGCTGTGGATGGTGCTGGTCGGGGCGCTCGCGCCGATCGTGCTCGGGTACCTGTTCGTCAGCGAGATCATCGCCAAGATCACCACGCCCTACGAGGGCTATCCGCTCTGGTTCCTGGCGATCTTCGGCTGGGGGATGGTCATCGCCCTCATCGTGTTCGCGATCATCCTGTCTCTGCTGCCGTGGAGTCGCCGTTCGCACGCGAAGGACGATCCCGAATACGACGAGTTCCTCGTCGTCGAGAACTACGAACCGGATGCCGAGACTGGGAGCATCGCCGTGGCGGATGACCGCCGGAAGGGAGCACGACCATGACCCCCACCGCCGTCGTCATGATGATCGTCGCGATGGTCACCGTGTGGGGAGGGCTCGCCCTCGCCGTCGTGAACCTGGTGCGTCACCCCGAGGCTGCGGAGGATGAGCCGGCGCCGCCGGTCGAGCTCTGACCGGTCGAGCTCCGCCGGTCGAGCTCTGACCGGTCGAGCTCCGCCGGTCGAGCTCTGACCGGCCGACGCGGCCTGCCGAAATCCCGGAACACTGGCCGAATCGCCCGCGGGGTGGTTGAATCCGATCATGCCGTCAGCTGGAATGTCGGGCCTCGAGTCGGAGCGTGTCGCCGACGCGCTCCGGGAGGACATCGTCTCGGGACGGCGTCCGCCGGGCTCCCGATTGGTCGAGCGCGACATCGCCGCTGAGCTGCAGGTGTCACGGCTGCCGGTGCGCGAGGCGATCAAGGCGCTGGTCGCCGACGGGATCGTCGTGGCTCGACCGCGCAGCTGGGCGACGGTGCGCGAGTTCTCCCCGCACGACCTGCAGGGATTCTTCGAGGTGCGCGAGGCGCTCGAGACGCTTTCGTTCGTGCTCGCCGCACAGCGCGTCGACGAAGCCGGCATCGCGCTGCTGGAGTCGCTCGTCGCGCAGGAGGCGGCCGCTGCGGCGCTCGGCGACGTCGAGACGGCCCGCAAGGCCTCGACCGCGTTCCACATGGCCGTCGTCCGGCTGTCGCAGAACGCGATGCTCCTGGAGCTGGCGAGCTCCCTGGTCACCCGGCTGCGCTGGCTGTTCGGTCAGCACGGCGATCTCGCCGAGATGGCATCCACGCACCGCGAGATCCTCGACGCGATCCGCGCGCGGGATCTGGACGTGCTGCGCCGCCTGGTTCCCGAGCATCTGGCCGAAGGGCGTGCGGCAGCCCACGAGCGTCTTTTCGGGGCATCCGCGCCGCGCCCGTGAACCCACCCCACCGCTGTCGGTGGGGTGCCGGTACGCTCGATTCGGGAGGTACTCGTGGGACGAACAGCTGATGCCGTCGCCGAGGGCGTAGCGATCGCCACGGCGGCCGTTCGGCTGACCGTGAAGAACCAGATCCTGGTCGGGACGATCGCGCAGGGTGGCACCTTCGAGATCGACCATTACATGGACGAGGCCCGCGTCGCGCTGCGCGCGATGGCCGACGAGTCCGAGCAGGCCGCCGAGCACCTCACCGCCCTACGCAAGCGCGCGCGAGGTCGGCACTCCGACCCGCACGGCACCCACGACTACCGCGACCGCGACGTGCGCAACCTGCGTCGTCGCGCGAAGCAGTCACTCGGCGTCGCCACTCACCTGCGCGACATGACGGATGACTCCGAGGCGCTGCGCGCGCTCGTCGAAGAGGCGAGAGCGGCGGCGTGGGCCGACGTGCGCAGCAACCTCGATCGCAGGCTTCGCGTCGAGGGGATGCGCGCGGATCAGGATCCCGAGTACGAGCAGATGCGCGAGGCACGGATGCAGGCGCTGAAGCTCGTCGATCTGCAGGCGCTCTCGTCGGAGCAGCGAGCCCGACGCAAGCGCGAGAAGGCCGCGGACAAGGCGGCGGAGCAGGACGGATCGCGTGCGGAGCGAGACGGCAAGCGCGCGCTCTGGACACGCCGGGGGTGAGTCGGTCGAGCCCCGATTTCACTTCTCCGTGAAACGTGTTGTAGGCTGTTCTTCGGCCCGCTGAGCGGGCCGTGCGCCCCTAGCTCAATGGATAGAGCATCTGACTACGGATCAGAAGGTTGGGGGTTCGAGTCCCTCGGGGCGCGCACTGTGTTGAGACAGTAGTGAAATCCCCGTCGCGAAAGCGGCGGGGATTTCGCCTTTCCTGCGGTCTGATCCGCCAGCGCTCGGCGCGAGCCCTGCGGCCCCGAGAACACCGGTCGGACGTAGGCTGGATGCGTGACTGCGTACGTCTCGGCTTTCGACCTGTTCTCCATCGGTGTGGGGCCGTCGAGTTCGCACACCGTCGGGCCGATGCGCGCCGGAGTCGACTTCGCCGATCGGCTGACGGCAGAAGACCTGCTCAGTCGCGTCGCGCGGGTGCGCTGCGAGCTGTTCGGCTCGCTGGGGGCGACCGGGCTCGGCCACGGCACTCCGGATGCCGTGGTCGCCGGCCTGCAGGGGCTGCACCCCGAGACCTGCGATCCGGCCGACGTGCGCGAGCTGTGGAGCGGCTGGCCCGAGGGGCGCGAGCTGCTGCTGGCGGGAGAGCAGGGCATCCCGTTCGCGAAGGACGACATCGCCTTCGTCCCGCGCACGCGCCTGCCCGGTCACCCCAACGCGATGACCCTGCACGCGCTCGACGCCGAGGGTGAGCCCGTGCTCGAGCAGACGTACTACTCGGTCGGCGGCGGTTTCATCCGCCGCGACGGGGAAGAGGCCCGCGTCGCCGCCGCCGCACAGCCGTACCCGTACGACACCGCCGAAGAGCTGCTCGCGCTGTGCGACGAGACGGGCATGTCCATCGCCGAGATAGCCCGGGGAAACGAGATGGCGGTGCGCTCGGAAGAGCAGGTCGCCGCAGGGCTCGATGCGATCTGGGATGCCATGGCATCCTGCGTCGACGCCGGGCTGCACTCCGGCGGCACGCTGCCCGGCATCCTGAAGGTGAGACGACGTGCGGGTGACATCCGCCAGCAGCTCGAGGCGGTCGAAGCCGACGGGCATCCCGCACTTCCCGGCGAATGGCTGGGCGCGTTCGCGCTCGCCGTGAACGAGGAGAACGCGGCCGGCGGTCGCGTCGTCACCGCCCCCACCAACGGCGCGGCCGGCATCCTGCCCGCTGTCGCGATGTACTGGTGGCGCTTCCTCGCCGACTCCGGCCTGGGCGTCGGCAACGCGGTCACCCCGCACGGCGAGCTGGTCGGCAGCGCCCTGCTCGGCTTCCGCTCGTCCCCCGCGGTGACCGCCGCCGAGGGATCCGTGAGCGCGTCGAACGGCGATGACGACGCAGTGGCCGAGGCGAACCGGCGCCGCGGCATCCGGCGATTCCTGCTCACCGCCACCGCGCTCGGTTCGCTGTTCAAGGCGAACGCGTCGATCTCGGGCGCCGAGGGCGGCTGCCAGGCCGAGGTCGGCTCGGCGTGCGCCATGGCCGCCGGCGGTCTCACCGCGGTGATGGGCGGCACGGTGCGGCAGATCGAGAACGCGGCCGAGATCGCGATGGAGCACCATCTGGGGCTCACCTGCGACCCGATCGGCGGGCTCGTGCAGATCCCGTGCATCGAGCGCAACGCGATCGCCGCCTCGACCGCGGTGACGGCCGCGCGCCTCGCCCTGCGCGGCGACGGTCACCACTACGTGTCGCTGGACGCCGTGGTCGAGACCATGCGCCAGACGGGCCTCGACATGTCGACGAAGTACAAGGAGACCAGCGAGGGCGGCCTCGCGGTGAACGTCGTCGAGTGCTGACTCGTCGGCTCAGTCGCGAGCCGCTCGTCGACGGGTGTGTCGCGTCGCCGTGGCCGACCAGGGGTCTTCTGGCCAGGGGTGCTTCGGATAGCGCCCGCGCATCTCCCCCCGCACCTGCGCGTACGGACCCGACCAGAACGAGGCGAGGTCGGCGGTCACCGCGAGCGGCCGGCCGGCGGGGGAGAGCAGGTGGAACAGCACCGGCGCACGCCCGCCGACGACCCGGGGCGTCTCTGCCCAGCCGAAGCACTCCTGCAGCTTCACGGCCACGAACGGCTGCCCCGCCGGGTCGTCGAGCGGCGGGTAGGTGATCCGCGCCCGGGAGCCGCTGGGCACCTCGAGGCGTTCAGGGGCGAGGACATCGAGGTCGGCCGCGGCCGGCCAGGGCAGCAGCCGGCGCAACGGCGCGGCGAGGTCGATGCGATCCGCCGGGGTGCCGCCCGCGAGGGCGCTCAGCTCCGGATCGAGCCACTCGGCGAGACGGGCGAGCAGGGCTTCGTCGGAGACATCGGGCCACGGCTCGCCGAGCTCACGGTGCAGCAGAGCCATCCGCCGCCGCAGCTCGTCGGCGGCATCCGACCAGGTGAACACGTCGAGACCATCTGCCCGCACCGCGCGCTCCACAGCACCCCGACCCTCTGCGGCAGACGCGCGCACCGGAACGGACGAGCGCACGATCGCCCCGACGCGCCGCTCGCGGCGGGCGCTCACGCGGCCGCCGACCAGCTGCGCCTCGACCCGATCGGTGATGAGGTGGTCGGCGGCGCGCTCGACCTGCTGCTCGGTGATGGCGGCGGCCGCGCGGATCACCGCTCCTGAGCCCGCGGCGACGCGACCGGACGCGCGCGCCACGTCGGCCACGGCCAGCCACTCGGCATCCGCGAGCGGGCCGCTGATTCCCGCGCGGGTTCCGGATGCCAGCAGGAATGTCGAGCCGTTGGACGAGCGCTCGACGCGCCTGGCGATCCGTCCCGGGAACGCGAGCGCGACGACCAGACCGGCGTCATCTGCTCGTCCGCGCCCCGAGCGCGCCGGCGGCGCGAGGCGCATCAGGCGGTCGACCTCGCGTGCCCAGCGCTGAGCGTCGGGACCGCGGCCGTTCCGAAGCGCCGAGAGAGCCGAGACGATGTCGGCGTCGCGGACACGGATGTCACCGCCGACCAGGGCGACCACCTCGGCAGCCGTGCGTGCGCCGACCAGCGCCGACCCGTCGCGGAGCGCCCTGGCGAGTCGCGGATCGGTCGGGATGCGGGAGAGCGCGCGTCCCGCGTCGGTCACGCGGCCGCTGTCGTCCACCGCACCGAGGGTGTGCAGTACCTCGACCGCGTCGCTCAGGCTGTCGGCCGGCAGCGGATCGATGAACCTCAGGCCGGCCCCGCCCGGTGCGCCCCAGCAGGCGAGCAGCAGCGCCGCGTCGGCGAGGTCGGCCGTCGCGATCTCCGGCGTGGGCCTCGCGGGGGCGGCGGCGTACGTGCGCTCGTCGACGCATCGCACGACCGTGCCGGGGCCCTGTCGTGTCGCGCGTCCGGCGCGCTGCACGCAGGAGGATCGGGATGCCGCTGCGGTCACCAGCCCGGTCATGCCACGGGACGCGTCGCGCTGCGGCTGGCGTGCCAGGCAGCTGTCGACGACGAGGCGCACGCCCGGCACGGTCAAGGACGACTCGGCGAGCGAGGTCGTGACGATGATGCGCGGCCGATCGTGGCCGGCGCGGCCGCGGATCACGGCGTCCTGCGTGGCCGAGGGCAGCTGCCCGTGCAGCTCCCGCACATCGAAGCCCGGAGCGAGGTCGGCGATGCGGCGCGCGATCTCGGCGACCTCGCGCGCGCCCGGTGCGAAGACGAGGGTGTCGGCGTCGGGTGCGGTCCGGACGAGGTCGCGGGCAGCGGATGCCGCCGTGCCGGCGACATGGTCGAGGAACGAGCGGGTCACGCCGCGCTCATCGAGCCGCGGCGCGGGGCTCGGCGCCCACCGCTCGGTGAGCGGATGAGCCGGGACGCGGTGGTCGACGATCGGCGCAGGCACGCCGTCCGAGCCGAGGACGGCGGCGATCCGCTCGGCGTCGAGCGTCGCCGACATCGCGACCAGCGTGAGGTCGTCGCGCAGCTCGCGCACCTCGCCGAGCAGGCCGATGAGCAGGTCGGTCTCGAGCGCGCGCTCGTGCACCTCGTCGATGATCACCGCCGAGATGTCGTCGAGGCCGGGGTCATCGAGCATCCGGCGCAGCAGAACCCCCGCCGTGACGAACTCGACGCGCATCTGCGGGCTCGTCTTGCGCTCGCCGCGGACGGTGAAGCCGACGCGCTCGCCGAGCGGCGAGCCGTCGAGCTCGGCGAGGCGACGGGCGGCGGCGCGGGCCGCCACCCGCCGCGGCTGCGTGACGATCACGCGTCCCCTGGTGCGCATCGCCAGCAGGGGAGGCACGAGGGTGGTCTTGCCCGTGCCGGGCGGCGCGCTGATGACCAGCGCGGTGCTCGCATCCAGGGCGCGCTCGACGTCGTCGACGGCAGCCGCGAACGACAGGCCCGCGCCGACGCGGGCGAGATCGAACGTGCGAGAGGTCACGGTTCCAGTCTGCCCGTCCGACGAACCGGGGCCGACACGCCAGGCGCCGCCGGGCGCCCCGGCCCGGGCCGGGTGGCGGGTGCAGGGCGGTACGAACCGGGGCCAGGGCGGGGTCGGGTGCCGGATGCCGGATGCCGGGGCGGTACGAACCGGGGGCCGACACGCCAGATGTCGGACCGATCCTGCGAATCCGTCCGACATCTGGAGTGTCGGCCCCCGGTGTGGGCGGCCGGGAGCGCGTTACGCGCCGGCGCCGGCGGCGTCGGTCGGGTCGTCGAGGGTGCGCTCGACGACCGCGGTCGCCGCGCCGGGGTCGGGGGATGCCGAAGGCGAGGCATCCGTGGCCTGAGCGACACCGGCGCCGAACCCGCGGCCGACGGCCTGGCCCTGGATGATAGCGGCGAGGTCGAGACCGGTCGCGGCGCTCACGCTGTCGAACACCGAGCGCATCGCCTTCGCGTTGTCGCTGCCGACGACGCTGGACGCGCCGTCCTCACCGCTGCCGCCGATGATCGAGACGTTGCCGATGGCGGAATAGCCCTTGGCGAACTCGGCCATGATCTGGGGCAGCACCTCGAGCACGCGCTGCGACAGGAAAGCCTCCTGGTTGGAGGCGATGGCCTTGGCCTCGGCCTCGACGGCCGCAGCGCGCGCCTCGCCCTCCGCGCGGATCGCCTCGGCCTCGGCATTGGCCCGCAGGCGCCGAGCTTCCGCCTCGGCCTCGGCCTGCGCGCGCAGCGCGTTCGCATCACCGGTGGCCTTCGCCTCGGCTGCTGCGGCCTCACCGGCGGCCCGCGCACGGTCGGCCTGAGCCTGCTGCTCGGCGATGCGGGTGCGGGCTTCGGCCTGCTTGACCTGCTCGATCGCGGCGGCCTCAGCGGACTTCTCGCGGGTGAACAGGTCGGCCTGCGCGCGGGTCTCTGCTTCGTAGCGCTGCGCATCGGCGACGCGCTTGACGTCGGCGTCGAGCTGGGCCTGCTTGTTCTCGGCCTGCTGCTGGAGAACGGCCTGCTCTGCCTGCGCGCGGGCCAGCTGCTCGGCCTGCTCGGCCTCGGCGCGAGCCCGCCCGATCCCGGCGTTCGCGTTGGCGGTGTTGGTGTCGAGCGCGGTCTGCTCGATCAGGTTCGCCTCCTGGTTGGCGATGTTCTTCTGGTTGATCGCGCGGTCGGCGTTGGTCTGCGAGATCTCGGCCGCCTGGCGCTTCGCCTGGATCTCGGGTGCGCCGAGCGACTGGATGTAGCCGACCTTGTCGGTGATGCCCTTGATCTGGAACGAGTCGAGGATGAGGCCCTGATCGGCCAGCTCGCTCGAGACGTCGGCGGCGATCTGGTCGGAGAACTTCTTGCGCTCGCGCATCAGCTCGACGACCGACAGGGTCGCGACGATGCCGCGCAGCGCGCCCTCCAGCTGCTCGGTGGTGAACTGCTCGATCGCCTTGTCCTGCGAGGCGAACCGCTCGGCGGCGCGACGGACGTAGAGGGGGTCGGAGCCGATCTTGACGATCGCGACGCCGTCGACGTTGAGCGTGACGCTGTCGAGCGACTGCGCTTCGGCGTTCAGCAGCACCTGGCGTGAGCGCAGCGAGATGATCTCGTGGCGCTGCGTGATCGGGTTGACGAGCGACTTCCCGTTCACGATCACGGTGACGGGCGACTCGGCCATCTCCGAGCTCGTACTGCCGTCGGCGTTGATGACCGCGCGCTGCACCTTCTGCTTGCGGCCCGAGATGACGAGCGCCTCGTCGGCTCGGGCGACCTTGATCCAGCTGCGCGCGAACAGCAGCAGGATCAGTGCGACGACGATCGCGGCGACGACCGCGATTCCGATGATGACCAGGATGCCGAGTGCTCCGGCGATCTCCATGGTGACCTTCCCTTCCCCCTTGCAGGTGTCAGGTACACCCTGCCAGAGTCTCGGCGGTCACATCCCCCGCAGCTTCTCCGTGAGGCGGAGCAGCTGCGCGAGCTCGGCGTCGTCGAGGGGAGACATCTTCTCGGCGATGGTGCGGCCGTGCACCGTCGCGAGCTGACGGAACGCCTTGGCGCCGGCATCCGTCGCCGTGATCAGTGCACCGCGACCGTCGTCGGGATCTATCGCCTTCGTGATGAGGCCGCGCGTCACCATGCGGTCGATGAGCCTCGAGACGCTGGGCTGGCTGATGAGCGACTTCGCGGTGATGTCGCGCAGCCGAGAGGTCATCTCGGGCGCACGTGCGACGGTGAGGAGCACGTCGTATTCGCCCTGCGTGAGGTCGGATCCGTCGAAGTCGACGGCCATCTCCGCCAGCAGCTGGTGCTGCGCGCGGAACAGGCTCTCCCAGGCCTGCAGGGCGAGCTCGCGGTCGGTCATGCTCTCAGCGTAGTGTCGCGGGTCGACGTCGGGCGGCAGCAGTAAGGGCCGGTCGGAGAGGCTTCCGACCGGCCCTTGTCCCTTGCACCAAAGAGAGTCCTGCAATCACATGCGGTGGATGCCACAGCAAACATTCACCGTGTGATGAGCATATAACGACGAGGTAACGAATGCAACGGTTTGGTTACAAAGATTCAGTTGCACCCGGGACGGGTCAGCGACCGGCGCGATCCATCGACCTCTGGATGGCGACCGAAGCGGCTCCGCGCGCCCACGCCCGGAATCCCGAGGTGTCGACGTGGATGTCGAGTGGTGCGGCCTGTGCGTCGCGTCCGTCGGCGACGGCTCTGCGGATGACCTCCTCCGCCACCTCGAACAGGCCCACCCCGTCCCCGGCCAGCACGACGGCTGACTGCAGGCTGAGGTTCGCGGCGAGAGCCATCAGCTTTCCGAGTGCGATGCCGGCGGCGTCGACCACGGTGCGGGCCGCCGGGTGGTCGGCGGCTGCCAGCTCGAGAGTCTCCGCATAATCGACCGGTCGCCCGAGCGCGGCCGACATCTGGGCCGTGATCGATCCCGACGACAGCATGGCCTGTGCGCAGCCGCGATGCCCGTCGGTGCAGAGCGGCCCGTACGGATCGAGGGGGATGTGCCCTCCGGTTCCCGTGGTGGCGTCCGGTGTGCGGACGACCTCTCCGGAGACGACGAGTCCGTATCCCACGCCCGCTCCGATGGTGAGGGTCACGAAGCCGTCGAGTCCTCTTCCGACTCCGAACCAGCGCTCGGCCTCAGCCAGCGCGACGACGTCGTTCTCGACCGCGACCGGGATGCTCAGCTCGCGCTCCAGCGTGCGTCGAACGTTCACGTCGGCCCAGCCGAGGAACGGCGCGAATGCGACCACGCCGTCGTGCACGACCCCGCCGAGGCTCACGCCCACACCGCGAAGGCCGTCCAGGCCGAGACCGTGCACGGTCTCGACGACGAGCCGAAGAACAGCATCCGGCGAGGCGTCCTCGATCGTCCGCTCGTCGCAGGCGATCACCTCCGCCCGGATGTCTGTGCCGACGGCCACGATCTGATCGCCGGTGATCTTCACCCCGGCGAAAGATCCGAGACCGGGGGCGATGTCGAGCGGCCGTGTAGGTCTGCCGACGGAGCCGTCGGCGACCTCGTCGAGCTCCACCAGCAGGCCTCGTTCGAGGAGAGGCTTCGCCAGCCGCGTCAAGCTCGCAGGCGACAGCCCCAGCCGCGCCGTGAGATCACGACGTGACACCGGACCGTGGATCAGGACGGCGCGTGCGACAGCTGCTTCGCTCTCACTCATTCACCACTCCCCGCTTTTCTTTCATTCTGACATGAAGTGGGTGGGAGGATCGCGCTCGCTCGCGGGGAAGTGGACTCTTGACCTACCAGTTGTTTCCGTTGTAGAAATAACCCATGCTTCACCTCGAGGATGCGGTCTCCCACCCCGCCTACGCCGATTCGGTCGGACCGTCAGCCCCCGACGCTGTGCACCTGCGTCGCGCGGGGACGAGCGTCGTCGTCGACCTCGCCAGCGGCGAGCCGGTGATCGCCCACTGGGGCGAGGATCTCGGCGACGCATCGCACGAGACGATCGTCTCGCTCGCGACCGCCTCGCGCCTTCAGCGAGTGTCGGGTGGCCTCGACGAGACCGCCCGGCTCGGAGTCGTCGCCACGGCGGCAGCGGGGTGGCTCGGAACTCCCATGCTGGAAGGCCACCGTGATGGTGAAGCGGTGAGCGCGCTGCTCACGCTGACCGGCATCCAGGCGACATCCGATGCTCTCCAGCTGCACTTCGTCGACACCGAGACCGAGATCTCGGCGCGGCACGAGCTGCGCGTCACGGCCTCCGGTCTCGTGCGAGCCCGGACCACGGTGCGCAATGACGGTGCGGGCGTCTACACCGTGCAGGCTCTGCACACGGCGCTTCCGCTGCCATGGGACAGCACGGAGCTTCTCGACACGACCGGCCGTCACCTGCGCGAGCGCTCGGCGCAGCGCCACGAGCTGACCTTCGGCACGCATGTGCGGGAATCCCGCCGCGGGCGCCCCGGCGCGGATGCGACGCTTCTGCTGGCCGCCGGTGTGCCCGGCTTCGGTTTCGAGCGCGGTCGGGTCCACGGCATCCACCTCGCCTGGAGCGGCAACTCCCGCGTGTTCGCGGAACGCACCTCGACCGGCGAATCGTTCCTCGGCGCGGGTGAGCTGTACCTGCCCGGTGAGATCCGCCTGGGTCAGGGCGAGGAGATCTCCTCGCCCGAGCTGCTCGGGTCATGGGGCGACGGGCTGGACGAGCTCTCCGCGCGCTTCCACGCGGAGTGGCGCGCCCGCCCGCAGCACCCGACGCGTCCGCGGCCGATCACCCTGAACACGTGGGAGGCGGTCTACTTCGACCACCGACTTCCCAAGCTCATCGCCCTCGCAGACGCGGCCGCCGAGGTCGGCGTCGAGCGCTATGTCCTGGATGACGGCTGGTTCCGTCACCGCCGCGACGACACCGCCGGGCTCGGCGACTGGTATGTCGACGACACCGTCTGGCCCGACGGCCTGCACCCGATCGCCGACCATGTCGTGGCGAAGGGGATGGAGTTCGGCCTCTGGTTCGAGCCGGAGATGGTGAACCCCGACAGCGACCTCGCCCGCGCGCACCCCGAGTGGATCCTCCGTGGCCGTGTCGGGCTGCCCGCGTCCGCCCGCCAGCAGCAGGTTCTCAACCTGGCCCACCCCGACGCCTACGACTACATCCGAACCGTCATCGACGACATCCTCGACGAGTACCCCATCTCGTACATCAAGTGGGACCACAACCGTGACCTCGTCGATGCCGCCGCAGGCCCGGGCGGAGCCGGTCAGGTCCACGCGCAGACCCTGGCCGTCTACCGGCTGATCGACGAGCTGAAGGCCGCACACCCCGGCCTCGAGATCGAGAGCTGCGCATCGGGTGGGGCGCGAGTCGACCTCGGCATCCTCGATCGGACCGACCGCATCTGGACCAGCGACTGCCTCGACCCCGTCGAGCGTCTTGAGAACCAGCGCCACACCGCGCTCGTCGTGCCGCCCGAGATGATGGGCATGCACCTCACCACCCCGCACGTGCATTCCACCGGCCGCACCGTCTCGCTCTCCATGAGCGGCGCCGTCGCCCTGTTCGGCCACTTCGGCATCGAATGGGATGTCACGTCGCTGTCCGAGGCGGACGCCGCGGAGGTCGCCGAGTGGGTGGCGCTCGCCAAACGGGTGCGCCCCCTCGTCGCGACCGGCCGCATCGTGAACAGCGACGTCGCCGACCCCGGTCTCGACGTCCGCGGCATCGTGGCGGCCGACGCCGCATCGGCGTTCTTCACCATCACCCAGTCGCAGACTCTGATCTCTTCACCGACCGGGCGCGTGCGCCTGCACGGGCTCGAGGACGACCGCACCTACCGCGTGCGGGTCGTCACCCCCGGCGGGATCGTCTCCGCCCCTGCGCAGTCACCGCTGGAGTGGGCGCACCACGACACCGTGCTGACCGGACGGCAGCTCGCCGTGGTCGGCCTTCGTCCCCCCGTCCAGAACCCCCAGCAGTCCACCGTCATCGAGATCGCGACCGCGTAGTTCGCGACACCGCGCAAGGAGGCGCACATCATGAGACCCAGATTGCTCCGCACCGCCATCGCCGGCGCCCTCACAGCCGGGCTCACGCTCGCGCTGGGCGGGTGCGCCGGCAACGGCGCCGCCGATGTCACCACCCTCGACTTCTTCCAGTTCAAAGGTGAAGCGCTCGAGGACTTCAACGAGATCATCGCCGCGTTCGAAGCAGAGAACCCCGACATCAAGGTCGTGCAGAACCAGGTCGGTGACGCGGAGACTCTGATCCGGACGCTGCTCGTCAAAGACCGCACTCCGGACGTGATGACCCTCAACGCCAACGGGAACTTCGGCAAACTCGCCGAGGCCGGCGTCTTCTACGACTTCTCCGACGAGCCGATCCTGGACACGATCAGCCCAGGGGTTCAGGACATCCTCGCGGACCTCGGCAACCACGGCGACGAGGTGAACAGCCTCGGCTATGTGAACAACGCGAACGGGATCATCTACAACCAGGACATCTTCGAACAGGAGGGCCTCGAGGTCCCCGAGACGTGGGACGAGCTCATCGCACTGTGCGACACCCTCCAAGAGCGCGGCATCACGCCGTTCGCCACCTCGCTCGCAGAGAACTGGACGCCGATGCCGTCCTGGAACGGCATCGGCGCGTACTACGCCCAGGACGACTTCTTCGCCGAGATGCGCGCCGACGGCGCGAGCATCGGACCCGACTCCGCCGTCTCCTTCGAAGAGGACTTCCCCGAGGCGATGGAGCGTCAGGCAGAGCTGTTCCAGTACTCCCAGGACGGCTACCGCGGAGCCTCCTACGACGACAGCACGTCCCTGTTCGCCCAGGGAGGCGCGGCGATGATGCTCCAGGGCATCTGGGCGCTCAGCCCCGTCAAGGCGGTGAATCCCGACATCCGAGCCGGGATCTTCCCCTATCCCGTCCCTCAGGATCCGGCCGACCGGATGCTGGTCTCGGGCGTCGACGTCGCCGTGACGATGGCACGCGACACCCCGCACAAGGAGGAGGCGCTGCGGTTCATCGAGTTCATGTTCCGCCCGGACGTCATCGAGGAATTCGCGGCGTCGCAGACGATGATGCCGTCGGTCGAAGGAGCGCAGCTCAGCGACGACCCGGCGCTGCAGTCGATCGCCCCGTACTTCGAGAGCGGCAGGATCACGGGCTTCATCGACCATCAGGTGCCGACCGCGATTCCCCTCACCGGCGTCGTGCAGCAGTACCTCTACGACGGCGACGTCCAGGGCGCGCTGAGCACTCTCGACAACGAGTGGCGCAAGGTCGCGGTTCGCACGATCACGAAGAATGAGGAGGACTGAGATGGCCACCGTCAACGCCGACGGCACACGCCGCGCCGAACGGGTGCGGTCCGCGCAGCGGGCGTCGCGTCACCGCTCGAAGCTCGCGCCCCGCGCGTACTACTGGTTCGTCTGGCCCGCGGTCATCGCGTTCGCCGGCTTCCACACGCTGCCGGTCATCATCGGCGTGTTCTTCAGCTTCACGAACTACCCGGGCTACGGCACGTGGGACTTCGTCGGAACAGCCAACTACGTCAACATCTTCCGCGACGACCGCGTGCTGCAGGCCTACGGGTTCTCCTTCCTGTTCGCGATCGTCGCGACCCTCGCGACGAATGCGATCTCGCTCGCGATCGCGATGGGGCTGAACGCGAAGATCCGGGCCAGGAACTTCTGGCGCGGGGTGTACTTCGTGCCCTACATCCTCGCCGTGCTCGTCGTCGGATACGTCTTCCAGTTCCTGTTCTCGAACTCGCTGCCGAAGATCCTCGCGGGGGTCCCGGTCTTCCGAGACAACATCCTCACGAATCCCGACTGGGCATGGACCGCCGTCGTCGTGCTGGCGGTGTGGCAGGCATGCGCATTCGCGATCATCATCTACCTCGCCGGCCTCCAGACGATCCCCACGGACATCTACGAGGCGGCGTCGATCGACGGGGCCAGCCCCGCTCGCCAGTTCCGGTCGATCACCTTCCCGCTCATCAGCGCCTTCTTCACGATCAACGTCGTGCTGAGCCTGAAGGGCTTCCTGCAGGTGTTCGACCCGATCATCGCTCTCACGAACGGCGGACCGGGCACTTCCACGGAGTCGGTGACGATGCTCATCTTCCGCGGCGGGTTCTCCGGCGGCGAGTTCGCCTACCAGACCGCCAACGCGGTGATCTTCTTCATCGTCATCACCATCGTCTCGCTTCTACAATTCCGGGTCCTTCAGCGCAGAGAGGCCGACTTCTGATGTCCAGCTCCGTCACCACACCCATCGAGGCGAACGAGGCGACCACCGCTGTCGTCCTGCCGCGCACGCGCCGCTTCGCCGGCGGCGCGGATCCTTCCGACACCCGTCGCACCAACTGGTGGGCGACCGCGCTCATCGCGGTGTGCTCGCTGACGATCTTCATCCCGCTGTATCTCGCCGTCGCCGTCGCTCTGAAGACGCCGGCTCAGCTGGCAGCCGGCACCGGCTTCGAACTGCCGTGGCCGATCAACTGGCAGAATTTCGCCGTCGCGTGGGAGCGAACCGCTTTCCCGCAGGCGCTGCTGAACACGGCGATCATCACGGTCGGATCGGTCGTGTTCACGCTGCTCACGAGCTCGCTGGTCGCCTATGCGCTGGCCCGCAACCTGCACCGCCCGTTCTTCAAAGGCGTCTTCTACTATCTGCTGGCAGCGCTGTTCGTCCCGTTCCCGATCATCATGCTCCCGCTCGTGAAGCAGACCTCGGTGCTCGGCCTCGACAACCCCGCGGGCATGATCATCCTGTACACGATCTACGGTCTCAGCCTGAACGTGTTCATCTACACGGCCTTCATCCGCTCGATCCCGATCGAGCTGGAAGAGGCGGCCCGCATGGACGGAGCCTCGACGTGGCGGGTGTTCCGGCAGATCGTGTTCCCGCTGCTGATGCCGATGAATGCCACGGTCGGCATCCTCACCTGCGTGTGGGCATGGAACGACTTCATCATGCCGCTCGTCGTGCTGACCTCGCCCTCAGACCGGACGCTGTCGCTCGCGCAGTATGTGTTCCAGGGGCAGTACAACACCGACTACACGGTGGCGTTCGCGTCGTACCTGATGGCCATGGCGCCCCTGCTGATCGTCTACATCTTCTCGCAGCGCTGGGTCATCTCCGGCGTGATGCGCGGGTCGATCAAGTAGGGCTGACCAGAGGGATCGGCGCCGACGCGGGAAGGCACGCGTCAGTGCCCGACCACGCCCAGCTCGTAGGCGCGGATCACCGCATCCACGCGGTTGCGCAGCTCGAGCTTCGACAGCACCCGCCCGACGTGGGCTTTCACCGTCGAATCGCTCAGGTGCAGGGCCGTGGCGATCTCGCCGTTGGTGCGCCCCTGACCGATCAGCACGAAGATCTCCCGCTCCCGCGCGGTGAGTTCCCCGAGCGCGCGCTCCTCGTCGTCCGTCTGCCGTCCGCCCAGGTGGGGTGCGGCGGTCGCGATCAGGTGCGCGGTGATCCGCGGCGAGACGACCGCGTCGCCGGCGTGCACGGCATGGATCGCGGCGACGAGCTGCTCGGGCCTGGTGTCTTTCAGCAGGAATCCCGCCGCGCCGGCGCGCAGCGCGCCGAAGGCGTACTCGTCGAGGTCGTAGGTGGTGAGCACCAGCACGCGCGTGCGGGGCCGGCGGGCGAGGATCCGCCTGGTCGCCTCGATGCCGTCGGTGCCCGGCATCCGCACATCCATCAGGATCACGTCCGGATGCAGACGCTCGGCCGCACCGACCGCCCGCTCACCGTCGTCGGCCTCGCCGACGACGACGACGCCGGGCGTCGCATCGAGCATGAGCCGGAAGCCGTAGCGCACGAGCTCCTGGTCGTCGACGAGCAGCACGCGGATCTCGTCGTTCGTCATTCTCTCTCTCCCCGTTCGTCCCGTCGAAGGCGAGCGGAGGCCCGCCACCCTCCGCCGTGCGGGCCGGCCTCGATATCGCCGTCGTACAGCGCGACACGTTCTTGCATGCCTACCAGGCCGCGACCCGGCGAGCGCTCGGCGGTCGGCAGCAGCGGGGCAGCTGAGAAGTCCTGCACGATGATCCTCACTTCACCGTCGTGCCACGCCACCTCGACCTCCACGGAGCGGATCTCCCGGCCGTGTCGAAGGGAGTTGGTGAGCGATTCCTGCACGATCCGGTACACCGTCAGCCCGAGCGCAGCGTCGGCGGGCGGGCTGCCCGTGACAGCGAGCCGCACCGGCAGGCCGGCAGCAGCGAAATCCTGCACAAGCGAGGGCAGGCGAGCGGCGTCGGGTTGCGGAGCCTGCAGCACGTGCGGCTCGGTGTCGTCGGCACGCACGCTCCCGAGCAGCCGCCGCACCTCGCCGAGCGTTCCGCGTCCGGTCTCGGCTACCCGACCCATCGCCTCCTTCGCCTGCTGCGGCTTCTCGTCCGCGGCCAGGCGCGCGCCGTCCGATACGGCGATCATCACGGTCAGACTGTGCGCGATCACGTCGTGCATCTCGCGCGCGATGCGCTCGCGCTCCTGCGCGCGAGCCGTCTCGGCCTGCTGATCGCGTTCGCGCACCAGCTGCGCGGCGCGTTGCCGAAGCTCCCCGAGCTGGCGTCGACGGTGCCCCGCGTTGATCCCCAGCAGTGTCGTGATCAGCAGCAGCGCGGCGAGCAGGCTGAAGAAGTTCAGCCAGTCCAGCAGGGTGTCCCGCGCCTCGATCGGAGGCGCGGACCCGAGCATGTGCGGCAGTCGCGTGCCGCGCAGAGTGAGGGCTCTCGCACCCGCCGCGGCGAGCAGCAGCGCCACGCCCAAGGCCGACCAGGCCGTCATCGGCCGGGCTCGCAGTCCGACCAGGTACATCGCGCCGACCGCGAGCATCCCCTCGGCCCCCGATCCGACCGCCGTCGACGCCAGGGCGAGGGCCATCGCGCCCGCGAAGGCTGCGGGAGGATGTCGATGCCGCAGGACCAGCACGACGATCCCGCCCGCTCCGAGTGCGACCAGCGACCACAGCGGTGTGACGAACGGCGGCTCGAGCGAGAGTGCGGCCATCGTGATGGCCGTAATAAGGTACAGCGCCGGCAGCACGGCATCCGCGATCGAGAACCGGCGTGCCGGACGCGACGCCTCGGAGGAGGCGCCGCGCAGGCCGGACGATGCCGTGTTCAGACGTCCCCCCGGCGCAGACGCAGAAGACCGAGGAGCAGGAACGCGAGCGCCCACGCCGCGGCGATGATGCCGCCGGCTCCCCAGCTGATGTATCCGTCGACGAGGTTCACGAGCGCTCCTTGGTTCTCGGGTGCGTTGCTCATGGCATCCCCCGCCTTCGACATGGTGAGCAGCTGCATGTTGCGCACCGTCTGAGAGACCGGCAGCGCCGACAGCACCACCGGCAGCAGCAGCGTCAGAGTGACGGCGCCCGCGATGCTCGGCGCCACTCCGCGCAGCAGCGCGCCCATGCCCACCCCGAGGATAGCCGAGAGGCCGAGGTAGACCGCCGAGCCCGCGAACGCCGGCAGCACTCCCGTGGCGGTGAGCCCGACACCGAGGCCGAGCGCATCGAAGAACGGCAGGGTCGCGGCCCACGAGCCGAGCACGGCGAGCAGGCCTGCGGCCGTGACGGCGACGAAGGCGACGCACGCCTTCGCCAGCAGCACGGGGGTGCGCCTGGGCACCGCGACCATCGTCGGCTGGATCGTGCCGCTGGCGTACTCGCCGCTGACCAGCAGCACTCCCAGGATGACGGCGACGAGCTGACCGAACAGCACGGTGCCCACGGTGACCTCGTCGAGCATGAATCCGGTCGAGGGCTGGTCGGGGATCCCCGCACCGACCATCGTCACGGCCAGGGCCAGACTGGCGCCCATGCCGAGCAGGACGATCGAGACGAGCATCGCGACGTTCGAGCGCAGGCTGAAGAGCTTGATGAACTCCGAGCGCAGGATGCCGGGGAAGCTGAGCCTCGTAGGGGCGGGGATGAAGGTCGTGCGCTTGTGGTCGATGGCGGTCATCGAAGTGCTCCTGCGTCGGTGGCGGTCGAGGTGAGGGACGAGCGGTATTCGACGTCTCCGGCGGTGAGTGCGAGATAGGCGTCTTCGAGGGACCCCGACGAGGTCATGACCTCGTACAGCACGATGCCCGCAGCCGAGGCCGCCGCGGCGACGAGCTCGGCGCTCAGCCCGGTGATCTCATAGGCGTCGTCACCGACCGTCGACACCGACACATGAGCGTCGGCGATCGCGGCCATCAGGCGCGCTCCATCGTGGGTACGCACTCTCACCACCTGCCGGGTGACCTTCGCCACGACGTCGCCGACCGTGCCGTCGGCCAGAATTCGACCCCGCCCGAGGACGATCAGCCGGTCGGCGGTCTGCGACATCTCGCTCATCAGGTGGGAGGACAGCAGCACCGTCCGGCCTTCGGCGGCAAGCGTGCGCATCAGCGTGCGCACCCATCGCACGCCCTCCGGGTCGAGCCCGTTGACCGGCTCGTCGAGGATGACGATGCCCGGGTCGCCGAGCAGCGCCGTGGCGATGCCGAGACGCTGGCCCATGCCGAGCGAGAAGCCGCCCACCCGTTTGCCCGCGACCGACTCGAGGCCGGCGAGCTCCAGCACCTGGCGTACCCGCGAGGCGCCGATACCGTGCGTCGCGGCGATGGCGCGCAGGTGCTGGTACGCGGTGCGGCCGCGGTGGGCCGCCTTCGCGTCCAGCAGCACGCCCACCTCGCGCAGCGGTGCCCCGTGCTCGCGATACGCCCGCCCGTTCACCTGCACCGACCCGGAGGTCGGTCGGTCGAGGCCGACGATCATGCGCATGGTGGTGGACTTGCCGGCACCGTTCGGGCCGAGGAACCCGGTCACCTGACCGGGCTCGACGGTGAAGTCGATGCTGTCGACGGCGGTTCTGGAGCCGTAGCGCTTGACGAGCGCTTCGGCCGATATCACTGGTTTCTCTTTCGCATGCCACCGACAGTACGAACGGTGCCCGACTCGCCACATCGGACGCGGGTGCCTCTTTCCGACGCAGCCGATACCTGGGTACCGGCTAATCCGGAGGGGAAGATCAGCGCCGGACGATCGCCGCAGACTCCGAGAGCAGAATCGTGCCGTCCGTCGTCGATGCGATCTCTCGCGTCGCCAGCAGAACCTGCCCGGCGACGTCGAACTCGACATCGGCGGAGGTCAGGTTGATCAGGATGCTCAGCCCGCCCCGATCGATGCGGAACGCGCGGCGCTCGGGTTCGTCCGCCGGCACGACGAGATCGACGGACGGCTCCCGGATGCCGGGTTCGGTCAGCTCCGGGAGCTCGCGCCGCAGCGCCGCGAGCCGTCGGTACAGGTCGAGCAGTCGGGCGTGGCGGGAAGACGCCAGCTCCCCCCAGTCGAGGTGGGACCGCTCGAAGGTCTTCGGATCCTGCGGGTCGGGTACGACCGCGGCATCCCACCCCATCCGGGCGAACTCCGCGATGCGGCCCTCGGCCGTCGCACGGCCGAGCTCGGGCTCGGGATGCGAGGTGAAGAACTGCCACGGCGTGGACGCGCCCCACTCCTCGCCCATGAACAGCATGGGTGTGCCCGGCGCGGTGAGCGTCAGCACGGCCGCGACCGCCAGCCGGTCATCCGACAGCGTCGCACTGAGGCGGTCGCCCGCGGCGCGGTTTCCGATCTGATCGTGATCCTGGGTGAACGTGACCAGCCGCCAGGCGGGCACCTCGTGCGGGATCGGCGCGCCGTGCACGTGGTCGCGGAACGACGAGAATGTGCCGTCGTGGAAGAATCCGCCGTCGGTGACCTTCTCGATGGCATCCGGCGCGGCGAAGTCGGCGTAGTAGCCCGACGTCTCGCCGGTGAGCGCGACGTGCACCGCGTGGTGCCAGTCATCCGACCACTGCGCGGTGAGCCCGTACCCGCCGGCCTCGCGCGGCAGGATCAGAGTCGGATCGTTCAGGTCGGATTCGGCGATCAGGGTGAGCGGCCTGCCCTCGTGGGCCGAGAGGGCGTCGACGCGTTCGGCGAGCTGCTTCAGGATGTGGGTGCGACTGTCGTCGTGCAGCGCGTGCACCGCATCCAGACGAAGACCATCGACGTGCCGGTCGCGCAGCCACATCAGCGCGTTGTCGATGATGTAGTCGCGCACGGGTGTCTGATCGAGATCGATCGAATCGCCCCACGTGGTGCGGCTGCCCGCCCGCAGGTAGGGGCCGAACTCGGGCAGGTAGTTGCCGCTCGGGCCGAGATGGTTGTACACGACGTCCTGGATCACGGCGAGACCGTGCGCGTGGGCGGCGTCGACGAACCGCTGATACCCCCGCGGGCCGCCGTAGCCCTCGTGCACCGCGTACCAGAGCACACCGTCGTATCCCCAGTTCCATGGCCCGTTGAACCCGTTCACCGGCAGCAGCTCGACGTGGGTCACCCCGAGCTCGACGAGATGCGACAGCCGGTCGATCGCCGCGTCGAACGTGCCCGACGGGGTGAAGGTGCCGACGTGCAGCTCGTAGATGAGCCCGCCCGCGAGCTGGCGTCCCGTCCACGCGCCGTCCGTCCAGGTGAACGCCGTCTCGTCGAACGCCGCCGACGCGGCATGCACCCCGTCGGGCTGCCGACGCGAGCGCGGGTCGGGCCGCAGCTGATCGCCGTCGCCGAGGACGAACCCGTAGCGCTCGCCGTCGGCGAGGGCCGCGTCCACCTGCCACCAGCCGCCCGGGCCGGAGGTCATCTCCCTCTCGTCGAGCGTCGAGCCGTCGTCGCCCAGGCGCCGCAGTCGCACCCGCGTCGCGCGCGGCGCCCAGACCTCCGTCTGTGCACCGGCCCGCATCACCGCACCTCCCGCAGCAGCGCGACGGGGTAGTGCTCGAGCAGCTCGGCAAGTCTCACCGGACCGCCGGTGAAGTGCCGTCCGGTGAGCACGTCGATGGACGGCATCTCCGAGCGCATCAGCGTCGTCTCGCCCCACCCGCCGACTCGCTCCAGTCCGACCGGAAGGCGCGTGGCGACGACGGTCAGTCCGCCGCGGTCGACCGCGACGGCATGGGCCGCGGCCGGCCCGGTGACCGTCTCGGGGCGGTAGGTCGTGAACAGCTCGGGGTGGTCGCGGCGCAGGCGCAGCACGCGAGAGGTGACCAGCAGCTTCGCGGCCCCGGAGCCGTCGATCGGGGGCAGGCTGCCTTCGGCGACAGCCGCGTCGAGCTCGGCGAGCATGCGCGAGCGCTCGGCGAAGTCCACCGGTCGGCGGTTGTCGGGATCGACGAGCGACAGATCCCACAGCTCCGAGCCCTGATAGACGTCCGGTACCCCCGGTCCGGTGAGCTGCAGCACCTTCGCGGAGAGCGAGTTCGACCGCCCGTGTCCGACGATCTCGCCGACGAAGCGCTCGATGATCGGCTTCGCGGCGCCGTTCGCTGCGTCGGCGATCGCCGCGAGACCCTTCTCGAACTCGGCATCCGGATGCTGCCACGCGGTCGACTCCGATGCCTCCCGCGCCGCCTTCTGGGCGTAGGCCAGCAGCCGGTCCGACGAGATCGGCCATGCGCCGACGGCCGCCTGCCAGAGCAGGCTGTCGAGCGGCCCGTGGCCGGTCGAGGCGACGCCGCGCAGCTCGTCGAGCACGTCGGTCCAGCGCTCCGGCACCTCCGCGAGCACCGCGAGGCGGGTGCGCACGTCTTCCGATCGCTTCGTGTCGTGCGTCGAGAGGGTGGTCATCGAGCACGGCCAGGCGGCCAGGCGCCGCTGCTGCGCGGTGTGGAACTGCGGCGCGCTCAGCGCCGTGACCGAGGGGTCGCCGCCGACCTCGGTCAGCGTGCCGAGTCGTGTGTGACGGTAGAACGCGGTATCCTCCACACCCTTCGCCATGATCGCGCCGGAGGTCTGCTGGAAGCGCCGTGCCACGGGCAGATCCGGGTCGGCGAGCAGCGGTTCGAGCTCGGCGATCGCGGATGCCAGGTCGGGCCGTCGACGTGCCGCCTCTTCTGCGGCATGGCGCAGATGCTCGCGACCGGCAGGCAGGTACGAGCGGTAGACGGGGAAGCAGGCGAGCAGCTCGGCCAGGGCATCGCCTGCGCGCACGATGCCGAACGGCAGGTCGTGCACGAGCCGGCGCACCTCCGACTGCAGCAGTCCGTCGGCCATCGCCCGCTTGGTGTCGTGGATGAGGTCGTGCCACTCCTGCGCCTCGGGGAGACCGCTCTCGGCCCGCAGCCGCGCGTCGAGGGCGGTGAGCTCGTCGACGCCGGCAGGGTCGATCAGCACCCGGTCGATCTCGCCGAGGGCGTCGTACCCGGTCGTGCCGTCGGTGCGCCACCAGGGCGGCAGCTCCTCGCCGTGCTCGAGGATCTTCTCGATCAGCGTGTACGCGCCGCCGGTGGCGTCCGCGAGTCGTTCGAGATACTCCTCCGGGTCGTCCAGTCCGTCCGGGTGATCGACTCGGATGCCGTCGGCGAGGCCCTCGCGGATCCACCGCACGATCTCCTCGTGCGACTGCGCGAACACGTCGGGAAGCTCGACGCGCACAGCGGCGAGCTCGGTGACGGCGAAGAAGCGCCGATAGTTCAGCTCGTCGTTCTGATCCTTCCAGTGGCGCAGCTCGTAGTGCTGCGCGTCGAGCAGGGCCGTGATGTCGTCGCTGTGCCGGCCCGTGCCCGGTGCCAGCGGGAGCACGTGCTCGAAGTACGACAGCGTGCCGTCCGGGGCATCCGGTGCCGGGGACGGATCGACCACGATCTCGCCGCGCGCGAGCACCTCGGCCGGCGTGCCGCCGAGGATAGGCAGCCGCACCTTGTCGTGCCCGCGCTCCCAGTCGATGTCGAAGGCGATCGCGTGAGCCGAGCCGCGGCCGAGGCGCAGCACGTCCCACCACCAGGGATTCTGGCGCGGCGCCGCGACCCCCACGTGGTTCGGCACGATGTCGACCAGGATGCCGAGGCCCTCGGCGCGGGCCGCGGCCGAGAAGGCCGCCAATCCTGCCGCCCCACCACGGGAGTCATCGATGCGCGAATGGTCGACGACGTCGTATCCGTGGCCCGAGCCGTCGGTCGCGGCCAGCAGCGGAGACAGATACGCCCAGTCCGCGCCGAGTCGGTGCAGGTAGCCGGTCACCGTCGCCGCCTCCTCGAGCGTGAAGCTCGAGGTGATCTGCAGTCGGTAGGTGGAATCGGGGCGGCTGGTCATCTCACACCTCAGGTTTCGGGGCGGGGGAGCGGATCGCCGCGTTCTCGACTTGCATCCGCAGGGACGCCTCGACCGAGTCGTCGGTCGGCTCATCCGCGTCGTCGACCTCGCGCAGCACGAGCATCGACCCGGCTCCGAGATGGACGTCGGCTTCGGCCGGAAGCGGATCGGCGTGAGTGAGCTCTCCCGCCGTGTCGACCACGGCCTCCCACGTGGCGCCGTGCCTGGCATCCGGAAGGACGACCTCGACGGTCTCGTCGCCGCTGTTGAAGTACACCAGGAAGTTCACGTCGGCCACCGGCCGCCCCTGCCGATCCTTCTCGCGGATGCCGCGGCCGTTGAGGAACATGCCGATCGACAGCCCGAAGCCCGACTCCCAGTCCTCCGGCTGCATCGTGCGTCCGTCCGGCCGCAGCCACTCGATGTCGGGCACCGGGGAGCCCTCCTCGACGCGCACGGGCTTGCCGTCGAAGAACCGGCTGCGCCGGAACGTCGGATGCATCGCGCGCAGCCGGGTGATCGCCGCGGTGAACTCGATCAGCGGCAGATCCGCCGCCTCCCAGTCGATCCAGGTGATCTCGTTGTCCTGCGCGTAGCCGTTGTTGTTGCCGTCCTGGGTGCGCCCCAGCTCGTCGCCGTGCGAGATCATCGGCACGCCCTGTGACAGCAGCAGCGTCGCCAGCATGTTGCGCTGGCGCATGGCGCGGCGCCGGTTCACGCCCGGATCGTCGGTGTGCCCCTCCACGCCCAGGTTGTCGGAGCGGTTGTGGGATTCGCCGTCGTTGTTGTCTTCGCCGTTGGCCTCGTTGTGCTTCTCGGCGTAGCTGACCAGATCGCGCAGCGTGAAGCCGTCGTGGGCGGTGATGAAGTTGACGGATGCCACCGGCCGGCGGCCCGAGTGCTCGTAGAGGTCGGCCGATCCGGTGAGGCGCGAGGCGAACTCGCCCAGCGCCTGCGGCTCGCCGCGCCAGAAGTCGCGGACCGTGTCGCGGTACTTGCCGTTCCACTCCGACCACTGCGGCGGGAAGTTTCCCACCTGGTAGCCGCCGGGACCGATGTCCCACGGCTCGGCGATGAGCTTCACCTGCGAGACCACCGGATCCTGCTGCACGAGCTCGAAGAAGGTCGCCAGCCGGTCGACGTCGTAGAACTCCCGGGCGAGGGTGGAGGCGAGGTCGAACCGGAACCCGTCGACGTGCATCTCGGTGACCCAGTACCGCAGCGAGTCCATGATCAGCTGCAGGGCGTGCGGGTTGCCGACGTTCAGGCTGTTTCCCGTGCCGGTGTAGTCGGTGTAGTACCGGCGGTCCTCCTCCAGGCGGTAGTAGGCCTCGTTATCGATGCCGCGCATCGACAGGGTGGGGCCGAGGTGGTTTCCCTCGGCGGTGTGGTTGTAGACCACGTCGAGGATGACCTCGATGCCGGCGGCATGCAGCGCCCGCACCATCGCCTTGAACTCCTGCACCTGCTGGCCGTGCTCGCCGCTGGACGAGTACGTGTTCTGCGGCGCGAAGAACGACAGCGTGTTGTAGCCCCAGTAGTTCGACAGGCCCTTGTCCTGCAGCGTGCTGTCGTTCACGAACTGGTGCACGGGCATGAGCTCGATCGCGGTCACGCCCAGCCGCGTCAGGTGGTCGATGATGGCGGGGTGCGCGACGCCCGCGTAGGTGCCGCGCAGCTCTTCGGGCACGTCCGGATGCCGGATGCTGAGGCCCTTGACGTGCGCCTCGTAGATCACCGTCTGCGCATAGGGCGTCTTCGGCAGCCGGTCGCCGCCCCATTCGAAGAACGGGTTGATCACGACGCTCTTCGGCGTGTGCGCCGCCGAGTCGTCCTCGTTGTGCGAGTCGGGGTCGCCGAAGTCGTAGGAGAACGCGGCCTGGCCCCACTCGACCTGCCCGGCGACGGCCTTCGCGTACGGGTCGAGCAGGAGCTTGCTCGGGTTGAACCGCTTTCCGTTGGCGGGGTCGTACGGTCCGTGCACACGGTAGCCGTACAGCTGCCCAGGCTGAACAGAGGGCAGGTAGCCGTGCCAGACGTAGGCGTCGACCTCGACGAGGTCGACGCAGGTCTCCTCGCCGTCGTCGTCGAACAGGCACAGCTCGACCCGCTCGGCGCGCTCGCTGAACAGGGCGAAATTCGTGCCCTGACCGTCGAAGGTCGCACCGAGCGGATGGGCGGATCCGGGCCACACGTCGACGGTCATGCCGCGAAACGTCCGTGGTCGCCGGCGCCGCGCGTGTGCGCGGCCGCCTCGTGCACGCGGCGCACAGCCTGTTCGAAGTCGAAGACCTGCGCCACCTCGATCGCCGCCGGGTAGGGGTGCCCCGAATAGCAGATGAACAGGGGCGGGATCACCTCGACGTAGCCGACGGGGCCGTCGAGGGACACCTCGTAGCGATCGATGTCGACGAGCTCGTACCGGGGCTCGGCGCACTGCGGCTGCGCGGTCGGCTCGACCGGGGGAGCGGGGCACCGCCCGGTGGATCTGGTTGCGGCAGACATGAGGACTCCTGACTCGACTGCCTTCCGGCGAAGCGCCTCGAGGTCATTGCTGTTGAGAAGAACCTACGATGGTGACCTCCGCGTGGCTACGGGGTTGTCACACGACGGCGTTCGGGGTAACACACGGCATCACTCCGAGCTCGACGCCTGCGCGCTCTCCCCGTCGTCCGGCTCCGGGTCGAGCACCGGCTCGAGCATGCTGAGGATGCGCTGCAGGTGCATCGCGCTGAGCACGCCGGGGCCGGCGACGGCATCCGTCTCGACCGATCTCGCGTGCACCGCCCGCAGCAGGACGTCGACCGCCTCGGCCGCATGCGCGTGCAGCTGCTCGACGTCCTCGTCCTCCCCGCCGAGCAGATCGGCGACCGCCTGGCAGGCGGCGGCGAGGGGATCGACGAGAGCCGGGTCGAGCGGGAAAGCCGAGGGACGATCGTTGATCGTGTCGCTGAGACACCCCGAGACGTCGCGGATCTGGTGCGCCACCTCGACCAGCGTCTCGAGTCGGGCGTGCTCCTCGCTGGTGTCTCCGCGTCCGTGCCACGCGCGCGGGTTGCCGCGCCGGCTCTCGTCCGCTTCGATCAGCGCGTCGCGCAGTGAGCGGCTGGTCTCGGCGAGCGCGCCGGCATCCTGCATCCACCCGTCGCGCTCCGGCGGCCACTCCTCGGTCAGCGCCGCCGCGATGTCGTCGAGGTGAGCCGCCAGGCGCTGCTGGAACGCGTCGATCCGCGCGGCGGCCTCCGACACCAGCGGCGCCGGCGGGATGATCGCGTTCACCAGCAGACCGACGATCACGCCCACGGCGGTCTGGGTGACGTAGCCGAAGGAGTAGTCCTCGGCATCCGCTCCGCCGATGATCAGCACGAACAGCGCCGCCATCGGGATGTACTCGCGGCCCGCGCCGAACCAGCCGGTGCCCGACACGATCACGCCGACGCCCACCACCGCGGCGATCGACCACACGCTCGGTCCGACGGTCATCAGCACCAGCGTGGCCAGCGCGATGCCCGCCCCCAGACCGAGGAGCGTCTGCAGGCCGGTCTTCGCCGACGACATCAGCGTCGGGTACATGCTGATCAGCGCGCCGAACGGTGCGTAGTAGGGGTACTCGTCCGCGACGCCGGGCATGTGCGGCGCGATGGTCCATGCGATGCCGACCGCGAGGGCGGTCTTCGCCGCGAAGAGCAGCCGGGCGCGGCTGACCGCGCCGCGCGCCGCCGTTCCGATGCCCGTGCCGCGCAGGCGGAGCGGTCTTCTCATTCGCACTCGATCACTCCCTGTCGATGGCAGCCTGTGCCGCGTCCGCGTCCGGGGCGACGATGACCGGCATGTCGTGCGGTACAGCCTGGCATCCGGATACGTGCGCGGCGGCATCGGCGCGCTGACCGGGGCAGCCCGAGATAGGGTCTGCCCATGGGGGTGAACGGCGAGACGGGGTGGATGCGGCGCAGGCATCCGGTCTGCACCGTGAGTGCGAACGACGACGCACCCGAGAGCAGCGACCGGTGGCCGACGACCATCCCGGCGGTCGCGCAGCTGCTGCGCGACGGGGTGCGGTTCTCGCCCGGCGTGACGTTTCTCGTCGGCGAGAACGGCAGCGGCAAGTCGACGATCGTGGAGGGCATCGCGCTGGCGTACGGGCTGTCGCCCGAGGGCGGGTCGCGTTACGCCCGTCACAGCACTCGACCCACCGAGTCGCCGCTGTCGGACTGGCTGCGGCTCGAGCGCGGCATCGGCGCGAGTCAGTGGGGGTTCTTCCTGCGTGCCGAGACGATGCACTCGTTCTACACCTACCTCGAGCAGAACCCGTCTTCGGGTCCGGACGCGTCCTTCCATGAGATGAGTCATGGCGAGTCGTTCCTCGCCCTTCTCGACACTCGATTCGATTCGCCCGGGTTCTACTGCCTCGACGAGCCCGAGGCCGCGCTGTCGTTCGCCTCGACCCTCACTCTGATCTCGGTGCTGAGGCGCATCGCCGATGATGGCGGGCAGGTGCTCTGCGCCACGCACTCTCCGGTGCTCGCGTCGCTGCCGGGCGCGACGATCCTCGAGGTCGGCGAGTGGGGTCTGCGCGAGACGACGTGGGAGGAGCTCGAGCTGGTGCGGCACTGGAGGTCGTTCCTCGGCGATCCGGATCGCTACCTGCGACATCTGCTCGACTGAGTGCACGCCGGCTGCTGCGGGTCGATGCGCGACAGGCGTCATCCGGCCTCGCCGTCGTGGCGATCCTGCGAGAATGGAGACCCCGACGACCCGAGGAGCCCTCGTGCTGTACATCTCCACCCGCGGCGGCATGCAGCCGCAGCCGTTCAGTGAGACGCTGCTCGAGGGGCTCGCGCCCGACGGCGGGCTGGCGGTGCCCGAGCGGCTGCCGCAGGTCGACGCGGAGACGCTCGAACGCTGGCGCGCGCTCACCTACCCGCAGCTCGCGACCGAGGTGCTCTCGCTGTTCGCGACCGACATCCCCCGCGACGACCTCGCGCGGATGACGGCGGCGGCGTACGCGGACTTCCCGGATGCGGTGGTGCCGCTGCGATCGATCGGCGGCGGTCTCACGCTCGTCGGCCTCTCCGAGGGCCCGACGCTCGCGTTCAAGGACATGGCGATGCAGTTCCTCGGGCAGGTGCTGGAGTACGTGCTCGAGAAGAAGGACCGCGTGCTGAACATCGTCGGCGCCACCTCGGGTGACACCGGATCGGCGGCGGAGCACGCGCTGCGCGGCAAGGAGCGCGTGTCGGTGTTCATGCTCTCGCCGCAGGGCCGGATGAGCTCGTTCCAGCGCGCGCAGATGTACTCGCTGCAGGACGAGAACGTGCACAACATCGCCGTCGACGGGGTGTTCGACGACTGCCAGAACCTCGTCAAGAGGCTCGCGGGCGACCTCGAGTTCAAGCGCGCGCAGAATCTCGGCGCGGTCAACTCGATCAACCTGGGCCGCATCGCCGCGCAGGTCGTCTACTACTTCTGGGCGTGGCTGCGGGTGACGGATGCCGTCGAGCCCGAGTTCCGCCCCGGATTCGAGGTCTCGTTCACGGTGCCGTCGGGCAACTTCGGCAACATCCTGTCGGGCTTCTTCGCGAAGGGCATGGGCGTGCCGATCCGCCGCCTCGTGCTCGCCGCGAACGAGAACAACGTGCTCGACGAGTTCTTCCGCACGGGCGTCTACCGCCCGCGCTCGGCCGCCGACACGCACGCCACGTCGAGCCCGTCGATGGACATCTCGAAGGCGTCGAACCTCGAGCGCTTCATCTTCGAGCTCGTCGATCGCGACCCTGCCCGGGTCGTCGCGGCGTGGGACGCTCTCGACGCCGTCGGCGCCATCGACTTCTCGGCGGAGCAGCCTCGCTTCGAGAGCGAGTTCGGCATCGTCAGCGGCACCTCGACCCACGCCGACCGGCTCGCCACGATCCGCTCGGTGTACGACGAGACCGGCGAGATCATCGACCCGCACACCGCCGACGGCGTGAAAGTCGCTCGCGAGCACGTCGAGTCGGAGGTGCCGATGCTCGTTCTAGAGACCGCGAAGCCGCAGAAGTTCGCCGAGACCATCACCGAGGCGATCGGCGTCGAACTGGATTTCTCGCCCGAACTGCGCGAGATGCTCGCCGCCCCGCAGCGTGTGACCGAGATGGCCGACGACGAGCAGGCACTGCGGGCCTTCGTGGCGGAGCACGCGCTGCGCTGACGCCCCTCCCACCCCCCAACCCCGGAACCGCTTCTCGCTCCGGTATGAGTTCGTGCCGCCTGCTTCGCGTTCAGGCGGCACAAACTCATACCGGAGCGAGGGGTGGTTGTGGGTGAGGGAGCGAGTGGGCAGTGCAGAGTGCACTTGGTGACGCGATTCTCGTGCTGATCGCACATGTCATGGGCCCGGAGGGCGTGGTTACTGTTGCCACAACCCGTTCCCTCCTCTCGAAGGACCCCTCATGGCACGCACGGCGCACCCCGATGATTTCGCGCTCTCCCGAGTCACACCCGACGCACGCAAGCCCTGGTTCGGCATCGCCATCCAGCGTTTCGGCCAGGTGTCGGCGCTCTCGCAGTTCCTGCTCGGAGCGACGCTCGGCTTCAGCATGACCTTCGGCGAGGCCGCCCTCGCCTTCCTCTTCGGCTCGATCATCCTCGAGGTGGTCATGTGCGTCGTCGGCTTCATCGGCCAGCGCGAGGGCTTGAACACCGCCCTGCTGGCGCGATGGACCGGCTTCGGCGAGATCGGCGCCTCGCTCGTCGGACTCGCGATCGGCATCAGCCTGATCGGGTGGTTCGGCATCCAGTCGGCGATCTCGGCGCAGTCGCTCGATGCGCTCATGCCGGGTGCCCTGCCGGTGTGGGCGTGGAGTCTCATCTTCGGCCTCGCGGTGACGGCGATCGTCGCCTTCGGCTTCGTCGGGATGCAGTGGCTCGCCAACGTCACCGTGCCGCTGTTCCTGATCCTGGTCGGCTGGTCGGTGATCAGCGAACTCAGCCGTCACGACATCGGCGAGCTGCTGACCAGCCCGGCCCCCGGTCCCTCCATGAGCGTGTGGGCGGGCACCGGCATCGTCGCCGGTGGCCTGATCGTCGGCGCGATCATCACCGGCGACATGACCCGCTTCAACCGCTCCCGCGCCGACGTGGTCAAGCAGACCGTGGTCGGGGTCACCCTCGGCGAGTTCGTGATCGGACTGGCGGGAGTTCTGCTCGCCCACGCCGCCGGCACCGGCGACATCGTCGCGATCGTCACCTCATCCGTCGGCCTCATCGGCCTGTTCATCGTGCTCACCGGCACGCTGAAGATCAACGACTGGAACCTGTACTCGTCGACGCTGGGACTGGTCAACTTCATCTCCACGGCGTTCGGCCGCAACCTGCACCGCGTCACGACGACCATCGTGCTCGGCATCGTCGGCTCGATCCTCGCCGCCGTCGGAATCCTCGGGCAGTTCACCTCCTTCCTCATCGTGCTGAGCGTGGCTTTCCCTCCCATCGCGGGGATCATGGTCGCCGAGTACTACTTCGTGCGCCGCTGGCGCGCTGATCTCGACACCAGTCGCGAGGCCGGGACGCTCCCCGCGACCGCGCCGCGTCTCGTTCCGACCACCATCGTCGTGTGGCTGGTGTCGTCGCTGGTCGGGTACTTCGTGACCTGGGGCATCCCGTCTCTGCTCAGCCTCTTCCTCTCGATGGTGCTCTACGTCCTGGCCGGCAAGCTCGGTCTCGTCCGCGGCGTCGGCGTCGCGACCACTCGACAGGCCCCCGCACCCGACTCCGAGCCCGTCAGCGCCTGAGCGCGGCCTCCACACAGAAAGCGAGAACCATGCACATCGGCATCGACGTCGGCGGCACGAACACCGACGCAGTACTCATGGCGGGCACGCGCACGCTGGCGGGAGTCAAGCACTCGACCACGGGAGACGTCACGAGCGGCATCGTGCAGGCGATCGAAGAGCTGCGCGCCGCGCATCCGTTCGACGGTCCCGACATCGACGCGGTGATGATCGGCACCACCCACTTCATCAACGCTCTGGTCCAGGCCAGCCGACTCGCACCGACCGCGGCGCTGCGTCTCGGGCTTCCCGCGACGCGTGCCCTGCCGCCGCTGGTCGACTGGCCGGAGGCGCTCGTCGAGGCCACTCACGCCCGCAGCTACCTGGCGCACGGCGGCTACGAGTTCGACGGCCGGCCCATCTCGCCGCTCGACCCCGATGAGTTGCGCGCGCATGCCGAGGACATGAAGGCCAACGGCATCCGCTCCGTGGCGGTCTCATCGGTCTTCAGCCCCGTCAACCACGACCTCGAGATCCAGGCGGCGGAGATCATCGGCTCGGTCCTGGGCGACGGCGTCGCGATCTCGCTCTCGCACGAGATCGGCCGGATCGGCCTGCTCGAACGCGAGAACGCCACGATCATCAACGCTGCGCTGCGGGAGCTCGCCTCGGAGATCGTCGACGGGCTCACCTCGGCAGTGCGCGCGCAGGGGATCGAAGCCCCCATCTTCCTCAGCCAGAACGACGGCACCCTGATGGACGACGAGTACGTGCGCCGATACCCGGTGGCCACCTTCGCTTCGGGCCCGACCAACTCCATGCGCGGTGCGGCCGCGACGAGCGGACTGGTCGACTGCGCGGTGATCGATGTGGGCGGCACCACCGCCGACATCGGCCTTCTGATCAACGGATTCCCGCGCGAGACGGCCAATGAGGTCAAGGTCGCGGGCATCCGCACCAATTTCCGGATGCCCGATGTGCTCTCGCTCGGCATCGGCGGGGGCAGCATCGTCGACGAGGAGACCGCCGAGGTCGGTCCGGCATCGGTCGGCTACCGGCTCACCACCGACGCGCTCGTGTTCGGAGGCAGCACCCTCACAGCCACGGACATCGCCGTGGCCGCCGGCCGCGCCGACATCGGCGACGCGACGAAGGTCGCGCACCTCGACCCCGCCTTCGTCGACCGTGTCCTGCAGCGCATCGCCGAGCGCGTCTCGGAGGCAGTGGATCGGATGCGCACCTCACCCGAGCCGATCGCGGTGGTCGCCGTGGGCGGCGGGTCGATCCTGCTGCCGGATGAGCTGCCCATGTTCGGCACCGTGCACCGCCCCGAGAATTACGCGGTGGCGAACGCGATCGGCGCATCGATCGCCCAGGTCGGCGGTGAGATCGACAAGGTGTACGCGATCGAGCCCGGTCGGCGCGACGAGACGATCGCCGCGGTGCGCTCCGAAGCTGTCGACAGGGCGATCGCCGCGGGCGCCCGTCCCTCGACCGTCTCGATCATCGACTTCGACGAGGTGCCGATCCCGTATCTGCCCGGCAACGCCACGCGCATCCGCGCGAAGGCTGTCGGCGACCTCGACATGGAGGCGTGAGATGAGCTGGACCATCACCGCCGAGCACATCGACGGGCTCGCCCGCGGTGCGGCGGTGCTCGGCACGGGCGGCGGCGGTGACCCGTACATCGGAGCTCTGCTGGCCCGGCAGGCGCTTGCCGACACGGATGTCACCGTCGTGGGCCTCGACGAGGTGCCGGATGATGCGCTCGTGCTGTTCGTCGCCATGATGGGCGCGCCGACCGTGATGGTCGAGAAGCTGCCCAGCCTGGACGAGGTCGTCGAGCCGGTCCGGGCGCTCGGCGTGCACCTCGGCCGACCCGTCACCCACATCGCGTGCGCCGAGGTCGGCGGCGTGAACTCCACCATCCCGATCGCCGCGGCCGCGGCGCTCGGGTTGCCGCTCATCGACGCCGACGGCATGGGCCGCGCGTTCCCCGAGCTCCAGATGGTGCTGCCCACCCTCCACGGTGTGACAGCCTCTCCACTCGCATTCAGCGACGAGAAGGGCAACACGGGGGTCCTGCAGACCGTCGACAACTCGTGGACCGAGCGCATCGCCCGGGTCGCCTGTGTTGAGATGGGATGCTCGGTGATGATCTCGGGCTTCTCGATGTCGGGCGTGCAGGCGCGGGAGTCGCTCGTGGCCGATTCGCTGTCGCGCTGCATCGAGATCGGTGAGGCCATTGCCAGAGCCCGCGACTCGAAGACCGACCCCGTCGCCGCGGCTGTCGCACTGCTGCACGGCCGAGAGCTGATCGACGGCAAGGTCGTCGACGTGCAGCGGGCGACCACCACGGGATTCGCACGCGGACGGGCCCGGATCGACGGGGCTGGTGACACGTCGATCACGCTGCAGTTCCAGAACGAGCACCTCGTCGCCGAGCAGGACGGACAGGTGCTGGTGACCACGCCGGACCTCATCATGGTTCTCGACGGAGAATCGGGTGAGCCGGTGACCACGGAGGCCCTGCGTTACGGGCAGCGCGTCCGCGTGGCCGCAGCGCCGGCCGATGAGCGGTGGCACTCGGCAGCCGCGCTCGCCATGGTGGGGCCGGGCTACTTCGGCTACGACATGCGCGCCCACCGCTTCGACGGCACCATCTCCACTGGCGGCACCGAGACGGAGTTCGGTGTCCTGAGCGAAGGAAACGAACCCAGATGAGCTGGCAGCTGACCGCCGATGACCTCCCCGACCTCGCGCGCGGGGCCACCCTGCTGGGCACGGGTGGGGGAGGAGACCCCTACATCGGGAAGATGCTCGTCGAGCGCGTGCTCGGTGACGGAGCGATCACCATCCTCGATCCGGATGAGCTGCCCGACGAAATGTTCGTCATCCCCACGGCGCAGATGGGTGCGCCCACGGTCATGGTCGAGAAGATCCCCGCCGGCACCGAGCCCACACTCGCCCTGCGCACCCTCGAAGACCACCTCGGGCGCAAGGCCGACGCGACCATGCCCATCGAGTGCGGAGGCATCAACTCGATGATCCCGCTGATCGTCGCGGCCGAGACGGGCCTGCCCGTGGTCGATGCCGACGGGATGGGTCGCGCGTTTCCCGAGCTGTCGATGGAGACGTTCGCCGTCTACGGCGTGCACGGCTCGCCTCTCGCCCTCGCCGGGGAGCGCGGTGAGCGCGTCATCATCGACACCGGTGACGATGATCGCCAGATGGAGTGGCTCGCCCGCGGGATCACGATCCGCCTCGGCGGTGTGGGCCACATCGCCGAGTACGCGATGACCGGCGCCGACGTGCGTCGCACGGCCGTGCCCCGCACCATCTCAATGGCGCTCGCGCTCGGCCGGGCGATCCGCTTGGCGCGTGAGCAGCATCGTTCCCCCTTCGATGCGATCTCCGCCGCGCTGGCTTCCACTCTCTACCCGCACATGCGCGAGCTGTTCGTCGGCAAGGTGGTCGATGTCGAGCGGCGCACGACCGAGGGTTTCGCGAAGGGACGGGCTGTGATCGCCCCGCTCGGCGATGAGGGCGACCCGCTCGAGGTCGCGTTCCAGAACGAGAACCTCACCGCTCACCGAGGGGGCCGGCTCGTCGCGATCGTCCCCGATCTCATCTGCATCGTGGACCAGGAGACGGCGGAGCCGATCACCACCGAGGGGCTGCGGTACGGGCAGCGGGTGCGGGTGCTCGGGATCTCGACTCCGGCGATGATGCGCACTCCGGAAGCGCTGGCTGCCTTCGGGCCGTCTGCCTTCGGCATCACCGAGGAGTTCGTCGCCGTCGAGGAGCTGGCGGAGCCGTAATCTGGAATCATGGTGAGCCTGCTCGGGCGTGACGATCTGACCGCGCTCGCGCGTGGTTACGCGCTGTTCGGCTCGGGCGGTGGGGGATCGACCACCATGCTCGAGCTCATCCTCGCCGGGTCGGCCACCTGGCCGCTCCAGGTCGCGGCACCGGAGTCGCTCGATCCGGCGACGCCGTGCCTCGGCGTGGCATTCGTCGGATCCACGATCCTGCTGGGCGAGCGGATGCCCGGCAGCGAGCCGTTCGCTCCGGTGCTCAGGGCGGTCGAGCGCTGGATGGGTCACGAGATACCCGCGGTCTGCTCGCTGGAAGGCGGCGGCATGAACGGCCTGGCGCCCCTGATGCTGGCGGATTCGCACATCGTGGTCGACGCCGACTGCACGGGCCGTGCGGTGCCGGGGCTCGACCAGATGTCGTTGTTCGTCGACGGGCTGCCCGGGGTCATCGTGGCATGCGACACCGGAGGCGGGGGTGTCGCGGTCGTCGAGGCGACTCGGGGGATCGACGCCGAGCGCGTGGCGCGTGCCGCCATCATCCAGGCAGGCGGTGCGGGGTGCGCCGTGTTCGCGGGATTCACGGTCGGGGATCTGCGCGAGCACGCCATCGTCGGTCACCTCGCTCACACCCTTCGCGTCGGTCGCGCGTTCGTGGCCACATCGGATCGGTCCCTGGTCGAGCTCGCGGACGCCCTGGGTGCGCAGCTCGTGACCGAAGGGCGCATCCTCTCCACAGCATCCCTCGTCGCGGATCCGTCCGTGAGCGCCGTCGAGATCATGGGCGTCGACGGCGGGGTCCACCGCGTGATCACCCGGTCCGAGACTCTCGCGGTGCTCAGCGACGGTCGGGTGGTCGCCGCGGCACCCACCGTGATCGTCGTCGTCGATGCGATCTCGCGCGACGTGCTCGAGGTCACCGAGCTCACCCTCGCACGCCACGTCGCCGTTCTCGCGATTCCGGCTCCGTCGTGGTGGCACGCGCGCCCCGACCGGCTGCGCCGCGTCACGCCCTCGGCCTACGGCCTGGATGAGCTGGACGTGGCATGAGCAGCCCCCTGCGACTGAGCGCTCTGCTCTCCTACCCCGACAACGGCGGTCTGACGCTCGTGGCCGGACCGGAGGATGTCGAGTGGGATGCCGTCGTGATCGAGAACGACGAATCCGACCTCGCCGACCCCGTGCAGCACCGACTCGCGGTGCTCACTTCCGGCATCCCGCGCACGACGTGGCAGCAGGATGCGCTGCTCCGCCGCGTGCGCGACCGCGGGTACTCCGGTCTCGCCGTGCCGGGCGCGGCGGCGATCGACCCGGGCGCCCGTCGACTCGCCAACCGCCTCCGACTCGCGCTGCTCGACGTCGCGCGCCCCATCCAGCTGGCGAAGGCCTGCTGGATGCTCATCGAGGCCCGTGACGCGCTCACCCTGGGGCAGGTGCGGAAGGTCGCCCAGTCGTTCGAGTACTCCGCGCAGGATCTCGGGGACCTGCTGCGGCACATCGCCGCGAACCTCAGCACCGGGGTCGCCCTCGTCGACCGCGCGGGAGTCGTCCTCGAGGCGGGAGGGCATCTCAGCCCAGACCTGCATGCGGGTATCGGCTTCGAATCGTGGGCGGACCTCGCCCGCACCGAGCACGCAGCGGCCGCATCCGTGCGTGTCGACAGTCCCGCACGGACGGGGCTGCGCCTCGTGCTCTTCGGCGACGGGATCGGGGAACCGCAGCTGCAGGCACTCTCGGTCGCAGCCCAGGTCGCCATGCCGGCCGTCGCCGCTCGCATCCTCATCGACGAGGTGGCCGCGATCAACGAGGTCGCCGTGTCGTCGGCGCTGCTGCGTGACTTCACCGACCTGAGGGGTGCTGCCGACGACGACGTCGATCGACGGATGTCCGAACGGGGATGGCGCACCCAGGGCCATCATCTGGCCTTCCACATGACGGCCCGGGGACGGGTCGACGCATTCTCGCTGCTGCGATCGCTGCGCTCCGGTCTCGGATCGATCGACGCCGAATCGCACGCGACCTCAGCCGGAAGCGGAGTGAGCGGGTGGCTGACCTTCGCGCAGCAGCCCAGCGCAGAGAAGGTCGAGCGCGCGGTCGCTGCGCTGCGCGAGCTGCATGCGGAGGCTCTACGTGATTTCGCCGTCGCGACCGGCGTCGGCTCGCTGCAACCCGGCCCTGCGGGATTGGGCGCCACGCTCGACGAAGCCGCAGACGCGGCGAAGATCGCCGCCGCGCGCTCGGCAGCAGGCTGGTTCGTGCGGGTCGACAGCCTCGGCCTCGAGCAGCTGCTTCTCGCGTGGACCGGCAACGACACCTTCGTGCCGGCTGCGGAGTCGCTGCTCGCCCCGCTTCGGGAGGGAACGGGTGAGCTGCTGACCACGCTCGCCGCGTATCTCGACCACGAGTCGGGCATCGCGGCGACCGCCATCGCCCTCGGCCTGCACCGCAACACCGTCGCGGTGCGCATACGCCGCGCGCAGGAGCTGCTCGGCATCGACATGCGGGATCCGGATGCGCGGCTCGCTCTGCACCTGGCCTGTCGCAGCGTCCTGATGCGCTGACCCCCCGCCCCCGGAACCGCTTCTCGCTCCGGTATGAGTTCGTGTCGCCTGATCCGCGGTTGAGCGGCAGAAACTCATACCGGAAGGAGCAGCGGTTCCACTTGGAGCACGGGCGGTCAGGCAGGGGCGGGGTGAGCAGCGCGCGACGGATCAGAGCGGGGGTGCAGCAGGCCAGAGAGCGCGCCAAGCGCGGCGCCCGCCAGAGTATCGACAACGCGTTCCATCGCGATGGACATGTCGCCCGTGCTTCCCGTGGCCGCGCCGAGAAGAAGCAGCACCAGCGGGGTGATGAGCGTCAGCGCCAGGGCGTAGTGACGCACGACCACCAGCTCGATCGAGAACTGCAACACGCCCAGCAGCGCCGCCAGCCACAGACCGCTCGGGTGCAGCAGCGCCAGCAGCGCATAGACTCCGGCGCCCGCGATCGTTCCCAGCAACCGGTGCGTCGCACGCTGCAGCGCCGCCCGTCTGCTCGACGCGATCCCGATCACCGCGACCGCAGCTCCGACGATCCAGTACGCCCGCGCGGGGTCGAGGAACAGACTCACGACCACGCCGAGCATGCTCACGAGGACGACACGCAGCAGCAGCATCCGGCCATCCGCATCCCACGACGGCCCAGGGAAGAGCTGCCGAAGTGGGTGGGCACGACGGGCGCCGACCCGAGCCAGGGCCAGGGGCGACACCGCGATCAGATACGAGAACGCGCATCCGGCGGCGATCGCGGCGACGTAGCCGGCGGGCGTGATCGGAGCGGATCGCACCACCGTTGCCGACAGGCCGAACACGAGCACGAAGAACAGGGGCCCGGGCGGGCCCAGCCGAAAGCCGAAGGCGAGGGCCGCGCTCACACTCGCGACGAGCACGATGCCGATGCTGACCAGTAGAGGATCGTGCGCGACCGCGGCCCCGAGCGCCGCACAGATGACGAGAGCGGCACCCACGAACGGCAGCATCCGCGCCCGCTCGATCACGGGCAGGGTCCCGGCGAACAGCACGGTGAATGCCCCCGACGCGGCGATGTACCCCAGCATCGGCTGATCGACCACGGTCATCACGGCGATCGGCACGGCGATCCCGAGAGCCGCCTGCAGGCCGAGCTGCCAGCGCGGGCCGCGGGAGGGGCCGAAGGCGAACAGACTCACCGGATCATTCTTTCAGCGGCGGCGCTCGCCGGCTCTCAGGCCGGTGGATCGCCCCAGGTGGAGCCGCTGGTCGGTCGGCTCCGCATGTTCCGAACAGACGTCGGGCGGGGGAGAGCACGTCTCGCCGAACGGGCCAGGCACGGCTCAGTGCGGGGCGTGGTACTCCGCCTCGTCGCGCTTCCAGTAGCCCTTCACAACGGCCTTCGACACGTCGACGCCCCAGCGGGCGAGCAGTGCGCGGCCCGGCTTGACGATCTGCTGCTCGGCGGCGATGAACACGAAGGGGTCGGCGCCCACGGCATCCGTCTCGTCGAGGGTGTCGAGGAAGGCGATCAGCGATGAGCCCGCCAGCGCGTTGCCGCGATGCAGCCACTCGACGGCTACCGGCGCGTCGATCTCGACCTGGTCGGCATCCGAGACGACCTCGACGACGATGCGTGCCGGCGCATCGGCGGGGATCATCGCCGCGAACCGCCGGATCGCCGGGATCGCGGTCTCGTCGCCGACCAGCAGCCACGAGTCAGGCGTACCGGTCAGCACGGCAGAGCCGCGCGGTCCGCCGACGCCCACGAACGAGCCGATCGGAGCGGATGCCGCCCACCGGGCGCCCACGCCCTCGCCTCCGTGCACGGCGAACTCGACGTCGAGCCAGTCCTCACCCCACACGAGCGGGGTGTACTCGCGGCTCGGCGAGGCGCGCAGCTCGTCATCCGAATCGGTCGGTTCGGATGCGAAGAACAGGCGCATGTGGTCGTCGGCGCCAAGCGATGTGAAACCGGCGAGCTGGTCGCCGGTCAGCCGGACGCGCACGTAATCGGGGGCGAGCCACTCGCGCGATGCGAGGGCCGCGGCACGGAAGCGCAGATCGAGTCCCTGGCGTTGGATCGAGAAACCTGATTTCACATCGCTCATAAAGTGAGGCTAACCTAAGTCGCGGTGACAGTGAGTTCACCATCGCGCAGCCAGCGCATCACCCCACGCAGAACAGGAGCTCTCCATGCCCGTGCCCCGAATCCTCGGCGGAACCGCACTCGGTCTCGTCAGCGTCCTCGCCCTCGCCGGCTGCGCCGCAGACCCCGCTGCCGAAGCCGACGAGGCCGCGCCCACGAGCGGCACGGTCACCGTCGAGGACAACAACGGCACGCACAAGATCGCCACCCCGCCCACGTCTGTCGTCGCCACCGACAACCGCACCTTCCAGACGCTCAGCGACTGGGGCATCGAACTCGCCGCCGGCGCGGTCACCCTCATGCCCACGACCGTGGGATACAAGACCGACGAGAGCATCATCGACCTCGGCAGCCACAACGAACCCGACCTCGAGTCGGTCGTCGCCGTCGAACCCGACCTGATCATCAACGGTCAGCGCTTCACGCAGCACCACGACAAGCTCGCGAGCCTGGTGCCCGACGCGACCATCCTCGAGCTCGACCCCCGCGAGGGCGAGCCCTTCGATGACGAGCTCAAGCGTCAGGTCACCGTGCTCGGCGAGGTGTTCGGAAAGCAGAAGGAGGCGCAGCAGCTCGTCGACGACTTCGACGCCGCTGTGGCCCGCGTCAAGGACGCCTACGACGACGCGGACTCGGTCATGGCCGTCACCACGTCCGGGGGCGAGATCGGCTACATCGCCCCGAGTGCCGGCCGCACCCTCGGTCCGATCTTCGACATCCTGGGTCTCAGCCCCGCGCTCGAGGTCGACGGCGCCACCGACGACCATCAGGGTGACGACATCTCGGTCGAGGCGATCGCGAAGGCGGACCCCGACTGGATCCTCGTCATGGACCGCGATGCCGTGTTCGCCGACCAGGAGCCGAACTACGTGCAGGCGGCCGAGATCCTCGAGAACTCCGAGGCGCTGGCATCCGTCACCGCTGTCCGGAGCGACCAGATCGTCTACATGCCCACTGACACGTACCTCAACGAGGGCATCCAGACGTACACGACCTTCCTCAACGACTTCGCCGACGCGCTCGAGAAGTCCGCGAAGTGACATCAGCGCGGTGGCGTCCGGCCGATCCCGGATGCCACCGCGCCCTCGCACCATGACACGCACACGTCCCCTCTCCGAGCCCGCCCCGGCTCCCGCCCCACGCCCGGGTGCGGCGACCCGCGGGCGCCTCTTCGACGGCAAGCTGCTGATCGGTGTCCTCGTCGTCGCCGCCCTGCTCGTCGCCTCCCTGCTCACCGGCGTCTACGACATCTCCGGCAGTCCCGACGGCGCCGATATGTTCCAGATCACCCGCATCCCGCGCACCATCGCCCTCGTGCTCGCGGGTGCCTCGATGGCCATGGCCGGGCTCGTCATGCAGCTGCTCACGCAGAACCGCTTCGTCGAGCCGACCACGACCGGCACCACGGAATGGGCGGGCCTCGGCCTGCTCACGGTCATGGTGCTCGTGCCGCAGCCGTCGCTGCCGCTGCGCATGGCGGGCGCCGTCATCGCGGCGTTCATCGGCACGATGATCTTCTTCCTCTTCCTGAAGCGGGTGTCGCTGCGATCGTCGCTCATCGTGCCGATCGTCGGCATCATGCTCGGCGCGGTGGTCGGAGCCGTATCGACCTACCTCGCCCTGGCCACCAACACGCTGCAGAGCCTGGGCGTCTGGTTCGCCGGCAGCTTCACCTCGGTGCTGCGCGGCCAGTACGAGATGCTGTGGATCGTCGCCGTGGTCGGCGTGATCGTCTTCGTCGTCGCCGATCGGCTGACCGTCGCCGGTCTCGGCGAGGAGATCGCCACGAACGTCGGGCTCGACTACGACCGCATCATGCTTCTCGGCACCGCACTCATCGCCGTCGTCACCGGCGTCGTCACCGTGGTCGTCGGCAACCTGCCCTTCCTCGGCCTGATCGTGCCCAACATCGTCTCGATGCTGCGCGGCGACGACCTGCGCAGCAACCTGCCGTGGGTGTGCCTGCTCGGCATCGGCATCGTCACGCTCTGCGACCTGATCGGTCGCACCATCGTGATGCCGTTCGAGGTGCCGGTGTCGCTGATTCTCGGCATCGTCGGCGCGGTCGTGTTCGTGCTCCTCCTGCTCAGGCAGCGTCGCCGTGCTTAGGCGGGTCGACCTGCTCGGGCGGGCGAACGTCGCGCAGCAGAGGCCGATGCGCGCCGCCGCCGGCTGGTTCGCGGATGCCCGTGCCCGACGTCGCTATCTGATCGCGCTGACGATCCTGGTCGTGCTCTCGGTCGGATTCGGCATCGGACTGCTCGCCTGGGACAACCCGATGCCGTTCGGCACGGACGGTTTCTGGCGCATCGCCGAGCTGCGCTTCACGAACGTGCTCGTGATGATCATCGTCGCCGTCTGCCAGGCGGTGGCCACCGTGAGCTTCCAGACCGTCGCGACGAACCGGATCGTCACCCCGTCGATCCTCGGATTCGAGTCGCTGTACCGGGCCGTGCAGACCTCGTCGGTCTACCTGTTCGGCATCGCGGGCCTGGTCGCCATGCAGGGGCTGCTGCAGTTCGGCATCCAGATCGCCGTCATGGTGGCCCTCGCGATGCTGCTCTACGGCTGGCTGCTCACCGGACGCTACGCCAACCTGCAGATCATGCTGCTGATCGGCATCGTGATCGGCGGAGGGCTGGGGGCGATCGCCACCTTCATGCAGCGGCTGCTCACCCCCAGCGAGTTCGACGTGCTCGCCGCGCGACTGTTCGGCAACATCTCCAACGCCGACGCGTCGTACCTCCCGCTCGCCGTGCCGCTGTGCGTCGTGGCATCCGTCCTGCTGTGGATGCGCGCCCGCCGGCTCAACGTGATGGCGCTCGGCGCCGACACCGCGAACGCGCTCGGGGTGAACCACCGGCGCGAGCTGATGATCACGCTCTTCCTCGTCGCCGTGCTGATGGCGACGTCGACGGCGCTGGTCGGGCCGATGACCTTCCTCGGGTTCCTCGTCGCGACGCTCGCGTACCAGTTCGCCGGATCGGACGATCACCGCCTGGTGTTCCCCATCGCCGCGCTGACCGCCTTCACCATCCTGTCGGGCGCGTACTTCGTGATGCGCAACGTGTTCTACGCGCAGGGCGTCGTCTCGATCATCATCGAGCTCGTCGGCGGCGTCGTGTTCCTCATCGTCATCCTCAAGAAGGGACGCCTGTGATCACCATCGAGAAGGTTCGCCGCGAGTATGCGACCGACGTCGCGATCGGGCCCGTCGACCTCGTCATCCCCGAGGGCGGCATCACGGCGCTGATCGGACCGAACGGGGCGGGCAAGTCGACGCTGCTGACGATGGTCGGACGGCTGATGGGGATGGATGCCGGATCGATCGCCATCGCGGGACTCGACGTCGCGTCGGCGAAGTCGGCCGATCTCGCGAAGGTCGTGTCGATCCTGCGTCAGGAGAACCACTTCGTGACCCGGCTGACGGTGCGCCAGCTGGTCGGCTTCGGCCGCTTCCCGCATTCGAAGGGGCGGCTGACCAGGGCGGATGAGGACGTCATCAGCCGCTCGATCGATTTCCTCGATCTCGGGATGCTCGAGCATCGCTACCTCGACGAGCTGTCGGGTGGGCAGCGTCAGCGGGCGTACGTCGCGATGGTGCTCGCGCAGGACACGGATGTCGTGCTGCTCGACGAGCCGCTGAACAACCTCGACATGAAGCACGCCGTCACGATGATGGCGCAGCTGCGCCGCGCCGCCGACGAGCTCGGCCGCACGATCGTGATCGTGCTGCACGACATCAACTTCGCCGGACACTACGCCGACCGCATCTGCGCCATGAAGGACGGCCAGGTCGTCGAGTTCGGCACGCCCGCCGAGATCATGACCGACGAGGTGCTCACGCGCGTGTTCGAGACGCCCGTGCAGGTGATCGACGGCCCGCACGGACCCCTCGCCGTGTATTACTGACGCGCTCCCCGTGTGGTGTCCCGGGCAGATGTCGGCGAGAATCACGGATGTCGGTCCGAACCGCTTGTTTCCGCCGACATTCGTGCGGTCCGCCGACATCCGTGCCGCGGCACGCCGGCACCCCTTCCGGAGGGCGCGGATGACGGCACCGTCGTCAGCGGTCGCGGTGATCCTCGGGGGCGAGGCGGGCGCCGCGGCGCGGCTCCCGTGACCCGGACGCCCAGATCAGGCGGACGATGCGCTGGCGATGCCCGCTCCACGGGGCGAGCAGCTCGAGCATCCCGTCGTCATCGGTGCGGTGACCGGTGAGCGCGAAGCCGACCTCGTGCGCCAGGTGGTAGTCGCCCACGCTCACGGCGTCGGGGTCGCCGAGGGCCCGGATGCGCGTCTCGGCGGAGGTCCACACGCCGACCCCGGGCAGGCTCGTCAGCACTCGGTCCCTCTCTGCCCCGTCGATCGCGCGGAGCGTCGCGCGCTCGACGCTCGCGCCGCGGCGTGCAGCGGCGACGATCGTGCGCGACTGCGGCGGCTCGACGGCCGCGCGGTGCCACTGCCACGACGGGATGCCCCGCCACACCTCATGCGAGGGTGAGGCGAACATGGGTCGCGGCGTCGGGCCGGGCGCGCGCTCGCCGAAGCGGGTGACGAGATACCGCCAGGCGCCGAACGCCTGCATGCCGGTGACCTTCTGCTCGATGATCGCGCATGCGAGGGCGTCGAAGACGCGGTCGGTGCGGGCCATCCGGATGCCCGGATGCCGCCGCGCCACGTCCTCGAGCTGCGGATGCCCGATGACGAAACCGTCATCATCGTCGTCGGCGCCGCACAGCCGCGGAACGACGTCGATGGCCTCATCAGCACCCGGGCCCCAGGCCGAAGCGTGGATCCCGTCGGAGCCCTGACGAAGGCAGAGCGTGGCGATCCCGGCATCCGTCCGGAAGGCCATCCAGATCCGGCCGCCGTCGATGACCATCGTGGGATCGCCGCCGCCACGTCGCAGCATCCCGACCGTGCGGCCGAGATGGAGCGGATGCGGCGGACGATAGACGGACTCGCGCGCCGGTGCGGGCGCGGCGGCATCCGTCATCAGGGTCATGCAGGAACTCTACGTGCCGTCCCTGACATCTCCTCCGGGATGAGTCTCTCTGGCCGGCGACACCCCCCCATCTGCTGCCGACACCCCTGTCTGCGTACGGTCTTATCCGGGGGGGGGGGGGGGGTGTCGGCGGCAAGTGGGGGTCTCGGCGAAAGGGTCGACGGCGGAAGAGGTGGATCAGAAGCGGTCGGGCGAAGGCGTGCCGTGGCCGTAGCGGATCGACACGTCGGCGTGACGGTCGAAGCGGTAGCCGACACCGCGCACGGTGCGCACGATGTCCTCGTGGCGGCCGAGCTTGGCGCGCAGGCGACGCACGTGCACGTCGATGGTGCGCTCGCCGGGCGCCTCCTCGTCGGTGGATGCCTGCCACAGGGCGGAGACCAGCTCGCTGCGCTCGATGGTGCGGCCTTCGCGCAGCACCAGGTACTGCAGCAGCTCGAACTCCTTGTACGTGAACGAGGCCGATTCGCCGTCGAGCAGCACGCGCTTGCGGGAGATGTCGACGACGACGCCCGATTCCTCGTCCTTCTCCTCCTCGACGGCGGCGTTGGCACGGGCGATGGCGCCGGGCTCGTGCAGGGCGAGGCGCACGACGTCGAGGTCGCGACCACCGGCCGACTGCGGAGCCAGGGCGACGGTGGCGTGCGTCTCGGCGGTCGGAGCGAGTTCCGCGAGCGTGCGGCGCAGTGCGTCGACGAGCACGGGGAGGCTGACCCCGGCGGATGCGGCCTTGATCTCGTCGATGCCGACGTAGAGGGCAAAGCCGCGCGGCGAGCGGACGGACGGGAGGTCGGCGGCGGCGTCTGTGGGCGAGACGACGCGGACGGGGGCGGTGACGGGACGCTCGAGGAGGGCGGTGTTCGACATGATGATGGTTCCTTGCGTGAGCCGAGGGATGCGTTGCACGAATGACCGGGCGGAGCCGGTGGGGTGATGAGCGCGAAGGGTGGGCGCTCAGAGACTCGTCCCTCAGATCGAGGAGAATTCAGCGAGTCGGACTGGGTGGTTGCGCCTTAGCAACACATTCGGCAACACATGCCAACGCGACCGGGCATCATCATCCCGGCAGTCCCGTTCGCCTCCTGGGCGGACAGAGGGCTTGCGTTGGTGGTCATGGGGGCGATTATTTCCCACCGAGACGTCCCATGTCAAAACGTGACAATCCAGCGGACGAAATACGACGTAACGTTGTGGGGTGAGTTCAACCCCCGACGCCGCTGATTTCGTGTTCCTGGATGAGACGGATGCCTCCCGCTGGGCGCTCACGAGAGACGGCGAGCTGCTGAGCGTGCTGGACTACCGCGACGATGGCACGACCGTCGCGATGACCCGCGCGTTCACGATCCCGACGCATCGTGGCCACGGGTACGCCGCACGTGTGGTGGCGGGCGCTGTCGCCCAGATCGAGGCGCGCGGCGACCGCCTGATCGACCCGGTGTGCTGGTACGTCGCCGACTGGTTCGACGCGCACCCCGACAAGCAGCATCTGCTTCGGCGACGCTGACCCGATCGACACTCGCGGCCGGCTGCCCGCGCGGGTGAGCCCCGCGCGGCACGCCTCGAACGCGATGTCGGAGGCCCCGCATACCGTGTGGGTATGCGCATCCTGCACACCTCCGACTGGCACATCGGCCGCACGTTCCACGGGCATTCGACGCTCGAGGCGCTGGCCGAGGTGCTCGACGCGCTGGTCGCGCAGGTGCGTGAGCACGCGGTCGACGTGGTTATCGTCGCGGGCGATGTGTTCGATTCGGCCACGCCGGCGGCATCCGCGTACACGCTTCTCGACGATGCGCTGCTGGCGCTGCATGAGACCGGCGCCACCGTCGTCATGACGAGCGGCAACCACGACTCAGCCGCCCGGCTGGGGTTCCACTCCCGTCTGCTGCGCGACGGCATCCACGTGCTCACTGATCCGCTCGCGATCTCGACCCCCGTCACCGTGCACGACGAGCACGGCCCGGTGCACTTCTTCGGCATCCCGTATCTCGAGCCGGCGATCGTGCGGCAGCACTGGATCGACGACGAGCGCGCGCTGCGCACTCAGGCGCAGGTGATGCAGCACGCCATGGATCTGGTGCGCGAGGGCATGGCGATCAACGCCGGTCGATCGGTCGCAGTCGCACATTGCTTTGCCGCGGGCGTCGAGGTGACCGCAGGGCTCGAGCGCGAGGTGCGCCAGGGCGGTCTCGACATGGTGCCCCTGGCCGGCCTCGACGGCCCCGATTACGTGGCCCTCGGGCACATCCACGGCCGCCAGCAGCTGAGTGACCGGGTGCGTTACTCGGGCGCGCCGCTGCACTACAGCTTCGGCGAGCAGCACAAGCAGCGCGGCTCGTGGCTGGTCGACCTCGACGCGCACGGCCTCGCGTCGGTCGAATGGCTCGATCTGCCCGTACCGCGCGCCCTCGTGACGCTCACCGGGCCGCTCGACGAGATCCTCAGCGACGACAACGCCGCCCGTCACTTCGATGACTGGGTGTGCGCGGTCTACACCGACGCCGTGCCGCAGCACGAGCCGATGCGGCGGCTGCGCGAGCGGTTCCCGTTCTGTGCGCTGGTGCAGCACCAGCCCGAGGGGGCGGATGTCGCCCACGAGCGCTCGTACACGCAGCGACTGCGCGCCGCGGTCAGCGACGCCGACCGCATCGAGGCGTTCCTCGAGCACGTGCGCGCTGGACAGGGAGCGACCGACCGCGAAGCCGAGCTGATCCGCGAGGTGCTCGATGACCGGGTGCGTGCCGAGGCGCTCGTCTGATGCAGCTGCATCGCCTCGAGATCGAGGGGTTCGGGCCGTTCCGCGAGCGCCAGAGCATCGACTTCGAAGCTTTCGCCGACGACGGCATCTTCCTGATCGCGGGGCGGACGGGCGCCGGCAAGTCGAGCATCCTCGACGCGGTCTGCTTCGGGCTGTACGGCGGAGTTCCCCGCTACGAGAAGGGAGGCGAGAGGCGGCTGCGCAGCGACCACTGCGAACCCGACGACATCACCGAGGTCGTCGTCGAGTTCAGCACGGTCGCCGGCCGGTATCGCGTCACGCGCTCGCCCGAGTATCAGCGACCGGCCAAGCGTGGCGGAGGGCTCACCAAGCAGGCGGCCGCGGTCTCGCTCGAAGAGCTCACGGAGGGCGGGTGGGTCGGACGCGCGGCTCGCGCGGTCGACGTCGCCAATGAGCTGAACGAGATCCTCCAGCTCACCCAGGAGCAGTTCTTGCAGGTGATCCTGCTGGCGCAGAACCGGTTCGCCGACTTCCTGCTCGCCGACAGCCGCGAACGCCAGGCGCTGCTGCGACGCCTGTTCGGCACCGACCGGTTCGCCGACTACCAGACCCGGTTCGACGAGCGTCGGCGCGAGGCCGAGCAGGCCCTCGGCGGCAGCAGGGCGATGGTCGACGCGCGACTCGACGAGGCCGAGCGGATCGTCGGCGACGCCGATCTGTGGGGTGACGACGCCGAGGCCGTCGCGGATACGACGGATGCCAGGGTCGAGCGTCTTCGTCGTGCGATCGCACGGGCCGACTACCGGGTCGAGCAGCTCGGAACCGAGCGCGCCGCCGCCGAGAAGGCGCTCGCCACGGCGGACGCCGCGCTCGCGCTGCTCAAAGAGCAGCGTCAGGCGCAGACCGAGCGCGATCGCGCCCGCTCGGCACTGGCGGCGCTGGACGCGCAGGCCGACCAGATCGCGGATGCCACGACGCGGCGTGATCGTGCTCGCGCAGCCGACGCGCTGCGCGCCCTCATCGTCGCCGCGACCAGGGCATCCGTCGATCGAGCCGCGGCAGCGCAGGCGGAGGAGGCGGCCGTCGCGAGCGCCGCCGGCCTCGTGCGGGCAGACCCGACGTCGCCCGGCGCGACGCCCGACCGGATGCGCGCCGCCGCCTACCGCGACCTCGCATCCGAGCGCACGCGCGAGAGCGGCGCCTGGCAGCAGGCCGCCGAGCTCGAGGCGGGCGCCGCTCGACGCGGCGCTCAGCTGACAGCCGCGCGCACCGCGGTGGACGCGGCATCCGCAGCTCTCGCCGCCCTCGACGCCGAGCACGAGGCGCTTCCCGCCCAGATCCGAGAGCTGACCTCCGAGCACGACCTCGCCCGACGCGGCGCGGACCGGCTCGACGGCGCGGCTCAGAGCGTCGCACTCGCCGAGAGGCAGCTCGCCGGCGCGCTCGACGTCGAGCGGCTGGGGGCGGCTGTCGCCGCTGCCGCTGCTGCGGAGTCCGCGGCATCCGACGCGCACACCCGCGCTCAGGCCGAGCTCGCGCACCTGCGGCGGCGCCGGCTCGACGGGTATGCCGGCGAACTGGCGAGCGCACTCGTCGACGGCGAGCCGTGTGCCGTGTGCGGCGCGACCGCGCATCCGGCCCCGGCCGCGCACGCCGACCCCGTGTCGGCCGACGACATCGAGGCCGCCGAGATCGCGCGAGACGCGGTGGCGGCAGCAGAGCGCGCCGCATCGCGTGCCCTCGCCGAGCGCACTGCCGAGCTCGCCGCCGCGCGGGAGCGCTCCGGCGGGCTCGGCGCCGACGACGCGCGTGCACGACTCGCCGTCGCCGTCGCCGCCCGCGATGCGGCCGAAGCCGACGTCGCTCGCTCTCGGGAGCTGAGTGCCAGGCTCGACGACCTGCATCGCGGCCTCGCCGACCTCGAGCAGCGCCGAGCGCAGGCATCCGACGCTCTCGCCTCATCCCGCACCGAGCTCTCCCTGGCCGAGCAGCGCATCGCCGACGCCGACGCGGCCATCGCACGTGCCCGCGGCGATCACGACACGGTCGCCGACCGGGTCGCCGAGGCGCACGAGCAGATCGCGATCGCCACGGCTGCGGCCGAGGCGATCGAAGCGCACGCCGACGCCGCCGGGCGTGACCATGCCGCCGGCGCCGAGCTCACCGAGGCGCTCGAGGCGTCCGTCTTCGCCGACGCCACCGAAGCCCAGCACGCGATGATCAGCGCGACCGAGCTGTCGGCTCTCGATGAGCGCATCACCGCCTATGCGGTCGACGTGAAGAAAGAGCGCGCGCTGCTGCTCGACCTCGAGATGCGCATGCTCCCCGAAGAGCCGATCGACCTCGCCCCCGCCGAGCAGCGGGCGCAGCAGGCTCGCGATGCCTGGCAGGGTGCGGTCGACGCCGACAGCCGCGCGCGCAGCGTGCAGAAGAGCCTCTCCGCGACCGTCGACTCCGCGGCGCACGCCCATGCGGCGTCGGCCGAGCAGGCAGCCGAGTTCGAGGTGCTCCGCGGGCTCGCCGACGCTCTCGCCGGCCGTTCGGGCAACACGCACAAGATGAACCTCGAGACCTTCGTGCTCGCCGCCGAACTCGAAGAGATCGTGTCCGCCGCGAACCTCCGACTGCACGACATGTCCGACGGTCGCTATCAGCTGCGCCACTCCGACGCGCTGGCCGCACGCGGCGCAGCATCCGGCCTCGGGATCGTCGTCTTCGACGCGTTCACCGGGCAGACCAGACCCGCCAAGTCGCTCTCCGGCGGCGAGACGTTCCTGTCGTCGCTCGCGCTCGCGCTGGGACTGGCCGAGGTGGTCACGGCCCGTGCCGGGGGCATCCGGCTCGACACGCTCTTCATCGACGAGGGGTTCGGCTCACTCGACGCCGACACGCTCGAGACGGCGATGCGCACCCTCGACGAGCTGCGTCAGGGCGGACGCACGGTCGGGGTGATCAGCCACGTCGAAGCGATGCAGGAGCAGATCCCCGCTCAGCTGCGCGTCCGCACCGTTCCTGACGGGCACAGCGTCATCGACGCACCGCGGCGCGCGGTCTGATCAGAGCGAGTACTCGCGGCGCATGTGCTCCCAGAGCTGCGCGCTGCACGCCGCGACGACGTCGTCCCACACCTGGGTCGCGCCGTCCTGCGCACGATCCGACACGATGCGCATCACCCGGATCGGCACGTCGAACTTCTGCGCCACCCAGATGAACGAGAACGTCTCCATGTCGACCAGCACGCCGCCGAGCCCGCGGATTCTCGCGACCGCATCGGCATCGTCGACGAAGATGTCACCCGTGGCGATGGTCACGCCATCCCGACCCGTCTCGACGCGCGAGGGCAGTGACACGTGCTGACCGATCACGCCGTCGAGGTCCTGCACATCGTGCTGGATCGCCGCGCTCACGTCGTAGATCCCCGACTCGACGGAGTCGTCCACCGCGCCGGCGGTGCCGACCACGACGATCTCGTCGTAGCGCGTCGCGTCGAGCGCGCGGGTCAGGCCGTACGCGGCCATCAGCTTCCCCGGGCCGGTGACCAGGCGGTCGAAGCCGGGAAGCTCAGCGGGGAAGGCCTGCAGTTCGGATGCCAGGGCGGCGACGAGAAGTCTCACGTCCCCATCCTCTCAGCTGGGGGAGACTGGTACCGACGAAGGAGGCGCCATGACCGTGCAGCAGCAGATCATCGAAGACCTGGGCGTGAAGCCCGACATCGACCCCGCGGGAGAGAACGAGAAGAGGATCGGATTCCTCGTCGACTACCTGCGCGCCACGGGCGCGAAGGGCTTCGTGCTCGGCATCTCGGGCGGGCAGGACTCCACCCTCGCCGGCCGCCTCGCCCAGCTCGCCGTGGAGCGTGTGCGAGCCGACGGGGGTGAGGCGACGTTCCTCGCGGTGCGTCTGCCGTTCCGCGTGCAGGCGGATGCCGCCGACGCGGAATCCGCGATCGACTTCATCGCAGCCGATCGCTCGGTGACGGTCAACATCCAGAACGGCGTCGACGGGCTCGAACGCGACCTCGAGGAGGGCCTCGGCGAGAGCATCTCCGACTTCAACCGCGGCAACATCAAGGCACGGCTGCGGATGGTGGTGCAGTACGCACTCGGCGGCCACGACGGACTGCTCGTGATCGGCACCGATCATTCCGCCGAGGCGGTGACCGGCTTCTACACGAAGTTCGGCGACGGGGCCGCAGACCTCGTCCCGCTCGCCGGGCTCAACAAGCGTCAGGGACGCGCGATGCTGAAACAGCTCGGCGCCCCCGAGCACCTTTACATGAAGGTGCCCACCGCCGACCTGCTCGACGGCATGCCCGGTCGCGCGGACGAGGACGAACTGGGGCTCACCTATGAGCAGATCGACGACTACCTCGAGGGCAGGCAGATCGACCCGGCCGCGGCCGGGATCATCGAGCAGAAGTACCGGGCATCCCGGCACAAGCGGCATCTTCCCGTCGCTCCCGCCGACGGATGGTGGCGCTGAGGACCGCCCTGAGCACCCGCGCCGGGTGATGTCCGAGCCTGCGGATAGTGTCGAAGGCAGGCAAGGGAGAGGGGCATCGTGCGGGTCATCGCAGCGGAGAACCGGGTCGTCTGGAGTGCCAGCGACCTGAAGCTGGCGGCGGAGTGCGAGTTCGCCTGGTCACGGGCTCTCGACGCGAAGCTCGGTCGCGTTCCCGCGGTGGAAGAGCCCGAGGACGCCACGCTCGAACGCGCAGCCCGTCTAGGCGACCGCCATGAGGAGAAGGTCCTCGCGAGGTACATCGGCGAGCTGGGGGAGTCCGTCGACGGCGGTCCCGGCGTGGTGGTGCTGCCGAAGGTGTCGTCGGCGGATGCCGGCGAGCTGGCCGCCACGGTCGACGCCACCGTGCGCGCCCTGCGCTCCGGTGCGTCATTGGTCTTCCAGGCCGCGTTCTCGACCCCGGAGTTCGTCGGATTCGCCGACTTCATCGCTCGCGACGAGCCGCTTCCCGGGGAGAGCGCCGGGCGCTGGCGTGTGCAGGACTCGAAGCTCGCCCGCACGGCGCGCGCGACCGCTCTGATGCAGCTCGGGGCCTATGTCGATCAGCTCGATCGGCTCGGCATCCCTCGATCCGACGAGGTCGACCTGATCCTCGGCGACGGCACGACGAGCACGCACCGCGTCGACGATCTGCTTCCGCTGTTCCACGTGCGCCGCGCTCGCCTGCGCAGTCTGATCGCCGATCGCCGGCTCGCCGACGGTGCCGCGGGCGCGCCACTGGCCTGGGGCGACGACCGCGGCGACCTGCAGGTCACCGCGTGCGGGCACTGCGCGACATGCGATGAGCAGGTGGCGGCGCACCGCGACCTGCTGATGGTCGCCCGCATGCGGCCCGTGCAGCGGCAGAAGCTGCGCGCGGCGGGCATCCACTCGATCGACGATCTCGCCGACGCCGCAGACGTGCCCGACGGGATGAACGCCGACACCTTCAGCGCGCTGCGCGCGCAGGCCCGGCTGCAGGCAGGGGCGCCGGCCGAGACCGGTGCTCCTCCGCCCTTCGAGCTCGTCTCGGCGAACGCCATCGGCATGATGCCCCGCCCCAGCCGCGGCGATCTGTTCTTCGACTTTGAGGGAGACCCGCTCTACACCGAAGCCGTCGCACCCGGTGACAGCCCGCGATGGGGCATCGACTACCTGTTCGGGTGGACAGACAACGCCGAGCAGTACTCGGCGCTGTGGGCGCACACCTTCGCCGACGAGAAGACCGCGCTGCTCGACTTCCTCGAGTTCGTGAAGCTGCGCCGGCAGACGCACCCCGACATGCACATCTATCACTACGCGCCGTACGAGACATCGCATCTGGCCGCGATGGCGGCGCGGCACGGGGCGGGAGAGGCTGACGTCGACCGGCTGCTGCGTGAGGGCGTCTTCGTCGACCTGTACCCGATCGTGCTGCGCTCGGTGCGCATCGGATCGCGCTCGTACTCGATCAAGAGACTCGAGCCGCTCTACATGGGCGACGAGGTGCGCACGAGCGACGTGCAGAAGGGCGACGACTCGATCGTCCGATACGTGCAGGCGCGCGAGCTGCGGGCATCCGGTCGGGATGCCGAGGCGCAGGCCATCCTCGATGACCTCGCCGACTACAACCGCTACGACTGCGTGTCGACCAGGCGACTGCGCGACTGGCTGATCTCGCTCGCGAGAGAGGCCGGAGTGGTGCCCGCTCCGCCGGACGACCCCGAGACCCGGGCCTACGAGCCCTCACCGCTGTCACTCGCGCTGCAGGCCGAGGCGACCCGCGCGGATGACGAGTCGGCCGCGGCGTCGTACCGGGTCGCGGCCGCGGCGATCGACTACCACCCGAGGGAGGCGAAGAGCTTCTGGCAGGGGCACTTCCAGCGCCTGCGCGAGCCGGTGTCGATCTGGGAGTCGACCCGCGACGTGCTGCGCGTCGACGAGGGCTCCAGTGGCGTCGACAGCGACTGGGCTGTCGACGAGGGTCGCCGAGCTCAGACCAGGCTCGTGCGCCTGCGCGGCGAGGTCGCCCCGGGCAGCACGCTGAACGTCGGCGGACGCCCGTTCGCGCTCTACGCAGTGCCCACGCCCTTCGACGTGCCCGCGCCCTCGCGCGTCATCCACGTGCCGCACGAGGTCGAGATCGTCGAGGTGCTCGACGACGGCTACGTGGTGCGCGAGCGCACCGTGCAGGGCCAGGTGTGGGATGAGCTGCCCGTCGCCCTCGCGCCGGCGGCGCCGCCGAACGTCCTCTCCCAGCAGGGCGCCATCGAGCAGTGGGCGGCATCGCTGCATCACGCGGCGCCGGACTTCCCGAGCGACGCCGCCACCGACATCCTGCGTCGCATTCCGCCGCGCACGACCTCCGGATCCCCTCTTGCGTCGGTCGAGAGCAGCGGCGACGTCATCGACGCGATCATCCGCAGCGTGCTCGACCTCGACGACAGCTATCTCGCGGTGCAGGGCCCTCCCGGCACCGGGAAGACCTACACCGGCTCGCACGTGATCGCTCGGCTGGTGCGCGAGCACGGATACCGCATCGGGGTCGTCGCGCAATCGCACGCCATCGTCGAGAATCTGCTCGAACGCGTCGTGGCCGCCGGCGTGCCGGCGGCGCAGGTGGCGAAGGCCCCGAAGGATCCGGATGCCGCCGAGCCCGCGTTCACCGTCATCCGCAAAGACGGCATGGCCGCCTTCCTCGCCGAGCACGCCCACCACGGGGCTGTCGTCGGTGGAACGGCGTGGGACTTCAGCAACACCCGGCGCGTCGAGCGCAACGGCCTGGACCTGCTGGTGATCGACGAGGCCGGGCAGTTCTCGCTCGCCTCCACCATCGCGGTCGCGGCGGGAGCGAAGCGGCTGCTGCTGCTCGGCGACCCGCAGCAGCTGCCGCAGGTCAGTCAGGGCACGCATCCCGAGCCGGTGAACACGTCGGCACTCGGCTGGGTGATGGACGGCTCGTCGGTCATCGATCCGCGGTACGGCTACTTCCTCGCCGAGTCGTGGCGCATGCATCCCGCCGTCGCCGCGCCCGTCTCGCAGCTGTCCTACGCGGGGCGGCTGGCCTCGGCTGCAGGAGCGGAGCGGCGCATCGTCGAGGGTGTCGAGCCGGGCCTGCACGTCGTGCCGATACGCCATCGCGGCAACTCCACCCAGTCGGCCGAGGAGGCCGCCGAGGTGGTGCGCATCGTGCACGGTCTCATCGGCCGCACCTACGTCGACGGCATGCGCGACGACCCGCCACGCCCGCTCGAGCAGCGCGACATCATCGTCGTCGCTCCGTACAACGCGCAGAAGCAGCTCGTCCACGACGAGCTGTCTGCGGCGGGATACGGCGATGTCGCCGTCGGCACCGTCGACAACTTCCAGGGGAAGGAGGCGGTCGTGTCGGTCACGTCGCTCGCCGCGTCCAGCGGACGGGACGCCCCGCGCGGGCCGGAGTTCCTGCTGCTGCAGAATCGACTCAACGTCGCCATCTCCCGGGCGAAGAGCGTCGCCTACCTGGTGCACTCGCCTGCACTGCTCGACGACCTGCCCTGGACTGCTGAGGGCGTCGCGCGCTTGAGCGCCTTCGCGCATCTCGTCGGCGCCGACCGCGAGTGATGGGCGACGCCGTGCACGCTGTCGACGACATCCTTCGTGCCTCTTCGTTCGCCTCTGGGGCGCTGCCACCCTCTCCGAGTCGCGGGGGAGAGGGGCCTACCGAGCGGTGCTGGCCGAACGGCTGCGGCTCGGCGCGGAGTTCGGCGCGACGACCGCGCTCGTCAAGGGTCGCATCGCCACCTCCGCGCCGATCCTCGCCCGTGCGGGATTCCAGCACTTCGGTGATGAACGCGGCTACGTGCTCACCGTCTGAGGCGAGAAGCCACTTCTCGCGTGGGAAACCCGCACCCGACCGGTTTCGGATGCGGGATGTGGTCTCTCAGTGGCGTCGACCGGCGCGGTGACCGCCGACGCGTGTCAGACCGTGCCGTAGAGGCGGTCGCCGGCGTCGCCGAGCCCGGGCACGATGTAGCCCTTCTCATTCAGGCGCTCGTCCAGCGCGCCCAGCACGAGGGTCACATCGGCGTCGCCGACCATCTTCTCGATCGCCGCGACACCCTCGGGGGTGCCGAGCAGGCAGATCGCGGTGACGTTCTTCGCACCGCGATCGAAGAGGAACTGGATCGCCGCGGCCAGCGAGCCGCCGGTGGCGAGCATCGGATCGATGGCGAAGCACTGCCGGTCGCTGAGGTCGTCGGGCAGTCGCTCGGCGTAGGTCGTCGGCTCGAAGGTCTCCTCGTCGCGCACCATGCCGAGGAACCCGACCTCGGCGGTGGGGATCAGCTTGACCAGGCCCTCGAGCATCCCGAGACCCGCGCGCAGGATCGGCACCACGATCGGGCGCGGCTCGGCGATCTTCACCCCCGTCGTCGTCGTGACCGGGGTCTTCACCTCGATCGGTTCGACCTTGACGTCACGCGTCGCCTCGTAGGCGAGCAGCGTCACCAGCTCCTCGGTCAGCTGACGGAAGACCGGAGATGAGGTCCTCTCATCCCGCAGCACGGTGAGCTTGTGAGTGATGAGCGGGTGATCGGCCACATGAACGCGCATGGGTACAGATTACTTGCCGACCGTATGCGCACCAGCACGGGCGGCGCGGCGCTTCTTCTCGGCGGCGTTGATGCGCTTGGCGTTCGCCGCCACGACCACCGATCCGATCAGAGCCGGAAGCGTCATCAGCATGATCACGAGTGCGGGGCTGTTGTCCATGTCTTCACGCTACGGGCGCGCGGGCGCTTCATCATCCCTCTCACGGGGGAGTTCCCGGCTCCGCCGGGCGGCGGATGGATGCGGCGGGTGCCGCTCAGCGCCGTGTCTCGAAGAACGCCCGCAGCTGCGCCGTCGCCTCGTCGGCCCGGATGCCCCCGACGACCTCAGCGCGATAGGGCAGGCGCCGGTCGCGCAGCACGTCGTACATCGAACCCGCCGCGCCCGCCTTGTCGTCCCAGGCGCCGAACACGACGCGGCCGATGCGGGCCTGCAGGATCGCGCCCGCACACATGATGCACGGCTCGAGGGTCACCACGAGGGTGTGCTGCTCGAGGTTCCACACGCCGTGCTTCTCGGCGGCAGCGCGCAGCGCGATGATCTCGGCGTGTGCGGTCGGATCGTGCGTCTGCTGGCGGAGGTTGCGCCCTTCGCCGATGACGGCGCCGCGGGCATCCAGTACCACTGCCCCCACCGGCACGTCGCCGGCTGCACCCGCCTCGGCGGCGAGCACGAGGGCACGACGCATCGCATCGAGGTCCGCGGCGGTCATGGATGCGAGCCTAGCCTCCGGGCGTCGGCAGGTCCCATCTGGTCGCATCGAGCGGGGTGAGGCGGCCATATGGGCCGACTGGCCGAAGCGGCCGAGAGGATCAGTCCGACGACGGGAAGACGAACGCGTCGGTCGAGGGCTCGGGATCGAGCGCCGGCCGGTACACGTCGGGCTCGAGGTAGATCACGCGGGCGGCGGGAACGGCATCCCGGATCCGGCTCTCGATCTCGTCGATGTCGGCGGCCGCCTCGCGCACCGTCTTGTCGGACGTGAGGGCGATCTTCGCCGCGACCATCAGCTCGTCGGGACCGAGGTAGAGGGTCTTGATGTGGATCAGCTTCTCGACGTCGGGACCACCGACGATGGCGTCGACGATGCGGTCGTGATCCGCGCGGCTCGCGCCCTCGCCGATGAGCAGGCTCTTCGTCTCGATCGCCAGGACGATCGCGATCGCGATCAGCAGCAGACCGATCATCAGCGTGCCCAGCGCATCGAACAGCGGGTCGCCGGTGATCAGCGTGAGGCCCACCCCGAACAGGGCGAAGGTCAGGCCGACGAGCGCACCGGTGTCCTCGAGCAGCACCACGGGCAGCTCGGGAGCCTTCGACCGGCGGATGAACGAGACCCACGACTGGCCGGGCTCGCGCACGGCGTTGCTCTCGCGCACGGCGGTGCGGAGCGACATCGACTCGAGCACGATCGCGACCAGCAGCACCGCCAGCGGCAGCCACCACCACGTCTGGTCGATCTCGTGCGGGTCGACGATCTTGTTCACGCCCTCGTACACCGCGAACAGGCCACCGAGCGAGAACAGGATGATCGACACGACGAAAGCCGACACGTACCGTTCGCGGCCGTACCCGAACGGGTGCGAGCGGTCCGCCTCCTGGGCGGCCCTGCGGTTGCCGAGCATGAGGAGCAGCTGGTTGCCCGAGTCGGCCACCGAGTGGATCGCCTCGGCGAGCATCGACGCCGACCCGGACAGCGCCCACGCGAGGAACTTCGCGAGGGCGATGCCCAGGTTCGCAAGGAAAGCCGCGATGATCGCCTTGGTGCCGCCGGATGCGCTCATGGCCCGAGTCTACGACGGCGACGCCCGCGTCTCACGGGTGGCTCGGCGCCTCGCCGGATGCGCTCGTAGGATGGGCGGCATGGCCGATTCCCTCCCCGCACTCGCCTTCCTCGGAGCAGGTTCGATGGGAGGTGCGATCCTGCAGGGCGTCGTCGCGTCCGGCGCCCCAGTCGACGGGGGGATCGTCGCGACCAACCGCACGCGAGAGAAGGCGGATGCCCTGGCATCCCTCGCCGGGGTGACCAGCATCGCGCTCGACGAGAACCCCGCCGGCAACACCGAGGCGGTCGCCGCTGCGCGCATCATCCTCGTGGGCGTCAAGCCGGCCATGGTGCCCGACCTGCTGCGCGAGATCGCGCCGGCGCTGCGCGACGACGCGATCGTGGTGAGCCTCGCCGCCGGCGTCACTCTCGCGACCTTCACCGCGGTGCTCGGCGAGAAGGTGCACACGGTGCGCTCGATGCCCAACACCCCCGCGACGGTCGGCCGAGCCGTGACCGGCATCGCCGGCGGCCCCGCGGCGACCGACGACGACATGGCGCTCGTGCGCGCGCTGTTCGAGAAGGTCGGCGCGGTGATCGAGGTGCCCGAGTCGCAGATCGACGCGCTGTCGACCGTCTCGGGATCCGGCCCCGCCTACGTGTTCCTGCTGATCGAGAAGCTCACGGACGCGGCGCGCGGGATGGGGTTCTCGGATGCCGATGCCCGCCTCATGTCCGAGCAGACGTTCATCGGCGCCGCGGCCCTGCTCGCGGCATCCGGCGAAGACCCCGCCGAGCTGCGCCGTCGGGTCACCAGCCCGAAGGGCACCACCGAGCGGGCGGTGGCCGTGCTGCAGGATGCCCGGCTCGATGACGTCTTCGCAGAGGCGACGGCCGCCGCGCTCGCGCGCGCGAAGGAGCTGGCCGCCGGCGCCTGAGGCCTGGTGACGCTCTGCGGTCTGACCGGGCCTCACCCGGCGTAGGCGTGCGGCTACCGGTCGAGGCCCGCGAAGCGCTCGATGTCGACGTTGGTGCCCGAGACGATGATGAGGTCGTGGTTGGTGACCACCGTGTTCGCCTCGGCGTAGCGGAACGGCTTGCCGGGGCTCTTCACACCCACGACGGTCACGTTGTACTTGGAGCGCACGCCCGACTCGTTCAGTCGCACCCCGCGGATGAACTTCGGCGGGTACATCTTCGCGAGCACGAAGTCGTCATCGAAGCGGATGAAGTCGAGCATCCGTCCGCTGACCAGGTGCGCGACGCGCTCGCCGGCCTCGCGCTCGGGGTAGATGACGTGGTTCGCGCCGACGCGCGCGAGGATCTTGCCGTGCGACTGCGAGACCGCCTTCGCCCAGATCTGCGGCACCTTCAGGTCGACGAGGTTCGCCGTGATCAGCACGGACGCCTCGATGAGCGACCCGACGGCGACGACCGCGACCTGGAAGTCCTGCGCGCCGATCTGCCGCAGGGCGTCGATGTTGCGAGCATCCGCCTGCACGGTGTGGGTGACCCGCTCCGACCACTTCTGCACGAGACCGAGATCGCCGTCGATCGCGAGCACCTCGCGGTCGAGCCGGTCGAGCTCCCCGGCGCAGGCGGCGCCGAAGCGGCCGAGTCCGATCACGAGCACCGGGGCGTCGCCCCGCACCATCTCAACCAACGATCGGCCTTTCGACGGGCAGCGAATAGAGCTGCGATCGGGAGGTCGCGGCGACCGCCGCGGCGAGTGTCACTGTACCAACGCGCCCCATGAAGATCGTTGCGGCGAGAACGTAGCTCGCGGAATCCGGGAGCTCGGCGGTCAGGCCCGAGCTGAGGCCGACGGTGCCGAACGCGGAGATGACGTCGAAGAGCACGTCGATGACGTCTGCCTTGGTGAGCTGGGCGATGATCACCGTCGAGAGGGCGACGACGGTCGCGCCCCAGGCGACGACCGACAGGGCGACGCGCTGCACGTCCGACGGGATGCGTCGGCCGTACACCTCGACCGACTGGCGTCCCTTCGCCTCGGACCACACCGCGATGGCGAGAACGGCGAGCGTGGTCACCTTGATGCCGCCGGCGGTGGATGCCGAGCCGCCGCCGACGAACATGAGCATGCACGCGACGAGCATCGATGACCCGTTCAGATCGGACATCTCGATGACGTTGAACCCGCCCGAGCGTGTCATCGCCGACAGGAAGAACGCGTTCATGGTCGTCTCGCCGGCGTCCATGGATCCGAACGTGGCCGGGTTGTCGAACTCGAGAAGCAGGAAGACCGCGGCGCCCAGCACGAAGAGCAGCCCGGTGGTGATGAGGGTGAGCTTCGAGTGCAGCGACCAGCGCTTCACGTGCCACACGTGCTTGGCGAGGGTGTAGATCACCGGGAACCCGATGCTGCCCAGGAACATGCTGATCATCAGGATGGTCAGCACGAGGTAGTCGTCGGCGAACACGGTCACGCCGCCGGCGTTGGGGGTGAACCCCGTGTTGGTGAACGACATGGCGGCGTAGTACGGCGCCTCCCACAGGGCGGCGAACGGGTCGATGCCCGCCCACACCAGCGCGGGGTACAGCATCAGCGCGACGCTGAGCTCGATCACCAGCGTCGACAGCGCGACCGTGGTGAGCAGCTGGCCGACCTCGCCGAGCCGCACGGTCTGGCTCTCGTTCACCGGACCGCCGTGCGCGCGCATCGGGTTGGTGTCTCCGGCCGCGAGCAGCTTGGCGCGCAGCCCGAGGCGCTTCGAGATCACCATGCCCATCACCGACGCGAGGGTCAGCACGCCCATGCCGCCGATGTTCACGCCGATGAACAGCAGCACGTTGCCGAACGGCGACCAGTGGCTGGCCATGTCGACCGTCGAGAGCCCCGTGACGCAGATCGTCGACATCGCGGTGAACAGCGCGTCGCTCAGCGGCGTGACGGTGCCCTCCGCCGAGGAGAGGGGCAGCGACAGAAGACCGGTGAACAGCAGGATGAGCGAGGCGAAGATGATGATCGCGAAGCGCGAGGGCGACGAGGTCACCAGGTGCCTGGCCCGTCTGCCGAAACCGCGCAGTGTCTCCTGCGGGGACGATGCCGACGCGATGCCCGACATCGCTCCCCTCTCCGCCGACGTCGTTCGCCGAGCCTCCGTCATGGTACTCCCGTGCGGCGCCTACTACCCTGAGGGGATGACCGACATCTTCGACGTGATCGCGGACGGCACGAGGCGAGACATCCTTCGGCTGCTGCTGAGCGAGTCGGCCGAGGGCGACGGCGGCACCAGCGTGACGCAGATCGTCAGTCAGCTGGGCATCAGCCAGCCGACCGTGTCGAAGCACCTCAAGGTGCTGCGCGAGGCGAACCTCGTGACCGTGCGGGAAGAAGGCCAGCGCCGCTTCTACAGCCTCTCCGTGGGTCCGCTCGAGGAGGTCGACGACTGGCTCGTGCCGTTCCTGATCGACGCGTACGGCGATCAGGCCCCGATGATCGACATCCCGTTCGCCCCGCTGCCGGCCGCGACGGCCCACGCGGCCGAGGTCGTCGGCCGCGCCGCCGCCTCGGCGAAGCACGTCGTCACGTCGGCGCTGCGCAAGCTCGGCACGTAGCCGCCAGTCACATCCGTCTCACGTGTTTACAGCCGTCGCAGCAACCCCATATGCTGTGCTTCAGCAGAAAGGGGTGCTGGGGATGCCCGACGTTCACGATGTTCGATTCCTGACGGTGGCCGAGGTCGCCGAGATCATGCGCGTGTCCAAGATGACCGTGTATCGCCTCGTGCACGCGGGTGAGCTGCCGGCGATCCGCTTCGGGCGCAGCTACCGCGTTCCCGAGTCGGCGGTCGCCGACGCCCTGCGCACCCCGAACGCCGATGTCGGCTGACCGCCGATTCGGGCGGCGTGCGAGCATTTGATAGAATCGTCCGAGGCATTTTTTCCGTGCCCGTACCCGGGTGCCGTTTCCATGGCATCCAACCCCTGACTTAGTGAGGTTTCCGTGGGTTCAGTCATCAAGAAGCGCCGCAAGCGCATGGCGAAGAAGAAGCACCGCAAGCTGCTTCGCAAGACTCGCCACCAGCGCCGCAACAAGAAGTAAGCGGCACGACACCGAGCGCCCCTCATGGCTCCTGAGCCTGTCGAAGGGGCGCTTCGTGTCTGCGGCGACAGAAGGAGAACCGTGAAGACGATCACCGTCGACCAGCTCGCTCAGCGAGAGGGCGTGCCCCTGATCGATGTGCGCGAGCGCCATGAGTTCGAGGCCGGGCACGTGCCCGGCGCACTCAACCTGCCGATGTCGGAGCTGGGCGGGCGCCTGGACGAGCTGCCCGGCGAGGCGTTCGATGTGATCTGCGAGCTGGGCGGCCGCTCGGCTCGCGTGGTCGAGGCGCTGACCGAGCGCGGACACGACGCGACCAACGTCGAGGGCGGCACCGCCGCCTGGGTGGCGCAGGGTCGTCCGGTCGCGCAGTGACCACCCTCACGATCATCGGCAAGCCCGACTGCCACCTGTGCGAGGTCGCGAGCGAGGTGGTCGACGCCGTCGTCGCCGAGATGCCGGATGCCGCGGCTGAGCGTCTCGAGATCGTCGAGAAGTCCATCGCGGACGACCCCGCGCTCTACGAGCGGTGGTGGGAGAAGATCCCCGTCCTGCTGATCGACGGCGAGCTGCACACGCACTGGCGCGTCTCGCCGGATCGGCTCCGTCAGGCACTCGAGGAGGCCATGAAGTGATCCGTCATGTCGTCAGCTGGAAGCTGGCCGCGGAGGATGCCGCCGTGCGCGCCGAGCAGGCCGCCGAGGTCGCTCGTCGTCTGAACGCGCTGATGGGCGTCGTGCCCGAGCTGCGCGCGGTGTCGGCCGGCGCCAACATCGCTCACCCCGACGTCAACTGGGATGTCACGCTGGTCGCCGATGTGGATTCGCTCGACGCGCTCGAGGCGTACCAGGTGCACCCGGCGCACAAGGAGGCCGGCGCGTACATCAAATCGGTCGTCGCATCCCGGGTCGCCGTCGACTTCGAGATCTGATCCGTCCTGCCTTGCAACGCAAATGTGATGGCATCACGGCCCCGGGCTGCCACGATGTTCCGACCCGCGTGACAAGATGAGTTCACCCCGCCCGCGGGCGCAAGCCCCCGTCACGAAGGAGTGGCCATGAAGCGCCGTCCTCTCATCCTCGGTACAGCCATCGCCGCTGCTGCCGTCCTCGCTCTGTCCGGCTGCGCGAGCAGCGAGAACGGATCCGACGCAGACGCGCCGGCATCCGGCTCCGGTGGTGCGGACTACGGTCTGGTCACGGACGGCACGCTGACGGTCTGCTCCGACATCCCGTACCCGCCCTTCGAGTTCGAGGGGGGCGACAACGGCACCGGGTACACCGGATTCGACATCGACCTGCTCGACGCGATCTCGAAGAAGCTCGACCTGAAGCTCGCGGTGCAGGACACCGGGTTCGAGGCGCTGCAGTCCGGCGCCACGCTGCTCGCCGGCACCTGCGACCTCGGTGCGTCTGCCATGACGATCACCGAGGAGCGCAAGGCGAACATCGACTTCTCCGACCCCTACTACGACTCGCTGCAGTCGCTGCTGGTGCGCGCCGACTCGGACATCAAGAGCATCGACGACCTCGACGGCAAGAACGTCGGCGTGCAGCAGGGCACCACCGGCGAGATCTACGCCAAGGAGAACGCCAAGGGCGCCGAGCTCGTGCAGTACCCCTCCGACGGAGAGCTGTGGCCGGCCATGCAGTCGGGTCAGATCGACGCGATCCTGCAGGATCAGCCGGTGAACCTCGTGCACGAGAAGGCGGACTCCGACTACACGATCGTCGAGACCTACGAGACCGACGAGTCGTACGGCTTCGCCTTCGCGAAGGGAGAGAAGGCCGAGCTGCGCGAGGCGATCGACGACGCGCTGCAGGAGCTGCGCGACGAGGGCGAGTACGACAAGATCTACGACTCGTACTTCGCCGCCAACTGATCGCCACGGAAGGCATCCGACGATGGCGCTGAAGCGCAGAACGAGAACGCTGCTGTATCGCGTGACGATGTACGTCATCTTCTTCGCGGTCGTCGCGGCGGTGGCCTTCTCGATCAACTGGCAGCGGGCGATCCCGCAGTTCTTCAATCTCGAGGTGGCGGCGAAGCTCTTCCCCGACATCATCCTGATCGGACTGCGCAACACGATCCTGTTCACCCTGATCGCGTTCACCGGCGGGGTGCTGCTGGGCATCGTCCTGGCGCTGATGAAGCTGTCGAGCATCGGCCTGTTCCGCTGGGTCGCGACGGGCTGGATCGAGCTCTTCCGCGGGCTGCCTGCGCTGCTGACGATCTTCTCGGTGGCCTTCATCGTGCCGATCGTGTTCGGCTGGAAGGTTCCCGGCGGGCCGGTCGGCGCCGGTCTGCTCGGCCTCATCCTGGTGGCCTCGGCGTACATCGCCGAGGTCATCAGGTCGGGCATCCAGGCCGTCCCGAAGGGGCAGACCGAGGCCGCCCGCTCGCTGGGCATGTCGCCGATGAAGACGATGTTCTGGATCATCCTGCCGCAGGGCTTCCGCATCATCATCCCGCCGATGACGAACGAGCTGGTGCTGCTGCTCAAGGACACCTCGCTCGTCTTCATCGCGGGAAGCTTCATCTGGTCGAAGGAGCTCACCACCTTCGCCCGCGACGCGAACTCGGCGAACGCCAACGCGACGCCGCTGATCGTGGCCGCGCTGCTGTACCTGGTGGTGACCATTCCTCTCACGCGGTTCACCGCGTGGCTGGAACGACGGATGGCGAAGGAACGATGAGCACCGATCTGATCGACGTGCACGCCCCTGTGATCGAGGTGCAGGGGCTGGTCAAGGCGTTCGGCGACAACGTCGTGCTCAAGGGCATCGACCTCACCGTGTACACCGGCGAAGTCGTGTGCATCATCGGTCCGTCGGGCTCGGGAAAGTCGACGCTGCTGCGCTCGGTGAACCTGCTCGAGGAGCCCACCGACGGCCGGGTGCTCATCGAGGGGATCGACGTCACCGATCCCGAGACCGACATCGACCGGGTGCGTCAGCGCATCGGCATGGTGTTCCAGAGCTTCAACCTCTTCCCGCACCTGTCGGTGCTCGGCAACCTCACCGTCGCGCAGCGACGCGTGAAGAAGCGAGGTAAGGAGGAGGCCGAGCAGGTCGCCCGCGAGATGCTCGAGCGTGTGGGTCTGGCGGAGAAGGCGGATGCCTTCCCCAGCCACCTCTCCGGCGGTCAGCAGCAGCGTGTCGCGATCGCGCGTGCGCTGTGCATGAACCCCGACATGATGCTCTTCGACGAGCCGACCTCGGCTCTCGACCCCGAGCTGGTCGGCGAGGTGCTGCAGGTCATGCGCACGCTGGCCGACGAGGGGATGACGATGCTCGTCGTCACGCACGAGATGGGCTTCGCCCGTGAGGTCGGCTCGCGCCTGATCTTCATGGACGGCGGCCACATCCTCGAGCAGGGCGACCCGCGTGAGGTGCTGGCGAACCCGCAGCACCCCCGCACGCAGGACTTCCTCTCCCGCGTGCTCTGAGCCGCGAAGCCCGCCCCGTCGTGTGCGGCGAGGACGCGCCGATCTGACATCCTGAACTGTGATGGAGATCGGCGCGTTCCTCGGCCTCGAGCAGCTCACCTGGGGCGTGCTCGTCCTCGTCGTCGTCGCCGCGTTCGGCGCGGGATGGATCGACGCGGTCGTCGGCGGCGGGGGACTGCTGCAGCTGCCCGCCGTGCTGCTGATCCCCGGCATCACGCCGGTGCAGGCGCTGGCCACGAACAAGCTCGGCTCGATCTTCGGCACGGCGACGAGCAGCGTGACGTACTACCGCCGGGCCAGACCCGACATCCGCACCGCCCTGCCGATGGCGGCGATCGCTTTGGCCGGCTCATTCGGCGGAGCCGCCGTGGCGACCGTGCTTCCGGCATCCGCCTTCAAACCCATCATCGTGGTGGCGCTGCTGGCCGTCGCCCTGTTCACCGCGTTCAAGCCGCAGCTGGGCGCGGCGACCGCGCTGCGCTTCTCGGGGCATCGCCACCACGTCACGGCCGGCGCCGCCGGCCTGGTGATCGGCTTCTACGACGGTCTGATCGGGCCCGGCACGGGCACGTTCCTCGTGATCACGCTCGTCGCCCTGCTGGGCTACGACTTCCTGCAGGCGAGTGCGAAGGCGAAGATCGTGAACTTCGCCACCAACGCCGGAGCGCTGATCCTGTTCATCCCGCACGGCGCGGTGCTGTGGCTGCTGGGGCTCATCCTCGGCGTCGCGAACACGGCAGGCAGCTACCTCGGCTCCCGCATGGCGATCTCCCGCGGATCGGGTTTCATTCGCGTCGTGTTCCTCGGCGTGGTGATCCTGCTGATCGCGAAGCTCGGCGTGGATGTGTGGAACGAGAACCTCGCACCCCTGCTCGCGGCCGGGTGATGGCGGGCATCCGAACCGGGCATCCGGGTCACCGTCCGGATACGACCCTTGCCACCACCGGTGTCTTCCCGCGTAGAATCCGAACTGCGCTCTGTCGGGCGCGCCAGTGCTTCCACGGAGGGGGGACGATGAGGTCACTAGGCACGAAGCGGATCCTGATCGGATTCGCGGGTCTCACGGCGGCGGCGGTCGCTCTCAGCGGATGCTCGGGATCGGGGGATCCGGGCGACGGCGACAAGGTCACCCTCGAGGTGCAGTCGGCGATGGGAGACGGCACGCCCCGATACGAGGCGCTCAGCGCGCTCGCCGAGGCGTACGAGAAGGACAACCCCGACGTCAAGATCGACGTCGTCGCGCTGGGCAGCGACTACGAGGGCGACATGAAGGTGCGGATGGGGTCGGGTGATCTGCCCGACATCTGGGCCACGCACGGGTGGTCGCTGCTGCGCTACAGCGAGTTCCTCGAGCCGCTCGACGAGCAGGGGTGGGCCGACCAGCTGAACCCGGTGCTCCACTCGACGATGAAGAGCGACGACGGCGAGTTCTTCGCTCTTCCGCTGACAACCGACGTCGCCGGCATCCTGTACAACAAGACCGTGCTCGAGGAGGCGGGGATCGACCCCGCATCGCTCGGCACCATCGACGCTTTCGACGACGCGCTCGCGAAGATCAAGGGCGCAGGGGTCGTGCCGATCTCGAGCTCGGGCAAGGACGACTGGTTCGCCGGCAACGTCGCCGACTGGCTCGGCTCGGGGTCGTTCGACGAGGCCGAGTCGGAGAAGCTCGCGGACGGGGAGTTCGTCGATAGCGGATTCGAGGCCCTGTTCAGCACGCTCGAGGAGTGGGCGAAGGCCGGGTACTTCAACCCCGACTTCTCGTCGGCGACCAGCGATGACATCGCGACCGCGCTCGGACAGGGCACGACCGCGTTCGTGATGATCCAGAACACCCTCGCCCTCGGTGCCAGGGAGTTCGTGCCCGACGCGCAGATCGGGTTCATGCCGGTGCCGGCCATCAACGGCGACGACGAGTATCTGATCGGCGGCGAGGGCGTCGCGCTGGGTGCCTGGCGCGACGGCGAGAACAAGGAGGAGGCACTCGACTTCCTCGACTTCCTCGCCGAGCCGGAGAACATCGGCCGCTTCGCCAGCGAAGACGGAAACCCCGCGGGCCTCATCGACATCGACGTCGACCTCGGTGACCTCTCCGACAGCTACGAGCAGTTCTTCACCCCGGGAGAGGTGCGCATGGTGCCGTACTTCGACCGCGCATACCTGCCCAACGGCATGTGGAACACGCTGATCTCGACGACGTCCGGCATCGTCACCGGGCAGACCACGGTCGACTCGGCGGTGAAGCAGGTCGAGGCGGAGTTCGGCACGCTGTACGGCCAGCAGTAGGCCACGCGAGAGGTGACTTCACGCTCGACGGGGATCTTCCCGCGCCGACTCAACTGGTTCTACGTGCCGGCGCTCGTGCTGTTCGCGGTGTTCTCGATCTACCCGCTGATCAGCGGCATCAGCCTGTCGCTGACGAACTGGAACGGGTACAGCCGCGACAAGGCGTTCGTCGGGTTCGACAACTACCTGCGTCTGCTCGACGACGAGGTGTTCCGCACTGCGTTGGTCAACACGCTCATCTACGGGGTGGGCAGCACCGTCATCCAGCAGGTGCTCGGACTGAGTCTCGCCGTCGTGCTCGACCGCATCGTGCGCGGGGCCGCCCTACTGCGCGCCGTCATCTACCTGCCGGTGCTGGTGTCGCCGGTGGTGCTGGGCACGATGTACTACCTGATCTTCCGCTACAACAACGGTGCGCTGAACGACGTGCGCGCCCTGTTCGGGGCGGAGCAGGTCGCCTGGCTGTCGGATGCCGGGTTCGCCATCCCGGCGATCGTCGTCGTCAACTCGCTGCAGTTCGTCGGCATCTCGATGGTCATCTACCTCGCCGGTCTGCAGGGTGTGCCGGCCGAGTACCACGAAGCCGCGCAGCTCGACGGCGCCAGCTGGTGGCAGAGCTTCCGCAGCATCACCGTGCCGCTGCTGCAGCCGGCTTTCGCGACGAGCATCGTGCTGAACCTGATCGGCGGGCTGAAGCTGTTCGACGTCGTGCAGGTGCTCACCGGCGGCGGGCCCGGTCAGTCCACGCACTCGGTGTCGACGCTCATCGGCGAGACGTACTTCTCGAATCAGGCGGCCGGGTACTCGGCAGCGATCGGCGTCGTGCTGTTCATCCTGATCGTCGCTGTGACGTTCGTGCTGAACACGCTGCTCGACCGGAAGCGGGTGGAGCTGTGAAGAACACGGCCACACCGTCGAAGGTGCTCATCTATGCGGGTCTGGCGCTCATCGCCGTGCTGCAGCTGCTGCCGTTCTACTTCGGGCTCACCACCGCCTCCAAACCCAAGACCGACCTCTCGTCGCCCTGGATCTTCCCCGGTGAGGTGCACTGGACCAACTTCGCCACGGCGATACAGCAGGGGAACATCCTGCAGGCCATCGGCAACAGCGCACTCGTGACGGTCGTGTCGACGGTGCTCGTGTGCGTGCTCGGCGCGCTGACCGCGTACCCGCTCGCACGCCGGGTCACGCGCGGCAACCGGCTGATCTACGCCTGCATCATCAGCCTGATCATGATCCCGCCGCTGTCGGTGCTCGTGCCGTTGTACACGCTCATGAAGGACCTCGGCGGGCTGAACACCCACTGGGGCATCATCGTGCTGATGGTCACCGGCAATCTGCCGCTCGCGGTCTTCCTCTACACGGCGTTCATGCGCAGTCTGCCCGTGTCGATCGAGGAGGCGGCGACGGTCGACGGCGCAGGTCCCCTGCAGGTGCTGTTCCGGATCGTCTTCCCCATGCTCCGCCCCGTCACCGCCACCGTCGCGATCCTCGCCGGGGTCGGCATCTGGAACGAGTTCGCCCTGAGCACGTATTTCCTGCGCACCGACGAGACCCGCACGATCGCCCCGGCCGTGGCAGGATTCTTCGCGGCTCAGGGCAGCAACCCGGGCGCCGCGGCCGCGGCATCCGTGCTCTCGGTCGTGCCCGTGCTGGTGGCGTACCTGTTCCTGCAGCGCAGCTTCATCAAGGGGATGGTCGCCGGCTCGCTGAAGTGAGCCCGACGTCAGCGCGCCGGCACGGCGACGTGCAGCCGACGTGGCGATCCGACGCGGCCGAGACGCTCTCGGCCTCAGACCTTCTCGCGTACGGCGACCGGGACGGGATCGATGGTGAGGAAGACGCGCTCGCCGAAGAAGGGATGCGCGTGCGCGTCGTGCTGCACGCGCACCCGCTCGCCCGAGTCGGTGCGAACCAGAGTGCGGCGGATGCTGCCCAGGAACGTGCTCTCCTCGACGACGCCGGCGGTCGCGGCATCCGCCTCGCCGGTGAAGCGCAGGTTCTCGGGACGCAGGTGCACGTCGACAGCGCCGGTGGCGGGCGCGTTCGTGGGAAGCGACCGCCCCCAGACGGTGACCGTGTCGCCGGATGCCACACCCGAGACGACGCTCGACAGCCCGATGAACGACGCGATGTGCGCGGTCGCGGGGCGCAGGTACAGCTCCTCGGGTGTGCCGATCTGGTCGATGCGGCCGGCGTCCATCACCGCGATCCGGTCGGAGACCGCCAGGGCCTCCTCCTGATCGTGCGTCACGAAGACGGTCGTGATTCCCAGGCGCAGCTGGATGCGGCGGATCTCGTCGCGCAGCTGCACGCGCACCTTGGCGTCCAGCGCCGAGAGCGGCTCGTCGAGCAGCAGCACGCGCGGCTCGGTGACGAGCGCCCGGGCGAGCGCGACCCGCTGCTGCTGCCCGCCGGAGAGCTGGTGCGGGAAGCGGTCGGCGAAGGCTTCCAGGCCGACGAGGGCGAGCGCGTCGAGCGCCCGGCGGGCGGCCGCGGCCTTGCCCACGCCACGCCGGCGCAGCCCGAAGGCGGTGTTGCCGGCGACGTCGAGGTGCGGGAACAGCGAGTACGCCTGGAACACCATGCCGATGTCGCGCCTGTTGGTGGGGACGCGCGACACGTCCTGACCGCCCAGCAGCACGGCGCCGACGTCCGCATGCTCCAAGCCGGCCAGCACACGCAGGGCGGTGGTCTTGCCGCAGCCTGAGGGCCCGAGCAGCGACACGAACTCACCCGGTGCGATGTCGAGGTCGACACCGTGCAGCACCCGGTGCGCACCGTAGCTCTTCTCGATGCCGTGGAACTGCACACGCGTGCCCTCACCCGCCTCGGCGAGCAGCACGTTGTCCGCGGTGGCGGGAAGGGGACTCGGGGAGGTCATTGGTCAGCCTTTCGGTTGCCGCGCGCGGCGCGGCCGATGATGAGCAGCAGCAGGAAGCAGAACAGCAGCGCGAGCAGCGTGAAGATCGCCGGCACGTAGGCATCCTGCTTCTGCACGACGATCATCGCGGTCTGGAACACCTGCCGGTTCAGCAGCGACGCGATCGTGAACTCGCCCAGCACGACGGCGATCGAGATGAGGGATGCCGAGAGCAGCCCCTGACGCAGGTTCGGCGCCAGCACCCTGACGACCACGGTCGGCCAGTTCGCGCCGAGCGACCGGGCGGCCTCGGAGAGCGTGCGCAGGTCGGCGGCGTCGATCGATGCCTGGATCGCACGGTACGCGAACGGCAGCACGGTGATGCCGTAGGCGAAAGCGAGCGTCCACGTGCCGGTGCCGAGCGTGCGCCCGATCTGCAGGTAGATCGGAGAGAGGCCGACGACGAGCACGATCGCGGGGATCGAGATCGGCAGAAGCGCCGCGAACTCGAAGACCGGCGTCAGTTTCGGGAAGCGCAGGTTCACGAGGATCATCGTCGGCGCGAGCAGCACCAGCACGATCACCACGGTGACGACCGCGAGGACGAGCGAGTTGCCCAGGCCCGTCCAGATCGGCTTGATCGCCGCCGACGCCGCAGGATCCACCAGCGCCGCCCAGCGCGCGAAGGACAGGCCGCCCTCCCGGTCGCGCAGCGTGTAGAGGAAGGTCGCGACCAGCGGGATCGCGAAGAAGGCGCCGATCAGGATGCCGATGATCCACCGCGTCGCGGGGGAGGGTGCGATGCGGTTCACGACCGCCACCTCGCCGCGCGGCGCTGGATGAGCGAGTACAGCCCCATCACGACGCCGACGATGACGATCATGCCGAGCGCGAGCGCTCCGGCGAGATTCTCGCGGCCGAGCACGGTCTCGCTGGTGAGCGCCGCGCGGATCTGCAGCGGCACGATCTGCGATCCCTGGCTGGCCAGCGCCGCGGCGGTCGCGTATGACGAGAACGCGTTGGCGAACAGCAGCAGCAGGCTGGCGAGGAACGACGGGGCGAGCACCGGGATGCCGACGCGCACCCAGAATCCGAGCCGGGTGCCGCCGAGAGTGAGGTTCGCCTCCGCCCACTGCGGTTTGAGTGCCGCGAGTGCCGGCATGAACGTGATCACCATGAGGGGCACCTGGAAGTAGATGTAGGGGAGGATGAGGCCGGGGACGTCGTAGAGCCACACGCCGTCCGCGAAGATGTCCACACCGAAGGTGTCCTTGAGCAGCACGGTGACGACGCCCTGCAGGCCGATCGTCGCGATGAACGCGAACGCGAGCATGACGCCGCCGAACTGCGCGAGGACGCCGGCCGCGGCATCCACCGTCTGGCGCACGGCGCCCTGCGGGTTCATTCCCAGCATGGCGTAGCAGACCAGGGCGCCCGCCAGCGCGCCGATGACGGCGGTCAGCAGCGACAGCGACGCGGAGTTCGCGAACGTGTTCAGGACGACCGGATCGACGAGTGCGGTGATGTTCGTCCAGGTGAAGACGCCGTCCCCGTCGACGAGGCCCGAGCCGATCGCGAGGAGCGTCGGCACGGCCAGGAACAGCACCACGTAGACGCCGAAGGGAACCAGCCCCAGCCACGCCCAGGACAGACCCGACCGCCGGGCCGTCGGCGACGGCCCGGCGGTGGCGGGGGCGGATGCCGCGGCATCCGCCCCCGTGATCAACGCGGTCACTGAACCGTCACGGCCCACTTCTCGCCGAGCAGCGTGCCGGCATCCGTCGACTGCTTCTCGGCCGGGACGACCGTCTCGGCGGGGACCTCGGGCAGCGCGGCCGCGAGCTCCTCGTCGATCGTGCCCGCTGCGGTCATGGCCTCCATGCGCGCCGGACGGGCGCCGCCCTTCAGCCACAGGTTCTGCACGTCGTCGCTGTAGAGGAACTCCTGCCACAGACGAGCCGCAGCCGGGTGCGGGGCGTCCTTGTTGATGGCCTGGTTGTAGTACGAGGCGTAGCCGACGCCGTCGAGCACGACGACCTTCCAGTCGGGGTTGTCCTTGCCCGCCGCAGTGTTCAGGTAGTCCCAGTCGAAGACGACCGGGGTCTCGCCGCTGGTGATGGTCGCGGGGGTCACGTCGACCTTGAGGAAGTTGCCGGCCTTCTGCAGCTCCCCGAAGAACTCGATTCCGGGGGTGTAGTCGTCGAGGTCCCCACCGGACTGCACGGTGGCGAGGCCCACGGCGCCGAAGGCGGAGCCGGCCTGGGTCGGGTCACCGTTGATCGCGACGGCACCCTTGAAGTCGGCGCTCTTGAGATCGTCGAGCGAGGTGGGCTCGGGGAACTTCGACGAGTCGTAGCCGATCGACATGTATCCGCCGTAGTCGCCGACGAACAATCCGGTGGGCTCCTTGAGGGCGTCGGGGATCTCGTCGAAGTTCTCGACCTTATAAGGCGCGAAGGTGTCTGTGCTCTGCAGCGCGACGGCCAGTCCGAGGTCGAACACGTCGGGCGCGGTGTCCAGGCCCTTGTTGGTCTCTGCGGCCTGGATCTCCTCGGCGCTGGAGACGTCGGGCGAGGCCTCGTTGATGGTGATCTCGGGGTAGCGCTCGGCGAACAGGTCGAGGATCTCGCCGTAGTTGGCCCAGTCGCGCGGCAGCGCGATCACGTTCAGGGCGCCCTCGGCCTTGGCCGCCGCCTCGAGGTCTTCGAGGGTGCCGAAGTCGGCAAGCGACGTTGCGGTCGCAGCGTCCACGGACGAGCCGCTGTCGCCCGCGCTGCTGTCGGCGGCGCAGGAGGTCAGGGCCAGGGCGGCCGTGGCCGCGAGGGCGATGCCGGCGACGAGGCGCGCACGGCGGGTGATGCTGGTCATCAGGGTTTCCTCTCGGATTTCCCGCGCTCGCGCACGGGAGTCGGGTTACGAGAGGAAGCTACGGTGCACGAGTTACCGGGTGGCGCGAACCGGGTGAACGACAGGTGTCCGGAGGGCGAATCGGCGAAGGGTCGGCTGCCCGAGCTCGTACGTCGAGACCCCCGGCTGCAACATCAGCAGCCGGGGGTCTCGACGGTAGGCGGGGCCTGCGGGTCAGGCGTCCTCGGATTCGACGTCGACGCCGGCCTCGGCGCGCTGCTCGGGCGTGATCGGCGCGGGCGCCTCGGTCAGCGGGTCGAAGCCGCCACCCGACTTCGGGAAGGCGATGACCTCGCGGATCGACTCCGTCTTCGTCAGGTGCTGCATGACGCGGTCCATGCCCAGCGCGATACCGCCGTGCGGGGGAGCGCCGAACCTGAACGCCTCGAGCAGGAAGCCGAACTTCTCGTCGGCCTGCTCCTCGCTGATGCCCATCACGCTGAACACACGCTTCTGCACGTCTTCGCGGTGGATGCGGATCGAGCCGCCGCCCAGCTCGGAGCCGTTGCAGACGATGTCGTACGCGTAGGCGAGAGCGGATGCCGGGTCGGTGTCGAACGTCGCCTCGAACTCGGGCTTCGGCCCGGTGAACGCGTGATGCACGGCCGTCCACGAGCCGGAGCCGACCGCCACATCGCCGGACGCCACGGCGTCACCGGCGGGCTCGAACATCGGCGCGTCGACGACCCAGGTGAACGCGAAGACGTTCGGGTCGAGCAGTTCGAGGCGGCGGCCGATCTCGACGCGCGCGGCGCCGAGCAGCGCGCGGCTGGCCTTCGTCTCGCCCGCGGCGAAGAAGGCGCAGTCGCCCGGCTTCGCCCCGACGAGCTCGGCGAGGCCCGCCTGCTCGCTCTCGGAGAGGTTCTTGGCGACCGGGCCGCCCAGCGTTCCGTCCTCGTTGAAGAGCACGTACGCGAGGCCGCGGGCACCGCGCTGCTTGGCCCAGTCCTGCCAGGCATCCAGCGTCTTGCGCGGCTGCGACGCGCCGCCGGGCATCAGAACGGCGCCGACGTACTCCGACTGGAACACGCGGAACGGGGTGTTCGCGAAGTACTCGGTCGCTTCGACGAGCTCGAGGCCGAACCGCAGGTCGGGCTTGTCGGAGCCGTACTTGGCCATCGCATCGGCGTAGGTGATGCGCGGGAGCGGGGTCTGCACGTCGACGTCGATGGTCTTCCACATCGCGACGATGAGGGACTCCATCATCTCGATGACGTCCTCCTGCTCGACGAACGACATCTCGATGTCGAGCTGGGTGAACTCGGGCTGACGGTCGGCGCGGAAGTCCTCGTCGCGGTAGCAGCGGGCGATCTGGAAGTACTTCTCGACACCGCCGACCATGAGCAGCTGCTTGAACAGCTGCGGCGACTGCGGCAGGGCGTACCAGCTGCCCGGGTGCAGGCGCGCCGGCACGAGGAAGTCGCGGGCGCCCTCGGGCGTCGAGCGCGTGAGCGTCGGGGTCTCGACCTCGACGAAGTCTCGACCGTGCAGCTCGTCGCGGATCGCCTTGTAGACGTCCGAGCGCAGGCGCATCGCGGCGGCCGGGCTCGGACGGCGCAGGTCGAGGTAGCGGTGCTTCAGACGCACCTCCTCGCCGATCGGGTCGGATTCGGCCAGGCCGCTCGAGACCTGAAAGGGGAGCGGGGCGGACTCGTTGAGAACGACCACCTCAGCCGCGATCACCTCGATCTCGCCGGTCGGCAGGTTCGGGTTCTCGTTGCCCGCGGGGCGGCGCGAGACCTCGCCGGTCACCTGCAGCACGAACTCCGAGCGCAGCGGGTGCGCCACCTCTTCGTCGCGGATGACGACCTGCGCGATGCCCGATGCATCGCGGAGATCGATGAACGCGACGCCTCCGTGATCGCGGCGACGATCGACCCAGCCCGAGAGGGTGACGGTCTGACCGATGTGCGAGGCATCGAGTGAGCCTGCCGTGTGTGTGCGAAGCACGGAGATTCCTTCTGATCGGGAGATATGAACCCGCCCAGTCTACGTGGCGGGTCGTGACGCCCGATCCGGCGGGGTGCTCGCCCGCGATACGGTGGGCGGGTGACGGCACGACGACTCCACCTGGTGCGCCATGGCGAAGTGCACAATCCGAAGCGGGTGCTCTACGGGCGCCTGCCCGATTACCACCTGAGCAGGGCCGGGCGCCGGATGGCGCGCGACGCGGCCGAGTATCTGGCATCCACAGGCCGCCCCGTGGGCGAACTGCGCTGCTCTCCGCTGGAGCGCACCCAGGAATCCGCCGAGCCGTTCACCGAGCTGTTCGGGCTGGAAGCGACGCACGACGCGCGCATCATCGAACCCGCCAATGTGTTCGAGGGGCAGCGGATGTCGCGCGCTCTGCGCAATCCGTTCAACTGGCGGCATCTGCGTCGACCGTCGGTGCCCAGCTGGGGTGAGCCGTACACGTCGGTCGCGACGCGCATGCGCGCGGCGATGGATGAGGCGTGGGATGCCGCCGAGCGGGCGGCCGCGGTGCACGAGGGCGACATCGTGTTCGTCTCGCACCAGGCGCCGATCTGGATCACGCACCTCTCGGTCGCAGGAATCACGCTGCAGCACGATCCGCGCACCCGGCGCTGCGCGCTGTCGAGCATCACCTCGTTCGAGCGCGTCGGCGACGTGTGGCGTGAGGTCGACTACGCGGAGCCCGCAGCCAAGGGCGTCGACCTCGGCGCGGTCTGACCCACCGGTTTCGAATCGCTCACCTGGCGGCGATCTCGGCGCAGAAACCGCCAGGTGAGCGATTCGAACGCCGGCCGGGCAGCCGTTTCAGAGCGCGCATAGGAACCGCGCGTACGATTCCCAGCGTGTCCGTGCCTGCTCGATCCCTTCGCGGCGCTTGGCGCATCGGCGCCGCAGCGCTCTCCGCGACGCTCGCCATCGGCCTGAGCGCCTGCGCGCCCGACCCCATGGTCGAGGCGTACAAGAACGGCGATCAGAAGGCGTACACGACCGCCGATTTCCGAGTCGAGTCGATCCCGGCCGCCGAGCGCAAGGCGCCCGTCGATTTCGGCGGGGTCACCGAAGACGGGACGACGTTCTCGAGCGACGACATCCGCGGCGAGGTCGCCGTCGTGAACTTCTGGTACGCCGGGTGCGGGCCCTGCCGCATCGAAGCCGAAGACCTCGAGGCGACCTGGCAGAAGCACAAGGACGACGGCGTGCAGTTCATCGGCGTGAACATCTACGACCAGGCCGACACCGCGAAGGCCTTCGCGAAGACGTACGGCGTCACCTACCCGAGCCTCATGGACGCCACCACCGGCGACGCCAAGCTCGCGTTCGCCCGGGTGACGCCGATCCAGGCACCGCCGACCACGCTCGTGCTCGACAGGCAGGGGCGGGTCGCCGCGCGCATCATCGGGCCGATCGACGGCACCTCGATCCTGTCGACCCTCATCAAGGACGCCCTCGAGGAGAAGGCGTGACTCCGGATGCCGTGATCGGAGCCGGCGCGCTCTGGATCGCCATCCCACTCGCCCTGCTCGCAGGGCTCGTGTCGTTCCTGTCGCCGTGCATCCTGCCGCTGGTACCGGGGTATCTGGGATTCCTCGGGGGAGCGGCGGGAACCGCAGCCCCCTCGGCGCAGGTCAGCGCATCCACCTTCCCACGCCGCCGGATGCTTCTCAGCGTCCTCCTGTTCATCGCCGGGTTCACGGTGGTGTTCGTCGCCTACACGGTGATCGGCGGCGCGGCATCCGTCTTCTTCCTGGAATGGGGCGACCTGATCACCCGCGTCCTGGGCGGCGTCGTCGTGCTGATGGGCCTGGTCTTCCTCGGAATGTTCGGGTTCGCGCAGCGTGAGTACAAGATGCGGGTCGACTCGACCGCCGGTCTCATCGGCGCACCTCTGCTCGGCTTCACGCTCGCGATCGGCTGGGCGCCGTGCACCGGCCCCACACTCGGCGCCATCATCAGCGTCGGCTGGACCCTGGGCGATCCGTGGCGTGCCGGACTGCTCGGTGTCGCGTACTCGCTCGGCCTCGGCATCCCGTTCCTGCTGGTCGCGCTCGGCTTCGGCTGGGCGACCAGTGCGACCGCCTTCATGCGGCGCCACATCCGCGTCGTCAACATCGTCGGCGGTGCGCTGCTGATCGTGCTGGGCCTGCTGATGGTCACCGGCGTGTGGACCCAGATCATGTCTCGACTCACGGCGGTGATGAGCAGTGTCATCCTCCCCCTCTGATCGCTCCGACGGCACGGCGGCCGCCTCCGATCCGCTTCGGCCCTCCGATCACATCGACTCCGCGCCCGTCGACGACAACGACATCAATCAGCCCGCGCTGGGCGTCGTCGGCTGGCTGCGGTGGGGCTGGCGCCAGCTGACGTCGATGCGCGTCGCGCTGGTGCTGCTGCTGATCCTCGCCATCGCCGCGATCCCCGGATCGGTGTTCCCGCAGCGCACGGCCGACCCCAACGGCGTCGTGCAGTACCGGCAGAACAATCCCGACATCTTCCCCGTGCTCGACGCGATGCGGATGTTCGACGTGTACTCGTCGCCCTGGTTCTCGGCGATCTACCTGCTGCTGTTCGTCTCGCTGATCGGCTGCATCATCCCGCGCATCAAGCACCACGCGAAGGCGCTGCGCGCGTTGCCGCCGCGCACCCCGGCGCGGCTCGGCCGACTCGAGCACCACCGTTCGGTGACCCGGGAGAACGGCGACGCGGCCGCGGCGATCGACGTCGCCGAGAAGCAGCTCAAGTCGCTCGGGTACCGCGTGGCACGCTACGACCGCGGCACGACGTGGTCTGTGTCGGCCGAGCGCGGGTACTGGCGAGAGACCGGCAACCTGCTCTTCCACATCGCTCTCGTCGGCGTGCTGGTCACGGTCGGCATCGGCGGAGGCTTCGCGTACACCGGCCAGCGCGTGGTCATCGAGGGCGCCAGCTACGTGAACACCCTGATCGACTACAACTCGATCAACCGGGGTCGTTTCGTCGCGGACGACGCGTTCCAGCCCTACGCGCTCACGCTCGACTCGTTCGACGTTACCTACGAGGATTTCGGCACCCCCGGTGCGGGTCAGGCCGGCAACTTCGCCGCCAACCTCTCGGTGCGAAACGTCGACGGCTCGACCAGCAAGGGCACCGTGCGCGTGAACCACCCGCTGCACGTCGGCGGCGACAGCGTCTACCTGCTCGGCAACGGATACGCACCGACCATCACGGTGCGCAACGCCGAGGGCGACACGGTGTTCAGCGGGCCGGTCGAGTTCCTGCCGCAGGACAGCGCGATGACCTCGCTCGGCGTGGTGAAGGTCACCGACGGCATGCCCGAGCAGCTCGGCGTGATCGGCTTCCTCTACCCGACACCGCTGAAGATGAAGAGCGGCGCGTACACCTCGGTGCACGGCGCGCTGAACCTTCCGCTGCTGACGCTGGACGTGTATCAGGGCGATCTCGGCGTCGACGGCGGCAAGCCGGTCTCGGTGTTCGAGCTCAACACCGACGGTCTCGAGAAGCTCAACGGCCGCACCACCGACACCGAGTCGATCGAGCTGCAGCCCGGTGAGACGGCCGACCTGCCCAACGGGCTCGGCACCGTCACGTTCGAGAACGTGTCGCCGAAGGGCGCGAAAGACACGCTGCAGTCGGTGAAGCGCTACGTCTCCCTGCAGATCCACCACGACGCGTCGGCGCCGTGGGTGCTGGCGTTCGCGCTGCTCGCCCTCGCCGGCCTGGGGCTGGCCCTCTTCGTGCCGCGTCGACGCATGTGGGTGAAGGCCACCACCGCCGACGACGGCATCCACCTCGAGTACGCCGCACTCTCGCGCGGCGACGATCCGACCCTCGCCGCCGCCGTTGACGACCTCGTCCGCGGACACGAGCGGCTTCTCGAAGCGGCCGCGCCCGAAGGCTCGACCCCCGCGAAGGGAGCATGACATGCCCGACCTCGATTCGATCTCGATCCTCACGCTGTGGACGGCCATCGCCGTCTACGCCGGCTCGTTCATCGCCTACGCCTTCGACCTCGCCCGTCGCTCCTCCGCGACGATCGCAGAGGTCGAGACGCCGGTGCTGGTCGCGGCCGGGGGAGCGGATGCCCGTGGCGCCGGCTCGCCGGCATCCGGAACCGCCGCAGGCGGCGCAGCCAGGAGCGGGAAGGCGAAGAGCGGCACGCCGCGCTACGTCTTCGCCCGCATCGGCACGGCGCTGGCGATCCTCGGCTGGCTGTTCCATCTCACGTCGACGCTGACCCGCGGCTTCGCCGCCGGACGCGTGCCGTGGGCGAACCTGTACGAGTTCGCGATGGTCGGCACGCTGCTGATCATGGCCGTGTACCTCGTGGTGCTCACCCGCATCGACCTGCGCTACCTGGGAACGTTCATCTCGGGGCTCGTGGTCGTGCTGCTGGGGGCCGCCGCGGCGAACTTCTACGTCGCGGTCACCCCGCTGGTCGACCCGCTGAAGTCGGTGTGGCTCGTGATCCACGTGTTCGTGGCATCGCTGTCGACCGCCCTGTTCGCGCTCGCCTTCGCTCTGTCGGTCATGCAGCTCATGCAGTCGCGGCGCGAGCGTCGCATCGCGGACGGCGTCGAGAACGCGGGTCCGGGGTTCCTGCGCACACTGCCGAACACGGTGCGTCTCGAGAACATGGCGTACCACTTCACGGTCGTGGGCTTCATCTTCTGGACCTTCACGCTGATCGCCGGCTCGATCTGGGCGCAGGACGCCTGGGGTCGCTACTGGGGCTTCGACGTGAAGGAGACCTGGACGTTCATCATCTGGGTGCTCTACGCCGGGTACATCCACGCCCGCGCGACGCGCGGCTGGCGCGGCAACCCGTCAGCATGGCTCTCGATCACCGGATTCACCGCCGTGATCTTCAACTTCGCGATCGTGAACGTCTTCTTCAAGGGCCTCCACGCGTACTCCGGCCTGAGCTGAGCTCAGCTCTTCGCCCACGAGGCCACCCACGCCGCGCGCACGTAGGAGAACAGACGAGGGCAGGACCTGGATCATCGGATCCGTCCTGCCCTCGTCTGTTCCCCTGCGCCCGCAGAGGCAGGCCGCAGGCGTCCGGATGCTAGGCCGCGGCCAGCACGGCCTTCGCTGACGTCGTGCGCCGGGTGGCCACCGCGATGGTGGCGGCACCGAGCGACAGCACAGCCCACACGACCAGGCCGGCGAAGGCCGCACCGCTCGGCTCGATCAGCCCGCTCAGAGCGGGCGCCGTCGGCATCGCGGCGCCGAGGCCCGCGAGCCAGTCGGGCACCGTCGAGATGAGGCTCGTCGCGAATGCCAGCACGCCCACCAGGGCGCTGATCCAGCGACCGATGCCGCCGAGCACGGCGACGAGCGCCTGGTTGATCGCGGCGAAGGCGATGCCGACGATGATCGCGAACCCGGCGAAGCCCCACCACGTCGCCGCGTCGTACGCCACGACCAGCTGCACGACCAGCGCGACCAGCAGGCCCTGCGCCGCACCGATCGCCGCGGCGGGCCAGAACCCGCGCAGCACCATGCCGGCCGACGAGCGTCGCGAGGTGAGCGCGCTGCCGGGAACCGCCCGCAGCACGACGAAGGACGCCAGCGCCCCGAACCACAGCACGACGGCCGACAGCAGGGGAATCGTCGCCGGACCGAAGAAGTCGTTCGTGTCGGAGCTCGAGGTGACCGGGTCGGCGATCACCGACGCGAGGGAGGTCGACTGCTCGTCGTCGAACGACGGCAGCGAGGTCGACGCGGTGCGCAGGCCCTCGGCGAGCTCGTCGGTGCCGGATGCCAGGTCGTCGAGTCCGCTCGAGAGCTCACCCGCACCGTCGCCGAGGGCGGTGATGCCGTCGCCGAGCTGCGACGCGCCGTCAGCGAGGCCCGATGCCCCGGTCGCCGACTGGCCCACGCCGTCGGCGAGCTGGCCCAGTCCGCTGCCGAGCTGGGATGCCGCCGTACCGGCCGTACGCAGCTGGCCGGCGATCGTCTTGGGAGCCTCGGTGCTCAGCTGCGTGAGCCCGTCGGCCGTTCCCGCGGCGGCCTGCGCCGCAGGCCCGGCGTACTGCGACGCGGCGCCGGCGGCCTGCGCGGCCTGTCCGGCCGGCTCGACCAGACCCCCGGCGAGCCCGGCCGCCTGATCGAGCTGGCCGCAGAAGTCGGGATTCGCGGTGCGGTCGCACTGCGCGGCGAGTCCGGCGAGCTGCTGCGACAGGCCGCTGACACCGGTCTGCACGCCGGCGGTCGCGGCAGCCGCGCCGTCCGCCGCCTGCTTCACCCCGGCGGTGGCCTGCTTGGCCCCGTTCGCGGCATCCAGCAGCTGACCCGGCACGAGTCCGCCGCTCTCCAGCGCCGCCGCACCCGAGATCAGACCCTGTCCGAGCTGCGTCGCGCCCGAACCGGCTTCGCGCGCCTTCCCGGCGATCGTGTTCAGGCCACCCGCGAGCTCACCCGCGCCGTCTGCGAGCTTGTTCGCCCCGTCGGCCAGCTGCGCCGCGCCGCCCGGGATCTCGGCCGCGCCGTCGGCCGCAGAGCGTGCACCGGCGGCGAGCTGGTCGGCGCCGTCGGCGGCATCCCCGATCTGGTCGCCGATGGTCTTGAAGCCGATCAGCACGTTGCCGACCGTCGCCTCGCTCAGCATCGTGCCGAGGGTCGAGGCGGCGACCGAGGCGATCTGCTGGCTGATCAGCCCGTCGGCCACGCGCCCGTCGGGCGGGGAGGTGACGCTGATCTCGGCCTGCTCGGCGGTTGCCTCACCGTCCTGCAGGGCGACGCCCGCCGAGGTGGCGTCCTTCGAGAACGACTTCGGGATCGTCACGATCGCCTGGTACCGGCCGTCGGCCATGCCCTCGGCAGCATCGTCCTCGTTCGAGATGACCCACGTGAGGTTCGAGTCGAGCTCATCCGAGCCCTCCACGAGTCCTGCGGCGAGCTGACGGCCGAGCGGGGTGTACTGCCCGTCGATGGTGACCGGCTTGTCGAGGTTGACGACCGCGGCGGTCATCTCCTCGAGGCGGTCGGTCGGGTCGTGCAGGGCGGCGACGAGGATCCCGCCGATCATCGCGGGCAGCAGCAGCACCCCGATGAGCGTCAGCCAGGTGATCGGTCGCCGGGAGCGTGCGCGTTCGATGGGAAGACTCATGCGGTCACCTCGGTCGGGTCGGGAAGGACGGAAGTGCGGGACAGATCCGAGACGGATGCCGGGGCGCGGCCGGCATCGACGAGCAGCCGCTGCGCGGCATCCGGATCCGTCGTGGTGAAGACCACGGCGAGAGCGTCACCGGCGTCGCGCAGCTGCGCGGCGATCTGGTCGCGGTGCGAGAGCGACATGCGCTCGATGCCGTGCAGGATGACCAGCGTCGTGTGACCGCGCAGCGCCTCGCCGACGTGAGCGGGGGCATCCGGCTCGTCGAGCAGCGCGACGCCGACGTGCGCGCGCACCCACACCGCGCGACCGGGCAGCAGGTGTCCGGCGACGCGCAGCCTCCCGGCATCCGGGGTCACCCGCCCCGCCAGCACGAGCGCCAGGGCGCGCAGCGCGCGCGACGTCGTTCCGGTGACGACCAGCGATCCACCCGGCGCGAGGCGCAGGTGCGCCCCGTGGATGTCCGCCTCGTCGACGACGAGGTCGTCGGCCGCGAGGACGCTCCCGTCACCCGGCCACGCCTCGAGCGCGCGCTCGCGCTCGACCGCCTCGCCCTCGATGTCGACGTGCGGCAGGATGCGCTGCATCCACCGCGGGATGCGCCACGCGCGGTCGCCGAGGATCGCCATCACCGCGGGGATCAGCGTCATGCGCACGAGGAACGCGTCGATCGCGATGCCCGCGGCGAGCCCGAGGGCGATCGGCTTGAGCGACGAGTCGCCCTCCGGCACGAACGCGACGAAGACCGCGAACATGATGAGCGCCGCCGCCGTGACCACGCGGGCGGTGCCGGCGAAGCCGGATCGCACCGCCTCGACGGCCGCAGCGCGACCAGAGCCCGCGGCGTGCACGAAGTCCTCGCGCATCCGCGAGACGAGGAACACCTGATAGTCCATGGCCAGGCCGAACAGCACACCCATCAGCACGATCGGCATGAAGCTGATGATCGGGCCCGTGCGCGCGACGTGCAGGGCATCCGCGAACCAGCCCCACTCGAAGACCGCGGCGACGACGCCGAACGCGGCGGCGATCGAGAGCAGATAGCCGATCGCCGCGGTGACCGGCACCCAGATCGAGCGGAAGACGATCGCCAGCAGGATCAGCGACAGGCCGATCACGAAGATGCCGAACGGAAGCAGCGCCGAGCCGAGCTGATCGGAGATGTCGATCGCGACGGCGGTGAATCCGGTGACCTTCAGGTCGATGCCGTACTCGTCGAGCCACTCGTCGTGGTGCGAGCGCAGTTCGCGCACGAGGTCGCTGGTGGCGGGGTCGTCGGGGGCGGTCTCGGGGATGATCTGCACGATGCCGGTGTCGGCCGTCTCGTTCGGCGTGGCCAGGGCGACCTCGCGCACGCCGGGCAGCTTCTCGACCTCGTCGCCGAGATCCTGCATGAGGTTCAGCGGATCGGTGGAGGTGACGATCGTGCCGGTGAGGATCAGCGGGCCGTTGAAGCCGGGGCCGAATTCCTCTGCGGTGAGGTCGTAGCTGATGCGCGCCTCGGATCCCTTCGGCAGCACGCCCGCGTTGGGCAGTGCGAGGTTGAGACTGAGCGCCGGGATCGCGACGATGCCGAGGCCGACGATGACCGCCGTGGCGACCATGACCGGACGCTTCGTGATGGCGTTCACCCAGCGCCGCGAGAAGGTGGGCCGAGGTGCGGCATCTGTCTTCCGGCGCGCGCGGCGCGGGCGCCCGGCGACGCGACCCTTGACGAAACCGAGCATCGCGGGGGTGAGCGTGACCGAGATGGCGACGGCGATCGCCACGGCGACCGAGGCGGCGACGCCCATGGTCGTCAGGAACGGGATGCCCGCGAAACCGAGCCCGATCAGGGCGATCAGCACCGTGACTCCGGCGAACACGACGGCCGAGCCGGCCGTGCCGACGGCTCGTGCGGCGGACTCCTCCGGATCGACGCCGTCGCGCACCTGATCCTGGTGCCGGGCGACGATGAACAGCGCGTAGTCGATGCCGACCGCGAGGCCGAGCATGAGCGCGAGCAGGGGAGTGGTCGACGAGACGGTCGCGAATGCCGTGGCGGCGAAGATGCCGGCCATCGAGATGCCGACGCCGAGCACTGCGGTCAGCAGGGGAAGGCCCGCGACGACGAACGAGCGGAACGTCACGATCAGCACGAGCAGGGCGATGAGCAGGCCGATCGCCTCGGTGATCGTGACGGTGGGGATCGACGTGGCGAACAGGTCGCCGCCGAGCGCCGCCTGCGATCCGTCCGGCAGCGCCGTGGCGAGGTCGTCGACGCGCTGCTGCAGGTCGTCTTTCACGCTGTCCGGCACGTCCGTCGACTGCCCGTCGAACTGCAGGCGCACGATCGCGGCGGTCTTCTCGTTGTTGACCATGCCGGTGATGTTCTCGTCGTAGGGCGACGTCACGGCGAGCACTCCGTCGATGCGCTGGAGATCCCGCACAGTGCTCTCGATGTCGTCGCGGTACGCGGTATCAGTGACGTCATCGCCGTCGGCGGCGACCACGATGAACTGGGCGTTCGTGCCGCTCACCTGGGGGAAGGTACGCTGCAGCTGCTCGAGTCCGGCCTGCGACTCGGTGCCGGGGATGGAGAACGTGTTGTCTGTTCCCGCGCCGAGCCCCACCGCGCCGCCGCCCGCGACGCCGAGCACGATCAGCCAGGCGACGAGCACACGCCAGGGGTGGCGGAACGACCATCGGCCGAGCGAGGAGAGAAGGGTGGACACGCGGCCTCCGCAGAATCTCGATACATGTCTGTATTGAATACGTAGATGTATCGTAAGGGCATCGGGATGCCGGATGCTGTGCACCCGATGTGAAGGAGGAGCCGATGTCGACGACGCGCAGCCGTGAGAACACCCGCGCGCGCCTGCTCGAGGCGGCTGCGCAGGTGTTCGCCGAAATGGGCCTGGAGGGCGCCACCGTCGAGGCCGTCTGCGAGCGGGCCGGATTCACCCGCGGTGCGTTCTACTCGAACTTCGAGTCGAAGGACGCCCTGTTCCTCGAGCTCGCCGCGTCGGTCGGCGAAGGGCGCCTGCAGGCCGTCCGCGAGCGGGTCTCGGCCCTCGTCGGCCAGAACGCCATCGACGACTGCGACCCGGCCGACCTCGTGCAGCAGATCATGGACTCCGGCGCCGATGACCGCGTCGGCGTGATGATGATGAGCGAGATCCGCATCCGTGCGCTGCGGGATCCGGGATTCGGCGCCGCGTACCTCGCACAGGAGGACGAGATGGTGGGCAGTATCGCCGCCATCATTCAGGAGATCGTCGACACGGGGCAGATCACTCTGCGCATCGGCGCGGAGGAGGCGGCCCGGCTGCTGATGATCGTGTGGGAGGGGATGATCGTGCGCGGCGCGATGAGCGGCGAGGATTCGGATCGACTGCGCCGCACGGGCAGCGAGGCCCTCGGCCGCATAGTCGAGCTGATCCGCCTCTAGACACAGGCCTATTCGCCTGCTCTGGTCGCCGGTTCTGGTCGACGGCCTCAGCCTCGGGTATCCAGCAGCGCGTGGCAGCGCTCGAGACGCGCCAGCCACCAGTCGCGCCGCTCGGGCGGCGCCTCCAGGCGCGCCAGTGCACCGGCATCCGGAATCACCCGCGCCGCAGACACCGAGCCGCCCACCGGGCGGGCGTCGGCGACGTCGTCGGTGAAGAGCGAGGCGGTGCCCAGCCCGCAGTCGAACTCGAGAGAGGGGAGGGATGCCGCGAGCGCCGCCCCCTGCGACAGCCCCACTGCGGTGTCGAGCGCGCTCGAGACGACCGCCGGCAGCCCTGCCTGCGCGACGATGTCGAGCGCTCGCCGGATGCCGCCGAGCGGCTGCGCCTTGATGACGACGAGATCCGCGGCGCCGGCGCGGGCGACCGCCAGCGGATCATCGGCCTTGCGGATGCTCTCGTCGGCGGCGATCGGGATGCCCATGTGCTTCACCCGACGGCGCAGCTCCGCGAGCTCGTCGACCGACGCGCAGGGCTGCTCGGCGTACTCGAGATCGAACTCGGCGAGAGCGTGGATGGCGTGCTCGGCCTCGTCGACGTTCCAGCCGGCGTTCGCGTCGACGCGGATCCGCCCTTCAGGCCCCACCTGCGCGCGTACGGCGCGCACGCGGGCGATGTCGTCGGCCAGCACCTGGCCGCGCTCGGCCACCTTGACCTTGGCGGTGCGGCATCCGTCGAATCGGGCGAGCACCTCGGGCACGCGCGCCGCCTCGACGGCCGGCACGGTGGCGTTGACGGGGATGCGCTCACGCAGCGCCCGGGGCTGCTCGTGCCAGGCGAAGTCGATCGCCGCAGCGAGCCAGGTGGCGGCCTCGGCGTCGGGGTACTCGACGAAGGGCGAGAACTCGGCCCAGCCCTGCGGTCCCTCGAACAGCAGCGCCTCGCGCACGTCGACGCCGCGGAAGCGCGTGTTCATCGGCAGGGCGACCACGCGGGCGGTCGCGAGCAGGTCGGCGAGGGGCGGCGTCATGCGTCCATCATGCCCGCGCATCCGGCTCGGGCTCTTCGTCGACACCCCATCTCGTGCTCACGCCCCCACCTCGCCCACACCCCCATCTCGTGCCGACACCCCTGGATGCGTAAGCCCGCAGGTAGGGGTGTCGACGGGAACCGGGGGTGTCGGCAGCGGAGGTCAGCCGGCCTTCTTCTGCAGCTCGCCGACGCGACCGGTGGGCCGGAAGCCGAGGCGGGTGTTGACGGCGAGCATGTGCGCATTCGACGCGGCGTTGTAGGTGTAGATGCGCGGCGTCTCCGGGGAGTGGCGCTGCTGCATCCGCAGGTTCTCGAGCTTCACGCGCAGGCCGAGACGGTGGCCGCGGTCCTCGCGGCGCACGAGAGTGCCCCACTGGTACGCGTTGCCGTCGTCGCCCGAGACGACGAGCTGCGTGTACGCGGCGACCCGGCCGTCGCCGTCAGAGCCACCGTTCCGAACGATGTGCGGCCCTGCATGGCCTGCATCTGCTCGTCGGCGCGGTAGTCGGCGACGTCGGCTGATGCGGCCTCGATGTCGAGCTCGCCGGTCGGCGCCTCGGTGTCGAGAACGGCGTCGAGAGCCGCCCACTCGGCGAGGATCTCGTCGGGCACCGGACCGACCCAGCTGCGGATCGCGTACCGCTCGGCGGGTGCCGCCTCGAGCAGCTCGTCGATGATCGCGTCATCGACCGGCAGCTCGAGGCGGTTCTGCAGGTCGCTGAGGGCGAGCGTGTATCCGTGCCGTCGCGCGAATTCGATTCCCGGCTGCCCGGCGCCGTCGTCGGGCTCGGATGCCGGCCACTCCGTCTCCGCGCGCAGGGTCGTGCGATCGGCGTCAGCCGCCTCGGCCTCGATGTGCGCGAGCAGGGCGGAGCCGACACCCCGTCGACGATGGGCGAGCGGCACGGTCACGCCGAGGGCGGCTGAGCGCAGGTTGTCTTTCAGGCTCAGGGCGAGCGATCCGCCGCCCACGACCGCGCCGTCGAGCACGGCGACGTAGGTGCGACGCTCGGTGGTCTCGGAGCGCTGCTGCATCTCGGCGCGGCTCTCTTCGAGGGTCCAGATCAGCGCGTTCTCGCCCATGTCGGCGCGCTTGGCCTCGGCATAGGCCTGCCACCACAGATTGTGCTCGACGGTGTGGAACGGATCGACGCGGCGGATCTGCACCGAGGTGTTCATCGCCCCAGACTACGGTCGCGATGTGACCATCAATGTGCCATTGACAATGGTATGTGTCACACAATATAGTCTCTCGCATGAGCGACAGCGAGTTCGACGTCCATCTGCAGGAGCTGCGGCGAGGCACCATCGTGCTCGCCAGCCTGCAGCTGCTGCGCACCCCGGGTTACGGGTACGGCCTGCTGGAGCAGCTGGCATCCGCCGGCTTCCCCACCGATGCCAACACGCTCTACCCGCTGCTGCGCCGACTCGAGAAGCAGGGCTATCTCGACAGCGAGTGGAACACAGACGAGGCGAGGCCCCGAAAGTTCTACCGCACCTCCGAGGCGGGCGTCCGCCTCGCGACCACACTGACTCAGGAGGTCGCGGCCATCGCCGCCGCGACCGCCGCGCTCCGCGACCAGGAGAACTGACATGACCGCCACACTGACCGACCGGTACATCGCCGCCACCGTGCGGAGCCTCCCAGCCGGGCTGCAGAAGGAGGTCGGCGACGAGCTGCGCGCCTCGATCGCGGATGCCGTCGACGCCCGCACCGCGAACGGCGAGGCTTTAGAGCATGCCGAGCACGCCGTGCTCACCGAACTGGGCGATCCCGCGGCGCTCGCCGCGGGATACGCCGATCGGCCGCTGCATCTGATCGGGCCGAAGTACTACCTGACCTGGTGGCGGCTGCTGAAGATCCTGCTCGCAATCGTGCCGGCCTGCGCAGTCGGCGGGGTCGCGATCGCGCAGGCGCTGGCCGGCGCGGGCATCGGCGAGATCATCGGCGAGGCCATCGTCGTCGCCCTGTCGGTGATCGTGCACGTCTCGTTCTGGACGACGCTGGTCTTCTTCATCCTCGAGCGGACGGGCGCCGACACCGGCGTCAGGTGGAGCGTCGATCAGCTGCCCGAAGATCCGCAGAACGGCACCGGGCACGCCGATCTGATCGCCTCGCTGATCATGCTCGCGCTGTTCGCCGGGGTGCTCGTGTGGGATCAGCTGCGCGGCTGGACGGCCTCCGCCGATGAGCCGCTGTCGATCCTGAACCCTGGGCTCTGGCCGTGGGGCATCGGCGCGCTGCTGGCGCTGCTCGTCGCCGAGGCCGTGCTCTCGGTCGCGGTCTTCGCTCGCGGGCGCTGGACGATGACCTTCGCCTGGATCAACGCCGCCCTGGCGGCAGTCGTCATGGTGCTCGGCCTGACCGCGCTGATGAACGGGACGCTGTACAACCGGCGTTTCGTCGACGAGGTGTTCCTGAGCAACGGGGTGGGCGATGACGCCGTGATCGTCCTCGCCGTGCTCACCGGCATCGGCATCGTGGGCATCACCGTCGGCGACATGATCGACGGCTGGCGCAAGGCCGCTCGCGCCCGCCTGGCCCGCTGATCCGCGGCCGCCCTCCCGCGGCGAGCGCCGGCGAGCCCCGGGCCGCCCTCCCACCGCCGAGCTCCCGCCGCCGAGCGCCGAGACCCCCAGATAACGCCGAGACCCCCACCTGCGGACGTTCCGAGGTGGGGGTCTCGCCGCGAAGTAGGGGTCTCGGCGCAGAAGACGGCGCCGCGGCGCGCGGCGTCAGCCCTTCGTGACGCTCTCGATCATGACCGGGGTCTTCGGGGCTCCGTCGGGGCCGCCGTTCTCGGTGCCGGCGGATGCGACATCCGCGACGATCGCGGTGGACGCCTCGTCGAGGTGGCCGAACACCGTGTAGCTCGGCGGCAGCTGGCTGTCGGCGTAGACGACGAAGAACTGCGAGCCGTTCGTGTCGGGCCCGGCGTTCGCCATCGCGAGCGTACCGGCCTCGTACGTCTCGGAGCCGTCGAGCTCGTCGGCGAACGAGTAGCCGGGGCCGCCCGTCCCCGTGGCGCTCGGGTCGCCGCACTGCAGCACGAAGATGCCCTCGGTGGTCAGGCGGTGGCAGGTGGTGCCGTCGAAGTAGCCCTGCTCGGCGAGCGAGAGGAAGCTGTTCACGGTGCACGGCGTCTTCGCGGCGTCGAGCGTCATCTTCAGCTCGCCGACGCCGGTCGCCACCGTGACCGGCACCTCGGCGGTCTCGGACGGCTCGGCAGCGGGCGCGTCGACCGCGGTCGACGCCGGACGGCCGTCCTCCGGGTAGGAGCACGTCCCGGATGCCTCGCTCGCAGACGACGACGGCGCGGGGTTCGATGAGCCCGGCTCGCCGGCATCCGGATTCGACGCGCAGCCCGTCAGGGCGAGCGCCGCAGCGGCGGTGAGAGCGAGCACGGAACGGCGGAGGTGAGTTGTCAGGCGCACGCCACGATCGTACGCGACCCGGTCGCACCGACCCGGTCGCACCGACCCGCAGGTGATTAGGCTGAGAGCCGTGACCGCCGACTTCGTCTCCGACATCTTCGACCCGTCCGAGTGGCAGCTCGCCCCCGGCGCCGAGGACTACACCGACATCACCGCGCACGTGTCGCTCGACGGGGGCGTCGCCCGCATCGCGTTCGACCGGCCCGAGGTGCGCAACGCGTTCCGCCCGCACACGGTCGACGAGCTCTACCGGGCCCTCGACATCGCGCGGCAGGATCCGCGGATCGGCGCCGTGCTGCTCACCGGCAACGGCCCGAGCCCGAAGGACGGCGGCTGGGCGTTCTGCTCGGGCGGCGACCAGCGCATCCGCGGTCGCGACGGCTACAAGTACTCCGACGACGAGGCGACGGTGCACGACACCGCGCGCGCCGGTCGGCTGCACATTCTCGAGGTGCAGCGGCTGATCCGGTTCATGCCGAAGGTGGTCATCGCCGTCGTGCCGGGCTGGGCGGCGGGCGGCGGACACTCGCTGCACGTGGTGTGCGATCTGACGGTCGCCAGCGCCGAGCACGGCAGGTTCAAGCAGACGGATGCCGACGTCGGCAGCTTCGACGCCGGTTACGGCTCGGCGTACATGGCACGACAGACCGGGCAGAAGATCGCCCGCGAGGTGTTCTTCCTCGCCGAGGAGTACTCGGCGCAGCGCGCCTACGAGATGGGCGCGGTCAACCGCGTCGTGCCGCACGCCGAGCTCGAGCGGGAGGCGCTGAAGATGGCGCGCACGGTGCTGACCAAGTCGCCCACCGCGATCCGGATGCTGAAGTTCGCCTTCAACGCCGTCGACGACGGGCTCGTCGGCCAGCAGGTGTTCGCCGGGGAGGCCACGCGGCTCGCCTACGGCACCGACGAGGCCGTCGAGGGACGTGACTCGTTCCTGCAGAAGCGCGACCCGGACTGGTCGCCCTTCCCGTACCACTTCTGAGCCCGTGGCCGAGGTGAGTCTGCGAACCGTCGACGGCGCGGATGCTGGCGCGGTGCGGGATGCCCTGCCGGCCGCGCTCGACGGAGCGGGCCCCCTGGCGCTCGGCTTCGAGCCCTCGGCGGAGGATGTGGTGCCCGAGGGCACCGCGGTGGTCATCGCCACCTCCGGGTCCAGCGGCATCCCCAAGCGCGTCGTGCTCAGTGCCGCCGCGATGCGGGCGAGTGCCGCGGCGACCGCCGCGCGGATCGGATCGGGGCAGTGGATGCTCGCCCTGCCCGCCGCGTACATCGCCGGCGTGCAGGTGCTCGGACGCTCGCTGCTCGCGGGCATCGACCCGGTGCCGCTCGAGGGCCGTTTCACCCCCGATGCCTTCGTCCGCGCGACCGCGACGCTGCGTGACGGCGTCGACCGGTTCACCTCGTTCGTGCCGGCGCAGCTTGCGACTCTGCTGGACGCAGCGGACGAGCAGCCGGGCGTGCGCGCCGCGCTCGAGTCGTACCGAGCGATCCTCGTCGGCGGACAGGCGCTGCCCGAGCGGCTGCGCGTCCGCGCCGACGCCGTGGGGGCGCGGATCGTGCGCACCTACGGCTCCAGCGAGACGGCCGGCGGGTGCGTCTACGACGGACGACCGCTCGACGGCGTCGGGCTCGCGGAGGTCGACGGAGAGGTGCGCATCAGCGGACCGATGCTCGCCGACGGGTACCTCGGAGACGACGAGCGCACGGCCCAGGTGTTCGTGCCCGGCTCCGATGGCGTGCGCTGGTACCGCACCGGCGACGCCGGCACCATCACGTCCGCAGGTCGTCTCGCCGTCACCGGCCGGATCGACAACGTGATCGTGTCGGGCGGCATCAACGTGTCGCTCGACCGGGTGGAGCGGGTCGTGCGCGGCATCCCGGGGCTGGAGCAGGCGGTCGTGGTCGGCGTGCCCGATGAGCGCTGGGGCGAGGCATCCGTCATCTTCGCCGACGTGCCCCACGGAGAGCAGCTGCTCGAGGCCGCCCGCGCGCGCGTCGAAGCCGAGATCGGCCGGCATGCCCGGCCGGCGCAGCTGCGCGCCGAGCGGGTTCCGACGCTGGCATCCGGCAAACCCGACCGCGAGTCTCTGCGTCGCCTCGCCCGCGACTGAGCCACCGCTGCGGCAGACTGGCCGCATGGCCGTCTACACGCACGGGCACCACGATTCGGTGCTGCGCTCGCACAACAACCGCACGGTGGCGAACTCCGCCGCCTACCTCGCGGGGCACCTGACACCCGACGACCATCTGCTCGACGTGGGAGCGGGCCCCGGCACCATCACCCTCGACTTCGCCGAGCGGGTGCACCGGGTCACGGCGACCGAGATCTCCGACGACGCGCTCGCCCTGTCGCGCTCCCTCGCCGCCGAGCGGGGGGCGACGAACGTCGACTTCTCCGTCGAAGACGTGCATGCGCTGAGCTTCGCCGACGACACCTTCGACGTCGTGCATGCCCACCAGGTGCTGCAGCACGTCGGCGACCCGGTGCAGGCGCTGCGCGAGATGCGCAGGGTCACCAGGCCGGGCGGCCTCGTCGCCGCCCGCGACGCCGACTACGCGGGTTTCATCTGGTTCCCGCTGCTGCCCGAGCTCGACGAGTGGCTGCGCCTGTACCGCGAGGCGGCGCGGCGCAACGGCGGCGAGCCGGATGCGGGGCGTCGCCTGCTCGCGTGGGCACGCGCCGCGGGCTTCACCGACGTCACCTCGACCGCGTCGACCTGGTGCTACGCGACGCCGGAGGAGCGAGCGTGGTGGGGCGGGATGTGGGCCGACCGCATCCTGCAGTCCGCACTCTCGACACAGCTCGAACGCGACGGGCTCGCGGATCGGGCGCAGCTGCAGCAGATCAGCGACGCCTGGCGCGCCTGGGCATCCGACGGCGACGGCTGGTATCTCGTCCCGCACGGCGAGATCCTCTGCCGAGCCTGAGTCGCGCCGGCCGCTACGCGTCGGCAGGTCCCAAATGGCCGCTTCAGTCGCCCGGAGGCGGCCATTCGGGCCCACTCGGCTGCCTCGGATGCCCGGATACATCTCGAGGCGGACGCGCGGCGCGCACCCCCTCCCGTAGCGTGAAGGGGTGATCCGCCGCATCCCCGCCCCCTGGCTCGTGCTCGACATCGTCGGGGCGATCGTCGGCCTGCTGATCACCGTTCCCCTGTCGCTGACCTTCAGCGGCGGGCAGCTGAGCTTCTGGATGCCCGATCCGCCCTCGGCCGTCATGCTCGTCGCGGTCTCGATGCTGCTCTGGGGGGCGGCCGCGATCAGCCGGCTCTCGCCGCCGATCGCCCTCGTCGTCGCGTGGACGGGCGCGCTGCTGCAGATGGCCGCGGGCCTGCCGCCGCTTCCGCTCGATCTCGCCATCTTCGTGGTGCTGTTCGCTGCCGCCGCCTGGGGCACGAAGCGCATGATGTGGATCGGCGGCGCCTCCGCCGTCGGCGGCGGCCTCATCGCCGGCGTCTACATCGGCGTGCTCCAGTACGACTTCACGGCCGCGGTGACCGCGCCCTCGCCGATCGAGATGCGGCTCGTGCTGCTGAGCATCACGATGGGGCTGACGATCGTGCTCTCGCTCGCCATGGCCTGGGGCGCCGGGCTGCTCTGGCGGCTGGTGCGCCAGAGCCGCGCGAACCGCGAGGCGCAGCTGCGTGCCGAGACCGCGGCGGCCGAAGAGCAGGAGCGCGTGCGCATCGCCCGCGACATGCACGACATCGTCGCGCACTCGCTCGCCGTGGTGATCGCGCAGTCCGATGGCGCACGCTACGCCGCGGCCGCGCGACCCGAGCTCGCGCAGGAGGCGCTGACCACGATCGCGCAGACCGCGCGCTCCGCGCTGTCGGATGTGCGGATGCTGCTGACCCAGCTGCGCCACCGGCAGGGCGACGGCCCCCAGCCCACACTCGCCGATCTGGAGACGCTGTTCGCCCAGGTGCGTCAGGCGGGCGTCGAGCCGCGGGTGTCGGTGGATCCGATGCCGCAGGCCGAACCGCCCGGCGCCGTGCAGCTGGCGGTCTACCGGATCCTGCAGGAGGCGCTCACCAACGCCATCCGGCACGGCGAGGGCGACGTCGACGTGCGTCTGTCGTGGTGGGCCGATCGAGTCGACCTTCTCGTGCACAACCGGATCGCCGCCGTGACCACGGCCGCGGACGCGTCGACGAGTGCGCACGGCGGCCACGGCCTCATCGGAATGCGCGAGCGCGCTCAGCTGATGGGCGGAACGCTCACGGTGCAACATGAGCCGAGCCGCTTCACCGTGCGCGCTACGCTTCCGATCGGCCCCTCGGCGAACTGAGCGGGCCGCAGACGACCAGGAGGTCACGGATGATCAGGGTCGTGCTCGTCGACGATCAGGCGCTGTTCCGCGCGGGTGTGCGGATGCTCGTCTCGTCGCAGCCCGACATGGACGTCGTCGGCGAGGCCGGCGACGGCCGTGAGGCCATCGAGGTGATCGGACGCACCCGCCCCGACGTGGTGCTGATGGACATCCGGATGCCCGTCATGGACGGCCTGACCGCGACCGCGCAGGTGCTCACCCAGCCCGAGCCGCCGCGCATCGTCATGCTCACGACCTTCGACCTCGATGAGGCCGCGGCACGGGCGATCCAGCAGGGCGCCAGCGGATTCCTGCTGAAGGACGCCGATCCGGAGTTCCTGCTCGCCGCGATCCGGACGGTCGATTCCGGGTCGAGTGTGATCGCGGCCTCCGCCACCCGCGAGCTGTTCGCGCACTTCACCACCGAGACCAAACCCGTGCCGGCCGAGTACGCCGACCTCACCGACCGTGAGCGGGAGATCTTCGCGCTCGCCGCGCGTGGGCTGTCGAACTCCGAGATCGCGGCGCGCGAGTACCTCAGCGAGGCGACCGTGAAGACCCACATCAGCCGCATCCTGAACAAGCTGCGCGTGCGCGACCGCGTGCAGCTGGTCGTCTTCGCCTTCGAGCACGGCCTGGCCTGACCGTCGTACTCCTGCGGGCGCGCAGGGATCATCCCTGCGATGTACGCGGATGCCATCGCCGGGCCGATGTGCCCGCCGGGGCGGCGGAAATAGCGTCGAGGGCATGGAGATCACGACCTCGGACCTCGGCCTCGCCGCACGCGTCCAGCACCTCACCAAGACCTACGGGGCCGGCGCCGCGGGCGTCCGGGCCCTCGACGACGTCAGCGTCGGCATCCGCCGCGGCCAGTTCACCGCGATCATGGGGCCGTCCGGGTCGGGCAAGTCCACGCTCATGCACATCATGGCCGGGCTCGACGCCCCCACCGAGGGGCGCGCCTGGATCGGCGACACCGAGATCACCGGGCTCGGCGACCTCGAGATGACCGTCCTGCGCCGTCGCCGCGTGGGGTTCATCTTCCAGGCGTTCAACCTCGTGCCGACCCTCGACGCCCTCGGCAACATCCTGCTGCCCTTCGAGCTCGACGGGCGCCGGCCGACGGCCGTCGAACGGGCGCGCATCGACGGCCTCGTCGAGCGCCTCGGTCTGGCATCCCGCCTCACCCACCGGCCGCACGAGCTCTCGGGCGGACAGCAGCAGCGCGTGGCGATCGCCCGCGCACTGGCCACCGCACCCGACCTCGTGTTCGCCGACGAGCCGACCGGCAACCTCGACTCGCGCAGCGGCCGCGAGGTGCTCGCGCTGCTCGCCGGGGCGAGCCGCGACCACGGCCAGTCGATCGCGATGGTCACGCACGACGCGATCGCGGCGAGCCACGCCGACCGGGTGCTGTTCCTCGGCGACGGCCGCATCACCGCCGACCATCCGAAGCAGAGCGCCGAGCAGATCGCCGCGTACATGCTCGCCGCGGAGGTGGCGGCGTGAGCGCGGCCGCCGCGGCGATGTCGCTTCTCGAGCCGACCCGCCCGCGCCCGGCACGCCTCGGCTGGCTGCGCGAGCGGGGGATGGGAGCGAGCATCCTGGTCTCGGCGCTCGCCGCCGCCTTCGGCGTGATCCTCGTCGAGGTGACCGCCTACCTCGCAGCGGTGCTGCAGTCCGACCCGTTCATCGGCGACAGCGAGGTGCTCGCCATCGTGGTGGCGATCCTGTCGGTGCTGCTCGTCGCGGTCGCGATGTACGTGGCCGCGATCGTCACCGCGAACACGTTCTCGACCATCATCGCCGGCCGGACGCGCCGCATCGCCTTGCTGCGTCTGATCGGCGCCTCGGCCCGCTCGCAGCGTGCGGAGGTCACCGGTCAGGGGTTCGTGGTCGGCCTGATCGGAGCGGGCGTCGGTCTGGTGGTCGGCGTCGGCTTCGCGGCGCTCGGGGTGCTTGCCGGCGAGCTGCTGCTCGATCGCACCCCGGCGGAGTTCACGCTCGCGCAGCCCGGTGTGCTGTTCCCCGTGGTGGGCGTGGCGCTGACGACGTGGCTCGCCGCCTGGATCGGATCGCGTCGCGTGCTCACCGTCACGCCCCTGCAGGCACTCGGCGGCTCGGTCGAGCGCACGCACGCTGAGGAGGCCGGCCGCCGCGGCAGACACGTGGGCGCTCTGGTGCTGATCGTGGCCGGAGCCGCGCTGCTCGCCACCGGCGTCCTGCTCGGGCTGGTCACGCCACTGGGCGTGGTCGTGGCGTTCTTCGGCGGGCTGTCCTCGTTCACCGGCCTGGCGACCGCGTCGCCGCTGTTCATGCCCCCTGTGCTGCGCCTGGTCGGCCGGTTGTTCGGCAACGAGGCGACGGCGCGGCTCGCGGCGGAGAACGCGCTGCGGCATCCGGAGCGGTCGAGTCGGATGGCGATCGGCGTGGTGATGGGGGTGGCGCTGGTGACGATGTTCGCCGTCGCGCTGGAGTCGGTGAAGGCGCTGCTGATGCGCCAGAGCGAGGGAGAGTTCGTCGACGGCTTCTTCGCCCCGATGGACGCGTTCGCGAGCATCATGATGGTGCTGGTCGCCGTGTCGGCGGTCATCGCCGCGGTGGGCCTGGTCAACCTGCTCACCATCGGCGTCGTGCAGCGTCGTCGTGAGCTCGGGCTGCTGCGCGCGATCGGACTGACCTCTGCCCAGGTGCGCCGGATGGTGCTGCTCGAGGCCGTGCACATCACGGTCGCCGCCACCCTCACCGGTCTCGCGCTCGGCATCGCGTACGGGTGGATCGCCGCGCAGTCGCTGCTCGGCTCGGTGCCCGTGCTGCCCGACTTCGAACCGGCCGGGCTCGTGTACCCGGCGGTGCCGTGGATCCCCGTGGTGATCATCGTCGTCGCGACCGCCGTGCTGACCGTCGTCGCCGCGGTCACCCCGACTCGCCTCGCGACGCGAGTCGCCCCCGTCGAGGCGCTCGCCGCCGACTGAGCACTGCCCTCCAGCCGGGTGGCGTGCGGGTGGCGCAGCCCGGCATCGGATATCCGGCGGCGGATTAGGCTGGATGGATGCCCTCCCCGTTCGACCAGTCCTCGTATCAGGTGCGCTTCGACTGGGGCGCGGACGGGCTCGCTCGGCTCGCGCCCGCCGGCATCGTGATCGTCGTCGACGTGCTGCGCTTCTCGTCCACCCTCGCCGACGCCGTCGCCGCGGGGCAGCGCGTCACGCTCGAATCGGCTGTGTCGTGGTCGACGAACGGCGCCGCGGTCGCCTCGGCCGCGTCAGCCGCGGCTGGTCCGGATGCCCATCCCGCGACGGTGCTGATCGGCGGCATCCGCAACGCCGCCGCGACCGCTCGGGCGGTGCTGGACGTGCAGGAGCGGCAGGGGGCGCGGGCCTCGGTCTCGGTCATCGCGGCGGGCGAGCTCGCATCCACCGGCGAGCTGCGTTTCGCGGTCGAGGATCAGCTCGGCGCCGGAGCGATCATCGCCGCGCTCTGCGACCTCGGCATCGATCACTCGTCGCCGGAGGCGGCCGCGGCGGCCGAGGCGTTCCGTGCGCTGCGGCCGGGGATGCGGCACATGCTCGTCGGCAGCGGCTCCGGCCGCGAGCTGGTCGCAGGGGTGGCCTCCACCGCCCGCATGGAGGCCGCCGGAGTGCGCCCGGCGACCACGGCAGAGGCGGCGGAGCTGGATGCCGTCGACACCGCTGCCGTGCTGCGCGACGGTGTCTTCGAGCGCTTCCGCTGACCGGCCGCGCGGCATCGACAGCACCGTCGGGCGGCGGCATAGGGTCGGAGCATGAGGTTTGTCCCCGCGGTCATCGTCGACGCCGTGTTCGTGCTCATCTTCGCGGCGATCGGCCGCGCATCGCACGACGAGAATCCGCTCGGGTTCCTGCTCACGGCCTGGCCGTTCCTGGTCGCGCTCGTCGTCGGGCACGCGCTCGCCGCGCTCGTCCCCGCGCGCCCGCGGCGGCCGTGGTCGCTCGGCTGGGGCGTGATCGTCTGGGTCGTGACGGTGGGCGGCGGGATGCTGCTGCGCATCGCCACGGGCGACACCGCCGAGACCCCGTTCATCATCGTCGCCTCGCTGGTGCTCGCGGCCATGCTGCTCGGCTGGCGGCTGATCGCCCTGCTCACCCGGCGCTATCGCGCTCCGCGGGTCGCGGACTGACGCCCGCCGCCCGCAGCGCCGACCGACTGAGCGCGCTCAGCGCGGCAGCTGCGCGGCGAGCCTGTCGGCCGCGGTGATCTCGCGGCGATGCCATTCGAACAGGAAGCGCCGATCGAAACGGCGCGAGCACTTCGCGCACGACGTCTCGCGCGCCGGGCGGCGGTGACGATAGGCGACGTGCCCGGCGGGGCAGCTCCCGATCCACGGTGCGAGCTCGGTCGCGGTCTCGCCCTGGTGGGTGGTGCCGCCGACATAGCCCAGCGAGCGCGCGGTGCGCTTCCAGGCCGGTCCGTGCCCCGCCGCGTGCCCCGCCAGCGCGTGCGCCACTTCGTGCAGCAGCGTCTGATGCACCTCGTCGTCGTCGAACCGGGCGGCGAGATACCGCGACACCGAGATGCGGCGGCGCTGGTAGTCGCACAGTCCGGCACGACGCTTGGCGTTGTCGAACTCGAACGACCACGACTCGTCGAGGTGCATGCGGATCAGCGCGTCACCCCAGACGCGCACGCGGTTCAGATCGGCCATGTGATCAGAGTAGAACCGGCGACCGACATCGGGTCTAGACGAGCGCGTCGGCTTCCATCGCGCTGCGCCGCTCGGCGGCCTCGATGGCGCGCAGCGCCTTCTCGAGATCCGAGTCGTCGGCGCCGGCCGCCCGGCGCAGGAACAGCGAGCGCTTGAAGCTCTCCCGCGCCTGCTCGAAGTCGCGCACCTCGTACGCGTTCTTGCCGTGGTGCTGATGCGCGAAGGCGGCGATCCCCGCCCAGCCCTGACCCTCGGCCTCGCTCGCGCAGGTGGCGAGCTCCTGAGCCGCCGCGGCGTTGGCGCCGCGGTTCTGCAGCACCGTGGCGTGCAGCACGCGGGCGCGCAGCAGGTCTTTGCGGGTGCCGGCCATGCGCGCCTGTCGCACCGTCTCGTCGGCGAGCTCGAGCGCCTCGTCGAGCCGATCGAGCACCTTCAGCAGCCACACGCGCTCGAGCAGCACGGGAAGACTGCGCTGATGCTCGATCTCGGCGAGACGCGTCACGCATTCCCGCGGGTCGACGATCTCACGAAGGGTGTCGGGGTCGTAACCCTGGATCAAATTCACGACTGATGGCTCCTCTCCGCGACCGTCATCCCAGTCTGCCCCGAGGATCTGAGAACCGTCCGAGGCACGCCCTGGATGACCCCGAACCGAGGATCAGCGCAGGAAGATGCTCGCGTCGGGGCGGGGGGATGCCACGGCATCCGCGTCGGTGACGATCGCCGCGCCCTTCGCGAACGCCGCGACCTCGGCATCCTGAGCGATCTTCGCCGGATGCGGACCCGCGGCCAGCAGCCGCGGCAGCCACTCGGTCGGAAGCGGAGTGCGTGAGGCGGCCATCACGAGATTGCCGAATCGGCGTCCCTTCAGCACCTGCGTGTCGGCGAGCAGGGCGACCTCGTCGAACACGCTCATCGCGGTCGCCACCTGGCGGCGCGCGAACGCGAGCCCAGGGCCGTCGGCGACGTTCACCAGCAGCACGCCCGCCGGCGCGAGCAGGTCGGCGATCTCGCGGTAGAACTCCAGGCTGGTCAGGTGAGCGGGCGTCTGGGCACCGGAGAACACGTCCGAGACGACGAGATCGCAGCGCCCGGTCAGGGCGGGCGGCAGGCGCCGCAGCCCCTCGCGCGCGTCGCCGATCCGGATGCGGATGGCCGCCGACCGCGGCAGCGGAAGGTGCTCGCGCACGAGCGCGACCAGCGGAGCCTCCAGCTCGATCACCTGCTGGCGCGATCCGGGCCTGGTCGCCTCGATGTAGCGGGGGACGGTCAGCGCGCCCGCGCCGAGATGCACGACGCTGAGCGGGGCGGATGCCGACGGGCCGAGCTGATCGATCACCGCGCCCATCCGCACGATGTACTCGAAGTGCAGGTGGGTGGGATCATCCAGGTCGACGTGCGACTGCGGCGTGCCGTCGACGATCAGCTCGAAGCCGCTGCCGAACTCGCTCGGCGCCACCTCGGCGATGCCGCCGTGCTCGAGCCGCGCCTGCGGGTTCGCGGCATCCCGCGCGCGTGCTCGTCCCATGCTCATCTCCTCTGTCGTGCGGTCTGCGGGGTGCAGGTCGCTTGGTCGTGTCCGTGCCAGAGAGCATCCGTCAGCGACGCCGGCCGCCCGAGCAGGTCTCCTGGTTCAGGTCGATGCCGCTGATCTGCTCCGACAGCACGACGCCGTCGGTCACCGACGGTGCGGGGCTCGGCGCATCGGATGCCGGGGCGGAGGGCTCCGCAGGCGAGACCGGGTCGTCGGCGACCACGCCGCCGTGGTTGCTGGCCTCACCGGTGATCTGCATCGACTCCCCGGTGCGGATGGCCTGCCACATCGGCTCGGCCGCGCCGTCATCGGTCACGACGCGGTTCGGATCGGACGGCGCCTCGACCGTGGGCAGCTGCAGGAACTTGAACTCCTCGAACGGCACGTCCTTCAGTGCGAGCGCGAGCTGCGCGAGGCGTACCGGGTTGGCGAGCTCCCTGCTCGGATCGACGTTGTCGGCGACGACGTTCGACAGCCGCAGCACCTTCGGCACGTCGGTGAGGGTCTCGCTGCTGAGGATCGTCTTCGCCAGACGCGACATGTACTGCTGCTGGTTGGAGATGCGCGCGAGGTCGCTGCCGTCGCCGATGCCCTTGCGCACCCGGATGAACTGCAGCGCGTCGTAACCCGACACCGTGCGCAGTCCGGGCGGCCAGTCGATCCCGGTGTCGCGGTCGCGGATGCCCGTGCCGCCGACGCAGATCTGCACCCCGCCGATCGCGTCGGTGATCTTCATCACGCCGTCGAAGCTGAGCTTCGCGGCGAAGCCGATGTCGATCCCGCTCAGCGCGGCGACCGACTTGATGACGCACGACAGCCCGGCCCGCTCGAAGACGGTGTTGATCACCGCCGAGGATGCTCCGGATGCCACCGAGCCGTCCTCACGCGTGCATTCGGGCACCTCCAGCATCAGGTCGCGCGGCAGCGAGACGACGCTCACCTTGCGCGGCTCGGCCGAGACGTGCACGAGCAGGTTGACGTCGTTGCGGATGCCGTCCTCGCCGACGCACCGCTCACCGAGCTTCTGCGTCGACACCTCACCGCACTCGTCCGTGCCGACGAGGAGGACCGCGAACTCGCCCGGGTACGCCGCGAGCGCCGGGGGAGCGACCTTCGGTGCGTCCTCCAGGTCGACCGCGTCCTGACCCACCCGCAGCGTGAGGTCCGCGGCGATGAAGCCGCCGATCCCGAGAGCCGAGACCGCGACGACCGCGGCGCCGATGCCCAGCATCCGCAGAGCCGACCCCCAGGCCGAGGGCGTGCGGTGCGGCGCGTGCTGAGCGACGGGGGTGCGCGTCATGGCACCCGACCCTACAGCGCGCGGCAGGGGCCGACCCGATACCGGATCGCAACACGCGAAAGTTTGGCGATCGGCGGGGCGCTGAGTAGCGTCAAGACATCATGTGCGGATGCGATGGGGCATCCGATTCATGCGAAGAAGCATTCCACAGAGAGGCACACCATGCTCCACAGCACCCGCAGGCGAGGCTTCGCGCTCGCCGCCGGCGCGGCCGTCGCAGCGATGCTGCTGACCGGCTGCGTCGCCAGCCAGCGTGACGACGACAACAGCTCCGAGTCGTCCAGCGACGTCGACAGCACCTTCGTCTTCGCCGCATCGTCCGACCCGCAGGGCCTCGACCCGGCCCTCGCGCAGGACGGCGAGACCTTCCGCGTCTCGCGCCAGATCTTCGAGGGTCTCGTCGGCACCGAGCCCGGCACCGCCGACCCCGCTCCGCTGCTGGCCGAGTCGTGGGAGTCGTCCGAGGACGGCATGAGCCACACCTTCGACCTGAAGACCGGGGTGACGTTCCACGACGGCACGCCGTTCAACGCCGAGGCCGTCTGCTTCAACTTCGAGCGCTGGTACAACTGGACCGATCTGCTCGCCTCCGAGGCGCTCGGCTACTACTACAACAAGCTGTTCCGCGGCTACGCATCGAACCCGGCGGACGCCGTGTACAAGTCGTGCACCCCCGACGGCGACGACAAGGTCACGATCGAGCTGAACAAGCCCTTCGCGGGCTTCGTCGCCTCGCTGTCGCTGCCCGCGTTCAGCATGCAGAGCCCGTCGGCGCTGCAGGAGTTCAAGGCCGATGAGGTCGGCGGCACCGCCGCTGCGCCCACGCTGTCGGAGTACGCGAAGGCGCACCCCGTCGGCACCGGACCGTTCCAGTTCGACTCGTGGGCCCCGGGCGAGAACGTCACGCTCACGTCCTACGGCGACTACTGGGGCGAGAAGGGCCAGATCGAAGAGGTCATCTTCCGCGTCATCGACGACCCGACCGCTCGCCGCCAGGCGCTCGAGGCCGGCGACATCGACGGGTACGACCTGGTCGGCCCCGCCGACACCAAGGCCCTCGAGGAGAAGGGCTTCACCATGGTGTCGCGCAAGCCGTTCACGATCCTCTACCTCGGCTTCAACCAGGCGGTGCCCGAGCTGCAGGACATCACGGTGCGCGAGGCGCTCTCGCACGCCATCGACAAGGACGCGCTGATCAAGCAGGTGCTGCCCGAGGGCACCGAGAAGGCCACGCAGTTCGTGCCGCCGGTGGTCAACGGCTACAACAAGGACGTCACCACCTACGAGTACGACGTCGACAAGGCGAAGTCGATGCTGGCCGAGGCCGGCTACACGGCCGACAACCCGCTCACGCTGACCTTCAACTACCCGGTCAACGTGTCGCGTCCGTACATGCCCAACCCCGAGCAGATCTTCACCGTGCTGGCGAAGCAGCTCGAGGAGGCGGGCGTGAAGGTCAACCCGCAGACCGACGCGTGGAGCCCGGACTACCTCGAGAAGATCTCGAGCACGCCCGACCACGGCATCCACCTGCTGGGCTGGACCGGCGACTACAACGACACCGACAACTTCGTCGGCGTCTTCTTCGGACAGCAGAGCGCGGAGTGGGGCTTCGACAACGCCGAGCTGTTCGGCGCACTGGCGGATGCCCGTGGCATCTCGAACATCGAGGACCAGACCGCGGCGTACGAGAAGATCAACGAGGAGGTTGCGGAGTTCATCCCCGGTGTCCCGCTGGCCCACCCGGCGCCCACCCTCGCGTTCGCCGAGCGTGTGAAGAGCTACCCGGCCAGCCCGGTGAACGACGAGGTCTTCTCGGAGATCGTCCTCACCAAGTGATGCCCGCCACGTCGTCCGCCTCGGACCTGTGAGGTCCGGGGCGGGCGACGCGCCCTGACGGAGAACTTCGTGCTGCGAACAATCGGCAAGCGGCTGCTGCTGCTCATCCCCACCCTCTTCGGCCTCAGCATCCTGCTGTTCGCGTGGGTCCGCGCCCTGCCGGGCGGCCCCGCCGTCGCCCTGCTCGGCGAGAAGGCCACCCCGGCGGCGGTCGAGCAGGTCAACGCCCTCTACGGCTTCGACCGGCCCCTCATCGAGCAGTACGTCACCTGGATCGGCAGACTGCTGCAGGGCGACTTCGGCGCGTCGATCGTCACGTCCCGCCCCGTCGTGGAGGAGTTCTTCCGCCGCTTCCCGGCCACGATCGAGCTCAGCATCGCCGCGCTCGTCTTCGCGGTCGGCATCGGCATCCCGCTCGGATACTGGGCGGCGCGCCGCCACGGGAAGTGGACCGACCACGGCGCGGTGATCTTCAGCCTGGTCGGCATCACCATCCCGGTGTTCTTCCTCGCGTTCATCCTCAAGTACATCTTCGCCGTGCAGCTGGGCTGGCTTCCCTCCGACGGAAGGCAGAGCCCGCGCATCAACGCCACGCACGTCACCGGCTTCTACGTCTGGGACGGCATCATCACCGGCGAGTTCGATGCGGCGTGGGACGCCGTCCTGCACCTGGTGCTGCCCGCGCTCGCGCTGGGCACGATCCCGCTGGCGATCATCGTGCGCATCACCAGGGCCAGCGTGCTCGAGGTGCAGAACGCCGACTACGTCCGCACCGGCAAGGCGAAGGGCGTGGCGCCCACCACGCTGCGCAACCGGTTCATCCTGCGCAACGCGATGCTGCCCGTGATCACCACGATCGGACTGCAGACGGGTCTGCTGATCTCGGGCGCGGTGCTCACCGAGACCGTGTTCGCCTATCCCGGCATCGGGTCGTTCCTCGCGCAGTCGATCTTCGCGCGGGACTTCCCCGTGCTGCAGGGCTTCATCATCTTCATCGCGATCGCGTACGCGCTGATCAACCTGGCCGTCGACGTGTCGTACAGCCTGATCGATCCGAGAGTGAGGGTTCAGTGATGAGCGCAGTGCTCCCACCCGCCCAGGGCGGCGAGGTGCTCGACACCGTCGCCGTCGCACAGGCCGACCTCGCGTCCGGCGGCGGATTCTGGCATGACGTGTTCCGACGCCTGCGGCGCAACCCCGCCGCGTGGGTCGGCGCCGTCATCGTGCTGCTGTTCCTGCTGGTCGCGGCGCTGGCTCCGCTGCTCGCACCGTACCCGGAGCGCGCTCTCCCGGGCACCGAGTACATCACGCCCACCGGCATCCCCGGGATCGGCGACGTCGACGGATTCCCGCTCGGTCTCGACCGCTTCGGCGGCGACGTGCTGTCGAAGCTGATCTGGGGAGCGCAGGCCTCGCTGCTGGTCGGCGTCGTCTCCACCGCCCTCGGTCTCGTCGGCGGCATGCTGCTCGGCCTGCTCGCGGGAACCTTCGGGGGCTGGGTCGACACGCTGATCATGCGCATCGTCGACATCATCCTCTCGGTGCCGAACCTGCTGCTCGCGGTGTCGATCGCCGCGATCCTGGGGCAGACGCCGTCGGCGGTGATGATCGCCATCGGAGCGTCCCAGGTGCCGATCTTCGCCCGCCTGCTGCGTGCGTCGATGCTGCAGCAGCGCTCGGCCGAGTACGTGCTCTCGGCGCAGACGCTCGGGCTCGGTCGCGGCCGCATCACCATGTCGCACGTGCTGCCGAACGCCATCGGCCCGGTCATCGTGCAGGGAACCCTCACCCTCGCCACCGCGGTGATCGACGCGGCGGCGCTGTCGTTCCTCGGTCTCGGCGGCGGACGCCCCGAGACGGCCGAGTGGGGTCGGATGCTGACCTACGCGCAGAACGAGCTGGCGATCGCTCCGCAGTTGGCCTTCCTCCCCGGCATCTGCATCGCGGTGACCGCGCTGGGCTTCACGCTGTTCGGCGAGGCGCTGCGCGAGGCGATGGACCCGAGGACGCGTGCGCGATGAGGAACGAGACGATGAACACGAACCCGGATGCCGTGCGCCAGCCGCTGCTGCAGGTGTCGAACCTGGCCGTCGACTTCGGCACCGTCGACGGCGTCGTGCACGCCGTCGAGGGCGTCGACCTCGAGATCGCCCCGGGGGAGACCGTCGCGATCGTCGGCGAGTCCGGCTCGGGGAAGTCGACCACCGCGATGGCCGTGATCGGTCTGCTCGCCTCGGGCGGTCGGGTGGCCGGTGGCAGCATCACCCTCGACGGGCGCGAACTGGTCGGCATCTCCGAGAACGAGATGCGCAAAATCCGCGGTCGCGACATCGGCATGGTGCCGCAGGATCCGATGTCGAACCTCAACCCCGTCGCCAAGATCGGCACGCAGGTCGCCGAGACGCTGCTCGCGCACGGCCTCGCGAACCGCTCCACCGTGCAGCAGAAGGTCATCGAGGCGCTCTCCGCGGCAGGTCTTCCCGACCCCGAGCGTCGCGCCAAGCAGTACCCGCACGAGCTGTCGGGAGGTCTGCGCCAGCGCGCCCTCATCGCGATCGGCCTGGCCTGCCGGCCGCGTCTGCTCATCGCCGACGAGCCCACCAGCGCGCTGGACGTCACCGTGCAGCAGACGATCCTCGATCAGCTCGACGAGATGACACGCGAGCTCGGCACCGCCGTGCTGCTGATCACGCACGACCTCGGTCTCGCCGCGGAACGCGCCCAGCGGGTGGCGGTCATGCACCGCGGTCGCGTCGTCGAGCAGGGCCCGGCGCGCCAGATCCTCGAGGACCCGCAGCATCCGTACACGCAGAGTCTGGTGCAGGCGGCGCCGTCGATCGCCGCCGCGCGGCTGCAGCCGGAGGTGTTCCAGACGGGGCGGGAGCAGGATGCCGTGGCGGACGCCGTCGCAGACAACATCGTCGAGATCGAGGGACTGCGCAAGGTGTACCCGATGCGCGGGAGCGCGTCGGACTTCGTCGCCGTCGACGACGTGTCGCTCGCGATCCCGCGCGGCAAGACCGTCGCCATCGTGGGCGAGTCGGGGTCGGGCAAGACGACCACCGCCCGCATGCTGCTCAAGCTCATCGAGCCGACCGCCGGCACGATCCGCTTCGAGGGCAACGACATCGCGAAGCTCGACCGCGCGCAGTCGCGGGAGTTCCGCCAGCGCGTGCAGCCGGTGTTCCAGGACCCGTACTCGAGCCTCAACCCGATGTTCACGATCGAGCGTCTGATCGCCGAGCCGCTGGAGTTCTACAAGCGCGGCAGTCGCGCCGAGCGTCGCTCGCGCGTGCGCACCCTGCTCGATGACGTCGCCCTGCCGCAGTCGATGCTGCAGCGCTACCCGTCGGAGCTGTCCGGCGGTCAGCGTCAGCGCGTCGCCATCGCCCGCGCTCTCGCCCTCTCTCCCGATCTCATCGTCTGCGACGAGCCGGTGTCGGCCCTCGACGTGCTCGTGCAGGACCAGATCCTCACCCTGCTCGGCGACCTGCAGAAGGAGTACGGACTCAGCTATCTGTTCATCTCGCACGACCTCGCGGTGGTGCGTCTGATCAGCGACTATGTGTGCGTGATGAAGGACGGCGCGCTCGTGGAGGCGGCCAGCTCGGAGGAGATCTTCACCAACCCCCGCGACCCGTACACGCGGCGCCTGCTGGCATCCATCCCGGGCAACGAGCTCGGCATCGCCTCCTGACGCGGGGCGTCAGCCTCGCAGGTCGGGGTCGCGCGCCCAGCGCCGCGACAGCGCGCGCACGCGCAGCGCGCGCGCCTGCCACGACACCCAGAGCACCGGCCAGAGCAGCGCGGCGGTCGGCCCGTCGAACGTCAGCCGGTCGCGCCAGAGCGTCCGGCCGGGGTGGCCCGGCTGAGCGCAGACCGCCATCTGGTGGTCCCACACGTCGAGTGCGCCGAGCGGGCCGGTGAGTGGGATGCCGCTGTCGCGGAGGATGCGCACCGGACCGCCGGGCTCGTCGACGGTGCGATCGCTGATGTGGATCAGCTGCGTGCCGACCGGGACGCGCCCGAACGCGGCCAGTCGCACCGGCACCTCGTCGCCCGGAGTCCACCGCTCGGGCAGGCCGTCGGGCAGCAACGGCTGCATCTGCAGCAGGGGAGCGTACAGCTCGCCCACGATGCGCGGCGAATGCAGCGCCCGCCACGCGGTGTCGACGTCGCAGTCGATGGTGAACTTCAGCATGATGCGCATACTGCAGTGTCGCTCATACCCCAGCATCCGGCATTGGTCAAGGATTCCGCTTGCCATGTCGTGAAATCGTGCGTATAGTTGGTAGTTGCGCTCGCTTCTCCGTGCCCTCATATGGTGGTCGGCATCCGTTGAGCTCTCGAGCGCGTTCTCCACCGACGTCTAGGAATCGACCAGCCCCTGCGCGGGGCTCACGGAGGTTACTCCCTTGGCTGCTGCTCGCAACGCATCCACATCCACCACCAACAAGAACGGCCGCGGAGTCTCCCGCCTCTCGTTCGCCAAGATCTCCGACACGCTCGATGTCCCGGATCTGCTGGCTCTGCAGACCGAGTCGTTCGGCTGGCTCGTCGGCAACGACGACTGGAAGGCGCGCGTCGCCGAGGCCAAGAAGTCCGGCCGCAACGACGTCTCCGAGGTCTCCGGCCTTGGCGAGATCTTCGAGGAGATCTCCCCGATCGAGGACCTCGGCGAGACCATGCAGCTCTCGTTCACGAACCCGTACCTCGAGCCCGAGAAGTACTCGATCGACGAGTGCAAGGAGCGCGGCAAGACCTACGCGGCCCCGCTGTACGTCGAGGCCGAGTTCATGAACCACCTCACCGGTGAGATCAAGACCCAGACGGTCTTCATGGGCGACTTCCCGCTGCAGACCGGCAAGGGCACGTTCATCATCAACGGCTCCGAGCGCGTCGTCGTCTCGCAGCTCGTCCGCTCGCCCGGTGTCTACTTCGACAAGACTCCCGACAAGACGAGTGACAAGGACATCGTCACCGCTCGCGTCATCCCCAGCCGCGGTGCGTGGCTGGAGTTCGAGATCGACAAGCGCGACCAGGTCGGCGTGCGCATCGACCGCAAGCGCAAGCAGTCCGTCACCGTCTTCCTGAAGGCGCTGGGCATGTCGAGCGAGCAGATCCTCGCCGAGTTCTCCGGCTTCCCCTCGATCGAGGAGACCCTGGCGAAGGACACCATCCTCACCCAGGAAGACGCGCTGCGCGACATCTACCGCAAGCTGCGTCCGGGCGAGCAGGTCGCCGCCGAGGCCGCGCGCTCGCTGCTGGACAACTTCTACTTCAACCCGAAGCGCTACGACCTGGCGAAGGTGGGTCGCTACAAGATCAACCAGAAGCTCGGTCTCGCCGCTCCGCTCACCGACTCGGTGCTCACCGTCGACGACATCGTCGCGACCATCAAGTACCTGGTGCGCATCCACCGCGGCGACGAAACGTTCGAAGGCATCCGCGGCGGCAAGAAGACCGAGATCCGCATCGCGACCGACGACATCGACAACTTCGGCAACCGTCGCATCCGCGCCGTCGGCGAGCTGATCCAGAACCAGGTCCGCACCGGTCTGTCGCGCATGGAGCGCGTCGTCCGCGAGCGCATGACCACGCAGGACATCGAGGCGATCACGCCGCAGACCCTGATCAACGTGCGCCCCGTCGTGGCCGCGATCAAGGAGTTCTTCGGCACCTCGCAGCTGTCGCAGTTCATGGACCAGAACAACCCGCTCGCGGGTCTGACCAACAAGCGCCGCCTGTCGGCCCTCGGCCCCGGTGGTCTCTCGCGTGACCGCGCCGGCGTCGAGGTGCGAGACGTGCACCCGTCGCACTACGGCCGCATGTGCCCGATCGAGACGCCGGAAGGCCCGAACATCGGCCTGATCGGTGCGCTCGCGACGTTCGCGCGCATCAACTCGTTCGGCTTCATCGAGACGCCGTACCGTCGCGTCGTCGACGGCGCCGTCACCGACCAGATCGACTACCTCACGGCAGCCGAGGAGGTCGACTTCAACATCGCCCAGGCCAACGCGCCGCTCGACAAGAACGGCCGCTTCATCGAGAGCCACGTCCTGGCCCGCCCCCGCGGCGGATCGGGTGAGGTCGACCTGTTCCTGCCCGAGGAGATCGGCTACATCGATGTCTCGCCGCGCCAGATGGTGTCGGTCGCGACCTCGCTCGTGCCGTTCCTCGAGCACGACGACGCGCAGCGCGCGCTCATGGGCGCCAACATGCAGCGTCAGGCCGTGCCGCTGCTGCGCTCGGACTCGCCGCTCGTCGGCACCGGCATGGAGGGCTACACCGCCATCGACGCGGGTGACGTGATCACCGCGCAGAAGGCCGGTGTGGTCAGCGAGGTCTCCGCAGACCGCGTCGTCGTCATGCTCGACGAGGGCGGCACGCAGGAGTACCACCTGCGCAAGTTCGACCGCTCCAACCAGGGCACCTCCTACAACCAGCGCGTGATCGTCAGCGCCGGTGAGCGCGTCGAGGTCGGCGAGGTCATCGCCGACGGTCCCGCCACCGAGAACGGCGAGCTCGCTCTCGGCAAGAACCTGCTCGTGGCGTTCATGCCGTGGGAGGGTCACAACTTCGAGGACGCCATCATCCTCAGCCAGGAGCTGGTGAAGGACGACACCCTCTCGTCGATCCACATCGAGGAGTACGAGGTCGACGCCCGCGACACGAAGCTGGGCAAGGAGGAGATCACCCGTGACCTCCCCAACGTCAGCCCCGAGCTGCTGAAGGACCTCGACGAGCGCGGCATCATCCGCATCGGCGCCGAGGTCCGTCCCGGCGACATCCTCGTCGGCAAGGTCACGCCGAAGGGCGAGACCGAGCTGTCGGCCGAAGAGCGCCTGCTGCGCGCCATCTTCAACGAGAAGAGCCGCGAGGTGCGCGACACCTCGCTGAAGGTGCCGCACGGTGAGCAGGGCACGATCATCGCCGTCAAGGAGTTCGACGCCGAGGAGGGCGACGACGAGCTGGGCTCGGGCGTCAACCGCCGCGTCGTGGTCTACATCGCTCAGAAGCGCAAGATCACCGAGGGCGACAAGCTCGCCGGCCGTCACGGCAACAAGGGTGTCATCGCGAAGATCCTGCCCGTCGAGGACATGCCGTTCATGTCGGACGGCACGCCGGTCGACGTCGTGCTGAACCCGCTCGGCATCCCGGGTCGAATGAACTTCGGTCAGGTGCTCGAGACCCACCTCGGCTGGATCGCCAAGACCGGATGGAAGGTGGAGGGCGACCCCGAGTGGGCCGCCAAGCTGCCGGAGAACGGTCGCGACGTCGCCCCGAACACCAAGGTCGCGACCCCGGTGTTCGACGGTGCCAGCGAGGCCGAGATCTCGGGTCTGCTCGACTCGACCCTGCCCACCCGTGACGGCGTGCGCCTGATCGACTCCTCGGGCAAGACGCTGCTGTTCGACGGCCGCTCCGGCGAGCCGTTCCCGGCTCCCGTCTCGGTCGGCTACATGTACATCCTGAAGCTGCACCACCTCGTCGACGACAAGATCCACGCACGCTCGACGGGCCCGTACTCGATGATCACCCAGCAGCCGCTCGGCGGTAAGGCGCAGTTCGGTGGACAGCGCTTCGGTGAGATGGAGGTGTGGGCGCTCGAGGCTTACGGTGCCGCGTACGCACTGCAGGAGCTGCTCACGATCAAGTCCGACGACATCCTCGGCCGCGTCAAGGTGTACGAGGCGATCGTCAAGGGCGAGAACATCCAGGAGCCCGGCATCCCCGAGTCCTTCAAGGTGCTCATGAAGGAGATGCAGTCGCTCTGCCTGAACGTCGAGGTGCTCTCGGCCGACGGCACCGCCGTCAACCTGCGGGACACCGACGACGAGGCCTTCCGCGCAGCGGAGGAGCTCGGCATCAACATCTCCAGCCGTTTCGAAGCCGCGTCGATCGACGAGATCTGATCTCGGCCCTCGACAAGCGACAGATTTTTTCTACACAGGAGAACTAGTGCTCGAATCAACCACTTTCGATGAGCTTCGAATCGGCCTGGCCACCGCTGACGACATCCGCGGATGGTCCTTCGGTGAGGTCAAGAAGCCCGAGACGATCAACTACCGCACGCTGAAGCCCGAGAAGGACGGCCTCTTCGGCGAGCAGATCTTCGGACCCTCCCGCGACTGGGAGTGCGCCTGCGGCAAGTACAAGCGTGTCCGCTTCAAGGGCATCGTCTGCGAGCGCTGCGGCGTGGAGGTCACCAAGAGCTCCGTCCGTCGTGAGCGCATGGGTCACATCGAGCTCGCCGCTCCCGTGACGCACATCTGGTACTTCAAGGGTGTTCCCTCGCGCCTCGGCTACCTGCTCGACATGGCGCCGAAGGACCTCGAGAAGGTCATCTACTTCGCCGCCTACATGGTGATCTCGGTCGACGAGGATGCTCGTCACCGCGACCTCGCCACGCAGGAGAACAACATCCGGCTCGAGCTGAAGACGCTCGGCGACCGCCGCGACGCGAAGATCGCGGAGCGGATGGCGAAGCTGGAGGAGGAGCTCGCCGCTCTCGAGGCGGAGGGTGCCAAGGCCGACGCGAAGAAGAAGGTCAAGGACGCCGCCGAGAAGGAGATGACCCTCACCCGCAAGGGTGCCGACGAGGCCATCGCCAAGCTCGAGCGCGTGTGGGAGGACTTCCGCACGCTCGAGGTGGGCGCGCTGCGTCCCGAAGACGACGTATTCCACGAGCTGCAGGACCGGTTCGGTCAGTACTTCGAGGCGCACATGGGTGCCGAGGCGATCAAGCGCCGCCTCGAGACCTTCGACCTGGCGGCCGAGTCCGAGAGCCTGCACCTGCAGATCTCGGAGGGCAAGGGCCAGCGCAAGATCCGTGCGATCAAGCGCCTGACCGTCGTCAACTCCTTCCTCGAGACCGGCATGAGCCCGGCCGCGATGGTGCTCGACGTCGTCCCGGTGATCCCGCCGGAGCTGCGTCCGATGGTGCAGCTCGACGGTGGCCGCTTCGCGACCTCCGACCTCAACGACCTGTACCGCCGCGTGATCAACCGCAACAACCGTCTTCGTCGTCTGATCGACCTCGGCGCTCCCGAGATCATCGTCAACAACGAGAAGCGGATGCTGCAGGAGGCCGTTGACGCTCTGTTCGACAACGGCCGCCGCGGTCGCCCCGTCACCGGCACCGGCAACCGCGCCCTGAAGTCCCTCAGCGACATGCTGAAGGGAAAGCAGGGTCGCTTCCGCCAGAACCTGCTCGGCAAGCGCGTGGACTACTCGGGCCGTTCGGTCATCGTCGTCGGCCCGCAGCTGAAGCTGCACCAGTGCGGTCTGCCCAAGCAGATGGCTCTGGAGCTGTTCAAGCCGTTCGTGATCAAGCGCCTGATCGACCTCGGTCACTCGCAGAACATCAAGGCAGCCAAGCGCGCCGTCGAGCGCACCCGTCCCGAGGTGTGGGACGTGCTCGAGGAGATCATCCGCGAGCGTCCGGTGCTGCTGAACCGTGCGCCCACGCTGCACCGTCTCGGCATCCAGGCGTTCGAGCCGCAGCTCGTCGAGGGCAAGGCCATCCAGCTGCACCCGCTCGTCTGCGCCGCGTTCAACGCCGACTTCGACGGTGACCAGATGGCTGTGCACCTGCCGCTGTCGGTCGAGGCTCAGGCCGAGGCCCGCGTGCTGATGCTCGCCTCGAACAACATCCTCAAGCCGTCCGACGGCCGTCCGGTCACCCTGCCCTCGCAGGACATGATCATCGGTCTGCACCACCTGACCACGGTCAAGGAGGGCGCTGCCGGTGAGGGTCGTGCGTTCGGCTCGGTCTCCGAGGCGATCCTGGCGAAGGACGAGGGCACCCTCGACCTGCAGGCGAAGGTCCGCATCCGCATCCCGGGGCTGACCTTCCTCGAGGGCGAGGCTCCCGAGGGCTACGAGCGTCACGGTCTCGTCGACGCGTCGCTCGGTCAGGCGATCTTCAACGGCGCCCTGCCGAAGGGCTACCCCTTCGTGCGCGGCCAGGCCGACAAGGGCAAGCTGTCGCAGATCGTGAACAAGCTGGCCGAGGAGTACCCCAAGGTCGAGACGGCCGCCACGCTGGACCGCATCAAGGATGCCGGTTTCCACTGGGCGACCCGTTCGGGTGTGACCGTCGCGCTCAGCGACATCCTCACCCCGCCGAACAAGGCGGAGATCGTCGCGGGCTACGAGAAGCAGGCCGCGAAGGTCCAGTCGCAGTACGACAAGGGTCTGACGACCGACATCGAGCGTCGTCAGGAACTCATCAAGATCTGGACCGAGGCGACCGACGAGGTTCAGGCCGCGATGCGCGCGCACTTCCCCGAGGACAACACCATCAACCGCATGGTGACCTCCGGTGCTCGTGGTAACTGGCTGCAGATCCGCAACATCGCGGGTATGCGCGGTCTGGTGAACAACCCCAAGGGTGAGATCATCCCCCGTCCGATCATCTCCTCGTACCGCGAGGGTCTGTCGGTGGCGGAGTACTTCATCGCGACGCACGGTACCCGCAAGGGTCTGGCCGACACCGCTCTGCGCACCGCCGACTCGGGTTACCTGACCCGTCGTCTGGTGGACGTGTCGCAGGACGTCATCATCCGCGAGCAGGACTGCGGCACGTCGAAGGGCCTCGAGCTCCCGATCGCCGCACCGAACTCGCAGGGTGTGCTGACCCGCGACGCGAACGTCGAGAACTCGGTGTTCGCCCGCACCCTGGCATCCGACGTCGTCACCGAGGCCGGCGAGGTCGTCGCCACCGCCGGTGAGGACGTGGGTGACGTGCTGATCGACAAGCTCGTCGAGGCCGGCATCGAGACCATCAAGGTCCGTTCGGTGCTGACCTGCGACTCGGCTGTCGGTGTCTGCGCGCAGTGCTACGGCCGTTCGCTCGCGACGGGCAAGACCGTCGACATCGGCGAGGCCGTCGGCATCATCGCCGCCCAGTCGATCGGTGAGCCCGGTACCCAGCTGACGATGCGTACCTTCCACACGGGTGGTTCGGCCTCGGCCGACGACATCACCCAGGGTCTGCCGCGAGTGCAGGAGCTCTTCGAGGCCCGCACCCCGAAGGGCGCCTCCCCGATCGCCGAGGCCGACGGCCGCATCACGATCGAGGAGACCGAGAAGGCCAAGAAGGTCATCCTCACGCCCGACAACGGCGACGAAGAGGTGGTCTACCCGGTGCTGAAGCGTGCGACGCTTCTCGTCGAGGACGGCCAGCACGTCACCGTCGGTCAGCCCCTGCAGGTCGGCACGCTCGACCCCAAGGAGGTCATGCGAGTCATGGGTGCCCGCGAGGTGCAGAAGTACCTCGTCGGCGGCGTGCAGGGCGTGTACCGCTCGCAGGGTGTGCCGATCCACGACAAGCACATCGAGGTCATCGTCCGCCAGATGCTGCGCAAGGTCACCGTGGTCGACCACGCTGACACCACGCTGCTGCCGGGTGAGATGGTCGACTCGAAGCGCTACCAGCAGATCAACCGCGAGGCCGTGGCAGAGGGCAAGCGCCCCGCGTCGGGTCGTCCGGAGCTGATGGGTATCACCAAGGCGTCGCTCGCGACCGAGTCGTGGCTGTCGGCCGCGTCCTTCCAGGAGACGACCCGCGTGCTCACGCAGGCCGCCATGGAGGGCAAGCGCGACCCGCTGATCGGTCTCAAGGAGAACGTCATCATCGGTAAGCTCATCCCGGCCGGAACCGGTCTGTCGAAGTACCGCGACATCACGGTCGAGGCGACGGAAGAGGCCAAGAGCGAACGCTACCCGAACCGGATCTTCGCATCCGACGGGGCGTACGCCGACGGCGACTTCGGATACGTCGACTTCGACGCGTTCTCGACGGATGACATCACCCCCGGCACCTACAACTGATAGGTCCTGAGTGAGTCGAAGGCCCCGGCCCCTCTTCGGAGGGCCGGGGCCTTCCCCGTCCCTCGCCCCCTGCTTTCCCGCCTACCGCTTCTCGCTCCGGTATGAGTTTGTGCCGCTTGAGCGCGGCTGAGGCGGCACAAACTCATACCGGAGCGAGGGGTGGTGCGGGGCGGAGGGTCGGGGTGGGAAGGGTCAGGCCGAGGGGAGGGTGGGGGCGGGCGCCCGGGGGAGTGCCGTTGACGAACCGCTCGCGGTACCCTCGCAGAATGACTGCTGTGGTGATCGGGGATGCCCTGATCGATGAGATCCGTGATGCGTCCGGCGTGCGCGAGCTGGTCGGGGGAGCCGCTCTGAACGTCGCCGTCGGCCTGCGCCGGCTGGGCGTGGAGACGACGCTGATCGCGATGGTCGGCGACGACGAGGCGGGCCGGCACATCCGTGAGTACCTGCGCGACCACGGGGTGCGGCTGATCGACAGCCCCGCTCCGCTCGGGTCGTCGAGGGCGGTGGTGACGTGGTCATCCGCCGGCGAACCGCAGTACGCCTTCAACGAGGCGGCCCGCGGCCGCAGCATCCGGTACGGCGACGAGGCGCGCGAGACGATCTCGACGGCCGATGTCGTCGCCATCAGCTGCTTCCCGTTCGATCGGCCGGACGAGGTGGATGCGCTGGTCGACGCCCTGCAGGATGCCCGCATCGCCGTCGATCCGAACCCTCGCAGCGGCATGATGGGCGATGTCGCGGAGTTCGTGCGCGGGTTCGAGCTCCTCGCCGCCAGGGCGGAGCTGGTGAAGGTGGGCGCCGATGACGCGACCCTGCTCTACGACGGCGACATCGATGCGCTGCGTGGCCGTCTTCGGCGGCTCGGCGCGGGCGCGGTGCTCGCCACGGCGGGTGCCGCCGGCGCGGTGCTCGAGACCGACGCGGGTGTCTTCCGCGCCCCGATCGCGTCGCTTCCCGGGCCGGTGGTCGACACCGTGGGCGCGGGCGATGCGACGCTCGCGGCCGTCGCCGCCGGGCTGTCGCAGGGCGAGCCCAGGACGGATGCCGAGTGGCAGCAGCTGCTCGATGACGCGATGCTCATCGCCGCCGCGACCTGCCGCGCGGAGGGCGGCCTGCTGCGCACGCCGGAATCGCTGCAGGAGGCGGAGCGCGGTGTGTTCGGCAGCTGATCTCTCGATTTCTCACCGTCGCCGGTGACCGGTATGCTTGATCTTCGCGCCCCCGGTTGGCTGAGAAAGCCGGACGGGTGTGCACTGGCAAGTTGCCCGAGCGGCCAAAGGGAGCTGACTGTAAATCAGCCGCGTAAGCTTCGGGGGTTCGAATCCCTCACTTGCCACACACTGACCGAAGGCCCTCGCATCGCGAGGGCCTTCGTCGTTCCGGAGCTGCTGACCGCGGTGACGCCGGCTCAGCCGACGTGGCGCACGAGAATGCGCCAGCGCTCGGGGCCCTCGTCGAGGTAGCGGGTGTGGAAGGTGTCGCCGTGCTTGCCACGCAGCTGGGTCAGCAGCGGCACCGGGTCGTGCGTCGCCGAGATCACGAGGGCGGCCCCGGGCTGAAGCGACTCGATCGCCCCGAAGATCGCCGCATGGCGCACCGCGTGCGGGATGGCCTGCGCGTCGAGCTCGGGCAGCTCTTCGTCGTGCCCGCCGCAGGCGCATCCGCTTCCGCCGGGCATCTGCGTCGTGGCCTCCGAGCGTGACCGGTGGATCTCGATGCTTCCCATGATTTTCTCCGTCTCTGCGAGGGTGTGGCTACCTGGCTGATTTTATTACACTGGATACCGTGGAAAATGCACAGACGGCCGGAGAAAAGCGTGCGCGCCTCGGCGACGGCGGCCGGCACTCGTCGACCCGCGAGCGGATCCTCCGCGAGGTGGAGTCGCGCACCTCGGCATCCACCTCCGACATCGTCGCCGCCACCCGACTGCACGAGAACACCGTCCGCGAGCACCTCGAGCGCCTGCGCCAGGAAGGACGCCTGCGCCGGGTCCGCGCCGAGGTGCAGGGCCGCGGGCGCCCGGGCTGGCGGTGGCAGGCACCACCCGCCGACACCGTGAGTCCCTACGCCGGGCTCGCGCTCACGCTCGCCGACACGCTCACCCGCGTCGCCGCCGATCCGGTGGGCGAGGCCCGGGCGTCGGGTGAACGGTGGGGGGCGGAGATCGCTGCCCAGCATCCGGATGCCGCGGCCGCAGCCCGCACGATGGTCATCGACGTGATGCGCGAGCAGGGCTTCGCGCCGGTCGACGACGGCGACGGGATCCGGCTGCACCGCTGCCCGCTGCTGTCGGCTGCGGCTCGCCGCGCCGAGGTGGTCTGCGCGGTGCACGAGGGGATGATCGCCGGCATCCTGCGCTCCCGCGATGCGACGGCGGATGCCACCTTGCTGCCGTTCCAGGACGACGGCACCTGCGCCCTGCACCTGCGGACAGCATCATGACCACCCCGCGCCCGGCCGCTCTCGGCGCACGCGGCGCGCTCGGCCGCCGACCCGCGGCACGCGGCCGCCGGCCCGGGTTTCGGATGCTGTGGATGCTGCCGGCCGGCCTCGCCCTGCTCGCCGGGCTCGACGCGGGCCTGCTGCTGCTCGGCCTGCCGGCGCCGGTCACCGCCGAGCGCCTGCCCGCCGTACACGGCATGCTTCTCGTGCTCGGCTTCGTGGGCACGCTGATCAGCCTCGAACGAGCCACTGCTCTCGCGCGCCCGCTCGGCTACGTCGCGCCGGCCCTGCTCGGTGTCGGCGGCATGCTGCTCGTCGTCCCGGCCGTGCCGCTGGCCATCGCCAAGATCGTGCTCGCCGCGGGCACGGCATCCGTCCTTCTGCTCTACATCCCGCTGTGGCGCCGCCAGTACGACCACGCGCTGCTCACCCAGCTGCTCGCCTCGGGCCTCGCGCTCTCGGGAGCGCTGATCTGGATCGGCCAGGACACGATGACGCGCGTGATCCCGTGGCTGATCGGATTCCTCGTGCTGACCATCGCCGCCGAACGCGTCGAGCTCGCGCGCATCACGATGGGGCCGCAGGCCGGCATCCGGCTTCTCGTGCACGGCTGGGCGGTGACCGCCGCGCTCGTCGTCGGACTCGTCTTCCCCGACGCCGGCGCCATCCTGCTCGGTCTCGCGTTGCTCTCGCTGACCGGCTGGCTGGTCGCCCACGATGTCGCGCGCCGCACGATCCGCGCCACGGGCGTGACGCGGTACATGGCCGCGTGCATCCTCGCCGGGTACGTCTGGCTCGCGGTCGCCGGGCTGGTGCTGCTGCTCGGAGCGCCGCAGGCGCAACCCGCCTACGACGCGGTGATCCACGCGATCTTCCTCGGCTACACGTTCTCGATGATCATGGCGCACGCGACGACGATCCTGCCCGCCGTGCTGCGCACCGCCCTGCCGTACCGCCCCGCGTTCTGGGCGCCGATCGTGCTGCTGCAGGTGGCGCTCGTCGTGCGGGTCTGGTTCGGCGACGGGCTCGGGATGCCGGTGGCCTGGCGCCTCGGGGGAGTCCTCGGCGTCATCGCCCTGCTGCTCTTCGTGCTGACGGCGGTGGGCAGTGCGGTGCTGGCCGGCGCGGTGCGGAGGAAGGCTCCCGCGGTCGCGGCACCCGCATCCGCCGATGCCGCCGCACGTGAGGGAGGCGCACGATGACGAAGAACCGCGGATTCTGGCCCATGCGCGACATCCCCACGGTGCTGTGGCTGCTGCTCACGGTGATCGCCGCTCTCGCGCACCGCGCGCTGCCCATGCCCGGCTGGCTCATGATCCACCTGCTGCTGCTCGGCGCCGTCACGCACGCGATCCTCGTGTGGAGTCAGTACTTCTCGTTCGCGCTGCTGCGCCGCGCGGCGACCGACGGTGACCGCCGCCGTCAGAGCATCCGGCTGATCCTGTCGAACGGTGCCGCCGCGCTCGTGATCACCGGCGTGCTGAGCGGCATCTGGGCGGTCACCGTGGCCGGCGCCGCGGCGCTGATCGTGGCGGTCACCTGGCACGCGGCGACGCTGGTGCGCCGCACGCGCGGCAGCATGCCGGGCCGGTTCGGGCGCACCATCCGGTACTACATCGCCTCCGCGGCGCTGCTGACGATCGGCGCGGCCCTCGGTGCGTGGCTCGCCCGCGGCGATGCGGCGTCGAACCTCGTGGTCGCCCACGCCCTGATCAACCTGCTGGGCTGGATCGGCCTCACGGTCGCCGGCACGGTCGTCACGCTGTGGCCCACCATCCTGCGCACTCGCGCCGACGAAGGCGCGGCGACCGGGGCATCCCGCGCTCTGCCCGTCCTCGCCGGGGCCGTCGTGATCGCGGCCACCGGTGCCGCCCTCGAGCAGCTCGTCGCCGTCGCCGCCGGGCTCGGCGCGTACCTCGCGGGGCTCGGCATCATCTTCTTGTCGCTGTTCCGCGCCGCACGTCAGAAGGCGCCGCGCAGCTTCGCCGCCCTGTCGGTGACAGCCGCCATGCTGTGGTGGGCGGGCGCCGTCGCCGCGGTGGCCGTCGGCGCGATCGTCGCCGCTGTCGACGGCGGCGGCTTCGAGGCGCTCGATGCGCTCTTCGGTCAGGTCGTGCCCTATCTCGCCGCGGGATTCGCGGTGCAGGTGCTCGTCGGCGCGCTGAGCTATCTCGTGCCCGTCGTGCTCGGCGGAGGCCCCACACCCGTGCGCGTCGGCACGGCCGGATTCGACGCGGCAGGGATTCTGCGCGTCACCGTCGCCAACGCTGCGCTCGCCGTCTGCGCGCTGCCGGTGTCGAGCCTGATGCGCGTGGCCGCATCGATCATGTACCTGGTGGCGATGGCGTCGTTCCTCGTGGTGATGTGGCGCGCGATGCGCACGCAGCGACGGGCGAAGGCCGCGCCCGGTCTGCCCGACGGGGGTCTGCCCACGATCGACCGCCCCGGCGGCGGCCTGCTCGCGATCGGCCGGCCCGGCGGCGGCCGGCGCGCGGCCGACCAGCCCGCGGCCGGTCTGACCGACGGCGGCCGGCCCGACGGCGGTCTGTCGCGCCGGCACGGGCCGATCGTGCCCGAGGGTGCTCAGCCGCCGGGACGCCGTTCGGGGCAGGCGGTCGCGGGTCTGCTGTCGGTCGTCCTCGTCGCGGCGGGCCTCGCGGCGGCCGATCCGGTCGGGCTCGGCTGGGGTGCGGCTCCGGTCGGGGCGGCGGATGCTCCGGTGCAGACCGTGCAGGTCGAGGCGGCGAACATGCGCTTCACGCCCGACCGCATCGAGGTGCCCGCGGGCACCCGGCTGGTGATCGAGGTGACCAACACCGACGACGAGCAGGTGCACGATCTGGTGTTCGCCAACGGCATCGCCGGCGGCCGCCTGGCACCCGGCGAGAAGGAGACCATCGACGTCGGCGTGATCACCGCGGATCTTGACGGCTGGTGCTCGATCCTCGGGCATCGGCAGATGGGCATGACTCTGCAGATCGTCGCGACCGGCTCTGAAGCCGTCTCCGGTGCGAGTCCGGATGCCGGTGCGCGTCCGGATGCCGGTGCGCACGGCATGGGCCACATGGGCGGCGGCACGGCCACCGGGTCGTCGACCGCTCCCGACCTCATGGCGGAGCCCGGCCCCGGCTTCGACCCGATCGATGCCGAGTTGCCCGCGCTTCCGGCATCCGATTCCCCGATCACCCGCGAGCTGACCCTCACCGTCCGCGACGAGAAGCGCGAGGTCGCGCCGGGCGTGACCCAGACGCTGTGGACGTACAACGGCACCGCGCCGGGGCCTGTGCTGCACGGCAGGGTCGGCGACCGGTTCGTCATCACGCTCGAGAACAAGGGCACGATGGGTCACTCCATCGACTTCCACGCCGGCTCGCTCGCGCCGGACCGGCCGATGCGCACCATCCCGCCCGGCAAGAGCCTGACGTACACGTTCACCGCCACGCGCGCCGGGATCTGGATGTACCACTGCTCGACCATGCCCATGAGCACGCACATCGCCAACGGCATGTACGGCGCCGTGGTGATCGAGCCCGCAGGGCTGCCTGCCGTCGACCGCAGCTACGTGCTCGTGCAGGGCGAGTACTATCTCGGCGACCACGACGGGGGCACGGTCGACCCCGACCGCATCGCGACGCGCAACCCCGACCTCGTCACCTTCAACGGGTACGCGAACCAGTACGACCACGCGCCGCTGCCGGCGCGGGTCGGTGAGCGGGTGCGCATCTGGGTTCTGGATGCCGGTATCGAGCGCCCCAGCAGCTTCCACGTGATCGGAGGCCAGTTCGACACGGTGTGGGCCGAGGGCGCGTATCTGCTGGACCACGCGACCGACACCGGTTCGCAGGCGCTGGCGCTGCAGCCGGCCCAGGGCGGCTTCGTCGAGCTCGCCTTTCCCGAGGCCGGCACGTACCCGTTCGTCTCGCACCTCATGGTCGATGCCGAACGGGGAGCACACGGCCTGTTCGCGGTGGACGAATAGCCGCACCGCCCGCCGCCGCCCGCCGCTCGCCGGCCGGTCGCGCGGGGCAGCCGGTCGCCCATTCGCGGGGCGGCCTGTCGCCCGGGACGGTTGACGAATCGGGGGCCGACACGCCACCGGTCGACGGTTTCCCCGTGATCGGTCCGACATCTGGAGTGTCGGCCCCCGAAGTGTCGCGGGCACAGGACAGGCTGGCCCGACCGGGTGGCTGACGAATCGGGGGCCGACACTCCACCGGTCGGCCGTTTCCCCGTGATCGGTCCGACATCTGGAGTGTCGGCACCCAAAGTGTCGCGCGCACAGGGCCGCGCGGACCGGCCCCGACCCGGGCAGCGTCCCGCGGTCGCAGGCCGGTGGCCTACGCTTCCCTTGATCCGAGGAGGCACCATGATTCGCACGGCCCTGGTCGCGGCAGCGGCCGCGTTCACGCTCGGCAGCCTGGTCGGGTGCGCCCCGGCATCCGACTCCTCCCCGCCCGACGCGACGGAGCGCGCGACGGCTGCGCTCTGGGCGGCGATCGAGGCGGAGGATCCCGACGCCACAGCCCGCGCGATCGAAGACGGCGCGACGCTCGAAGACCGCAGCGGTGAGAAGAACGCGACGCCGCTCGTCGAGGCCACGAAGAAGAACCTCCCGCCGATCGCTCGGGCGCTCATCGACGCCGGCGCCGATGTGAACGCGAAGGACGCCATCCAGGACTCCGCGTTCCTGTACGCCGGAGCCGAGGGGCTCGACGAGATCCTCACCCTCACGATCGCCGCCGGAGCCGACGTCACCAGCACCAACCGCTACGGCGGCACGGCGCTGATTCCTGCCAGCGAGCACGGGCACGTGAGCACGGTGAAGATCCTGATCGCGGCGGGTGTTCCCGTCGACCATGTGAACGACCTCGGCTGGACCGCCATGCACGAGGCGATCGTGCTCAACGACGGCGGGCCCGCCCAGGTCGAGACCGTGGGGCTGCTGCTCGAGGCCGGCGCCGACCCCGACATCACCGACCGGGAGGGACGCACCTCGCGCGAGCTGGCTCTCGAGCACGGCCACGACGAGATCGTCGCGGTCATCGACGCCGCCGGATGAGAGGGTGGATGCCATGGACGCCACAGACATGACCCACCTGCGCCGCTGCGTCGAACTGGCCCGCGAGGCGCTCGACGCCGGCGATGAGCCGTTCGGCTCGCTGATCGTCTCGGCCGACGGGGACGTGCTCTTCGAGGACCGCAATCGCGTCGCCGGCGGTGACCACACCCGGCATCCCGAGTTCGAGATCGCGCGGTGGGCGGCGGCCCACCTGTCTCCGCAGGAGCGGGCGGATGCCACGGTGTACACCTCGGGGGAGCACTGCCCGATGTGCTCGGCCGCGCACGCCTGGGTGGGCCTCGGCCGCATCGTGTACGCGACGTCATCGGACCAGCTGTCGCAGTGGCATGCGGAATGGGGACTCGAGCCCGGGCCCGTGGCCGCGCTGCCGATCCGGACGGTCGCTCCCGGCATCCCGGTCGATGGTCCCGCAGACGACCTCGTCGACGAGGTCAAGGAGCTGCAGCGGCGCCTCGCGGAGCGCCGGTCTTCCTAGACTGGATCGATGCGACCACTCACCGAGACCCAGGTCCGCGAGGCGATCAAGAACGCCGATGCCGATGAGATCGAGCAGATCGGGATGCCCCACGACTTCATCCTGACCGACTGGGACTACATCGACTTCCTCGCCTGGCGCGACCCTGAATCGAGCCGTCGCGCGGTCGTGGTCGTCGAGCACGACGGGCATCCGATGGGCATCGTGCTGCGCTCCACCGACCCGGCGCGGGTGCGCTCGGGCATGTGCAACATCTGCCGCACCATGCAGCCGGGCAACCAGGTGGCGCTGCTGACGGCGCGGCGCGGTGGAGCGAAGGGCCGGCGCGGCGACAGCGCGGGCACGTACATCTGCGCCGACCTGTCGTGCCACGACAACGTGCGACTCGCGCATCCGCTGGCACCGAGCGAGGTGCGCGCGCCCGGCCAGATCGATCAGCGGCTCGACGGCACGAAGCACCGCATGGAGGACTTTGTGGTGCGCGTCCTCTCGGAGGACTGACCGCGCCGGCGGGGTCGCGTCGGTACCGGGTCACTTTCGTACGCTTTCGAGCCGATGCGCGTACCGAGGTGACCTGGCATGCGCGGCCGTGCGCGCAGGGGCGGTGCGGCGGGCGGCACTGCGGGCAGTGGTGCGGGTCGCATCCCGGGCGTGTGGGGTCAGGTTCGTACGGTTTCCGGGCCGTGAGCGTACCGAAGTGACCTCGCAGCGGCTGCGGCTCCCGCAAGGATGACGCTCAGTACCAGGTAGTCTGGAACCCCGTCCTGCGCATCGAAGGAGAGCCATGACCGAGCCGCTGCTGCTCACGATCGACCAGGGTCTCGCCCGACTCACGCTCAATCGTCCCGCGAGCCTGAACGCCTTCGACGCCGATCTCGCGCACGCGTGGCGTGATGCCACGGCCGAGGTGGTCGCCCGCGATGACGTCGGGGCGATCCTCATCGACGCACGCGGCCGCGCCTTCTGCGCCGGCGGCGACGTGCGCGCCATGTCGACGAGCATGTCGGGCGGGCACGAGATCACCGCCCTGGCGCGGGTGATCAACGCCGGCATCCTGTCACTGACCACCTCCGCCATCCCCGTCGTCGCCGCCGCGCATGGCACGACGGCGGGCGGGGGGCTGGGCATCCTGATGTGCAGCGACTACGCGGTCGTCGGCGCGAGCTCGACGATCGGCAGCCGCTACGCGAACATCGGCCTCACGCCCGACCTGTCGGTCTCGGCGCAGCTCGCGCGCGCCATCGGCGAACGTCGAGCGCTGCAGCTGCTGCTGCAGGACCGGATGCTGTCAGCCGACGAAGCCGTCGAATGGGGCCTCGTCGCCGAGCGGGTGGCAGGACCGGCCGACGCGAGCGGGTCTGATCCGGAGGCCGAGGCGGATGCCGTGCGCGGGCGCGCCGAGCAGGTCGCGCGGTTCTGGCTGGCGGGCGCCTCCGTCGCGTACGGGCAGGCGAAGCGCCTGGTGCGCTCGCAGCCGGCGCGCTCCTTCGAGGAGCAGCTGAACGCCGAGGCCGACTCCATCGGCGCGGCGTTCGACACGGCGGACGCGCAGGCGCGCATCGCCGGATTCGCGGCCGCCTCGCGCCGGCGCTGAGGCTTATCCACAGCATCCGATCGTCCTGACGGGCGCATGCGAGGATGAGACCACCGACCGGGAGGATCTCACCATGTCCGACGTCACACCGTCAGCCGAGCATCCGGCGAATGCCGATGCGCACCAGCCGATGTCGTCGAAACTGCTGCGCGGCGCGATCTGGATCGCCATCGGAGCGCTGATCGCCGCCGCTCTCGTCTGCGTGGTCTGGGTGCTCGTCGGCGATCAGGACGGCATCATCGGCCGGGCGTTCCTGACGATCCTCCTGCTCGCCCTGTTCGCGGGTGTCGCGATCGCCGAAGCGCATCTCGCCGAGCGGCGTCCGGACTGGCTCGCCCTCGCCAGCATGATCAGCTGGATCATCGTGCTCCTGGTCGGCGCGGTGAAGATCTGGCTGCCGTACGACGCCGCGGAGCCCTACGGCTGGGCCGGAGCGAGGTTCTTCCAGTTCCTGTTCGTGATCGCGGTCCTTCAGCTCGCGCTCGCGCACGTGCGCCTGTTCACGAAGGCATCCCGTCGGTATGTCACGACCTTCACCCGGGTCATCGTCATGGTCACGTTCGCGATGCTCGCGGGCCTGGTCGCTCTGCTGGTGTTCCACCTGACCTTCCCCGATCAGTTCCGGTACGACGATCTGTACTGGCGCATCGTGGTCGCGCTCGCGATCCTCACCGCGGTCGGCACCACACTGATCCCGCTGCTGAACGCCCTGTTCGCACCCCGAGCACCTCGGCCCGCGCAGCCGGCCGCCATCGCCCCGCAGCAGATGTGGCCGACGTACGCCGACGGTCGCACGCCGCTGCCCGCGCTGCCCGACGGCAGCCCGGACCTCAACGCGTACTACACCGGTCGCCCGACATACGCGCCGCAGCAGACCTCGAGCTTCCCGACCCTCGAGGCCCCGCCTCACGCGTACGGGCACGGAGCGCCGGCGGGCGCGCCGGTTGCGCCCCGGGTCGAGTCGAGGCGGGATGCCGATGCGCCGTTCGCCCGGGTTTCCGAGCGTCACGGTGGCGGGTCGGCTGCCGGTGCGAGCGCGGCTCCTCCTGCGCCACCGGCACCACCTGCGCCGCCCGTACCACCGGCCGCGAACGCGCCGTCCGCGCAGTCTGCGCCGGCGGGCGGTGGCGGCGCCGGTGCGCACGCCGCGGCACCGGTTCCGCCGGTTCCGCCTGCGCCCGGCGTCAGCGCCGACGTTCCGCCGGCTCCGCCTGCACCCCCCGCTCCCGGCGAGGGCGTCGGTCTTCCTCCGGTTCCCCCGGTTCCGCCCGCACCTCCGGGTCCGCCCGCGATGGACGCGAGCTCCCCGGCTGCGCAGCCCACCGGTGAGCCGCACTCAGCCGAGCCGCACTCAGCCGAGCCGCGCTCAGCCGAGCCGCACTCAGCCGAGCCGCACTCAGCCGAGCCACACGAGCCGCACGAGAGCGAGGGCCAGCGATGACCGCCATCGATCTCGGAGCCCTCGCCGCGGAGATAGCGCGCGAAGCCGGAGACCTGGCGCGACGGCGACGCTCCGAGGGCGTCGCGCTCGCCGCGACCAAGTCCACGCTCGCCGACATCGTGACCGAGGCCGACCGCGAGGTCGAGCAGCTGATCCGCGAGCGACTGCGGGTCGAGCTGCCCGATGACGGATTCCTCGGCGAGGAGACCGGAGCCGAGCGCGGTTCCAGTGGACGCACCTGGGTCGTCGACCCGATCGACGGCACCGTGAACTACGCGTACGGCATCCCGGGTACTCGATCAGCATCGCCGTCGTCGAGGGTGAGCCCGACCCCGAGCGCTGGCAGAACCTCGCCGCAGCGGTGTACGCCCCCGCGCTGGGAGAGCTGTTCACCGCCGTTCGCGACGAGGGCGCCTGGCTCGACGGCACGCGCCTGGCGGTGAACACCGAGACCCCGGCCGGAGCACTGCTCGGCACCGGGTTCGGGTACGACCCGTCGACCCACGACGGTGACCTGGCCACCGTCCGGCGAGTGATGGCCATGGCCCGCGACGTGCGCCGCATGGGGTCCGCGGCGATCGACCTCGCATATGTCGCAGCCGGGCGCCTCGACGGGTTCTTCGAGCGCGGACTGAAGCCATGGGACTTCGCCGCCGGAGCCCTCCTGGTCGAGGAGGCCGGGGGAGTGGTGACTCGTCTTGATCCCGGCGTCGACCGGCCCATGCTGGTCGCCGGCGGCCCCGACGTCCACCGTCGGCTGTGCGAGCTGATCACCGAACCGCGCGGCTGAGCGATATGTTCGGTCTCATGGCTTTTTCAGTCTGAGCACGTTATCGTTTATCTGATCGTTACTTTCGTTGCCCGAACGACGAGAGTGATCAAGCCCTCATCTGCTTGACCCGAAACACGAGAGATCCGTTTTGCCCCCTGAGCACACCGAGAACGCCGCTGCCCCGACGCGTCGTTCGAATCGACTTCGCACCGCGACCGAGGTCTCCGCGAACTCGACGACTCCGAACGCAGACCAGGTCGTCCCCTCTTCGGCATCCGCTGTCGCCGCCGCTGCAGCCGTGACCGCCGCCGCTGTCTCGGCCGCCGCGAGCAGCCGTCGCGCGCGGCGGATGGCCGCGAGCGGAAGCGCCGAGGGTCAGAGCGTCACCGAGCCTGAGTCCGTCATCGCCGCACCCGCGGCGGTCATCGCCGAGATCGTCGCGTCCGTGGCATCCGCTGCCTCGACCGCGCCGGCGCCCGCCGTGCGCGAGGAGCCGGCCGAGATCGTCGATCCGGCCGCATCCGAGAGCGATAAGGACGCACTCACCGAGGCGACCGGGAGCGATAAGGACGCGTTCACCGCGGCATCGGCGGCCTTCGGCTTCCGGCCCGTGGATGACGCTCCGGCCGACGACCAGTCCGTCGATGACGTGCCCGTGGCCGACAAGCCCGTGTCTGCGGGTGTCGTCGTCCCGCACGTCGCGCCCCGTCGTGCGCGGGTCTCACGATTCGTCGCCGCCGGTGCGAGCCTCGGCGTCATGGGCGTCGCCGGCCTCATTGCCGTGTCGATGACGCTGCCCGTCTCGGCCGTCGCCGCCACGCAGGGCGGCGCGTCGGCGTCGCTCGTCGCCGGTGCGACCGCGGCCTCCTCGACGAAGGTCGGCGAGGGCGAGATCCAGGCGTTCGTCGCCCCCGCCGATGTGCAGGACGAGTCACTCACCCGCTCCGACTCGTACTCGTCGGTCTCGCTGGCACAGGTGGCTGCCGAAGAGGGCATCAAGTTCTCGGAGAGCCTGTACACGAACGACCCCGAGGCCGCGATCCAGTGGCCGTTCAAGGTCGGCGTGGCCATGAGCTCGCCCTACGGCCAGCGCTGGGGCCGACTGCACGCCGGCATCGACCTCGTCCCGGGAGAAGGTGCGCCGATTCAGGCCATCGCCGACGGCACGGTGCGCATCGCCACCGAGTCTGGCGGCGCGTACGGCGTGACGATCTACATCGACCACGTCATCGACGGTCAGGTGGTGACGAGCCACTACGCGCACATGCAGCAGGGCTCGATGCAGGTCAAGGCCGGCGACAAGGTCACCGTGGGCCAGGTCATCGGGCACGTCGGAAACACCGGCCGGTCGTACGGCGCGCACCTGCATTTGGAGATCATCATCAACGGCTCGACGGTCGATCCGCTGCCGTGGATGCAGCGAAACGCCGGGCGTTACGACTACTAGGCCTCGATTTCGCACGAGACACCGTGAGGTGATAATCTCATCTGGTTGCCCGGAAACGGGTGGCACGCCCCGATAGCTCAGTGGCAGAGCACTTCCATGGTAAGGAAGGGGTCGTCAGTTCAATCCTGACTCGGGGCTCGCAGCATTCGCATTTCGATCGGATGCCCTGCGGCAGGGTAGCTCAGTTGGTGAGAGCGCACGACTCATAATCGTGAGGTCGCGGGTTCAAGCCCCGCTCCTGCTACAGATTGAAACCCCCGGTTATCCGGGGGTTTTGTCGTTTGGCCGCCAGGCGGCGGGGACGGGAGCACCAGGTCCGCCAGATAAACTTGAGCGTGTGACTGGCGCGCGTGCCGAGGCGGCATACTCTCGCTCCCTCGCGGCGTTCCGCACGCCGACGCTGGGGCTGCTTCACGGTCGCCAGGCGCCCTTCGTCATCGCCGCGCTGTCGATGCTCTTCTCGCCAGAACGGCCCGCCGTGCCCGTCGCCGACGCGCACGCCGAGGTCGCCGAGGCGCTCGACGAACTGCGTTCAGCGGGCCACGACGACGACGACCGTCGCATCCCGTCCGGCAGCGGGCGGGAGGTCTGCCGCACGTGGGCGAAGCAGGGCTGGCTCGTGCAGCAGATCGACGACGACGTCGAGGTGTACCGGCTCTCCGCGCACGCGGTCGAGGCGCTCGAGATCACCGGCCGCACCGGAGGCGGCCGCACCCGCGTGTCGAATTCGCGGGTGCGCACCCTGCTCGACGCGGTCGAACGGCTGGCGGACGAGGCCGAGGCCGACCCGATCAAGCGCATCGCCCGGCTGACCGCCGAGCGCGACGCCATCGACGCCGAGATCCTGCGGGTGCAGGCCGACGGCACGGTCACCGTCGACGACGAAGAGCTGTACGAAGAGGCCGAGAACATCCTGCATCTGGCGCGCGAGCTGCCCGCCGACTTCACCCGCGTCGCCGAGTCGCTCAAGGCGATGCAGCGCGATGTCGTCGCCCACCTGCGACGCGACGAGCGCCCGACCGGCGAGGTGCTGCGCGAGTACCTGCAGCGCGCGAAGGACGTCATGCAGTCGACCCTCGAAGGGCGCGCCTTCGCCGGAGCGCTGCGGCTGATCGGCGACCCCGAGCGCATCGACGCGCTCGCCGAGCAGCTGCACGACCTGCTCGCGCACCCGTTCGCCCGTCACCTCGACCCGACCCAGCGTGCGGAGTTCGACGCGATCGGCCGACGCGTCGAATTGGGCGTCGAAGAGGTGCTCGCCGCGCAGCGCCGCGCCTCGCACGTGATCACCGGTCAGGTGAAGACCCACGACCCGCTGCGCGACAGGCAGATCGACGACCTGCTGCGCGACGTCATCTCGGGCCTGCACCGCTGGGCGCAGGCGGCACCGTCGAACGCGACCGTCGATCCGGTGCGCAGCCTGCCTCTCATCGACCTCGGACGACTGCGCCAGACCGTGGGCGATGTGCGCCCGCCCGGGGCTCCTGCCCCGCTGACGGATGCCGACGACGTCGAGTACCTCGAAGCCGACTCGCGCTCGTGGGGCGGGCCGCGGTACGCCGAGCTCGAGACGTACGTGGCGGGTCTCGGCGACGAGTTCGATCTGGCGGAAGCCTTCGCCCACGCCCCCGATGACACGCGCCGTCCGGTGGACCTGGTCGGTCTGCTCGAGATCGCGCACCGCAACGGCATGAACGAGACCGACGGTCTGTCGACCGTCGAGACGCTGCGCCCCGACGGCACTACGAGACGCTTCGCGTTCGTCTCGGTGACCGCTCGCGCCGCCGAGGAGGACGATGATGACTGACGAGATTGCTGCTTCGGGCCCGGCCGCGGGCCCGGCATCCGGTTCAGAGAGGGGAAACGCCGGTGCGGATGCCACGGAACAGGCGTTCGGCATCCCGGAACAGGCCGACGACCGCGCGGGCGACCAGACCGAGGCGCCCTTCATCGTCCCGGTCGCGATGGAGGACGACCCCGACGAGCTGTTCCCCGGTGACCGCGGCACTCTCGACCCTGAGGTGCGGCGCGTGCTCGTGCACGTGCTGCAGCGGCGGTTCCTCAGCGCCGACAACCGCGCCGAGTGGGCTCTGCTGCTCGAGCATCAGCAGCTGATCGAGTCGCGGATGCACGACATGTACCTGCGCCTGGTCGTCGATCTGGGCCGTGGCCTGGCGTACAAGCAGCAGGTGCGCTCGAACGAGTTCGAGGTGCCGATCCTGCTGAAGGACGCCCCCTACAACCGCACCGAGACGCTCGTGCTGGTGCACCTGCGCACGGTCTTTCAGCGCGAATCGGCGGCGGGGGAGCCGGCGCCGCGCATCGACATCGAAGACATCGAGCAGACCGTGCTCAGCTATCTGACGGATGCCGACGGCAGCACCGCCCGTCAGCAGAAGGCGATCCGCGCCGCGCTCGACCGGCTCGATCGCGAGGGCGTCATCGACGAGGAGACCCTCGGTCGCTACCGGATCAGCCCCCTCGTCGAGGTCGTGCTGAGCGCAGAGAAGCTCGCCGAGCTGCGCGCGTGGCTGCGTGAGCAGGCGGCGCAGCAGGCATCCCGAGCCGCAACCGCCGAGAAGCAGACCGCCCCCGACCAGACCGCCCAGACGCCCACCGCCCAGAAGGAGGCAGCGCTGTGACGATGCTCGACACGCTCTTCGGGCTGATCCCCGCAGACTCCCGGGGTCAGCAGTGGGTCGCCGAGGACCTGCAGCTGATCAACTGGGGCGGGTACGACGGCGGCCCGCACCGGGTGCGCTTCTCGCCGAATGCGACGATGCTGTGTGGCGGGTCGGGATCGGGCAAGTCGACGCTCATGGACGCGTACATCGCGCTGATGATGCCGCACACGACGCCGTTCAACGGCGCCTCCAACGGCGGAATCACCGGGCGTCCTCGAGGCGACGAGCAGCGCAACATCCTCTCCTACGGCCGCGGCAAGATCGACGAGTCGCGCACCGACGAGGGCACCAGGCTGCGTGTGCTGCGCGGCGACGGCGAAGACACCTGGACAGCCATCGCGATGACGTGGCTCGACCACGACGGCTCGCGGTTCACCGCGCTGCGTGCCTGGTACATCCCTGCCGGCGCCCGCATCCTGGAAGACACCGTGCGGGTGCGCGCGACGACCGACGCATTCTTCGACCTCGCGCGCCTCGAAGAGGCGGCGTCGCAGCGGCTCGGAGACTCGGCGCTGCGGGCACTCGGCCTCGATACGCTGGCCACCGACCGCGAGTTCTCCGCCCGCCTGCATGCCGTGCTGGGTATCGGTGCGGCCGGCTCCGGTGCGAAGGCGATGAGCCTGCTCGCGCGCATCCAGGCCGGGCAGCAGATCACGACGGTCGACGACCTGTACAAGCGGCTGGTGCTCGAAGAGCCCGAGACGATGGCGACGGCGGATGCCGTGGTCGCGCACTTCGACGAGCTCGAGAGCACCCGCGCGAGCATGATCACCGCACGCCAGCAGGTGAACGCCCTGGAGCCGATTCCGGGCATCCGGGAGAGGATCACGGCAGCCGCTGAGCAGGTGCGGCTGATCGACGAGGTGGGTGACTTCGCCTCGCCCGACTCGCGTGCGACGCTGTGGCGGGCCGAGCGCCGTCTCGATCTGCTGCGCGAGGTCGAGGACGAGCTGCGCGAGCGCACCCATGCGCTCGATCTGACCCTGCGTGAGAAGAAGGCGCTCGTCGACGCCGCCGAAGCCGAGCGCGACGGCCTGCTCGACCTGCTGCGCCAGTCGGGCGGCGACCGGCTCGAGACCGCACAGCGCGAGCTGCGCGCGGTCGAGCGGCGCCTCACCGAGGTGCAGCGTGAGCGCGACCGCTTCGACACCGTGCTTGCCGAGCTGGGACTGTCCGCGGCCACGGCCGAGGAGTTCGCCGAGGTGCAGGCGACCGCCCGCGCCGCGCAGTCCGAGGCATCCACCCGCCGCCAGGCCAGGGCGACGTTCGCCGAGGCCGAGTCCGCCAGGCAGGCGCTCGCGAAGCGCCGCCGCGCGCTCGCCGAAGAGCGCGCTGAGGCGGATCGGCTGCGCGGCAGCATTCCTCCCGCTCTCGACCGGGCGCGCATGCTGCTGGCCGAGGCCGCGGGTCTCGACGTCGGCGACCTGCCGTTCGTCGGCGAGCTGATCGAGGTGCGCACGGAGTTCGAGCCGTGGCGTGAGGCGTTCAACCTCGCCCTGGGCGGGTTCGCCATGACGCTGCTGCTCGACGATGCGCACCTCGACCGGTTCCGGGCGGCGATCGACGAGGTGCGTCTGCCGATCCGGCTGCGCTACGAGGGCGTGCAGACCGGGCTGGCCGAGTCGCCGAACGCCGACGCGCGGACCCTGCCCGGGCGCCTCGACCACCGTCCGACGCCGTTCACGGGCTGGTTGCAGCAGCGCCTCGACGAGCGCTTCGGGTTCGTGTGCGTCGACTCGTCGGCGCAGCTGGGGGCGCACTCGATGGCGCTCACGATCGCCGGGCAGATGTCGCAGGGCAGCCGCGGCGCCCACGGCGGGCACGGCCGTGAGAACGTGCTCGGCTTCTCGAACGAGCGGCGCCTGCGGGCGCTCGACGAGCAGGCTGCCGCGCTCGAGGCGGAGGCTGCGGCCGCGACCGCCGCGGTGACCGACGCGGAGGCGGCGATGGATGCCATCGAGCAGCGCTCGACGGCCTTCGCGATGATCCACGACCTGACCTGGGAGCAGATCGACGTCGCATCGCTGGTTGCGGAGGTCGAGCGCTGGCAGGGCGTCGAGGCGGAGGTCACGACGGCGAATCCCGAGATCGCCGATCTGCGTGAGCGGGCCGAGGGCCTCAAGGTGCGCGCGGCCGTGCTGCGCGACGAGATCGGCGCGCTCGGTGCCCAGCGTGCCGACGCCCAGGAGCGCTGGGCCGCGGTGACCGACGACGTCGACGAGTGCCAGCGCGTCGTCGACGACGCGGCGGAGACGACGCTCGACGATGCGCACACGGCGTTCCTCGATGCACGGTTCATGCTCTCGGCGTCTGACGACGGTGAGGGGCTGTCGGCGACCGATCGGCTCGCACGGCTCGATCTCGCTCTGACGTCGGCGGCGGCACGCCTGGCATCCGATCGCCGTGCCGCCGTCGAAGCGCACGACGAGCAGCGCGAGCGGATGCGCCAGCTGATGTCGTCGTTCCTCGAGCGGTGGCCGAACCTCAATCTGCTGCCGGATCCGGATGCCTCGGTGCCGGAGTTCCTCGGCATCCTGGACGCGCTGCGGACGAACGGTCTGCACGAGCTCGAGAACGAGTGGCGCGACAGCCTGCTCGGGCTCTCGGGCAACGACCTGACCAGCCTCGATTCGACGCTGAGCCGATCGGTGCGCGAGATCAGGGAGCGCATCGAGCCGATCAACAGCATCATGCGCGATCTGCCGTTCTACGACGACAGGCACCGGCTGCAGATCTCGCCGCGCGAGAACCAGTCCGAGGCGCGCAAGCGCTTCCGCCGTGACCTGCGCGAGGTGCGCGGGCTGATCGAGGCGGCGTCGAGCGACGATGAGCGCGAGCATGCGTACAGGCGGATGAGCCGGCTGATCGGGCGGATGCGTCGTACCGCTCCCGACTTCGCCGAGCTGATCGACGTGCGCAACCACGTGCGGGTGTCGGCCGAGCGGGTGCTCGCCGAGACGGGCGAGCACGTCGCGCTGTACGACCACATCGGCGAGAAGTCGGGTGGGGAGTCGCAGGAGCTGGTCGCGTTCATCGTCGGGGCGGCTCTGCGGTATCAGCTGGGGGATGCCGGTGCTTCGCGTCCGCGCTACGCGCCGGTGTTCATGGACGAGGCGCTGATCAAGGCCGACGCGCACTTCACCAAGCGTGCGATCGGCGCGTGGCGGGGGCTGGGGTTCCAGCTCGTGATCGGAGCGCCGAACGACAAGTACAGCGCCATCGAGCCGCACGTCGACGTGGAGTACACGATCCTCAAGGACACCCGCGGCCGGTCGTGGGCGAAGCCGAAGGTCGCGGTCTGAGGGAGCGGTTTCTGAGCCGGTGATGGCGGGGCCGAGACAGCACGCTGGTCCGTCTCTCCTGCGGGGTCAGGCGGGGCCGAGCCAGCACGCTGGCCCGTCTCACGTGCGCGGTCAGGTGGGGTCAGGCGGCGATGTCGTAGCGGGCTCTGCCGCCGGGGCGGGGTGTTCGGGTGGGGTCGATGTGGGGTGGGGGGATGAACCATACTCGTCCCCTGGTGCCGGAGCGTGCTTCGGTGTTCTCGATCCGGATCTCCCACCCGTTGTCGTGGATGCGATGGTGACAGGTGGAGCACAGCAGGATGCCGTTGGTGAGGTCGGTGGGTCCGGTGTCTCGGTTCCACCAGTCGATGTGGTGCACCTCGGTCATGTGGGGTGGGAGCCCGCACATCGCGCAGCCGCCGTCGCGGTCGACGAGCGCGAGTTTCTGTTGTCGGGTGAACAGGCGTTTCTCGCGTCCCCAGTCGAGGATCTCCCCGGTGCTGTCGAGCACGCAGGGGATGACCCCGCCTGCGGCGGCCATGCGCCGGATGGCGGTGACGGAGAGGGGTTGGTCGATGCCGTCGATCGTCCCGGATCCGGTTCCGGCGTCCAGGTCTGCGGCGTTGATGCGGACGATGACGGTGGCGCCGCTCACGGGCATCCGGCTGTCGCAGTCGAGCGTGTGGGCGCAGAACAGGGTGAGGGCGTCGGCGCGCATCATGGTGACGGTGCGCTGATCGGCATCCGCGCCGTCGGGATCCGCGATGCCCACGTCGGTGAGGTCTTTGCGTGCTTGGAACTGCGCGGTGACGTATCCGTCGATCGCGGCTTTGATCGGTGCGCCTTCTTCGACGGGGGTGATGAGGTTCAGGTGCAGCATGCCGTCTCGTTCGAACATGCTCAGCGACCGTGCCGCCCGGCGCTCTTCTTCCCGCGCTTCGAGCCGGTCGTCTTCGAGCACGGCTTCGGCGCGTGTGACCAGTCGGCGCACGTCATCCAGCGACAGCCCCACCGCGCGTTCGACGAGTTGCTGTTCGACGTCGGCGACCAGGGTCTTGTCGGTGCCGATGCGGGCCCGGTCGAGGAACTCCACGATCAGCGCCGCCCCTGCCCCGCCCAGGCGGCCGGAGGTCACCGCGGCCTGCACGGCCGGGTATTTCGCCGGAGCGGGCTCGCCGAGCAGGTTCAGCCGCGGCGCGATCGCCTCCCCGACCTTCACCAGCCGTGCGGCATCTCCCGCGCTGGTGCCCGTCGTCGTCGCGATGAGCTGGGCGGTGTTGCGGAACCCCTGCTGTTTCGCCAGCGAATCGGCTCCCAGCTCCGGCCGGGATTCGTGCGCGATGGCCGCGGCGACATCGGCCTGCAGCGCATCCAGCGCCCGACGCGCCGACCCGATCGCGCAGGTCACCGCCACGAGGTCTGACCGGTCGAGGTCGGCCGCCGTCAAGGCATCCGCCCACACCCCGGCGAGAGCCGTGACGGCGTCTCGCAACGGCTCCAGGGCTGGTGCTGACATGTGAAAAGCCTAAGCCTCGGCCAACCACAAGTCAAGCAAATCTACGAAGAAAAGTCTAGAACTTATCCACAACTATGGTAACTATATACGAATGCATGCGACGGTCGATCACGCACCATATGCAGGACCCGCAGACATTCCTCGCCGGGGGCCGCGTCGGCGACCGGCTCCGTCCCGGCCGAGGCTCGCGTCTAGGCTGGACGGGTGCGCATCCGCCTCGACATCGCCTACGACGGCACCCATTTCCGCGGCTGGGCGAAGCAGCCGGGCCTCCGCACGGTGCAGGGCACGCTCGAGGCGGCGCTCGCACGCATCCTCGGCTCCGAGGCGCAGCTGGTCGTGGCCGGGCGGACGGATGCCGGGGTGCACGCCGCCGATCAGGTCGCGCACGTCGATCTCGACGACGCGCAGTGGTCTCGCGTGCAGACGCGCCATGGGCAGGCCGCCACGGATCCGGCGGGGTCGCTCGCCCGGCGCATCCGGGGTGTGCTCGGCAGCTATCCCGACGTGACCGTCACCCGCACCAGCGTCGCGCCGGACGGGTTCGACGCGCGCTTCTCGGCGGTGTGGAGACGGTACAGCTACCGCCTCGCCGACGCGACGGTCGGCTACGACCCGATGCGCCGCAACGACACGACGACCATCCGCGCCGCTCTCGACGTCGAGCGGATGGATGCCGCGGCCCAGACACTCATCGGGCTGCACGACTTCGCCGCGTACTGCAAGCCGCGCGAGGAGGCGACGACGATCCGCACCCTGCTCGACTACCGCTGGACGCGTGACCGCGACGGTGTGCTCGTCGCGGCGGTGAAGGCCGACGCGTTCTGCCACAGCATGGTGCGCGCGCTGGTCGGCGCGTGCGCGGCGGTGGGGGAGGGCAAGCTCGAGGTTGCCGATGTCGCGCGCCTGCGTGACGAGCTCACTCGCACCAGCGCGTTCAAGGTGCTGCCCGCGAGGGGTCTCACCCTCGCCGAGGTCGGATATCCGGCCGACGGGCTGCTGGCATCCCGCGCCGAGCAGACCCGCGCCCGACGCGACCGCGACGACGGTTAGTGCGGTGCGGGCCCGCGGCGCAACCCCGTCGCGCGCTCGGATCCCGGCGGTAACGTGTCGGACATGAGAGTCATCTCGTACAACCTTCGCAAGCACCGTGCCGCGACTGAGCTCACCGGCTTGGTGACTGAGCACGACCCGGACATCCTCTGCCTGCAGGAATGCGACACGGCGGCGCTTCCGGATGCGATCGAGGGGCTGTCTCTCGTGCACACCACCAGCGGCAACAGGCTGGGTCTTGCGATGTATCTGCGCAGCAACACCTTCCAGGTTGAAGAGGTGCGCACGATCGGGCTGAAGAAATCGCTGCACGACCGAGTGCTCAAGCCGGCGCACGAGCGGGTGCTCGGGGCGCGGCTGCGCGACATCGACGCCGGGCGGGGACTCATCGTCGCGTCGTTCCACGCGGCCCCTCTCACCGCGCTCAACTCGCTGCGTCGCAACCAGATCAGGTCGGCGCTGGATGCCCTGCAGGAGCTCGGACCCGGGATGCCCGTGCTCATGGTCGGCGACTACAACTACCCCGTGTTCAAGGAGAGCCTCGGTCAGACCGTGCGCGAGCACGGGTACACCCTCACCCTCAGCGACGACCGCACGTACACGCGGTACCGGGTGTTCAAGGGCCACTACGACTTCGCGACCTCGGTCGGGTTCGACATCTCGAAGATCACGACTCTGCCGCAGGCCACGAGCGATCACCGCCCGATCCTGGTGACGGCTGAGGCCGCATAACTCGGGCCTCTGGGCCTCGGTGTCCTCGGGGTCCTCGCCTCCCGCCGGGTGGTCCCATATGGTCGCGTCGGCGCACGGGATGCGGCCATTCGGGCCCACTCGTGTGGGGCGGGTCCTCGGGGTTCTCGCCTCCCGCCCGGGTGGTCCCATATGGCCGCGTCAGCGCGTGGGGATGCGGCCATTCGGGCCCACTCGTGTGGGGCGGGGGTGCTGTGGAGCCAGTCTTCTCGCCCCGGGTGGTCCCATATGACCGCGTCAGCGCGTGGGGATGCGCCCATTCGGGCCCACTCGTGTGGGGCGGGGGTGCTGTGGAGCCAGTCTTCCCGTCGGGGGTGGTCCCATATGGTCGCGTCAGCGCGTGGGGATGCGCCCACATCGGCCCACTGGAGGAAGACACCACCGGCGCGGGGCGAGCGTGAGAGGGGCCGCGAGCGCCACTCAGAGTTCGGGACGCCAGCCCCGCCGAATGAGCACCTCGCGGACGATGCGAGCGGCCCTCCGCGTCGTCCGGACGTCGTGCGCGGTCAACCGCACGACCTCCCAGCCGGCGCTGGCGTAGTCCCGGTACTTCTGCAGATCGCGATTCCACTGGTGCTTCGACGAGCGGTGGTGATCTCCCTCGATCTCGACCACGACGCTGTACTGCCGATAGACGAACTCCGAGATGCCCACTCTGCGGTCTCGCGCGTCGAAAATCTCGACATCGAGCTCAGGCTCCGGCAGCCTGGCGTCCTCGGCATCGAGCCGGTAATCGGTCTCCAAGGGCGATGAGCAGCCGACCCGGATCCGCTCCAGCGCGGCGCGCAGCTTCTTCAGCCCCGGCCGAGACCCCGCGTCGATCGACGCCTGCAATTGCTCGATCGTCGCCCCGGCCCGCTCGGGATGGCGAATGCCTCGCTCGTCGCGGGGAATGCCGACGATCGCGTCGCCGAGGATGATCAGCTTGCGCTCACTGAGATCGCGACCGAGCATCGCCCAGGTGCTGGCTGGAGACGAGGCCGGGATGCCGTCGACCACGTCGATGTCGACCAGATGCGATCTGATGGTGCGTCCCCTGACGCCGCGCCCCTTCGGCGCCCGTCGCGGAGCGAAGACGGCGACGTCGAGATCGCTCGATGCGGTCGCCGGGTAGCCGCGCAGCACGGCGGCGCTGGCCCCGCAGATGAAGCTGCCCGGAGCGGCGACCTGCAAGTAGGACAGCGCTTTCGAGCGCATGAGGCGCATGCTCGAGCGTGTGAGGGCGAGAGGCTCGGTGTCGCGGTCGATCGCGTCCTTCTCCGCGGTGATGTCGGCAACTGCGCGGCGTGCGCCGTGGAACGGCCGGTCGAGATCCTTTGCTCGCATGCGGCCGCGTGTCAGGCCCGACTCGCGCCCACACTCGACGCTGAAATGCACGCCGAGCTCAGTGGGCAGGCGGCTCGGCGTGATCGGCATCCATCCACTCTCGCGCCGACCTCCGACTCGCGAGCCTGCTGGCCCCGCGCCCTGTGAAGAAGCCGACGAAGACGACGCATGTGGAGGATGAGGGCGCCACCTCGGGCGGGCCCGTATGGTCGCCTCGCGCGCGGGGATGCAGCCATATGGGCCCAGCAGCGGTAGGGGGGGCATGACGAGTGGGGGCGCGATCACCTCGGGTGGGCCCATATGGTCGCCTCGACGCGCGAGGATGCAGCCATTCGGGCCCACCCGGCGGGCAGACGGCACCCACCACCCCCGCCCAGCCCAAGTTCGGCCCCCGCCCCCGGATGCTGTAGCATTGACCCTTGGTGTGTGACCAACTGCGGTCGCACCCGCGAACGTGAGCCCTCCACTGGCGCGTGTTCCGGCTCGGATCATCGAGACGGAACCCACCCCGGAGTGGGATTCACGAACCTCTCCGTTCGAATCAAGAAAGCAGCACTATCGTGACGCGCACTTACACCCCGAAGGCCGGGCAGGTCCAGCGTGACTGGATCGTCATCGACGCCACTGACGTCGTTCTCGGTCGCCTCGCCTCGCACGCCGCAGCAATCCTGCGCGGCAAGCACAAGGCAACCTTCGCACCCCACGTCGACACCGGTGACTTCGTCATCATCGTCAACGCCGAGAAGGTCGCCCTCACGGGCCAGAAGCTCCAGAAGAAGATGGCGTACCGCCACTCCGGCTACCCGGGCGGCCTGACCGCCACGAGCTACGCCGAGCTCCTCGAGAAGCACCCGGTTCGCGCCGTGGAGAAGGCCGTCCGCGGCATGCTCCCGAAGAACACCCTGGGTCGTCAGCAGCTGTCGAAGCTCAAGGTCTACGCAGGTGCCGAGCACCCGCACGCCGCTCAGCAGCCCACGCCGTACACCCTCGACCAGGTCGCGCAGTAAGCGCCCCTCAGATTTCAAAGGACATACTCGTGGCTGAAATCCAGGACACCACCGAATTCCCGCAGGCCTTCTCGACCTCGAGCCCTGAGGCTGAGGTTCAAGAGTCGGCTCCCCGCCCCGTGCTCTCCGTTCCCGGCGCCGCTGTCGGCCGTCGCAAGCAGGCCATCGCCCGCGTGCGTCTGGTTCCCGGCTCGGGCACCATCACGATCAACGGTCGTACGCTCGAGGACTACTTCCCGAACAAGCTGCACCAGCAGCTGATCAACGACCCCTTCACGGTGCTGAACCTGCAGGGTGCGTACGACGTCATCGCCCGCATCTCGGGTGGCGGCGACTCGGGTCAGGCCGGCGCGCTGCGCCTCGGCATCGCCCGTGCGCTGAACAACATCGACGCCGAGAACAACCGCCCGACCCTCAAGAAGGCCGGCTTCCTCTCGCGCGACGCCCGCGTCATCGAGCGCAAGAAGGCCGGTCTCAAGAAGGCCCGCAAGGCTCCTCAGTACTCGAAGCGCTGATCCGCACAGTCCCTCCTATGGCACTGTTCGGAACGGACGGCGTGCGGGGGCTGGCCAACGGTCAGCTCCTCACCGCCGAGCTTGCGCTCCACCTGGCCCAGGCGACTGCTGTCGTCCTGGGCCAGGGCCGTATTGCCGACGCGCGTCGCACCGTCGGCAAGCGGCTCACGGCCGTCGTCGCGCGGGATCCGCGCATCTCGGGGCACTTCCTCAGCGCCGCCGTCGAGGCGGGTCTCGCCTCGTCGGGCGTGGATGTGCTGGATGCCGGCACCCTGCCCACGCCGGCCGCGGCCTTCCTCATCTCAGACGTCGACGCCGATTTCGGCGTGATGATCTCGGCCTCGCACAATGCGGCTCCCGACAACGGCATCAAGATCTTCGCGCGCGGCGGGGTGAAGCTGCCCGACCTCGTCGAGCAGCGCATCGAAGAGCACATCGAATCGGGCGAGAAGCTGCAGCCCACCGGCGGCGACGTCGGTCGCGTCATCCGGTTCGCGGATGCCGAGGACCGCTACGTCATGCACCTGCTGGCCTCGCTGCCGCATCGCCTCGACGGCATCCACGTCGTGCTCGACTGCGCCAACGGCGCAGCATCCGGTGCCTCGCCCGAGGTCTTCACCGCGGCGGGCGCGAAGGTGACCGTCATCGGCGCCGACCCCGACGGTCTGAACATCAACGACGGTGTGGGGTCGACGCACCTCGACAAGCTCGCGGCAGAGGTCATCCGCGTCGGAGCCGACGTCGGCATCGCCCACGACGGCGACGCCGACCGCTGCCTCGCCGTCGACGCGCAGGGCAACATCATCGACGGCGACCAGATCATGGCGATCCTCGCGGTGGCGATGAAGAGCCGTGGCAAGCTGGTCGACGACACCCTGGTCGCCACGGTGATGAGCAACCTCGGTCTGCACGTCGCCATGCGCGAGCAGGGCATCACCGTGCGCCAGACCGCGGTCGGCGACCGCTACGTGCTCGAGGACATGACCGCGGGCGGCTATTCGCTCGGCGGCGAGCAGTCGGGTCACGTGATCATGAGCGAGTTCGCCACCACCGGCGACGGCCTGCTCACCGGTCTGCACCTGGTCGCCGAGATGGCGCGTCAGAAGAAGTCGATCGCCGAGCTCGCGTCGATCATGACCGTCTACCCGCAGGTGATGATCAACGTGAAGGACGTCGACAAGGACGCCGTCTCGGATCACGCCGGCGTGCAGGCGGCCGTGAAGGACGTCGAGGCCCAGCTGGGCGCGACCGGTCGGGTGCTGCTGCGCAAGTCGGGCACCGAGCCGCTCGTGCGTGTGATGGTCGAGGCGGCGGATGCCGAGACCGCGAACTCCCACGCCGAGTCGCTCGCCGAGACGGTACGACGGCATCTCGCGCTCTGAGCGCGAATCAGTCGAAGAAGGCGGTCACCTGCGGGTGGCTGCCATTTTTCGCGCTCCTGAGCCCCGAAAAGGACGCGGCCCCAGCGAGTGGGGACTCAGCGGGGGCCGCTGATGCGGGCCGCTGGGGACGGCTTCGCATCTGACGCGTGGCACTGGGGATGCCGTATCGCGCCAGCGACGCGTGTGACAGCGTCGCCCTTCGACCCTATCGGTCAGAGCGCCGCTGCACGGATTCCTGAGCAGGTGTCGGCAGTGAAGCGGCGGCGGATCTAGCATGTAGATGATCGGCACGGCGCCGAAGCTTGTGGGGAGCTGTCATGAAGCACGGGGAACTGTCATGAGGAAGGCCATCTTCGACGCGAAGACGAGTGTGCTCATGCGTCGCGACCGACGCGCGCTTCGCGAGATGCTGCGACATGAACGCTTGACCCGGGAACAGGCGCAGTTGGTCAGTGACGAGCGCAGTGCGAGGATCGCTCTTCACGCGTACCGAACCACCCCGTTCTATAGACGGCACTTCAGCGACGCCGGATTCACGGAGGCCGACGTCTCTCGCCCCGAGAATTTCGCCCTGCTGCCGGCGCTGAGCAAGGCGGCGGTTCAGGATGCCGGAGATGCGCTGGTCTCATCGGATTCGGCCTCCAGGGATCTGCTCGTGTCACGGACCGGCGGAAGCACGGGGCGTCCGCTGCAGGTGTTCAACGATCGGCGTGCACCCGTCGCCGCGCTGTGGTGGCGCGTGTACTCGTGGTGGGGTATCCACCCTTCCGATCACGCCGCGTTCATCTATCGCCAGAGTCGTGTGGGAGCCAAGAAGCTCCGTTACGACATGGAATGGTGGCCGACGCGACATCTGCTGCTGGATGCCCGGGGGGCGACGCCCGAGTCAATAGCCGATTTTGAACGCGAGGTGGCACGTCTGCGTCCCCGTCTGCTGGTCGGCTACGTCGAGGGGGTGGTTGATTTCGCCCGGTTCGTTGCCAGGCAGGGAATGTCGGTTCCGGGGCTTGCTGCGATCTCGGTTACGGCCTCGATGTTGCATCCCGGGCAGCGAGAAGAGGTGGAGAGCGTCTTGCGCGCTCCGGTGTTCGACACCTATCGCAGCGCAGAGGTGCCCTGGATTGCGGCCGAGTGCGCGGCTCACTCGGGGCTGCACGTCCTGTCGGATCGACGACGGGTGGACATCGTCGACGGTACCGCTGCCGTGCTTGAGCCCGGGGCCGTCGGGGACGTCCTCGTCACCGATTTCGATAATCGCGCATATCCGCTGATCCGCTACGCGATCGGCGACCGCAGCAGAATCATCGGCGGCGAGTGCGCCTGCGGACGATCGCTTGCGCGCATCGACCACATCCAAGGTCGCATAGCCGATGTGCTGCGCACGCCGTCCGGTCGGAGCGTGTCGGGTGGGCTGGGGGGTCTCTTCAACGCCTGGCCAGGCGTCGTTCGCCAGTTCCAGATCCACCAGACGGAAGATTACAGCGTGACGATTCGCTACGTGTCAGGTCCCGACCATCAAGCGGCGGCGAGAGCAGCCGAGTCCGTGTGCCGCACAGTCTCGGGCTTTCTCGCCCGTGAGGTCGAGGTGCGCGCGCAGCGTGTCGACGCCGTGCAGAATCAGGGCGGGAAGGCGCGCATGGTCATCTCGGATGTGCCGGCTGCGGTCGGGTGAAAGCCAGTGGGCGGGTCGTCGGCGGCCTGTCTGCCCGACCGCCTCGGTTATAAGATGAATCCAGGGGAGGCGTCCGCACGGCTGCGGACGCGGATTGGGGGCAGCCGTGGCTGCACAGGGAACGAGTTGGACTCTCGAGGATCTGTATCTCGGGATCATGCGGTCATGGTTCGTGCTCGTCGGCGTGATCGTTCTGTTCGCCCTCATCGGCGCAGGCGTCTTCATGATCTACCCCCAGAAGTACACGGCCGATGCTCTGCATACGGTGGAGCCGATAAGCGTGCTCACCTCAGGGTCGAGCTTCAATACGGTCAACATGGAGACCGAGAAGGTGGTCGCCACCTCCACTGCAGTGCTCGAGCGCGCAGCAGCGCAGCTCGACGACACCTCTGTCGACGCGCTCAGGGCGAACACCACGATCGAAGTGCCCCGAGACTCACAGGTTCTGGTCTTCCACGTCACTGCCAATACGCCGGCTCTTGCGGCAGACCGGGCGAATGCACTTGCCGTGGCTTACGGCGAGGAGCGCACCAAGAATGCCCGCGCCGTGGTGACGGAGACGACCGAAGAGCTCGGAAAGTCGATCGCCGCTCTTCAGGCCGTGGTGTCGGGTCTGCCGGAGGGAAGCGCCGAGCGGTCTGCGACCGAGCTGCAGGTGCAGTCGCTACTCGACGAGCAGGCGCGCATCACCGCCACGCCGTTCTACTCGGGCGCGTTGGTGACGCCGGCGAATCCACCGCAGGCTTCGAATCGCCCTTCGGTGCTCGTGTTCATCGCGGCGGGCCTGTTCCTCGGCATTCTGGTCGGTGCGATCGCCGCGCTCATCGTGTCGCGCGTACGCGGTCCTTCTCAGAGCTACCGTCGCACCGGCGAGGAGAGCACTGCGCAAGACCAGAGCGGCGACGACCAGACCACGGAGTCCGTCGGGCCCTTCCGGCTCGACGACGACCACCCGGTGAATGCCGATCGCGCCGCGGAGACGCCCGTGGCGCGGCCTATGCGCGCGATGAAGCGTGGTGGCTGAGGCCTGCAGCCACCACGCTTCACGGTCACTTGCCGGTGTAGGCCCAGGTGCGGACGTAGTCGACCTGGTAGTCCAGATTCTGCGTCTCGCTCTTGCGTGCCGGGTCGGGCAGGCCCCAGTAGGTGGCCGAGGGTCCGACGTGCAGGTTGATGCGCATGTGCAACGGTGAGTTGAAGTACGACGCGTTCCACAGCTCGGGGTACGAAGCGGGTGTGACGCGCATCACCTGAACGCCGTCCACGAAGGTCGCCGCGTAGGTGGGAGTCAGCTCGAACGCGTACGTGTGGAAGCCGTCCCACGGCACAGCCGTCGCACCCTGCTCTGCGTGACGCCACAGGCGCTTACTGCCGCTGCCATCCGTCTTGGTGTGGATGGTGGTGGCAGCCGTGTCTTGGACGTAGTTCTTGTACTCCGCGCTCATCTGGCTGCCCTGACCCCAGGCCTCCATGATGTCGATCTCGCCGGAATTGTCATTACGTAGCCAGAACGCGGCCAGCGCGCCCAGAGTGTTCGGGCCGGTGGGAGTCTTCGCGCGAATCTCCCAGCGGCCGTACCGCTGCTCGCGCGAAACGTCGCCGGCCTCGAGGCCACGCTGATCCAGGTAGCCCGTCTTGTGCCACAGCTGGCTGGGCCCCCTCTGCCCGGAGGGTCGTTCCACGGGCTTGTCGAGCCAATCAGCACGTACGTGCAGCACGCCCGCATCGTCAACACTCACCTGTTCGCGCTCGACCACGGCGGCATCGAACAGCAGACCTAGATCGTCACGATCCCGCACGTTCCACTTCGCGGGATCGACGGCGGGGCGTCCGGAGGAGTCGACATAAGAGAACTCGTCGCGCCAGTCTGGGGCGCCCCATCCGGCGACGGAGCCGTCGGCTGAACCTTCGCCCGAGCCGTTCGCTTCAGGAGCATCGGGCTTCGACGCGGTGGGTGCATCGGCGGCCGACGAGTCGTCTTCGCGCACGAGGTGTCCGTCGAAGCTGATGTCTGGCGTCTTCCGCCAGCTGGAGAGCACCTGGACGGCAATCGTGTTCTCGCCGACCTTGAACAGCGATCGCGGCACCTTGAAGGTGACCGGGTCGCGACGAGCGGCCGTCGATGAGGGGGCGACGGTCGAGTAGCTCGAGGGCGTGATGGTTCCGTTCGGGGCGTTCTTGCGGCCGATCTCGACGCCGTTGACCCAGACGACGATGCCGTCGTCTGCCCAGGTGTTCAGCCAGGACCATTCCGGGAGATCGGACGTGAGGGTGAAGGACTTGCGGAAGAACGCCGACAGTGGTTGCCGTCCCGAGCTCACCGGGAGCTCGGTGGTCGCGGCAGCGCGTGAACCGCGCCCCAGCGGTGCGGTGCCCGTTGGCCAGGGCTGCTTGACTGTGCGCCAGTCGGAGGCAGGTGCAGTGTTGGAGTACGAGTACTGCCAGCCGCTGGATTCGCGAGGAATGATCGAGCTCACAGACCTGGACGCCGCCGCGGCGCCGCTCGAGGGAGTGACGACGACGGCACCGATCGCCGTCAGCACAGCGGCGAGGATGAAGGTGAGGGTTCGGGAGGGGAAGAGGCGGGAAGGGGAAAGGGGGGAGGGGTGTGTTCTGCTCATTCTCAGGGGAGGAGGCCGCTGTTCAGCGGCCTCCTCGTGTAGCGGACGCCGGGTATCTGTTTCGGCGTCCTCGGTGTACGTTGCCCCGCAAGGCTACGCGTTGCCGTCCCAAAGTTCCCTGACAGTCCGTACCGTATTTTCGATAGATGAGCGCGACGACGCGCCGAACACGATCGACTCCACGGCCGCATGGTCGTGAATCCACTCGAGCGCGCGTTGCGGAGGAATGGCGCCCGACGCGAAGACTGACATCGCGACGGGTCGAAAGCGTCGATCCCGCAGCGCACGCTCGTATGCCTCGATACCGCCCGACATGCGGAAGCCGATCTCGTTGATGTTCGCGCACACGATCGGATTCTCGATGCCCAGCCTTCCCAGTGTCTGCAGCAGCATCGGGAGATTCATCGTGATGTACCCGGGCTCAGACCCGTATCGCTCGCGCACGTACCTGTCGAAGATCGTGAACGCCTCATCGAAGCCCAGGCCGAGCAGCAGATCCACGACCACGTTCTGCAGGAAGATGACGGGAGTGTTCAGCCCGTGGAACATCTTCATCTCGGCGTCGACCAGCAGCGTGATGATCCCCTCGACATCCTGAGTCAACAGGGAGCGCCCCCCGCGCATCGCCGCATTCAGCAGGCCCTCATCGGGCAGGAACTGGCGAAGAGCCCCGAGCATCCCGCTGTCGGTGACGGCGTTGGCGTACTTGTGCGCGTAGGGCATGCACGGATAGAAGCGGTAATCGGCATAGCGCTGCGGATTGGCTCTGGCATGCTCGCAGACCTCGGCGATCCGCTCGTGCGTCGTGCACATGAGCGTGCGAATGCCATGGTCGAGCGCGACCTCGATGACCCCGATGATCGCCTCGGTGTCCTGGAAGCGGATGGCTTGAGCCCTCGCCTTCTCTTCAGACATGTGGTTGATGCCGAAGAACTGATTGTCACCCAGCAGCAGTCGGTCCATCTTCGCGTGCGTGGGCGTGCTCGACACGATCTCCTGCATGGTCATGCTGTCCTCCGCTTCCCGAACATGCCGCGGCGGGCCGCCGCGACGGGTTGACTCGACGCGACGTGTTCTCCTGCGGCATCCTGCAGGATCCACTCGATGACGCGATCGGTCTCGGCAGCCCCGGCGAACCCGTTCTGCCGCGCGGCCGTCTCGCGATTGCGGACAGCTTCGATGAAGCTCTCCATCTGCGCGGTGTACTCCTCACCGCGCAGGTAGAACGACACCGGCTGGGTCAGATCGGTCGTGTACGCTACGTTCCAGCCTGCGCGATATCCGTCGGGAACGTGCGGGCCCTCGCGAAGGTACACGCGCAGCTCTTGGCGATCAGCGACGATGCGCCCGTGCGAACCCGAGATCGTCATCGATGTCGACATCTTGCGATACGACTCATCAGACCAGTTGACCGAGACCTGCGCGTTCAAGTCGCTTGGATAGTCGAGTGTCGTGTACACCTCGTCATCGGTGTCGGATGAGTAGATGCTGCCGAGTGCCGAGCCGCGTACACGTGCTGGCATGCCGAAGTACCAGTTCAACAGGTCGAGTGGATGCGCCGCGTAGTCGTAGAGGCATCCGCCGCCGGTGTTGCGCCTGCTGCGCCACGTGGATCCTTTGCGCTTGAGGACGACAGGGCCATACGCCTCGGCCTGCGCGTGGGTGACGCGACCGATGGCGCCGCAGTCGAGAAGGCGCTTCACTTCGCGGAAGGTCGCGATGAACCGGTTGTGATATCCGACCTGCGCGATCAGTCCGCGTTCCGCGGCGTGAGTCGCGAGCTCAGCAGACTCGTCCGCGCTGAGCGTGAGCGGCTTCTCACAGAACACGTGAACCCCTCGTGCGAGGGCCGTACGCACGAGCTCCGCGTGGGACCCGGTGGGCGTCGCCAGCACCACCGCGTCGGGGCGTGCAGCGTCGAGCATCCGCTCCAACGACGAGAAAGTCGCAGCGCCGGTGTACTTGGCCAAGATGTCGAGCACATAGTCGGTGGCGTCGACGACGCCTGCGATCTCGACGCCCTCGAGCGCCCTCACGATGGCGAGATGCGAGATCCCCATCTTCCCCACACCGACAACACCCACGCGCACGGGCGCGGTTTCGATCTCCTCCGACACGACGGAGCCCCTTCCCCAGATTCCCCAGATCGGCGCCCCTTCCCCTGGGGCGGCCGTTCGCCCTATAGTAGCGGTCGAGCCGGCATTTGCACCGGGCGATTTTCCGGACCGTCATTCGGTCGGGACCGGTGGCCGACGGATCTGGGGAGGTCCGGTCTGCTTGATCTTCGATCGAGCGGACAGCGTCGCATAAGGGGAGTGCGCACCGTGGTGGAAGTGTCTGTCGTCGTTCCGACGCACAATCGTCCTGAGCTCATGAAGCTCGCCGTGGAGAGTGTGCTCGCGCAGGAAGCCGGGGTGATCGGCGAGGTCATCATCGTATTCGACGCGTGCCCCATAGATCTTCCGGGGGTGACTGCCGCAGCGGGGTGGACAGTTCGAGGCATCTCCAACACTCGGTGCCGGGGGCTCGCGGGTGCGCGCAACTCCGGGATAGACGCGGCGCGAGGGCAGCTAGTGGCTTTTCTCGATGACGACGACGAATGGCTGCCGGGTAAGCTCGCCGCGCAACTGGACCGGCTAGCGGAGAAGCCGGAGGCAATCGTCGTGGGGACGGCGATGGCGATCGACGACGGGCAGGCCCAGCGTATTCGGCTTGTTCCCTCTGAAGAGCTGACGCATGAGTCTTTCCTGCGTGATCGTCATCCCGGCCTTCATTCGTCTAGTCTGCTGTTCCGGCGGGATGCGCTGCGCGAAGAGTTGTCGGGTATCGACGAGAACCTCCCAGGAAGCTACGGGGAGGATTACGACCTCCTGCTGAGGGCTTCCGCCGTCGGCCTCGTCACCGTCGTCAACGAGCCACTCGTGCGGGTGCGTTGGCAGGGGCAGTCCTACTACTTCGGCCAGTGGGAGACATACGCGGCAGCGCTGCAGTACTTGTTGAGAAAGCACCCCGACATCGGGAGGATTCCCGCCGCGCTGGGCCGGATCGAGGCGCAGATCGCGTTCGCGCTGGTCGCAGCTGGGCGACGCGCTGAAGGTCGGAGATGGGCGTGGCGCGCGCTGCGCCACAATCCCAAGCAGATCAAGGCCATGCTCGCGATCGCCATCTCGTGGCGCCTCGTGTCCGCCGACCGGGTGATCCGATTCGTGCGCAGCCGTGGCAAAGGCATCTGAGCATGAAGATCCTGCTCGCCTGCTCATCGGGTGGCCATCTCACCCAAGCATTGGCCTTGAAGGAATGGTGGAATGCGCACGAGCGGTGCTGGGCGACTTTCCCTGTGGAGGACGCACGCTCACGGCTGGCCGAGGAGAAGGTCTACGAGATCCACTATCCCACTGTGCGGAACCTCCCGAACCTCGCGCGCAACTTCGCCCTCGCCCGCCGCGTGTTGCGTGCAGAACGCCCTGACGTCGTCTTCTCCACGGGAGCGGCCATCGCCCTGCCGTTCTTCGCGCAGGCGCATCGGTTCGGCGCCCGGACCGTGTATCTCGAGCCGGTCGACCGCATCACCTCGCCTGGTCTGAGCGGACGCCTCGTCTACCCGTTCGCGGACGAGTTCTTGGTGCAGTGGGAATCGATGCGGAAGTTCTACCCCGGTTCGCGTCACGTCGGAGTGGTGCTGTGAAGCCGCGGCTGGTCGTGGTCTCGGCGGGGACGTACCACTTGCCGTTCGATCGTCTGTCGCGCTGGGTGGAGGACTGGCTTCGCAACCACGACGATGTGCGAATGATCATGCAGCACGGCCCGTCCGCACCCGTGGAGGGCGCCGAGAACGTCGACATCCTGCCCTACGACGAGCTGCTCTCTCTGTGCCGGGAGGCGACGGCCGTCGTCCTGCAGGGCGGCGCCGGCGGGGTGATGGACATGCGCGCTCTCGGCATCACGCCCATCGTGGTGCCCCGAGTTCCAGGCGGTGGCGAGGTGGTGGACGACCACCAGCTGGTGTTCACTGCGGAGATGGAGGCGTTGGGGGTGATCCGCCGCGCTCTGTGCGCGGCGGACCTCACGCGTCTCCTCGATCGCGCGCTCGAGGAAGACGCCACGAGCGCGCCACCCCCCGAGGTCGCCGCTCCGGGAGCTGCGGTCGTGCGAGAGCTGATGCAGCAGCCGATCCGGGTCGCGCCGGCGTGGGCACGCGTTCCTCGGATGCTTCGCAGCATGACAGCGATCGCAGCGGCGCGGTTGCGCCGATGACCCTGCGCGATCGACCAGCCAGCGCTTGAGGTCAGGCGCGCGCGCCGGCCAGCGGTACCTTCCGCCACAGCGGTTCGATGTGCAGACGCTGGCGGAGCAGCCACAGGACGGCGGCGTAAATCAGGCACAGGGTCACCGTGGCGAGGGCGAGCATCGTCAGATCGGTCCCACCCCACCAGGCGAAGAGCGCGCCGCCGCCGCCGAAGACGACCACGGGGATGCACATCGCCGGGATGAGCGCTGCGGGCTGCAGGTGCACACGCATTCCGCGGTGAACCTGCACGGCCGCGATCACGTTGTCGACGGCGACCACGAGCACCCACGTGATGGCGGCACCCCAGATCCCCCACAGCGGAACCAGGGCGATGTTGCAGCCGATGCTGAGCGCCAGCGCGATCGACTTGTTGTACATCTGCCATGTGCTGCGTCCGCCCTGCAGAAGAATGCTCTGCAGCATGCCGCACGCAGTCTGGAACATGAGGGCAAGAGCCAGCAGGATCATCGGACCCCAGCCGACGACGAACTCCTCGCCGAAGACGGCGAGGACAGCCGGTCCCATTGAGATGAGCAGCATGTAGAACGGCCAGTTCATCAGGATCATCGCGCGTACGACCGTGGTGTGCAGCCGCGTCGACTCTGCGTACTGCTTCTGAGCGAGCAAGCCGGAGATGGTCGGCGACACAGCGACGCGCATCGCCTTGTCGACCACGCCGCCGGCGCGTACAGCGCGCGTGATCACGGCGTAGACCCCGGCTGCGGCTGGCGAGGCGAGTGCCGCGACGATCAGGACGTCGGACCACTCCAGAGCCGTCTCCAGCCCTGAGCTCACCGACCGAGGCGCGTTGAAACGCCAGAAGGAGCGGAAGCTCGGCCGTGCCGCAGCATCGGCGTCGGAACGACGCCGGAGGTCGCGCAGCAGCGGGCCGCTGATCAGCGCCAGACCTATCAGCAGCCAGATCGGGAGCGGCCAGAGCCACGCCTCGAACGCGCCCCATGCCGTTGCGCCCAGCATTGATACGACGAGCAGGACGGTGAGCAGCCTGCTAGCAGGTAGCAGCACGCTCTGCAGCAGGGTGAATGTGCCCACGCCACGGAGCATCCGTGCGGCGATCTGCAGGACCCCCGTCACCGCCCCGAGGATGACGAAAGGCGCCATCGCGCGCAGCAGGTCGGCGAGGCGGCTCGCATCCTCGGGCGCCGCGAGCCATCGTGCGAGCGAGTCGGCGAGCAGCCACACTGCAATCGAGGCCGCTGCGGACAGAACGGCGACCGGCACCGCGGCGTACATGACGATGCGCCATTCGGATCCCGCTCGTCCGAGCGCGCGCTGCTCGGCGATGAACCGCACGATCCCGCTGTTGGTGCCGAGGCGCAGCACTTGAGTGAGGATGGTGAAGATGCCCATCGCCTGGAAGAAGAGGCCCGTGCCGCTCGCCCCGAGCGTGTTTCCGACGACGGCGGTGAGCAGAAGCGCGGCGAGGGCGGCGAAGGCGGAACCGAGCAGGCTGATGACGCCACTGCGGGCGAGACCCTCACGTCTCATTCTGGGCTCGCGCGAACGGGACTGGTTGAGTCAGCCAATAGGTCGATCCGCCGAGGTACTTCTCCCGGAGCAGGACAGCGAGGGCGATGCCCACGAAGACCAGCTGTCGGTCCAGGCCGTAGAAGATCGAGAGGAACAGCGCCACGACGACGCTTGAGTGGATCCACACCGCAGACAGATTCGGCGCGTCGAAGGTGCGCACTGCTCCCAATGCGATCATGCTCAGGAAGAGCACGAGTCCGACCAGGCCGAAGCAGAACATCGCATTCCAGATGGCTCCCTGCGTGCCGACGTGAATCTCGCTCCACAGACTCGGGCGCGGCGCACCGTAACCGAGGACGGGCGATTGGAGAGTGCGCTCCCATGTCTCGGCGTAGAGACGACCGCGGCCCTCCGTCGTGTCGACTGTCTCCTGCCTCTCGACGATGCCGTCGAGGAAACCGGAGAGCATCAGGATCGTGGCGGCGGCGATGCCGAGCATCGTGACCCAGAAGAAGGCGAGCAGTCGACCGCGGATCAGCAGGCAGAAGAGCACGTACACCACGGCCCCGGCGATGCCGATGAAGAGTCCTCGGTTGGTCGTGGCGATCGCAGGTGGGATCGCCACGACGAGTGCGATGACCAGCAGCCACATCGCACGCGCGGTGCGGTGACCGACCGCCGTGCCGATCGCGATCGGGGTCAGCACAGCCATCGCGGCGCCCCACCCGTTGGTGTACGCGAACGGAGCGGAAGGACGCACGAACGGCTCCTCTGCGCCCCACGGCGTCTGCACCTCGGCGAGGGTGGGAAACACGAGCTCTTTCACGTAGTCGTTCTCGGTCAGGGCGCCGGGCAGCAGACGTCCGATGGTCATGGTGAGCTGCACTTCGGGGAAAAGCATTCCGAGGTAGCCGCCCACGATGACAAACACCCAGATGAACGTCAGCCCGTTGAAGATGCGCTTGGCCGACAGCGATCGGCGGGCGTTCACGATGTAGACCATGATGATCGCCAGCGCGAGGAACTGGCTGAACCGCACGGCCAGGCCGACACCGCGACCCAGCTGGTCGATCATCAGGGCGGACGGCACCATCCACAGCACGAATCCGATCCACGGCAGGATGCCCGGAACGAGGAGGATCCGTCGGCGCATGATCAGCAATGCCAGCATGGGCACGGCCATGATCACGGAGGCGAGAGGCAGCAGCCCGACCAGCCAGAAGATCGGGTATCCCCACAGCACCGTGAGCACCGGCCACGCGGGCAGAATGCGCGGCTCTGTCTCAGCGTTCGGGTCTTGCCCCGTTGCGGCGATGAGCGAACGACTCGGCGAGGGGATGAGGGCGGTCATCTGTGGCTGCAGGGTCAGAGCGCCGTCAGCTGAGCGTACTTCCGACGGAGCGAAAGTCCGAAGATCAGCACGTGCCAGACGAACAGGGCGATGTAGAGGAATGCGAAGATCGCGGGAAGCCCGACGAACATCAGCGCGAAATACGTCGTCGAGGTGTCTTGCGGCTGCTTGACGAAGGATTCGAGGATGCCGTTCCGGTCTTCGGCGGCGGCGTGGCCCACCGGCCGTGGGAGCAGCTTCTCAGCGAGAAGCTGAGAGAGGAACCACGCGGAGACGACCGCGGAGAAGACGAGTGCCACGTACGCCATCCCAGGAGGGGAGTCCGTGCGCAGCAGATGGATCGCCAGCGCAACATGCACGAGCGGTGCGCGCACTCCGTCGACCACGTGATCCAGCCACTCACCTGCCGGGCCTCCGCGCCGCTGAATACGCGCCAGCTGGCCGTCGGCGGAATCGAGGACATAGCCGACGAGAAGCAGTCCGCCCGCGACCACGCCGGCCCACCACTCGGTGCTGATGGCCAGGACGCCGATGCCGATCGCACCCGAAACGGCGCTGAGCGCTGTGATCTGGTTCGGCGTCCAGCGCCAGCGTGCCGCGACCACCGCTACCTGCCCGCCGAGCGGCCGGTTCACCCATCTGAGGTAGGCGGGTACGCCCGCCGCCGGTTTCTGCGCGGCGGCGAGTGCCCGGCGTGCGTCGACGGTCGACATGCGATTCATCTGCGCTCCATCCTCACGGAGAGGGCGAAGCTGAGATCGGGAGTTGCGCGCCAACTCGCCTGTGTCGACGCCGCGATGACGTTCTTCCCATCGATCAGGAGAGAGGAGGGAACGGCAAAGGCCACCGGGTTGGCGGAAGCAGTGCTGTGACGCGGCGCGACGGTGGCGTACGAGGTCTGAGTGAGAGTGCCGGTCGGCAGGTTTGCTCTTCCCAGCTCGACGCCGTTGACGTATACGACGACGCCGTCGTTCACGATCACGCTGACGCTGCCATCGGCCAGCCCGGCGGCATTCTCGACGGTGAACGCATGCCGGAACTGCGCGCTCAGCGGCTTGCGTTCCAGATTCGTCGGGTCGATGTTCGTCGTCGCCGACGAGACGCCGCGGCCGAAGAGTCCGCTGCCGGTCGCCCACGTGGAATCGTCGAAGGCGGTGCTGTTCCAGTCGGCGGGCAGCGGATCGTCGGAATACCGCCACGACCACACCGACGCCTCATCTACGACCACCGGGAGTTCGGCGGGTGACGGCGGCGCTTTCGTGGTCGCCTGCACGGACCGCGGCTCGGATACGAGGCTGCCGGGCCCCGTAGCCGTGACCGTGTAGCTGTACGCGGTCGCGGGTGACAGACCGGAGTCGGTGAATGTCTTGGTCGCCGCGTCTGTCGAGCCGACCGGCGCGCCATCCCTGGTGATCGTGTATCCGGTGGGGGCGGTGCCGCCCGTCGGTGAGTTCCACGTCAGGGCGACAGAGTCGGATGTACTCGTCGCCGCCAGGTCGGTGACGGCTGCCGGAGGCGCCGGCTTCTCCCCGCGAATCGCGGTGAACGAGAGGGCGAAGCTGAGGTCCGGCGTCGCACGCCAGCTGGCGTGCGTCGACGCGGCGATGACATTGTCGCCGTTCACGAGCAGACCCACAGGCACCGTGAACTCCACGGGGTTGCGCGACGCGGTGCTGTACCGTGGCGCGGTCGTCGCGTACGTCGTCGACGACAGCACGCCTGTCGGCAGATTCGCTCTGCCCAGCTCGACGCCGTTGAGATAGACCACGACTCCGTCGTCGACGATGACGCTGACCCTGCCGTCGACGACGCTCGCCGCCTCGGTCACGGCGAACGTGTGCCGGAACTGCGCGCTGAGCGGCTTTCGAGTCAGGTTGGTCGGGTCGATGTTCGTCGTCGCGGTCGGCACATTGCGGCCGAAGAGTTCGCTGCCGGTCGCCCACGTGGAATCGTCGAAGGCGGTGCTGTTCCAGTCGGCGGGCAGCGGATCGTCGGAATACCGCCACGACCACACCGACGCCTCATCTACGACCACCGGGAGTTCGGCGGGTGACGGCGGCGCTTTCGTGGTCGCCTGCACGGACCGCGGCTCGGATACGAGGCTGCCGGGCCCCGTAGCCGTGACCGTGTAGCTGTACGCGGTCGCGGGTGACAGACCGGAGTCGGTGAATGTCTTGGTCGCCGCGTCTGTCGAGCCGACCGGCGCGCCATCCCTGGTGATCGTGTATCCGGTGGGGGCGGTGCCGCCCGTCGGTGAGTTCCACGTCAGGGCGACAGAGTCGGATGTACTCGTCGCCGCCAGGTCGGTGACGGCTGCCGGAGGCGCCGGCTTCTCCCCGCGAATCGCGGTGAACGAGAGGGCGAAGCTGAGGTCCGGCGTCGCACGCCAGCTGGCGTGCGTCGACGCGGCGATGACATTGTCGCCGTTCACGAGCAGACCCACAGGCACCGTGAACTCCACGGGGTTGCGCGACGCGGTGCTGTACCGTGGCGCGGTCGTCGCGTACGTCGTCGACGACAGCACGCCTGTCGGCAGATTCGCTCTGCCCAGCTCGACGCCGTTGAGATAGACCACGACTCCGTCGTCGACGATGACGCTGACCCTGCCGTCGACGACGCTCGCCGCCTCGGTCACGGCGAACGTGTGCCGGAACTGCGCGCTGAGCGGCTTTCGAGTCAGGTTGGTCGGGTCGATGTTCGTCGTCGCGGTCGGCACATTGCGGCCGAAGAGTCCGCTGCCCGTGGCCCATCCGGAGTCGTCGAACGAGATCGAGGACCAATCCGCCGGCAGCGGGTCGTCCGAGTACCGCCATGACCAGAGCGACGCCTCGTTCGCGAACGTCAAGGTGTTGACCGGCGCCGGTGCGAGTGTGAACGCAGGTGTGGTCGCAGATCGATTGCCTGCCGCGTCTCGTGCACGCACGAAATAGTCAGCCGGTTCATCGGTGATCGGCGCGGTGTAAGACGTCGCAGTCGTCGTTGCGATGACGCGGTTTCCGCGGAGGACTTCGTACGTCACGCCGTTCGCATCCGAAGACGAGCCCCAGTTGAGAGTCGCTTCTGTGGCGCCGATGGCAGGGGAGGACGTGATCGCGCCCGGCTGCGTAGGTGCGGTCGTGTCGGTCGGCGCGAAACGCACGTATCCGCCGGACCACTGCGCAGCGCCTCCGGCGCGCACAGAACGCGAGAAGTCGCCGCCCACCCACAGTACGCCTCGTGAGTCGTAGAAGGTGCCCCAGGCGCCGTAGCCGGCCCGCGCTTCGAGAGTGGGAGACCACGCGGCGACATAGTCACCCGACGCCGCGTCCCAAGCCCCGACCAGGTTAATCTTGTCGGACTGCTTCCAGTTCGTGCCCACGCCGTCCCACTTGTAAGCGTCCTGGTAGACCCAGTGGCCGCAATGGCAGCCGGCGATCACGAGCGAATCGTTGTGCTCGACCGTCTGGAAATCGCCGCCGGCTTTGGTGATGGAGCCCCGCAGAAGCTGGAAGGTGTTGCGGTCATAGGCGAACAGCGAGTGCTCCGATCCGCCGAGCCAAACCTTTCCGCCTGCTTCCGTCACGCCGAGCTGCCAGACGTTACCGGTGATGTTGCCGGAGGCGTCCACCCCCGACTTGGAGAACGACGGCACCCAGAGCGGGTCGACGAGCGGTGCGCCGGCGGCAGTCTGAAGCGCGACCGCACTCGGCGTGGATGTGCCCTGCTTCATCTTGAAGTACCCGGAAAGGTACGCGCGGTCGCCCTGGGCGGAGGCGTCGACGGCGACCGAAGTGCCGTTCAGGAACGCGTTCCAGTGGACGTCGGGGGCGCCGGTGGCCAGATTGATGCGGCCGCCGTTCCAGGTGCTGGCACTGGTCGAGCTTCCGGCAGCCGTGAGGTGCGTCATCGCGCCGGCCACGTAGAGGAAGCCATCCTGCACATCGAGATCTCGCACGTACGGCAGGCTGCCGGTGGCACGGTGCTCGGCGACCACCTGCCACCCCGCGAGCTGGCCCGTGTCTGGGTCGAGAATCGCAAGAGCCGGTTGGGGCACACCGTTCACGGTCGTGAACTGGCCGCCGACCGCCAGTCGTCCGTCGGGAAGGGCGGCAATGGCCTTGACCTGACCGTTGAGCGCCGGGCGGAACTCCGGAACCCATTCGCCTGTTGCGACATCGAACGCGGCGAGGTTCGACTGCTGCACCTGGCCGTCGCCGGCCTGAGTGCGCTGCACGTACTTGAAGTTGCCGCCGACGTACACCTTGCCGTCGGTCTCAGCGAATTCAGCCACCTCGGTGTTGAGCTCGCCGCTGCTGCCGTTCGCGAATCCGGACACCCCCCAGCGCGTGGTCATCGCATCGCTCTCCGGGATCGCGGCCACCGTCGTCGCCGGCGCTCCTTCAGTGGGGACGTTGCCGAAGTCGAGGTCTGCGATCTTCAGCTGCGGACGGAGAAAGACCTGGGTGAACGGCCTGGCGTACCCCTGGCCGGACGGACTCCACATGTAGGAGTCTGAGGCGGTGCTGCCGCCCTGGCTCGATCCGTAGGCCCAGCCGCTGAGGAAGCTGTGGGTGGACGGCTGGTTGAAGACGACCCGCCGCAGCTGATTGTTGTTCCCGAAGTTGTTCGTCTGCCCGCTGGTGCCCGAGACGCCGTCGAACGAATAGGTGCGCACTCGGTGCTCTGCACCGAACGTCCACACCCACCGGTCGCGCTGGACGAACGTGAATCGCGCTTCCTGCCACTGCGTTCCCGCGGTGTCGGCCGCGCGACGCAGTCGAACGCCGTCGGCGAGACCGTCGACGCGCTCGCCGTTGAGCAGGCCATCGACAGTGGCAGACGGAAGCTGAGCGGGGAGGAATGCGCCGGTGCCCGTGACCGTGTTGCGAAGCTGGGCGGGGGTGCGCAGGCCGTGGTAGCCCTCCTTCCACGCCTCGCGTCCGCGACCGATGAGAACCCAGCCTCCGCCTGACGTCTCCTGATCACAGTAGAACTGCTCGGGCGCGACGAGCTTCGGCGTCACCAGCCAGTAGATGCCGCTGCTCGCATCGGGGGTGTTCTGCTTGATCTCCCAGCAGGAGGCGGCAGCCGTCTCCTGCGTGCGCCCGTCCGCCGGGGGCGTTACCGCCGAGCTGGCGGCGGCGGGCATCAGCAGGGACCCGACGAGGGCTCCGATCCCCACAGCCGCACCTACCGCGAGGCGCGCGAAGCGGGGCCTCCGGGGTGTGGTGAGTGTGCTCATGATCTGTCTTTCGTTAGTCCGTCGTCAGGGCTTCGGGCAGTCCTGGACGTCCGGGATGTCGTGGGTGGATACCTTCCACGTGCCGTCTTCGAAGACGGCACCGTAGATGTGGGCAGTCGGGCGGCCCGGGTTGTACAGCGCGGCCTTGAGCGACTTGCCGGCGGCGTCGACGACGTCGACCGCCGACACATCGACACATACCTTGATGGTGATGGTCGGGGGACTGGCGGCAAGGTCGACCGCGGTCGGCGTCGACTGGGTCACCGTCGCCTCGCCCGTCTGCCGGTAACCCAGGTCGTACTGCTCACGAGCGCGAGATTGCACCTCGCCGAGCACCCAACCGGTGGCGATGCTCTCGATGCCCACCGCCGAGCCGTCTCCCCGCTGGCTCACCTCGTCGAGCGCGGCGAGCAGCGAATCGATCGCGACGTCGGCTCGTTGAACTTCGGCCGTCTCGTCGTCGGTGAGCGGAGCCGGCGACGGGGTCGGAAAGGCGGTCAGAGGAGCGGATGACACGTCATCATCGTCATCGGTCGACGTGGCCGCCGGAGAGGGCTTGGCTGCCGGCGCTGACAGACGAGCGCCGATCGTCGCGACGGCGACCGTCGCGATGATGATCAGCAGGGCGCCGACCAGCACGAAGAGGATCAGGCGGCGAGTGCGGGTGAGGGTCGACATCAGTAGGCTCCACTCGGCCGCACTACGACCTTCGCCGTGCGCCAGATGATCTGCAGGTCGCTCATCACCGACCAGTTCTCGACGTAGCGCAGATCGAGGCGCACGCTCTCGTCCCACGACAGGTCGCTACGGCCCGACACCTGCCACAGCCCCGTGATGCCCGGGTTGATGTAGAGCCGGCGGAACACCTTGCCGTCATAGCCGGTGACCTCACTGGGCAGTGGCGGGCGCGGTCCGACGACGCTCATGTCGCCCGTCAGCACGTTCCAGAACTGCGGCAGCTCGTCGAGTGACAGCTTGCGCAGCACGCGGCCCACCCTGGTGACGCGAGGGTCGTCCTTCATCTTGAAGAGCAGTCCTGAGCCTTCGTTGTGCGAGCGAAGTGCGGCAAGCTGCTGCTCGGCGTCGGTGCGCATCGAGCGGAACTTCACCATCTTGAACAGCCGTCCGTCGCGACCGACCCTCTCCTGGAAGAAGAAGACGGGGCCCGGAGAGTCGAGCTTGATCAGCAGAGCGAGCACGGGGTACGCCAGCGCGATCGGGATCAGCGCGCAGCAGGCGACCACGATGTCGAGCGCGCGCTTGAGCAGATGCTGCCCGCCAGAGTATGAGGGGATCTGCACCCGGATCAGAGGCAGGCCGTCGAGCGCTTCGAATGACAGACGCGGACCCGCGACATCGGCGAGCCTGCTCGAAAGCACCAGCTCGGCGGCCGTTCCCTCGAGCTGCCAGCTCAGTCTCTTCACGAACTCGGCGTCGCCGCGCGGACGGCTGGCCACCACCACGGTGTCCGCGCCGAGCTCCTGCGCGATGGTGCCGACGGAGTTGACATCCCCCAGCACGGGATACGCACCGTCGCCGACGACGATCTCTCTCGCGTCACCATCGAGCAGCGTCACTCCGACGACACGCAGCCCGGCCGAGTTCGGCTTGCTGAGGTTGGCGATGACGTACTCGACATCGTCATGGTGACCGACGACGAGCGTCCGTGATGAGAACACTCCCTGCGCCCGCTGCGCGAGCAGCCAGCGACGCCACGACCACCGGCTCAGCACCAGCAGCCCCAACCCGGTGGGGAGGGCGACGAGCAAGAGCAGCTGCATTCCATGCAGGCTCAGAAGCGCATCACCAATGGCCAGAGCGCCGAATGCTGAGCCGGTGGCGCGCGCAACGCTGCGGTACTCCACCGCACTAGGGCGGAAGAGGGCGGCGTCGCGCGTATGGGTGCCACCGAGAATCGCCAACCACAGAACGCTCAAGAGAAGAGCGCGAGCAGTCGAGTCGACCGGGCTGGCACCCAGCTGGATCTGGATGCTGACGGTCAGCCCCACAGTGAGGGCGATCGTGCTGGCATCCGTGGCTTGGAGGAGCATCCGGTAGTGCCGTTCCCAACGGCGTCTCTGCTCCAGAGTCGTTGTTGCGCGCGGTGCCACGACGAAGTCGGGCACCGCGCGCAGGGCTCGCGGTGCGGCGACGACGGGACGATCGATCCCGACGCCGCTCACGCTCAGAACGTCTTCTACGGAAGTCATTCCGAGGCTCCATGAGCCGTATTCGTACGCAAACCCCAGTGCGTCATTTCCCCAGACTTTCCCCAGTATCTGCCGTCACGACGGCAGCTTTCCCCTGAGCCGGCCCCCGGCCCAGGTTCCCGTGACCCCAGTTCACGGGATGGATGCGGCTCCCCAGCCCCATCCACGTTTGCAGTGCAACGCGATCAGCTCATCGAACGGGCGGACCTCGCGAGTCGTCCCCGTTCATCGAGCCACCGCCACGGTGTTCTGTGTCAGCACTTCGAGTGTTCGGCGCAGTATCGAGCTCGACGTGTGCACCGTGTACGGGAAGTACACGACCTCTACACCGACGTCGGCGAACTCGCGCTCGAGAGCGATGCCCTTCTCGGTGCCACGCCAATCGTCGCCCTTGAAGAAGTGAGTGAAGTGCAGGTCGCGCCAGGCATCCATCTTCATCGGACGAGTCTCGATATAGACGTCATCGACGTACGAGATGTGACGCACGATCTCTGCGCGTTCAGCGGTGGGTACGACCGGTTCGATGCCCTTCACTGTGCGAAGCATCTCGTCGCTCACAACGCCGGCGATGAGCACGTCGCAGTGCTCTCGCGCGTGGCGAAGGATGTTCAGATGCCCGACGTGAAAAAGGTCGAAAGCCCCAGCGGCATAGCCGATACGCGTCCCCATGATCTCCCCAGATCAACGTTCTCGTACGGATCCCCATCCGTATCACGGCTCCCCATTGGCCGTGGCTGCGACTCTACTAGTGGTTACGCGTGTAGGGCAAGGCGGCGGCGAAAAGTCGCTCAGTGGCTGCGTCAGGGGCCCTCATTGACGACGAATTGCGCGACCGAGCGGAGAAGGTGGTGAAATCGGGATGCGGCTCTCACCTGTTGGGCCTGCTCGAGAGGGGCGATCGATGAAACTGCTGGTCACCGGTGGCGCCGGGTTCATCGGCTCGAACTTCGTGCACCACGTGATCGGGCACACCGACCACGACGTGACGGTGCTCGACAAGCTGACGTATGCCGGCAACCGGGCATCGCTCGCCGGGTTGCCTGAAGACCGGGTGCGCTTCGTGCAGGGCGACATCGCCGACGCGGCTGTCGTCGACTCGCTCGTGGCCGAGGCGGATGTCGTGGTGCACTACGCCGCCGAGTCGCACAACGACAACTCGCTGCACGACCCGCGCCCCTTCCTCGAGACGAACATCGTCGGCACGTACACGCTGCTGGAGGCCGTGCGAAAGCACGATGTGCGCTTTCACCACATCTCCACCGACGAGGTGTACGGAGACTTGGAGCTCGATGACCCCGAGCGGTTCACCGAGACGACACCGTACAACCCATCGTCGCCGTACTCGTCGACCAAGGGCGGCTCCGACCTTCTCGTGCGCGCCTGGGTGCGGTCCTTCGGGGTGCGCGCGACGATCTCGAACTGCTCGAACAACTACGGTCCGTACCAGCACGTCGAGAAGTTCATCCCGCGCCAGATCACGAACGTGATCCGCGGCATCCGGCCGAAGCTGTACGGCGCGGGGCTGAATGTGCGCGACTGGATCCACGCCGACGATCACTCCTCGGCCGTGCTCACCATCATCGAGAAGGGGCGCATCGGCGAGACCTACCTGATCGGCGCCGACGGCGAGAAGAACAACAAGACCGTCGTCGAGCTGATACTCACCCTGATGGGCCAGCCCGCCGACGCGTACGACCACGTCACCGACCGGGCAGGTCACGACCTGCGCTACGCGATCGACTCCACCCGGTTACGGGAGGAGCTGGGCTGGATGCCGCAGTACGCCGACTTTGAGGCAGGCCTCGCCGCGACGATCGACTGGTATCGCGAGAACGAATCGTGGTGGGCGCCGTCGAAGGACGCGGTGGAGGCGTTCTACGCGGGGAAGGGACAGTGAGTATCGAGTTCGGCCACAACCTGACCTCACCGAGACGCCGATCGCCGGGCTGATCTTCCTCGACCTGCCCGAAGTGTTCCGGGTCACCGGTCTGACAGGAAGCGCTTCACTCCCGCGGTGCGAACCCGTTCGGGTTCTTGACCTGCCACGCCCACGAGTCACGGCACGAGTCGGCCAGCGTGCGCGTGGTGCGCCAGTCGAGCGCCTCGTTCGCCTTCGCCGGGTCAGCGATCGTGGTGGCGAGGTCTCCGGCACGCGGTGCGACGATCTCGTAGGGGATCTCACGCCCGCTCGCCTCGGCGTACGCACGCACGACCTCGAGCACGCTCGCGCCTTCGCCCGACCCGAGGTTGTACGCCTCGACGCCGGGGGAGAGGTGCTCGAGGGCCGCGACGTGACCCTCGGCGAGGTCCATCACATGGATGTAGTCGCGCACACCGGTGCCGTCGACCGTGGGGTACTGGTCGCCGAACACCGAGAGCTTCTCGCGACGCCCGATCGCCACCTGCGCGACGAACGGCATGAGGTTGTTCGGGATGCCCGCCGGGTCTTCACCGATCTCGCCGGACGGGTGCGCCCCGACCGGGTTGAAGTAGCGCAGCAGCACGGCCTCGAGCTCGGGCCAAGCGACCTGCACGTCGGCGATGATCTGCTCGATGAACGCCTTCGTGCGGCCGTACGGGTTGGTGATCCCGATACCGACCGGCTGGGTCTCGTCGAGCCGCTCCACCCCGGCTACCGGGGTGCCGTAGACCGTCGCCGACGAGCTGAAGACGAGCTTGCGCACGTCCTTCTCGCGCATGATGTCGAGCAGGTTCAGCGTCGAGTTCAGGTTGGTGCGGAAGTAGCGCGACGGCTGCGCGACCGATTCCCCGACGGCCTTCAGGCCGGCGAAGTGGATGACAGCGTCGAAGTCGACGTCGCGCAGTGCGGCTTCGGCTGCGGCACGGTCGGCGAGGTCGGCTTTGATGACCTGCAGCGTCTTGCCGGTGAGCTGCTCGACCCGCCGCAACGACTCCGGGCTGCTGTTCGAGAAGTCGTCGATGACGACGACATCGTCGCCGCGCTCCAGCAGGACGAGGGCGACATGGGATCCGATGTAGCCGGCACCGCCGGTGAGAAGAATGCGCACGCCCCCAGACTACAGGCGGGCGGATCGGCGACCGATTACGCTCGATTCGGGGATGCTGCAGAGGGAGAGACCATCGACACATCGAGTGAGGGCCGTTCGCGCGCGCACGCGAGGGCGATCGTGATCGGCATGGCCATTTACGGCGTCGCCGTACTGCTGGTCGTCTTCTGGCCGGTGCCGGTGGACTCGGGGCCGCAGGCGCGGGGGCTCGTGCAGTGGATCATCCGCAACGTGCCAGGCATGACGTACGGCCGCCTGGAGTTCGCGTCGAACGTGGCTATGTTCGTGCCGTTCGGCGCCGGATTCGCGGTGCTCTCGCGCCGTCGCTGGGCGGTGGTGCTGCTCACGCTGCTGGCGGCAGCGTCGATTGAATTCGGGCAGGCGCTGCTGCTTCCGGCGCGCACGCCGAGCCTTCTCGACGTGCTGGCCAACGGCTTCGGCGCGTGCCTGGGCGTCATCGCCATTGCCGTCTGGCAGCGCGTGCGCGAGCGGAGATAGCAAAAGCCCCGTGCGCAGACTGCGCACGGGGCTTCTCAATACTGCTGAGATCAGGCCTCGACGGACTGGTCGCGGTTGCGGCGCACGGCGCTCGCAACGGCGACAGCACCGCCGGCGAGCACGAGCGCACCGCCGCCGACCCACAGGCCGAGCATCGCTGCGCTGTCGGGGCCGGTGGTCGCCAGAGCGTCGTCGTCGCTGCCACCGTTCGAGCCGGTGCCTGCTGCGGCGACCGTCACGGTAGCCGAGACGCCGACGGGGTTCGACGGCGAGGTGGCGAGGATGGTGTACGTGCCTGACGCGTTGGCGGGCAGGTTGATGCGAACGCCCGAGACGCCACCGGCACCGTTCGCGGTGGTGGTGCCAAGGGCGCGGGTCTCGACGGCGAACTTCACGAAGCCGAGGCTTGCGCCGCTGGCGTTCTCACCCGTGATCGAGATCGAAACGGTCTCGCCGGGAACGAAGGCGGCATCGGTGACCGAGAACGTGATGGCCTCGCCCGGTGCGACGGTCGAATCGCTGACCTGACCCTGAGCGGGAGGGGTGTAGCCCTCGACTGCCGAGGCAGCGGCAGGAACGGCGAACAGTGCGCCGGCGGCGAGTGCTGCGACTGCGGCGGCTTTGGTGATGGTGTGCTTCAAGGTGTCCCCCTCTGGAACGTTGCGTATGTGTGCTCCGGTCGGCGCGCCCACGCACACCGTTGCTGAACAGCAGGACATCGATCTACCCGCGTCAGCCATCCTCGTCGATTATTCAGGAAAAGCACAGCCAGGCGCAACCGCAGGGGTGTCCATTACGCGAAGAGTCGGTGTCATTCGTGTAACGACACCCTCTCGATGGCTGTGGTGGCGCGGTGAACAGGCTGGCTCAGTGATAAACCGGCGACCGGCTCAGCGCTTCTCGCACACGGTAACCGCGTCGACGCCGTGCACCGTAGGCGTCACGCGAGCCGTCAGGGCGTCGGTGTCGGGCGTGGTCACGGTGACGTCGAGAGTGATCTCGGCACCCGGGGCGAGCTGCGTCGTCCACACGAGCACCTGCCGGCCGGCGTCGGTGCCGCCGCCCAGCGGGGGCGCCTCTTCCTGACCGGGCAACCGGGCCGACACGAGCTCAGCGTTCTCGGGCAGATAGATGTAGGCGACCGTCTCGACCTCGCCCGGGGGGATGCCGTAGTTGCCGCCTCCAGTGATGTACCACGGCAGGGATGCCGCATCGGCGGGGGCGGTGCTGCGCAGGGCGACGCGCAGCGTGCTCTCACCGTTCGTGCACGACTCGACGCCGGCGGCCACCTGCATGTAGTAGTCCATCTTCGAACCGGTGCCATCGTTCAGATACACACCGAACTCTGCGTCGTCGGGATCGACGGGCCCGAGGACGCCCTGCAGCGTAGTGCCGTCGAGCACTGACTGCTCGTCGGGTGCGGCGTTCCAGATCATGAGGCGATGTTCTTCACCCGCGCGCCCGAGGGCAGTCACGAGCGCTACCGGATCGACGGTCCCGGAGGTGAGCGAGGAGAAGACCGACGCCGCGGCGGCCGTGAAGAGCGCATCCTGCTGGCGGGGATCTTCGTAGCGCAGGTACACCTCGTTCAGCAGCAGTTGCACGGCGTTATCGGCGTTGAGCTCGTCGCCCGTCGGCAGCGAGACGGGTCCGGTCGCCTCGAGCAGGTACGACAGGGCGACAGGGTCGAGCGAGAGGACGCCGTCGATCGTGGTGCCGGTCTGGCGCTGCCACATCGCCTGCACGATCGGTGCATCGCGTGTGAAGTCGGGGATCTGAGTGACGTTCTGCACGTAGCTCGCGGGCTGGCGGCCGAACAGCCGGATCTCGTCGTCGGTCATCGGCACGACCGGGTCGTCGTAGCGGGTGAAGTCAGACGACGATGCCTGCGCGCCCAGGGTGATCTGCCCGTTCTCGGTGTGCACGAGCACCATCGCGCCCACGATGCCGCCGAGCGAACGCCACTCGGCGTTGTTCTGGAAGACGATGAGGTAATCGCGCGGTCCGTCGGCGCCGAGCATGGGCGGCAGCAGCGCAGTGGTACGGTTCAGCGCATCGGCGGCGACATGCGCCTGTGAAAGGAGATCCGTGACCTCGTCGACGGCGTCGCGCAGCGGCCCGAGCAGGGGAGCGGCATCGATGCTGTCGACTGCCGATGCGGCGGCTGCCAGCCCCGACGTGCTTTCGGATGCCGCTCCGTCCAGCTCGCTGAACGCCGACAGGTCGATTGCTCCGTTCTGCGGACGGATGCTGTCGAGCGAGACCGACCCGGCGACGGAAGCAAGTGGCGTGAGCGAGTATGACGCGACATCGTCGATCGCGGCCGCGACTGAGCTCACGGCTACCAGTTGCGGCCCCACCCATGGCACGCCTTCGGCGACTCTCCAGGCAGCGTCACTCGTGAGCTCGCGGGCCGCGGACGTGTCGGTGGTAATCTCACGGATGAGCCCTGCGGCCGAGGCAGGATCTGCGAGGGCTGCGGCGGCGTTGCCGGCGCGTTCTCGCGCGTCAGCGAGGTGCTGATATGCGAGGAACCCGCGGATGCCGACCCACGCCGTGAGGCACAGGGTCACAAGCAGAATGCTGCCGAGTACCCATCCGACGATCCGCCCCGTGCGTCGCCTTCGGGCGGACAGGCTCTCAGCACTCACCCCGTCAGCCTAGCCCGCAGCCCGAGAGGCCCTGTCTGCAGCTCTTTCAGGGACGCCCCATCCCGTGGTAGGTCCATCCCGCCTCGCGCCACTCCACAGCGTTCAGGCAGTTGCATCCATCGACGATGACCTTGCCGGCGACCAGCGAGGCTGCGTGCTCGGGTGGAAGTCCACGACGATACTCGTCCCACTCGGTGACCACGATGACAGCTTCTGCTCCCCGCAGTGCGTCATCACGGTCCTCGACGTATGTCAGCTGCGGATGCTGGCGACGAGCGTTCTCGAGAGCTCTGGGTCGGTGACGGTGACGGTGACGGTGACGTCGGCGCCGAGGCCTATCAGGCGCACGGCCACATCGAGGGGGGTCACGGATGTCGTCGCTGTGCGGCTTGAACGCCGCACAGAGCACAGCCACGCGCTTGTCGACCACGTTCCCGGCGAGCGCGTCGACCGCGAGGTGCACCGCGCGGTCACGGCGGCGCAGGTTGATCGCGTCGACCTCGCGCAGGAACGAAACCGACTCGCCGCGGCCCAGTGCTTCGGCGCGGGCGGCGAACGCCCGGATGTCTTTCGGCATGCAGCCGCCGACGAAGCCAATCCCTGCGCCGAGGAAGCGTCGCCCGATTCTGGCGTCGAGCCCGATCGCGTCGGCTAGCTCGGTGACTTCGGCACCGACGACCTCAGCCATCGCATTGATGAACGGCACCGTGGTGGCGAGAAACGCATTCGCCGAGACGTTCAGCAGTTCTGCCGTCCCGAGGTCAGCGACGATGAACGGCGTGCCCTTCGTCAGTGCGGGGTGATATGCCTCGCGAAGGATATCCGGCTCATCGCAGCTGAGCGTGTAGCTGAGGTCTGAAGCCTCCGGCTTCGAGGAGACTGCGGGCGATGTAGTGGGACAGGTTCCGGAAGCCGAGCGCAGAGCCGCGTAGATGCTCGAGTCGGCCGTTGATCGCTTCCGTTGGTCCATTGGACGTCCGCGGCCGATCGAAGTATGCGAGGACGTCCGCGGCGCGCTTCGTGAGCGTTCTGCCGAGCTTGCGAACCTCGACCAACGATGCCGGGACGCCGTCCGCGACGGTGTCGATGACGCACTGCATGAGGAACTTCCCGAGCTTGCGATCTTCCTGCCGGTAGGCGGTGATCATGCGCTGATAGATCCCATGCGTTGCCTCGACCTCGACGTGGTGCTCGTCCGCGAACAACGTCTCCAACCGGGCGACCTGTCGATCCGTCAGCAAGCTCGCGCCCGTGTGCAGGGTTCGACGTGCCTTGTAGAGAGGATCGTCCTTCCGGCCCCTCCTGCCGAAGATGTTGTTCTGAACCCGACGACGACAGGTGTCGAGCGCTTCCCCGGCGAGCCGGACCACGTGGAACGGATCCATCACCGCGACAGCAGTCGGGATCTCCTCCGCCGCGGCGGTCTTGAACCCGGAGAACCCGTCCATCGCGACGACCTCGATCCCCGCCCGCCAGGCCTCCGGCCGCTCGGCGAGCCAGCCCTTGAATACTGACTTCGAGCGGCCCTCGACCATGTCCAGCAATCTCGACGGGCCCGTCCCTTCATGGACCGCAGTGAGGTCGATGATCACGGTGACGAACTTGTCGCCGCGGCGCGTGTGCCGCCAGACGTGCTCGTCGACGCCGATCACGGTGACACCGTCGAACCGTTCCGGATCATCGATCAGCAGTCGCCGCCCTTCCTCGAGAACGGCGGTGTTCGCGGTGTGCCAGGCGACATCAAGGCCTGCGGCGACCCGAGAGACGGTGAGGTGATCGACGACGAGCGCGCGCAGCGCCCAACCCAACGCTGTGCGGGTGAGCTTGCCCCGGGGCTCGGCAACCCTCGTGGTGTCCTCCTGCCAGAACCGGGCGCACGGCTCGCAACGGAACCGGCGAACTCGCAGCAGCAAGGTCGTGGGGCGATGCCCGAACGGTTCATGGGCCAACCAGCGCGCGGCTGTTCCACGAGCAGTCGCCTCACCGCCGCATGCATGGCACCACGGGTCGGGCTCGGCGAGACGGCACTCGATCACCGCCCGGTCTGGTGTGAGATGCATGCCGACGGCGTCGAGGCCGAGCTCGTCGAGGCGGGCGAACCTGGTCAGGTCAGAGCGCGTGAAGGTAGCGTTGATCACCGTCGGGGTCTTCTCGGATGGGGAGTGTAGGAACTTCCATCCTGACGGAGACCTCGACGCCTACCCGGGGACCCCGACGTTGCCGACCGCTACACGCTCAGCTGCGATGAGCCCGTTATGGCCGCTGCATTGACAGCGCCGAGATAACCGCAACGGATGACTGAGAGTTTCGCTGAGCTCTTTGAGGCGTGTGCAAGGTGTGCTTACCACTTACCCACAATCAGCGCCGCATGCGATTTGCGACGCAACTAGTCACTGAAGGTCGAAGCAGCACAGCGGGCGATGATGCTACGTTGTACGAGTGAAATCCCAGGTCTTCATCAGCATGACCGGCCCAGATGGCAATCTAGGCGACGTTCTCATTCGACGGCTGTCGCTCGACTGGGTGAGGAGGCCGGGCGGGCTCGTTGCATTTGTCGGCAATCATAACGATAGTTGGATCCGGGCGATTGGGTTCGATGAACAGGACCGGCTCGTCACTGGTGGAGGACTGGCGCGTGCGGCCTGGATGCTGCGTGCCGCCTTAGGACGATCGAAGCCGATTTTTGTGACTGATCCCGGAGAGGTATGGGTTGGGCGTCACCGTCTCCCGCATCATCTATTTCAACTTGCCACCGGCCTGATTGTCAAAGCCCGCGGGGGGAAGATTATCATTCCTCCACATGCTCTGGCGCAGCACGCGAGGGCTGAAAGATCCGGGATGACCTTGCGGCTGCATCGTAAGTTCTCACAACTTGCGGACGTGTGCTTATGGCGAGAACAACGAAGCCTAGATATCGTCGGTGTAGGCGTGATTTCACCCGACATTGGATTCTCGGATGCGGCTCGCGCCTCGGCGATTGACGAGCAACGGCGAACACTGATCATCTCTCTGCGGGGTGACCGGCCGTTTCCATCGACTGTAGTGCTTCAGGCGATCATTGAACTGGCTCGCACTCATTCTCTGGAGATCGTCTCCCTCTCCCAAGTCGACGTCGACGACGACCGCGCGCGGTCAATTGCGGACCACCTTGGTATTCGAAGTTTGGTTTGGGATCCGCGAAACTCAGGCTCGGAAGAACAGATCCGGGGTCTGTACGACAATGCTGCTTTGGTGATCTCCGACCGTCTTCATGTTCTTGTGCTTGGATTGATATCTGGGGCAATGCCAGTCGAACTCGCGGAGAAGCCCGAACGGAAGATTGCGGCGCATTTCGCGACGGTCGGCTTGCCCGATATATCCATGGACACGCGTTACAGCTCGGTCGATGAGGTGACTTCATGGTTGCGGGTGCAACTTTCGCGTCGCGTCGAGGCGCTCTCTGTTCTTGACAGCGCGCGTGAGCGACTCCGCGTCATTCGCGCACAAGTGGTACACGCCGTCGACTCTCTGGTGTGAACTGATTTGTTCTCTCGTGTGAGAGGGTTTCGGATCACCGATGTTGGCATGCACTCGTCCTGGTCTGTCGATGAGCGTCGGCATATCGTTTCTGTGTGATTGTGAAGGAAGCGCCGATGGCGCCCATTATAAGAACCTGTGCGATTACACGATTGGCATTCGTGAAGTGCCAAGCATTGATAGACCACAATATGGTAGCTACTACGCCGACGTATGCGCCGGCGGCCAGTGGGCTTCCTCTTCGCGAGGCATGATAAATCGCTGCGCTGATTGCCCCCAATGCGATCACGATAAGAAAAGCTCCGACGATGCCCCCGCCCAACACGGCGGCTCGCATCATGGTCGATGCATTCGAGAGCTGTCCATTTCCGATGTAGGTGAATGTTTCACCATCCGCTTGAACGCCTGTTTCGATGGCTAAGCCGAATGCGGAAAATACACCTGCAAGCAGCCGAAATGGATATATCTCTGAACCGCCGCCGGCAGCATGCCAGCTTGAAAAGGTTGGAATATACCCCGCGGCCCACAGGGTGGCGCTCGACCAAGCATTGGCATCTAGCTGTGCGTTCGCGCCAGATACGCGCACTGCTCGTGATGCTACGACAAAAATGGTGAGTGCCACGACGGCGCTGACGGCCGAAACTGTCAGCTTCAATGAGATCTTCTCGTTTCCGCTCGCAACGGCCGCAGCGACATATCCAGCGACTAGCCAAAGGATCGACACAAGGAAGTAAGACCTTTGAGTCGTCACCAAGGTCCAGGCGGCCGCCGACAGAATGTTGAGTGGCAGTACTAACCAGATCCAGCGGTCTGGCCGTATTCGCATGCGCGCGCCAAGAGCAGCAAATCCAAACTGCATGACTGCGTAGCTCATTGTCCCGAAGCTGCTTCTAACTACTTCTCCTCGGTAGATGAGCGATGCGTTGTCGCTACTGGCCTCGAGGGCTCGTGCCAATGAGTCAGCGGATAGTAAGGAGGTTCCAAGCTGGGAGCTGAGTTGCACTGCGCCCAGGAGGCCGACCAGCCCCGTCATCACCAGCAACCAGGCAGGGAAGTCCAGAGCGCTGCTGAGCGAGCGTCGTTTCTCAACGGAGTATTCGTGCGCATCGTGAGAAGCCAGCAATGGTACGACGTTGAACGACGCTGCGAGGAAAAAAAGTAGCGCTGTGCTCGAAGCGTCGTACTCATACGCCTGTCCCAGGACTCCGGCTGAGAGAAAGAGTAATGCCCAACAGGCGTTCCATAGAGGCGCCGGCGCGAGGGGTGACCTCGATCTAGCTAGGGACGCAGCGAGGAGACCGCCGAACAGTGCGGCGTAGATGAAGAGGTACGTGGCGTTGATGCTTGACTCCGCCCGCGCTGACCGCGAGGACTAGTTTGTTGAGGTTGGTGGTTGCCAGGAGAGTGTATCCCGAGGACAGCGGCGCTTCCGCTCTGCGCTTCTATCGCGACTGAGGCGGCGTCCACGTCGCAAAGGTCGCTCCTGTATGTGCCAGCGCAACACCGTGCCCGGTTGCGATAATCGCGATCATGGTTTCGCGTATGACGCGCAGGGGCGGGATCAGGCACACCGCGATCGTCAGCGCTGCGATCGCGCACGCCACGGCGGCGCCGATGGTTGGACTGATAATGCTGATGCCAAGAACGCCGCTGACCAGACCGGCTATCAGAAAGAACGCTCCGTACCATCTGACTAGCTTGTGCGAAATATACTTCCATCTATTAAACCCTGACATCCTACGCACCTGCATTCGCATCTGCGCGTGTGTATGAAGGGCTCGGGCGGCGATCCGGACCTTTCGACGATACTCGTCCGCAGACGCGGCCACGAGCCGCTCATGCACGACCAGATCCTCGGCGGCGATCAGCCGTTGACCTTGGAACACGACGTTCATCGTGGCCGTGAAATCATCTTGCGCGGTTGGTGGTACGTCGGGGTACAAGGATCTCCGCATTACGAAAATGGAGCCGTCGCCGCCCATGACGCTGCCCGTCCTTGACTCAAGCGACTTTATGCGTTCCTCGAGCGCCCAGTAGGCGCCACCAGCTGCTTGAGTCGCCGTTCCGTGAGTAGCCTCGTACTCGAGATGCCCGCACACTCCACCAATCGTTGGATCCTCGAAGTAAGGCGCGGCGCGCTCGATGATGTCTTCGGACAAGAGCACGTTCGCGTCGGTGAATAGAAGGATCGGGCGTGTCGTCATGGCGACGAGCTGAGCCATGCCAGTCGCCTTTCCTGCGCGACCAGGCCCGCTCACCACGACGCTCGGCCCAAGCTGTGAGAACAGTCGGCGAGTGCGATCCGTAGAACCGTCGTCGTAGATAAGAATTTCCAGCGATGGGTGCCTCTTCTGCAGAGCTTTGAGATTCGCGACTTTCTCCTTCGCGACCTGTTCCTCGTTGTAAGCGCAGAATAGGATAGCAAACGAGCCTGCACCCGGACGTTCCAGTTGCGTGACTAGGTGTGGTGCGCGCGGGAAGGCTCGAAGAACTAGTGGATAGATGGCGTACGGATAAACGACGGCTAGTGCGCACAGCGCGGCGGTTGTGATGAGTGCAATCCCCAAAAGGTCCATGGAAGCCTCCATCACGACATCAGTCTTAATGCGGGGGCAATGTGTAGATCCCAGGAGAATCTGTCGAGTGCAGTCCTTTGTGCCGCGGCCCCAAGCCGTCTCCGCAGTTCACCGTCCGCTACTAGCTCGCCGAGTGCCTGCGTTAGTTCGCGGTCGTTCAAGCCGTCAATAAGCCGGCCATCGACACCGTCTTCCACGAGCTCGCAGGGACCGCCCGCGTTGCCGACGATAACCGCGCAGCCGAAAGACATCGCGTCGGCAATTGTGATCCCAAATCCTTCGAAATCGTTTCCCTCTCCGACATGCGTATGAGGGTGCAGGAAAATGTCCGATTTCGCGTATAGATCCGGTATTTCGTCGTCACTTACGAAGCCAAGGAATTCGACGATATCACTGAGTCCAAGCTCCGTAGAGAGCGTTTCGAGAGCGCCGCGTTCCGGGCCCGCTCCTGCGATCCGGTAGCGGAGGGGCGTCTGACTGGTGCCACGCACTTCTGCGACAGCGCGAAGTGTGGCCGCGATGTTCTTGCGAGGCACCAGCCGACAAAGAGAGAAAACCTCGATTGGACTGCGTTCGGTGGCTCGCGGAGAGGCCTGCGCCGCTATATCCGGGAGTGAGACACCATTATATTGCACAAGCCAGTTATCCTTCCGTGACCCGTCTGGCAACTGCGCTAGCGCTACTTCCTTCGTCGCGTTTGAGACGGCGAATATCTTGGTGGCGCTCACTAATGTTCGTCGGAAGAACTGTTTTCCAAATCTCGAAACATTCAATGCTTCACGGCCATGCACGGTCACGACCCGTGGTGCGCGAATACGTAGCGTCTGCGCGACGATTGACATCTTCCAAGTGGTCGCGTGCACTAGTTGAAACTGTTCGTGTTTGACAAGGCGCAATGTCGCGCGGAGGAACTTCATGAAGGCGACGAGCTGTGAGCCCTTGCCGACATTGAGAACCCGAAGCTTCGGCTCCTGATCATCGGTGTGCCAACCGGAGTCGGCAACGGCCTGGGTGACCGCTACAACGTCGTAACCATGTCGCGCGTACGCTCGCCCTACCTGAAGCGAGTACTGAGCGACTCCTCCGGCTGCGGGTGGAAAGCGCTTCGCAAGTAGTAAGATGCGCGCGCGGTTCTTGCCCACGCCATTGGAATCAGCCAAGGGGACATCGTGGGGTGAATCTTTCGAGTTGGTGAGGTCTTGCATGCGGCGATCCGTTCGGTATGCGCTGGTGACGATTATTAGTAGTTGTATGCAGTATCCAGCGGAGGTTGAAATGCTCCACCACACCGCTGCGATAAGCAAGTTCTGTGTGAGCGTCGCAGTGATTGCCGTACCGCCAACTACGACGGCTAGGCGAACCACATTAAGTGCCAGGAGAGATTTCTGGGCAGCAAGCAGGATGCCGACCGGCACCAGTGTGAGGCTCAGCAGTTGGAGCGCCAGGGCTGGCGCGGTGATCGGTAAGAGAGACTCCAAGGGCGCCCATGATTCTCCGAGAACCGGCACCACAAGCGGTGGCGCGATAAAAGCGACGGCAAGGCCAGCGGCGAGCGAGATCGTTCCGAGACGCAGCACAGTGGGCATCAGCGCTGCCAAAATTGTTTCATTGGATCCGCGAAGCGCTTGCGATACTCGAGCTTGGGCAACCTGACCGAGGCCACCGACAATCATTGACGCTGGTGACGTAGTAATGCGTTGAGTCATCCCCATGTACCCGGCAGCGGACGCGCCAAGGACGGCACCCGGAACGAAGACGAAACTCTGAAGCGTCAGGGTGTCGAGGAGGCTCGTGGTTACCGTGGTAATCATCCGCCGTGTTGGGTAGGGATCGGTATCATCGCGGCGACTAGCCTCGAGTGGGCGGCGAGCGCGCGCCTTCATCCTGCTCAGGCCGACTGCTAAGAATCTCGCAGCTACGATGGCGCAGGTTAGTGCCGCCGCTGTGGGTATGAAGATTACGAGGATGCACTGAAAGACGGCAGCAGCCAAGCCAGAGACGAGATTCCGTGTGGCCAGCGCATCCAGGTCTTGCGTGCGTATGAACCGGCCGCCATCGATAGCGAGCCAGCTGTACGCAACGGTGAGGACTCCCGCATAGGTTGCGATTTCGGCCGCCCGGGGAATTCCTGCTAACGCCAAAACAGTTGCAGTTGCAGCTGCAACGAGCAGAATGGCGAATCCAGCGGCGTAACCTCGGCGTTGAATTCTCCAAGCCATAAAATCGGAAGCAACGCCCGGCAGGGCGAAATCTACTCGGAGAGTCGCAACGGGTTGCAAGGCCAGTGCGATGGCGAGTGCGATCTGATAGGTCCCAAGCTCAGAGACGGGAACCAGTCTGCTGAGCAACGGGGTTGCGAGTAAGACGCTCGCCTGCCCTGCCGCTTGGGCGAGTACAACTCTGCGATGGGGAGTCAATGGAGGCATTAGCAGGAGGAGGATAGGCAGGGTGGTGTGTCAAGACGCAATGCCACGTTGTTCATTGGTCTCAATGCGCTGTCTTCCCCGGCGCAATCACGACTTTGAGTGTTTTCAGCAATATCCCGATGTCTCCGATCAGCGACCAATTCTCCACGTAATAGAGATCGAGCCGCACAGCCTCTTCCCACTTCATCGCTGATCGGCCGCTCACCTGCCAAAGCCCTGAAATGCCAGGACGCGCGAGCAACCGCCTGCGAGCAGCCTCCGTGTAGAGCGCCACCTCTGCGGCGATCTGGGGGCGGGGCCCCACCAGGCTCATTGTTCCACCCAGCACGTTGAAGAACTGCGGTAACTCATCGAGGGAGTGTTTCCGAAGGAACCGACCGACTGGCGTGATGCGGGGGTCATTCTGGATCTTGAAGAGCGGCTGCTCGCTGGTGCCCTGGGACTCTAGCAGTGCCTGTAGTTCCTCATCGGCACCGATCCGCATAGAGCGGAACTTCAACATGAAGAACGGTTCGCCGTTCAACCCGATGCGCTCCTGCTTGTAGAGCAGCGGGCCGCGGCTCGTAGCCTTAACCGCGACGGCGACGGCCAGCAGCATAGGCGATGATAGCAAGATCAGCGCGATTGAGCCCAGCACATCCATCGCGCGCTTTGCGAGCCGCTGACCGGAGCTGAACCGCGGTGTCTCGACGTGGATAAGCGGAAGCCCCGACACCGGTCGCGTGTGGATCCGGGGGCCAGCGATGTCGGTGATGTTCGGCGCGAGGATGAGGTGCTGTCGTCCGGGCTCGAGCTCCCAGGAGATTCTCTTCACACCGCCCGGCGGCAGGTCGCCGCTGCTCGCGACAATAACCGTGTCGGCGCGGGCAGCGTCGATCGCCTGTGTGAGCTCTGACAGGCTGCCCACAATGGGGACGGTAGTGCCGGGAACGATGCCAGACGAGTGTCCTTCCGGGACGCACGCGCCCACGACCCAATAGCCCGCATCTGTTGATCGCCGCAGTTCGGAGGCGACATTGGCAACTGCGGTCGGAGAACCGATCACCAGCGCCCTTGCTGAATAGCCCCCAGCGCGGCGGTGCGACACGAGCCATTGCCGCCACAGCCACCGAACAAGAACCAACATTATTATGCCCGTCGGCAATGCGATGAGCAGGTAGCCACGGGCAACCTCGGCTTTTGTCAAGAATGACACGATCGCGATGAGCCCGAAGAGCGTGACGCTCGCTCTTGCGACGCGAACGTACTCGGTCATCCCCGTGCCGATCACGCGGAAGTTGCGGGAGTCGATGAAGGTGAGGGCCCACGTCCAAGCGACGACGAGCCCTGACGAAAACATCCAATATGAAATGTCGGGAATCCCAAGATCGCTGTCGGGCGAAACCGCCGGATCGCCCCAGCCCAGCCAGGCAATCTGCGTACCATACACGACCCAGATCAGAACGAGCAGGTCGGTGACCCATAGCCGGCGTGCATAACGGCGCCGCCAATCGAAGGCTGTTCGCTGCCTCGCCGCCCGCAGAGTGCGCCTGGCGGCATCCGATTGCTGTGGTGGCGTAGCCGTATCGCTGTTCGACCCCAAGTTGGCCCGTCCCTGTGTAGTGTTCCGGCCCGATGCTACCAGTCTCAAGAGCGCAGGTTACGCGGGTTGCGGCGCTCAGCCACGTACCCAGTCGGCGCCACTCCACACCAGGGTGACTCCCCCGCGCGCAGCGATCGCGGCAGGGGCAGCCACCCGCGCACTTCGGATGCAGGTGCGCCGCTCAACCGACTCAGGCTCAATGTTACGAACAACGCTGACGGCGAGGCCGTCGCAGTCGGCTGCAGCATGGCCCATGATGACACCATCGCGGGTGGCAGCTACGGCGGCGACGCCATCGGTGTCCACCGGAATCCACTCGTCACCGTCGGCGGAGAGCACGAATGCGTCCGTGTCGCAGAGCACTGCGCGCACGTCGCCCGCGGTGCGGAGCTCGCGCGCCCCAGCGCAGGGCGCAGCGATCTCTTCACCGGCACCGATGATCGTGCCCGGCTGCGACGGATCGACATACCAGGCTGCGGCGAGGGCGTCGTCATAGGCGTCCCAGAACTGCCCGTACGTGAAGGTGCGCAGCGCCTGCACCTCACAGTCGTCGCCCATCAGCGCCACGATCTCCGCCTGATCACCGGCGAACGGGGTCAGAGCGAGCAGCTGGCCGATCCCCTTGTACGTCGGGGTGATGTCTGTCCAGGTCTCACCGTCGTCGATGGATCGCTCGAGCGTCGGCGCGACACTGCCGCATTGCCCCGCGGTTCCGCGCCAGAGCGCGCCCGAGCCGACCATGAGGAAGCGTTCGTCTTCGGGCGCCCATGCCGCGGCGTCCGTCCCGCCGGAGGCGGTCGGAGTCGGCGGGGGAGCCGACGGCAACGGCGTCTCGTCGGGCTGGGTGAAGGTCGGCACCGGGGCCGGCTGTCGGTCGACCGGCTCAGCGCCGACGCGCTGCAGTGCGAGCAGCGACAGCCCGACCGCCGCAATGGCGAGCAGGGCTACGCCGCCGCCCCACAACCACCGGCGGGTGGTGCCGCTCACCTCAGCTCGGCGCGCCACGGCTCAGCGCGGGTCGAGCAGGTCATCGAACGACGTCGCCTCAGCCGGCGCCGTCGAGCGGCGCACCGCACGAGACTTCGGTGCGCGCGCGGGCTTCGCCGGCTTCTGCGCGACATCGCTGTGGTAGGTGCCGTACCCGCCGTAGCCGTAGCCATACGCGTAGGCATCCGCACCCTTGGTCGGCACCATCGTCATCACCACGCCGGCGACTTTCGAGCCGACCGTTTCGAGCGCGTCGAGCGCACCCTCGAGCTGCTGCGTCGTGGTGCGACCCACGGCGACCACCATGATCGCCCCCGAGGTGGCGCGCGAGAGCACCGCGGCATCCGTCACCGGCAGCAGCGGGGGTGCATCGCACAGCACCACGTCGAACTCGTCGCCGAGCGCGGCGAGCAGCGACTTCATGCGGTCAGAGCCGAGCAGCTCGCTCGGGTTCGGCGGAATCTTGCCCGCCGGCAGCGCGAACAGCGACCGGTCGCCCCACTGCTGCACGGCATCGCCCAGCCGGGTGCGCCCGATGAGCACATCGGTGAGGCCGACGCCCCCCTCGATACCGAGGTACTCGGCGACCTTCGGCTTGCGCAGATCGGTGTCGACCAGTGCTACGCGCTTGCCGCTGTCGGCCAGCGCGAGTGCGAGGTTGATCGCGGTGGTCGACTTGCCTTCCGACGGGATGCTCGAGGTGATGACGAACGTGTGCCCGCCGTCCATCTCGAGGAACTGCAGATTGGTGCGCAGCGACCGGAACGCCTCAGAGCGCGGGTTCTGTGGGTCGGCGTGCAGGATCAGCGGGCGCGCCTTGGCCTTCGGGTCGTGCGGGATGGCGCCGATCAGCGGGCGATCGGTGAGGGCCTCGACGTCGCGGGCCGAGCGCACCTTGTTGTCGAGCACTGCGCGCAGCACGGCGATGCCGACGCCGAGGGCGAGGCCGACGAGTACACCCAGCGCGAGGTTCAACGGCACGTTCGGGCTGGACGGCGCCTGCGGGGGCAGCGCATCGCGCACACGGGTGAGCTTGATCGGGCTGACGTCCTGCCCCACCGGCGTGTCAATCCGCTCCACAGCCGCAGCCAGGCTCGCGCCCAGCGCGTTGGCGATCTCGGCCCCGCGCACCGGGTCGGCGTTCTCGACGGTGATTTCGATGAGCGTGCTGTTCAGCGGGTTGGTCGACGTGACCGACTCGGCCAGCTGCTCGGCCGACGTGTCGAGACCCAGCTCGGTGATCACCGGGTTCATCACCACAGGCTCACGCACCAGGCTTACGTAGGTGGTGATGCGCGCCTGCGCGAAGGTCGATCCCTGCTGTAGTTCGCCCACGGTGGTGCCGGTCTGCGACTGAACGAAAACGACCGCCTGCGCCTCGTACATCGGCGTGCGGGTCAGCGAGAATCCCGCGGCCGCCGTCAGCCCGATCAGGGTCGTCGCCACGATCACCAGCCAGTTCTTACGCAGAATGCGGATGTAATCGCTGAGCTCCATGGCGCCTCTCGTCTGGTCGGTTACGCGGGTTCATTGTCGCACAGGGGCGTGCGTGGGCCGCATCCGGCGCCGCACTCACCGATAGGGTCGAGAGTGATGCCTGCAGCCCCTGCCTCCCGCCGCGACGAGTCGCGCACGCACCGCCGACGCCCCTGGTGGCTGGGCGGATCGTCGGTGCGCCGCTGGAACGCCGAGGTGCTCGGCTGGGGCCTGCTCGCCCTGGGCGCAGGCCTGCTGCTGGGACAGGTGATCGGCGGGATCATCGGCACCGTCGTGTTCTGGGTCGTGCTTGTGGTGCCCGTCGTGCTCGCATTCCGGAGGGGAGTACCGCGCGGACTGCTGCGCCTGCGCCCCATCGATCTGCTCTACGGGGTCGTTCTCGGCCTGATGCTTCGCCTGGTGCAGGGCTGGGCGCACGTGGGGGTGGGTGGCTCGCCCGGCTTCCCCTCTTACCCCACCCTCGACGGAGCGCTGCCACCGCTGTGGTGGGCGGAAGACCTCGTCGGGGCTGCCATCGTCGCGCCTGTCGTGGAGGAGTTCTTCTTCCGCGGAATGCTGCTGGTCGCGATCTACACCGTGGTGCGCCGGATGGGCGGTCTCACCCAGAGCGGCCAGGTCATCGGTGCGCTCGTCGCGATCGTGGCATCCGCCGCTCTCTTCCTCATCACCCACCAGCTCGTCGACGCGCTCGTGGCCGATGGCGTGATCGCCCTCGCCCTGCTCGGAGTGACCTGCGGTGCGCTCGTGATGTTCACCGGGCGGCTGTGGCCGGCCGTGCTCGTGCACGTCGTCTACAACGGCACCGGCGTGGCACTGACTGTCGTCGGCACGCTGCTCAGCTGAGCAAGCGCGGCCCGACGGCCCGCTCGCGTCAGCGGCGGCTGAAGATCGCGGCAAGTGCCGCGACGAACAACGCCCCCAGCGCGGTACCCGCCGTGTTCGCCACGACATCCGAAACGGCGGGGACGCGCGACGGCAGCATGGTCTGCACCGACTCGATCGTCACCGTCATCGCCAAGCCGAATGCGGTGACCAACCACCACGGCACTCGCGGCCATCCCCAGCGCAACAGGAGCCCGATCGGCACGAACAGGGCGATGTTCGCGAGAAACTCCAGCAGCGCGTACGCCTGCACCTGCGGCGCCCGGTCGTTGATCCAGCGCGCGAGCAGGTCGACCAGACCGGTGACCTTACCGGCCTGCGAAGCCGGCAGCAGGGTGATGAGGAAGACACTGAACGCATACGGAGCCAGGAGCAGATTGGGAATCAGCCGCAGAACGGGCGGACGCCGTCGCACCGGCGGCGCCCACGCATTTGCCTGCCGGGCGTGCGGCTCGGTCGTCGGGATGCGGGCGCTCATGGTGATGACGGTAGCGATCGCGACTGAAGGTCGCTGTCAGACCAGCGCGACGCGGAGCGCCCGCGCCACCGCATCGAGCGCGGGCACCAGCTGAGCTGCCGACCTCTCGTACGTCTCCGATGAGCGGCGGTACGGGTCGATCACATCGTCGTCGATCGCTGCGACCGGATTCATCACGCCGCGCTGCTGAGCCGCCAGCGCGGCCAGGGCGTCGAGGCGGGCGCGCGGGGCGTCACCGGCAGCATCCGCAGCCTTCCGGATCTGCTCGTCGGAGACCGACTCGATCAGCCGGGCGAACTCACGAAGGGTGAACGTCCGGCGCAGCATCGACGGCGCCAGCTCGACCGCCACCGTGCGGTGCTCACGCGCCATCGCGAAGATGAGATCGGCGTCTGCTGCGACGGGCTCGGTGAGCCAGCGAGCCCGATGTGCCGCGACATCTGTCGCGCCGGCGCCGTGCGCCAGCGCGAGCTGCTGCGCTTCTGGCGTCATCGACTTGTCGACCAGGCCGCGAGTGCCTGCGCTCAGCACCTGCAACGGAACGTCGCGCAGACGCGCTCGCAGCAGGGCTTCGGCCATGGGGGAGCGGCAGATGTTGCCGGTGCAGACCATGAGGATCCGTGCCATGCCCTCGTGGTCCGCTGGCCCTGCGGCGGGACGCACGGCATCGGCTCGGCGACGCAACTCGCGCCGAGTCATGGCGGGGCGAGGGGAAGAGGGCATGCCTTAAGAATAAGTACGCTGCGCCTTCGATGCCGTCGGCGACGTGGCCTCGCCCGGATACGATGTACGGCGTGACCGCCATCGATCCGACGCTGCCGCTGTCTCCGTACCGCGAGATCGACCGCGCCGATTGGGCGCGTCTGGCCGCGGGAATCGATCAGCCGCTCACCGAGACCGAGGTGGTCGGCATCCGGGGTATCGGCGATCGCCTCGACATCACCGAGGTGCGTGAGGTCTACCTGCCGCTGAGTCGTCTGCTCAGCCTGTACGCCAGCTCGACCCGTCGGCTCGGCGCGGCGACCAGCGAATTCCTGCAGGAGAGCGACACGACGACACCGTTCGTCGTCGGAGTGGCCGGGTCGGTCGCCGTGGGCAAGTCGACCATCGCGCGTCTGTTACGCGAGCTGATGAGCCGCTGGCCGGGCACGCCACGCGTCGAGCTGGTGACGACCGACGGCTTCCTCTACCCGAACGCCGAGCTCGAGCGGCGCGGGCTGATGGACCGCAAAGGCTTCCCCGAGTCGTACGACCGCCGCGCACTCCTCTCGTTCCTCACCGAGGTGAAGAGCGGCGCGGCCGAGGTGCGGGCTCCGTTCTACTCGCACATGCGTTACGACATCGTGCCCGACGCGCACGTCGTCGTGCGGCGACCTGACGTCGTGATCGTCGAAGGCCTCAACGTGCTGCAGCCGCCGCCCGCCCCCAACGATGTCGCGGTGAGCGACCTGTTCGACTTCTCGATCTTCGTCGACGCCGACGTCGCGCACATCGAGCGTTGGTACATCGACCGCTTCCTCGCGCTGCGACAGAGCGCGTTCAGCAATCCGTCGTCGTACTTCAACGTGTTCGCGCACCTCAGCGACGACGAAGCCGTCACGACGGCCCTCGGGTTCTGGAACGAGATCAACATGCCCAACCTCGTCGAGAACGTGATGCCCACCAAGCACCGCGCCACGCTGGTGCTGCGCAAGGGCGCCGAGCACGCCGTCGAGAGCGTGCAGCTACGTAAGGTGTGACGCCGCGCCAGGGGCTGCGCACGGCCCTCTGGCCCCCAGCTGATCATCTGAGTCTCGGGTGACTCAGCCCCAGGATCATCGCCCCGCCAGAGGGCCGTATCGCATGAGCGACGCTATTCGCCGATGAACGTCGACGCGAGCGCCCTGAGGGACTGCTTGGGATTTCTCGCGCTGATCTTGCGCTGATCTTGAGGAACGGCCTTGCTTCGCTGCATCTGCGGATATGCGACGTGCCACCGGGCGCAGGGTTCGTGGCCGAGGCCAGGAGCGCTGATGCTGGAATCCGCAGCGCCGGAAAACTCCGAATAAGCGCGTCGCGACAGGCTTCGCGCCCGGTCCGAGGACAGCCGATGTCGAGTGGCGTCAGATGCCCGGCTGGCTTACGTCGCGTAATGGAACCTTGTCAGACGCTGCGGCAGAAACCGCTCTGTCGCCGTACTGGCTAACGTCTGCGTCGGAACACGATCGCCGTGATGCTCAGTCCCGTCCGAAGAGGTCACGTGTGTAGACCTTGTGCGCGACGTCTTCGAGCGCATCCGTCGCGCGATTCGCGATGATCACATCGGATCGGCTCTTGAAGTCCTCGAAGTCGCGCACGACCTCCGAATGGAAGAACTCGTCTTCGTCGAACGCGGGCTCGTGGATGATCACGTTCACACCCTTGGCCTTGATCCGCTTCATGATGCCCTGGATCGACGACTCCCGGAAGTTGTCTGAGCCGGACTTCATGACCAGGCGATAGATCCCCACGGTCTTCGGCCCGCGAGAGAGGACGTCGGCGGCGACGAAATCCTTGCGGGTCCTGTTCGCGTCGACGATGGCCGCGATGAGGTTCTGCGGCACCTCGGAGTAGTTCGCCAGCAGCTGCTTGGTGTCTTTCGGCAGACAGTATCCGCCGTAGCCGAAGGAGGGATTGTTGTAGTGAGTGCCGATGCGCGGATCGAGCCCGACACCGTCGATGATCTGCCGCGAGTTCAGCCCGTGCACAGCCGCATAAGTGTCGAGCTCGTTGAAGTAGGCGACGCGCAGTGCCAGATAGGTGTTGGCGAACAGCTTGATCGCCTCGGCCTCGGTCGGATCGGTGAGAAGCACGGGCACGTCGGTGTCGATGGCACCCTCGAGCAGCAGATCGGCGAACCGCTGCCCGTCCGGACCACGGTCGCCCACGACGATGCGGGAGGGGTGCAGGTTGTCGTAGAGAGCGCGTCCCTCACGCAGGAACTCGGGGGAGAAGATGATCGTCGCATCCGGATGCTGCGCCGCGAGGCCAGCCGTGAAACCGACAGGAACGGTCGACTTGATGACGATGACGGCCTGGGGATTGATGCCGAGCACGACGTCGACCACCGACTCAACCGACGAGGTGTCGAAGAAGTTCGCGACCTCGTCGTAGTTGGTCGGAGTCGCCACGACGACGAACTCCGCGTCACGATAGGCGTCATCCACATCGAGCGTCGCGGTGAGGCTGAGTTCCCGCGTGCGGAGATAGTCCTGCAGCTCCTCGTCGATGATCGGCGAGATCCGGTCGTTGAGAAGCTCGACCTTGCGTGGATCGATATCGACGGCGACCACATCATGGTGCTGCGCGAGGATGACAGCGTTCGACAGGCCCACGTAGCCGGTCCCGGCGATGGCGATCTTCATGATGCTCAGATTATCGGGCGTCACGCACCGACAGTTACGCGGGTAGTGTTCCGCAACCCATCGGCGTCGGTCGGCTCGATGAACGCGCATCACCCGAAGGGTGATTTGAGGGGTGATTTCCTCCGCCGCGCCCCGATCCGCTGCGCGTGATCGTCCACCCTGGCAATGACCCCGAGCGCCCTGCGTCAGCACCCGACGCCATCACGGCCGCATGCGCTCTGGGTCTTTTCAGCGCGCCCAGAGGCGTGACACCAGGGGAGGCAATCTTGAGATCTCGTGCTGCCTATGCACACCACCAGCCGGACGACGGCTCACTGAAACCGCACGGGCGCTGGCGCGCGCGGATGAAGAAGATCGTCAGCGGAGTGGCCAGCACCGCCCTCGTCGCCTCGTCGTTCATCTTCGCCGGCACTGTCGCCGCCTCTCCGGCCGCCGCAGCCGCACCTTTCACCTGCGACGCGGGTTCGGTGTACGTGCAGAGCACCTCTCAGGTGCGCGAGTTCCGGGTGAACCCCAACGGAGGTGGGCAGCTCGACACCAGCGGCACCGGCATCGGCACCGGCCACTCCGACAACGGTCTGGGCATCTCTTCCGGTGGTCGCTACGCCTACACCGTCACGAACGCGTCGTCGAACAAGGTTCTGGCCAAGCACGACACGGTGGCGGACAAGACGCTGACGACCGCGTTCACCCTGGACTCCGCTGTGCTGCGCGGCGCGGTCAACCCCATCACCCAGGTCTACTACTTCGCCAGCAGCACCGCCGACGGTGCGATCAAGCTGTTCGCCTGGAACGAGCAGGTGACGCCGGCGGCGGTCGTGCAGGTCGGCACGCTGCGCCCTTCTGCCGGCAGCACGGCGTTCGGCCGCAACGGCGACATGGCGTTCAGCGCATCAGGGCAGCTGGTGCTCGTCGCCGACCGGTACATCTACTCCGCCGACGTCCCGCGCACACTCACCTCGAGCACGTCGACGATCGACGCCAAGCAGGTGCACGACATGGGCGAGGGCGTCGAGGGCAACGGCATCGCCTTCGGTAATCTCGGCCGCATCTTCGTCTCAGTGCAGCTCACCTCGAGCAGCGGTCGCATCATCGAAGTCGATCTGCCCCGCGGCGCCGAGGTGAGTCGCACCAATATCCCCTTCGCACCGACCGATATGGCCAGCTGCACCTTCCCGAACACGCTGACCCTGAAGAAGGATCTGCCGGGTGGGCGACAGGCCGGCACCGACCAGTTCGGCCTGCGCATCGACTCCCCGGCCGGATACCAGGTGCCCCGCACCCTGGCCGCCACCCGCGGAAACACCAGCGGGCTGCAGCCCGACTACGCCGGCCCCGTCTTCGTCAACCAGGGCGACACCTTCACCCTCACCGAATCCGCGGTCGGCACCACCGGTCTCGACCGGTACGACGCATCGCTGATCTGTGAACAGGTGAGCGACCAGGGCACCGTCCGAATCCCCGTCACCGGCAACACCGTCACCCAGCCGTCCGGTCCGCTCGGTACGGACGTCGTCTGCACCTACGCCAACGCCAAGCTCACCCCCGACCTCGCCCTGCGCAAGAGTGCGGACCCGGCATCCGGCACCGGTGTCGTCGCGGGCCAGACGATCACGTACACCGTCGAGGCCGAGAACACCGGCAACACCGTGCTCGACCCGGTACGTGTCACCGACGACCTCGCGGGCGTGCTCGCGAACGCCGACTATCAGAACGACGTCATGACCACGATCGACGGCACGGCCGTCACCACGGGCGAGGCCGTCGTCACCGGCGACACGCTCGCCTGGACGGGATCGCTCGAGCCCGGACAGATCGTCGCCATCACCTACTCGGTGGTCGTGAATGACGACGTCGAAGGTCAGACGATCGCGAACCGCGTCACCGCCTCAGGCACCCCGCCGGGGCCGTTCGATCCGATCGTGCCCCCGGCAGTCACCACCGAGCACCCGGTCGCCGGCTTCGAACTCACCAAGACCGCCGACCCGGCATCCGGCTCCGTCGTGCAGCCCGGGCAGATCATCCGCTACACCGTCACCGCCACCAACACCGGCCAGACCGAACTCACCCCGGTCCGCATCACCGACGACCTCAGCGCGGTTCTCGCGCACGCCACCTACAACGACGACATCGCCGCCTCCGGACGCTTCGTCTCGGACGAGCCTGCGACGATCGACGGCACCGCGCTGACCTGGAACGGCACACTGCCGGTCGGCGGCAGCATCACCTTCACGTACTCGGTGACCGTCGCCGACGGCGCCTCCGGCAAGGTGCTGCGCAACTCGGCATCCGGAACGGCCACCCCGACCACGCCCGACCCGGCGGACCCCGACGGACCGCCGCTCACCGGCGACCCCATCGAACCACCGGCGGTCACCACCGAGCACCCGGTGATCGGATCGGGCTTCACGATCAGCAAGAGCGCCGACCCGACGCCCGGCACCGCGGTCGAAGCCGGCGACACCATCACCTACACGATCACGGGCACGAACACGGGCGACACCGTGCTCAAGCCGGCCGAGATCGTCGATGACCTCTCGAAGGTGCTCGACGACGCCACTTACAACGACGACGTCACCGCCAGCGCGGGCGACGTCGAGGTGGCGGGAGACACCCTCACCTGGAGCGGGTCGCTCGCGCCGGGCGCATCGGTCAGCATCCGCTACACCGTCACGGTGAACAGCGGTGTCGACAGCGCCCTGCTGAAGAACACGGCGACCGGCTCGGCCACCCCGCGGATCCCCACTGACCCGTCCGATCCGAACAGCCCCACCACACCGGGCACGCCGATCACCCCGCCGCCGGCGCAGACCGTGCATCCGGTGGTCGACACCGGGCTCACCGTCGCCAAGACCGCCGACCCGGCATCGGGCACGGCCGTGCAGGCCGGCGACAGCATCCGCTACACCGTGACCGCGGTGAACACCGGCAACACCGTGCTCGACCCGGTGTCGATCACCGACGACCTCTCGACAGTGCTCGCCAGCGCCGACTACAACGGCGACGTCGCCGCCACGCTCGGCACCGCGGTTGTGAGCGGCAGCGTGCTCGACTGGACGGGCGCACTCGCCCCCGGACAGCGCGTCAGCATCACCTACTCGGTGACCGTGCACGACGACGCCACCGGCGTGCTGCTGCGCAACACGGTGACCGGCGAGGGCACGCCGCTGATCCCGGAGGATCCGACCGACCCGAACAGCCCCACCACCCCCGGTGAGCCGGTCAGCCCGCCGCCGGCGACCACCGAGCACCCCGTCGTGAACCCCGGCTTCGCCGTGATCAAGACCGCCGACCCGGCCTCGGGCACGCGGATCGACCCGGGAAGTGTCATCACCTACACCGTCACCGCCACCAACACGGGCGACACGGTGCTCGACCCGGCCCGCCTCACCGACGACCTCTCCGAGGTCACGGCGCACGCCGCGTACAACGGCGACGCCACCGCGTCGATCGGCAAGGTCGCCGTCGCCGGCGACGCTCTCACCTGGACGGGCACGCTCACTCCCGGCGCACAGGCGGTCATCACCTACTCGGTTACCGTGGATGGCGCTGCCGGCGGAGAGATCGTCCGCAATGCGGTCGATGGCACAGCGACCCCGCTGCTGCCCGCCGATCCGTCCGACCCGAACAGCCCGGTCACCCCGGGCACCCCGCTGACGCCCCCGACGGTCGTCACGGAGCATCCGATCAACGAGCCGGGATTCACCTTCGCCAAGACGGTCGACCCCGCCTCCGGCACCGCGGTCGACCCCGGCCAGGTGCTGACCTACACCCTCACCGGCGTGAACACCGGCGAGACGGTGCTGAACCCGGTACGGATCGCCGATGACCTGTCGAAGGTGCTCGCAACCGCCGTCTACAACGACGACGCGGTCGCGACCATCGACGGCGACCCGGCCACGGCAGCAGCCTTCGACGGCGGCGAGCTGACCTGGGCGGGTGCGCTTAAACCCGGGCAGACCGTCACCGTGGTCTACTCGGTCACCGTCGGCGCGGATGCCATCGGCGAGGTGCTGCAGAACACCGCCACGGGCACGGCCACACCGCCCGGCGGCAACGAGCTCACCCCGCCGCCCAGCACCACGCTCACCCCGGTGAACGTGCCCGGCTTCTCGGTGTCGAAGAGCGCCGACCCCGCCAGCGGCGCCCGCGTCGACCCGGGCAGCACCATCACCTACACGGTGACCGGAGTGAACACCGGTGAGACCGCGCTCGACCCGGTCGAGATCGTCGACGACCTGTCGGCCGTGCTGACGCACGCTCGGTACAACGGCGACGCCTCGGCGTCGATCTCCGGTGGCGCGAGCACCGCGCTCGACCTCGTCGGCGACACGCTCACCTGGCGCGGCGCGCTCGCCGTGGGAGAGAGCGTCACGATCACCTACTCGGTCACGCTGAACGCGGATGCCGGAGGTGAGCTGATCGAGAACACCGCGACCGGCACCGCGACCCCGCCCGGTGGGGTTCCGCCGATCGAGACGCCGCCGGCGACCACCGTGCATCCGGTCAACGAGCCCGGATTCACCGTGGCGAAGAGCGCCGATCCCGCGACCGGGACGCGCGTCGACCCGGGCAGCGTCATCACCTACACGGTAACGGGTGTGAACACCGGTGAGACCGTTCTCGAACCGGTGACCCTGACCGACGACCTCAGCGGAGTTCTCGTCGGTGCCACCTACAACGACGACGCGATCGCTCGCATCGACGGCGCGGATGCCACGGCTCCGACGGTCGTCGACGGCGCGCTCACCTGGCAGGGAGCCCTCGGAATCGGCGAGCGGGTGACGATCACCTACTCGGTGACCGTGCACGGCGACGCCGGCGGCAAGACGCTCGGCAACACCGTCACCGGTGTGGCCGTGCCGCCGGGTGGTGCTGAGCTCACCCCGCCGCCGGCGGTGACCGAGCACCCCGTGGGCATGCCCGGCTTCACCTTCGCGAAGACCGCTGATCCGGCATCCGGCACGGCGGTCGCGACCGGCAGCACCGTCCGGTACACCCTCACCGGGGTGAACACCGGCGAGACCGGCCTCGACGAGGTCGTCATCACCGACGACATGTCGGATGTGCTGCGCCACGCTGCGCTGCGCGGCGAGGTGAGAGCCGTCGTCGGCGATCGCCTCGTGGCAGCTCCCGTGGTCGAGGGCAACGTGCTCACCTGGCGAGGAGCACTCGGCCTGGGCGAGACCGTCAGCATCACCTACGCAGTGACGGTGCACGACTCGGCAGCGGGCAAGACGCTGAAGAACGTGGCCGCGGCGGAAGCGACGCCTCCCGGAGGAGACACCATCAGCCCGCCCGAGAGCGGCGCCGAGCACCCCGTGCTCACGCCGCTCGCGCTCACCGGTATGGAGCTGACGCCGTGGGCCATCGGCCTCGCGATCCTGCTGCTGCTCGGCGGGGGAGTGCTGCTGGTGATGCGTCGCCGCGAAACCCACGCCTGACCCGAACCTGAATCGGCCCCGGACTGCAATGCAGACCGGGGCCGATTCGGCTGTCGGCGGCCGAGCGGCTGCGGTCACATACGGCCGGCCGGCCGACTCGAGCTCAGATGAGGCCGCGCGTGTGGGCTAGGGCCAGCAGCTCGGCCCGACTGCTCGCGTCGAGCTTGCGGTACAGGCTCGACACCTGCGTCTTGACCGTGTTCTCCGAGACGAAGAGCTTCTCGGCGATTTCTCGGCGGCTGATCCCCGCGGCCACATGCTCGAGCACCTCGAGCTCGCGCGGCGTCAGCACAAGGGCGACGCTCTCTGTCATAACTGCCTCCTCGCCGCGAAGCAGGGCATCGATTTGCGTGCGCACGGCATGGCCGACCACCGTCGTCGTCACCGTCCCCAGCTTGTCGGCGAGGCGCAGCGCCTGGTCTCGCGCAGCGGCGGCGGCGGCGTCTTCACCCTTCGCACGATGGACGAGCAGCAGGACGGACAACCGCCACAGCTCCAGCTGGCGCAGACCGACGGTGCCCTCGCCGGTCTGCACGGCGAGTGCGCATGCCCGTGCCGGCGAGCCGCTGTCGAGAGCGAGACCGGCATTCGCCAGACACACCAGCACCATCTCATGGTCGGCGGCGGCAAGCGCGGTCCGCGCGGCGGAGATGTGTCCTGCGTGCGCCGCGTGTGCGGCGCGCACCAGCGCGAACACGCTGCCGGTCAGGCCCTCGCCCTTGCTCGCACCGGGAAGATTCGACGACTCGAGCGCGTCGAGCAGCTCCGTCGCTCCGGGCGCGCCGGCACACACGGCGGGGGTGAGCGCCATCACGAAGAACGGCCACATCTCGCCGATGCTCTGGCGCGGGAGCGCGGCGAGCTCGGCGAGCACCTCCGGACGGTGCGCGCCGTCGAGCGCGACCTGAGCCAACCGGACCGTGGTGTCGACGAGCGGCTCGGCCCAGCTGGCGGTGCGGGCGATGCTCTCGGCCTCAGCGAGCTCTCGCCGCGCCAGATCAGGGTCGCCGACCAGCGCGTGGATCAGCGCTGCCTTCGCGTGTGCATCGCGCACGAAGAATCGCAGCGCGCTCGGCGGGCTCGTCCACTTGACGCGCTCGAACGCGCCGAGCGCGGCGGCGAAATCACCGGCCAGCATGCGAGTGATGCCGGCCTGCGTGAACATGAACGAGGCATTGCCGCGCGAGCCGTCGAGCAGCGCGTTGCCCGGCACCTTCAGTGCGATCTGATCCGACAGCTCGATCGCGGTGCGCAGTTCGCCGTGCAGGCGCGCCTCGAGCACGGCCATCGCGAGCAGAGTGGTGTGCACCACGGGGTCGGACGCCTTCAACCCGCCCTCATACGCGTCACCGAGCAGCGGCACGCTCTCACCCCGCAGGAGCGATCTGATGTACGTGAAGACCGGATGCGTCTGCGGGTGCACATCGGGTGCCGCATCGAGCACCGTCTTCAGTTCGGCGGGCGGCAGCGAGAACCACACCTCGATGTAATGCTCTTCGAAGCATGCGGCGATGCGCTCTCGGGGCCCTCGGTCGCGCAATTCGCGGAGTGCAGCCGAGACGTCGTCAGGTGCGAGGGCATCGGCATCCCAGCTTGCCTCGTCGGCGTCCGGGATGCCCGGATACCGGACGTCGAGATCAGGCGTCGTCGAGCGTGCTTCGGCCGGAAGGCCTCGTCTGTCTTGCGCAGTCATCCCCGGGTCCCCTCTCACCACACCTTCACGCTATCGGAGGTGGTTCGGCCCGTGCGAGCCCTGTGCTGGCGCGCAATTGCGCGCCATAGGATAGGGGTGATCTGTCGAGCAGCGGGTCGATGAACAGTTGTTCAGGGCAGACGAGGGGAAGAGATGCGCAGGAGCAGGATGCGGGGAGTCATCGCCTCACTGGCAGTCATCGGCGTTGTCGCGCTGACCGGATGCGGTCCGGCACCCTGGACCGTCGATGATCCCGAGGCGACGCCGTCGGCATCCGCCACCGTCGCCCCGCCGGTGCCGAACGACCTTTCCAGCGGCAGCACCCAGCGCGAACTGGTCGCGGGTGCCGTCACGGCGAAAGTCGACTACTGGTCGACCCTGTCGATGGACCAGTGGACAGCCGGAGCGGTGAAGCCGATCAGCATCTCGCTGGTGACCAACGTCACCCCCGACGACGGCCAGAAGGTGTACCTGCAGAAGGCGACCCTCACCGCGATCGCCGGCGAAGGCGAGACCACGCTCGCCGCGCTGGAGCCGCAGACCGACGCCGCCACCGTGGCGCCCGGATACCTCGTGCTCGCGCCCTACAGCTACTCGCAGACCTTCAACGTCGGCCCGCTCGACGACAAGGCCACCTCGGTCACCGTGCAGGTGACCTTCGACTTCCTCGTGCAGACCACTCCCACGTCGAAGGAGTACGCGAAGCAGACCGCGACCGACACCCTCACGGTGGCCATCGCTCAGCCCGCCTCCGAAGACTGACCGGCACGAAGCTCAAGATCGGCGCAAGATCAGCGCAACAGCATCCGAAGCCGCCGGAAAAGCCGATCCGACGCCGATAGCGTACCGACGGGCGTGCACTCCGGCGCTGCCCAGGAGGGTGTTTCATGACCTATCGACGGACTCGCGGCACCGTGCGCGCCGCCGCGGCGATCGCCGCCGTCGCCGCGATCTCGGGCCTCACCGGCTGCAGTCAGCTCATCGACACGCTGAACGGTGCGGAGACGGTTCAGGCCGTGCGCCCCACCCCGCAGGCCTCGGCCGACAACGACCTCGACGACGGCAGCGGCTTCGAATCGCAGTTCACCCGCGACGGGTCGGTCTCGCTCTCCAGCGACGTCGCCGACGGGCTCGAGGTGCGCCTCGACGTGTGGGCGTACGACCCCAAGCGCACCATGGAATGGCATCCCGACGGTGAGAAGAGTCTCGGCTTCGCCGTCAACGTCTACGACCACCGGGTCGACGAGAAGGCCGTACTCACCCAGAAGCGCCGGGTGTACCTCTCGCAGATCGCGATCACCTCGCAGACCGCGCAGGCGTCCAACCAGACCTCGTCTCCTTTCCAATTCACCGCCGACCCGCGCACGCTGGTGCCCACCGACACGCTGCGCTCCGAGCGCGGCCTGCTGCTGAACAGCTTCCAGGGCGGCCTGCTCGTGCCCCAGACGACGATCAATCAGCTGCCCGCCGACACCCAGGGCATCACGCTGCAGTTCGCGCTGACCATCGCAGTCGAGGGCGCGGCCAACGACGACGCCAGCTTCCAGCAGCAGACGGTGTATCAGGTGCTGCCCATCCGCATCCACCCGATCGAGAACTGAACGCCGCAGAGCAGATTCTTGAGCCGATCTTGAGCAGACCCGGTGCCAACCTGACGGGAATCCCGCGATCGATCGACCAGGATCGTCATATCGGACAGCGCAGCCAGCGCACCGAAGACCGAGGGGGCCGTCGTGACGACCGAGTACGTGCAATCGCCGCAGGGGTTCGACCGCAACGCGGGCGGCCACGGCACCGCGCTCACGCCGGCTGACGACGCGCCCGGCTTCGCCGACGACTTCTCGGCCGTACTCGAGGGCACGTCCGGGCACCGATCGACAATCGGATGCGTGATCCCGGCGTACAACGAGGAAGAATCCATCGCCGGTGTGCTCACCTCGCTGCTCGCCCAGACCCGCGTGCCCGACGTGATCCACGTCGTGGTGAACAACAGCACCGACAAGACGGTCAAGATCGCCTCCGAGTTCGCCGGCCCGCACGAGATCACCACCGACCTCGGCGAGCAGTTCACCGAGGTGTTCGTGCACGACATCGGCAAGAACCCCGACAAGAAGGTCGGTGCGCTCAACTACGGCTACTCGCTCGTGGAGGGATACGACTACCTGCTCGGCGTCGACGGCGACACCATCGGCGATCCGCGGGCGGTGGAGTACCTCGAGACCGAGGCCGTCTCAGACTCCCGCATCGGCGGCATCTCGGCGATCTACTCGATCGACACCGCGCCTATCAAGGGCGCCATCGCGAAGTTCCTCATCGCCGGGCAGCGCACCCAGTTCGCCGCGTTCAACCTGCAGAACCTGCTGCGCGGGCGCAACATGGCCGTGCTAGGTGGCCAGTTCTCGATCTTCTCGACCACCGCGCTGCGTGACGTGATGGTCGCCAACCGGCAGCGCACCCCGTGGGTGCGCGACAGCGAGGTTGAGGACTCGCTGCTCTCGCTGCAGATCAAGAGCGCCGGCTACCTCACCAAGATCAGCCCTTACGCCCGCGCCGACGTGGGCGGCATGACCACCATCCGCGCCTACGACGCCCAGCAGGTGAAGTGGACGTTCGGGGCCATCGAGCTGATGTGGCCCGGGCAGCGCGGCGACACGAAGGGCCAGCCGTTCCACCCGAACCTGCGTCTGCGCTGGTTCGAGAACTTCGGCATGCTCACCAACCTGCTCGTGCGCATCGGCTTCGTCACCCTGCTCGCCGGGTCGCTCTCGATCGGCGCGTTCGTGTTCTCGCCGTGGTGGCTGCTGCCGCCGCTCGCCGCCGTGCTGCTGAACGTGCGCATCGCGATGACGATGAAAGACCGCACGACCCGTGACATCCTGTTCGCCGCCCTGGTCGTGCCCGCCGAGATCTTCATGTGGATCAGGCTGAGCCACTTCCTGCGCTCGTGGTTCCGCTTCCTCTCGCGCAAGAAGGTCGACAACTGGGCCATGCAGGCTCAGGCCGAACGCGGCAGCGGCAGCGCGCACTGGATGCCGCTGGTGATGCTCATCGTCGTTCTCGTCGGCCTCGCCGTGGCGTGGAACCTGCTGACCCCGGCGATCCAGTCGGCCATCCTCTGGATCGGCTGGCCGGTGCTCGGCGTCGTCACCGTCACACAGACCGTGCTGATGGTGTTCAAGCTGCTGCGTCGCTACCAGGGCTTCAAGGTCTGACCGGGGGTTGACCGGCGGTCGGCTGGTCGGCGCCGGTCGGCCTGTCGGCTGCTCGGCGCCGGTCGGCCGGTCAGCTGGTGACTTCGGTGGTGAGTCGGTAGCCGACCCCGCGCACCGTCTCGATGTAGCGAGGCTGCACGGGGTTGTCGCCGAGCTTGCGCCGCAGGTTGGTCATGTGCGCCTCGATCGCGCGCTTGTCGGCGTCGCCCACGAAGTAGCTGGTCACGTACGACTCGCCGCGCAGCACCAGCGTCAGGTCTGCCTTGCTGCGCACCCTGCGCTTCGACTCCATCAGCGCGCAGAGCAGGTCGAACTCGGTGCGCGTGAGCTCGACGTTGTTCTCCTGCACGAGCACCGTGCGGGTGTCGGCGTTCAGGCGCAGGTCGCGGTGCGACACCCAGGTGCCCTCTTCGAGCTCGGCGTGCAGCACGTGCGGAACGACCGCGCTGCCCGGCTGCGCGGGCATGACGACCGGGGTCAGCCGGCCGTCTTCCTCGTAGCGCAGCACGAGATCGTCGTGGTCCGCAGACTCGGCGGCGGGTGCCTGCTCCCGCGCTGGCGCGACCGTGCGCGTGGAGGCGGGGGAGGTGAACTGCTCGCCACCGCGCGCGGCGGGGAACGATCGTCCGGACTGCTCCTGCCGCGGAGTCACGGCGGGAGCCCGCCGCGGTCGGCGCAGCATCGCCTCGATGCGCGCCCGCAGCTCGCGCGGGCGGAACGGCTTGTTCAGGTACTCGTCGGCGCCGGCGCCGAGGCCCATGACGACATCGGCCTCCTCACCCAGCGCGGTGAGCATGATGATGTACGTGTCGCTCTGCGCTCGGATGCGGCGCGCGGCTTCGATGCCGTCGATGCCGGGCATGTTGACATCCAGCGTCGTGATCAGCGGCTGGTAGGTGAGCACGGCGCGCACCCCGTCGATGCCGTTGCCGACCGAGACCGTCGAGAATCCGGCCGCTTCGAGCACCTCGGCGAGCAGGTGTCGCACATCCGGGTCGTCTTCGACGATCACCGCTGTCTTCGGGGGAAGGCCGTCATCCAGCATGCAGCACTCTCACATTCGAGGAAGGGGAACCGACGTGGTTCGGTTCATGCTATCGCGCGCCGCTGAACCGGTTACCCGGGTCACTGGGCATCCGACGTCAGCACATCGGCCGTCAGCGTCTGCGCGGCCTGCGGCCACCACACCCCGGCCGCCGGGCCGCCCTGACACGGACCGTCGCTCTCACCGGGCGGTTTGATCCACAGATTCGTGTCGACCACGTCGTCGCCGTAGGTGCCGCCCGGGTCGCCGACGCGCTGCCCGGGCGGGTTGCACCACTCCGATCCGGCGCTCGCGACGCCGTTGCGGGAGGTGTCGACGATGGCGTGCATGCCGTCGAGCTCGGCGGCGACCGCGTGCGCGTAGGCGAACTCGTCGTAGGTCGACTGGTAGTTCGACACGTTCGTCGCGAACCCGCGCACGCGACCGGCGACGTCGACCCGATCGATGAGATCGGCCATCTCCGACGGGCTCAGCCACGAGCTGTGGCCGCCGTCGAGGTAGATCCAGGTGCGGGCGACCTGCAGGCGGTCGACCGCGTCGCGCAGCTGGGCCGCACGCTCGGCGACGTTGTCGCACTGCGGGGCGAGCGCCAGGCTGTCGGGTTCGAGCACGACGATCTTCTGCACGTCGGGTGCAGCGCCCAGCGCGGTGGCGATCTCGTCGATCCAGCGGTGGTACTCGCCCTCGCTCAGACCGCCCGCGGAGTGGTTGCCGCAGTCGCGCCCGGGCAGACCGTAGATGACGAGTGCGAGCGACACGTCCTGATCGCGCGCGGCCGAGGTCAGCGCCGACACGGTGCGGCCCGCACGACCGGGCGGGTCCTGCTCGGGAGTGAGCCAGTACGCCGTCGGCTGCTGAGACAGGTATTGCGTGGCGTCGCGCTGCGCGGCGTCCATTCCGCTCTCGTCGAGAGCGAGACGCGCCTTCGACAGCGGTGGAGCGAGGATGACCGTGCCCACAGTGGGAGAGGCGGCCGTCGCCGAGAAGACCCACCGCTGCACGGCACTCACCGCCACGACGAGGGCGACGATGAGCGCGATCACCACCGCGATCACCACGATCACCAGCACGCGTCGGCTCCGCTGTCGCGGGGGTCGGATGCCCGGCGCGCCGCGCCCCGTTCCCGCCGGGCCGCGGGTGCGCTCGGAGCGTCTCATCATGGCTGTCAGCTTATCGACGCGCTCGCGCGCGTCCGCGCGCTTTCGTACGGCGTCCTCTCAAATACCGGGCCGTATTCTTGAGCTCATGTGTGGAATCGTCGGATACGTGGGCCCGCGGCCCAGCCAGGACATCCTTCTCGCGGGCCTCGCCCGCCTCGAGTACCGCGGCTACGACTCCGCCGGCATCGCCGTGATCGATGAGCAGGGCGATCTGGGCATGCGCAAGAAGGCCGGCAAGCTGGCCATGCTGCGCGACTCGCTCGCCGAGCACCCCCTCGCCGCCGGCACGACGGGCATCGGACACACCCGGTGGGCCACCCACGGCGGCCCCACCGACGTGAACGCGCACCCGCACCTGGCCGACGACGACAAACTCGCCGTCATCCACAACGGCATCATCGAGAACTTCAACGTGTTGCGCGACGAGCTCATCTCCGAGGGCGTCACCTTCCGCAGCGAGACCGACACCGAGGTCGCCGCGGCTCTGCTGGGGCGCGAGTACCGGGCATCCGGCGATCTCGCATCCGCCTTCCGCGCCGTCGTGAACCGCCTCGAGGGCGCCTTCACGCTGCTCGCCATGCACGAAGACCAGCCCGGCGTCGTCGTCGGCGCTCGCCGCAACTCGCCGCTGGTGATCGGACTCGGCGAGGGCGAGAACTTCCTCGGCTCCGACGTCGCCGCCTTCGTCGAGCACACCCGTAAGGCGCTCGCCATCGGGCAGGACCAGATGGTCACGATCACCCCGTCGTCGGTCGAGGTGACCGACTTCGACGGCAACCCCGTCGAGGCGCAGCCGTTCGACGTGTCGTGGGACGCCGCCGCCGCCGAGAAGGGCGGCTGGCCGTCGTTCATGGCCAAGGAGGTCGCCGAGCAGCCCGACGCCGTCGCCAACACCATCCGCGGACGCGTGCAGGGCGACCAGGTCGTCATCCCCGAGCTCGACGGTCTCGACGAGCTGTTCATCGGGATCGACCGGGTCATCATCACCGCCTGCGGCACCGCCTCGTACGCGGCGCTGGTCGGCAAGTACGCGATCGAGCAGTGGGCGCGCGTGCCCGTCGACGTCGAGCTCGCGCACGAGTTCCGCTACCGCGACCCGGTGATCGGCGACAAGACGCTGGTCATCTCGATCAGCCAGTCGGGCGAGACGATGGACACCCTGATGGCCGTCAAGTACGCCCGCGAGCGCGGCGCGCGCACGCTGTCGGTCTGCAACACGCAGGGCGCGACCATCCCGCGCGAGTCGGATGCCGTCGTCTACACCCACGCCGGACCCGAGGTCGCCGTCGCGTCGACCAAGGCGTTCTCGGCGCAGATCACCGCGCTGCTGCTGCTCGGCCTGCACATGGGTCGGGTGCGCGGCTCGCTGCCTGACTCTGCTGCTTCGGACGTGGCCGAGCTGCAGGCGCTGCCCGAGAAGATCGCCCAGGTGCTCGCCGAAGAGCAGGAGCACGTCGCGCAGCTGGCCGGCTGGATGGCCGACACCCGCTCGGTGCTGTTCCTCGGCCGCCACGTCGGCTACCCGATCGCCCTCGAGGGCGCGCTCAAGCTCAAGGAGATCTCGTACATCCACGCCGAGGGTTTCGCCGCCGGCGAGCTGAAGCACGGCCCGATCGCGCTGATCGAGCCCGGTCAGCCGGTGTTCGTGATCGTGCCGTCGCCGCGCCACTCTGCGCTCGTGCACTCGAAGGTCGTCTCGAACATTCAGGAGATCCGCGCCCGCGGCGCTCGCGTGATCGTCATCGCCGAAGAGGGGGATGCCGCCGTGCTGCCCTTCGCCGACGAGGTCATCCGCATCCCGCTCACCGGTGCCATGTTCGAGCCCGTGCTCGCCGTCGTGCCGCTGCAGATCTTCGCGATGGCGCTCGCCACGGCGAAGGGCCTCGACGTCGACCAGCCGCGCAACCTGGCGAAGTCCGTCACAGTGGAGTGAGGCGGGGCCTGCCGGCCCGGCCGCCCCACCGCCCCGGGCACGGATGTCGGCGGAGTTCACGGATGTCGGCGGAGATGGGCGGGTGCTGCTGGCATCCGTCTTTTCTGCCGACATCTGTGTGGCGGGGAGTGGATGCGGGGCCGACATCTGCGCGTCAGGAGGATCAGTCGCCGATCCGGCCGATCGCCGCGGTGATCGCCGGAACGACCTGGTCCCAGTTGTGCACGACGAGCGCGTAGTCGAATCGCAGCGTCTCGTACCCGAGGGCGGATGAGGCCGCGTCGCGCACGAGGTCGGTGTGCCGTCGCTCGGCGTTCTGATGGTTCTCGCGGCCGTCCACCTCGAGAATGAGCCGGCCGCCCACGACGAAGTCCACCCGACCCACGCCCGGAATCTCCACTTGGCAGTCGAGCCGGATGCCGAGCAGGTGCAGCCGGAACCGGAGCAGCGACTCCAGCCCGCTCTGCGCATCGGACCGGGCGAAGCGCAGCATCCACTGGGCAGTCTGCGGCAACTCGGTGGCGATTCGACGCCGATCTGATGCCGTGATCAGCCGGCTGTTCCAGGCCGACTCGTAGGCGGCGAAGAACTCCTCGGCCGGAACGCAGCGATAAGCGTGGATCAGGGCCGTCGCGACCGAGGCGTATCCGACGCCGGAGGTGCCGGGGGAGTAGTGCGTGACGCACGTGCACTTCGGATGACGATGCCGTCGGCCGGCGCGCCCGACCCAGACGTGGACCTCCTCGACGGCGCTGGACAGTACCCACACCTTGCGGGACCGAAGGGCATCCCTGCAGGTCAGTTCGCCGCCGTGCACCGCTGCCGTCACGACCCTCGGATCGGTTGTGGGCAGCGCGAAGACACCGGGACGGACTCGGCGGATGCTGCCGTTGGTCACGGCATCGGCGAGGATGCGCCGGCTGCATCCGTACTGCTGGAGCTGCACGCCACGAGCGATCCCGTCGAAGCGGGAGAGGAGGTCTTTGGGCGCCAGCATCACTCGAGCATCGTCGGATGTCGGCAGGTGTGTGGCGGATTCGACCCTGATTGTGGATGGCCTGGCCGAATCGGGCAGATGTGCAGGAGGACTCGCGACGTGAGTTGGGCCGAGCGGATGCATGCGCGATGAACGGATGTCGGCGCATACGCCACCTTCTTGCCGACATCTGTCCTCTGCGCCGCCATCTGTGTGGGCGCCGGGGCCGGGGGAGCCGGCGGCGGGGCCGGGGGCCCGTCGGGTCGCCGAGTAGGCTGAGAGGGTGATTCACGGAACCGGCATCGACCTCGTCGACATCGCACGGTTCGAGCGCTCGGTCACCCGCACACCGAAGCTGTTGCCGCGCCTGTTCACCGAATCCGAGCAGCGGCTCCGGCTGCCCTCGCTCGCCGCGCGGTTCGCCGCCAAGGAGGCGCTGATCAAGGCGCTCGGTGGCAGCGACGGGGTGCACTGGACCGAGATCGAGATCGGCGCCGAGCCGTCGGGCAAGCCGCTCTTCCTGCTCAGCGGCTCGACCGCGGCGGTGGTCGCCGAGCGCGGCATCACGACGCTGCACCTGAGCATGACGCACGACGCGGGCCTCGCCATGGCCTACGTGATCGCCGAAGGGAGCGACACATGACCTCCTCTTCCTTCTCCTCCGCCGACACCCCCACTTCCTCACGACACCCCCGAGTACGAACGTCTGCAGGCAGGGGTGTCGGCGCGAACTGGGGGTCTCGGCGAGAGAGGGCACGCGCGAACAGCAGAGGAGTGCGCGCATGAGCACCCCGTTCCGTGAGGCATCCATCGACCTCGGCGCGATCGCCCACAACGTCTCCCGGCTGCGCTCGATCACCGGCGTGCCGGTCATCGGCGTGGTCAAGGCGAACGGGTACGGGCACGGCGCCGCCGAGGTCGCGACCGCGGCTCTCGCCGGCGGCGCCACCCGGCTCGGCACGGCCACGATCGAGGAGTCGCTCGCGCTGCGCCGGGCCGGCATCACCGCACCCCTGATGGCGTGGCTGCACGCCCCCGACCGCCGGTTCGACGACGCGGTCGAGGCTCGCATCGAGGTCGGCATCTCGTCGTATCAGCAGCTGCTCGCGGCCTCCGAGGCGGCGCGGCCACCGGCATCCATCCACCTCAAGGTCGACACCGGGCTGTCGCGCAACGGCCTCGCACCCGCCGAGCTCGACCGCGTCTTCGCCGAGGCCGCACGCCTCGAGCGCCTCGGACGCGTGCGGGTCATCAGCATCTTCAGCCACCTATCCGGCGCGAGCGGCGACGACGACCGCGCGCAGCTGGCCCGGTACGAGCAGATCGTCGCGCAGGCGGAGGCACACGGTGTCCGCCCCGAGTTCCGCCACCTCGCGGCGACCGCCGGCGCCGTCGACATCCCCGAGGCGCGGCTCGACGCCGTGCGCATCGGCATCGGGATGTACGGACTCTCGCCGTTCGCCGATCGCACCTCCGCGGACGTCGGGCTTCGCCCGGCGATGACCCTGCGCGGCGCCGTCGCAGCCGTGCGCCGCGTGTCCGCCGGCACGGGAGTCTCATACGACTACGCGTACCGGTGCGAGCGCGACACGACCCTCGCCCTCGTGCCGCTCGGGTATGCCGACGGGGTTCCGCGCCAGGCATCCGGCGCCGGACCGGTCGTGATCAATGATCGCCGCTACACGGTGTCGGGGCGCATCGCGATGGACCAGTTCGTCGTCGACGTCGGCGACGACGACGTGCGCCCCGGCGACGAGGTGGTGCTGTTCGGCGACCCGGCGCTGGGTCAGCCCAGCGCGACGGAATGGGCGGATGCCGCGGGCACGATCAACTACGAGATCGTCACGCGCATCGGCGACCGGGTGCCGCGGAGGTCGCACTCATGACGGTGGATGCTGCCTTCCTCGGGCGTCACGAGATCCGCACATCGGATGCCATGGAGGCCCTCGGCCTGCGCATCGGCGAGCAGCTGCAGCCCGGCGACCTGCTGATCCTCACCGGTCCGCTCGGCGCCGGCAAGACGACATTCACGCGCGGGCTCGCCGAGGGTCTCGGCGTGCGCGGGCCGGTGCAGAGCCCCACGTTCGTGATCGCCCGCACGCACCCGTCGCTGGTCGGGGGAGCACCGCTCGTGCACGTCGACGCGTACCGGCTCGGCTCGGCCGCCGAGCTCGACGACCTCGACATCGACTTCGTGCGCTCGGTCGTGGTGATCGAGTGGGGCCGGCCGATGGCATCCGCCGTGGCCGATGCATGGTGGGACATCGAGATCGAGCGACCCGTCGGGGGAGCCGAGTCGCTCGACGACGAGGACCTCGACGCCGACGCCCCGCGATTCGTGACGGTCACCCGCGTCGAGGGCTGACGCGGGTTTCTCTCGCTCTCTTTCTCTCTCTCTCTCTCGGGTGGGCCCATATGGCCGCCTCGTGCGCGGGGATGCGGCCATATGGGACCAGCGGGCATGCCCGCGCGCGACCCCCGCGCCTACGAGCGCTCCGCCGCCCGCTTCAGGCGCAGCGCGCCGATGAAGCCCAGCACGAGGAACACCACCGCCACCAGCAGAGCACCGCGGGTGGCGTCGGCGAACCCGCCGGCCAGTGCATCGATCACCGTCTGGGTCCGCTCGCCGTACGCTGAGCCCGCGCCCTGCGCGCGCAGCTGCGCGATCGTCGTCCCCGCTGAGAGCCGCGTGGACTCCGCGAGCCGATCGCCCGCGGCTCCGGTGATCCCCGCGCCGTCCAACGCGGCGGGCAGCGAGACGGCGAGCCACACCGACAGCGCGGTGCCGGCCATCGCCGTGCCGAGCGCCGAGCCCACCTGCCGCACCGTGCTCTGGGTCGCCGAGGCCTGCCCCGACACGGCCACCGGGATGTCCTGCAGCACGGTGCCGGTGAGCTGCGCCGATGCGAGGCCGAGCCCCAATCCGTAGACGACCAGCGGCAGAGCGACCACCCAGCCGGTGCTGTCGGCGCGCAGCAGCAGCGCGAGAGCCAGCGTGCCGGCGATCTCGAGCCCGAGGCCCAGCAGCACCGTGCCCGGAGCGCCGAAGCGCGCGGCGAGGTGCCGGGCCGCGGCGCCCGAGAAGAAAGCGCCCACCGCCATGGCGGCCAGCACGAGGCCGGCGCCCATCACGTCGAGTCCGAGCGCGTTGATGAGGAACAGGGGCAGGACGAAGATGATCGCGACTCGCCGATGGCGACCATGGCAGCGGTCAGGTTGCCCCACGAGAACGTCGAGAACGTGAACAGCCCGAGATCCAGCAGCGCCTGGCGCTGCACCTTCTCGCGATGCCGCTCCCACACCACGAACAGTACGAGTGCGACGATCGCGAGGGCCAGCGCCACCGGCACGGCCGAGATCGGGGCATCCTCCGACCAGGTCCAGCCGAACACCGTCAGCGCGCGCTTCGGCATCCACCATCCGAGATCGGGACCCTCGACGACCGCGAAGACCAGCGCGCCGAAGCCGATCGCGCTGAGCAGCGCGCCGTCGACGTCGACGCCGGGCCGGGTCTTGCGACCGCGCGTCTCGGGCACGACGATCGCCGCGGCGACGAGCAGCAGCACCCCGATGGGCAGATTGACGAGGAAGATCCAGTGCCACGACGCCCACTGCGTCAGGGCCCCGCCGGCGAGAGGTCCGACGGCGGCCGCACCCGAGATGATCGCACCCCACACGCCGAAGGCCGCCGCCCGGTAGCGGCCGCGGAACACGGCGTTCACCGTCGACAGCGTCGAGGGCATGATCAGCGCCGCGCCGACAGCCTGCACGGCGCGGGCTCCGATGAGGGCGCCCGCATCGGCCGAGACAGCGGCGAGCAGACTGCCGCCCATGAAGACCACGAGTCCGGCCAGGAAGAGGCGCTTGCGGCCCCAGCGGTCAGCCAGGCTGCCCGTCGAGAGCAGCAGCGCCGCGAGCACCACCGCGTAGAGGCTGTTGACCCACTGGGCGTCGGTGAGGTCGAGGCCCAGGTCGCTGATGATGGCGGGCAGCGCGACGCCGACGATCGTGCCGTCGAGCACGATGAGACCGAGCCCGACCGAGAGCACCGCCAGGGCGATCCACTCCCGCCGGGTGGGTGCTGCGTCGGTGGTCGCCGCGGTGCGCGGCGTGCGGGGCTCGTCGGCCATGCTCACAGCAGACCCACCTGCTGCGCGACGTGGATCGCGCGGGAGCGGCTGTCGACGTCGAGCTTGGTGAAGATGTGGGCGATGTGGCTCTTCACGGTCGCCTCGGTCACGAAGAGCGCCTTGGCGATCTCGCGGTTCGCAGCTCCTGTGGCCAGCAGCCGCAGCACCTCGACCTCACGGTCGGTGAGCTTGGGCAGCGGGTTGCGCATGCCCTGCAGCACCCGGGCCGCGAGTTCGGGGGAGAGGATCGTCTCGCCGGCACGCGCACGACGGATGCCGTCGATGATCACCTCGGGGGCGACATCCTTCAGCAGATATCCGGCGGCGCCCGCCTCGATCGCGCCGAGGATCTCGGCGTCACGATCGAAGGTCGTGAGGATCAGCACGGCGGGTGCGGGGTCGAGGCGGCGCAGCGCGGCGGTGGTGCGGATGCCGTCGATGCCGGCCCCGAGGCGCAGATCGCACAGCACGACGTCGGGCCGCAGGTGACCCGCCAGGGCGATCGCCTCCTCACCGGTCGCCGCCTCGCCGACCACGCGGACCGTGTCGGTGTCGAGCACGCTGCGCAGGCCGCTGCGCACGACAGGATGGTCGTCGACGAGCAGGACGGTGGTGGTCACGGGGTCTCCTTCGTCTCGGGCGACTCGGCGGGTGCGGGCGCTGTGGAGTGCGCGGGCGCGGGGCGCTCGGATGCGGGTGCTGCGGTCTGCGCGGATGCCGGTGACACCGGTTCGGGGTGGATGGGCACCGACACCGAGATCGCGGTGCCCTCGCCGGGTGCGCTCTCGATGTCGAGGCCGCCGCCGAGCTCGCGCAGCCGGGCGCGGATGAAGCGCAGCCCGTAGCTCGACGAGCCGGACTCGACGTCGCGCTCCCAGCCGGGCAGATCGAATCCGGTGCCGTCGTCGATGATGTCGAGTCGCACCGATCCGGCGTCGTCGATCAGGCTGACCACGACCCGGGATGCCTTGGCGTGCAGCCGCACGTTGGCCAGCGCCGACTGCGCGGTGCGCAGCAGCGCGACCTCGACGGGCGTCGGCAGTGCCGGCAGAGACTCGTCGACGTGCAGCTCGGTACGCAGCGGCGACTGCTGCCCCGCCTCCTGCTCGGTGCGCTCGAGCATCCGCTCCAGCGCTTCGGCGAGCCCGTTCTGATCGAGTTCTGCGGGGGCGAGCGCGGCGACGATGCGCCGGACATCACCGAGGCTGGAGCCCGCGAGGTCTTCCAGCTGTGTGAGGGTGCGGGCGGCTTCGGCATCGGTGCTGCGCGCGGCTCCTGCGTGGGCGAGCAGCCGGATCGACGAGAGCCCCTGCGCCACCGTGTCGTGGATGTCGCGGGAGATGCGGGTGCGCTCGGCGATCGCACCTGCTTCGCGCTGCGCGAGGGCGAGTTCGTCCTGCAGCTCGGCCATCTCGTGCTGCGCGCGGGTGAGCGAGCTGAGCAGTCGCTCCCGCTCGGCTGCGTCGCGCAGCAGCTGCAGATACCCCCGCGAGATGCCGAACGCGAAGATCCCGCCGATGAGCGGGCCGAAGATGTTCGAGTAGCTGGTGGCGCCGTGGTGCACGATCGGCCCGAGCACGACGACCGCGAAGACCACCCCCGAGAAGACCAGGCCCCACCGCAGCGGCAGCAGGTGCCCGGCGAGCAGCCACAGCAGGAAGGCGATCCACACGAACTCCGGCGAGACGGCGACGGCGGCGATCCACACGGCGGCGAAGCCCGCCAGCCACCAGACGGCCGCGCCGTGCGCGCGTGCGCGCAGCGGCAGCAGGGCTCCGGCGGTGTGCCAGGCGAGGATCGCCACTCCGGCGATGATCGCCGCGGCGATCGGCGTGCCCGCGGTGACCGCACGGATCACGCCGATCCCGGCGAGCCCCGCGGCGATGACGTGCTGGCCGATCTCCATCGCGCGCACCGTCGGGGCGGCAGACGTGGGGCCCATCCGGCCACCGTGCCCGCGCTCGCGGCGGCCGCGACCGGGCATCCGGCCGCCGCCGCCGGGCTGGTCACCCGCGCCGCCCCCGCGACCGGGCATCCCGGCCGTACCGTCCGGCTCGTCACCGGGCGACAGCGGCGTGCTCACGAGGCTCATGGGTCGATTCTTCCTCTGAACCGCTCTGCGGCGAAGAGGTCGGGCGGCTCGGCCACCAGATGCGGTCGCCGACGAGGGCGAAGATCGCGGGAACGATCACGGTGCGCACGACCAGCGTGTCGACGATCACGCCGACCCCGACGATCAGGCCGAGCTGACCGAGAGTGACCAGGGGCAGCACTCCCAGTGCCGCGAACACGGCTGCCAGCACGATGCCCGCACTGGTGATCACGCCGCCGGTGTGGGTGACCGCCTCGACGATGCCGACGCGCGTGCCGTGCGCCGCGGCCTCGTCGCGAGCGCGGTGCACGAGGAAGATCGTGTAGTCGATGCCGAGGGCGACGAGGAACAGGAACGCGAGCAGCGGCACCTGCAGGTCGAGAGCGTGCTGACCCAGCAGCACCCGGCTCAACCAGGCGCCGGCGCCGATTGCGGCGACCGCGCTGGCGAGGTTCACCAGAAGCAGCAGCACCGGGGCGACGACCGATCGCAGCAGCACGAGCAGCACGATGAAGCTGACGGCGAGCACGAGCGGGGCGATCAGCAGCAGGTCCTGCTGGTTTCCGGTGCGGGCGTCGAGGTCGGTGGCCACCGCGCCGCCGACCAGGGCATCCGCGCCGGGGACGGCGTGCACGGCATCGCGCAGCTCGGCGATCTGATCGAGGCTCTCGGTCGTGCTGGGGGCGTACTCGCTCGTGACCATGAGCTTCGTCAGCGACCCGTCGGCGGTCTCGCCGGCCGGATGCGCACGCACCACGCCCGCCACGTCGTCGATCGCGGTGAGCACGTCGTCGGCGCGGTCGCTGTCGGTGACGATGAGGATCGGCTGGGCCTCGCCGGCGGGGAAGTGCTGCGAGAGCACCTCGAGGCCCGTGGCGGACTCGGACTGCACGCGGAACTTCTCGATCTGATCGAGTCCGACCGAGGTGCCCACCAAGCCGGTGGCCATGACGGCCAGCAGCGCCACGCCGCCGATCAGGCTCAGGACGGGTCGGCGCACGACCCGGGTGGCGAGGCCTCGCCAGGCGCGACCCTGCGTGCGGGTCTGCCCGGGGCGCGGCACGAACGGCCAGAAGATGCCGCGGCCGCACACGGCCAGCAGCGGGGGCAGCAGGAACAGCACGGCAGTCAGGGCGATCAGCAGGCCGATCGCGCTCGACACTCCCAGGCCGTGCGTGCCCGGGATGACGGCGAGCACGAGGGTGAGCAGCGCGAGCACCACGGTGACGTTCGACGCGAGGATGGCGGGCGCCGTCCGGCGCCACGCGATGCTCAGGGCGTGCCGGTGGTTCTCGATCTCGAGCAGCTCCTCGCGGTAGCGCGAGATGAGCAGCAGGGCGTAGTTCGTGCCGGCGCCGAAGACCAGCACGCTGATGATGCCGGCATCGAACTGCAGGTTCCAGGCCGATCCGGCGGCCGCGGTCATCCGCCCGGCGAGGCCGTCGGCGAGCGCGACGACGGTGAGCGGGATCAGCCAGAGCACCGGGGAGCGGTAGGTGATGATCAGCAGCACGGCGACGATGAGGATCGTCACGAGCAGCAGCGTGAAGTCCGCGCCCTCGAAGGCGGATGCCACGTCGGCTCCGAACGCGGGCCCGCCGGTCACCTGCGAGGTGAGTCCGTCGATCGGCTCCTCGGTGAGGTCCGCGCGGATGTCGCCGACCACCTCCGCCGTCGCGGTGTTCGTCTCGCCGACGGTGATCGGGGCGACGAGCAGGGCTGCCTTGCCGTCTTCACTCACCAGGGGGCCGGTGGCATCGGCATCCGTCCGCTCGTCGAGCACGGGCAGCAGGTCCTTCAGGCCGGTGAGGTCGGCATCGCTGAGCGCCGCCCCGTCGTCACGTGTGGTGACGACGAGCACCGACTGCCGATCCGCGTTCGGGAACTCATCGAGAAGCGCGCTCGTGCGGGCGGATTCCGAGTCCGGCGGCGCGGCGGCGTTGCCCTCCGGGGCCTCGGCCGAGCCGAACGCGCCGAACAGCAGCACCATCACGAGCAGGGCGAGACCGAGCGACACCCACGCGCCTCGGCGCGAGGTCAGCCGGTCGGAGAAGGAGGGGTGAACCGCAGAATCTGGCATGACATCCACTCCACCAGCGCGCCGCCTGCGGCACATCGCGAGCAAGGGTGAAGTGCACGTCAGTCGAAAGGATGAGACGCCCGACCGGCGCGCCCGCGTGTTCGGTCGAAATTCCGCCGACGCGTACCCGAAAAGTGTCGTGGGACGAGGCCTTGACGCGATAGTCTCATCGGTACCGACGCGAGCGGATCAGAACCCGAGCCCAGCTCGACGCGACGACCGGTTCCGCGCCCTCACGGCACGGAACAGCGGCGGTGACGGCGGTGATCTGTGCAGCGGCGCGAGCTGCTCGACGACGCGGGGAGCTGGCTTGCGGTGAACGGTTCAGAGTCGAATGCGGTGATCATCGGCGGTGCCCTCGAACTGGCCCAGCTGCTCGCCGACACGTGTCGAGAACTGGGGTTTCATCCCGCACTCGTCGCGCTGCAACCGGACAGCATCACCGTGATCCGCGAGCAGGCACCGCGGCTCACCCTTCTGGTCGCCGACGAGCCGGGGCCGGCGGCACTGCAGCTCGTACGAAGCATCCGAGCCGCCAGCGCGACCCATCTCATCATGCTGTCTGTCCTCTCCGAGCCGGCCGATGTGCTGCACGGCTTCGATGCCGGTGCCGACGATTTCCTGACTCTTCCCGTCCGCCCGCTGGAGCTGAGGGCACGCATCGGGGCACTCACACGCCGATCGGCCGGACACGCGGGATCGGCCGGGCAGGCGCCGACCCGTCCGTCCGGTGCAGCGGAGGGCGCCCCCGCGGCAGCGAGCGCCGCAGCGCGCAACCCGTCGGCAGACCTCGACCTGACCGGGCAGGACGACGAGGAACGGTGGCTGCGATACGGCGGCATCGCGCTGAACCAGCGCAGTGGCATGGTGCTGGTCGACCAGCGGGAGATCCGTCTCAGCCCGGCGGAGTTCGACGTGCTGGCCACCCTGCTGCAGTCCAAGCGTCGAGTGCGCAACCTATCCGATCTCGCGCTCGTGATGCGCGGAAAACCGACCGGGGAGTGGTACGAGGTGGATGAGTCAGAGAAGGCCAGGGTCGACGCGTGCATCTTCGAGCTGCGGCGCAAACTGGGAGACACCCCTGACGGATCGCGGTACATCGAACGTGGTCCCGGCGCCGGTTACAGGCTCTCTGCGCAGTGACCGGTGGTCGTCGTCCGCAACGTGCGCAGAGAGCGCGCGTTGACACGGGTAACCTTGTCCCCGAGGCGAGCAGGGGGAGATTCCGCGATATGCGCCGTACGTCGTCGATCCTGCGCTGGCAGATGATCTGCACCGGTGCCATGGTGAGCGTCGCGCTGATCATCGCGATGCTCAAGCCCGCCGTCTTCGGACATGCGCTCTTCCTGATGGGGCTGACGCTGATCGTGCTCGTCACGATCGGCGCGTTCCTCGCTCCCTGGCACCGGATGCCCGGGTGGGTCACTATCGTCGTGCCGTTCCTCGACATCCTCGGGATCGGCTTCGCCGTCTCCGCCCAGGACATGCGGGTCGGCTTCCTGTGGGTGATCCCCGTGGCCTGGCTCGCCACCTACCACGCGGGGTGGGTGGTGGCCGCGGCGGTCGGTTTCGTCTGCGCATGCCTCACCGCATTCGCCGGCGGGCAGGGCACGCCCTCCGACACCGCGGTCCGGGTGGTCATCACCGCCCTTGCTCTCAGCTTCCTCGGCACGAGCATCCGGGTCGGAGCGAGGCAGAGCCGGGCCACGCGCCGACTGCTGCGGCGGCAGTCGGACCAGATCAACCGCACGGCGGACCGCGCCGCCGGTCACGAGCGCAGAGTCACCGACATCATCGACGCACTCGACACCGCACTCGTCACGGTCGCCAGCGACGGCGGCATCCTGAAGATGAACGAGACGTACCGCGCGCTGTACGGCAGAGACCGGTACGGGGCTCAGCTGCCCGCTCAGGCCGTCGAGTACGACGACCATCGAGGCGAGCCGCTGCGTCGCGGTCACACCACGCTCGCCCGTGCCGCCCGTGGTGAGCGGCTTCAGGCCGAACGCGTGTGGCTCTACGACACGCTCGGCCGATGGCGTGCGCTGGATGCGACCACGCATCCGACCGCGCCCTTGACCGACGACACCGAGACGACGCTGCTCATCCTCGACGACGTCACCGAGCAGCTCGAAGCGAGTGCGGACAGGCAGAAGATGGTCGCGATCGTCTCGCACGAGCTTCGCAACCCGCTCACCGCCATCATCGGGCACGTCGACCTGCTGCTCGACCGCGATGATCTTCCGCCTCGGGTGCACGAGCAGCTCGAGGTGGTCCTGCGCGCCGGGGAACGAATGCAGCATCTGGTGAGCACCGCCCTCGAGACCGGCCGTGCGGCCTTCACCGAACCCGAACCCGTGGATCTGCGCGTGCTCGCCGACGCCGCGGTCGAGCTGTTCCTGCCGACCGCCGCCGGCAAGGGGCTGAACCTGTCGGTCGTCGGACTCGAGACGCTGATGACCACGGGTGACGCCTTCCGACTGCGGCAGGCGATCGACAACATCCTGAGCAATGCGGTCAAGTACACCCCCGGTGGCGGCAGCGTCTTCATCCGACTCGGGATTTCGCGCGATCAGCGGGCGCAGGTCACGATCTCGGACACCGGGGTCGGCATCGCCGCCGATGATCTGGAACGGCTCTTCGAACCCTATTTCCGCACATCGGATGCCGTGCACAGCGGCATCCCCGGCACCGGACTCGGCATGGGCATCGTGCGTGCCATCGTCGAAGAGCACCACGGCGAGCTGACCGTCACGAGTCAGCCGGGCGAGGGCACGCATGTCGAGATGCGATTGCCCACCCACGCGGCCCCCGCGATGAGCGCCTCCGGCAGCGAGACCCCGATCGAGGAGAGTCGATGAGCGACAACGTCCACGTGTACGCCGGTCTGTATGCCGGGCTGCCGCAGGCCCTCATGGCCGTGGTGACGATCTGCACGGCCGCGGTCGTCGGCCTGGTTCTGCTGCACCGCCCCGACCGAGCGGCGGCGGCCTGGTCGACCGCGTTCGCACTGGGGCTGCTGGGGACGTACATGTGGGTGGCGGCCATCGAGCTGGAGCTGCCGGCGGTGCGTGCGCTGGCATCCGGACTGCTGCTGTGCGCCGAGCCGCTGATCTGGCTGGGTGTGCGACTCTTCGCCGGCCGTCGGGCGGCGTGGCCGGCCGCGGTGATGTTCGTCGCCCTCGTTCCGATCATGCTCGCGCTGACCGTCGACAGCGACGTGTTCCCCATCTTCTTCCGGGTCTGCTTCGCCGGCGCCGGGGTGTTCGCGGGCCTGATCGCCTTCGATCTGGTGCGGCTGAAGGGCGTGCCGCGTGACATCCTCTTGCCGCTCATGCTCTCCTCGGGCGGCTTCGTGCTCGTCGCCGCGCTGAACCTGGTCTGGACGATCTCGTTCCCGCAGACGTCCGGTGAGGAGCAGATCGCCGTCCTTCGCGACATGAACGTGATCGGCACGATGGTGACGAGCATCACGGCCACGCTGACCATCGTTCTGCTCGTGCGCATGCAGCCGACCGGCCAGGCGGCCCGCTCGGACGCTCCGGATGCGGCGATACGCGAACGCGTCGATCGTGTGCGCGCCCATCAGGAGCCCGCGTGGTCGCTGCTCGATGTGCGACTCGACGACGTGCGCGATCTGCGTGAATCCTCGGGGGCGTCTGACTTCGCGCGGCTTCTGACGAGGTTCCGATCGCGGGTCGTCGCGGCCCTGCCGCCGACGGCTGATATCGCGATCGTCGATGACAGTCGTCTGCTCGTGCTGATACCGGGGAGTGACGAGGCGGTGACCCACCATCTGCGCACCCTGCTCGAGCGCGTCTCGGCGATGGATCGCCGGGAGAGCACGAGTGCGATCAGGATCTCGGCCAGCGTCGGCTGGGCGACCATGCTGGATGCGCGATTCGCCTACGACAAGCTCCTCGAGCTCGCCGCACAGCGCGCCGAGAGTGCCGGCGAGCTCGGCGGCGACCGGTGGGGACGCCCTCGTCGCGACGCCGTCACGATCGCCGACGGCGAGACCTCCGACCGGTGACGACATGCGCGCCGTCGCACGGCGCGCCGCTGGTCCCGAATGGCCGCATCGCCGCGTGCGAGGCGGCCATTCGGGACCAGCGAGCAGAACGGCGGATGCCAGAGGTCTGGGCTCGCGGTGCAGAACGGGCAGCGGTCGCATCGCGGCCGCGACGGACGACCCGGCTACTCTGAGAGGGTGATCCTCGCCGTCGACACCTCGCTCGGAACGACCGTCGCCGTCGTCGACGCCGACGGCCGCACGCTCGCCGAGGCGAGCACCCCCGATCCGCTCGGCCACGCCGAGGTGATCGGCGATCTGCTCGCCCAGGTGGTGCGTCCGGGCATCACGCATGTCGTGGCAGGCATGGGCCCAGGGCCCTTCACCGGCCTGCGCATCGGGATCGCCGCCGCGCGCGCTTTCGCGCTCGGTCGCGGGGTGCCGCTCATCCCGATCCCCAGTCACCTCGCGATCGCTCTCGACGCGAGTGCGGACGGACCGTTCGCGGTGGTCACCGACGCCCGCCGCCGCGAGATCGCGGTGAGCGTGTTCGACGGGGTGGATGCCGACGGCATCCCGGCACTCGTCCGACCGACCCGTCTCGAGAAGCGCGGCGTCGAGCTCGACGAGCCGGTGCACGAGACCACCGAGCTCTCCGCCGCGGCACTCGCCCGGGTCGGCGCCAGGGCGATCGCGGCCGGCCGTGTGCTGGCCGACGCCGAACCGCTCTATCTGCGCTCGCCCGACGTCGTGCAGCCGGGCGCTCCGAAGCGGGTGAGCTCGTGACCCTGCGGACCGCGACCCTCGACGACCTCGCCGCGATCATGGACCTCGAGCGGCGCGGATTCCCCGCCGACGCGTGGAGCGAGCAGACGATGGGCGCCGAGATCTCGAGCCTGCACAACCTCTACCTCGTCGACGTCGAGGGCGAGCACGTGGTCGGGTACGGTGGCGTGCGCGCGCTGCGGGGCTCGTCGGACGCCGACATCCAGACGATCGCGCTCGATCCGTCGGTGCGCGGCCGGGGGAGGGGGCGGGCGCTGCTGAGGGCGCTGATCGCGACCGCGCTCGATCGCGGGGCGCGCGAGCTGTTCCTCGACGTGCGTGACGACAACACCGTCGCGCGGGCGCTGTACGCCTCGGAGGGCTTCGTCGAGCTGGGACGGCGACCCGGGTACTACCAGCCGGATGACGTGGACGCGGTGGTGATGCGCCTGGACCTGCGGTCGTGGGCGGATGCCGCAGATCCGGATGCCGCAGATCCGGATGCCGCAGAGGAGGCGAGCGCATGACCGGACCCCTGGTGCTCGGGATCGAGACGAGCTGCGACGAGACCGGCATCGGCATCGTGCGCGGCCGGCAGCTGCTGTCGAACACGATCGCCTCGAGCATGGACGAGCACGCCCGCTACGGCGGCGTCGTGCCCGAGGTCGCCGCACGCGCGCACCTCGAGGCGCTGCAGCCGTCGATCGAGCGCGCACTGACCGAGGCCGGAGTCACGCTCGATGACCTCGACGCGGTCGCGGTGACCAGCGGACCCGGCCTCGCCGGAGCGCTCATGGTGGGCGTCGGCGCGGCGAAGGGCCTCGCGGTCTCGCTCGGAAAGCCGCTGTACGCGGTGAACCATCTCGTCGGGCACATCGCCGCCGACATCCTCACCTCCGACGATCGCGCCACCGCGCCGCTCGAGTACCCCACGATCGCCCTGCTCGTCTCGGGTGGGCACACCTCGCTGCTGCACGTGCGCGACCTGACGACCGACGTCGAGCTGCTCGGCGAGACCGTCGACGACGCCGCGGGCGAGGCCTTCGACAAGGTCGCCCGGCTGCTCGGCCTGCCGTATCCGGGCGGGCCGCAGATCGACATCGCGGCCGCCGACGGCGACCCCAGGGCGATCCGCTTCCCGCGCGGGCTGTCGAAGGCATCCGACATGGCGAAACACCGGTACGACTTCTCGTTCTCGGGTCTGAAGACCGCCGTCGCGCGCTGGGTCGAGCGGGCTGAGGCGGCCGGAGAACAGGTGCCGGTGGCGGACGTCGCCGCGAGCTTCCGCGAGGCGGTGATCGACGTGGTCGTCACCAAGGCGCTCGCCGCGTGCGAAGACCGCGGTGTGCCACGTCTGCTGCTGGGCGGCGGCGTGATCGCCAACCGACGGCTGCGTGAGGTCGCCCTCGAACGGGCGGCGGCAGCCGGGGTCGCCGTGCGCATCCCGCCGCTGTCGCTGTGCACCGACAACGGAGCCATGATCGCGGGCCTCGCCGCCGAGCTCATCGCGAACGGCCGCGGGCCGTCGACGCTCGGCTTCGGCGCCGATTCCACGCTGCCGGTGACCGAGATCCAGGTGAGTCCGGCATGAGCGACCCGCGCATCGAGCAGCCCACTCCCGAGGTCGAGCGGCCAGGCGGCGGTGCCGCGGTGCCCGGTGCGTCGAAGCGGTACGCCAAGCTGCCGACCGCGCCGGTGCCGGTCGAGCGCACCGCGGCCGCGCATCCGGATGCCGACGAGCCGTCGCCCCTGGAATGGGAGCCGTCGACCGGGGCGACTCCCGTCGACGACGCCCGTCTCGCCCCGTGGGCGCTGGTCGCGGCGATCGTCGCCCTCGCGACGTCGATGTTCGTGGGCTGGGGGATTCCCGTCGCGATCATCGCGGTGATCTCCGCGATCATGTCGCTGCGCCGTCCGGTCGAGAACCGGTCGGTGGCGATGTGGGCGCTGGTGCTGGGATCGTGCGCCACCCTGTTCAGCGCGGGGTGGCTGGTGTGGGCGGCCATGCAGCTCGAGAAACTGGGGTGATGGATGCTGAACCAGGCGGAGAGCTCACGACGACGTGAGCTGCAGCGCCGGGCGTTCGCCGCGGGCGGCGGGGTGACCGAGGCGGAGCTTGCCGAGCTGCGGGATCTGGATGCCCGTGCCGCCGCCGGGGCCGAGACCATGCCGGTCGCTGGGTCGGCGGGGCATGATCCCGTGTCGGCGACGGAGCCGGCGGGTCTGGCGGGGGCGACTGAGCAGGCTGGGCCGCCGGCATCGATGGCAGCTTTCGGCGAGTCCGTGCAGCGTGCGCCGGACGAGCCGGACGAGCAGCCGGCCGACCCGACCGGACCGGACGCGGCGCCGACGCGTCGACGTCCGAGTGTCGCGGCGCTCGTCCTCTCGACGCTGATCGCCCTCCTGCTCGGGTTCGGCGGCGCCTGGATGCTGCTGAGCCGCGACGGCACGCCGGCCATGACGGCCGAGCAGGCGAAGGCCATGGCCGAGATCGAGGAGACCGCGCGCTTCGATCCGGGGTCGATGACGTACCTCGGTGAGCGGTACGGCGCCGCGGTGTGGCGCGCATCCGCCCGGGACGGCGAGGAGACCTGCCTCGCCATCCACGTCGTCGACCGCAGCGATCACCAGTGCATGCCGCCGCCGGACGAGGACACGCCCTACGCGCAGCCCGTGGGTGTCTCGCTGAACCGGTCGGACGGCGATGCGCAGTGGTCGTACTGGGCGTCGCTCGTGACCGACATCGCCGGGCGCGAGGCGCTGATCGTGCAGCGGTACGACATGGCGGCGGGTTTCGACTGGGAGGTGCAGTACACCCCCGACGAGCGGCGCTACATCAGCATGCTCGAAGCCGAGGGCGTGGTTCCGAGCTCCCTGCAGATCATCGGCTACGACGGTGACGTGCCGGTCTTCATCTCGCAGGACGAGCGCACCTGCGTCTACGCCGTCGATACGGCGACAGATGCCGTCGTGCAGTCCTGCGATCCATCCGACGGCGTCTACTTCCTGCAGGTTCAGAACGCGACGTACGAGGTGCGTGAGTCCAGCAGCCGCGGTCCGACGCTGACGGTCATCCGGATCCCCGATTCGATCGTCTGCGACGTCGACTCGGGATACTGCGGCACCGTCGACGGCGCGGGTGCGTCGGAGGGCTGATCAGACCCGGTCGGCGAGGATCGCCACTCGGCCGGACGTCGTCCGGGTGAGGATCAGCGTCGCCGCCGCCGATCCCTTCAGGCTCAGCTTCTTCCGGAATGCCGCGGGGTCGATGTCCATGCCGCGCTTCTTGATCTCCAGTCGCCCGATGCCGTGGGCGCGCAGCGCCTGATTGATCGTCTTCACATGGGCGGCCATGGTCTCGCGCACGCGGAACGACTGCACGAACGGGGAGGTGAGCGCCGCGTCGCCGGTGAGGTACGCGATCTGCTCATCCACCATCCCCGCCTCCAGCCTCCGGGCCACCTCGCCGATCAACCGGGCGCGGATCACCGCGCCGTCGGGCTCGTGCAGGTAGGCGCCGAGCGGGCGCACCGGCTCGTCGTCGGCGTCGGCCGCGGCCGTGATCTCGTGCGTCTCGCCCGCCTGCATCACCAGGGCAGAGCGCCGGATGCCCGCACGCGCGAGCTCGCCGCTCCACAGCACCAGCTCGACCACGCTCCCGTCCGCGCTCACCCATTGCGCTTCGACGTCGTCGGGGATGAGATCTCGATCGAGGCCGGGGCCGAGCTTGATCCCGGCGGGATGCTCGCGCGCGACCTCGAAGCACCAGTCCAGCGACGGCGACCAGTCGGCGGCGGAGGTGCGCGTCGTCTCGCTGTGCCCGGCCGTCCGCCGAGCGGGGTCGAGCCAGACGGCGCCCTCCTCCGGGAGGCTGGTCTCGGCCGTCCCCTGACGCACGCTCGCGTCGGGGAACGGTGCCAGGTTGTACGCGGCGATCGCCGAGGTCACCTCATCGGCATCCACCGCCTCGACAGCGAGACCGGCGCCCGCGAAGGCGAGGCTGTCGCCGCCGATGCCGCAGCCGAGGTCGGCGACGCGGGTGATCCCGGCGCGCCGCAGCCGGATCGCGTGCATCGTCGCGACACTCAGGCGCGTGGCCTGCTCGAGCCCGGCCCGGGTGAACAGCATCCGGTCGGCGAACTCGCCGAACTTCGGCCGCGCCTTCACCCGCAGGCGGGCCTGGCCGACCACGGCCGAGACCAGGTCGGGGGAGTGGCCGGCGGCGCGCAGCCGCGATACGGACCGTGCGACGTCGGCCGACGACTCGACGCTCCCGGTCTCGTCGAGCAGCGCGAGACCCTCACGCGTGAGCAACGCCGTCAGCTCAGACATCTCCACCCGCCCAGCCTACGGCGGGGCGCGCGGAGCCGCGTGCCGTGAGCCCGCTCGTCGGCTGGGCCCGTATGGCCGCCTCGTGGGGTGGGTCGCGGCCATTTGGGCCCACCGCGTAAGAGATGGAGCATGCCGAACGGCTGGCACTCGCATTGCGTGAGTGCCAGCCGTCGGCATAGACTGGAGTTAGCACCCTCACCACGAGAGTGCTAATGATCTTGTGAACACAGTCACGAAAGAAGAGGTACACCGTGTCGGTTTCCATCAAGCCGCTCGAGGACCGCATCGTCATCCAGCAGGTCGAGGCAGAGCAGACCACCGCAAGCGGTCTGGTCATCCCCGACACCGCCAAGGAGAAGCCCCAGGAGGGCCAGGTCGTGGCAGTGGGCCCCGGCCGCATCGACGACAACGGCAACCGCGTTCCGCTCGACGTCGCCGTGGGTGACCGCGTGCTCTACAGCAAGTACGGCGGCACCGAGGTGAAGTTCGGCGCCGATGAGTACCTCGTGCTCTCGGCTCGCGACGTGCTCGCCGTCGTCGTCCGCTGACGCGGTTCGACACCAGCTCCCAGAGGGCCCGGATGCCATGGCATCCGGGCCCTCTGTCGTCGCGCCCCGCCCCGGGACGGGGCGACTCCCGCCGCTAGGCTGTGTCGGTGAGTACGAGCCGCAGCGGGATCCTCTACACGATCGGGGCGTACCTGCTCTGGGGTGCTCTGCCGCTGTACTTCCTGGCACTCGTGCCGACCGGCCCGTGGGAGGTCGTCGCCTGGCGGGTGCTGCTGTCGTTCGTCTTCTGCGGCATCCTGCTCACCGTCACGCGCGGATGGCCGGCGCTCATCGCCATCGTCCGTCAGCCGCGGCTGCTGGGATGGACGGCCCTGGCCGGAGTGCTCATCTACGTCAACTGGCAGACGTTCCTCATCGGCACGCTCACCGGGCACGTCATCGAGACCAGCCTCGGCTATTTCATCAACCCGATCTTCACCGTGCTGCTGGGCGTGTTCGTGCTGCGCGAGCGCATCCGCCGGCTGCAGTGGATCGCGATCGCGGTGGCGGCGCTCGCGGTGGTGGTCATCGTCGTCGCGTACGGCGCCTTCCCCTGGATCGCCCTGACGCTCACCGCCTCGTTCGGCATCTACGGGCTGGTGAAGAAGCAGATCGGCGCGGCGGTGGATGCCATCAGCGGCCTCACCCTGGAATCGTTCTGGCTGATCCCGATCGCCGTGGTGACGCTCATCGTCGTCGCCCAGACCGACGGCATCACGCTCGGTCAGGTCTCGCCCCTGCACACCCTGCTCGTCGCGGGCGCCGGGGTCGCCACGGCCGTGCCGCTGCTGCTGTTCGCCGCCGGGACCCGACGCATCGACCTGAGCCTGGTCGGGATGCTGCAGTTCATCACCCCGGTCATGCAGTTCGTGGTGGGGTGGGCGCTGCTGGGGGAGCCCATGCCGCTGGAGCGCTGGATCGGCTTCATCATCGTGTGGATCGCGATCCTCGTGTTCGTCGCCGACCTGCTCATCCACAACGGTCGCTCGCGCGCAGCGGCATCCGTCGACCCGGTCTGAGCGGCCGGCGCCGCGCCCGGCGCGATCGTTAGGCGACCGAGACAGAACGCGCGCGCGCGAACCAATAGGGTGAGAGCACCCGATGTGGATATCCACGTTCAGTTACGCAAGGGAGCAACATGAACGCAATGAAGGGCTCGCGTCCGGCGAGGATCTTCGCGGCGGCTGCGATGGTCAGCGCCTCCGCACTCATCATCGCGGGCTGCAGCAGCACGCCCGCAGACGACCCCAGTGACGAGCCGGCAGGCGACAAGCCCGCAGCGGCGGATCTCACCCTCAAGCTCGGCTCGCTGCTGCCGGTCTCCGGCCAGCTCGCGTTCCTCGGCGCTCCCATGGAGGCCGGTGTCGCGCTCGCCGTCTCGCAGATCAACGACGTCGACGCCGGCGTGCAGGTCGAGCTCACGAACGCCGACGAGGGCGACCTCGACAACAAGGCGTACGAGACCTCCATCACCAAGCTGCAGAGCGCCGGGATCACCGCCATGATCGGTGCGGCATCGTCGTCGGTCTCGAAGCTCATCCTCGACAGCAACGTCGGAGCGGGCATCGTCACCGTATCGCCGTCGAACACGTCGGCGGACTTCACGGGTCTGAGCCCGATGTACTTCCGCACGGCGCCGAGCGACAACCTGCAGGGCGAGGTGCTCGGCAACCAGATCGCCGAGGACGGCAACACCACCCTCGGCATCATCTACCAGAACGACCCGTACGGCACGGGCCTGGCAGAGGCGATCAAGGCCACGTTCGAGTCCGCCGGCGGCAAGGTCGTCGCCGAGGCCTCGTACAACCAGGGCGACGGCCAGTACAACGCCCAGGTGCAGACGGTCTCGGCCGCCAAGCCCGACGCCGTGGCCATCGTGTCGTACGAGCAGTTCAAGACGATCGCCCCGCTGCTCGGCAACGCCGGCATCGACACCGGCAAGCTGTACATGGTCGACGGAAACCTCTCGAACTACGGCAAGGACAACCTGCCGATCAAGCTCGAGGGCTCCAAGGGCACCCGCGCCGGCGCCGAGCTTCCCGACGACTTCCTCGAGCAGCTGAACGCGGTCTGGACCGAGGCCGGCAACGACGAGATCAACGACGTCACCTACTCGGCCGAGGCGTACGACGCGACGATCCTCGTCGCGCTGGCAGCGCTCGAGGCACGCTCGGTCGAAGGCAAGGACATCGCCTCGAAGATGCGCGAGGTCTCCGGCGGCGAGGGCGACGGCGAGAAGTGCACCACCTTCGAGGAGTGCGCGCAGATCATCAACGACGGCGGCACCGCCGACTACGAGGGCCTGTCCGGCTCGGTCACGTTCGATGAGAACAACGACCCGAAGGGCGCGGCCATCGGCGTGTACGAGTACGGCGCCGACAACAACAACACCCGCATCAAGTAAGCAGCGCGAGAAAGCCCCGGATGCCGATCGGCATCCGGGGCTTTCTTCATGCCCGGCCGCAGAGCGCGGGTGACAGCGGAATCAGGTGTCAGGCGGCGTCCTGGCCGAGCGTCCCCAGGTACAGGCCGATCACCTTCGGATCGTTCAGCAGGTCGCGGCCGGTTCCCTCGTAGGCATCCCGGCCCTGGTCGAGCACGTACCCGCGGTCGCAGATCTGCAGGCAGCGGCGTGCGTTCTGCTCGACCATGATGGTCGTCACGCCCGCCTTGTTGATGTCGGAGACGCGAATGAACGCGTCATCCTGGCGCACGGGCGAGAGGCCGGCCGAGGGCTCGTCGAGCAGCAGCACAGACGGGTCCATCATCAGGGCACGCGACATCGCGACCATCTGGCGCTCGCCGCCCGACAGCGAGCCGGCGCGCTGGTTCAGGCGCGTGCCGAGCTCGGCGAAGATCCCGGTGACGAACTCGAGACGCTCGGCGTAGATCTTCGGGTTCTGGTACAGACCCATCTGCAGGTTCTCGGCGATGGTCAGCGAGGGGAACACGTTGTTGGTCTGCGGCACGAACGCCACGCCCTTCGACACGAGCTTGTCGGCCGTCAGGCCCACGATGCTCGACCCGTTCAGCGTGATCTCGCCGTCGCGCACCTGCACCATGCCGAAGATCGCCTTCAGCAGCGTCGACTTGCCCGCGCCGTTCGGTCCGATGATCCCGATGAGCTCGCCCTTGCGGGCGACCAGATTCGCACCGTTGAGGATGTTCACACCCGGGAGGTAGCCCGCGTGCACGTTCGTGAGTTCGACAACGACCTCGTCGGAGGCATCCATCACTTCTTCTCCTCTTCGGCATCCGCCTCGAGCTCGGCTTCGGCCTCGGCCTCGATCTTCTCGCGCAGCCGCGTCGCGGCGGCTCCCGAGCCGGCGTCGTCCGGGATGACGATCCGGCCGGTGACCGCACCGAGATCCACATCCTGATGCGCGCCCAGGTACGCGTCGACCACGGCCGGGTCCTCCATGACCGTCTCGGGCGGGCCCTCGGCGACCACGCGGCCCTCGGCCATCACCACGACCCAGTCGGCGATGTGGCGCACCATGTGCATGTCGTGCTCGACGAAGAGCACCGTCATGCCGCGGTCCTTGAGACCGAGGATGTGCTCGAGCAGCGACTGGGTCAGGGCGGGGTTCACCCCGGCCATCGGCTCATCCAGCATCACGAGCTGCGGGTCGCTCATCAGCGCCCTGGCCATCTCGAGCAGCTTGCGCTGCCCGCCCGAGAGCGCGGCCGCGAAGTCCTTCTCCTTGGCATCCAGCTTGAAGAGCGTCAGCAGCTCCCGCGCCTTCCGCTCGATCTCCACTTCCTTCTTCTTCCAGATGGCGGGGACCAGGCTCGCCCAGAACCGCTCGCCCGGCTGATCGGGCGAGCCGAGCTTCATGTTCTCGAGCACGGTCAGCAGCGACAGCGCCTTGGTGAGCTGGAAGGTGCGCACCTGTCCCATCCGCGCCACCTTGAAGGAGGGGATGCCGGCGAGGTTCTTCCCGTCGTACTGCCAGGTGCCGCTGCTGGGCCGGTCGAAACCGCAGAGCAGGTTGAACAGCGTCGTCTTGCCGGCGCCGTTGGGGCCGATCAGGGCGGTGATCGCACCGCGCGGGATCTCGAGGTGCTCCACGTTGACGGCCGTCAGGCCGCCGAAGTGACGTTCGACTCCGTCGACGACGAGGATCGGATCGACCTTCGCCACCCCGGGGGCCGCCGGCCCCTTCGCGAGGCCGGTCGACTTCTGGCGCTTGACCGGAACGGAGGCCGCGTCCGCAGCCCCGACCGGCTGATTCTCATTTGACAAAGGTCATCTCCCTCTTGTCTCCGAGGATGCCCTGCGGGCGATAGATCACGATCAGCATCAGCGCCACACCGGCGAGGATCCAGCGCACGATCTCGGCCTGCGACGACGACATCGGCAGGTAGCCGGCCGTCGCCATCTGGGGGAGCAGATTGCCGAGGAAGGCGAACAGCACCCAGAAGAGCACGGCGCCGAGCGTCGGGCCGAAGACCGTCGCCGCGCCACCGAGCAGAAGCACCGTCCACAGGAAGAACGTCAGCGACGTCGAGTAGCTGCCCGGCACGACCGCCGAGGGCAGCACGAAGACGATGCCGCCCGCGGCGCCGATGACGCCGCCGACGACGAGCGCCTGCATCTTGTACGCGAACACGTTCTTGCCGAGCGAGCGCACCGCGTCCTCGTCCTCCCGGATGCCCTTGAGCACGCGGCCCCACGGGCTGCGCATCAGCGCCCAGACGAGCAGGATCGACACGGCCAGCAGCATCAGGCCGAACACGATGTTCCACAGCTCCGTGGCGTTGTAGGTCCACGGGCCGAACCCGTAGGTGCCCTCCGGGATGGGATTCGCCGCACGGAAGCCCTCGTGGTAGCCGCTGCGGCCTCCGGCCGCGCCCGTGACGTCCTCGAACAGACGGGTGAGGAACAGCAGACGCACCACCTCGGCGGTCGCGATGGTCGCGATGGCGAGGTAGTCGGCGCGCAGGCGCAGGGTCGGGATGCCGAGCAGCAGCGCGAACAGCGCACCGCCGGCCAGGCCGATGAGCATGCCCAGCCACCACGGCGCGCCCAGGGTGAGCACGGGGATGGCGTAGCCGTATGCGCCGACGGCCATGAACGCGGCCATGCCGAAGTTGAGCAGTCCCGCGTAGCCGAAGTGCACCGCGAGGCCGGTGGCAGCCAGGGCGTACGCGATGGTGACCGGGCTGAACAGGTAGGCGGCGGTGTTGCCGAAGATCGATCCGAAGTCCACGCGTCAGCCCAGCCTTTCCTTGCGACCGAACAGACCCTGCGGTCTGACCAGGAGGATGACCACCAGCGCGACCAGGGCGGTGGCGTACTTGAGGTCGGAGGGGACGCCGAGCAGCGTCGAGACCTCGACCGAGATACCGACGATCAGCGATCCGATCAGGGCGCCGATCGCCGAGCCCAGGCCGCCGAGCGTTATCGCGGTGAAGATCAGCAGCAGCATCTGCATGCCCATGTCCCACTTCACACCGGGACGGAAGTAGGCCCAGAGGATGCCCGACAGCGCCGCGAGCGAGCCCGAGATGATCCAGACGATCCGCACCACCCGGTCGACGTCGATTCCCGAGGCCGCGGCGAGCTGCGGGTTGTCGGAGATCGCGCGGGTGGCCTTGCCGATGCGGGTGCGAGTGAGGAAGTAGGCCATCCCGAGGATGGCGGCGAGGCTGATCGCCATCGCGATGAGGTCGATGTACGACAGCGAGATCGGGCCGAGCCGCATCGGGGCGGGGCTCGAACCGGGCAGCTGCGCGGTGTCGCCGCCGATCATGTACTGCAGCACGTAGCGCAGCGCGAGCGAGAGTCCGATGCTGACGATCATCAGCTGCACGATGCCGAGACCGCGTCGGCGCAGGGGGCGCCAGATCCCGGCATCCATCGCCCAGCCCAGCGCACCGCCGCCGATCACCGCGGCGATGATCCCGGCCCACAGCGGCAGGTTCCAGAACGATGTGAACAGCACCACCACGACGCCGCCCCAGGTGACCATCTCGCCGTGCGCGAAGTTGGAGAGGCGGGTGGTGCCGTAGATCAGCGCGGCACCCATCGAGGCGAGGCCCAGCAGCAGACCGAAGTTGATGCCGCCGATGGTGCGCGAGATGAGCTGGTCGAGGAAGGAGACGGTGACGCGCTCACCCTGTCCGAGGAACAGGTTGACGATCTTCGTGCCGGTGAGGCCGAACTCCGCCTCGAACGAGCCGCTCGTCCCGTCGACGGCGGTCACGCCCTCGGGCAGCTGCGAGGTGTCGACGATGACGCCCTTGGGGAGGGTGTCCTCATCCACCGCGATGGTGTACTTCTTCTTCTCGGGCACGTAGAGCTTCCACTTGCCGTCGGCACCGGTCTGCGTCTCGCCGGTGAAGCCGTTGCCGTCGACCGCCAGCTTCACGCCCTCGATCGGCTCGCCCTTGTACGTGATGTTGCCGGCGAAGTAGAAGTCGGTGACCTCCTGACCGTCCGGCGTCGTCTCCGCATGCGCGGCACCGGCCGGCATGCCGAAGACGAGGAAGGCGGCGAGCAGCATCGCGAGCAGCGCGAGCACACCGTTTCGGGGGCGCTGAAGCGCCGCAGTTCTGAGTCCCACGCATCCTCCACATCGAGTGCATCGAGCGACTTCGGGTCGTCGCTCCGCTTGGACGTCGCACTGAGCGTATCCCGTCGTCGGCACGCATCGCACCATCCGTGTCCTGATCGGAATCTCGGGAGTGTCCGACCTGACGTGCATGGCGTTCCCGACGTTCTCGGCGTTCTCGGAATAACGCGGGCGCGAGCGCGCTTAGAATCTATACACCGTCACACCATCTCCGGTCGCAGACGTCCCCGCGCATTCGCCATTCGATCGCGCCTCCGGCGCAGAGGAGCACGCTTTGATGCAGCAGCACGACCCGTTCGGTTTCGTCGGACTCACCTACGATGACGTGCTCCTCCTTCCAGGGCACACCGACGTCATCCCCAGTGAGGCCGACACCTCCTCCCGGATCACGCGGCGCATCTCCGTGGCCACTCCACTGCTCTCCAGCGCGATGGACACGGTGACCGAGGCCCGCATGGCGATCGCGATGGCGCGCGAGGGCGGCATCGGCATCCTGCACCGCAACCTGTCGATCGCCGACCAGGCCGCGCAGGTCGACCGGGTCAAGCGCAGCGAGTCGGGCATGATCACCGACCCGATCACCACGACCCCGGACGCGACCGTCGAAGAGGTCGACAACCTGTGCGCGCGCTACCGGATCTCGGGGCTGCCGGTCGTCGACGAGGCGGGCCACCTGGTGGGCATCATCACCAACCGCGACATGCGCTTCGTCTCGGGCTTCGAGCGCCAGACCACGCTGGTGAAGGACGTCATGACGAGCGAGAACCTCGTCACCGCTCCCGTCGGGGTTCCCGCCGGCGAGGTCATCGCCCTGTTCGCGAAGCACCGCGTCGAGAAGCTGCCGCTGATCGACACCGACGGAACGCTCGCGGGCCTCATCACGATCAAGGACTTCGACAAGAGCGAGAAGTACCCGCTCGCCACCAAGGACGACCAGGGCCGCCTGCGCGTGGGCGCGGCGATCGGCTTCTTCGGCGACGCGTGGGAGCGCGCCGAGGCGCTGCGGGATGCCGGTGTCGACCTTCTCGTCGTCGACACCGCCAACGGCCAGTCGCAGGGCGTCATCGAGCTCGTCAAGCGGCTCAAGGCCGACCCCACCTTCGAGCACATCGACATCGTCGGCGGCAACGTCGCGACCCGCGAGGGTGCGCAGGCTCTGGTGGATGCCGGCGTCGACGCCGTCAAGGTCGGTGTGGGCCCCGGGTCGATCTGCACCACCCGCGTGGTCGCCGGTGTCGGCGTGCCGCAGGTGACCGCGGTCTACGAGGCGTCCCTCGCGGCCGGCCCCGCCGGTGTGCCCGTGATCGCCGACGGCGGCTTGCAGTACTCGGGTGACATCGCCAAGGCGCTGGTCGCCGGGGCCGACGCCGTCATGCTGGGCTCGCTGCTCGCCGGCACCGACGAGTCGCCGGGCGAGATCGTCTTCCAGTCGGGCAAGCAGTTCAAGCAGTACCGCGGCATGGGGTCGCTGGGCGCCATGCAGACCCGCGGCAAGCAGACCTCGTACTCGAAGGACCGGTACTTCCAGGCCGACGTCCCCAGCGACGACAAGCTCATCCCCGAGGGCATCGAGGGGCAGGTGCCGTACCGCGGTCCGCTCTCGGCCGTGGCGTACCAGCTGATGGGCGGTCTGCGTCAGTCGATGTTCTACGTCGGCGCGCGCACCATCGAAGAGCTCAAGGCGCGCGGCCGCTTCGTGCGCATCACCGCGGCGGGGCTGAAGGAGTCGCACCCGCACGACGTGCAGATCGTCGTCGAGGCGCCCAACTACAAGAAGTAGGTTCTTCTGCCTCGGCCGGGCCGGACGACGCGCACGCACCCACCACTAGAGTGAGCCGCATGCGCTCAGCGTCGAACACGCTCACTCGCGGACAGATCACCCGCTACGCCATCGGCTCGCTCGGCACCGGAGGATTCTCCACGCTGCCCGGCCTCGTGCTGGTCTACTACCTCACCGACTCGCTGGGCGTGACGGCGCTCGCCGCCGGCGCGATCGTCACCGGCGCCAAGGTGTGGGACGTGCTGATCGACCCGGTCATCGGCGGGCTCAGCGACACGGCGCTCGCGCGCTCCGGATCGCGTCGCGGACTCATGCTGATCGGATCGATCGGCCTGCCGATCGCGTTCGTGCTGACCTTCGCCGTGCCCGCCGGCATCGGACCGGTGGCCTCAGGCGCCTGGGTGCTCATCGCGTTCATGCTCGCAGCGACATGCTTCAGCCTGTTCCAGGTGCCGTACATCGCGCTGCCGGCCGAGCTCACCGACGACTATCGCGAGCGCACCCGTCTGCTCACCTGGCGGGTGGTGATGCTGACCGTCGCGATCCTGCTGTTCGGAGCCGGCGGGCCCGAGATCCGCGGCATGTTCGAGGGCGACCCGCTGCTGGGCTATCTCGTGATGGCGGCCGTGGCCGCCGTGCTGCTCGGCGTGGGTCTGTTCGTCGCATCCACCGTCGCGCCCACCCGCCCGATGCTGCCCGTGCGTCCCGGCGCATCGATCGCGAAGCACTATCGCGACGGCATAGCCGCACTGCGTGAGAGCCAGCCGTTCCGCGTGCTGCTCGGCGCGTTCATGCTGCAGGGACTCGCGACCGGGCTGATGCTCGCGGCCGCGCAGTTCGTGGCGCGCTGGGTGCTGGGCGACGAGGGCGCGGTGACCCCGCTGTTCGTCGCGCTGATCGCTCCGGCTCTGCTGATGGCTCCGGTGTGGAAGATCGTCGCAGACCGCATCGGCAAAGAGCGCGGATTCCGGATCGCCAGCTCGGCGTTCCTCGCGGCGACCGCGGTGCTCGGCGTGATGATCTGGACGCCCGGATGGTGGATCCTCGCACCCGTCGCGCTCGCCGGCGCGGCCTACGCGGGCATGCAGACGCTGCCGATGGCGATGCTGCCCGACGTCATCGCGCACGATCACAGCGCAGGCGGACACGACAACCGCTCCGGGGTGTTCAGCGGAGTGTGGACGGCGGGGGAGACGACGGGCATGGCACTCGGCGCGACGGTGCTCTCGATCGTGCTCGCGGCCACCGGCTACATCGAGACCACGGCCACGGTCGAGGTCGTCCAGCCGGATGCCGCCGTGACCGGCATCGCGGTGGCTTTCAGCCTGCTCCCGGCGGCGCTCATGCTGCTCAGCCTCGTCGCACTCGCCCGCTACCGGCTGCGAGAGCACGACATCGTCGGGACGTCGGCGTGAGCGACATCCTCGATCGTCTGCGCCGGATGCGCGCCGCAGACGCGCCCACGCACGGCGGAAGGGTGCTGTCGTACGTGTACGACTCCGGTCTCGCCGAACTCGACGAGCTGGCCGACGCCGCGGCACGTCTCGCGCGACCTCTCAACGGCCTCGATCCCACCGTGTTCCCGTCGATCGCCGCGATGGAGCGCGACGTGATCGGCTTCACCCGACGGATGCTGCACGGCAGCCGATCGGTCGTCGGCACCGTCACGAGCGGGGGGACCGAGAGCTGCCTGCTCGCGGTCAAGACGGCCCGCGACCTGTGGCGGACGTCGCATGCCGACTCGGCGGGGGGCGTCCGTCCGCGCCTCGTCGCCCCGGCCACCGCGCACGCCGCGTTCATCAAGGCCGCGCAGCTGTTCGATCTCGAGTTCGATCCCGTGCCCTGCTCGCCCGACGGAACGATCGCGGCAACCGACCTCATCGAGCGCCTCGGAGACGACGTCGCCCTCGTCGTCGTCTCCGCGCCGTCGTATCCCACCGGACTGCTCGATCCGATCGCAGAGGTCGCGGCCGCGGCATCCGGTCGGGGGATCTCCTGCCACGTCGACGCGTGCTTCGGCGGATTCGTGCTGCCGTGGTGGCCGGGGCTGCCGGCATGGGACTTCCGCGTGCGCGGGGTCACGAGCATCTCGGCAGACGTGCACAAGTTCGGATACGCACCCAAGGGGGTGTCGGTGCTGCTGCAGCGCGGCCGGCGCCGCCACCGGGCGCAGTACTTCGCCACGACGGGGTGGGCCGGCTACCCGGTCGTCAATCCGACCCTGCTCGGCTCGCGCTCGGCGTCACCGCTCGCCGCTGCGTGGGCCATCATCGAGCATCTCGGCGACGACGGGTACCGGCGGCTGACGGGCTCGATCCACCGGGTCGCGCACGCCGTCAGGAGCGCGGTCGACGACATCCCCGGCCTGCGGGTCATCGGCGACCCGATCGGGCCGGCGATCGCGCTCGGCTCGGACGACAGCGTGCCGGCATCCGAGCGCGTCGACCCGCACCGCCTCGCCGACGCGATGGTGGGGCACGGATGGAAGATCCAGCCGCAGCCCGGTCTGGTGCAGCAGAACGGCGTGCGGATCGCGCACAGCGCGCACCTCACGCTCACCCCCGTGATCGAGCATCGGATCGGGGAGTTCACGCGCGCGCTCGCGGCCGCCGCCGATGAGGTGCGCGGCACGCCCGCGGCCGACCCGTGGCTGCTGCTGGCCACCCTGCGGCTGCTCGGCTACGGCCCGGGCGGGCGCGTTCCCGGCCCGACGGCGGCGTGGCGACTGCTGCGGCTCGCCGGCGCGGGATCGGTGTCGGCGGATCGGCCGATGGCCACGCTGATGGCCCTGCTCGAGCGGCTGCCGCGGCCCGTGGCCGAGGCGCTGCTCATCGAGCTGCTCGCGCGGATGTCCGAGCCGCGCTGACGCACCGGCCGGTCGGTTCCACCGCCCGTCGGAGGTAGGCGAACACGCGCAGGTAGGCGGGAGGTCGGGTGGATCGGCCTACGTCCGTGCGTTCGCCTGCGCCGGATGCCCGGATCAGCGCCGGGGTGACAGATGCAGACCCTGCGCGATCGCGTTCATGAGCGTCTCCATCACGTATCGCGCGTCGAACATGACCTGCTGGTAGTCGAAGCGGAGCACCGTGTAGCCCAGCAGAGCGAGCCGGGCGTCCTGCCGCAGATCGCGCCGCCTGTCCTTCGCCTCGCGGTGGAACTCGAAACCGTCGAGCTGGACGACGAGTCGCTCGCCGATCAGCGCGTCTACCCGGTGACCGTCGATGACGACCTGCTGGCGCACCTCGAGGCCGCACGTCTGCGCGATCCGCACGAAGGTCGTCTCCACGCCCGAGTCCGACAGCGCGCCGACCATCTCGAGCACCTGAGCCGGTCGCAGCGATCCCCACTGCGTCCGTCGCAGCTGGGTGAGGGTCACCGATCCGGTGCGCAGCGCCGATTCCCACACCGTGGCCGCTTCGGCGGGATCGAGGCACCTCGCGACGTGGAAGAGCACGTTCAACAGCGGCTCCTCGGTGCTGAAGCGAGCCACGGGGAGCGGCCCTTGCGCCCAGTGCATCTGCAATCCCTCGCGCGCGTTGCGGGATGCCGTCGGCGCGACCGCGACGTGCGTGTTCTCGGCCGCCGGAACCCAGAGACCTTTCTCGCGCGCTGCGGTGATGCAGGTGATCCGTCCGCCTGCCTGCGCGGCTTCGCGGCGCTGCGGAGAGCAGTCGGCGCTGACCAGCCACGATCGACGTACCCGCTCGAGGGTCCCCGCCTCGACCGCCGTGCGCACAGTCCAGTCGGAGTATCCGGCGGCGCGCGCGTCCGAGCTGTGCGCGATGCCGTGCCGCTGTTCCATCCAGGTCAGCAGAGGAGTTCTCATGACGCACGAGCCTGGCGGCCTCGGGCATCCGACGGGCCGGGAAAGGGCCGAATGTGGGCGGAATGCGCGTACGCGGCTTGTGTGCAGGAAGAGTGGGCTCCCGGTGCACTCGGCCGAGGTAGGCGAACACGCCAGCGCAGGTGGATGAACCCTCCCTGGGGCCTACCTCCGCGTATTCGCCTACCGCCGGCGGGCGGCGAGCGAGCCCGTCGGCAGAGGGGCCGCCGGCGACCACGGGTAGGCTGTAGGGGTGAGCATGGACATCGAGATCGGCCGAGGCAAGCGCGCGCGCCGCGCGTACACGTTCGACGACATCGCGGTGGTCCCATCGCGACGCACCCGCAATCCCGCCGACGTCTCGACCGCGTGGACGATCGACGCGTTCTCGTTCGACATCCCGGTGCTCGGCGCCCCGATGGACTCCGTCGTCAGCCCGGCGACCGCCATCGCGCTCGGCCGGCTCGGCGGGCTCGGCGTGCTCGACCTCGAAGGCCTGTGGACCCGCTACGACGACCCGCAGCCGCTGCTCGACGAGATCGCCGCGCTCCCCGCGGAGACCGCCACCGTGCGGATGCAGCAGCTGTACTCCGAGCCGGTCAAGCCGGAGCTCGTGAAGCAGCGCCTCGCCGAGATCCGCGAGGCCGGCGTCACCGTCGCGGGCTCGCTCACCCCGCAGCGCACCCAGGAGCTGTACGAGACCGTCGTCGCCGCCGGCGTCGACCTGTTCGTCATCCGCGGCACGACCGTCTCCGCCGAGCACGTCTCCAGCGCCGTCGAGCCGCTGAACCTCAAGAAGTTCATCTACGACCTCGACGTGCCCGTCATCGTCGGCGGCGCCTCCACTTACACCGCCGCCCTGCACCTCATGCGCACGGGCGCGGCGGGCGTGCTCGTCGGCTTCGGCGGGGGAGCGGCGTCGACCACGCGCGTGACCCTGGGCATCCACGCCCCGATGGCGACCGCCGTGTCGGATGTCGCCGCGGCCCGCCGCGACTACCTCGACGAGTCGGGCGGCCGCTACGTGCACGTCATCGCCGATGGCGGCGTCGGCACCTCCGGCGACATGGTCAAGGCGCTCGCGATGGGTGCGGATGCCGTGATGCTGGGTGTCGCGCTGTCGCGCGCGACGGATGCCCCTGGACAGGGCTTCCACTGGGGCGCCGAGGCGCACCACCCCGAACTTCCCCGCGGCCGGCGCGTCGCCGTCGACCGGGTCGCCGACCTCGAGCGGATCCTGTTCGGCCCGGCACCCGTCGCCGACGGGACCGCCAACCTCATCGGCGCGCTGCGCAAGTCGATGGCGACCACCGGGTACTCCGACCTCAAGGAGTTCCAGCGGGTCGAGGTCGTGCTCGCGCCGTACGAGCTGGGATGACCGAGCCGGTGCCCGCTCCGGCGCAGGAGTTCCCGCCGACGCTGCGCGAGGTGATGCTGCGCGGGCGCTGGATCGGCGTGATGCTGCTCTGCCTCGTGGTCGCCGGCGTCTTCGCCTGGCTCGGACAGTGGCAGCTCGCGCGCGCGATCGACACCGACCCGCCGCCGCCCGGCGCGACCGAGCAGGTGCGCCCGCTGACCGACGTGGTCGAACCGGGGCAGTACCTGCCCGAGCCGCTCGGCGGTCAGAAGGTCACCACGAGCGGCGAGTGGGTCGCCGAGGACTTCATCGTGATCTCGTCCCGGTTCAACGCCGGCGTCGAGGGGTACTGGGTCACCGGGCAGCTGCGGGTCGCCGATCGCACGTCGATCGCCGTCGCGCTGGGCTGGGCTCCGACTCGAGAGCAGGCCGAGGCCGCAGCCGACGCGCTCGCCGGTCAGGGGGCTGCCGAGGTCGAGCTCACCGGTCGGCTGATCGATGATGAGGGCGTCGAGCTGCCGCCGGCCGACGACGTCTTCGCGCTGACGAGGATGTCGCCCGCGGCGCTGCTCAGCCAGTGGCACGACGTCGAGCAGCTCGACGTGTACCGCCCGTATCTGGCATCCCTCACCGCCCCCGCCGGACTCGTCGACATCGACTCACCGGCGCCCGAGGAGAAATCGCCCGTCAACTGGCTGAACATCTTCTACGCGGCCGAGTGGGCGATCTTCGCCGGCTTCGCGTTCTACCTCTGGTACCGCCTGGCGAAGGATGCCTGGGAGCGCGAGGTCGAGGAGTTCGAAGACGCGCACGCCTGACGCGACGGCGGGGTGACCATCCGGTGACGGGTGGGCGAACCCTCTTGCCGGATGTCGGAGGCCCGGCCTATGGTCGCTTTCATGCGCGAGCACGTGCTCGAGCGTCTGACGGCGGATCCACGAGATCTCCGGCCAACCAGAATGAGGAGACGGCATTCATGATGCACACCCCTGCCGACCGGAACGCGGCCGTTCCGATCGCCCATCAGAGGAAGCGGGGGCGCATCGCCGCGCTCGCGCTCACCACGGCGTTCACGATGAGCATGGGATCGCTCATCGCCGCGCCCGCCTTCGCGGATGTCGCCGGCACCGGCGTCGTCATCAATGAGGCCTACCTGTCCGGCGGCAGCGCCGGTGCCGCGTTCAAGAACAAGTTCATCGAGCTGTACAACCCGACCGACGAGGACGTCGTGCTCGACGGGATGTCGCTGCAGTACCGCTCCGCGGGAGGCTCGGGCGCCTCGAACGGGGTCGTCGCGCTCACCGGAACCATCAAGGCCGGTGGCTACTTCCTCGTTCAGGCGAACAGCAACGGCACCGCGGGTGCCGCTCTGCCCACGCCCGATCAGACCAGCACGCTGACCCCGAGCGGCACCGCGGGGACGATCGCCCTCGTGCAGGGCGCTTCGGCCGTGACGCTGCCCGTCGGGGATGCCGCCGGCGCGGACGGCGTCGTCGATCTGCTCGGATACGGCAGCTCGAACACCTTCGAGGGCACGGTCGCCGGAGCGCCGACCGGCACCTCCGACGTGAGGTCGCTGAACCGCACCGACGGCAAGGACACCGACGACAACAAGGCCGACTTCGCGCTCTCCGCGACGATCACACCCACGAGCTCCGGCAGCACCACCGAGCCCGAACCCGAGCCCGAACCCGCGCAGAAGGTGAGCATCGCCGAGGTGCAGGGCACCACCGACGTCTCGCCGTACAAGGGCAAGACCGTCACCGTCGAGGGCGTCATCACCGCCGACTACCGCACGGGCGGCTACAAGGGCATCGTCATCCAGACCGCAGGGTCAGGCGGCGCAGAGGACAAGACCCCGGATGCCTCGGACGGCATCTTCGTCTTCCTCGGCGGCACGACCGTTCCCGGTGCGATCGGCGACCTGGTCTCGGTGACCGGCGTGGTCGACGAGTACTTCGGCCAGACGCAGATCGCCCCGTCATCGGCATCCGGCGTCTCCGTCGTCACGGCGGGCGCCGGCGTGCCCGCTCCCGCGCCCCTGCCGACCACGGTCGTCGGCACGGCGCGCGAGGCGTACGAGAACATGCTCGTGCTGCCCACCGGCGACTACCTCGTCGCCTCCAGCCACCAGCTGTTCAACTTCGGCACGCTGTGGCTGAATCCCGGCGAGCTCAACGTGAAGGGCACCGAGCTGAAGCGCCCGGGGGCCGAGGCGGATGCCATCGCCGCGGCGAACCGCGCCGACCGGGTCCTGCTCGACGACGGCTACAGCATCCAGGTGAGCAACAAGGACCACGCGAACGACCAGCCGTACTTCACGAAGGACACCGTCGTGCGAAACGGCGACGCGGTCGACTTCGGCGGCAAGGGCCTGGTGCTGCAGTACGGCTTCGACGACTGGCGGCTGCAGCCCGTCACCCCGCTCGACAGCGCGTCGCCGGCGGACGAGAAGCTCGGGTTCACCACGAAGAATCCGCGACCCGAGGTCCCCTCCGTCGGCGGCGACGTGCAGATCGCGTCGTTCAACGTGTACAACTACTTCACCACGCTGACCAGCGAGAACGCCGACGCCCGTGGCGCGAAGACCGCGGCCGAGTTCGCGATCCAGAAGTCGAAGATCGTCTCCGCGATCAACAAGCTGGATGCCGATGTCGTCTCGCTCATGGAGATCGAGAACTCGGTGAAGCTGGGCGAGCCCGCCGACACCGCGCTCGCCGACCTGGTCGACGGGCTGAATGCGGAGGCCGGCAGCGGAGTGTGGGCGTACGTTCCCACCCCGCAGTCGCTGCAGAACGCGGCCACCACCGACTTCATCACCAACGCCATCATCTACAAGGCGAACGAGGTGAAGCCGGTCGGCGACGCGCAGACCATCGACGACGAGACAGTGTGGGGCAACGCGCGCGAGCCGATCGCCCAGGCGTTCGACGCGGACGGTCGCACGATCACCGTGATCGCGAACCACTTCAAGTCGAAGTCCGGCTCCGGCACGCAGCCGGCCGACGGACAGGGCTTCTTCAACGCCGACCGCGTGAAGCAGGCGCAGTCGCTGCTCGCGTTCACCGAGCAGCTGGAGAAGACCAACGGCGACGACATGCTGCTGATCGGCGACTTCAACGCCTACGGCCACGAAGACCCGATCGACGTGTTCACGTCGGAGGGCTGGGTCGACACCGTTCCCGTGCATTCGCCCGGCAGCTACACCTACACGTTCGACGGCGAGCTGGGCTCGCTCGACCACGTGATCGCCTCGCCCTCGCTGGCGCGCTCGATCACCGGCGCCGACGCGTGGACGATCAACTCGCCGGAGTGGAGCGACCGCGGTTACGCGTACGGCGCCACCGAGACGGGCACACCCTACCGCTCGAGTGACCACGACCCGATCCTCGTCGGCGTCTCGGCCACCGAGCCGCCGGTCAGCATCGACATCGCCACGATCAACGACTTCCACGGCCGCATCGAGGCCGACGGCAAGGCAGCCGGCGCGGCAGTGCTGGCGGGAGCGGTCAAGGCGGTGCGCGAGGCCAACCCGAACACGATCTTCGCCGCCGCCGGCGACCTGATCGGCGCATCGACGTTCACCTCGTTCATCCAGGACGACAACCCGACGATCGACGCGCTCAACGCCGCCGGCCTCGACGTGAGCGCCGCGGGCAACCACGAATTCGACCAGGGGTGGGCAGACCTTCGCGATCGCGTGCAGGAGCGCGCCGACTGGGAGTACATCTCGTCGAACGTGTTCCTGAAGGGCTCGGACGAGACGGCCCTCGCCCCGTCATGGGTGAAGGAGGTCGACGGCGTGCGGGTCGGCTTCGTCGGCGCCGTGACTGAAGAGCTCGACTCGCTGGTCTCGCCGGCCGGGATCGCCGACCTCGAGGTGCGCGACATCGTCGACTCGGTCAACACCGCAGCCGCGAACCTGCGAGACGGCGACGACGCCAACGGCGAAGCCGATGTGGTCATCCTGCTCGTGCACGAGGGGGCGACCACCGTGTCGGCCGACAGCATCACCCCCGAGTCGGCACTGGGCGAGATGGTCTACGGCGTCGGCGACGACGTCAGCGCGATCGTCTCGGCGCACACCCACCTGGCCTACAACCACGTCATCGACGGCCGTCCGGTCGTGTCGGCGGGGCAGTACGGCGAGAACATGGGCGTGATGAACCTGAAGGTCGACCCGAACAAGAACGAGCTCATCTCGATCACCAACGAGATCCGTCCGCTGGCGGGCAACTACCAGCCGGTCGCCGAGGTGCAGGCCATCGTCGACGAAGCCAAGAAGGAGGCCGACGTGCTCGGCGCCGTCAAGGTGGGCGACATCACGGCCGATCTCAACCGCGCTCGCCAGGCCGACGGCACCGAGAACCGCGGTGGCGAGTCGACGATCGGCAACTTCGTCGCCGACGTGCAGAAGTGGGCCACGGGCGCTGACGTCGCGCTGATGAACCCGGGCGGCATCCGCGCCAACCTCACCTACGCCTCGTCGAACGCGAACGACCCCGACGGCAACGTCACCTATCGTGAGGCGGCGACGGTGCAGCCGTTCGCCAACACGCTGGTCACGACCCAGCTCACCGGTGCACAGCTGAAGGCCGTGCTCGAAGAGCAGTGGCAGCCGGCGGGCGCCAGCCGTCCGTTCCTGAAGCTCGGCGTCTCGGAGGGGCTGTCGTACACGTACGATCCCACCGCGGCGCAGGGTGAGCGGATCACCTCGATCACCCTGAACGGAGCCGCTCTCGACCCGGCCGCCTCGTACACGGTCGCGGCGAACTCGTTCCTCGCCGCCGGTGGAGACAACTTCTCCACCCTGGCGAAGGGCACCAGTGCCAAGGACACCGGCAAGATCGACCTGCAGTCGATGGTCGACTGGTTCGACGCGAACAAGACGGCGAGCCCTGACCTCGACCAGCGCGCCGTGGGCGCGTCGATCACGCCGGCCCCGGGTGCGGACGGCTACGCCACGGGCGACGTGGTGACCGTGGCGCTGTCGTCGCTCGCGTTCAGCGCGGGCGATCGGGTGCCGACGACGGTGGAGCTGTCGCTGGGCGGCGTCCCGGTGGGTTCGGCCGCGGTCGACCCGACCATCGTGAACACGACCGACGAGGTCGGCCGGGCGAGCATCTCGTTCACCGTGCCTGAGGGATCAGCCGGTGCGCCGCTGGTCGCGACGCCGGACGTGGGCGCGGCGGTCACGCTGCCGTTCACGGTGGCCGCCGACGAGCCCGAGCCCGGACCGTTCGAGGGCACCATCACGACGGGTTCGTCGAAGGTCAGCGCCGGCGGCACCCTCGCGCTGACCGGCGAGCGCTTCACCCCCGGCGAGACGGTGACCGTCGAGCTGCGTCCCAAGAAGGGGCAGGCCGTGCAGGTCGGCACCGTGCAGGTCGCAGACGACGGAACGTTCTCGACCACGGTGCGCGTGCCGAAGAGCACCCAGCCGGGCAAGTACACCCTGGCCGTGACGCAGGCCGACGGCGACGCGGCCACCGCCACGGTGCACGTCAACCGCGCCGGCGGAGTGAGCGGCATCATCCAGCAGATCGTCGACTGGATCTGGGGTCTGATCACCCGCTGGTGATCACGGCACGCATCTGATGCGGGCGGAGGCCGTCGGGAGTGATCCCGGCGGCCTTCGCCGTATCAGCGCGGCGGCTAGAATGGAGGGCATGCCCGAGCCCAGAGTCGCCAGCTTCCCGGCGATCCGCGGAGCGCTGAAGTTCTACCAGGTCGCCTCGATCATCACCGGCGTCATGCTGCTGCTGCTCGTGACCGAGATGGTGCTGAAGTACACGCCGATCCACCTCGAACTCTTCCTCGGCGGATCCGGCGGTCCGCTCTGGTTCGCCGAGGTCGTCGAGACCGCCGACGGGCTGGAATCGACCGGTGACGGATTCAACGTGTCACAGGGCATCCTCGTCGCGCACGGCTGGTTCTACGTGGTCTACCTGTTCGCCTGCTTCCGCATGTGGAGCATGATGCGCTGGCCGTTCGTGCGCTTCATCCTGCTCGCCCTCGGCGGTGTCATCCCGCTGCTGTCCTTCTTCATGGAGACGCGCGTGGCGCGCGACGTGAAGGCCTATCTCGCCCAGCGCGAGGCCGCGGAGCCAACCGCGACGCCTGCGCCCACCACCACGGAAGGTGCCCGTTGACCGAGCAGACCGAGACCCAGCAGCGCCCCGCGCTGGTCGTCGACTTCGGAGCGCAGTATGCGCAGCTGATCGCCCGCCGCGTCCGGGAGGCGGGCGTGTACAGCGAGATCGTGCCGCACACCGCCACGGCGGAGGAGATCGCGGCGAAGAACCCCGTCGCGCTCATCCTGTCGGGCGGCCCCTCCTCGGTGTACGACGACGGCGCACCGCAGCTCGACCCGGCCGTGTTCGACCTCGGTGTTCCGACGCTCGGCATCTGCTACGGCTTCCAGTACATGGCGCAGACCCTCGGCGGTGAGGTCGCGCACACGGGTCTTCGCGAATACGGCGCGACCGACGCGCACATCCCCGCCACCGACAGCACGCTGCTCGCCGGTCAGCCCGCTGAGCAGAACGTCTGGATGAGCCACGGCGACCAGGTGTCGCGCGCTCCCGAGGGCTTCGACGTGCTGGCGACCACCGACGCGACGAAGGTCGCCGCCTTCGCGAACGAGGAGCGCAAGCTCTACGGTGTGCAGTGGCACCCCGAGGTCAAGCACTCCGACCACGGCCAGGCGATCATCGAGAACTTCCTGCACCGCGGTGCGGGTCTTCCCGCAGACTGGAACAGCGACAACGTCATCGCCGAGCAGATCGAGCGCATCCGCGAGCAGGTCGGCGACGCCCGCGTCATCTCCGCGCTCTCCGGCGGGGTCGACTCGGCCGTGTCGACGGCCCTCGTGCACAAGGCGATCGGCGACCAGCTGACCGCCGTGTTCGTCGATCACGGGCTGCTGCGCAAGGGCGAGCGCGAGCAGGTCGAGAAGGACTACGTCGAGTCCACCGGCGTGCGGCTGATCACTGTCGACGCCGTCGACACGTTCCTCGGCCACCTCGAGGGGGTCACCGACCCCGAGACCAAGCGCAAGATCATCGGCCGCGAGTTCATCCGCGCGTTCGAGCAGGTGCAGCGCGACCTCGTCGAAGAGGCCAAGGCCACCGGCGGCGCGCCGGTGAAGTTCCTCGTGCAGGGCACCCTCTACCCCGATGTGGTCGAGTCGGGCGGGGGAGCGGGCACCGCGAACATCAAGTCGCACCACAACGTCGGCGGCCTGCCCGACGACCTCGACTTCGAGCTCGTCGAGCCCCTGCGCGCGCTGTTCAAGGACGAGGTCCGCGCCATCGGCCGCGAGCTCGGCATCCCCGAGGCGATCGTCGGCCGCCAGCCGTTCCCCGGCCCCGGCCTCGGCATCCGGATCATCGGCGAGGTCACGCGCGAGCGTCTTGAGATCCTCCGCGAAGCAGACGCGATCGCCCGCGAGGAGCTCACCAAGGCGGGCCTGGACGAGACGATCTGGCAGTGCCCGGTCGTGCTGCTCGCCGATGTGCGCTCGGTGGGCGTGCAGGGCGACGGCCGCACGTACGGCCACCCCATCGTGCTGCGGCCGGTCTCCAGCGAAGACGCCATGACGGCGGACTGGACGCGCCTGCCCTACGACGTGCTCGCGAAGATCTCGAACCGCATCACCAACGAGGTGCGCGAGGTCAACCGCGTCGTGCTGGACGTCACGTCCAAGCCGCCGGCAACGATCGAGTGGGAGTGATCTTCCGACGCTCCGCTCGCACATGAAAGAGGCCGCTGCCCGAAGGCAGCGGCCTCTTCTCTGTGCCTGTATCAGGCGCGGCGGCTGCCGCGACCGACGACGAGGCCGTAGATCAGCAGCACGATGATCGAGCCGCCGATGGCCAGCAGCCAGCTGCCGAGGTCGAAGAAGCCCTCGACGCCCTTGCCGAACAGCACGCTGCCCAGCCAGCCGCCGAGCAGTGCGCCGACGACTCCGAGGATGAGGGTGACGATCCAGCCGCCGCCCTGCTTGCCCGGAAGGATCAGCTTCGCGATCGCACCAGCGATGAGTCCGAGGAGGAGAAAGGCGAGGAAGCCCATGAGTGTCTCCGATCTGTGAGTGATACCCGGGGTTCCGGATTCCTCTACCCTGCCCGATACCTACGAATATGCGGCACACCCTTGTGTCGGTCGGCGGGATGAGGTAAGTGCCTCTCAGGCGCGTAATGCGCCGCAGCTGTAGACGAACGGCAGACGCGGAACGGGCCGCCCTCCGAAGAGAGCGGCCCGTTCGCGATGCGGGGGTCTGATCAGTCGTTTCCGCGCAGGATCGCGAGAATGCGCAGGATCTCGACGTACAGCCAGACGACGGTCACCATGATGCCGAACGCTCCGAGCCAGCCGTACTTGCGCGGTGCGCCGTTGCGGACGCCCTGCTGGATCTGGTCGAAGTCCATCACCAGCGAGTACGCGGCCATGAAGACGACCAGCACGCCGATGATGACGCCGACAGGAATGCCGAAGACCTTCATGCTGTACAGCCCGAAGGTGAGCTCGGCATTTACGACGCCGGTCCACATGAGCACGAGATTGAGAAGCTGGAAAACGAGATAGCCGACCATGGCGATCATGACGACCTTGGTCATCTTGGCTGAAGCGCGCACCTTGCCGCTGGCGAACAACGCCAGGGTGACGCCGACGACTGCAAGGGTCGCAAGCGTCGCTTGCGTCACGATGCCAGGCCACATGGTCTCGAAGAACGCCGAGATTCCGCCGACGAACAGGCCCTCGAATGCCGCGTACGCCCAGATGAGGCCAGGACGAACCTTCTTGCGGGACGTGAACGTGACGACCATGGCGAGCACGAACCCACCAAGTGCACCGACTATCCACGGCAGCATGGATCCCTGTTCCACACCGTACTGCGGCACCACCCCGCCAAGCGTCCACACCCAGCCGACGACCGCGGTGACGAGCAGGATGGCGAAGAGGCCCGCGGTCTTCCAGACCGTGTCCTCGACCGTCATCCGGTCGCTCTCCAGCGCGCCCGCGGACGGCGAGGTGTACATGCCCTCCAGCTGCGCGTTTGCGGCGGCATCCATTCCCGCGTGCTGGAACGACGCGGTGCCGGCGGCGGCGCCCGGTGCGGGCGGCGGTGCGTAGGTGCCCTGAGACGAACCGGGATAGGACGCGACATTTCGCGGATCCTGCTGCTGGAACGCCGGGTTGTTGAATGCGAAATTGCTCATGGTGGCCTCTGCTCCCGAGGGATCGGTCATCTCTTTCCTCAAAGATACTCGCGGCAACCTATGGAATGGGTGCTTTACGCTGTGAGCGTGCCCAGGAGAAGACCGCTCGTCATCGGGCATCGCGGTGCCCCCGGATACCGACCGGAGCACAGCCGCTCGTCGTACGAGCTCGCGTTGGCGATGGGGGTGGATGCCGTCGAGCCGGATGTCGTTGCGACGAAGGACGGCGTGCTCGTGCTGCGGCACGAGAACGAGATCTCCGGCACGACCGACGTGGCCGATCACCCCGAGTTCGCCGATCGACGCACGACCAAGCGCGTCGACGGGGTCTCGCTGACCGGATGGTTCACCGAGGACTTCACCTGGGCCGAGCTGTCGACGCTGCGCAGCCGGGAGCGGCTGCCCGAGATCCGTCGATCCAGCGCGACGTTCGACGACGGTCAGCCGATCCTGCGCCTTCCCGACCTGCTCGACCTCGTGCGCGCCGGGTCGCACGAGCACGGCCGGGAGATCGGCATCGTGCTCGAGATCAAGCACGCCACGTACTTCGACAGCATCGGACTCGATCTCGCGCCGCTCATCGAGCGCGACCTGCGCGCGGGCGGCTGGGCGGACGGCGACCTGCCGCTGATCATCGAGTCGTTCGAGTCGACGATCCTGCATCGACTGCAGAAGACCGGTATCGCGGCATCCTTCATCTACCTCATCGAGTCACGGGGCAAGCCGTTCGATCTCGTCAGCGCGCTGGGCCGGCAGGCGCCCGCATACGCCGTCGCCGTGACGCCCGAGGGGCTCGACCAGCTGGCCGGCACGGTCGACGGCATCAGCGTCAGCAAGAGGATGCTGCTCGCGCCGGGCAACACGATCGTCGCCGACGCGCATGCGCGCGGTCTGCGGGTGTTCACCTGGACGTGCCGCCCGGAGAACACCTTCCTCGACCCGCGGTTCCGCGTCGGCGCAGCGACGTCGGCGTTCGGGGACTACGAGGCCGAGTGGCGCGAGATCGCCGACACGGGCGTCGACGGCGTGTTCGTCGACCACCCCGATCTGGGAGTCGCGTTCTTCGGCTGAACCGGCCGGTCAGGCTCGGAAGGCGCCGCTGCGAGCGGGGACGATCTCCTTGCCGAGCGGCATGAGCGACACCGGCACGAGCTTGAAGTCGGCGATGCCCATCGGAATGCCGATGATGGTGATGCACAGCGCGATGCCCGAGAGGATGTGTCCGAGCGCGAGCCACCAGCCGGCGAGGATGACCCAGACGATGTTGCCGAGAACCGAGCCGAGGCCGGCCTTGGGGTGGTCGACCACCTGACGCCCGAACGGCCACAGCGAGTATCCGGCGATGCGGAACGAGGCGATCGCCCACGGGATGGTGACGATCGGGATGCACAGCACGATGCCTGCCAGGATGTACCCCAGCCACAGCCAGAATCCGGCGAAGATGACCCAGATGATGTTGAGGATCGTGCGCATGGCCCGATTCTGCCACCTCTGCGCTCAGTGCGGACGGCGCACCCGGCGACCGGAGATCGATGCCGGGGTGAACCGCAGCGGCAGCGACCTGTCGCCCTCGGCCCACGGAGTGCGCCGCGTCACACCGGGCACGGCCGCCAGCTCGTCTTCGGTCATCTCGGAGACGGATCCGCTCAGCAGCACGCTCCAGCCGGAGCCGGCGAGATCGTCGTGGTGGTCCACCTCGAACGCGATCCCCACGGTGCTCTCCGGCAATGCGCGCAGCAGGCCGGACGGTGCCGTCCGGATCACGACGTCATCGCCGTCGATGAGGTAGTTGACCGGGATGATCTGCACCCGGGCATCCGTGACGAAGCCGAGCCTTCCCACGGTCGTCGCGCCGAGCAACTCCCGGCATTCCTGTTCGGTCAACTCGGTCATCATCGGGGCACCGTCCTCTCGGCTCGCTCCGAGCGTACCCCGGTGTCGGACGTCCCGAATAGACTCGACGTGCCATGACCGACGCCCCCCTCATCGTCCCCGCATCCTCCGGCCCCCGCCTCTCCGGCGGCCGCGACGAGCTGCTCGCCGGGCTCAACCCGCAGCAGCTCGAGGCGGTGACCCACCGGGGCAGCGCGCTGCTCATCGTCGCCGGCGCGGGGTCGGGCAAGACGAGTGTGCTCACCCGGCGGATCGCGCTGCTGCTGCGCGAGCGCGAGGCGTGGCCGAGCCAGATCCTCGCGATCACGTTCACCAACAAGGCGGCGGCGGAGATGCGCGAGCGCGTCGCCGGTCTCGTGGGCGACGTCGCCCGCGGGATGTGGATCTCGACCTTCCACTCCGCGTGCGTGCGGATCCTGCGCCGCGAGGCCGAGCAGTTCGGCTTCACCAAGTCGTTCACGATCTACGACTCGGGTGACTCCCGCGCCCTGCTGAAGCGGCTGGTGAAGGAGCACGACGCGGATGCCTTCGGGCTCACCCCCGGATCGGTGCAGTCGCGCATCTCGAAGCTGAAGAACGAGCTGACGGATGCCGAGGGCTTCGCCCGCCAGGCGAATCTGAGCGATCCCGCCGAGCGGAAGTTCGCCGACATCTTCTCGGACTACCAGCGGGCGCTGCAGAAGGCGAACGCGTTCGACTTCGACGACCTCATCGGCCAGACCGTGTACCTGTTCCGTGCCTTCCCGCACGTCGCGGACGTGTACCGGCGTCGCTTCCGGCACATCCTCGTCGACGAGTACCAGGACACCAACCACGCGCAATACGCGCTGATCCACGAGCTGACCCGGCCGGTGTCGGGGCAGGCCGCAGAATCGGATGCCTTCGCGATGAACGGCATGCGCGTTTCGTCTCGCCCTTCGGGCTCGCTCAACGAGCGGGATCCGGGGATGATGATTTTCGAGCCGGCCCCTTCGGAGCATGCCGAGGGCGCGTCGCTGACGGTGGTCGGCGACTCCGACCAGTCGATCTACGCCTTCCGCGGCGCCGACATCCGCAACATCAGCGAGTTCGAGCGCGACTTCCCCGGAGCGAAGGTCGTGCTGCTCGAGCAGAACTACCGGTCGACGCAGAACATCCTGTCGGCGGCGAACGCCGTGATCGGAAACAACTTCGACCGCAAGGCGAAGAACCTGTGGAGCGATCGGGGGCCCGGCGAGAAGATCGTGGGCTTCACCGGCTACTCCCAGCACGACGAGGCGCAGTTCGTCGCGGACGAGGTCGAAGCGCTGCGCCGCGCGGGCATCCCGTACTCCGAGATGGCGGTCTTCTACCGCACCAACTCGCAGTCGCGCGCGCTGGAGGAGATCTTCATCCGCGCGGCCGTACCCTACAAGATCATGGGCGGCACGAAGTTCTACGAGCGCGCCGAGATCAAGGACGCCCTCGCGTACCTCGTCGCCGTGGCGAACCCGGCTGACGAGATGGCGGTCCGTCGCATCCTGAACAAGCCGCGGCGCGGCATCGGCGACGTCACCGAGACGTCGATCGCGCGCTTCGCGGACGAGAACGGTCTCAGCTTCCGCGATGCGCTGCGCAACGCCCCGCTGCTGGGGGTCGGGCCGAAGATCCAGGCGGCGATCACGCAGCTCGACGCCGTGCTGAACGAGGCAGCCGAGATTCTCACCCCGTCATCCGGCGAGGTGCCGCCGGCGACCTCGGTCGCCGAGGGGCTCACCGTGCTGCTGAACGGCAGCGGCTACTTCGACATGCTGCGCGCCAGTCGCGACCCGCAGGACGAGGCACGACTGGAGAACCTCGACGAGTTCGTGGCCGTCGCGCGCGACTTCGCGCGAAACAACCCCGATGGCGGTATCGCCGACTTCCTCACCGAGGTGGCGCTGGTGTCGGATGCCGATGACCTCGACGACGAGTCGGGCGCGGTGTCGATGATGACCATGCACACCGCTAAGGGTCTGGAGTACGACGCGGTGTTCGTGACCGGCGTCGAGGAGGACCTCATCCCGCACCGCATCTCGGCCGGCGAGCCGGGCGGGCCGCAGGAGGAGCGGCGGCTGTTCTACGTCGGCATCACCCGGGCGCGCAAGCGCCTGCACCTTTCGCTCGCGATGACCCGCGCTCAGTTCGGCGAGGTCACGGTCGCCATGCCGAGCCGGTTCCTGCAGGAGATCCCCGGCGACCTCATCGACTGGCGTCAGTCACCCGGTGACGTGAACTCGCGCGGCGGAACGCAGTCGCGCGCGTTGAACGCCCGTCGACCGGGCGGTTTCGGCGGGCGCAGCGCAGACCCGTTCGCGCCCAAGTCGCTGCCCAAGGGCGGGGGCCTCAAGCCCCTCTCGACGGCGATGGACCGCTTCCCGAACAAGGTCACCGGCAAGGTCCGCGACAACGGCGATCTCGAGCTGGCTGCCGGCGACCGCATACGGCACGACGACTTCGGCGACGGACGCGTCGAGGCCGTCACCGGCGAGGGCGCCAAGCGCATCGCGCATGTGCGCTTCGACTCGGCGGGGCAGAAGAAGCTGCTCATCAAGATCGCCCCGATCACGAAGCTCTGACCCGCGCGGCGCCCCGTGTCGCCGATCGACTCGCGCGCACACCGTGCGGTTAGGCTGGCTCACATGGCCCTCTTCTCCCGCCGCAAGAAGTCCGTCGACGAACCGACCTCCCCGGCAGCGCCCGCGGCCGAGGCCGAGACCGTCGACGAGCAGGCGGTCGAGGCGCCGGCCGAGCCGGTGCCCGATGTCAGCATCTCGGTGCAGGCGTTCCGCGGCGTCGGCGCCGAAGCGGGCCCCGAGGTGAGCCTTCCCGCGGCGGGCGCATCGCAGAGCGCACCCGAGCGCACCGCACCCGCACGATCCTCGTCGCCGTCGGCGCAGGGCCTGCCAGGCGAGCAGCACGCGGCCGCCACCGTCGAGCAGCCGGTGCCGCGGCTTCCGCTCGCGCCGGCCACGCCGCCCGAGCAGACCCACACCGTCGACGGTCTCAACGACAACATCCTGCTGCGCGAGGCGCTCGCCGAGCTGCAGGAGGGCGCGACCAACGAGCAGCTGCTCGGCGTGATGCGCCAGTCGCTGCAGGGCCACCTCTACCTGCGCGTGCACGGCGACGCGCGCGAGCAGATCAGCTCGGGCAAGCCGCTGTCGGTGGGGGTCATCCGCGACGGAGAGCGCTCGTTCATGCTCGCGTACAGCTCCGGCCGGGCGCTGCAGCAGTCCCTCGAGGGCGCGGAGGACGCCGCCGCCACCTCGGCCATCGCCCAGCCGACGACGGCGGTCTACCAGCAGGTGATCGCCGGCGGCTTCAACGGCATCGTCATCGACAACTCCTCCGCGCCGCACCGCGCGGTGTTCCCCACCGAGCTGCTGCAGAAGGCCGTCGAGCAGGGTGACGAGAACATGGCGGTGAAGACGGCGCTGGCCGCACCGCGCGACGAGCAGAGCGCCGTCCGCGTGGCGGAGGCGCTCGCCGGCACCCGGTGCTGGGTGGCGGTCAACGACGGATCCAACGGCCAGCCGGTGGGCATCGCCGAGGCGCACGCGACCGACGGACGCCGGTTCCTGCAGGTGTTCTCGCACCCGCTCGAGGTCGTCGCCCTCGGGCGCAAGGACAAGCCGCTGCCGTTCCAGCCCGAGCAGCTGGCGAAGGTCCTCGGCGAGCACTCCGGGCTCGCCGGGGTGCTGGTCGACATCGCGGGCCCGTCGATCGCGATCGAGCGCGACGCGCTGAGCGCCGTGCTGGTGCTCGGGATCGACATCGGCGACGACGACTGATCGATGCGCCGCATAGTCGGCGTGCCTGCTCGTCGCCAGCCCCTGTGATCCGCCCCGAGCACGCCCTAGTGTCGGAGCATGGCCTCTGAGCGAGTGAAGCTGACGGTGCAGGATCCCGACGGCGAACGCGTCGTCGACCTGTCGAGCCCGAACAAGGTGGTCTGGCCCACCGACGACGGCGACGGCATCACCAAGGCGGAGTACGCCGACTACGTGCAGCAGGTGGCGGACGCGTTCCTGCGATCCACCGGCCACCGGCCGGTGTCGCTCGAACGGTTCCGTGACGGCATCCAGGGAGAGCAGTTCTTCTCGAAGAACCCGCCGAAGGGCACTCCCGACTACGTCGAGTCCGTGATGTGCACGTACAACAGCGGGCGCCGTCATCCGCAGCTCGTGCTCACCCGGCCGAGCGCGATCGTCTGGGCGGTGCAGATGAACACCGTCGTCTTCCATCCCTGGGCCTCGCTCGCGGCGAACACCGACAACCCGGTCGAGCTGCGCATCGACCTCGACCCGCAGCCCGGCACCGGCATCGAGCAGGCCATCCCCGCCGCCCTCGAGCTGCGCGAGGTGCTGCGCGACGCGGGGCTCGACCCGTTCATCAAGACGAGCGGCAACCGCGGCCTGCACGTGTTCAGCCCGATCGTGCCCGAGTGGGAGTTCCTCACCGTGCGCCACGCGGTGATCGCGGCGGGACGCGAGCTCGAGCGCCGGATGCCGGACCGCGTCACGACGAACTGGTGGAAGGAGGAGCGCGGCGAGCGGATCTTCGTCGACTTCAACCAGGCGAACCGCGACCGCACCATCGCCGGCGCCTACAGCCCGCGGGCCAGACCCGGCGCGCCGGTGTCGACTCCGATCCATTGGGAGGAGCTCGATGACCTCGACCCCGCGCGGTTCACGGTGCGCACCGTGCCCGCCCGGCTCGCCGAGATCGGAGACCCGTGGGCGGGCATGCAGGATGCCCCCGCCCGGATCGACACCCTGCTCGCCTGGTGGGAGCGCGACGTCGAGCACGGGCTCGGCGAGCTGCCGTTCCCGCCCGAGTTCCCGAAGATGCCTGGCGAGCCGCCGCGCGTGCAGCCCAGCAAGAAGGTCGCCGAGAACTGGGATGCGAACGGCGACCGGGTCGACGACTGACGGCGCCGTCCTGGCATGGCCGTCGTCTCGGAGCCGCGGGCGAGACGCCGGCGACTACTGCAGCACGTCCGCCAGGTCGTATCCGGCGACCGTCTCGAGCTGGTCGTAGGTGCACGAGCGCGCCTCGCGGTCGGGGCGCCAGCGTTCGAACTGCACGGTGTGCCGGAAGCGGTCGCCTTCGAGCTGGTCGTAGCGCACCTCGAGCACCAGCTCAGGGCGCAGCCGCACGAACGTCATGTCCTTGGCGCCGGTGAACCGGGAGCGCTCGCTCTCGCCGGTCACCGCGTCGCCCGCCTCGTCGCGCACGACGAGCGGAGCGAGGTCGTCGACGAGCTTCTGGCGCATGGCATCCGTCCAGGCGGCGACGCCGCCCACCTGCCGCAGCGCGCCGGTCTCGTCGTACAGCCCGACCAGCAGCGACCCGACGCCCGATCCGCTCTTGTGCACGCGATAGCCGAGCGCGACCACGTCGGCGGTGCGGGCGTGCTTGACCTTGATCAGGGTGCGCTTGCCGGGGGCGTACGCCTCGTCGAGCGGTTTCGCGACGACCCCGTCCAGCCCCGCGCCCTCGAACTCCGCCAGCCAGCGTCGGGCGAGGTCCGGATCGTCGGTGGCGCGGGTCAGGTGCAGCGGATGCGGGGCATCCGACAGCATCCCCTCGAGCCGTGCCCGTCGCTCTCGGAACGGATGCTGCTGCAGATCCTCCTCGCCGTCGGCGAGCAGGTCGAAGGCGATGAACATCGCCGGGGTCTCGGTCGCGAGCTTCGCCACCCGCGATGCGGCCGGATGGATGCGCTGGCTCAGCGCCTCCCAGTCCAGACGCTGCGCGCCGGCGGGACCGGTGGCCACGACGATCTCCCCGTCGAGCAGGCACGGGCCGGGCAGGATGGCGGCCAGCTGCTCGACCAGCTCGGGGAAGTAGCGGGTGAGCGGCTTCGCGCCGCGCGAGCCGATCTCGATCTCCTCGCCGTCCCAGGCGACCAGCCCGCGGAATCCGTCCCACTTCGGCTCGTACAGCATCGGCTTCTTCGCCGGATCGGGGATGGATGCCGCGGCCTTGGCGAGCATCGGAGCGGGGATGGAGTACATGTGCCGGTCCTCTCCGGTCGGATCAGAAGAGTCTGGCACGGCGAGGACGACCGACGGGGCCGTTGCGGGTGAGAGAATGGAGGTGATGAACGAAGTACAGGGCCCGACGCCCGCAGGAACCTCCCGTCCGTACCGATCTCTCGCGGAGGCGCTGCGCGCGCACCGGATCCCCGTCGAGAATCACGAGTTCATCGCCGCGGTGACCGAGGCCGTCGGCGTCAGCAGCTACATCGATCGCGGCAGGTACATCGAGGCGATCCGCCGCACCGCCGAAGCTCCTCTGCACATCGGCCGCACGTACATCAACGGCTTCGCCGCAGACGATCAGGTGAGCGTGGGCGGCCGGGTGCTGCCGCTGCTGCCCAGCGAGGGCCGCGCGCCGTACTTCTACGTCAACCAGCCCAGCGGGCTGCCGACCGTCTCGGCGGCGAAGCGCCCGGCATCCGGCACTCGCACCCCGGCCGCATCCCGCCCCGCCCCCGAGCCCCGCGCGCCGAAGGCCACCAACCTCGCCGAGCGCGACTACGGCGTGTGCGACGTGTGCTTCATGGTGAAGAACGCCTCGGGACGGTGCGGCTGCGACGAGTGACGTCGGCGGCCGGTCAGGACAGCCGAGCCTGCACGCGACGTGAGATCTCGGCGATCGGCATCGACCGCGGGAACACGGCGACGACGACATCGTCGTCCGACGGCGTGATCGCCTCGGGAAGCACACCGTAGCGGCGACGCACGTCGTCGAGCGCCTCCCGCAGAACGCTCAGCGGCACGCGGCCGCCGCGCAGCAGCTGGCGCAGCACGTGATTGTGCACGGCGGTGATCAGGGCGGAGAACCCGACCGCGTCGATCGGCGCGATCCCGGGCAGGGAGGCGCGCAGGTATTCGTCGAACAGCCGCTCATACCGGAACACCGTGACGATCTCGCGATCGCGCAGCACGGGCACCTCGCGGACGACCTCGTAGCGTCGACGGGCGAGCTCGGGGTCTCGCGCGAAGTGCGCGAAGACGCGCTCCGATGCCTCGCACACCGCCGCCCACGGGTCGTCGTGCGGCTCAGCGAGGAACTGCCGCAGCTCGTCGAGCAGGGCCTCGTGATCGATGAACACGACATCCTCCTTGCCGCCGAACTGGCGGAAGAAGGTCGACCGCGAGACGCCCGCGGCCTTCGCGATCTGCTCGACGGACGTCTGATCGAACCCCTGGGCGCTGAAGAGTTCGAGGGCCGCGGCGACGACACCGGTGCTCAGATCTGCGGATTCGTGCATGGCGAAAGCCTAGACCGCGGCGCCCCCCGGCGTCCGTCGACGTCGCGGGACGGCGACGGCGCGCTCAGACGGCGGTAGTAGGCTGGGGGACTGGTCGATGTCTCGACATCGAGAGAATCACCAGACCAGACAGCAGCCCAGTGAAGGAACCACAGTGGATCTGTACGAGTACCAGGCACGAGACGTTTTCGAGAAGTACGGAGTGCCGGTCCTCGCCGGCATCGTCGCCGACACCCCCGAGGAGGTGAGGGCGGCCGCCGAGAAGATCGGCGGTGTCGTGGTCGTCAAGGCTCAGGTCAAGACCGGTGGGCGCGGCAAGGCCGGCGGTGTCAAGGTCGCCAAGACCCCCGACGAGGCGTACGAGGCCGCGAAGGCGATCCTCGGCCTTGACATCAAGGGCCACGTCGTCAAGCGCGTCATGGTCGCGCAGGGCGCGCGCATCGCGGAGGAGTTCTACTTCTCGGTGCTGCTCGACCGCGCCAACCGCTCGTACCTGTCGCTGTGCAGCGTCGAGGGCGGCATGGAGATCGAGCAGCTCGCCGTCGAGAAGCCCGAGGCCCTCGCACGCGTCGAGGTCAACCCGCTGACCGGCATCGATAAGGCCAAGGCCGTCGAGATCGCCCAGGCGGCGAACTTCCCCGAAGAACTCGTCCAGAAGGTCGCCGACGTGTTCGTCAAGCTCTACGACGTGTACAAGGGCGAAGACGCCACGCTCGTCGAGGTCAACCCGCTGGTGCGCACCGAAGACGGCGAGATCATCGCCCTCGACGGCAAGGTGACCCTCGACGACAACGCGTCCGAGATCCGTCACCCCGAGCACGAGGCTCTCGCCGACAAGGACGCCGAGAACCCCCTCGAGGCGAAGGCCAAGGCATCCGGCCTCAACTACGTCAAGCTCGACGGACAGGTCGGCATCATCGGCAACGGCGCGGGTCTGGTCATGTCGACCCTCGACGTCGTCGCCTACGCCGGTGAGAAGCACGGCGGCGTGAAGCCGGCGAACTTCCTCGACATCGGCGGCGGAGCTTCCGCCACGGTCATGGCGGCCGGACTCGACGTCATCCTCGGCGACGAGCAGGTCAAGAGCGTGTTCGTGAACGTCTTCGGCGGCATCACCTCCTGCGTCGCCGTCGCCGAGGGCATCGTGAAGGCCCTCGAGATCCTCGGTGACGCGGCGACCAAGCCGCTCGTCGTGCGCCTCGACGGCAACCAGGTCGAAGAGGGTCGCGAGATCCTCGCCGCAGCCAACCACCCGCTGGTGACCCTCGCCGCCACCATGGACGAGGGCGCCGACAAGGCCGCCGAGCTGGCGAACGCCTGACGCGCCGGAAGGAATCACAGACATGTCGATCTTCATCAACAAGGACTCCAAGGTCATCGTCCAGGGCATCACCGGCGGCGAGGGCACCAAGCACACCGCCCTCATGCTCAAGGCGGGCACCAACATCGTCGGCGGCGTGAACGCCCGCAAGGCCGGCACGACCGTCGCGCACACCGACAAGGACGGCAACGCCGTCGAGCTCCCCGTCTTCGGCTCGGTCGCCGAGGCGATGGAGAAGACCGGGGCTGACGTCTCGATCGCCTTCGTGCCCGGCGCGTTCACCAAGGACGCCATGGTCGAGGCCATCGACGCCGAGATCCCGCTGCTCGTCGTCATCACCGAGGGCGTGCCCGTGGGCGACAGCGCCGAGGCATGGGCGTACGCGACCGAGAAGGGCAACAAGACCCGCATCATCGGTCCGAACTGCCCCGGCATCATCACCCCTGACGAGGCGCTGGTCGGCATCACCCCGGCCAACATCACCGGCAAGGGCCCGATCGGTCTCGTGTCGAAGTCGGGCACGCTGACCTACCAGATGATGTTCGAGCTGCGCGACCTGGGCTTCTCGACCGCCATCGGCATCGGCGGCGACCCGGTCATCGGCACCACGCACATCGACGCGCTCGCCGCGTTCGAGGCCGACCCCGAGACCAAGGCCATCGTCATGATCGGCGAGATCGGCGGCGACGCCGAGGAGCGCGCGGCCGACTACATCAAGGCCAACGTCACCAAGCCCGTCGTAGGCTACGTCGCCGGCTTCACCGCGCCCGAGGGCAAGACCATGGGCCACGCCGGCGCCATCGTCTCGGGCTCGGCCGGAACCGCACAGGCCAAGAAGGAGGCTCTCGAGGCCGCCGGTGTCAAGGTGGGCAAGACGCCCTCTGAGGCGGCCGACCTGATGCGCGCCATCGTTGAGGCGCTCTGACCACGACGCGTCGACCTGCGCACGATGGCCCCGGGACCCCCTCCCGGGGCCATCGGCGTCTCCGGGTGCAGGAGCGACGCCACGGGCGTGGCAGGATCGAGGCATGCGCTCCTCGAGGCTCCCGCAGCTGCTGCGCGGAACGTCGTCGTGCCGCCGACGCGGTAGACTCGTACACGAAGGCCCCGGGCTCCACCCCGGGGCCTTCGTCATACCCGCGACCGCGGGACGCCGTCGCTCAGCTGAGCAGCATCTCCACCGGTCCGCGGGCGAAGTAGATCACGAAGCCGGCCGCCACGATCCACAGCAGCGGGCTGATCTCCTTCGCCTTGCCCGAGAACGCGCGTGCGGCGACCCAGCCGATGAAGCCGGCGCCGATGCCGTTGGCGATCGAGTACGTCATCGGCATCACCGACACGGTGAGGAAGACGCCGAACAGTGCGGAGAAGTCGGTCAGGTCGATGAAGCGGATCTGGCTCATCATGAGCGCTCCGACGATCACCAGCGCGGCGGCGGCCACCTCGGTGGGCACGATCGAGACCAGCGGGGTGAAGAACATCGCGATGAGGAAGAGCCCGCCGGTGACGAGGTTCGCGAAACCGGTGCGGGCGCCTTCGCTGATGCCGGCGCCCGACTCGACGAACACCGTGTTCGACGAGGACGAGGTGGCGCCGCCGACCACGGCGCCGACGCCCTCGACGATCAGTGCCGACTTCAGACGCGGGAAGTTGCCGCGCTCGTCGGCGATCTCCGCCTCCTTCGCGAGGCCGGTCATGGTGCCCATCGCGTCGAAGAAGTTCGTGAAGACGAGGGTGAAGACGAGCATCAGTGCGGCCAGAGCGCCGATGCGACCGAAGCCGCCGAGCAGGTCGAACTCGCCGACGAGCGACAGGTCGGGAAGGCTGACGAGCTGCGCGGGCAGCGCCGGCACCGACAGGCCCCAGCCGCCGGGGTTGTCGTCGCCCTTGGCGCCGATGTGCCAGATCGCCTCGACGACGACGGCCAGCACCGTCCCCGTGACGAGCCCGATGAGGATGCCGCCCTTGACCCGGCGCGCCACCAGCACGCCGGTGAGCAGCAGGGTGATCACGAACAGAAGTGTGGGCACGGTGGCGACCGAGCCGCCCACGCCGAGGGCGACCGGCGGCGAGGCGGCGGCGGTCACGAAGCCGGCGTTGACGAAGCCGATGAACGCGATGAACAGGCCGATGCCGACGGTGATGGCGATCTTCAGCTGCATGGGGACGGCGTCGAAGATCATGCGGCGCAGTCCGGTCGCGCTGAGCAGCACGATGATCAGGCCGTTGATGACCACCAGGCCCATCGCCTCGGGCCAGGTGACCTCGCCGACGACGGAGAACGCGAGGAACGCGTTGATGCCGAGACCGGCCGCGAATCCGAACGGCAGGCGCGCGACCAGACCGAACAGGATCGTCATGACGGCCGCGGTGAGGCCGGTCACCGCGCTCAGCTGCACGAAGTCCAGCTGAGCGCCGTCGATGTCGGTTCCGCTGGAGAGGATGATGGGGTTCAGGATGACGATGTACGCCATCGTCACGAACGTGACCACACCTCCGCGGATCTCGGCGGCGAAGCTCGAGCCTCGTCGGGTGATCTCGAAGAAACGGTCGATCGCATTACGCGGTTCGGCGTCAGGGCGCACAGGGGCATCAGTCATCGGGTGGACCTCCGAAGAGAATCTACCGGGTTCGCCGCACCGCGCGTGGCCGCAGCAGACCGGGCGGATGCACGACGTAGGCTCGATCCGTCATGCAACGCCTCATCGTCGCGCTCCTCGCCGCCCTCGACGCCGCCATCGCGGCCGCTGTCGGGCTCGCCGTCGTGCTCGCGCCCTTCACCCTGCTCTGGGTGCTGGCGTTCGGACTCGCCGCCGACTGGGGTTCGCTCTGGCCGGTGAGCGGCACGCTCTGGCAGTTCGGGCACGGGGTCCCTCTCGAGGTGGTGCTTCCGGATGCCGTGGTCTCGGCCCTCGCAATCCCGAAGGACGCGGCCCGATTCGCCCTCTCGGTGCCGCCGCTGGCGCTGCTGCTGTTCACCCTGCTCTTCGCGGCGCGGTCGGGCCGTCGTGCCGCCGTGGCCGGCCGGTGGGTCTCCGGTGTCATCGGGGGAGTGGCGGGGTTCACCGCCCTCTCGGTCGCCGTCGCGGTGACCTGCCGCTCTGACGTGCTGCGCGCGCCGCTGTGGGCCGCGATCGTCATCCCCGCCGCGGTCTACGCGGTCGGTGCGCTGGCCGGCGCGCTGCGCCACGCGTGGGCGGAGGGCGACGACGGGCTCATCGATCGGCTGCGTGACGTCGTCGACGCCTGGGGCGACTGGGCCGCCGTGCCCGGCGAGGCCGTCCGGGGCGCTGCCGTCGCCACGGTCGCACTGACGGGCGCGTCGGCCGTGGGCATCGCCGTAATGACGCTGCTGCGCGGCGGAGAGGTGGTGGCGCTGTTCGAGGCGGCGCACGTCGACGCCCTCGGCGCCGCCATGCTCACCCTCGGGCACCTGGCCTACCTGCCGACCCTGATCGTGTGGGCGGCGAGCTGGCTCGCCGCCCCGGGCTTCGCCCTCGGCGCGGGCACCTCGGTGTCGCCAGCCGGCACCGAGCTGGGTGTCGTCCCCGGCATCCCGGTTCTCGGGCTGGTGCCCGAGAACTCGTCGATCTGGATGCTGGTGAGCGTGCTGGTGCCGATCGCCTGCGGTGCGGTGGCCGGCTGGATGGTGCGCTCGAGGCTGGTGTGGGAGAACACCGCGGGCGGGTACGGCCCGCGAGCGGCGATCGCGGTCGCGATGGCCGGCCTGACCGCCGGCGTCGCCGCGGTCGCGGCGGCACTGGCATCCGGCTCGATCGGCCCGGGCCGACTCGCGCAGGCCGGACCCGCGCCCGGAGCGCTCGCGCTCGCGATCGGCATCGAGGTGCTCATCGGCGCCGGCATCCTGCTGCTCGCACCGCGGCACCGCGACGAGATCGCCGAAGAGCGCATCGACCGCTGGAACACGGAGATGGCGGGGCTCACCACCCCGGTAGACTGACCGGGTGCTGACGCTCGCTGTTCTGATCTCCGGTACCGGCTCGAACCTTCGAGCCCTGCTGGAGGCGGCGAGTCACCCCGATTTCCCGGCCAGGGTGATCGCCGTCGGCGCCGACCGGGACGCGGAAGGGCTCGCGCATGCCGAGGAGTTCGGCATCCCCACCTTCACCGTGCCGTACACCGCCTACGCGAGTCGCGAGGAGTGGGGGCGGGAGCTGGCCGCGCAGCTGGATGCCTGGCAGCCGGACCTCATCGTGCTCAGCGGGCTGATGCGCCTGCTGCCGCCGGCGGTCGTCGAGCGCTACGCGCCGAACATCATCAACACGCATCCCGCGTACCTGCCCGAGTTCCCCGGCGCGCACGGCGTGCGCGATGCGCTCGCCGCCGGCGTCGCCGAGACCGGAGCGAGCATCATTGTGATCGACGACGGCATCGACAGCGGACCGATCCTCGCGCAGGAGCGCGTGCCCGTGCTGCCCGGCGACACCGAAGCCACCCTGCACGACCGCATCAAGCCCGTCGAGCGTCGCCTGCTGATCGATGCCGTGCAGCGCATCGCCACGGGCGACCTGACCCTCTCCCGCTGACCCGCACGACCTCCCCCGAACGAAGGAGCACCCCCATGGCCGGCCCCAGCCTCGACCCCTCGCTGTACCGCGACCGTGACCTGGTGCGGGTGAAGCGCGCCCTGGTGTCGGTGAGCGACAAGTCCGGCCTGATCGAGCTCGCCGAGGCGCTGACCGAGGCGGGCATCGAGATCGTCTCGACCGGCTCCACGGCGCAGACCATCCGCGACGCGGGTCACCAGGTCACGGATGTGGCATCGGTCACCGGGGTCGCCGAGATGCTCGACGGCCGCGTCAAGACGCTGCACCCGAAGGTGCACGGCGGGCTGCTCGCCGACCTGCGTCTCGAAGAGCACGAGCGTCAGCTCGAGGACTTCGGCATCGAGCCGTTCGAGCTCGTCGTGGTCAACCTCTACCCCTTCGTGGAGACCGTGGCATCAGGCGCACGCCCCGACGCCATCGTCGAGCAGATCGACATCGGCGGACCCGCCATGGTGCGCGCCGCGGCGAAGAACCACGCCAACGTCGCGATCGTCGTGTCACCCGAGTCGTACCCCGCCATCATCGAGGCGATCGCCGAGGGCGGCACCACCCTCAGCCACCGTCGCGAGCTCGCCGCACGCGCCTTCGCGCACACCGCCAATTACGACTCGGCCGTCGCGCAGTGGTTCTCGGAGCGCACCCTCGCCGAGAGCGGAGACCTGCCGGCGCACCTCACCGTGAAGGCCGAGCGCCTGGCCACGCTGCGCTACGGCGAGAACTCGCACCAGCGCGGCGCGATCTACACCCGCGCCGGCGGCCACGGCATCGCGCAGGCGACCCAGCTGCAGGGCAAGGAGATGTCGTACAACAACTACGTCGACGCCGACGCCGCGCTGCGCGCCGCGTACGACATGGTGCAGCCGGCCGTGGCGATCATCAAGCACGCCAACCCGTGCGGCATCGCGACGACCGCGCGCAACGCCCTCGACCCCATCGCCAGTGCGCACCTGCGCGCCCACGAGTGCGACCCCGTCTCGGCGTACGGCGGGGTGATCGCGGCCAACGGCACCGTGACCCTGAAGATGGCGGAGAACCTGAAGGACATCTTCACCGAGGTCATCGTCGCCCCGGCGTTCGAGCCGGCCGCGCTCGAGGTGTTCAAGGCGAAGAAGAACCTGCGTCTGCTGCAGCTGCCCGCCGACTGGCGGCAGGAGCGGATGGACGTGCGTCTCGTCTCGGGCGGTCTGCTGCTGCAGGATGCCGATCGGTTCCCCGACGACATCGTCTCGGTGGCGACGAACTGGGAGCTCGTCTCGGGCGAGCGGCCCGACGACGTCGAGATGGAGAACCTCATCTTCGCGTGGAAGGCCTGCCGTGCGGTGAAGTCGAACGCGATCGTGCTGGCGAAGGACAACGCGACCGTGGGCGTGGGCATGGGCCAGGTCAACCGGGTCGACTCGTGCCGCCTCGCCGTCGAGCGGGCCGGAGACCGGGCCGCCGGCTCGGTGGCCGCGTCCGACGCCTTCTTCCCCTTCGCGGACGGCGCGCAGGTGCTCATCGACGCGGGCGTCACGGCGATCGTGCAGCCCGGCGGCTCGGTGCGCGATGAAGAGGTGGTCGACTCCGCCCGCAAGGCCGGCGTGACGATGTTCTTCACCGGAGAGCGTCACTTCTTCCACTGATCCCCGCGGCGCACTCGGCGCCCCTGATCGCGTGACTGCGATGTCCGATTTCCGCCAGCCGAGGGCGCGCGGGCGTGACAGCATGAAGACATGGGCAGCACCGCAGAGCACGACCGGCGCTACCGTGCGATCGCCGCGCGGGACACGCGCTTCGACGGGCAGTTCGTCACGGCGGTGCGCTCGACGCGCATCTACTGTCGCCCGAGCTGCCCCGCCCGCACCCCGAAGCCCGAGAACGTCACCTTCTACTCCACGAGCGCAGCGGCGCACGAGGCCGGGTACCGCGCCTGCAAGCGCTGCCTGCCCGAAGCCGCGCCGGGTTCGCCGGCGTGGGATCTGCGCGGCGACGCGGCGGCGCGCGCGATGCGTCTGATCACCGCGGGAGTCGTCGAGCAGGAGGGAGTGCCAGGGCTCGCCCGCCGGCTCGGCTACTCGCCCCGGCATCTGACGCGGATGCTGACCGCAGAGCTCGGCGCCGGTCCGCTGGCCCTCGCCAGGGCGCACCGCGCGCACACCGCGCGCATGCTGCTCGTCGGCACCGACATGCCCATCTCGGAGGTCGCGTTCTCCGCAGGATTCTCGAGCATCCGGCAGTGCAACGACACGATCCGCGAGGTCTTCGAGATGACTCCCGGAGAGCTGCGCGCGACGCGCCGTGCAGCCGCCCGCGGCTCACGCGCCGCGACGCCCGGCGCCGAGACGCCTGGCACCATAGACCTGCTGCTGCCGCACCGCGCGCCCATCGACGCTTCGGGCCTGTTCGCCTGGATGGCGGCGCGCGCCCTGCCTGGGGTGGAGACCGCCACGGCGACCTCGTTCGGTCGTCACCTGCGGATGCCGGGCGGCCCCGCGCACCTCGAGATCCGGCAGACGCCGGAGGGACAGCTGCGGCTGCGTGCGACGGTCACCAGACTCAAGGACCTCGCACCCCTCGTCGCGACCGCCCGCCGGCTGTTCGACCTCGACGCCGACCCGCAGGCGGTCGACGACGCGCTCGCGGAGCACCCCGAGCTGGCGCCGCTCGTGGCCGCCGTCCCCGGCATCCGCGTGCCCGGCACAGCGGACCCGCACGAGATGCTCATCCGCGCCATGGTGGGACAGCAGATCACCGTCGCCGCAGCGCGCACCGCTCTCGCCGCGCTGGCCGAGCAGCTGGGCGAGCGCACTCCCGCCGGCGGGCTGCTCTTCCCGACGATGGACGCCATCGCCGAGCACGGTGCCGAGGTGCTGCGCGGGCCTGCGGCGCGCATCCGCGCCATCACCGGTGCTGCCGCGGCGCTCGCCGACGGGTCGCTCACCCTCACGGTCGGCGATGACGCCGCAGCGCAGCGCGCGGCCCTGCTGGCGATGCCGGGCATCGGGCCGTGGACGGCGGACTACGTGCGGATGCGCGTGATCGGCGACCCCGACGTCTTCCTGCCCGGCGACGTGGCCGTGCGCGCGGGTGCCGTGGCCTCAGGGCTCCCCGGAGATCCGGCGTCCCTCACCGCCTGGGCCGCGCGCACGGCGCCCTGGCGCAGCTACCTCGCCGCGCACCTGTGGCGGGCGGTACCCGCCCGGCCGTCGCGCCGCTCCGCACGCTCAGCCCCGAAGGAGAAGCCATGACCGCGCTCGTGCAGACGATACCGACACCCGACGGCGCCCTGACGATCCTCGTCGACGAGGCGCAGCGGGTGCTCGCCTCCGGCTGGACCGACGACCACGCGGCGATCATCGCGCGGGTGCATCCCGCGCTGCGCCCGACCGCGGTCGATGAGGGGGAGACGGATGCCGCACACGCGGCGCGCGCGTTCTACGCGGGCGACCTGCACGCCATCGACGCCGTGATCGTGCGCCAGCGCGGTACGACGATGCAGTCCGCCGGATGGGAGGCCCTGCGCCGCATCGAACCGGGACGCCCGCTCAGCTACAGCGAGTTCGCGGCCGAGCTCGGCAGCCCGCAGGCGGTGCGCGCGGCCGCGTCGATCTGCGCGCGCAACGCGCCCGCCCTGTTCGTGCCGTGTCACCGCGTGCTGCGCTCGGATGGGACGCTGGGCGGCTTCGCGTGGGGTCTCCCGGTGAAGCAGAGCCTGCTCGCCCGCGAGCGCGGCGAGATCTGATCGACGCGTCTGCCTTGCGCGTCGGACAGCGTCGGCAATAGGCTCGAAGGCTGTCGCGTCGACCGGGCGACGCAGCGGATGCCACGGCATCCGCCTCACCTTCGTCACCCACTCGCCACGCACCCGAGAGTCATGTCTGTCAGCTCGTCTTCGTCGTCCCTGTCCACGTTCGCCGCGCTCTGGCGGCTGAAGCCCTTCGTGCAGCCGATCCTCGGCCGCCTGATCGGGGGTGCGCTCAGCGCGCTCGCCGCCGCGGTGATCGCCCTGATGATCCCGATCGTGCTCGAGCAGGTCGTGAAGAACTTCGATCTCGGCGGCGGCGCCGACGACTCCGTCGGATTCGTCATCGCCGGCGCGTTCGGCGTGCTGGCCCTCTCTCTGGGCGAGGCGGTGATGGTGTGGCTGCGCCGCTGGTTCGTGCTGACCCCCGCCACCGAGGTCGAGTACCAGATGCGCTCGCAGCTGTACTCGCGACTGCAGGGACTTCCCGTCGCCTTCCACGACCGCTGGCAGTCGGGGCAGCTGCTCAGCCGCATGATGCAGGACATCAACATCATCCGGCGGTGGCTGGCGTTCGGCCTGATCCTGCTCGTCGTCAACATCCTCACCATCGCGATCGGCGCCGTGCTGCTGTTCCGCTGGCACTGGCTGCTCGGCGTGATCTTCCTCGTCACCGGGGTGCCCATGTGGATTCAGGGCTACCTGTTCGAGAAGCGCTACGGCGCGCTCGCCCGGCGCAGTCAGGATCAGGCCGGCGACCTGGCCACCAGCGTCGAGGAGAGCGTGCACGGCATCCGCGTGCTCAAGGCCTTCGGGCGCGGCAAGCACGCGCTCGTGCGGTTCAGTCGCCAGGCCGAGACGCTGCGCGAGACCGAGCTGCGCAAGGGGCGCGCGGTCGCCGAGATCTGGTTCTGGCTCGACCTCATGCCGCAGATCGCGTTCGGGCTCAGCCTGATCGCGGGCATCTGGCTGATCGTGCAGGGGCAGATCGACGTGCCGCAGCTGTTCGCGTTCTTCGCGATGGCCGCTGTGCTGCGCTGGCCGATCGAATCGATCGGCTTCCTGTTCTCGTTCATGCTCGACGCGCGCACCGCGACCGACCGCGTGTTCGAGATCTACCAGGAGACGAACACCATCACCGACCCCGCGCAGCCGGTGCGGCTCGCCGAACCCCGTGGCGAGCTGGCCTTCGAGGGCGCTCACTTCCGGTATCAGGATGCCGGTGCGCACGAGCGCGACCTGCTCGACGGGATCGACCTCGTGCTGCGCCCGGGGGAGACCATGGCCCTGGTCGGTCTCACCGGCTCGGGCAAGACGACGCTCACCACGCTGCCGGCGCGCCTGTACGACGTCACCGGCGGTCGGGTGACACTCGACGGCGTCGACGTGCGCGACCTCGAGCTGTCCGAGCTGCGCCGGCACGTGGCGATGGCGTTCGAGGACGCGACGCTGTTCTCGGCATCCGTGCGGGAGAACGTGCTGCTGGGCCGGGCCGATCTCGACATCCACGGCGACGAGGCGGAGCGGGTGCTGCGCGAGGCGCTCGATGTCGCCCAGGCCGGGTTCGTCGACACGCTGCCCAACGGCGTCGAGACGGTCATCGGCGAAGAGGGGCTGAGCCTGTCGGGTGGGCAGCGTCAGCGCCTGGCGCTCGCCCGCGCCGTCGCCGCCGCCCCGAAGGTGCTCGTGCTCGACGACCCGCTCTCCGCCCTCGACGTCGACACCGAGGCGCTCGTCGAGGAGGCGCTGCGTCACGTGCTCGCCGAGACGACCGCGCTGATCGTCGCGCACCGCCCGTCGACCGTCGCGCTCGCCGACCGCGTCGCGCTGCTCGAGAGAGGGCGCATCACCGCCGTGGGCACGCACTCCGAGCTGCTGCGCACCAGCTCGCACTACCGCCACGTCATCTCGAGCCTCGAGGCAGAGGAGGCGGCGCGCACCGGCGCGATCGACATCGTGGCATCAGCAGACGAAGAGGAGGTGCAGGCGTGAGCATCGCAGGCACCCGGGGCGAAGACCGCTCCGACTACACCAGGAGCGAGAGCCGTGCGATCCGGCAGCGATCGCTGCGGCTGCTCGGCTCGCTCATCGCGCCGCTGCGGCTGCGCATCGTCATCGCCGCGCTCGTGCTCGTCGTCTCGACCGCGCTGCAGGTGGCAGGTCCCATCCTCATCGGCATCGCGCTGGATCGTGCTCTGCCGCAGCTGCTGCAGACGGCCGACTGGATGCCGGCGGTCACCGTCACGATCGTCTACCTCGTCGCCGGGATCCTGGCCTCGGCGCTGATCGGGCTGTACGTCGTGCTCGCCGCTCGCATCACGCAGGCGGTGCTGCTGGATCTGCGCAAGCGGATCTTCCTGCACACCCAGCGCCTGAGCCTGGAGTTCCACGAGTCGTACACCTCCGGGCGCATCATCTCGCGTCAGACGAGCGACCTGGACTCCATCCGCGAGCTGCTCGACGGCGGTCTGAACAACCTCGTCTCCGGCCTGCTGTTCGGGCTGTTCACGTTCATCGCGCTGGTGATCGCGGACTGGCAGTCCGGGGCGATCCTGCTGCTCGCGGGCATCCCGCTGATCGTGCTCATGCGCTGGTTCTACACGCGCTCGCAGGCCGTCTACCGCGAGTCCCGAGTGATCAGCGCCAAGGTGATCGTGCAGTTCGTCGAGACCATGACCGGCATCCGCGCCGTCAAGTCGTTCCGCAAGGAGCCGCGCAACGACGCCTCCTTCCGCGCCGTCGCCGGCGACTACCGCGACGTCAACCGGCGCTCCATGGTGCTGTTCGGCACGTTCGAGCCGGGGCTGATGGGCATCGCCGCGCTCACCCTCGCCGCCGTGGTGCTGTGGGGCGGTCTGCGTGTCGCCGACGGCGCGCTGGGCGTCGGGGTGCTGCTCGCGACGGTGCTGTACGTGCGCAACTTCTTCGCGCCCATGCAGGAGATCGCGATGTTCCTGAATTCCTACCAGTCGGCCACCGCGGCGCTGGAGAAGGTCTCCGGCGTGCTCGAGGAGCAGCCGACCGTGCCCGATCCGGAGAAGCCGGTGGACCTGTGGGAGTCGCGCGGCGCGATCCGCTTCGACGACGTCACCTTCGCCTACAACGACGACAAGACGATCCTGCCGGACTTCTCACTCGACATCCCCGCGGGTCAGACGATCGCGCTCGTGGGCACGACGGGTGCGGGCAAGTCCACCCTCGCCAAGCTCGTCTCGCGCTTCTACGACCCGACCGCCGGGCGGGTGACGCTCGACGGCATCGACCTGAGGATGCTGCACCCGAAGGATCTGCGCCGCGCGATCGTGATGGTGACGCAGGAGGCCTATCTGTTCAGCGGCACGGTCGCCGACAACATTGCGCTCGGCAGGCCGGACGCGACACTCGACGAGATCCGCGCCGCGGCGCGTGCCGTAGGCGCCGACGAGTTCATCTCGTCGCTGCCCGACGGATACGGCACCGACGTCAACAAGCGCGGAGGTCGCGTGTCGGCCGGGCAGCGGCAGCTGATCTCGTTCGCCCGAGCATTCCTCGCCGACCCCGCGGTGCTGATCCTCGACGAGGCGACCGCGTCGCTCGACATCCCGTCCGAGCGACTGATCCAGGAGGCGCTGCAGACGCTGCTCGCCGACCGCACGGCGATCATCATCGCGCACCGTCTGTCGACGGTCGCGATCGCCGATCGCGTGCTGGTGATGGAGCACGGCCGGATCATCGAGGACGACACCCCCGCAGCGCTGATCGGCGGCACGGGGAAGTTCGCTCAGCTGCACGCGGCGTGGCAGGAGACCCTCGTCTGAGATCGGGCCGGCGGGCGTGGCCGCGCACGTCGGTCTGAGATTAGGTTAGGGGAGTGGACCCGATCCTTCTGCTGGCCACCGAGCTGTGGTGGGTCGCCCCGGCCGCCGCCGGAGTGGGAGCGAGCGGGTACGCGATCGTGCGAAGGCGGGGGACGGTGAACGGCAGACGGCTCGGCTATGACGCGGCGCGACTCGAGCTGCGCCAGGCCCAGGTCGAGGCCAGGGCGGCGGCGGACGCCGCTCGCATCGCCAGGGCGGATCTCGCGAGAGTGACCGCCGACCGAGCTGCAGCACGAGTGGATGCCTCGGCCGTGGCATCCGCTCGTCGTGCGCTGCGCGACGCTCAGCTGAACGCGCGTGCCGCTGTCGCGCGCGTCAAGGTCAGCCGCGTGCGGGTCTCGACCGAACGGTCGTCGATGTCGACCGGCGGCACGTCGCCACTCGAGCGGCTGCGCGGCCGCCACGACGCTCTGCTCGCCCGCTGGATGGAGTACGAGACGGATCCCGCTCGAGCGATCGCCTTCCCTCAGATGAGCGACGGACGTCAGCCCGCGACGGCGGCGTTCCTCGTCGCGCTGCGCCGAGCGCGCGACGCCAGGCCGAGCCCCGATTCGCGGATCAGTCCTGAGGAGTTCAGCATGTACCGCGCAGCGGTCGAGGATCTGGAGCGCGCCTTCGACATCGCCGAGCGCGCCGCCCGCGGCGAGCGGGTGGACGCCGAGCTGCCGGATGCCCTGTGGGACGCAGCGCGTACTCTCGTCATCCGCACGTCGGACTCGGTCATCGCCTGGACGATGAGGATGCGCCGCAGGCCTTGAGCCGCGCCTCTCAGCCGTCGACGCGGATCTGCGCGATGACCTCGGAGTACTCGGTCTCGCCGACGGGCTCGAACCCGACACGGCGGAAGAAGGCCTCAGGCCCGTCTTCGCCGGCCTCATAGATCACGTTCACGTGGTCGACACCGCGGGCGCGGGCCTCCTCGATGAGTGCCTGCACGGCGAAGCTGCCGACGCCGCGACGCTGGTCATCGGCATCGACGTTGATCCGCCAGAGCACGCTGCGGAAGTGCTCCTCAGGGGTGTCGGCGTCGAAGCTCGCGCTGACGAACCCGACGACCTCATCGCCGTCGAGCACAACACGCTGCCACGACGTCTGAGGGTTCACGACCGTCGCGGCGATGCCGTACGACACCGGAGCGAGGAACTGCTCCTGGCCCGGACGCAGCGACAGATTGTTCACGGCGACGATCGTCGCAGCGGAGAGTTCTTCCACGCGCAGTTCCGACATGCCCCCAGGCTAGCGCGTCACCCGCGATCCGTGGCAGATCGGATCGAGCGGGCGCGACCCGGGCAGGCGCAGAAGACTCGGGTATCTTGGTATCGAGATAAATCTGCCCTCGCGAACGGAGATCCCCGGTGACCGACGACGCCATCATCTACACCTACACAGACGAGGCGCCGGCCCTGGCCACCGCTTCGTTCCTGCCCATCATCAAGGCCTACACCGGTCAGGCGGGCATCGAGGTGGAGACCCGCGACATCTCGCTGGCGGGTCGCATCCTCGCCGCCTTCCCCCAGAAGCTCACCCCCGAGCAGCAGGTCGGCGACGCGCTCGCCGAGCTCGGCGGCCTGGCCACGCTGCCCGAGGCGAACATCATCAAGCTGCCGAACATCTCGGCATCCATCCCGCAGCTCAAGGCGGCCATCGCCGAGCTGCAGGGGCAGGGCTTCGACGTGCCGGACTATCCCGACGAGCCGCAGTCGCTGGAGGAGAAGGACGTCCGCGCTCGCTACGACAGGATCAAGGGCTCGGCGGTGAACCCCGTGCTGCGCGAGGGCAACAGCGACCGGCGCGCCCCGCTCGCGGTGAAGAACTACGCCAAGAAGCACCCGCACCGCAACAAGCCGTTCGCCGAGGGCTCGAAGACCCGCGTGGTCACCATGGGCCACGACGACTTCAAGAGCAACGAGCGGTCGTGGGTGGCCGCCCACGACGACGTGCTGAGCTTCCAGCACGTCGCCGCCGACGGCACCGTCACCGTGCTGAAGGAGGGCCTGAAGGTCCTGCCGCGCGAGATCATCGACGCCACGTTCCTGTCGGCCGCCGAGCTCGACGCCTTCCTCGCCGAGACGCTCGAGCAGGCCAAGGCCGACGACGTGCTCTACTCGGTGCACCTCAAGGCGACCATGATGAAGGTCAGCGACCCGATCATCTTCGGCCACGTCGTGAAGGCCTTCTTCCGCGACGTCTTCGCGCAGTACGGCGACCAGCTCGCCGCGTCCGGCCTCAGCGCCAACGACGGTCTCGGCTCGATCCTCTCCGGTCTGTCGGGCATCGCCGGCGGCGAGGAGATCGCCGCGGCTTTCGAGCGCGCGATCGAGAACGGTCCGCGCCTGTCGTACGTCAACTCCGACAAGGGCATCACCAACCTGCACGTGCCCAGCGACGTGATCGTCGACGCCTCGATGCCGGCGCTGGTGCGCAACGGCGGCAAGCTGTGGGGCAAGGACGGCGGCGAAGCCGACACCATCGCGGTCATCCCCGACTCCTCATACGCGGGCGTCTATCAGGCCGTCATCGACGATGTCATCGCCAACGGCCCGCTGGACCCCGCCACGATCGGCACCGTGCCGAACGTCGGCCTCATGGCCCAGGCCGCCGAGGAGTACGGCAGCCACGACAAGACGTTCGAGATCGCGTCGGACGGCATCGTGCAGGTGCTCGACAGCGAGGGCACCGTGCTCATCGAGCACACCGTCCGCGCCGGCGACATCTGGCGTGCGACCCAGACCAAGCACATCCCGGTCATGGACTGGGTCAAGCTCGCCGTGACGCGGGCCCGCGCGACCGGCGCTCCGGCGGTGTTCTGGCTCGACGCGAACCGCTCGCACGACGCGCAGATCATCGCCAAGGTGCACCAGGGCCTCGCCACGCTCGACACCAAGGGCCTGACGATCACGATCCTCGCCCCCGAGGAGGCGACGCGGTACACGCTCGCGCGCATGCGGCACGGCCTCGACACCATCTCGGTGACGGGCAACGTGCTGCGCGACTACCTGACCGACCTGTTCCCGATCCTCGAGGTCGGCACCAGCGCCAAGATGCTCAGCATCGTTCCGCTGCTGGCCGGCGGCGGTCTGTTCGAGACCGGTGCGGGCGGCTCGGCGCCGAAGCACGTGCAGCAGCTGGTCGGCGAGAACTACCTGCGCTGGGACTCGCTGGGCGAGTTCTTCGCCCTGGCCGCGTCGCTCGAGCACTTCGCCGACCGGACGGGCAACGAGAAGGCGCGGATCCTCGCGGAGACGCTGGATGCCGCGACCGGCACCTTCCTCGAGGAGGACCGCTCGCCGGGTCGCGCGCTCGGCACGATCGACAACCGCGGCAGCCACTTCTACCTCGGCCTGTACTGGGCGCAGGAGCTGGCGAAGCAGACGAAGGACGCCGACCTCGCCGCCGCCTTCGCACCGATCGCGGAGACGCTCGCCGCGAACGAGCAGAAGATCGTCGACGAGCTGAACGCTGTGCAGGGGCAGCCGGTCGACATCGGCGGCTACTACCGTCCGGACACGGCGAAGGTGGATGCCGCGATGCGTCCGTCGGCGACGCTGAACGGCGTGATCGACGCGCTCTGACGCAGGGACGCAAGAGGCCGGATGCTCAGCATCCGGCCTCTTCTGCGTCACGGCGCCGATCGGCGCCGGGGGATCAGTCGTGCACCCAGACCTCGGTGCCCTTCGTCGCGAACTCCCACACGTAGCGGGCGGCGTCGATGCTCATGTTCACGCAGCCGTGGCTCATCGGCGTGCCGAAGTTGCTGTGCCAGTAGGTGCCGTGCAGGGCCTCATCGCCGTTGAAGTACGTGATGTAGGGGACGTTCTCGGTGACGTACTTGCTGCCGTCGGCGTTCGAGCCGCGCATGTCCTGGGTGCGCAGCTGCGCGTACACGCGGAACCGGCCCTTGTCAGTGGGAGTGGCGCTCGTGCCGGTCGACACCGACCACGACTTCACGAGCTTCTCGTTCTCGTACAGGTACGTGCGCTGCTCGCTGAGGTCGACCTCGACGCGGCGGAACAGGCTGGTCGACTCGAAGGGCGTCGCGGTCACGGGAAGCGCGAAGGTGGCGTCGCCGCTCGTCAGCTTCTCGGCGAAGTCGCCCGCGGTCGTCGAGGTGTCGCCGAGCACGCGACCCTCCTTGCCCTCGGTGAGCGCCTTGAGAACCGTGCCGTCCGAGTCGACGATGTTCCGCGCGTTGACGATGTCGCGGTTCACCTGGGCCGGGAGCGCGTCGACCGACGGCTGGATCTTGGCGGGATCCGCCGAGATCGTCAGCTCGCCCTCCACGGCGTCGACCGTGAGCCACGACGCGACGACCTCGGGCGCCAGGGGCACCGTGCGCTCCTCGCCGACGTAGAAGCCGGCCTGTGCCAGCATCCCGTTCAGCTGCTCGACGGTCGTGGCCGCCTTGCTGTCGGTGATCAGCGGCGGCACCTCGACCGGAGCGGCGGAGTAGTCGAACGAGGTCTCGCCCGCCGCGATCGCATCGGTGAATGCGGCGGCCAGGCCGTCGACCGACACTCCCGTGCCCGGCACGGCCGGCGTCGCGGTGTAGGCCTGCGCGGCCGCATCGAACACGACCGTCGCGTCGGTGGCCGGGGTGTAGCTGGAGGGGACGGCGGCGCGCAGCGCGCTGTCGGCGGTCTCGGCGTCGAGCGTCACCTCGGCGGTGATCGGCTCGCCCATCCACGCGCCGAGATTCCACATCGGGCGCTCGGCGAAAGCCTCATCGGTCAGGGCGGCGGCATCGATGCTCGCACCGAGGTCGGCACCGGCGAGGGTCGCCCCATCACCGGCGTCCGTCAGCTGCACCTCGGTCGACGCCGTGCGCGCGCTGACGGCTTCTGCCGCCATGCCGGGTGTCATGAAGCCGACCGGCACACCGGCGACCGTCGTACCGGGGGCGATGAGCATCAGCGATGCGGCACCGGCGGCGAGAGCGAGTGCACCGGCACCCAGCCCGATCCACAGTCCGAGCCGGCGCTTCTTGGGGGCAGGCTCCATCGGCGCCCACTCCATGGGGGGAGTGCCTGTCGACGGCGGCTGAGCCATCGTCTCGGTGTCAGATGAGACGGCGTTCGACTGGCCGGTGCCGGGTCCGGAGATCAGATCGGTCACGGACTCACCCCCCTCGATGCTTCGTGACATGTCTTTTCATGGTACGGGACGTGTGGTAACGGAGAGGCAACGTCGACGGGGCGCGGCCCGGGTGGGGGTAACGTTTCGATAAAGCGATGCGACGGCGACGGGCGGGTGTTGCGCGGGGCCGGTTCGGAAGGTGTACTAACAAATGTGTCTCCCTTCCTTGATCGCGGATCGCCCGCCGTGGCGCCCGGTGTCCTGAGCGGCTCGTTCGGCGGCGGTCGCGGGCTGCGGGCGACGGGCAAGGTGCTTCCCGAGCAGGCGAGGTCGCACAACCGCTCGCTCGTGCTGCAGACGCTGTACCACCGCGGTGAGATGAGCCGAGCGGATCTCTCCCGCGAGACCGGCCTGACCCGCGTCACCATCTCCGACCTGGTAGGGGAGTGCATCGCCGACGGCATCGTCCGCGAGATCGGCGTGCGCGAGGCGGCCGGCCCTGGCAAGCCGCCGATCGTCATCGACATCGATCGCGACGGCCACCAGATCATCGGCGTCGACCTCTCCGGCACAGACCGCTTCGAGGGCGCCGTGCTCAATCTCGACGGCGAGATCCTGCACCGTCGCACCGTCGCGTTCCCCGCCGACGTGCTCGCCGATCAGGCCTACGCCGCAGTGACGGAGCTCGTGCGCGAGCTGATCGCGGACGCGGACCGGCCGGTGCTCGGCATCGGGGTCGGGAGCCCCGGCATCGTCCGGCCCGACGGAACCGTGCTCAGCGCTCCGAACCTCCACTGGCGCGACCTTCCCCTCGAACAGCGCCTGCATGACGAGTTCGCCCTGCCGGTGCTGGTACGCAACGACGCGAACGCGGCCGTCCTGGCCGAGTACACCTTCGGCGGCGCTCGATCCGACCTCATGCTCATCCGGATCGGACGAGGCGTCGGTGCCGGGCTGATCGCCGGCGGACAGGCGGTGATCGGCGGACGCTTCGCCGCCGGTGAGATCGGTCACGTCGTGACAGGCACCGACGACGGTCCGCCGTGCGCATGCGGGAGGCGCGGCTGCCTCGAGGCCTGGGTCAGTGCCCCGCACCTGCAGAGCATGATCGACGCCGACCCCTCGCGTCGCCCGGATGTCCTCGCCCACGCCGGCGCTCGTCTGGGCATCGCTCTCGCGCCCATCGTCGCGGCTCTCGACCTCTCGCAGGTCGTGCTTGCGGGCTCGCCCGAGCTGCTCGAGGGCGACTTCGTCGACGCCGCGACACGCACGTTGCACGAGCGCACGCTTGACGGCGTGTTCGCCGACGTCGTCATCCGCCTCACCCGGCAGGAGGACATCGTGCTCAGGGGCGCCGCGGTGATGGTCCTCTCCGCGCAGCTGGGGGTCTCGTGATCGGCGGGGCTGCGGCGATCCGCCATCGAGACGCCGCTTCCTCCGTCGCTGCGGCTCGATGAGAGAATCGAGCTGGTGCCCGCCGATTTCCCGGTCGCGGCGATCGGCGCTGCGCTGCTGAGCTCTGCGCTCGCCGAGATCGACCCCTTCGAAAAGGAGATGCCCGTTCATGGCTGAAGTCGTGATCCTCGAGAGCAAGGCCGCCGCCGGCGCGCTCGTCGCGGACGAGATCGTCCGTCTCATCGACGAGGTGAAGAACCCGGTGCTCGGACTCGCCACGGGGTCCACCCCGCTGCCGGTCTACCAGGCCCTTCGCGAGCGGCTGGCCGGGCACGATGTGTCGCACGTGCGCGGCTTCGCCCTCGATGAGTACGTCGGACTCGACGCCGCGCATCCCGAGAGCTATCGGTCGGTGATCACCCGGGAGGTCATCGAACCGCTCGGGCTCGACCCCGATCTGATCCGCGTTCCGAACGGCGACCTCGAGACCATCCGCCACGCCGGCGATGACTACGAGCGCGACATCATCGAGGCGGGCGGCGTCGACATCCAGCTGCTGGGCATCGGCACCGACGGGCACATCGGCTTCAACGAACCGGGCTCGTCGTTCGCGTCCACCACGCGTCTCAAGACCCTCACCGAGCAGACCCGCGAGGACAACGCGCGCTTCTTCGACTCGCTCGACGAGGTTCCGCGTCACTGCATCACGCAGGGGCTCGGCACCATCCTGCGCGCACGTCACCTCGTGCTGCTCGCGTTCGGCGAGTCGAAGGCGGATGCGGTCGCCGCCGCTCTCGAGGGACCGGTGAGCGCGATCCTGCCCGCGTCGGCCGTGCAGCTGCACCCGCACGTGACGGTCGTGCTCGACGAGGCCGCCGCCTCGAAGCTCGCCCTGCGCGACTACTACCGCTACAGCTACGACAACAAGCCGTCCTGGCAGGGCATCTGACCGGGCCCTGCGCCGATCGCCTGGATCAGGTCCAGGCGATCGGCAGCAGGTGCTCCGTGCTGAGCGGCGCGAGCGGCACGCTCGTCCAGTCGCCGGGCTCGAGCCAGCGCAGCTCGGCGAGCTCGGCCTGCACGACCACGTCGTCCGGCTGGGCGCGCAGCGCGAACGCGTCGGCGATCACCCGATGATCGGGCTCGTTCGCCGCCGCCGAGACGAACGTGCCCAGCGGCGTGAGATCGGCCTCGACGATCTGCAGCGACAGCTCTTCGTCCAGCTCGCGGATGAGGGTGGCGGCGGCGCTCTCGCCCGGCTCGGGCTTGCCGCCCGGCTGCATGAACCTCGTGGTGCCGCGCTTGCGCACGACGAGGGCGCGCCCGCGGTCGTCGACGATCACGGCGGCGCTGACCCTGATGTCAGGCATCCGCGAACACCTTGCCGGGGTTGAGGATGCCCTGAGGGTCGAAGACGCGCAGGATCTGCCGCTGGATCTCCCACTGGTCGTCGCCGAGCTCCTCGGCGAGCCAGCGGCTCTTCAGGATCCCGACCCCGTGCTCGCCGGTGAGCGTGCCACCGAGGCGGATCGCGGCGCGGAACAGCTCGTCGGCCGCAGCCCAGATGCGCGGCGGCACGATCTCGCCCTCGAAGATGAAATTCGGATGCAGGTTGCCGTCGCCGGCGTGCGCGACGGTCGGGATGCTCACGCCGAACTCGCGTTCGATGGCCGCGATCTCGTCGAACATCGCCGCCATCGCGCTGCGGGGCACCGCGACATCCTCGATCAGGGTGGTGCCGAGCGCCGCCATGGCCGGATGCATCGAGCGGCGCACCGCGAGAAGGCGCTCGCCCTCGATCGGGTCGTCGGTGAGCACCACCGAGCCGCCGGCCTCGCGAAGCACGCTCGCGATGCGCTCGGCGTCCGCGCGGGCCGCGGGGCCGTCGGTCTGGATGGTCAGCTGAGCGGCGCCCGACGCCGGGGCGGGCAGCAGCAGCAGCGCGTGCACGGCCGCGAGCGAAGCGGCATCCATCAGCTCCATGATCGACGGCTGCACACCCGCGGCGGTGACGGCCGCCGAGCCCGCGGCGGCGTCGCGCACGGTGGGGAACGCCGCGGTGATCGTGCACACCGCCCCCTCCACGAGTCGGCGCAGTTTGAGGGTCGCGCCGACGATGACGCCGAGCCTGCCCTCCGAGCCGATCACGAGCGAGGTGAGATCGAGGCCCGTGACGCCCTTGACGGTGCGGTGGCCGAGCCGCAGCAGCCGACCGTCGGCGAGCACGATGTCGACGCCCAGCACGGCATCGCGGACGACTCCGTACTTCGCGCAGAGCAGCCCGCCGGCCCCGGTGGCGATGTTGCCGCCGACCGTCGAGATCTCGCGGCTGGCGGGGTCCGGCGGCCACCACAGATCGTGCGCGGCCAGCTGCGCGTTCAGCTCGGCGTTCAGGATGCCAGGCTCGACGACCGCGAGCAGGTCGTCTTGACGCACCTCGAGAACCCGGTTCATCCGCGCGGTGGACAGCACGATCTCTCCCGGGCCCGCGTTGGCGGCACCCGCGAGACCCGTTCCCGCCCCCCGCACCACGACGGGGGTGCCCGTGGCGGACGCGATGCGCATCACCCGCTGCACGTCGTCGACCGAGCGGGCGTGCACGACGGCGATCGGCGCTCCCGAGGAGCGATGGCCGCTGCGATCCGCGCGGGCGTCGTCGAGCACGTCGGCGGCGGTGTCGACGATGTCGCCGAGCTCGCGCTCAAGACGCTCGAGGACGGTCATGCTCGGGCCCGCTGCACGACGGATCAGTCCAGTGCTCGTCGTCCGGCGATGACGCCGGAGGTGACGGCGACGACAGCGAACGCGATCCCCGCCCAGGCCTGACCCATCGACCACCATGCCAGGGTGACACCGACGTAGATGAGCACCTCGACCACCGCACGCAGGAACGGGTGCAGGCGCAGCACCGGGCGGGGGGAGAGGAAGAGAGCCCAGATCAGCAGCGTCGCCACCGGCGCCCCGATGCCGACGACGATGCTCCACGGCATCGGCCATTCACCGAAGCCCCACAGCGCGAGCGAGGCGAGGGCGGCGAGCAGCACCAGAACACGGACGATGTCGAGCGGAGTGATCGTCGGACGCTGGACGCCCGGTTCGGCGGCGGTGTTCTGGGACATGCTCCCAGTCTATTCGGCGCGCTGCGGGACGCCATCCTCGTCGGTCGGTGCCCGCCCGCTCAACGGCGTGCGGCGTCTCCGACCCACACGCGCGCCACCTCGAACCCGGCGCTGAGCAGCACCGCATCCGCGACCATGCCGGGCCGCAGTGCACCCAGCGAGTCACCGCGGCCGATCGCCCGCGCGGGGGTGGCGGTGAGCGCCTGGACGGCGTCGCCCAGAGGAACCCCCGCCTCCACCGCCCGGCGGAGCGCCACGTCCTGGGTGAGCGTCGACCCCGCGATGGAGCCGGTGCCGTCGGTGCGAGCCATGCCGTCCTTCACCGTCACCTTCACCGCCCCGAGGTCGTAGTGCCCGTCGGCGCTGCCGGCCGCGGCCATGGCATCCGTGATCAGCGCGACGCGACCCGGCGCGATGTCGAAGAGCAGCTTGATGACGGCGGGGGAGAGGTGGAAGCTGTCGGCGATGCCCTCGAGCACGACCCGGGGGTCGGCCGCGGCGGTCAGCACGGGGCCCGGCGCGCGGTGGTGGATGCCGTTCATCGCGTTGAACGCGTGGGTGAGGATCGTCGCCCCGGCGTCGAACGCCCGTCGTGCGATGTCGGCATCGGCATCCGTGTGCCCGACCGCCGCCACCGCCCCGGCGGCGACGACCAGGCGCACCGCGTCGAGTCCACCGGGCAGCTCGGGGGCGATGGTCACTTGTCTGACGGTCCCCCGTCCGGCGTCGAGCAGCCGCGACACGTCGGCGGACTGCGGATGCCGCAGCAGCGACGGTTCGTGCGCGCCCTGGTGCCCCGGATCGAGGAAGGGACCCTCCAGGTGGCTGCCGAGGATGTCAGCGTCGGTCTCGACGAGGTCGGCGATCGAGGCGACCTGCTCCGCCAGCTCGTCGACCGTCGCCGTGACGAGCGAGATCACCGCGCGCGTCGTGCCGTGGCTGCGATGCATGTCGCGTCCGCGGCGGATGGCCTCGATGCCGTCGTCGTATGCGACACCCGCTCCGCCGTGACCGTGGATGTCGATGAAGCCGGGGGTGAGCAGGGCATCCGGTCCCGCGACCGCGGTCGCGTCGATCACCTCATCGGCGGGCGCCCAGTCGTCGCCGGTGCCGCGCGCTGCCACCCGTCCGTGCTCGAAGCGCACCCAGCCGTGCTCGACGATGCCGGCGTCGCCGTCCACGATCCGCGCGGAGTGGATCACGCGCGAGCCGCGGAAGTCGGTGGTGATCGCCTGTGTCAGGGGCATCGTCTGCTCCGGAATCTGTCGAGTGCCCGGCCGCCCGAAGCGCGGGGGGCCCGAGAGGATGATGAACCGAATGTATCGCGGCGAGGGAATGTGACGCGGAGGGCGCCCGCGCGCGGGGGACACCAGGCCTCGATCCGCTAAGCTTCTTGCGTCGCGACTGGCGTCTGGGTGGGTCACCACCGGGGAGCGGCCTCATAGGAATCGACCGCGCGCCTGGGCCGATGAGGAACACCCCTATTTCCCGTGTGAACAGGAGACCGTCATGACCGACCGCTACTTCAACGCCCCGCTCGCCGAGGTCGACCCCGAGATCGCCGAGGTCCTCGATCGCGAGCTGAAGCGTCAGCAGACCTTCCTCGAGATGATCGCGTCCGAGAACTTCGTGCCCGTCTCGGTGCTGCAGTCGCAGGGCTCGGTGCTCACCAACAAGTACGCCGAGGGCTACCCCGGGCGTCGCTACTACGGCGGCTGCGAAGAGGTCGATGTCGCGGAGGAGCTCGCGATCGCCCGCGCCAAGGAGCTGTTCGGCGCCGAGTTCGCCAACGTGCAGCCGCACTCCGGAGCCACGGCCAACGCCGCCGTGCTGCACGCCATCGCGCGCCCCGGCGACACGCTGCTTGGCCTCTCGCTCGACCAGGGCGGCCACCTGACGCACGGCATGAAGATCAACTTCTCGGGCCGGCTGTACGACATCGTCGCCTACGGCGTGAACCCCGAGACCTCGACGATCGACATGGACGAGGTGCGTCGCCTCGCCCTCGAGCACAAGCCGAAGGTCATCATCGCCGGCTGGTCGGCCTACCCGCGCACCCTCGACTTCGCCGCGTTCCGCGCGATCGCCGACGAGGTCGGCGCTCTGCTGTGGGTCGACATGGCGCACTTCGCCGGCCTCGTCGCCGCGGGCCTGCACCCGAACCCCGTGCCGCACGCGCACGTGGTCTCGTCGACCGTGCACAAGACCATCGGCGGCCCCCGCTCGGGCTTCATCCTCACCAACGACGCCGACATCGCGAAGAAGATCAACTCCGCCGTGTTCCCCGGTCAGCAGGGCGGCCCCCTCATGCACGTGATCGCGGCGAAGGCGACCGCGTTCAAGATCGCCGGCACCCCGGAGTTCAAGGAGCGCCAGGAGCGCGTGCTGCGCGGTGCGGCGATCATCGCCGAGCGCCTCTCGCAGCAGGACGTGAAGGACGCCGGCATCGCCGTGCGCTCGGGCGGCACCGACGTGCACCTCGTGCTCGTCGACCTGCGTGACGCCGAGATCGACGGCAAGCAGGCCGAAGACCTGCTGCACGAGATCCACATCACGGTGAACCGCAACGCGGTGCCCGACGACCCCCGCCCGCCGATGGTCACCTCGGGTCTGCGCATCGGCACCCCCGCGCTCGCGACCCGCGGCTTCGGCGACGCCGAGTTCACCGAGGTCGCCGACGTGATCGCGCTGGCGCTGCAGCCCGGCGCCGACGTCGAGGCGCTGCGCGCCCGCGTGGACGCGCTCGCCGCCGGCTTCCCGCTGTACCCCGACCTGCAGCAGTAAGCCGCACGAACACGCGTGAGAAACCACGTCGCGCGTGAGACACCCGTTGCGACGCGGTGTCTCACGCGGAATGTGGTCTCTCGATGAAGGGAGCGGTCATGACCGCGAAGATCCTCGACGGGAAGGCGTCCGCCGCCGCCATCAAGACCGAGCTGGCCGAGCGCGTCGCGTCGCTGCGCGAGCGGGGCATCGTGCCCGGCATCGCGACGGTGCTGGTCGGCGCCGATCCGGCGTCGCAGCTGTACGTCGGCATGAAGCACAGGCAGTCCGAGGCGATCGGGATGAACTCGATCCAGCGCGAGCTGCCGGCGGATGCCACGCAGGCCGACGTCGAGGCTCTGATCGACGAGCTGAACGCCGATCCCGACTGCCACGGGTACATCGTGCAGCTGCCGCTGCCGAAGCACCTCGACACCGATGCGATCCTCGAGCGCATCGACCCGGCGAAGGATGCCGACGGACTGCACCCGACCAACCTCGGGCGGCTCGTGCTCAACGTCAACGGCCCCATCCACACGCCGCTGCCGTGCACGCCGCGCGGCGTGATCGAGCTGCTGCTGCGCAACGACTACGACCTGAACGGCAAGCACGTGGTCGTGGTCGGCCGCGGGGTGACGATCGGCCGTCCGATGGGGCTGCTGCTCACCCGCCGTGCCGTCAACGCCACGGTCACCCAGGTGCACACCGGCACTCCCGACATGTCGCCGTACCTGCGTCAGGCCGACGTGATCGTCGCCGGTGCCGGGGTCAAGCACCTCATCAGGGCGGAAGACGTGAAGCCGGGGGCCGCGGTGCTCGATGTGGGCGTCACCCGCGAGGACGACCCAGAGACGGGGAAGTCCCGCGTCTACGGCGACGTGCACCCGGATGTCGCTGAGGTCGCCGGCTTCGTCTCGCCGAACCCCGGCGGCGTCGGCCCGATGACCGTCGCCCTGCTCATGACGAACGTCGTCGAGGCAGCGGAGCGCGCCGCCGGCTGATCAGGCGGTGCGGCGCCGGAGGCGGGTGGGGCCGTCTGGTGCCGGAGGCCGGCCGGCTGTCCGATGCGGGAGGCGGGTCAGGCTGTCGCCGAGAGCCGACCGCGGATGCCGGTGATGCGCGCGTACTCGTCGAAGTCGAAGGTCGCAGACCCCGTGGCGTCGGTGACCTCGGCCGCCGAGAACGCCTCGTCGGCCCACTCCAGCCGCCACCCGGCCAGGCGCGCGAGATCCCACACCGACGAGCGCGGATCGCTCAGCTCGAGGTCGCTCAGCACGCGGGGGAGGGCGGCGACCGCGGCGGCGACGGAGAGCGGGGGCAGCGGCACATCGAGCAGCAGCACCGCCCTGGATCCGCCGCCGAACGACGCGGAGTAGTACGGCGAGCGGCCCGTAATCTCGACGGCGGCCGCGCCGATCACGTCCGCGATGTCGGCGATCCACGCGTCCACGTCATCGCCGACGTCGTCGGGGAACGCCAGCTCACCCCGGGTCAGCTCGGTGATGCCGTGCTGCTCGCCGTACACACGCAGCGCGTCGGTGATGCCGCTGCGGTCGCCCTGCGGCATCGCCCACGACCACATCAGCGAGCGCGGACCGGGCGCGATGGAGACGAGCAGGTGCGGCACCGCCTCGAGGGTGCGGGCGAGGTCGTCGTGCGCGGTGAACGCGAACGTGCCCGTGGCCAGATCGGCATCCCAGCGGTGCTCGCCCAGCGACGAGGTCGCGGCGGCGAGCTGATCCTGACGGAGGGCGGTGAACAGGGCGGCGCGGTCGGCCAGCGCGCGAAGCGTCTCGAAGCTCATGCTTCCAGTCTGGCGGCGGATGCTATGACCCGCCGACGCGTCTTCTGAAAGGTGGCTATGGTCACGTCGTCGCCTGGATCAGTCCCGCGCGGTCGCCGCCTCAGTGCGGCCCATCCGCCACACGCTCGGCACCATGACCGTGGCGAGGGCGATCGCGGCGTACAGGATGCCCGAGGTGATCAGCACGGTCGCGGGGGCGGCGTGCGTGATCAGCCAGCCGTACACGAGCGTGCCGATCGGCATGACGACGAAGCTGCCGAGCATGTCGTAGCTCGAGACGCGGCTGAGCTTGTCGAGCGGGATGTTCTCCATCATCGCGACGTTCCACCCGGTGCTGAAGACCTCCGCACCGGCGCCGGCGAGGAACGCGGCGATCGCCACGATCACCACCGCGGGGTGCAGCCCGAGCATGGTCAGCGGGATCGCGAACAGGCTCATCCCCAGCATCCCGAAGCGCAGCGGCCGCCTCAGCGGGAACCACATCAGCACCAGCGTCATCAGCAGCACGCCGAGACCCTCCGCGCTGACCACCCAGCCCCACCCGGCGATGCCCAGGCGCTCGTCGTTCTTCGCGATGTAGGGGCCGACGACGCCCCACGCGCCGACGTGGATGGCGTTCATGATCATGAACGCGAGCACGACGACGACCAGCCACGAGCGGCTCCAGAACTCCGACCAGCCCTCGCGCAGATCGGCGAACAGCGAGAAGCCGCCGTCGCCGGCCGGCGGAGGCAGCCGGACCATGGCGAGGATCGGGATGGCGAGAAGCCAGCCCGCCATCTGCACGATCATCGCCCAGGCGGGGCCGACCGTGGTCACCAGGATCCCGGCGATCACCGGGCCGCCGATCGTGACGGCCGAACGCACGAACGAGAGCATGGCATTGGCCTGCTGCAGATTCTCGGGACTGGTCAGCTGCGGGATGATGCCCTGCATGGCCGGCATGACGAACGCCGTCGACGCGCCGTTCACCGCCGCGAGTGCGGCGACCGCGGGGATGCTCGCGGTGCCGGTGAACAGCAGCACCGCGATCGTGCCGATCGAGAGGATGTCGAGCACGTAGCAGACCTGGATCACCAGCGCGCGGGGAAGACGGTCGGCGACCACCCCGCCGAACAGCAGGAAGACGACGTTGGCGACTGTGAACGCGGTCAGCACGAGCGACAGGCTGAACGGGTCGTTGTCGATCTCGAGCACGGCGAAGGCCAGGGCGATCGACGACATCGCCCCGGTCACCATCGTGATGGCCCTGGCGAGGAAGAACCAGCGGAAGTTGCGGTCTGCCATCGCCGCGAGCCCGCGGCTCACGACGGCATCCTCGGGTCCTGCACCCGTCCATCCTGGCACCGGGACGTCAGTAGGTGTCGGTCTCGTCGGCTCCGGATGCCGGGATGAAGCGCGCCGCGAGCGCCTCCGCGCCTCGGGCGAGGATGGTCACATCGGCGCTCGCCGACAGGAAGTGCGCGCCTGCGGCGAGGTACGCGTCGGCGCCGGCCGGATCGAACGCGTTCACGCCGACCTTCTTGCCCGCGGCCGTGACCGCCTCGAACACGCGCTGCACGGCCGCGAGCACGTCGGGGTGCGACTGCTGACCGGGAAGGCCCATGGACGCCGCGAGGTCGGCGGGTCCGACGAGCACGCCATCGACACCGTCGACCGCGGCGATGTCGGCGGCGGCGTCCACGGCATCCGCGGATTCGATCTGCACGAGCAGCGAGATCGTCTCGGATGCATTCGGCACGTACCCGGCCACCCGGCCCCAGCGGCCGCTGCGGGCGAGGCCCGAGCCGACGCCGCGCACGCCCTCGGGCGGGTAGCGGACGGCCGCGACCGCCGCCTGCGCCTCTGCGGCGGAGCCGACCATCGGCACGAGCAGGTTCTGCGCACCCGTGTCGAGCACCTGCTTGATGATCACCGCGTCGTTCACCGGCACCCGCACGATCGTCGGCACCCGGTACGCGGCGATCACCTGCAGCTGCTGCTGCACGGAGACGACGGTGTTCGGACCGTGCTCCATGTCGATCAGCAGCCAGTCGATGCCCGACCCCGCGCAGATCTCGGCGTTCAGCGCCGTTCCGGTGCTCAGCCACATGCCGATCAGCGGACGATCGGCGGCGGCCAGCGCGTCGCGGAAGGTGGGCTCTAGACGAAGCGGCATGCGATCGTTCCCATCTCGCGGTAGTCGCACAGCACCTCGTCGCCGCGCTCGACCCACATCGGCCGTGTGAACGATCCTGCCAGGATGATCTCGCCGGCCTCCAGCCGCGCGCCGTGCTGGTGGAACTTGTTCGCCAGCCACGCCACGCCGGTGGCGGGATGCCCGAGCACGCCGGCGGCGACACCGGTCTCCTCGATCTGACCGTTCTTCGAGAGCACGCCGGGCACCCAGCGCAGGTCGATCTCGTCGGGTCGCATGTGCACGTCGCCGAGCACCATCGCGCCGTAGGCGGCGTTGTCGCTGATCGTGTCGACGATCGTGCGCCCCTCCAGCTCGATGTGCGAGTTGAGCACCTCCAGCGCGGGCACGGCGTAGTCGATCGCCGCGAGCGCATCGTCGAGCGTGCAGTCCGGCCCCTCGAGGGGCGAGCGCAGCACGAATGCGAGCTCGACCTCGATGCGCACGTTCGAGAAGTCGTCGAACGGGATCTCCGACCCGGTCGGGTAGACGGTGTCGTCGAACATCACGCCGTAGTCGGGCTCCGTGATCCCCGTCGCCTGCTGCATGGCGCGCGAGGTCAGGCCGATCTTGCGCCCCACCAGGCGACGCCCGGCGGCGACCTGCGAGTCGCGCCAGACGCCCTGGATGGCATAGGAGTCCTCGATCGTGGCATCCGGGTACCGGGCGGTGATGCGCGGCATCACGCCGCGCGTCCGCTCGGCCTCGGCCAGCTCCGCCGCGAGAGCGGCGATCGTCTCGGCCGGGAGGGTCACAGCTGGTGTCCGAGCTTGTACTCGCCCTGCTTCCACTCGGGCATGGACTCGTCGCCCTCGTCGGGACGGGTGTACGAGAAGCCGTCCGCGCCGATGGTCACGGCCATCTCGCTCGAGTCGGTGCGGGCGCGCACGGGCTGAGGGTTGCCGTCGAGGTCGAGCACGAGCGACGCGTCGGTGTACCAGCTGGGCACGACGGGGTTGCCCCACCAGTCGCGGCGCTGGTTGTCGTGCACGTCCCACGTGACGACCGGGTTGTCGGGGTCGCCGGTGTAGTAGTCCTGGGTGTACACCTCGACGCGGTGGCCGTCGGGGTCGCGCAGGTAGAGGTAGAACGCGTTGCTGACGCCGTGGCGACCCGGGCCGCGCTCGACCGCATCCGAACGGCGCAGCGCGCCGAGCTTGTCGCAGATGGCGAGGATGTTGTGCTTCTCGTGCGTCGCGAAGCACACGTGGTGCATGCGCGGGCCGTCGCCGCCGGTCATCGCCGTGTCGTGCACCGTGGGCTTGCGGCGCATCCACGCCGCGTAGACGGTGCCCTCGTCGTCCTGGATGTCCTCGGTGACGCGGAAGCCGAGATCCTGCATGTAGCGCACGGCGCGCGGCACGTCGGGGGTGACCTGGTTGAAGTGGTCGAGGCGCACGAGCTCGCCGGGGATGTGCAGGTCGTAGCGCCACGACATCCGCTCGACGTGCTCGCTCTGGTGGAAGAACTCGTAGGGGAAGCCGAGCGGGTCGACCACGCGCACCGAGTCGCCGATGCCCTTCACGAACCCGTCCGGGTTGCGGCGCACGTCGCAGCCGAGCTCGGTGTAGAACTCGACGGCGCGATCGAGGTCCTCGGGGGTGCGCACCCGGTACGAGAACGCCGCGACGGCTGCGATCTCGCCCTTGCGCAGCACGAGGTTGTGGTGGATGAACTCCTCGGTCGAGCGGAGGTAGATCGCGCTGTCGTCCTCTTCGGTGACGTACAGGCCGAGCACGTCGGCGTAGAACTCGCGCGAGGCGGCGAGGTCGGTGACGACGAGCTCCATGTAGGCGCAGCGGAGGATGTCGGGCGGGCTCGCGACGGGCGTCGCGATGGGATCGTCGGTGTGGATCGGCGCCTCCTGGCTCACGTAGAAGCCGGAGGAGGTGAGGGTCTTGCCTGCGTGGTCGGTCATGTCAGCGTCCTTGCTCGATGAGTTTCTTCGGAACCGCCCTTCGCTCCGGTATGAGTTGGTGCCGCCCGATCGGCGTCGCAGCGGCACGAACTCATACGGGAGCGAGAGGCGGGGGCGGGTCAGCGGGGGTCGGGGTCGTCCAGGTCCTGCTTGCCGAATGCGGGGTTGTGCGGTGCGCCGAGCGTGATGTGCACGCTCTGCTGGTCGGTGTAGAAGTCGATCGAGCGGTACCCGCCCTCATGCCCGAGCCCGGATGCCTTGACGCCGCCGAACGGGGTGCGCAGGTCACGCACGTTGTTCGAGTTCAGCCACACCATGCCCGCCTCGACGGCGCCGGCGAAGTTGTGGGCGCGCTTGAGGTCGTTGGTCCAGATGTACGCGGCCAGTCCGTACCGCGTGTTGTTCGCCAGCGCCAGCGCCTCCTCCTCGGTGTCGAAGGGCGTGATCGCGACGACCGGGCCGAAGATCTCCTCCTGGAAGATGCGGGCATCGGGGGCCACGTCGGCGAACGCGGTCGGGGCGACGTAGTTGCCGGTCGGGAAGCCCTCGGGACGGCCGCCGCCGGCGATCAGGCGGCCCTCGGTCTTGCCGATCTCCACGTAGCTCATGACCTTCTCGTAGTGCTCGGGGTGCACCAGGGCGCCGACCTCCGTGGTCGGGTCGTGCGGGTGGCCGACCTTGACGCGCTGGGCGATCGCGGCGAAGCGCTCGACGAACTCGTCGTAGACGCCGCGCTGCACGAGGATGCGGCTGCCCGCGGTGCAGCGCTCGCCGTTGAGCGAGAAGACGCCGAAGACGCAGGCATCCACCGCGGTGTCGAGGTCGGCGTCGTCGAAGACGACGGCCGGGCTCTTGCCGCCCAGCTCCATCGACAGCCCCTTCAGGAAGGGGGCCGCGTTGCCGAAGATGATCTGGCCGGTGCGGCTCTCGCCGGTGAACGAGATCAGGGGCACGTCGGGGTGCTTGACGAGCGCGTCTCCGGCGTCCTCGCCGAGGCCGTTGACGAGGTTGAAGACGCCCTGGGGGAGGCCGGCCTCTTCGAAGATGCCCGCCCACAGCGAGGCCGACAGCGGCGTGAACTCCGCGGGCTTGAGCACCACGGTGTTTCCGGTGGCGAGTGCGGGGCCGAGCTTCCACGACTCGAGCATGAAGGGGGTGTTCCACGGCGTGATGAGACCCGCGACGCCGATCGGCTTGCGGTTGACGTAGTTCATCTGCTTGCCGGGCACCTTGAACGCGTCGTCGGCCTGAGCGACGATCAGGTCGGCGAAGAAGCGGAAGTTCTCGGCGGCGCGGCGGGCCTGGCCGAGTGCCTGCGTGATCGGCAGACCCGAGTCGAACGACTCGAGTTCGGCGAGGCGCGCGTCACGCGACTCGACGATGTCGGCGATGCGGTGCAGCACACGCGAGCGCTCGCGGGGCAGCATGCGCGGCCACGGGCCCTCGGTGAACGCGCGACGGGCGGCGGCGACGGCACGGTCGATGTCGGCCTTCTTGCCGGCTGCGGCGTGCACGTACGTCTCATTGGTGACGGGGTTGAGCACCTCGAACGTGTCGCCGTCGACCGAGTCGACGAACTCGCCGTCGATGTAGTGCTGGATCTTCGTGGGGAGGTCTGCGGGGGTGTAGACGTCGGTCATCATCGTCCTTCTTCGCTGGTGGGGGAGTGCCGGGCAGCCAGGAACGCGTCCCGGGTGCGCCAGCGATGGCTTCGTGCGGACAGCTCGATCTCGAGCGGCTCGGCGCCGTCGCGGATCAGCTGGAGGATCTGCTCGTGCTCTTCGACCGAGTGCCGGGCGCGCCCCGGCACGTAGGCGAAGGTGGTGTCCCGGATGCCCGAGAGCCGGGCCCATCCGCGGTGCACGAGGTCGAGGATGTGCGGGTTGGGGCACGGCTCGAACAGCACCGCGTGGAACTGCTGGTTCAGCTGGGTGAAGCGGTGCGCGTCGAAGTGGTCGAGCAGGGCGCGCATCTGATCGTTGATCTGCTCGGCGCGGACGAGCGCCTCCTCGTCGAGCAGGGGAGCGGACAGCGCGGTCGCCGAGCCCTCGACCAGGCCGAGGGTCTGCATGGTGTGCGCGTACTCGTCCTCGTCGATCAGCGACACGTGCGCGCCCACATTGCGCTCGAAGGTGACGAAGCCCTCGGCCTCTAGGCGGCGGATCGCCTCGCGCACCGGCACGACGCTCATCTGCAGCTCGCGGGCGATGGCACCGAGCACGAGGCGGTAGCCGGGGCCGTAGGCGTGCGAGGCGATTCGCGAGCGAAGCCAGGTGTAGGCCTGTTCGGACTTGCTACCCTCCCGCACGAGCGTGCTCATCGGCTTGCCTCGTACTTCGCGCGCCACTCGGCGTTCATCGGGAACAGCCCGTCGACCGCGTTGCCCGCGGCGACCTGCTCGGCGATCCAGGCATCCTCGTCCTCCTGCGCGAGCGCCGCGTCGGCGACCTCCTCGGCGAGAGCCGCGGGGATGACGATCACCCCGTCGCCATCGCCGACGATCACGTCGCCGGGCTGCACGGTGGCTCCACCGCAGCCGATCGTGACGTCGAACTCCCACGGCACGTGCTTGCGGCCGAGCACCGAGGGGTGCGCGCCCTTCGAGAAGACCGGGAGGCCGATCTCGGCGACGGCGTCGAAGTCGCGGACTCCGCCGTCGGTGACGACGCCGGCGGCACCGCGGGTCTTCGCGCGCAGCGCGAGGATGTCGCCGAGCGTGCCGGTGGTCTCGTCGCCTCGGGCCTCGATGACGATGATCTCGCCCTCGTCGACCGCGTCGAAGGCGCGCTTCTGCGCGTTGTACCCGCCGCCGTGGCTGGTGAAGAGGTCTTCGCGCGCCGGCACGAAGCGCAGGGTCTTGGCCGTGCCGACAATCTTCGCGCCCGGCAGGTTGGCGGAGAGGCCGTCGATGAAGCAGGAGCGCAGACCGCGCTTGCGCAGCTGGCTGGACAGGCCGGCGGTCGGGGCGGCCTCGAGCTTCGCGCGCAGCTCGGGGGACAGGCCGCTCTGCCGCTCGACGGCGGGCAGACCCGCGAGCTCGCGCGAGCCCCATGCCTCGGCGCGCTGGAGGTCGTCGACGGCGGGCATCGAGCCGAGTGCGGGGTCGAATTCGACCTCACCCTGCGTGACCGTCGTGCGCAGCCGCCCTGACGACGGGGCGCCGGGGGCATCCGGAGCATCCACCTCGATCTCGACCACGTCGCCGGGCACGATCACGCTCGACCCGGCCGGGGTGCCGGTGAGGATGATGTCGCCCGGTTCGAGCGTGAAGTGCTGCGAGAGGTCGGCGACCAGCTGGGGGAGGGGGAAGAGCAGGCCGGCGGTGGTGTCGTCCTGGGCGAGTTCGCCGTTCACCCACGCGCGCACCCGCAGCGCTGCCGGGTCGACCGATGCGGCGGCGATGAGCTCAGGCCCGACGGGTGTGTATCCGTCGCCGCCCTTCGACCGCACGTTCGAGCCCTTGTCGTTGGCGCGCAGGTCGTACAGGCCGAGGTCGTTCGACGCGGTGACGGATGCCACGTGCGCCCACGCCTCGTCGACCGAGACGCGGCGAGCCGCGGTGCCGATGATCAGTGCGATCTCGCCCTCGAAGGCGAGCAGCTCGGTGCCGGCGGGGCGCTCGACCACGCCGTCGGTGGCGGCGAGAGAACTGGCGGGCTTGAAGAAGTACGAGGGGGCGGCGGGGCGACGGCCGCGCTGGTCGGCACGGGAGACGTAGTTGAGGTGGATCGCGATGATCTTGCCTGGTCGGGCGAGCTCGGTCATAGGGCGCCTCCTTGCCGGGTGCACGGGCGACTCTGAGGAGTCCTTGTGCGTCGTATTCGAAATCGTATATGATCCTTCTGCGGGTGGCAAGCATTCCTGCAGACCACCCCCGACAGAGCCGTCAAAGGAGCATCATGAACGAGCAGTCCCGCCGTTCCCGGGCATCGCGACCCCCCGAGGGATTCACCCCCACCGGCACGATCGCCAATGCGGCCGATCGTCGCCGCGTCGTGTTCGCGACGGTGGTCGGAACCACCGTCGAGTGGTACGACTTCTTCATCTACGCGACCGCGGTCGGACTGGTCTTCGGCCAGCTCTTCTTCGCGCCGCTGGGCGCGAACAGCATCCTGATCGGCTTCGCGACCGTGGGCATCAGCTTCCTGTTCCGTCCGCTCGGCGCCTTCCTCGCCGGGCACTTCGGCGACAAGGTCGGCCGCAAGGTGGTGCTGATGTGGACGCTGATCCTGATGGGGGCGGCGACCGCACTGATCGGCGTGCTGCCCACCTACGACGCGATCGGCATCGCCGCCCCGCTGCTGCTGGTGCTGCTGCGCATCCTGCAGGGTCTGTCGGCGGGAGGCGAGTGGGGTGGCGCGGTGCTGATGGCCGTCGAGCACGCCCCCAAGGCCAAGCGCGGCATCTTCGGCGCCTCGCCCCAGATCGGTGTCCCGCTCGGTCTGCTGCTGGCCTCGGGCGTGATGGCGATCATGACGGCGGTCGCTCCGGGCGAGCAGTTCCTGTCCTGGGGCTGGCGCATTCCGTTCCTGCTCAGCGTCGTGCTGATCCTCATCGGCTACTACGTGCGACGCAACGTCGAGGAGAGCCCCGTGTTCGCCGAGCTCGCCGAGCGCAAGGAGGAGGCGCGGATGCCGGTCGTGCAGCTGTTCCGCAAGCACCTGCTGCTCGTGATCGTCGCGGCGCTCGTCTTCGCCGGAAACAACGCCGTGGGATACATGACCACCGGTGGCTACATCCAGAACTACGCCACGAACCCGGACGGCCCGCTCGCTCTCGAGCGCGGACCGGTGCTGTGGGCTGTCACCGGCTCGGCGGTGACCTGGCTGCTCTCGACGCTGCTGGCGGGCTTCGTCAGCGACAAGCTGGGGCGCCGCACCACCTACATCATCGGGTGGGTGATGCAGCTCGCCGGTGTGTTCGCGCTGTTCCCCCTGGTCAACACCGGCGACATCGGTCTGATGTTCGCGGGCCTCGCGATCCTCACCCTCGGACTCGGCTTCACGTATGGCCCGCAGGCGGCGCTGTACACCGAGCTCTTCCCCGCCAGCATCCGCTTCTCCGGAGTGTCGATCTCGTACGCGATCGGCGCGATTGCCGGCGGTGCGTTCGCCCCGACCATCGCGACTGCGCTGGTGCAGGCGACCGGGACGACGATGTCGGTCACGTGGTACCTCGCGGGCATGACCGTGATCGGACTCATCGCCACGCTGCTGCTCCGCGATCGCAGCGGCATCCCGCTCGGTCCCGACCACGAGGCCGAGCAGGCGGTCAGCCCGATCCGCGGCCTCGCCAGGGCCTGACCTCCCTCGCCTCCGGCTGCTGAACCTCCGCGGGCCTGGAGGCGACTCGCGTCGTCCTCCAGGCCCGTCTTCGTCGTCCGGGGGCCGGTGCGCGCTCAGCCGTCGAGAGCGGCCCGGATGACGTCCACAGTGCGCTGCAGGCGCGCGGCGATGTCGGCATCCGCGACTCGGGATGCCACGTGCACCACCGCGAGAGCCGCCGGACGAACGCCGCGCAGCGGCAGCGGCACGGCGATCGACTTGAGATTCGGGATCACCTCGTCGTGGCTGAGCGCGTAGCCGCGCACGCGCACGGCCTCGACCTCGGCGCGCAGCGCCGCATCGACGGCGGGCCACTCGGCATCGCGCAGCTGGGCGAGGATCGCCTTGCCCGGCGCGCCGACCGTGACCGGATGCCTGGTGCCCGGCCGCTGCGCGACATTCGCGACGGCATGGCGCGGCTCGACGCTGGTCAGGGTGATCACCTCGTCCCCGTCGAGCACGGCGAGGAAGGCGGTGTGGCCGAGCTCGTTCGCCACCGCGGTCAGCTCGGGCAGGGCCTCGGCGTGCAGGTCGTGCGCGACGCCGGCGGCGAGCGCCGCCATGCGCGGCCCCAGGGCCATCCGCCCGGACGCGTCGCGCACGACGAGCCGGTGGTCTTCGAGCGTGCGCAGCAGGCGGTACGCGATCGAGCGGTGCACGTCGAGTCGGGTCGCGACCTCGTCGATCGACAGCGGGCCGTCGGCGAGGACCTCGAGGATCCGGATGCCGCGGCTGAGCGTCTGTGAAGCGGGGGCGGCCGTCATCGGCGGCTCCTGTTCTCTTGTGGCGGCCTGCGCCGTCGTATACGATCTGTTCAATAGTAGAACGCTGTGTTCCAATATAGAACACGCCGGAAGGAATCGACGACGATGCAGTTCCACCACCACGGCTATGTCTCCCACGACCCGCGGGTTCTCCCCGCCGAGGGGCTGGGAATCGACCGGCCCGACGCCCTTCCCGACGAGGTGGACGTGCTCATCGTCGGCTCCGGGCCCGCCGGCATGCTGCTCGCCGCCCAGATGTCGCAGTACCCGCACGTGAACACCCGCATCATCGAGAAGCGCGACGGTCGCCTCGTGCTCGGTCAGGCCGATGGCATCCAGCCGCGCAGCGTCGAGACCTTCCAGGCCTTCGGGTTCGCCGAGCGCATCGTCGCGGAGGCGTACAACATCGGCTGGATGAACTTCTGGGGACCCGACCCCGAGAACCGCCAGAACATCGTCCGCACCGCCCGCACGGCCGACTACGCGTACGACATCTGCGAGTTCCCGCACCTGATCGTCAACCAGGCGCGGGTGCTCGACTACTTCGCCGAGGCCGCCGCCGACGGACCGGGACGCATCGTGCCCGACTACGGCGTGGAGTTCGTCGGCCTCACGGTGCACGGCGAGGGGGAGTACCCCGTCGAGGTGCAGGTCATGGATGCCGGCGAGGAGCGCACCATCCGCGCGAAGTACGTCGTCGGCTGCGACGGCGCCCGCAGCGGGGTGCGCAAGGCGATCGGGCGCAAGCACGTCGGCAACGCCTCCGCGCACGCATGGGGCGTCATGGACGTGCTGGTGAACACGGACTTCCCCGACTGGCGCACCAAGTGCGCCATCAACGCCGAGGCGGGCAACATCCTGCACATCCCGCGCGAGGGCGGCTACCTCAGCCGGATGTACATCGACCTCGGCGCGGTCGCCGCTGACGACGACCACCGCGTGCGCCAGACGCCGATCGAGGAGATCATCCGCAAGGCGAACGAGATCCTGCATCCGTACTCCATCGACGTGAAGGACATCGCCTGGCACAGCGTGTACGAGGTCGGCCACCGGGTCACAGACGGGTTCGACGACGTGATCGACGGCAGCGGCCGCACCCCGCGCGTCTTCCTCACCGGCGACGCCTGCCACACGCACAGCGCGAAGGCCGGCCAGGGCATGAACGTCTCGATGCAGGACGGCTTCAATCTCGGGTGGAAGCTCGGCTCGGTGCTCACCGGCCGCAGCCCCGAGTCCCTGCTGGCGACCTACGGCGCCGAGCGCAAGCCGGTCGCGCAGCAGCTGATCGACTTCGATCGCGAGTGGTCGAGCCTGATGGCCCGCAAGCCCGAGGAGATCTCCGACCCGCAGGAGCTCGCGACCTTCTACCTGGGCACGGCCGAGTTCCCCTCCGGGTTCATGACGCAGTACACCTCGTCGATGATCATCGGCACCGACGCGCACCAAGCGCTCGCGGCCGGCTTCCCGCTGGGCAAGCGGTTCAAGTCGGCCGAGGTCACCCGGGTCTGCGACGGCAATGTGATCCACCTCGGCCACCACGCCCGCGCTGACGGACGCTGGCGCGTCTACGCCTTCGGCGACGCGTCGGGAGAGCGACTGAACACCTGGGCTTCGCAGGCCGCCGACGTGTTCGCGCGCTTCACCCCGGACGACGGCGATGCCGATGCGGTGTTCGACGTGAAGGCGATCCACCAGGGCTCGTACGAAGACGTTGAGGTGACGACGGCACCCGAGCTGTTCGCCCCGAAGACCGGGCCGCTGGGGCTGACCGACTGGGAGAAGCTCTACGCTGCGGCTCCGAGCAAGTGGAACGACACCGACATTTTCGAGACGCGCGAGCTGTCGCGCGACGGAGTCGTGGTCGTCGTGCGCCCCGACCAGTACGTCGCCGCGATCCTGCCGCTGGACGCGGTCGACGAGCTCGCCTCCTTCTTCGAGGGGGCGCTGCTGCCGGCATCCTGAACCTGGCGTGCGCGCGGGGCATGACGAGTGTCACGCCGAGATCGTGACGCTGCCCTCCGGATGCCGTCGTGCCGAGCGGCCACGCTGGAAGCATGCCAACAGTCACTGAGAGACCACCTGCCGCCCAGGCGAACGCCGTCGCCCGACCGCACGCCGTCGTGGGCGACACCGCGCCGCCGATCGCCGTCGAGTTGCGCGGCGTCCGCCGCCACTTCGGCTCCGGTGACCAACGCGTCCGCGCCGTGGACGGACTCGACCTCACCATCCGCCGCGGCGAGGTGGTCGCGCTGCTCGGGCCGAACGGGGCCGGCAAGACCACCACGCTCGACATGCTGCTCGGCCTCAGCGAACCCGGCGAGGGCAGCGTGCGCGTGCGGGGGATGGTCCCCGCCGCGGCTGCGCGCCGGGGAGCGATCGCCGCGGTGCTGCAGACGGGCGGACTGCTCGCCGACCTCACGGTCGGCGAGACCGTGCGCCTCATCGCGTCGCTGCACGGTGCGGCGGCGATGGCACGCGTTCCGTCTGTGCTGACGAAGGCAGACCTGACCGCGCTCGTCGGCCGCCGGGTCGCTAAGTGCTCGGGCGGCGAGCAGCAGCGCGTGAAGTTCGCCCTCGCTCTGGTCGCCGATCCCGGCATCCTCGTGCTCGACGAGCCCACCGCGGGCATGGACGTGACGGCGCGGCGTCGGTTCTGGGATGTGATGCGAGCGGATGCCGACGCCGGGCGCACGATCATCTTCGCCACGCACTACCTCGAGGAGGCGGAGCAGTTCGCCCATCGCACGGTGGTGATGCACCGTGGCCGAATCGTCGCAGACGCCCCGACCGCGCAGCTTCGCGTCGGGCTCGGCGCGAGGGGTATCGCCGCATCTCTGCCCGCCGATGATGAGGATGCCGCCGGCATTCTGCGCCGGCTCCGCGAATCGGAGGACGCCACCGATGTGCGCGTTGACGCCGGGCGGCTGACGCTGCGAGCGAGCGACTCGGATGCCATCGCCGCGGCGCTCCTCGCGGCCGGCTGCCGCGACCTCGAGATCACGGCGCCTACTCTCGAGACCGCCTTCACCGCTCTCACGGAGGACTGATATGACCATCGCCACGACCGCGCCGCCGCGGCTCTCACTCACCATGCTGCGCATCGAGGCCATCCGGCAGCTGCGTAACCCGTACACTCTCGCGTTCACACTCGCCATGCCCGTCGTGATGTACCTGCTCTTCGGTGCGACGGCCGGCTACGCCGAGCTGTCGGCCGGAAACGGCAACGTGTCGTTCTACGTGATGATCTCGATGGCGGCATACGGAACCGCGGTCGCGATGAGTTCGCTGACCTCACTGGCGGCCGCTGAGGCGCAGCAGGGCTGGGGGCGCCAGCTCGCGATGACCCCGCTGAGCACGGCCGGCTACGCGCTGACGAAGCTGCTCAACGCGCTGGGGTTCGCCGCGCTCGCCCTGGCCGCTGTGTTCGTCACCGGCATCCTCACAGGTGCGGCGGCCGACGAGACCTGGCGCTGGTTCGCCGTCGCGGGGATCGTCCTCGGAACCGGGCTGATGTTCGGACTGTACGGGCTGGGGGTGGGGCTCTTCTTCAACACCGACTCCTCCGCAGCGCTGGCATCGATCTCGATGACCTTCTTCGCCTTCTTCGGCAACGTGTTCATGCCGCTCGACGGCGTCATGCTCGACATCGCCCGACTCACCCCGCTGTACGGCTTCGTGGCGCTCAGCCGCTGGCCGCTCACCGACGGCACCCTCACCACCGGGCAGACCGACCCGCTCTGGGCGGTGCTGGTGAACATCGTCGTCTGGGTGGCCGTGTTCGCGGCTCTGGTCTTCGCGGGTGTGCGGCGCTCCCGCCGGCGGCGATGAGCACGGTGCGGATGATCAGTAGGTTGGAGTCATGACAGCGCAGCAGGGCGGCACCGAGCGCCCCGCCGCGACCACGTCGCACTGGGATCGCTACGGATGGCTCATGGCGGTCGTCTGGATGATCTTTCTGGCGTACCCGGTGATCGCTCTGCTGCGCTCCGACGCGTCGCGCGCGTGGATCGTCACCGGGTGGGTGGCACTGGTCGTGTTCGCCGCTGTGTACGTCGTCGGGTTCGTGCGCGGCAGTCGCGGTGGCGGCGGACTCGGCTCTCCGCCTGTGCCCGGACAGTGGATGCTCTTCGCCGTGCTGATCGTCTGCGCGGCGCTGTCGGCGCCGGCGGAGGGGCCGCTGGCGCTGAGCTTCCTGCCCTTCATCATGTCGTTCGCCTCGTACGGCCTCACGCGCGCGGCGCACTGGGTCACCTCGATCGTCGCCGTGCTGATGACTGCCGCCTGCATCTTCCTGCTGCCCGGTGGCACGTCGTACTTCGCTCTGCTGGTGGTCGTGATGCTGCTCGGGGTGGTGAACACCGTCTCGACCTGGCTGATCATCCGTTCGGCGCAGGCCGAGCGGCTGGGGCTCGAGCTGGCCACGAGCGAGGGGCGGGAGGCGCTCGCACGCGACGTGCACGACCTCATCGGACACTCGCTCACCGTGGTGCAACTGAAATCACAGCTCGCCGCGCGTCTGATCGATTCCGATCCTGAGCGGGCGAAGATCGAGCTCGCCGCCATCACCGCCCTGACCGCAGAGGCGCTCGCCGCCGCACGCGCCACGGTAGCCGGAGCGCGCAGCACCACACTGGGCGAGCAGCTGGCCAGCAGTGGCGAGGCGCTCGCTGCCGGGGGAGTGACGCTGCAGGTGCGTGGAGCACCTGACGCGCTCTCACCCGCACAGGAGCTGACGGCGAGCTGGATTCTGCGCGAGGCGACCACGAACGTGCTGCGACACAGCGCTGCCCGTCAGGCGCGGGTGACAGTGTCGCCGGGCCGGCTCGTGATCGAGGACGACGGACGCGGTCTCGACGAGGGTCAGACGGCGGCAGCAGAATGCAGCGGCATCCGCGGCATGCGCGAGCGCGCCGCAGCTGCGGGCGCAGCGTTCCGCATCGGACCCGCTGCGGAGGCGGGCACGCGAGTGGAGGTGCGCTGGTGAATCGGACACCCGCATGCACGCCGACCGACAGCATCCGCCTGCTCGTCGCCGACGACCAGGCCCTGGTGCGCGGTGCGCTCGCCGCGCTGCTCGAGCTGGAGCCCGACATCGACGTGGTCGGCGCGGCAGCGGACGGCGAGGAGGCGCTGCGCCTCGCGGTCGCCCTCACGCCTGACGTCTGCCTGATGGACATCCAGATGCCGGGGATCGACGGCATCGAGGCGACCCGTCGCCTGCGCGAGGCCAGCCCGGCCACCCGGGTGCTGATCGTGACGACATTCGCCCGTCCCGGCTACCTGCGAGATGCACTGGAGGCGGGCGCGAGCGGATTCATGGTGAAGGATGCGCCCGCCGAGCAGCTCGCCGACGCCGTGCGACGCACGCATGCCGGACTGCGGGTGCTCGATCCGGCGCTCGCCGAGAAGAGCCTGTTCGAAGGGGCGAATCCGCTCAGCGACCGGGAACGGCAGGTGCTGCGGCTGGCCGCCGACGGCAGGTCGGCGGCAGCGATCGCAGCAGAGGTCTTCCTCTCCGCCGGAACGGTGCGCAATCACCTGTCGGCCGCGATCGGCAAGACCGGCGCCGGAAACCGCGCGCAGGCGGTGCGCGTCGCGCAGGACAAGGGCTGGATCTGAGCCGTCGCCCGGGGTGACACCCGGAGGCCCCGCTCAGGAGTTCACGCGGATGATCTCCTCCTGGTACGGGGCGATGACCTTGCCCGAGATTCGCAGGTCGAGCACGAGGAAGCGGCGGTCGGCCGGATCTTCGGATGCCCAGGTGCGCAGCCGCTCGAGGTCGGCGAGCGTGCGCACCACGACGCCCTCCGCGCCGACGGCTGCTGCGAACGCGGCGAAGTCGACCTCGGGGATGAGCATCGGCTCTTCGGCGAGGCCCTTGAGTCCGTACAGATTGACCTCGGCACCGTAAGCCGCGTCGTTCCAGATCACCGCGACGCCCCGGCCTGCGGCCGCGCGCACGGCGGATTCGAGGTCGGCGATCGCCATCAGTCCGCCGCCGTCGCCCGAGGTCAGCACGATCGTCTGCTCGGGACGGGCGCGGGTGGCGCCGACGACGCTCGGCCAGCCCTGCCCGATCGACTGGAAGGCCGTGCCGATCATCATCATGCGGTCGGGAGCGGCGACCGGCCAGTACATGTTGGCCCAGCCGATGAAGTGGCCGCCGTCAGAGACGACGACGCGGTCCTCCGGCAGCAGCTCGGCGATGCGGCGTGCGGCAGAGCGCGGGTCCAGCCGCCCGTCGGGCGCGAGTTCGTCGCCTTCTGCGTAAGCGCGAGCGGATGCCACGTCGACCGATTCGCGCCAGGCGGCGTGCCCATCGGCAGCGGATGCCGGGCTGAGCCTCTCGACGAGCGCCTCGGCCGCGAGACGTGCGTCCGCGCGCACGTAGCCGCCGATGTGCGCGTGCGTCGCGGCCGGTGCCACGTCGATCTGGAAGACGCGCGTGCCGGGGGCGAACAGTTCGCCGAAGCGCATCGTGAACTGGTTGAGGGAGGCGCCGAAGACGACGACGACGTCGGCCTCGCGCACCAGCTGCATGGCGCCGTCGGCGCCGAATCCGCCGGTCACGCCGAGGTCGTAGCGGGCGTCGGGGAAGACGCCCCGGCCGAGGGCGGTGGATGCCGTGAGCGCCCCGGTCGACTCCGCGAGGGCCCCCAGGGCGTCGCGCGCGCCGGCGAGCCAGGCGCCGCGGCCGGCGAGCAGGAACGGACGCTCGGCCGAGCGCAGCGCGTGCGCGATCTCGTCGAGCATCCCGTCTGCGAACTCGCCGCGCGGCGCGAGCGGTGCGGGGATGCGCGGCATGGGTGCCGGCGCGACGGCGCCCGCCTCGAGCGATGCGACGTCGTACGGGATGGCCAGCACGACGGGCACGCGGTAGGTCAGGGCGTGCTCGATCGCGATGACGGTGGTCGCGGCGGCGTCGGCGTGCCCGGTCGTATAGGTGCGCGCGCCGACGGCCGATGCCATCGCGATCTGATCCACATCCCACGGGCGCGGGCCGGAGGTGGGCTCGTCGCCGACGACGAGCACGAGCGGCACGTGCGCCTGCACGGCCTCGGCCAGCGCCGTCAGGGTGTTCGTGAACCCCGCACCGTACGTCGAGGTGGCGGCGGCGATGCGACCGGATGCGCGGAAGTGCGCATCGGCGGCGACCACAGCGCCCTGCTCGTGGCGGACGGCGGTGAAGACGGCGTCGGTCTGCTTCTCGAGCGCATCGAGGAAGTACGCGTTGCCGTTGCCCATCACGCCGAAGACGTGGTCGATGTGCTGGGCGAGGGTGAGGGCCACGTGAGCGGAGACGGTGGGCATGGTGAAGCGCCTTTCAAGACAGGAACGGAGGAATCCGTATATGTCTCGCGCCTCGTCGCGGAGTGCTTCGTGCCCCTTTTTCGAGCACCGGCCTGACGGGCCGGACTCTCCGATTCTATCCGGCGCACCTGCGCGGGTGAACGCTCGCCCGCGCCGAAGGATAGCCCCCGCGCTGCGATGCGTCGAGGCCGTGGTGGCGAAAGGCTCAGCGGCGCAGAGTGGATCGCTCAGCAGCACGACCGCAGCAGCACGACCGCACCACCACGGAGGGCACCATGTCGGGAAACCTGGAGCAGCCGGCCTCGCAGGGTGATGCCGAGACCAGCACCGCGAAAGAGCGGCAGGCGCCGCCACCCGACGACGCGCGCAAGCCGCAGACCCCGCCCGAGATCGACAAGCCCTCGTGGAAGTACGTGCTCAAGCGGGCCGTCGCCGAGTTCTCGCGCGACCGGTGCACCACCCTCGCCGCGGCGCTGACGTACTACAGCGTGCTGGCGATCTTCCCCGCCCTGCTCGCCGTCGTCTCGCTGGTGGGGCTGTTCGGGCAGGCTCAGCAGACCACAGACCTTCTCATCGGTGTTCTGGGGCGTGTTGCCGACGAATCGGTCGTGGAGCTGCTTCGTCAGCCGATCGAGCAGCTGGCGCAGTCGAACTCGGCGGGCCTCGCCCTCATCATCGGTCTGGCCGGCGCCATCTGGTCGGCCTCGGGGTATGTCAGCGCCTTCTCGCAGGCGATGAACACCGTCTACGAGATCGATGAGGGTCGTCCGTTCTGGAAGCTGCGCCCGATGGTGCTGCTGCTCACCGTCATCCTGCTGATCATCGCGGTGGCGATCGTGCTGCTGGTGATCGTCTCCGGACCGATCGCCGAGGCGATCGGCGAGACGATCGGGCTCGGAGAGGTGGCGCTCACCGTGTGGAGCATCGCCAAGTGGCCGGTCATCGTGCTGCTCGCCATCCTGGCCCTGGCGATCCTGTACTACGGCAGCCCCAACGTGAAGCAGCCGAAGTTCCGCTGGATGAGCCTCGGAGCGTTCGTGGCGCTGGTGATCATGGTGATCGCCTCGCTCGGCTTCTTCTTCTACGTGATCAACTTCGGCAACTATCAGAAGACGTACGGCAGCATCGCCGGCGTCATCATCCTGCTGCTGTGGCTCTGGATCGTGAACCTCTCGCTGCTGTTCGGCGCCGAGTTCGACGCCGAGATGGAGCGGGGCCGGCAGCTGCAGGCCGGCATCGAGGCGGAGGAGAGCATCCAGCTGCCGCCGCGCGACGACCGGCAGAGCAAGAAGATGCAGGAGAAGGAGCAGAAGACCATCGAAGAAGGTCGACAGCTGAGACTGCGCGCGGAGAACGACTCCCGCGACGATGACGACGACCGGCGCGGTGGGGACGCCAGGCGCGATGAGGACGCGCCGAAACGCTGATCGCAGGTCGTCGATCTAAGCGGTGGGCATCTAGCCGTGCAGGGCGTGCTCTGCGGCGAGGTCGAGCGTCGACACCGAGCGGTCGTCGAGCCGGATCGCGGTGACGGTCTCGGCCGGCAGGGGAGTCCAGCCGTCGCCGGCGACACCCGTCGACCCGACCGCGATCGTGCCGTCGGCGCTCTGGCGCCACCGCAGCGCGAAGTAGTCCTCGTTGTGCTCGCTGGGCAGCACATCGGCCAGCGGGGCGAGGCGGGAGAGATCGTGGTCGGTGAGGATGCTGGTGGCGCTGGCATGCACGACGACGAGCTGCTCTTCATCGAGCACCAGCGCGTTCAGGCTGGCGAGCGGGAACAGCTCTCGCAGCATCGCGGCGGCCCGCGTCGTCGCCTCGTGCAGGCCGAGACCCTCGGCGACCTGCTCGCGGATGAGCGCGAAGTACATCTCGCTGTCGGTGGTGCCGGTGAGCGACGCGACGCTCTCGGGCGAGAGCAGCGACCTCAGCTGCTCGAGCGGCTTGATCGAGCCGTTGTGCGCGAAGGCGATGCCGTCGGCGGTGAAGGGATGCGCGTTGCAGTCGAGCACAGGCAGGCCGGCGGTGGCCCAGCGCAGGTGCACGACGGCCGCACGGCACTCGGCGTGCATCGCCTGCTCGAACGCCGCATCGCCGACCGCGGATCGCGCCGACCGGTGCGCCGCGGGCGGCTGCCCGGGGGCGCCGACGTCCGCCCAGCCCCAGCCGTCGCCGTGCAGGCGCGCCAACGAGAGCAGGCTCTCCATGCCGTCTCGGCCCAGCTCCCGGTGGGCAGTGGAGCGATCGGGCGAGACGAAGGCGAACAGGCGGCACATGGTGGAAAGACCTCGGAAATCGGGATGAGGGATGCGGCGGGCGACGCGATCCCTCCTTCGTTTCTACCTCATCCCGGCTGGACAGGCGCGGAATCCGTTCGCCGGTCCGTCATCGGTGTAACAGAATGGAGCGATGACTGAGGCAGCGATCGAGCGCGAGACGCTCACCTGGGGCGGATTCGGCGATGCGACACGCGACCTGGCGCGTCGGATCATCGACAGCGGCTTCGTGCCGGAGGTGGTCGTCGCGATCGCTCGAGGCGGTCTGCTGCCTGCGGGGGCCATCGCGTACGGGCTGGGTGTGAAGAACTGCGGTGCGATCAACATGGAGTTCTACACCGGCATCGGCACCGTGCTCGACGCGCCGGAGGTGCTGCCGCCCGAGCTCGACATGGAGTACCTGAACGGACGGCGCGTGCTGCTCGTCGACGACGTCGCCGACTCGGGGCGCACGCTCGCGCTCGCCGTGCAGCTGCTGAAGGAGAAGGGCGCCGACGTGCGCTCGGTCACCATCTACACGAAGCCGTCGACGATCATCCAGCCGGACTTCGCCTGGAAGGACACCGATCTCTGGATCGACTTCCCGTGGTCGTTCAAGGGCACGGTCGTCGAGGAGGATCAGGGGCTGCCGGCGTCGGCGTGATGCGTTTCGACGCGCTGCGCTTGCTCAACGACCGGGAGTGGATGCTCAGGGGCACGGTCGTCGAGGAGGATCAGGGGCTGCCTGCGTCGGCGTGATGCGTTTCGACGCGGTCAGCCGCGCAGGAGCGACCTGAGCGACTGGATGGTGTCGGCCTCGCCGGCGCTCTTGTCAGGACGGTAGCCCTTGACCCGCGCGAATCGCAGCGCGATGCCGCCCGGATAGCGGGGTGAGCGCTGCACACCGTCGATCGCGATCTCGACGACGGTCTCGGGCCGCAGGAGGAGCGTGCTCGCCGTGCGTCTGGTCTCGAGCGCGGGAAAGGTCTCGGTCTGCCAGCGCAGCAGCTCGTCGGTGAGCCCCTTGAAGGTCTTGCCCACCATGACGAACCCGCCCGGCTCGCCGAATTCGCCGTCGGGGTCCCGTGCGCCGAGGTGCAGGTTCGACAGCATCCCGGTGCGCCGACCCGAGCCCCATTCGACGCCGAGCACGACGAGGTCGTACGTGAGGACGGGCTTCACCTTCACCCAGGACTTCCCGCGGCGCCCGGCGGTGTAGGTCGATTCGACGGCTTTGACCAGCACGCCCTCGTGTCCGGCGGCGAGGGCATCGCGCGACAGCCGCTCGGCCTCGGCCGGATCGCCGGTGACGACGCCGGGCATCCGCCACTCGCCCGTGACGCGTTCGAGCTCGGCCAATCGCACGCTGAGGGGCTCGTCGATGAGGTCGCGGCCGTCGACATGCAGGATGTCGAAGAACCACGGACGCAGCGCCAGCTCACGCGCGACGTCGGCGCCGAACCGCGACATCGTCTCCTGGAACGGCCGCGGACCGCCGTCTTCATCGAGCGACAGCGTCTCGCCGTCGAGGATCACATCGTGTGCGGGCAGTGAGCGAACAATGTCGACCAGCTCGGGCACGCGGTGCGTGACGTCGGCGAGACTGCGGGTGTAGACGCCGACCTCATCGCCGCGCCGGTGCACCTGGATGCGCGCCCCGTCGAGCTTGTACTCCACCGACGCCCGCCCGGTGATCTCCAACGCGGCGGTCGGCGTGGCGGCGGTGGAGGCGAGCATCGGCATGACGGGGCGTCCGACGGCCAGCCCGATCGCGTCGAGATCGCTCTCGTCTCCGGTGAGGGCGACGGCGGCCGTCTCGCCGAGGTCGCCCGACAGCATCGCCGCGCGACGCACGGTCGCCACCGGGCGATCCGACGCGCGGGCGATCGCGTCGATCAGCACGCCGCTGAGCGCGCCGGTGCGCAGCTCTCCCATCATCGCCCGCGAGAGCAGATCCCATTCCGCCGCGGTGCACCGCGCGGCCACCCTCTGCAGCACGCTCTGCCGTGCGGCCGTCGAGCCGGTTCCGGAGGTCTCGGCAAGGGCATCCAGCGCCTGATCGACCTCTGCGATCGTCAGGGTCGGCGCGTCCGCGTGCGCGACCTCGAGTCCGGCCAGCGTGCGCCACCCGACGCCGAGCCGGCCCTGGCGGGGTGCGGCGAGCAGCAGCCCGATCAGCGGACGCAGCTCGTCTGCGGGAGCGGCCGCCAGCAGTCGCGCGAGAGCGTCGATCTTGGCCAGGCGGGAGGACGTGGCGGCGACCTCGTCGGTCGCGGCGAGCAGCTCGGAGAGCATCATCCCGGCATCCTCGCACCGGCCGCCGATATGGATGCAGGGGGTTGCGCAGCGAGCCGGAGTCAGCGCCCGCGGAACTCGGGCTCGCGCTTCTGCTGGAACGCGGCGAAGCCCTCGCGGTAGTCGTCGGTGTCGCAGAGCGCGGCCTGCGCGGCGTTCTCGATGTCGATCGACTCCCACAGCGCCAGCCGCTCGTCGCGGATGCGGGCGATCAGCCGCTTGCTGGCGAGGAACGCCGCGGTCGCGCCGTGGGCGGCGGCGCGGGCGGCGTCCTCGGCGGCCGTGTGCACTGCCTCGTCGGGGAAGACGCGGGAGAAGAGTCCGGATGCCACGGCCTCGGAGCCCGACATGAGCCGCCCCGTGTAGATGAGGTCGAGGGTCTTGTGCGCGCCGAGCCGCTCGGCGAACAGGGCGTGCCCACCGGAGTCGAGCGTCGCGCCCAGCGCGGCGAACGGCGAGCCGATCTTCGCCGATTCGGCGACGTACACGACGTCGGTCGCGATGAGCAGGCCGAGCCCGACACCCAGACACGCACCGTGCGCGACCGCGAACGTGGGCGCGGGGAACTCCGCCATGCGCTTCAGCAGCGGGGTGACGATGCCACCGAGATAGCCGATGACGTCGTCGTCACGCGGGTCCACGGCGGAGATGTCGCGGCCGGCGCAGAACGATCGGCCTTCGCCGCGCAGGACGAGAGCGCGCACGCCGGCGCGTTCGGCCTCGTCGTACGCCGCCCGCAGCTGGCGCAGGGCCTGCTCGTCGAGCGCGTTGAGATGCTCCGGAGCGTTCAGCGTGATCCGGGCGACGTCGTCGGAGATGCGGATGTCGATCATGACGGCTCCTGGGGCGATGGGGGCTCAGACGTCGTAGTCCACGACGAGACGGTCGCTGGTGGGGTGGGACTGGCAGGTCAGCACGTATCCGCGCTCGATCTCGTCGGGTTCGAGAGCGTAGTTCTCTGTCATCGTCACGCTGCCCTCGAGCACCCGCGCCCGGCACGTGCCGCACACCCCTCCCGAGCAGGCGAACGGGGCATCCGGTCGCACGCGCAGCGCCGCGTTCAGCACCGACTCGTGTGCGTCGACAGGACTCTCGACGGTCGATGAGACGCCGTCGAGGTTGACCTCGATGCGGTACGACTTCTCACCCGCCCGCACCTCGACCCGGCGCGGTCCGCGTTCGGCGGGGGCATCGCCGGTGGTGAACAGCTCGAACCGCACGTGCTCGTTCGGCACGCCCCGCTCGGCCAGCACCTCACGGCACAGGTCGACGAGCGCGAACGGCCCGCAGAGGAACCACTCGTCGACCGTCGACGGCAGGATGAGCGAATCGAGGATGGTGCGCAGCTTCTGCTCGTCGATGCGGCCCGAGAGCACCGGGGCGGTGCGCTGCTCACGGGAGAGCACGTGATGCAGCACGAGTCGGGTGGGGTAGCGGTCTTTGAGGTCGGCGAGGTCCTCGAGGAACATCACGTCGCTGGTCGACCTGTTCGTGTACAGCAGCGTGAAGCGCGTGCTGTCGGATGCCGCGAGCAGGGTGCGCGCGAGCGCCATCATCGGCGTGATGCCCGACCCTGCCGCGATGCCGACGACGTGCGCGCCGTCGAGATGCTCGAGCCCTGATGTGAACGTGCCCTGCGGGCTCATCACATCGATCTGGAATCCGGGGGTCAGCTCGGTCTGCGCCCAGGTGGAGAACAGCCCGCCCTCGTCGCGCTTGACCGCGACGCTGAGGCTGGTCGCGCCGTCGCGCACCGGTGCCGGCGGACGGCACAGCGAGTACGAGCGGCGCACCTCGGTGCCGTCCAGCTGCACGCGCAGCGCGACGTACTGCCCGGGCAGGTAGGCGTAGTCGTCGGCGAGATCGGCCGGCACGGCGAAGGTCACCTCGACCGCGTCATCGGTGAGCCGGCGCACGTCCGAGACGGTGAGGGTGCGGAACCGGGCGCGGTGGCGGTCACCCGCCCGGTGCGGGGCGCTCTCGTCGTCGACCGTGGCAGCGGGCATCCGGAACAGCGGCATCAGATCGCCTCCATCAGATCACCTTGAAGTGGTCGAAGGGCTCGAGGCACGCGCGGCACTCGAACAGCGCCTTGCACGACGTCGAGCCGAAGCGCGACACCTCGCGGGTGTCGAGGGAGCCGCACCGGGGGCACTTCACCGCAAGTGTCACGCGGATGGGACCCTCGCGATGGGCCGCGCGGCCGGACGGCGGGGCGATGCCGTACTCGACGAGCTTGCGCCTGCCGTCCTCGCTCATCCAATCGCTCGTCCAGGCGGGGGAGAGCACGAGACGCACCTCGACGTCGGCGAACCCGTCGGCGGTCAGCGCGAGGATGATGTCGTCGCGAATGGCGTCCATCGCCGGGCATCCGGAGTAGGTGGGGGTGATGTCGACCACGACGCGCTCGCCGTCGACTCGCACGTCGCGCAGCACCCCGAGGTCGGCGATGCTGAGCACAGGGATCTCGGGGTCGGCGACGGCGGCCGCGAGGGCGCGGGCGCGGCCGGTGCGTTCGGTGGTGGTCACCATGTCGCCCCCGGATGCCGTCGGGCGAGCACCTGCATCTCGGCGAGCAGGTGACCGAACGGGGTGGCGTGCGAGCCGTGGCGGCCGCCCGCGCGGGATGCCTTCGCGTCGGGCCTCACGAGCTCGGCCTCGGCGAAGACCGTGTCGATCACAGCGTCGAAGCCGGGGTGCAGGGTCGAGGGGCGCGCGGCGACGCCGTCGAGCCGGTCGATCAGCGGCTCGTCGCGGAACAGCTCGTCGACGTACGGCCACACATCCGCCAGCGCCCGGATCATCTTCTCGCGTGAGAGCACGGTGCCGCCGGCCAGGCGCAGCACCCACTGCACGGCGTGGTCGCGGTGGTAGTCGACCTCTTTCAGCGACTTCGCGGCGATCGCGGCGAAGGTCTCGTCGGTCGATCCGCGCAGCGCCGAATACAGCTCGTACATGTACGTCGACGCGACCAGCTGGCGTGCGATGGTCTGCGCGAAATCGCCGTTCGGCTGCTGCACGATCCACGCGCAGCGGAACTCCGGCTCGTCGCGGAAGTACGCCAGGTCGTCTTCGGTGCGTCCGTCCCACGATCCGGCGTAGCGCAGCAGCGAGCGCGCGTGGCCGAGCAGGTCGAGGGCGATGTTGCCGAGCGCGACGTCCTCCTCGAGCTCGGGGGCGCGCGAGATCCACGCGCCGAGCTGCTGCGAGAGGATCAGCGCGTCATCGCCCAGCCACAGGGCGTACTCGGCGATATCCGCCGAAGCGGCGCGAGTGTCGCCGCCGGCGAGTTCGGATGCCAGGTGCAGCTCCGCGACGGAGACATGGACGTCGTCGGTCACAGGTGCGGCACCCCCTCGGACGCCGTGTAGTACACGGCGTGCCGGTAGTTCTTGCCCTCGGAGGTCTCGAAGTAAGCGTCTTTGGCGTCCGGGTCGCTGGTGGTGATGGCATCCGCCGGAACCACCCAGATCGACACTCCCTCACCGCGGCGCGTGTAGAGGTCGCGGGCATTGCGGACGGCCATCTCGGCATCCGGAGCCACGAGCGATCCGACGTGCACGTGGCTGAGTCCCCGGTTGGCGCGCACGAACACTTCCCAGAGAGGCCAGGGGGTCTGCTCGGTCATGACGCGACCTCCGTTCGCAACGCATGCTTCCGGGCGTACTCGGTGGCCGCTTCGCGCACCCACGCGCCGTCCTCGTGCGCCGTCCGGCGACGTTCGAGGCGCTCGGCGTTGCACGGGCCGTTGCCCTTCAGCACCTCGAAGAACTCGTCCCAGTCGATCTCGCCCATGTCGTACTGCTGGGTCTCGTCGTTCCACTTCAGGTCGGGATCGGGCAGGGTGATCCCGAGGATCTCGGCCTGCGGCACGAGCATCCCGACGAAGCGCTGGCGCAGGTCGTCGTTCGAGAAGCGCTTGATCTTCCACTTCATCGACTGGGCGGAGTTCGGCGACTGGTCGTCGGGCGGGCCGAACATGGCCAGGCTCGGCCAGTACCACCGGTTCACGGCATCCTGCGCCATCTCGCGCTGCTCGTCAGTGCCCTGCATCAGCGTGAGCAGGATCTCGAATCCCTGCCGCTGGTGGAACGACTCCTCTTTGCAGATCCGCACCATCGCCCGCGCGTACGGGCCGTACGAGGCGCGGCACAGCGGCACCTGGTTGACGATGGCGGCGCCGTCGACGAGCCACCCGATCGCTCCCATGTCGGCCCAGGTGGGGGTGGGGTAGTTGAAGATCGACGAGTACTTCGCCTTGCCGTCGATGAGCTGGCGCATCATCTCCTCGCGCGTGGTGCCGAGGGTCTGCGCGGCGGAGTAGAGGTAGAGCCCGTGGCCGGCCTCGTCCTGCACCTTCGCCATCAGGATGGCCTTGCGCTTCAGGCTGGGTGCGCGGGTGATCCAGTTGCCCTCGGGCTGCATCCCGATGATCTCGGAGTGCGCGTGCTGCGAGATCTGCCGGATCAGGGTCTTGCGGTACGCGTCGGGCATCCAGTCGCGCGGCTCGATGCGCTGCTCGTTCGCCACGAGCTCGTCGAAGCTGTGCTCCTCGTCGGAGGGTGCGTCGTGCACGAGGGAGAGGTCTGCGGGGCTGGTCATCGTCGACTCCATCGGTTTACTGACCGTTCGTTTGGTAATTCTCGCACGCCGGAGTCGGGCGGGCAAGACGGGTGTCAGCGCGCGCGGCGCAGCAGGGCGAGCAGGGCTCGACCGTAGGCCTCGGCGGGTTCGGGATGCTCGAAGCGCATCCGCTCCCCAGTGATCTCGATCTCGACGACGAACGCGTCGGGCAGGCGCTGCAGGGTGCGGAAGGTGCCGCGCAGCAGCTCGCGCAGCTGATCCTCCCTGGGCAGCCAGACCGCCTCCGACAGCTGCACGGCGTCGAGCGCCCACTCGGTGGTGCCGTTGAAGGCGAGGTCGGTGCCCGACGGGGTCGTGCGCGCTTCGATCGTCATCTCGCTGACGGTGAAGATGTCGGCCTCGGCCTCCAGCTCGATCTCATCGGGCAGATCGAGGGCGAAGCGATCGCCGCTGGCCGGATGCCAGATGAGACCCGTCTCGCGCAGGGCGACTGCCAGTTCGCGGCTGATCATGCCTCTACGGTAGGCGAGCGAGGCTGGTGTCGGCGGGTCTCGGCGCGTCTCGGCAGTGTTGGCGGGACCGCGGTGGTGTCGGCGGGGTGCGGCAGAGTGGAGGGCATGACCTCCACGACCTCGACCGACATCCGCGATGCCGCGCTCGCCGCGCTGCGCGAGCTGGTCGGGCGCCCCGACGCGACGTTCCACGACGGGCAGTACGAGGCGATCGAGGCGCTGGTGGCCGGGCGCCGCCGTGCGCTGGTCGTGCAGCGCACCGGCTGGGGCAAATCGGCGGTGTACTTCGTCGCGACGCTGCTGCTGCGCAGGCAGGGAGCTGGCCCGACGGTGCTCGTCTCGCCGCTGCTCGCTCTCATGCGCGATCAGATCGCGGCGGCCGAGCGAGCCGGTGTGCGCACCGTGGCGATCAACTCGACCAACGCGCACGAGTGGGCCGATGTCATCGGGCGGCTTGACCGCGATGAGGTCGACGTGCTGCTCGTGTCGCCCGAGCGGCTGAACAACCCGTCGTTTCGCGAGAATCAGCTGCCCGCCCTGGTGCGCCGGATCGGCATGCTCGTGGTCGACGAGGCGCACTGCATCAGCGACTGGGGGCACGACTTCCGTCCCGACTATCGCCGATTGCGCGAGCTGATCGCCGAGATGCCAGCCGGGGTGCCGGTGCTCGCCACCACCGCGACCGCGAACAGCCGGGTGGTCGCGGATGTGGCGGAGCAGCTCGGCGGCGCCTCGCAGGCGGATGCCGGGGTGCTGACCATCCGCGGGCCGCTGGCCCGGGCATCCCTCCGCCTCGGCGTGCTGCAGCTGCCCGGCTCTGCGCAGCGACTGGCCTGGCTGCTCAGCCACTTGAACGACCTGCCCGGCTCGGGCATCATCTACGCGCTCACGGTCTCGGCCGCGGTCGACACCGCGCGGCTGCTGCGCGAGCAGGGGCATGAGGTGCGCGCGTACACCGGCCAGACGGATGCCGAGGAGCGCGAGGAGTCGGAGGGGATGCTCAAGCGCAACGAGGTCAAGGCTCTCGTCGCGACCAGCGCCCTGGGCATGGGCTTCGACAAACCGGATCTCGGGTTCGTCGTGCACCTCGGCGCCCCGTCGTCGCCGGTCGCCTACTACCAGCAGGTCGGTCGTGCCGGCCGTGCCAGCGACAGCGCCGACGTGCTGCTGCTGCCGGGCGCGGAGGATCGAGACATCTGGCACTACTTCGCCACCGCGTCGATGCCCGATCGTGAGCGCGCCGAGCGCGTGATCGCGGCGCTGGGCGACCAGCCGCTGTCGACCCCGGCGCTCGAGGCGATCGTCGACATCCGGCGCACGCCGCTCGAGCTGCTGCTGAAGGTGCTCGACGTCGACGGTGCGGTGCGGCGGGTGCAGGGCGGCTGGGTCGCGACCGGTCAGCCGTGGATGTACGACGCCGAGCGGTACGAGCGCATCGCCGCCGAGCGCCGCGCCGAGCAGCAGCACATGCTCGACTACCAGCAGACCGACGGCTGCCGCATGGAGTTCCTGCAGCGCTCGCTCGACGATGACACAGCCGCGCCCTGCGGTCGCTGCGACAACTGCGCCGGGCCGTGGTTCCCGACCGAGATCGGCTCGGATGCGGGAGCTGCGGCATCCGGCGCGCTCGACCGCGTCGGCGTGCCGATCGAAGCGCGCCGGCAGTGGCCCACCGGCGGCGATCGGGTTGGCGTGCCGGTGAAGGGACGCATTCCCGTCGACGAGCAGGCGGGGGAGGGCCGCGCGCTGGCCCGGCTCACCGACCTGGGCTGGGGAGGCACGCTGCGGCAGCTGTTCGCCGCCGGAGCTGCGGATGCCGAGGTCACCCCGCAGATTCTCGAGGCGTGCGTGCGGGTGCTGGCCGGGTGGGGCTGGGAACGGCGCCCGGTGGCTGTCGTCGCGATGCCGTCGCGCTCGAAGCCGCTGCTCGTCGACTCGCTGGCCCGGGGGATCGCGGGCATCGGCCGGCTGCCGTACATCGGGGCGCTCGACGTCGCGAACGGTGGGCCGAGCGGTGAACCGGGCGGCAACAGCGTGTTCCGTCTCGCCGGGCTCTGGGAGCGCTTCAGCGCCGACGGGCTCGCCGTGCCGGACGGGCCTGTGCTGCTCGTCGACGACCAGGCCGACAGCCGCTGGACGCTCACGGTCGCGGCCCGCGAGCTGCGCCAGGCCGGGGCGAGCGAGGTGCTGCCCTTCGTGCTCGCGCTGCGCGGCTGAGCCCGCGGTGGTCCGCTGTCATGGACGAGCCGCGCGACGTCTTTCCGGGCGACCGGCGCTTTCGGGTGCGACGGGCCGCATGAGACAGCCCGCTCGGCGCGGCGTCTCGTGTGCGAAAGCTCGTCTCAGGGAGTCTCCTCAGCTTCCGGAAAACTTTCTCGGAAAGTTTTTCTGATCTGGGGAAAACGACGGGGTGAATGTCGGTGGCCCTCGTCAGAATGGAGGTATGAACAGCCCCGCCGATGCACTCGCTCAGGTTGCTGCCGACCTGCGCGATCTGCTGTCGGGCGACGCGCTTGCGGGGCTGTCGGATGCGGAGCGCGCGGAAGCGCTCGCGGGCCTCGGGGAGATATCGCGGCTGGCTGATGCGGGCATCGTCGAGACGGTGGCTACTGCCGACACCGAATTCGGTCATCGATTCGGATGCCGGGGCATGAACGAGATGCTCCGTCGGGCGGTGCTGGTCGACGCGCCCTCCGCAGCGCGGATCATCCGGGCGGCGGAGGCGGTGCAGCGTGAGACGAATCTGGTGTCGGGGGAGCGGATGCCGGCCCGCTGGCCCGCTATGCGCGAGGCGCTGCTCGACGGTGCCGTCGGCGTCGCCGGTCTGCTGGCGTCTGTCGCGCCGCTGGAGAGCGGGCGGGATCGAATCACTGTCGAGCAGCGGATGTGGGCCGACGCCAACCTCGCGGCGTTCGCCCGCGGTGACAACCTCCCCGGCGACCACGACGATGCCGATCACGATGATCGCGGGCAGGCGCCGCGAGCATCGGCAGACGACCTGAAGCAGTTCGCGTCCGCCCTCGCCATCGCCCTCGACCCGGACGGCGCTGAGCCGTCAGACCAGCGCGCGCAGGCGCGCCGAGGGTTCACGATCGGCCGGGTGCGCGACGGTCTCCACCCCGTGCGGGGAGGCCTCACCCCTGAGCTGGCTGCGCAGTTCCAGCTCATTGACGACGCCTACAACAACCCGAAGGTCGGCGGTGCTCCCGACACCGGCGTCCGCTTCACCTTCGACGACGACCCCTCCAGCGACGACGAGTTCAACACCGACCCCCGCAACGTGATCGATCCGCGCACCCCTGCGCAGAAGCGACACGATGCGCTCGCCGCCGCTCTCGGCATCGCCGCCCGACACAGCGAGATGCCTTCGCTCGGCGGTGCAGCCCCGACTCTGGTCGTGCACGTCGACGCCGCAGATCTGGCGGCAGGCACCGGCTGGGCAACCCTGCCCGGATCCGAGACCGCCGTTCCGCTGCACGTCGCGACCCACACCGCCTGCACCGGAGCCGTGCAGCGCGTGCTGTTCGACGAAGGCCGCATCGTGGGGATTACGACCACCGACCGCGTGTTCACCGTTCACCAGCGTCGGGCGATCGTCGCCAGAGATCAGGAATGCCTGATTCCCGGATGCCATGTCCCGGCGACCTGGTGCGAGATTCACCACGTCGTCGAACACGCCCGGGGCGGCCCGACGCATACCGACAACGGCGTGCCGCTCTGCTGGTGGCATCACCGATCGCTCGGGCAGTCGGGGTGGGAGATCCGCATGAACGGCGGCCTCCCGCAGATCCGCGGACCGGCCTGGTGGGACGCCGAGCAGAAGTGGCGCACGCCGAGACTGTCCACCCTTCACGAGCGGCGTCGCCGCCGCGGCGGCGTGCTACGGATATGAGCCGACGTCAGTCCCGGTCGGAAGCGCTGCGGGCGGCGGTCGACTTCTCGACCGCCGCCAGGATGAACGACTCTTTGCCCGCGTTGTAGTCCGCCCGCTCTGTCACGGTGGCGGCTGCCCTTCCACCGTCCACCACGCGACAGCCACAAGACAGAGACCGTCGTCTGTGTCGCGGTAGAACACGTCGCCCGGGTACTCGACGCCCGGGGCCACGCGGTCTTCGGGCAGCGACAGATTGATGCTCCACTGCGGATCGAGAGCAGCGAACTGTTCCCAGTACTCGGGAGCGAACCTCTCGGGTTCCTCGGCGGAGAGCCCTTCCCAGTCCGCGGGTTCTCGGAGTTCGGGATCTGCTCCGTTGCACACGAAGCCGCTCGCGTCGCCCTGCGCGGCTGCTTCGATCAGCCTCTCTGTGGTCGAGATCGTGGTCGCACCATCCTGTCCCCAGATGAGGCTGTCCATCCCCGCGCATCCCGAGAGCCCGATCACCGAGGCAGTCGCAATGGCGGCCGAGACAGCTCTCGTCGTTCGTCCCATGGGCTCAGAGTAACGATCCAGTATGCGGCGGCTGTCCCCGAAGCGCCCCCTCGTTCAACGTCGGCGATCGAAGTGCTGCGACGATCGGCTTGAATTCGCTCACTTCATAGGCGGACGGCAGGCCGCCGAATCCTTGACAACCGCCGTCTGGATGCGTCAGAGCCGCCGCTCGTGTCGTCGTGGCTTCAGCCGGTCCGGGGCATCGGTCGCGGGCGGGAACTCGCACGTGAACCAGCCGTCGTAGCCGAAGAGGAAGCCGAAGATTCGGTTTCGCACTTCGAGTGAGATGTGGAAGGCGCCCTCAGCCTCGTCGTAGCGCTCGTGGAGTTCGGCGCGACCCGAGAACAGCATGGGGAACCGGAACGCGATGGGCCCCTCGTAGAAGCGCTGCTCATCCGACCGCAGAACGAGGCCACCGTGCTCGTCGACTTCGAGGTGCAGATCGACGGCGAGGTGCTGGTGCGTGCCGAGGTAGTCCACGATCGTCGTACGGTCAGGGTCGAGCACCATCGTCGCGTCGAACCGCGCCGGCCGTCGTCGCGCACGATACTCGCGAACGAACGTCACCGTCTCTCGACCGTACGGGTCGAGGTACGGGTAGTTCTCGATGACGAATGGCACGTTCGCGCCGGTGTCGGCGACGAGGATGTGGCGCAGCCGACCGATCAGCAGAAACGGAACCGTCCACCATGGGCCTCGGCGGATTCGGCTCATGGTCCCGCGTCCGACGCATCCGTAGCCGTTCGCCACCGAGACCCCGAACCGCTGCTGCATCATGGGATGCAGACGTGCGAAGGCTTCGTCTCCGAGCGCTGCCCGGAACATCGGAGTGCCGCTCACGAGACGCTGACCTTCTGCAGCGTCTGCGGAGCATCAGCCATCGCGCCGTCACGCGGTGGGACGGTGCGACACCGCGAGGCGCGGGGTCTGCCCGAATGCCAGAACCACACGACCGACAGCAGGGGCCACCGATTCGGTTCTTCGCCGCGCTCGGCCCAGATGCGCAGTCGGTCGAAGCTCCATGCGGTCATCCAGAGGATCGCCGGCCGCATCACCAGATCGGCGACCCGTCCCCAGCCCGGCTGATAATCGTAGCCGGTGATGAATCGCACGCCCTCGGCGGTCGGCACATACCGCCAGTACCCGCGGCCGCTGCGCAACGGCGACAGGCGGTCGTCGGTCGAGAACGCCAACGCGGACGTGCGGATGCCATCGTCGCGGGTCTTCTCTCCGAGCGACACGCCCTCGCCCCGGATCACGTGCAGCGGCAAGGCCCGCTCGTACCGGAACCGCGACCGGCCCGCCGAATCAGAGCCGGTCGGCTCGATCCTGCTGAAGCGCAGGTCCCACCGCGGATGGAGGTCTGGATCCTGCGTCAGCGCCCAGATCGTCTCCACATCGGCTCGGATGAGCACCTCGACATACAACGCCTGCGACCGACGCATGCTCGACCCCCGACTGCTGTTCGCCGACACTCTGACACCCGACGCTACACGGGACGTCAGTCGCGGTCGGGCCGGATGCCGCGGAACTCCACGTCTCTGACCGAAATGCTGGATGCGACTGACTTTCGCCGGCTCGGCGAGCTTTCTGTCGATGAGTGGACCTTTCACATGTCTGTCGTCTATGGCAAGACCTTGGCGAGAGAGGATTGGCAAGCCATCGAGGCCGCGCGAGTTCGTGAGTTCCAGCACTGCGTGAGCGAAGTGGTGTCGGACGTCGAGCTCGTCTCATACGTCGGAGGGAAGGAGCACCGCGAGATCATCCGGCTCGGTCACTGACGTGCTTGATGCCGACGGATGCTTTCGGCGAACCACAACTGACGGAAGCGCCCCGGGCGGGAGCGGGTGGAAGGGATCCGCGCACACTCGGGAGTCATGCAACATCGGGCCGGATGCCGCGGAACTCCACCGGGTTGCCCTGCCGGTCGTGCGTGATCGCAGTGCTGATCGTCAGGTCGACGCCGGGAAGCAGTGGCACCCGGCGCGGGCGCCCAGAGCCGCCTCCCGACACCGAACCGCCGACTCTCACGTCAGAAGCAGTACGGAAGTCGACTTTCCGGCCCAGCACTGCCTCGAACTCCTCCTTCTCATTTGCGATGAGTCGCAGCAGGTTCTCCGTCAGCGTCAGTCCTGAGAAATCGATGACGAACTCACCTGAGCCGGGTTCAGCGTCGGCACGCCGAACCCCTGAGAGTTCGGAGGATCGAGGGGTGGTCACCCTTCGATCGTCACATGAGCGGTGCAGAGATCGTGGGGTGACGGTCCGAAAGGCACCGCAACATGGTCTGGCCCCTCAGCCACGAGAACAGTCGCCACGGGCGCGGTTCCTTCGCAGGCTAGGTGACCGCGGCTCGCGAGCTCCGCTAACGCAGCTGCTCTAGGTAGACTGGTCTACCTAGGGAGGGGTGGCGCATGCCTGATGAGGTCACCGCACGCACGAGATTGTTGGACGCTGCGGCGCGTCTGTTCTACGCGGACGGGATCGCGGCCACGGGGATCAACGCGATCATCGCCGCGGCAGGGGTGGCGCGGATGAGTCTCTACAACAACTTCACATCGAAGGACGAACTGGTGCTGGCCTACATCGAGGCCCGCCACGAGGAGTGGCTAACGCTCTACACATCGCGAGCCGAGGATGTTGCTGATCCGAAGCAGAGTGTTCTCACTGTCTTCGATGCCTACATCGATCACGCGGAGCTGGGGTACGACCACGGTTTCCGCGGGTGCGGGCTGTTGAACGCTGCGGCTGAGCTGCCGGTGGGCTCGCCCGGTCGTGATGCGGTCCGACGCCACAAGGAGCAGGTCGAGCAGATCCTGTTCGATCACCTGAGCGCACTAACCTCGCCGTCTGAAGCTCGCGCGATGGCGGAGCACTGCTCGTTTCTTCTCGAGGGTGCGATGGCGCGCGCCGGGCTCGAGAGCAGCTCTCATCGACTGGAGCACGCGAAGAAGCTCGCCGCCCGCATGATTGGCGCTCGGTGAACCGGGGGCGTCTGGTCGGAATTGCGGCGATCACGGTCACGTCAGTGCTGTGGGGCACGACCGGAACGGCGGCGACGTTCGCACCCGGTGCGGGTCCTCTCGCGATCGGGTCGGCAGCGTTGGGTATCGGTGGCCTCCTGCAGGCGGTGATCGCCGTGCCCGCGCTGCGAGCCGAGCGGACGGCGCTGTGTGCCCAGCGATGGATTGTGATCATCGGCGCGGTCGCGGTCGCGATCTATCCCCTCGCCTTCTATAGCTCCATGCACTCCGCCGGGGTCGCGGTCGGCTCGGTTGTGTCCCTCGCGTCAGCTCCGCTCGCCTCCGGAATCCTGGAGAGGGTTGTGGATCGACGACCACTGAGCCGATGGTGGATGCTCGCCGCGGCGCTGGGAGCGATCGGCAGCACGCTTCTGTGCGTAGCCAAGATCGAGGGCCGGACCGGCTCGGCATTCGACACGGTTCTGGGCATCGCGCTCGGTCTGGTAGCCGGCATCACCTACGCCACCTACTCCTGGGCATCACACCGGCTGATGAGCGGAGGCATCAGCCGAGGAGCATCAATGGCTGCCGTATTCGGCGGTGGTGGCCTTCTCCTCATACCGGTCCTCGTCCTCACCGGCGCCTCGCTTCTCGACTCCGGTCAGAACATTGCAGTCACCGCGTATATGGCGCTCGTACCGATGTTCCTCGGATACCTGCTGTTCGGATACGGCCTCACCAAAGTGTCAGCAAGCACCGCCACCACCGTCACCCTCACCGAACCCGCTATCGCGACAGTCCTTGCCGTCCTGATCGTCGGTGAGCGTCTCACCGCTCTCGGATGGGCCGGCCTCGTCGTCATCGCGGGTGTGCTCGTCATCTTGGCTCTCGCACCCACCAACGCCGATCCAATCTCGGATGCCGCCGAGATCAGCCGTCGACGCTCGCCTGAATCAGCCGCCCGGGCGGACAAGGCGCAGACCGAGGGCGGCAAGCCCGCCGTCGACGCGTCCGTTGCTTCACCACGCTGACCGCCGACCGTGCGTCTGCCGTACACGATCGTCTACGGCGGAGCCGCCTCGTGATCGCCGAAAAAGTCGGCGCATCGTTCCGCTACCCACGACGCACTATCCATGGGTCGATCGGGCGTATGGGTACCCCGATCATCGCCATCGTCTGCGCCCTCGGAGTCATTGTTCCACTGGCGCTCGGCTTCCTGCCCAGCCAGCGCAAGCGGCGCGCAACTCGCCGCTGATTCGCACAGCCGCGTTGGTTGGCTCAGGGCCGCTGGCGACCGCGGTCGTGACGCTTACCACTTCGCGGTACCGGCTCATCATCAGAACCGCTGTCTGTACCCCACGCCACCGCGGCGGATTCTGTTGCAGAAGCTCAGATCCGCGCCCGTGCCGTGAGAGCAGCCGTCGTCGCGCTCGACGCGAAATCGCGGGAACTCATGATGCTTGTTCACTGGGACGGATTTAGCCTCGCGGAGGCAGCACGCCTCCTCTCCATGAACGAATCCACAGCGCGGACGCGCCACGGTCGCGCGCTACGGCGGCTTGAGAAAGAGTTGGGCGAGTACTCGCCAAGCCGGAGGCTGAACCGAACCGTTCCCCAGGGCGCACGTTAGGCCGGTGGCTTGGTACCTTGTCGGCGGCGCTCGAAAACTGAACGGTTTCGGCGTTCGAATTGTGAACGGTTGCTGGCAGTTTAGTCAGCTGGGTCGGTGATGTCGGTGCGGGTGCTGGGGAGGCTGTCGATGCCGCGGCCTCGGAGCCGGTAGCTGGCGCCTTTGAGGGTGATTACCTCGGCGTGGTGAACGATGCGGTCGATCATCGCGGCGGCGACGACTTGGTCGCCGAACACTGTGCCCCAGCCGGAGAACGGCAGGTTCGAGGTGAGCACGAGCGAGGCGTGCTCGTAGCGGGATGACACGAGCTGGAAGAACAGGTTCGCGGAGTCCTGCTCGAACGGGAGGTAGCCGACCTCGTCGACGATGATCAGCCCGTAACGGCGCAGCCGGGCCAGTTCCTGCGGCAGGCGGCCTTGCCGGTGGGCGTCGGACAGGCGGGTGACCCATTCGGTGGCGGTGGCGAACAGAACCCGCTGGCCTTGATGGGCGGCGATGACGCCCAACGCGGTGGCCAAATGCGTCTTCCCGGTGCCGGGAGGCCCGAGAAGAACCACGTTGCGGGCCTCGAGGAGGAACGCCCCTGAGGCCAGGCTCGCGACCTGCTGTCGGACGGCGGACTGCTGGTCCCAGTCGAAGTCCTCGATGGTCTTGACCGCGGGAAACCCGGCCGCGCGGATCCGCAGGCGGGCGCCGGAAGCGTTGCGGGCGCTCACTTCGCGTTCGAGCACCGCGGCGAGGTAATCCTCAAAAGACCAGCCCGCGGCCCTCGCCTGCTCCGCGAGCCGGCCTGCGGCTTCGAGGATGCGCGGCGCCTTCAGTGAGCCGGCAAGATAGGTGAGCTGCTTGACCGTCTCGGTCTGGGTGGTCGCCATCAGAACCCGCCTCCGATGCCGAAGGCTCGGTCATAGTCGGCAAGATCACGGACGAGATCATCACCCGCGGCGACCGAGCGCGGGGCGCGGAACTGCTCTCGCAGCACCTTCGCGGTCTCTAAGTGAGCCGGGTCGGTGATCGTCATCCCGCGCGCCCAAACCCGCGTGTGCTCGGCGACCAGGCGGCCATCGGCCCTGACCCTGACCCGGTCCAGATCAGCTGCGACATCGACCAGCCGGCCCACCGCGCGGGGGTCGACGGAGTAGTCGTTCGTGTCGACGCGGACGTAGTAGTCCCGCCCCAACCGGACCCTGTTCCGCCAGCCCAGGTGCAACGGGACCGGCGGCAGCGGCAGCATCGCAGCCCGGTCCGCGTTGATGCGCTGCTCCGGCGACGCCTTCAAGGTGCGGACCGTGCGCGCGTTGGCGATCTGCAACCAGTCGGTGAACTGCTCGTTGAAGTCTCCCGGAGAGGCGAACGAGCGGCCCGGCATGAACGAGGTCTCGAACCAGCCATTGCGCCGCTCGACGATCCCCTTGGACTCCGGATCCCGGGGAGGCAACAGCACCAGCTTCGCCGCCAACGTTCCCATGAACGACGCAACACCTTCCGCCCGCCGTGGTCCGCGCCCGATCCCGGGCTCGTTGTCCCAGATGAACCTCCGCGGGACTGCGCCGATCTGCTGCAACAGCTCCCAGGACCCCAGCAGCAGATCCTCCGTCTTGCGGGTCGGGATCATCCGCCCGACGGTGAACCTGGAGTGCGCGGGCGTGATCACCAGCACCGGCAACAGCTTCACTGTCCCGTCCTCGAGCGGGATCTTCCTCGGCGGGAACCAGAGATCACACTGCGCCGCATCGCCCGGTTCCCAGATCAACCGGTCCGCGGGATCGATGCGCCGCTGCTCGGGCCGCAACCGTTTCACGTTGTCCCGGAACCAGCGGATCGAGCCCGTCCAGCCCACCCGCTCGGCCAGCACCGTCGCCGGCATCTCGGGCGTCTCCCGCAGCAGTTCCTTCACCCGCGCTTCGAACGGCGTGAACGACGTCACCGCCGCCGTCCGCTCATACTTCGGCGGGGAATCCGACGCCAACGCGGCATACACCGTCGTCCGCGAGATCCCCAACCTCGTCGCGATCTGCGCCTTCGCCACACCCTCCCCGGCAAGCCGGCGAATCAGTGCCCAGTCCTCCAAAGTGATCACACTCCAATCGTCGAGTGTTCACTTTTCAAGCGCCGCAACTGTCCAGTTTTCGAGCGCCGCCGACAGTCGACCGGAACGCGGATCCGGCGGACGTTTCTGGCAGGAGATTCCGGACGGTGTCGGCGACCGATCGATGCGGGTACCTGTGATGCGCGGGTACCTGTCGGGACGATTGCTGGCATGACATCTTGGTGAACAATCGAGTCTCGGCTTGCACTTCTATATTGAGCTACCTCAATATAGAAGTGTGTCGATACAAGAGGTTGAGCTGGTCATCATCGGTTCCGGTCCTGCGGGGTACACCGCGGCCGTCTACGCAGCCCGCGCCGGGCTGGAGCCCGTCGTCCTTGCCGGTTCGGTCACTGCTGGCGGCGCCCTAATGACCACGACCGAAGTCGAGAACTTCCCCGGCTTCATCGACGGCGTCCAGGGGCCCGAGCTCATGGAATCGATGCGCATGCAGGCCGAACGCTTCGGTGCCCGCATCTTCCTCGACGACGCCGTCCGCGTCGACCTTGAGAGTTCCGTCAAGACGATCGAGACGGGCTCTGGTGAGACATTCCTCGCGCGCGCAGTGATTCTGACGATGGGCTCCGCCTACCGCAAGCTCGGCATCCCCGACGAGGAACGCCTCACCGGCCGCGGCGTCTCCTGGTGCGCCACCTGCGACGGGTTCTTTTTCCGCGGGCAGGAGATCGTCGTGGTCGGCGGCGGCGACTCCGCGATGGAGGAGGCACTGTTCCTGACCCGGTTCGCGTCGAAAGTCACCGTGGTGCACCGTCGCGGTGAGTTCCGAGCCTCGAAGATCATGGCGCAGCGGGTGCTTGACCACCCCAAGATCGAAGTCGCATGGAACAGTGAAGTCGCGGGTCTCGTCGGTGCCGAGAAGGTGGAGGCGGTCACACTGCGCGATACTGTCACTGGTGTCGAGCGGGAGCTTCAGGCCATGGGAGTCTTCGTGGCGATCGGTCATGACCCGCGGTCCGAGATCGTCAGCGGAGCCGTCGACACGGATGCCGACGGCTACGTGCTCGTCGAGCACCCCTCCACCCGCACGAACTTCGCGGGTGTCTTCGCCGCCGGGGATCTCGTCGACCACACCTACCGTCAGGCGATCACCGCAGCAGGCGCCGGATGCGCCGCAGCACAGGACGCTCAGCACTTCCTCACTGCGCGTAGCGAGGCCGCACCAGTATCGACCGAGACCGAGGAGGTCTTCGCGTGAGCGCGCCCATCACCGTCACCGTTGCCACTTTTCAGGCCGAGGTCCTCGAATCGGAGATACCCGTGGTCGTCGATATCTGGGCCAGTTGGTGCGGGCCCTGCAAGCAGGTCGCGCCCATCCTGGACCAGCTGGCGACCGAGTACGACGGCCGGGTGAAGATCGTCAAGCTCGACGCCGACCAGAACCCCGAGGTCGTGACCGCAGTCGGCGTCACCTCCATCCCCACACTCGGCTTCTATATGGGAGGCGAACGGGTCGACATGCTCATCGGTGCTCACCCGAAGGCCGGCATCGCAGAGAAGATGGAGGCGCTCCTCGCATGAGCATCGCAACCGTACCCACTACCGCCCCTGCCGCACGTCGCCTGTCGACCCTCGACCGGTGGCTACCACTCTGGATCGGTCTCGCCATGGTCAGCGGCATCCTCATCGGCCGCTTCATCCCCGGAGTCGCCGACCTCCTGGCCAGCCTCGAGGTCGGCGGGATCTCGATCCCGATCGCCCTCGGACTACTGGTGATGATGTATCCGGTGCTCGCAAAGGTCCGTTATGACAAGATCGCGGCGGTCACCGGCGACAAGAGACTGCTCATCTCCTCGCTCGTGCTGAACTGGCTGATCGGCCCCGCGCTGATGTTCGCCCTGGCCTGGATGTTCCTGCCCGATCTGCCCGAGTACCGGACGGGTCTCATCATCGTCGGGCTCGCCCGATGCATCGCGATGGTCGTCATCTGGAACGATCTCGCCTGCGGTGACCGGGAAGCGGCGGCCGTGCTCGTCGCGATCAATTCGGTGTTCCAGGTCGTGGCCTTCTCCCTGCTCGGTTGGTTCTACCTCAGCGTCCTGCCCGGATGGCTGGGACTGGACACGCAAGGGCTGGACTTCTCCGTCGGGGCGATCGCCCTCAACGTGCTCATCTTCCTCGGCGTTCCGCTGCTCGCAGGATTCGCATCCCGGTTCATCGGTGAACGTCGCAAGGGTCGTGACTGGTACGAGGGGAAGTTCCTTCCGAAGATCGGACCGTGGGCACTCTACGGGCTGCTGTTCACGATCGTGCTGCTGTTCGCCCTGCAAGGCGAACAGGTCACCTCCCGCCCGCTCGACGTGGCGCGGATCGCACTGCCGCTGCTGGTGTACTTCGCCCTGATGTGGTTCATCGGGCTCTTCACCGGCAAAGCGCTCGGCCTCGGCTACGCACGTTCGTCGACCCTGGCATTCACCGCGGCCGGCAACAACTTCGAGCTCGCAATCGCTGTCGCCATCGGCACGTTCGGCGCAGCCTCCGGTCAAGCCCTGGCAGGCGTCGTCGGCCCGCTGATCGAGGTACCCGTGCTCGTCAGCCTCGTCTACGTCTCGCTCTGGGCGGCGAGGCGCTGGTTCCACACCGATCCATACGAGGTAAGGACGCCATCATGAACGTCACCCTGACTGCAGACGACACATGCAGCCCAGCCAGCACGCATGCGATCGGGCAGGATGCCGCGTCGTCAGTTGCGTCCACGCTCAAGGCGCTCTCGGACCCTCTGCGCCTGCGCATGCTCTCTGCGATCGCCTCCGACCCGCGCGGCGAGTCCTGCGTCTGCGATCTCGCCGCGCTCGCCGAAGTGTCGCAGCCGACGGTGTCGCACCACCTCAAGGTCCTCAAGGACGTTGATGTGCTGACATCCGAGCGCCGCGGCACCTGGGTCTGGTACAAGATCAACCCGAACCGCCGCCGCGCCGTCACCACGCTGCTCGACTCATTCGCACCGGCCACGGTCGATCTCCCTGAACCCGATGGAGCATCCGAAGCCCAGCTCCGCACGGACTTCGATGCGCGGATCACGCGCCTCGCGGAAGAGCTGGCGACTGAGACTCCCGAACTCGATCATGCCGCTGTGCTCACTGTGGTGAGGGAGTCGTATACAGCCCTCGCCCGCACCGCCCGCGTGACGTCGGCACTGGTCCCGCTTACTGAGCGGTTCGCTAGGCAGCGATTGAGCGACCTCGTCCGCGACCGCGACACGGCACTCCCGCAGGTGCTGTTCGTGTGCGTCGCCAATGCCGGCCGCTCGCAGCTCGCCGCCGCACTCGTCAACCAACTTGCAGGCGGCAAAATCGTCGCGCGCTCAGCCGGATCCAGCCCAGCGGATGTGATCCACCCGCACGTGCGATCCCTGCTCGCCGAGATCGAGGGAGACGCGGCCGCCGAGCGATTCCCGAAGCCGCTGACTGACGACGCCGTCAGGGCCGCGGATGTCGTCATCACGATGGGTTGCGGTGATGTCTGCCCGATTATCCCCGGCGTCCGCTACGACGACTGGGCCGTCGGCGACCCCGCCCTCGCGTCGCGCGAAGGCGTTGAAGCCATCCGCGATGACATCACCGCCCGCGTGCGCACCCTCGTCGACGATCTCCTCAACTGACCGCTACCCACTCCCTGGAGTCACCATGACTGATACCACTGCAAAGCCGTCCGTCCTATTCGTGTGCGTCCACAACGCAGGTCGGTCTCAGATGGCGGCGGGTTTTCTCCGCGACATCGCCGGCGACCGCATCGAGGTGCGCTCGGCAGGATCTATGCCGGCCGACCAGATCAACCCCGTCGCGGTCGACGCGATGGCCGAGCTGGGCATCGACATCACCGCCGAACAGCCCAAGGTGCTCACCACCGAAGCGGTGCAGGCCTCCGATGTCGTCATCACGATGGGCTGCGGCGACGCCTGCCCATTCTTCCCCGGAAAGCGCTACGAAGACTGGAAGCTCGACGACCCGGCAGGGCAAGGCATCGACTCGGTGCGCCCCATTCGCGACGACATCCGTGGCCGGATCGAACAGCTGGTGAGCGACCTGATCTGACCATAGGAGCGAAGGGGACCCCTCTACATCTTGCCCCACGGGTTTGATGGACCGACGCCCGGCCCCACGGTTCGCTCTATCACTTCCAGAGTTGAGTTGATGTGGGTCAGTGACCGTTGCCGAGGTTCCCAGTCAGGCGATCGTGGAATGCTGCCGCGGTGTCATTGAGGCCCTCGATGGTGACGCTCTTGCCATGGCGCTCGTACTTGGTAACGATGGCGTCGAGGGCGGCGACGGTGGACGCATCCCAGACGTGCGATCGGCTCATATCGATTACGACGGTGTCGGGGTCGTCCGCGTACTCGAATTGGGTCGTGAGGTCATTGCTGGAGGCAAAGAACAGTTCTCCATTGACTGCGTAGCGCGCTGTCGAGGCGTCATCGTCAATAGTGCGGGTGACGCTGACGAAGTGGGCAACGCGGCGGGCGAACATGATCATCGCGGTGATCACGCCGAGGATGACGCCGACGGCGAGGTTGTGCGTCCACACGGTCGCGATCACGGTGATGAGCATCACCGCGGTCTCGCTCTTCGGCATCCGCTTGAGAGTGCCCCAGCGGATGCTGTGCCAGTCGAAGGTCGCGATCGAGACCAGGATCATGACGGCGACGAGCGCTGCCATGGGAATGATCGCCACCACGTCGCCGAGCGCGAGGACGAGGACCAGCAGGAAGACACCGGCGAGGAACGTCGAGATTCGGGTGCGTGCGCCGGAGGCTTTGACGTTGATCATGGTCTGGCCGATCATCGCGCAGCCACCCATGCCGCCGAACGCGCCGGAGAGTACGTTCGCGGCGCCCTGGCCGAGCGCTTCGCGGGTCTTGCGGGAGTGGGTGTCGGTGATGTCGTCGACGAGTTTTGCGGTCATCAGCGACTCGAGCAGGCCGACAACGGCCATGGCCAGCGCGAAGGGGGCGATGGTCTGCAGTGTCTCGAACGTGAGCGGCACGTTCGGGATGAACAGCTCGGGAAGGCTCTGCGGGAGCTCACCCTGGTCGCCGACGTTTGGGACGTTCCAGGCGAAGACGACCACGGCCGCTGTGAGCAGCACGATCGCGACGAGCGGCGCAGGGATGACCTTCGTGATGAGCGGCATGAGGTACATCACGAGCAGACCGACTGCGACGAGCGGGTAGACCAGCCAAGGGACGCCGATGAGCTGCGGGAATTGCGAGGTGAAGATGAGGATTGCCAGGGCGTTCACGAAGCCGACCATCACCGAGCGCGGGATGAATCGCATGAGCTTGGCGACACCGAGCAACGCGAGGACGATCTGGATGAGACCGCCGAGGAGCACCGTGGCGATGAAGTAGTCCATGCCATGCTCGCGGGCCACCGGTGCGATGACGAGTGCGATTGCTCCGGTGGCCGCGGTGATCATGGCAGGGCGTCCGCCGAGGAAGGCGATCGCGACGGCCATGATGAAGGATGAGAACAGGCCGACACGGGGGTCGACGCCGGCGATGATCGAGAACGCGATCGCCTCCGGGATCAGGGCGAGTGCGACGACGAGGCCGGCGAGGACTTCCCGGGTGAGCAGGCGCGGGCTGCGCAGCGCCTGCATGACGGTGGGTTCGATACGGTAGCGCGACGCGGAGTCGCTGGTGGGAGTGACGGCAGTCATGTGCCCTCCGGGTGTTGGGCTCTCTCCTGAGAGCGCGGGAAACGAATGGGAGCGCAGCGGCGCGCAGGCGTCGGTCAGGCCGACACGGGAAGATAAGGGAGCGGGCGCGAGAGCCGCGCCGATCTAGACTCTAACGTAACGTGAGTGTTGTGGGTAAATCAGCGGAAGACGAACACGTGACCGTCGAGACGATGCGGATCGGCGAGGTGGCCGAGCGTACGGCGCTCTCATTCCGATCGCTCCGACACTGGGACGACGTGGGGCTCGTGCAGCCGTCCGCACGCACGGAGGGCGGGTTCCGGCTGTACACGGAGAAAGACGTCGAACGCATCCTCATCATCCGCAGAATGAAACCGTTGGGATACACCCTCGACGAGATGCGCGAACTCCTCGGCGTCGTCGACGCCCTCACCATCGACCCGGACGACATCGCGCTGCGCGCCCGGATCGACGACATCCGTGACGGCGCCGACCAGCGTCGCCGGAAACTCACGGAGCAACTCGCCATGGCCGACGAGTTCGTGCAGTTGCTCGGACAACTCTAGAGCGACGGATTAGCCCCGCCGAGATCTCAAGATCGCAATCGACAGGCCTGCCGTAAACGATCGTTTCCGGTGAGGTCAGGTGTCGAGCGCTTCAACGGGTGCCACTAACGTTCGCCGGAAGCGTGTTTCGGCAGGCGCTTTCGGCAACTCCTGTCGCTCGCCGGGGAACGGAAGCAGTCGATGCCTATCCGTCGAACACCTCACCACTAGCAAATGCGGCATCCTCGGCTAAGAGTTCTACGAGGGGCGTTGGACACTTCGTAGAGATCACTCGTTCTGCTGACGGCATTGGCTGCGAGCGAAAATCGGCCCTCACGTCGTAGCAGGTATATACCTCGCTTGGCCCGTTGTAGGCATGGCCATCATCGGTCGGGATGGCCGGTCGTGGTCCTGAGGCGATGAACACCGACACGTGAGCGGAGGCTTCCGTCGACGAGATGTCGTAAAGGACGATTCCGCCCTGCTCGATCTCGAACTCAGCCGCTGAGCGGGCGTCGCCATCCCACCGTGCGCCCGGCAGAGTGTCGAGGTAAGCCGTCGGACCATCAACCGGGGGACTGTAGAGACGCTGGGATAAAGGATCTTCGAAGGATGCGACTTGTCGCCAGAGCACACCATCTATTGCGCTGGGATAACCATGGTATTCGACAGCGCATCCTGTGAATGTTGATGCCGCCACGATTGCGCAGAGGAGGATCGCGCCCGCTCTGCCGTTTCGCCTCATCTCCACTCTCTCACTCTCTCACTCCGAAGCTCGGGATCTGTCGGAGATGTGGTTCAAAGAGATTTGTGGAGAATTGCAGGTGCGAGGTTGGACCGGACACCGACCCATCGATGCGTGCCTTGAAGCAACACCGGCCGCCGACAGAAAAGCGCACCTGGTTGTATCACCCGTGGAGGTCAAGCGGGCACGTTAGCGGCGATAGCTCCTGGTGCGAGGCGCGAACGCCGCCGAAAACGATCGTTTCCGGTGCGGTCCAGAACTAAGGCTCGGAAGGCCTGCCACAAACGTTCGTCATAACCACCAAACGGCAAGGGTTTCCGGCTGATCTCGCGGAGACACACGCAGTCCGTTCGCGAACGGCGACGGCAGGTGTCGCGCAACCCATCGTTTCTGACTGATTCGGTTAGAGTCTCACGGCGAGCTGCCGCAGTGGCTCTCCGAAACTCATTCGGTGGTGGGGACTTTCAGCGGACCTCGGTGACTATCTCGTCGCAGACATCTGGGCCACGCCCGGGCGTCGCTACTCGTCGTCGGTGCATTCACGGTCGGCAACCCGGTCGAAGTCGGGAACGGGCCGGTTCTGCGCGTCCTCGGGTGTCGTGGCGAGTCCGTTGCGTTCAATATCGTCGATCAGCCAGTCCATTTCTAGGATCTCTCGCCGCTGAGCTTCGCTGATCCCGACGGCGAGCTCGCAGACCCGGATGTCCTGAATCTGCGCTCGTTCAGATCTGGTGATCGCAAGGGAGTGGTGGGGAATCATGGCCCGCATGTATGCGGTGTCGTCGACGGTGATCTGGCTACGGTCGAGCGCGACGCCGCCTCCGAGCAGGAGGACGCTGACGATGACGACGGCGATGTTCGCTTTGGTGTTCTTGTACATGTTCAGCATCCAGGCGAGCATGACGAGGCCCATGGCGCCGCCCATGGTGAGAGCCATGAATATGCGGCTCTCGCTGAAGCGGATGTGTCCCCATTCCCACACTCCGGCGAACATCGTCCAGTACATCACGACCATGCCGGTGAGGATCATCGCCGCGAAACGCAGGTACATCTTCAGCGAGCCGTGCTTCTTGTCCTTTGCTTGTCGTTCGCTTCCTTCATGGGCATCCTGTGACATGTGATTCACCTGTTCGTCTGGATTGGTTGCGCGTCGCGCGGTTGACGAGCGTCCGGTTCAGAGGGTTGCGAGGAGCGTGGCGCACGCGTCTTCGCATCGCCGGCAGGCCGCGGCACACACGGTGCAGTGTTCGTGCATGGTGTGCTTCTCGCACTCGTCGGCGCAGCTCGCGCACGCGGTGCGGCACGCTTCCAGGGCTGCCCGGGTGAGGTTGGTGTCGTAGCCGGTGTGTCGGGACAGAATGCGCGCGGTGGTGTCGCAGAGGTCGGCGCAGTCCAGGTTCGTGCGGATGCACTTCGTGAGCTCTGAGACCATCTCCTCGCTCAGGCACGCATCCGCGCATGCGGTGCACGATTGGGCGCAGTCCATGCAGGCCTCGATACAGTCTACGAGCGCCTTCTGGTCGACCTGTCCGAGGTCCTTCGGATAGGAGCGGAGCATTTCTGCCACGACAGTCATGATCGAATCCTCTCGTCGTCCTGGAACTCTCAAACTACGATCACGGTGTCGCCTGCGGCACCCCGTTGAATACCCCGGGAGGGCATGGTAACCCCAGCCGTGATGCGGCCTCAACGCTCAGGGCGCAGTGTCTCGCTGATCCGTTCCCCCAGGCGGGGGATCCCGCAGGATCAATGCCACGGCAGCCATGACGATGATCAGCGCGATGTCGTAGCTGGCGACTGTGTAGGTCCACCAGGCGGCATCGGTCGATTGCGTGTCGCTCAGCAAGTGCGCGAGTGCGAGGACCGGGCCCGTGGCCAGGAGCACGTACCCGAGGCGAACGAGGCGTCGATGCGTTCGCACAGGATCGAGCGGGTGGGTTCCGGCGCGGGTCATTGGAAGATCGCTCCGATCGTGAGGAAGCTGTCGGTGGCGAGGAGGGCGACGGCGATCGTCGCGGCTGTGATGAAGAACGTGAGATTCCGCAATGGGTTCTGGGGCTTGTTCATGAGAAGTCTTGGAGCGCGGGGCTTTGTCGGTATCCGCCCCCCTATTGGGCGGGGCTGAGGACGGTCGTGCCGTTTGTGGAGATCTCGACGATGCCACGGTCGTCAACGAGGATGATGCGCTCGTCGATGACGGAGAGGGCTTGCACGGCGCCGCGCAGCGATTCCAGCTGCTGCCAGGCACCGCTTTCGTCCTGTGACCACAGGACGCCGTCCGTACCAGCACCAAGAAGGGTGCCGTCCGTGCGCGCCTCCAGGGCGTACAGGACAGGGGCCGCATCGACGGGCGTGAAGGTGTTGCCGCCGTCGGTGCTGAGGAGGAGGCCTTCTTCGGCGGCGGCGTACACGCCGGATTCGGTGGCGGCGAGATCAGCGGCGCCGAGGGGTGCACGCTCTGTCCAGGTGCTTCCCTCGTCGGTGCTGGTGAGTAGGTTCACCTGACTGGAAGGGATGCCGTACAGGACGCCGTCGGGTCCTGCGGTCAGGACGTGGAAGTCGGTGGTCCCGTTGAGGGCGATCGGGGACCAGGAGTTCCCGTAGTCGTCGCTGCGGATGATGCCGAGGTTCGGGGCTCCCAGTTCAGGCGGGGTGTCTTCCCCGGGGTGTCCGGACGCGAACAGCGTGTCTTTCCAGGCGGTGAATCCCATGGCGTCGAAATCGTGTCCGCCGATCGGGCCGGAGATCTTCCCGCCGGGGTCGAGGGTGAAGATGCCGTTGTGCGTGGCGATGAGCAGGTCATCGCCACGTGGGTCTTCGGCGATGCCGTGGATGTGGTCGATGCGGGGTGCCGAGTCGGGGTTTCCGAGCGGTGTTGCGGTGCAGCCGGTGGCGATGACGGCGAGGGCGGTCACCGTGGCAGTGGCGAGAAGGAGTGAGCGTTTCATGAAGGCTTCCGATGGCGGCCGCGGGACGGCCTGACTTCGCGGCGCGCGCGGCAGGAGCGCACCGACATGTAATGGATGTCGAGGGCGTGGCAAAGAGGTGGCAGGTGAGGGCGGGCCGAACGTTTTCTCGGCCCGCCCGGGTCCTAGAGCTGTTCCAGCAGTTCCTGCATTGCGGCGATCTCTGCGGTCTGATCGTCGATCACCTGCTGTGCGAGGTCGAGGACGTCCGGGTTCTGCGCCTCGTCAAGGGCGGTCTGCGCCATGTCGACGGCACCTTCGTGGTGCACGATCATCTGTTCGAGGAACAGACGGCTGGCCTCGGCGGCATCTGCGTTCTCCAGCAGGGTCATGTCTTCTTCCGACATCATGCTGTCGTCACCGCCCATTGACCCATGGTCCATACCGCCCATGGAGTCAGGGGCGTAGTCCACGCCCCAGTCTTCGAGCCATCCAAGCATCTTGTCGATTTCGGGACCCTGCGCTGCTTTGATCTGTTCGGCGAGCTCGACCACGCGTGCGTCGACGCCGTCCTTGGCGAGCAGGATGTCGGACATCTCGATGGCCTGCTGGTGATGCGGGATCATCATCGTGACGAACATCTCATCCGCCTCAGTCGCCTGTGAGGCCGACGACGACTGCGACGGGGAGGTGGTCTCGCTGGACGGTGCGGTGCTGTTGTCCGCGCAGCCGCTGAGGGCCAGCGCGAGTGTCAGGATGCCGGTACTGACAGCGAGGGGGATCTTCTTGTTCATAATTGTTCCTTCGATAAGTCGTATGAGGGTTGCGCAAGTAACGGCGCCAGGGGGCGCCGCGAAACCGACCGCTCGGATCGGCGGCGACTACTCAGGTGCGACTTATCGAAAGGAACGTGAGCGAAGGAGCCCGCGGAAGGACACCGGTCGCATCCCACCTAACCGGGATCGTCACGCGGTGGAGGGGCAGGCCGCGACCGTGGACCAGCGTCGGAGGAAGCAGCAGCAGGAGACCAGCGAGCAGCGCGAGCACGCACGCCGCCAGCATGTCGTTGTGGCCCTGGCCGGTCCCGGTGCTTACGTGACAGGGCCCATCGCAGGCGGTGTCCGCGCTGTCGGGGCTGCCCATCACGTCAGTGACGTGTTCGTCGCCTGCTGAGGATGTTGAGTGGGTGAGCCCGGGTGAGCCGTGCCCTGCTGGTTCGGCGGTGAAGGTGTGCATGGCCAGCAGCCCGACGATGACCATGAGTGTGGCCGCACCGAGCATCAACAGCGCGCGCAGCGACAGCTGCGGGCGTGCGCTGCGAAACGCGACGTGCATGCGTGGATCCTCCATCCTGCTCAGGATGCTAACACCGCGGACTATGCGCCTCTTCGGGTGACCTGACTGATTCTCGGCTACGTGCCCGTCACCGCGTCCGGGCGCAGATCCAGGCGGCGCAGCAACTGTGCATTGAGGGCGACCACGATGGTCGACAGAGACATCAGCAGCGCACCCACCGACATGGGCAACACGAACCCGATGGGGGCGAGCACGCCGGCCGCGAGGGGGACGGAGAGCAGGTTGTAGCCGGCGGCCCACCAGAGGTTCTGCTTCATCTTCCGGTAGCTGGCCCGCGACAGCTCGATCACCGACAGCACCGACCGCGGGTCGTCGCTGGCGAGAATGACGCCCGCGGAGGCGATCGCGACATCCGTCCCGGCGCCGATGGCGATACCGACGTCGGCCTGCGCGAGTGCGGGGGCATCGTTGACACCGTCTCCGACCATCGCGACCTTGCGGCCTTCGCCCTGAAGCTCTTTCACCTTCGAGGCCTTGTCCTCCGGTCGGACCCCGGCGAAGTAGCGGTCGATGCTGAGTTCGCTCGCGACCGAGGCGGCAACCGCGTCGGCGTCACCGGTGATCATGACCACCTGCACGCCGCGCTCATGGAGGGCGTCGACGGCGTGACGCGACTCCGAGCGGATCTCATCCGCCAAACGCAGCGCTCCGGCGACCTGGCCGTCGACGAGCACGTGGAGGATGATCGCCCCCTCATCGCGCCATTCGTCGGCGACCGGCAGCTCGGAGGCATGCTCCTGCTCGAGCATGTACGGGCCACCGACCTGCACGATGCGTCGATCGACACGTGCACGCACCCCAACCGCCGGGGAAGATTCGAAGTCGGAGGAGGAATAGACCGTGAGAGTCTTCTCCTTCGCCGCGTTCACGATCGCGCGAGCGAGCGGGTGCTCGGAGTCTGCTTCCGCGGCCGCCGCCCACGCCAGCAACTGATCAGGGTCGGTTCCGGAGACGGGGTCGATCGCGGTCACAGCGGGAGTGCCCTTGGTGAGCGTGCCGGTCTTGTCGAACAGGACGGTATCGACGGTGCGCATGCTCTCCAGCGCGAGACGATCCTTGATCAGAACGCCTCCACGCGCGGCCCTCTCGGTCGCGATCGACACGACGAGCGGAATCGCCAGGCCCAGAGCGTGCGGGCAGGCGATTACCAGCACGGTGATCGTGCGGATCACTGCGGCGTCGGGCAGGCCGACGACCGTCCAGACGATCGCGGTGATGGCGGCAGCGCCGAGTGCGAACCAGAACAGCCACCCTGCCGCCTTGTCTGCGAGTCGCTGCGCTCGTGAGGATGAGTTCTGCGCCTCGGTCACCAGTTTCTGGATCCCGGCGAGAGCAGTGTCTTCACCGATTGCGGTGATCTCGACCCGGACCCCGGAATCGGTGGCGACGGTGCCGGCGATGACTTGGTCGCCGTCGCTGCGACGTACCGGGCGCGATTCGCCGGTGATCATCGACTCGTCCATGCTGGCCGAGCCCTGCACGATCCTCCCGTCCGCGGGCACCCGCCCACCCGGGCGCACCACCACGATGTCACCCACCTGCAGATCAGACGGGGCGACCGTCACGGTCGTATCTCCCTCGATCTTCTCCGCCTCGTCGGGCAGCAACGCAGCCAGGGAATCCAACGCTGAGGTCGTCTGTGCGAGCGAACGCATTTCTATCCAGTGACCGAGCAGCATGATCACGATTAGCAGCGCCAGCTCCCACCAGAAGTCCAGCTCGTGATGCAGCAGCCCGAGGCTCGCACCCCAGGATGCGAGGAACGCCACAGTGATCGCCAGGGCGATCAGCAGCATCATGCCGGGCTTACGGGCACGCAGCTCACTCACCGCGCCGGTGAGGAACGGGGCACCACCCCACACGTACATGACCGTCCCGAGAACCGGGGATACCCACCCGATCCACGCGGCCTCCGGCAGCGGGTACCCGAGCAGCATCGAGAACATCATCGAGAACCCGACAACAGGGACCGCGAGGATCAGCATGATCCAGAACAATCGCCGGAACTGGCCCACGTGATCGCCGTGGCCGGCGTGGCGGGCGTGGCCCTCGTGACCGCTGTGACCGGCGTGTTCTTGAGGAGCGCCGTGATCGTGGCTCATCGCCGCGTGGTCATGCTGCGCTGTCGGCGCACCGCCGTGATTCTCGTGTCCAGTGTGATGGGTGTGTTCGTCGTGCTGGCTCATCGGAAACCCTTGCTCGGATGCGCCCGGGGATGACCCGGGCGCGGACGGATAGTGGGTCAGGCGTGACCGGTCGCGAGGCTGTAGCCGGCCTCTTCGACCGCAGCCCTCACGGCAGCGGGATCGACAGGGGATGCGCTGTGGATCGTCACTCGGGACGGGCCGCCAGTGTTCAGGTCGACGGTGACGGACGCGACACCGTCCAGGGCGCTCAGTTCCTCACTGACGCTCGACACACAGTGTGAGCACGTCATCCCGGTGACCAGGACATCCTCCGAGACCGGGGTCGTGACAGGAGTGGATGCTTCGGTGTTCGATGGAGCGGCGCAGCACGCGCAACCAGCGTTCGCGTCCTTCAGTCCAAGTTCGATGCGGTCAGTCATGGTGAGTTCCTCCCAAGTAGTTTGACGAGTGGTTATGAACGGACCAGGCGAGCGATGGCATCGTTTGCTTCGCGGACCTTCTCCGCGGCAACCTCGCCACCCTCAGCGCTTGCCTGGGCGACGCAATGACTCAGATGGTCGCTGAGAAGCGACAACGCCACAGTTTCAAGCGCCTTCGTGGCCGCAGCGACCTGCGTCAGGATGTCGATGCAGTACTTGTCCTCATCGACCATCCGAGAGATACCCCGCACCTGACCCTCAACCCGACTCAATCGCTTACGCAGATCCGCCTTGTTGTCGGTGTAACCGTTCATGCTCACAAGATACCCCCTAGGGGTATCCAACTCAACGGGTGCCGGTCTATTCCCGAAAGGCAGCCTTGATACCCGGGTCGTCTTTGGCGCCGCCGGCCAGGCGTCGACGATGCCGGAAGTGATGCCCGCCCAGGCGAGCGTCTCGAACCGGTGGAAGCCGTTTGAGGATGCATGAAGACGGCGGTAAACTGTACATCGCACAATGTATAGTCATCGTATGCTGACTATTTCAGATCGACTTGACGTGATGAACCGGCTCGGGCGGGCGATGGCTGACCCTACTCGTTCGCGCATCCTGCTGACCCTTCTTGACGGACCGAGCTACCCGGCGGTGTTGTCTCGGGAGCTGGGGCTGTCTCGTTCCAACGTCTCGAATCACCTGACGTGTTTGCGCGGGTGCGGGATCGTGGTGGCTGAGCCCGAGGGGCGGCAGACTCGCTACGAGGTCGCAGACCCACACCTTGCCCGCGCCTTGACGGCGCTGGTTGACGTGACGCTCGCGGTCGATGAGAGTGTGCCGTGCATGGACCCGGACTGTGGGGTCGAAGGATGCGTGGCGGGGGAGTTGCGGGCGTGAGCTCGGTCACGGGTTCGCACGTCGAGCATGTCGACCTCGACGACGATGATGACGATGACCGGCCGTGGTACCGGAGCCCGGGCGTTCTGATCCCGATTTTCTCCGGCGTGGTGTTCGGCGCCGGCCTGGTGTGCGAGTGGACCGGCGCAGAGGCCGCGGGCCTGGTGCTGTTCTGGGTGGCTCTGTTGTTGGGTGCGTCGACTTTCGTTCCGGGTGCGCTGCGCAAGCTGTTCGCGAAGCGAAAGCTCGGGATCGGACTGTTGATGACGATCAGCGCTACCGGTGCAGTCATCCTCGGCTACGTCGAGGAAGCCGCCGCGTTGGCGTTCCTGTACTCCATCGCGGAAGCGCTGGAGGACAGGGCCATGGACCGTGCACGCGCGGGCTTGCGGGCGTTGTTGAAGCTCGTACCCGAAACCGCACTCGTCAAGAGAGGCGACGCGACGTCCGAAGTGGAGGCGAAGGATCTGCGCGTGGGAGACGTGCTCGTGGTGCGCCCGGGTGAACGGGTAGCCACAGACGGCATTGTGCGGACTGGGCGGAGCAGCCTGGATACCTCAGCGATCACGGGCGAGTCGATCCCGGTCGACGTCGATCCCGGCAACGAAGTCTCTGCCGGGTCGATCAACACCACAGGCGTTCTCGAAATCGAGGCGACCGCTGCTGGCACCGACAACTCGCTGACGACGATCGTCGAGCTGGTCGAGCAGGCGCAAGCTGAGAAGGGCGACCGGGCGCGACTGGCTGACCGGATCGCCCGTCCTCTCGTTCCCGGAGTGATGATCCTCGCGGTTCTGGTCGGTGTGCTCGGTTCGCTCCTGACTGGCGATCCTGAGCTGTGGATCACCCGCGCCTTGGTCGTGCTGGTCGCCGCGTCCCCGTGCGCCCTGGCGATCGCTGTTCCGCTCACCGTCGTAGCCGCGATCGGTGCAGCATCGAAGTTTGGTGTGGTGGTGAAGTCCGGGGCCGCGTTCGAGAGGTTTGGTGGGATCCGCCATCTCGCTGTCGACAAGACCGGCACCCTGACCCGCAATGAGCCCACCGTGGCCCGCGTCGTCACCGTCGCGGGGACGACCGAGGACGATGTGCTCGCGTGGGCGGCGAGCTTGGAGGGTCACAGTACGCACCCCCTGGCTGCTGCGATCACCACCGCCGTTTCCGAGGCCCGAACCGCGGAGGCCGTCAGTGAGACTGCCGGACACGGCATCTCTGGCACGCTCGACGGTGCCCGTATCGCGGTGGGTAGCCCGCGCTGGCTGGACGCCGGTTCGCTGGACGGCGAGGTGCAGGCAATGGAATCCGAGGGGATGACTGTGGTTATCGTGCACCGCAACGACCAGCCTGTTGGCGCGGTAGGAGTGCGTGATGAGCTGCGCCCTGAAGTTTCCGATGTCATCGCAACCCTCACCCGACGTGGAATCGCGGTGACAATGCTCACCGGCGACAACGCTCGCACCGCCGCAGCTCTGGCCGCACAGGCCGGGATCAGCGATGTGCGCGCCGAGCTACGCCCCGAGGATAAAGCTGCCGCTGTCGCAGCACTGTCGAAGTCGCAACCCACGGCCATGATCGGGGACGGCATCAACGACGCCCCCGCGCTGGCTTCCGCGGACTTGGGAATCGCGATGGGAGCGAAGGGCGCGGATGCCGCGATCGAGTCGGCCGATGTTGCGTTCACTGGACATGACCTGCGCCTTATCCCGCAGGCACTGGAACACGCACGCCGTGGCCGCAACATCATCAATCAGAACGTTGTGCTGTCCATCGCGATCATCGCGGTGCTGTTGCCCTTGGCGATTACCGGATACCTAGGTCTGGCAGCCGTCGTCCTTGTTCACGAGGTCGCAGAGGTTGTCGTTATCCTCAACGGGCTCCGAGCGGCGCGACGGAGAAAGGCATGACCCGGCCCGATGACGGAATCACTCTCGGCAGAGCCACTCGTCGGGACGCGACGAGTTCGCCCGACCGAGCGTCCGCGCGAAGCCGATTGCTGCGGTTCCTACTCGCAGTAGGTGTCGCAGCGGTCGCCGTCTGGGTCGACCAAGGCACGAAGGTACTCGCCCTTGCACGGCTCAGCGAGGCCGACCGAGTCCCCATCCTCGGAGACTGGCTCGGGCTGCAGCTCGCGTTCAACCCTGGCACCGTGATGTCTCTCGGCGCCGACGCGACCTGGCTCCTGACCGTCTTGGCCGCTGCCGCATCCATCGCGCTGCTCATCGCCGCGACGCGCGCCCGAACGGCTGGGTGGGCGATCGCGATCGGACTCCTGTGGGGAGGCGCGGTTGGCAACCTGCTGGACCGCTTGCTCGCTCCGCCCGGATTCGGTCGCGGTCACGTCACCGACTTCCTGGCCTACGGCAACCTCTTCATCGGCAACCTTGCCGACGTCATCCTCGGCGTCGGCGTGGGACTTGGCTTGTTGCTCTATCTCCGGAAAGCGAACACATGATTCTCTCTGTCCTCCAAGCGATCGGTCTGTTCCTAGCCACGAACATCGACGACATCATCGTGTTGTCCCTATTCTTCGCCCGCGGCGCGGGGCAACGCGGCACGACAACTCGAATCCTGGCGGGTCAGTACCTGGGATTCGTCGGCATTCTCGGCGCTGCCGTACTCGTTTCCCTCGGCGCCGGAGCCTTCCTTCCGCCCGAGGTCATTCCATACTTCGGCCTCATCCCGCTGGCGTTAGGACTATGGGCAGCTTGGCAAGCATGGCGCCGCCGGCACGACGATGATGACGATGAGGCGAAGATCGAAGGCAAGAAGGTTGCTGTCTGGGCCGTAGCTGGGGTCACCTTCGCTAACGGCGGTGACAACATCGGCGTCTACGTCCCCGTTTTCCTCAACGTCGGACCCGCGGCGGTGGTCGCATACTGCGTCGTGTTCCTCGCGCTCGTTGCTGTGCTCGTCATCGTGGCCAAGTTCATCGCCACGCGACGTCCGGTCGCCGAGATCTTGGAACGTTGGGAACACGTCCTGTTCCCTCTCGTCCTCATCGGGCTCGGTGTATTCATCCTGATCAGCGGAGGAGCATTCGGGCTCTGAGACCGCGCAACGCCGTCAAACAGGCTGACTGCCCCCTGCCGTAAACGATCGTTTGCGGCGCGTAGTGACGCCCTGGTGCCAGCCATGTTCAGCCGGCGAGGGTGACTCCGCAATAGGCGATGGTGGCGACGAGGAGGGTGGAGAGCGCGGCCAGGGCGAAGGGCTTGAGGCCCACCTTGATGAGGTTCCGAATCTTGACGCCGCAGCCGAGTCCGAACATCGCTGCAGCCAGCAACCCTGTCTGCAGCAGCCCGCCGGTCGTCAGCACGAAGTCCGGCAGAGGGATAAAGGAACGCAGGAGCACCATGGCGATGAACCCGATGATGAACAGCGGGACGATGGGCGGCAGCTTCGAACTCGACCTCTGTTGACTGGGTTCGCCTGCCGTACGGCTGAGACGGCGCTGCCGGATGCTAAGGATGGCCACGACAGGGGCGAGCAGCAGCACTCGGGCGAGTTTGACGATGACCGCGACCGTGAGCGCTCCGCCACCGATGATGCCTCCAGCGGCGACGACTTGCGCGATTTCATGGATGGAACCCCCTGCCCACATCCCGGCCGTCTCGGAGCCCAGGCCAAGCAGGTCCGTGATCAGTGGGACGAGGGGAATCATCAGCGTTCCGAAGATCACCACGAGGGCGACCGCGGTGATGGTGTCTTCCTCGGCCTCGTCGTCCGGATCGGTGACCCCTGCCGCGCCCGCCACGGCTGCCGCGCCGCAGATGGAGAATCCGCAGGCGATTAGCAGCGAGAGCCCGGATGGAACCCGTAGCAGCTTCCCCAGGAGAACGGTGCCGAACAGTCCGCCGGCGACAATGCACACGATGACGACCAGCATCGGGGCTCCGAGTTCGAGGATGTCTGTCAGTACCAGTTGGAGTCCGAGGAAGACGATGCCGGCGCGCAGGAGCTTTTTCGCGGAGAAGTCTATGCCGTCGGAGGCTGCCGCTGGCAGCCGGACGACGTTGGCCAGGAGTACGCCAAGCACGATCGCGATAATGAGCGGGCTGACTCCCGGCAGCAGCAGGCTGACCCCGTACGATGCTCCGGCCGCGGCGAGGCAGAGGACAAGCCCGGGCAGCAGCGCGCGGACTCGGGCAAGCAGCGTGTGTTCCGGTCGGGCGGTCGCAACGTCCTGGGCATGGGTCATGCATCCATCATTTCCTCGGACCGCTCGTGCGAGTAGAGGCAGATACCGTCCGCCATACAAGTTATGCTTGTGCTTGGGAGGCGGAAGATGCGCAACGGGCCGGACTTGGAGGCACTGCGAGCCTTGGCGCTCGTCGTGAAGGAAAGCAGCATGTCGGCGGCAAGCACGCAGTTGGGCGTGAGTCAGCAGGCGGTGTCTCTGCGCATCCGGAAACTGGAAAAAGATTTGCGCGTGCGACTCCTGGTGCGTTCTGCACGGGGTTCGCGATTGACTCCGGCGGGCGAGCTGATTGTCGGCTGGGGAACAACGCTGCTGACGGCGGCCGATGAGTTCTCGGATGCTGTCGATTCGCTCCGCACGGATCGCGGGAAGATGATGCGCATCGCCGCGAGCCTCACGATCGCAGAACACCTACTACCGGAATGGATCGCCCGGTGGCGCATCTCTCACGGCGATGACGGCCCGGTCGTTCAGCTCACAGCCGCCAACAGCAGCACGGTCGTCGAGGCCATACGCGAGGGAACCGCAGACCTCGGGCTCATCGAGACCCCTGTCGTTCCCGCCGGCCTCCGGTCAGTCACTGTTGCTTACGACACCATCGAAGTCGTTGTGCAGCACGGTCACCGGTGGGCGAAGACCCGCCAGGTGTCCGTTCGTGAACTGGCGGCCACTGGGTTGGTGCTCCGCGAGACCGGCAGCGGCACCCGACGAGCGCTCGAGAACGCCCTCGCCGTGGCGGGCTTTCCCCTCGCAGCCGAGCCCGCAGCCGTGCTGACGACCACGCTCGGCGTTCGCAGCGCGATTATGGCCGGCATCGCCCCCGGCGCGCTGAGCTCCCTCGCAGTGTCCGAGGACACCCGTGCCGGCCGACTCGTCCGAGTTCGGATCAACAATCTCCAGATCACCCGCCCGCTCACCGCCATCTGGGCGGGGACGGCTCCGCCGCCTCATGTACGGGACTTCCTGGATGTCATCGCCCGAACTGACCGGTAACGATCGTTTCCGGCAGTCGCGCCGACCTCGTCGACAAGACGCGCGACACGCCGATGAACCGCCCGCCGAAACCCCCTGCCGAAACCCATATCGCCGAAACCCCGACCGCAGCGTTTTCGGCAGGGACTGTTCAGTCGGCGACCGGCTGCTTGCTGACCAGGGTCAGCACGTCGTAGGTTGCGACGACCTCGTCGCCTTGATTGCGGATCACCGCATCCCAGCGCACCTCGCCGTACTCGTCGGTCTCGCGCGGGGTGATCTGCTTGGCCGTCAGCTCGACCCGGATGCTGTCCCCCGGCGACACCGGCGTGACGAACCGCAGGTTCTCGAGCCCGTAGTTCGCCAGCACGGGGCCGGGCTCGGGATCGACGAACAGCCCCGCCGCCCACGACACGAGCAGGTAGCCGTGCGCGACGCGGCCGGGGAAGAACGGGTTGGCCGCCGCGGAGTCCTCGTCCATGTGGGCGTAGAACGTGTCGCCGGTGAAGTGCGCGAACGTCTCGATGTCGTCGAGCGTCACCTCTCGGGCATCCGACGCGATCTGGTCGCCGATCCGCAGCTCGGCGAGCGACTTGCGGAACGGATGCCGATCACCGGCGCTCGTCGCCGCACCCGTGTGCCACACTCCGGTCAGCGCCGTGAGCATCTCAGGCGACCCCTGCACCGCCGTGCGCTGCATGTGGTGCAGCACGGCGCGGATGCCGCCCAGCTCCTCACCACCTCCCGCGCGACCCGGACCGCCGTGCACGAGCCCGGGCAGGGGAGAGCCGTGCCCGGTCGACGAGCGGGCGTCGTCGCGGTCGAGCAGCAGCATCCGGCCGTTGAAGGGCGCGATGCGCGTCGCGAGTTCGACTGCCTGAGCCGGGTCGTGCGTGGCGATGCTCGTCACCAGCGATCCGCCACCGCGAGCGACGAGGTCGGCGGCCTCGGCCGTGGTCGAGTAGGTCAGCAGCGACGACACCGGGCCGAAGGCCTCCACATCGTGCACGGCCTCGGCGCTCGCATCGTCGAAGCGCAGCAGCAGCGGCGCCACGAAAGCCCCGTCAGGTGCTGGGCCCGCCGACCCGTCGGCATGCCGCACGGCGGGCGCATCTGTCGAGCCGACCACGACCCGGCCACCGGCATCCCGCAGCTTCTGCACCTGGCGCAGTACCTCGTCGCGCTGCGCCGTCGAGGCGAGCGGCCCCATAGTCACGCCCTCGGCACGCGGGTCGCCGAGCACCGTCTTCTGCGCGATCCGCGCCCGCACGGCCTCGATCACATCGTCGGCTGCCGCCGCCGGGACGATCGCCCGGCGGATGGCCGTGCACTTCTGGCCCGCCTTGCTGGTCATCTCCACGACGAGCTGGCGCACGTAGGCGTCGAACTCGGGCGTGCCGGCCACGGCATCCGTGCCCAGCACCGACGCGTTGATCGAGTCGGTCTCGGCGGTGAAGCGCACCCCGCCGGTCTGCACGGCCGCGTGCTGCCGCAGCTTCTCGGCGGTCGACGCGCTGCCGGTGAAACCGACTAGATCACCGAGCCGCAGGTGATCGAACAGATCGGGCACGCTGCCGCTGACCAGCTGCAGCGACCCCTTGGGCAGCAGCCCCGACTCGACGAGAATGCGCACCATCGCCTCGGCGAGATATCCGGTCGGCGTGGCGGGCTTCACCAGCGTCGGCATACCGGCAAGGAACGCCGGGGCGAGCTTCTCGAGAGACCCCCACACCGGGAAGTTGAAGGCGTTGATCTGCACGGCGACGCCGGGCAGCGTCGTGTACACGTGCCGGCCGAGGAAGCTGCCGTCCTTCGAGAGCGGCTCGACCGGCCCATCGACATGCACGCGACCGTTCGGCAGCTCGCGGCGGCCCTTGCCCGAGTACGAGAACAGCACCCCGATGCCGCCGTCGATGTCGACCCATGAGTCGCCCTTCGTCGCGCCGGTGCGCGCCGAGATCGCGTACAGCTCGTCCTTGCGCTCGGTCAGCGCCAGGGCGAACTGCTTGAGCAGCAGTGCCCGCTGGTGGAAGGTCAACTCGGCGAGCGAGGAGTGACCCGTCGTCCGGGCGTACTCGAGAGCGGCCTCGAGATCGAGGCTCTCGGTCGAGACCCGCGTCACGATCTCACCCGTCGACGCGTCGCGCACCTCGGTGCCCGTCGCGCCGGCACTCGGCGTCCACCACTCGCCCTGAACGTAGCTCGGCAGGAAATCGGTCATCTCTCCTCGTTCCACACGTAGAACCCCTCGCCGCTCTTGCGGCCCAGCTTTCCGGCATCCACCATCTGCCGCAGCAGCCGCGGCGGCTCGAACCGCGGCCCGAGCTCGCGCGCGAGCTCCGCGGCGATGCCGAGGCGCACATCGAGTCCGACCACGTCGGTGGTGCGCAGCGGACCCATCGGATGCCGATAGCCCAGCTCCATGGCCGCGTCGATGTCGGCGGCGTCGCCGACGCCTTCCTCGAGCATCCGGATCGCCTCCAGCCCCAGCAGCACGCCGAGCCGGCTCGACGCGAAACCGGGGGAGTCGCGGATCACCACCGGGGTCTTGCGCAGCGTCGCGACCCATTCCCGGGCGGCGTCGACGACAGCGCGATCGGTGCGCGACCCGACCACGATCTCCACGAGCGCAGAGGCGGGCACGGGGTTGAAGAAGTGCAGCCCGAGAAACCGCTCGGGCCGCTCGAGGGAGGCGGCGAGCTCGTCGATCGAGATCGACGACGTGTTCGTGGCGAGCACGGCGTCGTGTGCGACGATCTGCTCGATATGCGCCAGTGCCTCGGCTTTCAGGGTGCGATCCTCGGGCACGGCCTCGATCACCAGGCCGACGCCCGCGAAGGTGACGGGGTCGGTGTGCACGGCGAACGACTCGATCACCGGACGCGCTTCGACGAGGTCGCCACGGCGCACCGAGTTCTCGATGCTCGCCAGCACGCGCGTCCGCGCGGCGTCGGCGGACTGCTCGTCGCGCTCGACCAGCCGCACCCGCGCGCCGGCCAGCAGGAAGGCGTGTGCGATGCCGGCGCCCATGCGCCCGCCGCCCAGCACGCCCACGGTTCCCGGAACGCTCATCGGCTCTCCTTCTCGGCACGTGTCGCGCGGCGCTCGAGGAACGCCGTCATGCGCCGGCGCTTCTCATCGCTGTCGAACAGCTCGGCCTGCAGCTCGAGCTCGATCGCCGGATGCTGGTCGGCGGGCGCGAGCAGCGCACGCTTGGTGAGCTCGGTGGCCCGTGCGCCGTTCGCGCAGATGCGGTCGGCGATGGCGTGCGCAGCGCCGAGCAGCTCGTCGGGCTCGTGCAGCGACGACAGCAGACCCCACGCGAGGGCTTCCTGCGCGTCGATGATCCTGCCGGTGAGCAGCAGCTCGCTGGCACGGGCGTGGCCGATGATCTCGGGCAGCCGCCACGTGGCGCCGGCCGCGGCGATGATGCCGAGTCCCGTCTCGGGGTTGCCGAAGCGCACGCGGGGCGTGCCGATGCGGATGTCGGCGGCGTACGCGAGCTCGGCCCCGCCGCCCAGCGCGAAGCCGTCGACCGCGGCGATGCCCGGCATCGGCAGCTCGCGGATGCGACGGAAGACGGTCGAGTTGATGCCGCGCCGCGCGTCGTCGGCGGTGCGGTCACGCAGCTGGCGGATGTCGGCTCCCGACGCGAAGACGCCGTCGGCGCCGGTGAGGATGAGCACCCGCGGCTCGTTCTCGAGATCAGCGCACACCGCGTGCAGCTCGTCGACCATCGTCTGGTCGATCGCGTTGCGCACGGCGGGGCGGGCGAGCGTCACGACCGTCCGGTCGCCCCGCGTCTCGATCCGCAGCGCGTCAGCCATCGATGCGCTCCACGATCATCGCCGTGCCCTGCCCCACGCCGACGCACATCGTGGCGAGCCCGAAGCGCGCACCCTCGCGCTCCATCCGACCGAGCAGCGTGACCAGCAGACGCGAGCCGCTGGAGCCGAGCGGATGCCCGAGGGCGATCGCCCCGCCGTCGGCGTTGACGATCTCGGGGTCGACGCCGAGGCGTCGGATGCACGCCAGCGACTGCGACGCGAACGCCTCGTTCAGCTCGACCGCGCCGAGATCAGCGACGGTGAGCCCCGCCTTCTTCAGCGCCTTCTCGGTGGCGGGCACGGGGCCGAGACCCATGATCTCCGGCGCCAGCGCGGCGCTGGCGGATGCCACGATGCGCGCCCGCGGGCGCAGTCCGTACCGGGCGACGGCATCCGCCCCCGCCACGACGATCGCCGAGGCGCCGTCGTTGAGCGAGCTCGCGTTGCCTGCGGTGACCACCTCACCGCCCGCGACGACCGGACGCAGCGCGGCCAGCGCCTCGAGCGACGTCTCGCGGCGCGGTCCCTCGTCCGTGTCGACGAGCCCGCGGGTCGACTCGACCGCGACGATCTCCGGCGACAGCCTCCCGGCGTCGATGGCGGCGAGGGCTCGCTGATGGCTGAGCAGGGCGAAGGCGTCGGCATCCGCTCTGCTGATCCCCTCGACGCGCGCGACCTCCTCTGCCGTCTCGGGCATCGAGAACGTCGCCTTGTCACGAGCCAGCAGGCGGGGATTCGGGAACCGCCACCCGATCGACGTGTCATACGCGTCGCCGGGCTTTGCCCATGCGCGATCGGGCTTGGCCTGCACCCACGGCGCGCGGGTCATCGATTCGACGCCGCCGGCGACCATCAGGTCGGCGTCGCCGGCGCGGATCGCCTGCGAAGCCAGGGCGATCGCCGTCATCCCCGACGCGCACAGGCGGTTGACCGTGAACCCCGGGATGCTGTCCGGCAGTCCTGCCAGCAGCACCGCCATTCGAGCGATGTTGCGGTTGTCCTCACCGGCCTGGTTCGCGGCTCCCAGGATGACCTCGTCGATGGCATCCGCCGGCACTCCCGCCCGGGAGACCGCCTCGGCGACGACCAGCGCGGCGAGGTCGTCGGGACGGACGCCGGCGAGGGCGCCGCCGTACCGGCCGACCGGCGTGCGCACGCCGTCGACGAGATAGGCCTCGGACATCGTCATCCTCTCGAGCGCGGTCACCGGATCTATTACAGACCGATCGTTCAGGAATACGATTCCAGATCGCTCCCGGTATGGCAACCGCCACGCCCGCAGGCGGCGGAACCGCGGCTGCGCGATCGACCTTGACAACGCGAGGGGCTCCGAGCAGATTCGACCATGACGGAGGACGTTCCCGAGCGGGCGACGCCCGTGAGATCGAAGGAGATCGCAGCATGAAGAAGCTCATCAACAAGCCGGAGGACGTGCTCGTCGAATCGCTGCGGGGAGTCGCCGCCGCGCATCCCGAGCTCTCGGTCGATCTCGACACGCACGTGATCACCCGCGCGACGCCGAAGGAGCAGGGCAAGGTCGCCGTCGTCTCCGGCGGCGGGTCGGGCCACGAGCCGCTGCACGGTGGCTTCGTCGGGGTCGGGATGCTCGACGCGGCCGTCGCCGGAGAGATCTTCACCTCGCCGACCCCCGACCGTGTGCAGGCCGCCACGAAGACCGTCGACCGTGGTGCGGGTGTGCTGCACATCGTGAAGAACTACACCGGTGACGTGCTCAACTTCGAGATGGCGGCGGAGCTCGCCGAGATGGACGGCATCGAGGTCGGCACCGTGGTGGTCGACGACGACGTCGCCGTGCAGGACTCGCTCTACACGGCCGGACGCCGCGGCGTCGGCCTGACCGTGCTGCTGGAGAAGATCGTCGGCGCCGCCGCCGAGGAGGGCCAGGACCTCGCCGCGGTCGTCGCGCTCGCCGAGAAGGTGAACGCACAGGGGCGCTCGATGGGCATGGCGCTCACCAGCTGCACGGTCCCGGCGGCGGGCAAGCCCACGTTCGACCTCCCGGACGACCAGATGGAGATCGGCATCGGCATCCACGGCGAACCGGGCCGGCACCGCGAGCCGCTGGCCCCGGCATCCGATATCGCCCGGCAGCTCGTCGAGCCGATCCTCGCCGACCTCGATCTCACCGGCCCCGCGATCGTCATGCTCAACGGCATGGGCGCGACCCCGCAGATCGAGCTGTACCTGATGTACGCGGAGGTCGCCGCCCTGCTCGAGAAAGCGGGCGTGCAGATCGCCCGCAACCTCGTCGGCAACTACATCACCTCGCTCGACATGGCAGGCTGCTCGGTGACCGTGCTGAAGGCCGACGACGAGATCCTGCGCCTGTGGGATGCCCCCGTCATCACCCCCGGCCTGCGCTGGGGCGCCTGACCCGCGCCGTCCGCCTGACTCCGCCGACACCAAACCGCCTTCGCCACTCAGGAGCACGCATGACCTCGACCATCGACACCGCCGCCCTGCACGACTGGATCTCGCGCTTCGCCGTCGCGATGAACGACAACCGCGAGTGGCTCACCGAACTCGACTCGGCCATCGGCGACGCCGACCACGGCGCCAACATGGCCCGTGGCATGGCCGCCGTCATCGACAAGCTCGATGCGGGTGCACCGGAGACGATCGACGAGCTGCTCAAGGGCGTCGGGATGACGCTCGTCAGCTCGGTGGGCGGCGCGAGCGGCCCGCTGTACGGCACGTTCTTCCTGCGCATGGGAATGACCGCGGGCGCCGTGCCGACTCTCGACGCCGCATCGCTCGCGACCGCGCTGCGCGCCGGACTCGACGGCGTCGTCGCTCGGGGCAAGGCCGAGGCCGACGACAAGACCATGTACGACGCGATGGCGCCTGCCGTCGACGCCCTCGACTCGACCCTCGCCGCGGGGGCGGATCTGGGGGCAGCGCTGGTCGCCGCGGCGGATGCCGCCGCCGCCGGACGCGACGCCACACGTCCGCTCGTCGCCCGAAAGGGACGCGCGAGCTACCTCGGTGAACGCAGCGCCGGTCACCTCGACCCGGGGGCGGCGTCGACGGCGATCCTGTTCGAGACCCTCGCCGCGGCGGCGCAGGACGCAGCCGGATGATCGGCGTCGTCGCCGTGTCGCACAGCGCTCGGCTGGGTGAGGCAGCCCTCGAGCTCGCGCTGCAGATGGTGCACGGCGGCGGCGCGCAGGTGCGGGTGGCCGCCGGCGCAGGGGCAGACGCCGACGGGACGCCGATCCTCGGCACGGATGCCGTCGCCGTCGCCTCCGCGATCGACGACTTGGCCACGAAGTGCGATGGCGTGCTCGTGCTCATGGATCTCGGCTCGGCGGTGATGAGCGCCGAGCTCGCTCTCGAGCTGCGCACCAGCGACGTGCCCGTGCGACTGGCGCCGGCGCCGTTCGTCGAGGGACTGCTGGCAGCGGTGATCGCGGCCGCCGCCGGCGGGTCGCTCGACGTGGTGGCCACCGAGGCCGCGGCGGCGCTGGACGCGAAGACCGGTCAGCTGCAGGGGGATGCACCGGTCGATACTGCCTCGGTCGAGACGGCGACCGCCGTGCCTAGCTCGGCCGCGCCTGCCTCGGCCGCGCCTCCCTCGGCCGTGCCTGCGTCGTCACCGCCGGAGGAACCCCGCATCACGAGGCGGGTGCGCGTGCGCAACCCGCTCGGCATCCACGCCCGCCCCGCCGCACTCATCGCCGAGGCGTCCGCCGGGGCAGACGTGCGCCTGCGCCGACTGCCCGGCGGGCCCGAGGCATCCGCGGCGAGCCTGAGCCGTCTGCTCGTGCTCGGCGCGCGTCGAGGCGACGAGATCGAGCTCTCAGCGCCGGATGGCGATGAGCAGGCGCTCGCCGCCATCGCCGCACTCTTCGACAAGGGGTTCGGTGAGGGGGTCGACGACGCTCCCACGAGCGCGCATTCCGGTCCGCCCGCCGCCGCACCCGCCGCCGTGCCCGCGGTCGCACCGGGGACGCTGCTGCGCGGGCGCGGCGTGAGCGCGGGTGTCGCCGCGGCCTTCGCGCTCACTCTCGCGCCGCCGGTGCTCGAGCCGGACGCCGCGACGGTGATCGCCGAGGACGAGCGGGAGGCCGAGGCGTCCCGCATCCGTCAGGCGTGCGTCGCGGTCGCAGCCGATCTGCGCTCCCGCGCGGCCGCGTCATCGGGCGAGGCCCGCGGCATCCTGGAGGCGTCTGCGCTGCTGGCATCCGACCCCGACGTCGTCGCCGAGGCGTCGGCCCTGACCCGCGATGCCGGCCGCAGCGCCGCCCGGGCGATCTGGGAGGTCGCGGCTGCTCAGCTGCAGGCGCTGGAGTCCCTCGGCGGGCGCACGGCGGAGCGCGCGGCCGATGTGCGCGACGTGCGCGACCGCGTCGTCGCCGAGATCCTCGGCCTCACCGTTCCCGGCGTGCCGCAGGTCACGGAGCCGTTCGTGCTCGTCGCGCACGACCTGTCGCCCGCCGACACCGCGGCGCTGCAGGGCGGGCGCTGCGCGGCGATCGTGACGGAACAGGGCGGCCCCACCTCGCACACCGCGATCATCGCCCGCTCTCTGGGCCTGCCCGCCGTCGTCGGGGCGCGCGGCGCGACCGGGATCGCGGCCGGCACCCTCGTGCTCGTCGACGGCGATCGCGGCACCGTCGAGCTCGAGCCGACCCGGGAGCGCATCGCTGCCGCGACGCACGCCGCGACCGTCACACCGTTCGACGGGAGAGGACGGCTGGCCGACGGGTCGTCGCTTCCGCTGCTCGCCAACGTCGGTCACACGACGGATGCCCGAACCGCAGCCGCCGCCGGCGCGCAGGGCGTGGGTCTGTTCCGCACCGAGTTCTGCTTTCTCGACCGCACCGACGCACCCACCGTCGCCGAGCAGGTCGCGGCGTATCGCGGGGTGCTGGCGGCCTTCCCCGGGCGCAAGGTCGTGGTGCGCACGCTCGATGCGGGCAGCGACAAGCCGCTGCCGTTCGCGAACGCCGATCACGAGCAGAACCCGGCGCTCGGCGTCCGCGGACTCCGTATCGCCCGACGCAACCCTCAGCTGCTCGACGATCAGCTGCGCGCGCTGGCCGAGGCGGCATCGGCCGAGTCCGCGCACGTCGAGGTGATGGCGCCCATGATCGCCACCGTCGAGGAGGCACGCGAGTTCGCCGCCGCTGCCAGGGCCGCAGGTCTCGAACGGGTGGGCGTGATGATCGAGACCCCGTCGGCGGCGATCCTCGCGGCAGAGATGTTCGAGGTGGTCGACTTCGTCAGCCTCGGCACCAACGATCTCACCCAGTACACCCTGGCCGCCGATCGCCTCCTGGGCGAGCTGGGCGACCTCACCGACCCGTGGCAGCCGGCCGTGCTGCGGCTGATCGCAACCGTCGGCTCAGCCGGTCGAGCGGCGAACCGTGCGGTCGGAGTGTGCGGCGAGGCCGGGGGAGACCCGGCGCTCGCCCCCGTGCTCGTGGGGCTCGGCGCCACCAGCCTGTCGATGACACCGCGCTCGCTCGGCCGGGTGGCGGCGGCTCTCGCGGCCCTGACCCCACAGCAGTGCCGCGCCGCCGCGGAGGCCGCGCTCGCCGCAGCCACGGCGGCGGAGGCCAGAGCGGCGGCAGCCGTCGCGATCGCGTGCTGACGGCACGCCTACGGCTCAGAGGCTGCCGAATGCGTGCAGCGGGTGCTCGATCAGCTCCACCACACGGCGCAGGAATCCGGCTGCATAGCCGCCGTCGCAGACCCGGTGGTCGAAGACGAGCGAGAGCTGCGTGATGCGCCGTGCGACGATCTGGCCCTCGACGACCCACGGTCGCTCGATCATGCGACCGACGCCAAGGATCGCGACCTCAGGGTGGTTGATGATCGCGGCCGACCCGTCGACGCCCAGGCTCCCGTAGTTGTTGAGGGTGAAAGTCGACCCGCGCAGTCGCTCGGCCGGCATCCGGCCCGATCGTGCCGTGGCTGCGAGCTCGCGCAGCTGCGCGTCGAGCTCCGCGACGGTCAGCTCGTGCGCCCGGCTGATGACCGGCACCATCAGACCGCGCTCGGTGTCGGCGGCTACGCCGAGGTTCACGCCGTCGAACGAGATGACCTCGGAGGCGTCGTCGCTGAGACGCGACGCCAGCAGCGGGAAGTCCGCGAGGGCCATCAGCGTGAACCGCGCGACGAGCGCGGTGAGCGACGGGGCTCGCTGCCCCTCGGGTGCCATGCGCGAGCGCGCCCGCCACAGCTCGGTGGCGTCGACGTCGACCCAGACGGTGGCCTCGGGGATCTCGGCGCGACTGCGGCTCAACGTCGCGCTGATCGCTCTGCGCATCGGCGACAGCCGCTCGCGCGAGGCGACGGCGAGTCCTTCGACCGTGTCTGCGGCGCTGCCGGATTTCTGCGGCGACGTTCCGGATGGCTGCTCCTGCTGCCCCTCGAGGGCGTTCGCGGCCCGCAGCACATCGGCACGCGTGACAGCACCGTCTGCTCCCGTCGCCTCGAGCTGTCGCACGTCGACGCCGAGATCCCGTGCGAGCCGGCGAACGATCGGCGAGCGCACCGCGACGGTGCGCTGAGGCGGGGCCGGCTGAGGAGTGGGCTGAGGCGGGGCGGGCTGAGAGGTGGCCTGAGGCGGTGCGGGCTGAGGAGAAGCGGGCGGCAGTGCCGCGCCGGATGCTCGTGCGCGGCGACGACCGGACGAGGCGCGCTCCGTGGTGCCGTAGCCGATCAGCACGTTGCCGGAACCTGCACGCTCTTCGGCGCGATACGCCTCCTTCTCTGCATCCGGAACCGTCTCCGCCGCGTCGGTGCCGTGCTGATCAGCGACTTCCAGCACGGGCGCGCCCACCGCGATCACGTCTCCCGGTTCGCCGTGCAGAGCCGTGACCTCGCCGGCGAACGGCGAGGGCAGCTCGACGATGCTCTTCGCCGTCTCGACCTCGGCGATGGCCTGGTCGGTGGCGATCGTGTCGCCGACCGCCACCAGCCACTGCACGAGACCCGCCTCGGTGAGTCCCTCGCCGAGATCCGGCAGGCGGAAGACCCGTGCTGTCGCGGTCGTCATCGCGTCGTCTCCTCATCGTCGGGGTAGAGCGAGTCGATGGCATCCAGCACGCGATCGGCGTCGGGCAGATACCAGTGCTCGAGCTTCGGCGGCGCGTACGGGGTGTCGAAGCCGGTCACCCGGCGCACCGGCGCTTCGAGGTGCTCGAAGCACCGCTCGAAGACGCGAGCCTGGATCTCGCTTGCGACACTCGCGTAGCCGGGCGCCTCGGCGACGACGACCGCGCGTCCGGTCGCGCGCACGGCAGAAGTGACCGTCGCATCGTCGAACGGCGACAGCGAGCGCACGTCGATGACCTGAACGCTGCGTCCTTCCTCGGCGGCGATCTCGGCCGCCTCGAGGGCAACCGGAACCATCGCCGCGTAGGCGATGAGGGTGACGTCGGTGCCATCCCGCACGATCTGGGCGGTGCCGAGCTCGGCGGTGATCGAGGTGTCGACCTCGCCCTTCGACCAGTAGAGCTTCTTCGGTTCGAGGAAGATCACCGGATCGGGCGAGGCGATCGCGGCGCGCAGCAGCGAATACGCGTCCTGCGGGGTCGACGGCGACACGACCGTGAGACCGGGCGTGTGCGCGTAGTAGGCCTCGGACGAATCGCAGTGATGCTCCACGCCCCCGATGCCGCCGCCGAACGGGATGCGGATGACCAGCGGCATCCGCATCGACCCGCGCGTGCGGTTGCCGAACTTCGCGACCTGGCTGACGATCTGCTCGAACGCCGGCAGCGCGAACGCGTCGAACTGCATCTCGACGACCGGCCGCATGCCGTTCATGGCCATGCCGACCGCGGTGCCGACGATGCCGGCCTCGGCGAGCGGGGTGTCGAAGCAGCGGTCCTCGCCGAAGCGCTCTGCGAGGCCGTCGGTGATGCGGAAGACGCCACCGAGGGCGCCGACGTCCTCGCCGTAGACGACGACCGCGGGATCCTCCTGGATCGCGTCGGCGAGGGCGCGGTTGAGGGCGGCGGCCATGGTCATCGTGCCGACGACATGAGGAGTAGCCTGATCGGGGCGGAGGTCGGATGCGATGCTCATGGCTGTGCTCCCGCCTGCGTCAGAGCATCCCGTGCGATCTCGCCCTGCAGCATCCGCCACTGCTCCTCCAGCTGCGATGACCGCTCGGCCGTGACGAAGCGGAACAGATCCTCGGGGTCGAGGTCGGCGTCGGCGTTGAGGGCGGCACGCAGCTGGGCGGCGATGCGCTCGGCGCCCGCCGCGATGCGCTGCTCGTCATCGTCGGAGAGGGCGTCCTGCGCGACGAGGTGCGCGCGAAGCCGGGTCAGCGGGTCGCGCTCGATCCACGCCTGCACCTCGTCTCGCTCGCGGTAGCGGGTGTCGTCGTCCGCGTTGGTGTGCGCCTGCATCCGGTAGGTGTGCGCCTCGACGAGCGACGGTCCGCCGCCGCTGCGAGCCCGATCCACCGCCTCGCCGAGAACGGCGAGCACGGCGGCGACGTCGTTGCCGTCGACGCGTTCACCGGGCATCCCGTACCCGATCGCCTTGTGCGCGAGAGACGGAGCGGCGCTCTGGCGCGACAGCGGCACCGAGATCGCGAACTCGTTGTTCTGCACGAAGAACACCACGGGCGCGTGGAACACGGCGGCGAAGTTCATCGCCTCGTGGAAGTCGCCCTCGCTCGTCGCGCCGTCGCCGCATAGCGCCAGCACCACGGTGCTCTCGCCGCGGTGCCGCGCGGCCAGCGCGAAGCCGACGGCGTGCAGCAGCTGCGTCGCCAGCGGTGTCGCCTGCGGGGCGACGTGATGCTCGGCGGGATCGTATCCGCTGTGCCAGTCGCCTGCCAGCAGCACCATCGCGTCGGCGGGTGAGACTCCGCGCCCGATGATCGCGACGGCATCGCGGTAGGTGGGAAAGAGCCAGTCGGGCTCGTCGAGCACGAGCGCCGCGGCGACCTGGCACGCCTCCTGACCGTGCGAGGACGGGTACACCGCCAGTCGGCCCTGCCGCACCAGCGCGCTGGCCTGGTCGTTGATGCGTCTGCCCTCGACGAGGGCGCGGTACGCGTCGCGCAGCCGGTCGATGTCGGGTGCGGTGTAGTGCGCGTCGTCGACCCCATCGCCGTGCGGATCGATCAGACGCACGGGGGTCTCGCGGGGGAGCAGGTCGTCTCGCATCATCCGGTTCGCCTTCCTTGCCGAACGTGGTGACACCAGGATGCCCGCGACCCCCCAGGCGTCCAACCGATCATCCCTATTGCTGGACGATCGTTCGCCGGATGCGGATTCCGGTGACAGACTGTCAGCATCCACTGACGGAACGGACGGTGCTCGATGGCCGAGCTCGATGCCACAGATCATGCGATCCTCGCCGAGCTGCGACGCGACGCGCGGGTGTCGATGACCCACATCGCCGAGCGCGTGCACATCTCCCGGGCGGGCGCGCACGCGCGCATCAAGCGGCTCACCGAGCAGGGCGTGATCGCGGGCTACACGGTGCGCACCGACCCCGTGCAGCTCGGGCATCACGCATCCGCCTACGTCATGCTCGCGATCGAGCAGGCCAGCTGGCAGGAGGTGCAGACGCGGCTGCGTGCGATCCCCGAGGTGGAGCACATGGCGCTCGTCGGCGGCGATTTCGACGTGATCCTGCTCGTGCGCGCCAGCGACGCCCGCGACCTGCGTCGCGTGGTGCTGGAGGACATCCAGGCGATCCCGTCGATCCGCTCGACTCGCACGACCCTGATCTTCGAGGACTTCACGCGGGAGTGAGCGCTGCGGCGACGAGCGTCAGTCGATCGTCAGGACGAAGCCCTGCGCTGTGTCGACCACCGCGACCTGGGTGAGATCGGCCACGGAGTGGTGCGCGCCGTGAGCCGCGGCGTGTGAGCCGACGCCGATCACCCGCATGCCTGCGGCGAGGCCCGCCTGCACCCCGGCCTCGGAGTCCTCGAAGACGACGCAGTCGGCCGGGTCGACCCCCAGCTGCGCGGCCGCGGCCAGGAACCCCTCGGGGTGCGGCTTCGAATCGGTCACGCTCTCGGCGGTGATCGCGAGCGCGGGCACGGTGAGCCCGGCGGCCTGCATCCTGGCCGTCATCAGCGGCACGTTCGCCGAGGTGACGATCGCGTGCGGCAGCCCGCTCAATGCGGCGAGGAACGCCGCGGCACCGGCGATCTCGACCACGCCGTCGACATCGCCGCTCTCGCGGGCGAGCATCTCCTGATTCTCGACCAGGTTGATGGCGTGATCCCGCTCGGGGAGCATGATCGCCATGCTCTGGTGACCCTGCCTGCCGTGCACGGTCTGCAGCACGACCGACGGATCCAGTCCGTGCGGCTGGGCCCACTCCAGCCACAGCCGCTCGACGACCGCTGTCGAGTCGACGAGAGTGCCGTCCATGTCGAGCAGGACGGCGCGGGCGTGCAGGGTCGTGGTCATGTGCCCAGCGTAGGCCGAGTCATCGGCTCCAGATCGCGGGTTTCGGCATGGGACCTGCCCGATGCTCCAGTGCCGCTGCGAGCGAGACGATCGTCGCCTCACCGCCGGGCCGGCCGATCAGCTGCACGCTGACCGGGTGCCCCGACGCGTCCGTGATGACCGGGACGACGATCGCGGGAAGACCCGCCACGTTGACGAAGCTGCTGTACGGCGCGTAACGGACCTGCTGCGAGAATCCGCGCACCGGGTCATCGCGATCGAACCAGCCGACCCGCTGCGGCGGCAGCGCCAGTGCGGGGGTGAGCACGGCGTCGAACGGATCGAACGCCGCGATCGTCTCCTGCTCGAAGACGGATGCCGCAGCCAGCGCCTGCAGCACCTCTGATCCGGTCAGACGTCGGCCCTCGCGCACCAGCCAGGCCGTGATCGGCTCGACGAGCTCCAGCTCGGCGTCGGTGAGCGCCATCCGAGCGGCGCTGGTGCGCCAGAGGGTGGTGAACATCTCCGCGTAGCCGCGGGGTCGCCACCGGAATCCGTCGACGCCGTGTCCGGCATCCGAGAGCAGCGTCGCGGCGATGTCGACAGCGCGAGCGGCGTCGGCATCGAGGCGGATGTCGTCGGCGTCGTCCCACGGGGAGATCGTGGTCACCCCGATCCGGGCGGGAGGTGACGGCGTCGTCGCGGCGGAGAGGAACGGCCCGGACGCCGGGGCGCGCGTCGCGAACCGATGGGGCCGTCCGGCGCACTGCACGTCGAGCAGCAGCGCGGCGTCCGCCACCGAACGGGCGATGGGACCGGCGACCGGAAGACCTCCGGGACTGTCGAGGCCGGACGCGAACGGCACGCGCCCGCGGGAGGGCTTGATCCCGACGACGCCGACCGTGGCCGCCGGAATGCGGATCGAGCCGCCGCCGTCGGAGCCCGGGGCGAGCGGGAGCAGGCCAGCGGCGACCGCGGCCGCGGCTCCGCCGCTGGACCCGCCCGCGCCGTTCGCCGGGTTCCACGGATCGCGGGTGGGCGGACCGATCTGCGTCTCGGTGTACCCGGTCAACCCGAACTCGGGCGTGCTGGTCTTGCCGAGGCTGATGCCGCCGGCCTCGTCGAGCACAGCGGCCTGATCCGCGGTCTCGGTCGGAACGTGATCGCGGTGCAGCCGAGAGCCGAACCGCGTGGGCACGCCGGCTCGCGCCACGAGGTCCTTGTCGGCGAAAGGCAGCCCCCACAGGGCGCCGGCCGGCTCGGCATCCGTCAGCGCGGCGGCGCGGGCGCGGGCAGCCTCGTCGGTGACCTCGACGAACGCGCCGACCTGCGGGTCGCATCGCGCGATGCGCGCCAGGTAGTGGGCGACGAGATCCGACGGCGAGAACGTCCCGGCTCGCAGCCCGGCGAGCTGCTCGATCGCGGTCAGATCATGCAGCTCGGTCATGGATCCGAGCCTATGCCGCCGCACGTGTTAAGAATCCGGTTTCATGGCTCAGAGACAGTCTGTCGGATTCTGCACACCGGAATCGTCCTCTCGCATCGCATGCCGCGCTCTAGCCTGGTCGAGGCGGAACCGCCCCCTCACTCACCGCAGCGCCCGACCCCGGTGGCGCTCGAGCATCACGCAAGGACGCACATGGACGATGTCGTGACACACCGCGACGACTGGAAGGTCAAGGAAGAGCTGGCAGAGCGGATGATCCCGCTCATCGGCGGACTCAACAGGGAGCGCGACGTCGTGACCTCGCTGCACGGGCATCGTCTGCTCGGACTGTCGACGACGGGCATCCTCGAGGTGCACCAGCGCGTCGCTCAGCTCGGTCACCGCGAGATCGCCCTCACCGACACGCTCGCCGTGCTCGAGGCGCTGCGCGAGCTCGCCCCCGGCGCGTCATCGCTGGACGTGGCGCGCCTGATCGAAGGGCACGCCGAGAGCGGAGGAGACCTCGACGAGTACCTGCGCAGCACGCTCGCGCCGGCCCTCGGCGCCGAGCTCTCCGAGCCGGTCGACGTGGTGCTCTACGGGTTCGGCCGTATCGGCAGGCTGCTGGCCCGCATCATCATCGCGCACACCGGCGGCGGCAGCGGGCTGCGACTGCGGGCGATCGTGGTGCGTCGTGGCTCCGACAACGACATCGTCAAGCGCGCCTCGCTTCTGCTGCGCGACTCGGTGCACGGGCGCTTCGCCGGCACGGTCACGGTCGACGAGGAGAACTCGCAGATCGTCGCCAACGGCAACCGCATCCAGGTCATCTACTCCGACGACCCCGCCACCGTCGACTACACCGCGTACGGCATCCACGACGCGATCATCGTCGACAACACCGGCCGCTGGCGCGACGAGGAGGGGCTCAGCCGTCATCTGCAGGCGACCGGCGCCGCCCGTGTGCTGCTCACCGCCCCCGGAAAGGGCGAGCTGAAGAACATCGTGCACGGCATCAACGACTCCACCATCGAGGCCGGCGACCGCATCCTGTCCGCCGCCTCCTGCACGACCAATGCGATCACGCCGGTGCTGGCGGCGATCGACGAGGCGTACGGCATCGTGCGCGGCCACGTCGAGACCGTGCACTCGTTCACCAACGACCAGAACCTCATCGACAACTTCCACAAGGGCGACCGCCGCGGGCGCTCGGCGGTGCTGAACATGGTCATCACCGAGACCGGCGCAGCCAAGGCCGTCTCCCGCGCCCTGCCGCAGCTCGCCGGCAAGCTCACCGGCTCTGCCATCCGCGTGCCCACCCCCGACGTGTCGCTCGCGGTGCTGCACCTGACCCTCGAGAACCCGGCCACGAAGGACGAGCTCAACGACTACCTGCGTCGTGCGTCGCTGCACTCGAAGCTGCGTCAGCAGATCGACTACGTCGAGAGCCCCGAGGTCGTCTCCACCGACTTCGTCGGCTCGCACCGGGCGGGCATCGTCGACGGACTCGCGACGATCGCGAATGACCGCGACGTCGTGCTCTACGTCTGGTACGACAACGAGTACGGGTACTCGTGCCAGGTCGTGCGCGTGCTCGAGGTGATGGCGGGAACGCATCCGGTCGTGCTGCCTGCACGTCGCGAGGTGACCCTGCACGCCTGATCTCGAGCAGATCTCACATCACTCGCCGGCGTGCCGGTCGAGGAACGAGTACACCTCGCTGTCGTCGACGCCGGGGAATGCGCCGCGCGGCAGCGGGCGGAACATGTGCGTGTGCACACGGGCGCTCGGCCACGCGCGACCCTCCCAGCGCTGCGAGACGGTCGGCGCCGCCCGGCGGCAGCACGACTCGTCGGGGCAGGTCGACTTCGCTCGGTGCTGTGTCTCGCGCCCGCGCCACCAGCGCGCGTCGTCGAACGGCACGCCGACGGTGACCGAGAACCCGCCGTCGGTCGACGAGCCGGTCTGGGTGGCGCACCAGAACGTGCCGGCCGGGGTGTCGGTGTACTGGTAGTGCTCGGTGGTGCGGTTGCGCTGCTCGAACGCCGCGCGCGCGCCGAACCGGCGGCAGGCCGGCTGTCCCTCCACGGCGCCGGTCACGTCCATCGGCAGCGGCAGGTCGTCGTTCTCGTAGACCCGGGTGATCGCGCCGTTCTCGTCCACCCGCAGGAAGTGCAGGCGCATGTCGAGATGGTGGGTCATCAGGTTGGTCATGCGCATCCCGGCCGCCTCGTGCGTGACGCCGAACGCGTCACGGAAGTCCTCGACCGCGAGGTTGCGATCCTTCTTCGCCTGCTGCAGGAATGCGACGCCTGCGGTCTCGGGGATCAGGCAGCACGCGGCGAAGTAGTTGATCTCCAGTCGCTGCTGCAGGAAGTCGGCGTAGTCGGTCGGGGGAGTGTGCCCCAGGATGCGGTGCGCCATCGCCTGCAGCGCCATCGAGCGCAGGCCGTGCCCGCCGGGGATCGACGCCGGCGGCAGGTAGATCCGACCGTTCTCGAGGTCGGTGATCGAGCGAGTGGAGTGGGGAAGGTCGTCGGCGTAGATGAGCTCGAAGCCGAGCTTCGCCGCCATCAGGGTCACAGTGCGGTGCGTGAGCGCTCCGGACACGTGACCGGCCGCCTTGAGGTGCTTCTCGGCGAGCGCCTCGATGTCGGGAAGGTAGTTGTCGCGCGCGCGCATCGTGAGACGCATCTCCGTGTTCGCGCGACGCGCCTCCTCCGGCGTGGCGATCGCCTCGGTCTCCCGGCGGTGCAGCTCGCGATGCAGGCCCAGGATCGCCTCGATGGTCTCGTCGGTCATCGTCTTCGTCACGCGCACCCCGGCGATGCCCAGCTGGCGGAAGATCGGGCTGGACTGTGCGCGTTCGAGCTCGATCTCGAGCGCCGCACGACGGTTCGGCGGCTCTCCCGAGATGAGGTCGGCGACGTCGGTGCCGCACGCCTCGGCGATGGCCTGCAGCAGGGACAGCTTCGGCTCGCGCTTGCCGTTCTCGATGAGGCTCAGCTGGGACCCCGCGATGCCGACCTTCGCGCCCAGGTCGTCGAGGGTGAGATTCCGGGCCGTGCGGTGGTGTCGGATGCGATGTCCGAGGGTGCTGAGTTCGAGTCCGCTGGTCGCCATTCCTTGAGCATATCCGAAAAAAGCAACGTTCTTTCAACGTCGGTCGGCGTCAAACACGGCAAAACCTGCCGGAGGATGGGCATACCGCACCAGCTTGAAGGAGCTCCCATGGCACTCGCCGACACGTTCACGACCCGCATCGACGCCGTCGCACCTGCGCGGGGCACCGGTGACGTGCCCGCGTACGACACCCCGGCGATGGCAGAGCTGCGCGCGTGGGTCGACGGCATCGCCGCGCTCACCCAGCCGGCGCGGGTGCACTGGGTCGACGGATCCCGTGCCGAGAACGATGCCCTGCTGCGCGGGCTCGTCGGCGAGGGCAAGCTGATCAAGCTCAACCCCGAATGGCGGCCCGGATCGTACCTGGCGCGCTCGCACCCGAGCGACGTGGCGCGGACCGAGGGGCGCACGTTCATCGCCTCGGAGCGCGAGCGCGACGCCGGCCCCACGAACAACTGGGCCGATCCCACGGCCATGCGCGAGACCCTCGACGGGCTGTTCCAGGGGTCGATGCGCGGTCGTACGATGTACGTCGTCCCGTTCTCGATGGGCCCGGTGGGCGGTCCGCTCTCGCACATCGGGGTGCAGGTCACCGACAGCGCCTACGCGGTGGCATCCATCGGCATCATGACCCGCGTCGGCGACGCGGTCACCCGCCAAATCGCCGAGGGCGCCCCGTGGGTCAAGACGGTCCATTCGGTAGGCGCCCCGCTCGAGCCTGGCCAGGCCGACGTGCCGTGGCCGTGCAACGACGAGAAGTACATCGTGCACTTCCCCGAGACGCTCGAGGTCTACTCGTACGGCTCGGGCTACGGCGGAAACGCGATCCTCGCGAAGAAGTGCTTCGCCCTGCGCATCGCCTCGGTCATCGCGCGCGACGATGGCTGGCTCGCCGAGCACATGCTGCTCATCCGCGTCACCGACCCGAAGGGCAGGGCGCACCACATCGCCGCAGCCTTCCCGTCGGCCTGCGGCAAGACCAACCTCGCCATGCTGCGTCCGACCATCCCTGGATGGTCGGTCGAGACGCTCGGAGACGACATCGTCTGGATCCGACCCGGCGAAGACGGCCGGATGTACGCCATGAACCCCGAAGCCGGGTTCTTCGGCGTCGCTCCCGGAACGGGGGAGTCCACCAACGTCACCGCGGTCGAGACGCTCTGGGGCAACACCATCTTCACCAACGTCGCCCTGCGACCCGACGGAGACGTGTGGTGGGAGGGGCTCACCGACACCCCGCCCGCACGACTCACCGACTGGCAGGGCAGGCCGTGGACTCCCGACTCGGACGAGCCGGCCGCGCACCCGAACTCGCGCTTCACGGTGTCGGCGGCCCAGTGCCCGCAGATCGCCGACGACTGGGAGAACCCCGAGGGCGTGCCCCTCGACGTGATCCTCTTCGGCGGTCGCCGCGCGAGCAACGTGCCGCTGGTCGTCGAGGCGACCGACTGGAGCCACGGGGTCTTCATCGGCTCGACCATCTCGTCGGAGCGCACCGCCGCCGCCGAGGGCACCCTCGGCGAGCTGCGCCGCGACCCGTTCGCGATGCTGCCGTTCTGCGGCTACAACATGGGCGACTACTTCGCGCACTGGCTCAAGGTGGGCCGTTCGCTGCGCTTCGATCGTGCACCGCGCATCTTCCAGGTGAACTGGTTCCGTCGCGGTGATGACGGCCGCTTCCTGTGGCCGGGCTTCGGCGACAACTCGCGCGTGATCGACTGGATCATCCGTCGCATCTCCGGTGAGGTCGTGGCCGTCGACAGCCCGATCGGTCGCCTGCCGCGACGTGAGGATCTCAACCTCGACGGATTGGAGATCGCCGAGGCCGACCTCGACGAGCTCTTCGACGTCGACATCGACGCGTGGCTCGCGGAGGCGGACTCCACCGAGGAGTTCTACGCCATGTTCGGCGACGCGCTGCCGGCGGCCCTGCGCAGCGAACTGGAGGCGCTGCGGTACCGGCTCGACGCCGCTCGGTGACGGGTCGCTCGACTTCTTCGGTAGTCTCGGGCGTGAGCTCCGAGGAGGCCACGTGACGCAAGCCAGCGCCCGCACTGCAGAGCACGCACCCGCCGCGGATCGCGCGCACGACGACGTCCTCCGGCGCAACGCCGTGACGATCCTCGGCAGGGAGGCCGGTCCGGTCATGGTGTTCGGGCACGGGTACGGCACCGATCAGACCACCTGGCGAGCGGCTGCCGACCGTTTCGTCGACGACCACCGTGTCGTGCTGTTCGACTACGTGGGATCGGGGCGATCCGACCTCTCGGCCTACGACCAGCGGCGATACGACTCGCTCGACGGGTATGCCGACGACCTCATCGAGGTGATCGAGGCGGTGGATGCCCGTGACGTGGTGTTCGTCGGGCATTCCGTCAGCGGCATGATCGGCGCGCTCGCGTCCATCCGCCGGCCCGACCTGTTCTCGCAGCTGATCATGCTCTGCCCCTCGCCGCGCTACGTGAACGACGGCGACTACATCGGGGGCTTCGACCGTCAGGATGTGCTCGATCTGCTCGCCGCCATCGAGGCGAACCAGCCCGGGTGGGCGGCGTCGCTGGCGCCCGCCGTCACCGCGCGCGAAGACCTGCCCCAGGTGACAGACCGGGTGCGGGATCTGTTCGCCACCACCGCCCACGAGGTCGCGACCCACTTCGCCCGCGTCGTCTTCTTCAGCGATGTGCGTCACCGGCTGGGCGACGTCCCCGTGCCGACGACCGTGCTGCAGTCGGTCGGCGACATCATCTGCCCGCCGCACATCGGCGCGTACGTGCAGGCGCGCATCCCGTCGTGCGATCTGGTACAGCTGGACTCCGCCGGACACTTCGTGCATCTGACCGATCACGAGCTCGTGGCGGACGAGATCAGACACGCGCTGTGAGCAACGCCACGGCGGAATCGCTGGACCTGCTCGAGCACACGCCGGTCGCCGTGTTCACACTGGGCGTGGACGGCACCATCCTGGCCCACAACGCCGGGATGCAGGTGTGGCTGGGCGAGGGCGGCCCGGAAGGCGGCGACGGCCTGCGCGGACGCAACATCGTGGAGTGGCTGACCGCCGCATCGCGCATGCTGTACGAGACCCAGGTGATTCCGCGTCTCCTGGAGCGGGGGCGGCTGCGCGAGGTCATGCTCGAGATCCGCGACGGCGCGGGCGAGCGTCGGGCGGCGCTCGTGAACGCCGAGCTGCGGCACGTCGACGGCAGGTCCGTCGCCTACGTCGCGGCCGTCGAGACGACGGCGCGCGCCGCGTTCGAGAAGGAGCTCGTCGCGGCACGGCGCGAGACCGAGCTCGCGCATCGCAGGCTGGTGCTGCTGCAGGATGCCACGAGCGCGCTCGCCGTCGCGAACGGAATGGACGACCTGGGCGAGACCCTCGTGAGTGCGGCGAGCCGGGCGATGTCCGCAGCGTGGACGGCGGTTCGCCTCGTGCACACCTCAGGCCCGGCGGGCGCCGAGGTGCGTCGATGGGGCGATCACCCACCGGGAGTGCTGCTCGACGCGCGGCCTGCGGCTTCTGCGCAGCAGCTCGTGTGCCGCGACATCGAGCAGATCGCGCTGGCGGCCCCGCAGGACGCGGCTGCGCTGCAGGCGTCCGGCATCGAGGCGCTGGTGACGACGCCGATCGTCCGCACGATGGGCGAGCGAACGGTCGTGCTCGGCGAGATCCACTGCTGGTTCCGGCGGGCACGCTCCCTCGAGGCGGACGAGCTCGAATCGCTGCGTGCGCTGGCGGCTCAGGCCGAACGGGTGGTCGATCACCTGCGGCTGCGCGACCAGCTGCAGCATCACGCTCTGCACGACAGCCTCACCGGGCTGCCGAACCGGATCCTCTTCGAGCAGAGGCTGCAGCGCATCCTCGAGCGCACCGAGCATGACGGCGTCCCGTGCGCGGTGCTCTTCCTCGACCTCGACGGCTTCAAGGGCATCAACGATCGTCTCGGGCACGGAGTGGGCGACGAGGTGCTGCGCATCGTCGCCGATCGTTTGCGGCGCGTGTGCCGCGTGGGCGACACGGTCGCCAGGCTCGGCGGGGACGAGTTCCTCATCACCGCGTCCGGCATGGACGACGCCGAGACGACGCGGTTCGCCGAGCGGGTACGCAGCGTCGTGCGCGAGCCGCTCGACGGTCCAGCGGCGGGTTCGCCGCTGTCGGCCAGCGTGGGCGCGGTGCACTGGCGCGCGGACGTCGGCCGCGTCCCTCCCTCCGCTGAGGACGTCGTCGCGGCGGCGGATGCGGCGATGTACCGTGCGAAGCGCGCGGGTAAGGACGGCGTGCAGGTCGACGTCCTCGGCGGCTGAGTTCGGCGGCGGTCAGACCAGCAGCTGGTGCCGTGCGAGGTCGCGGTACAGCGGCGTGGACTCGATGAGCTCGGCGTGCGTGCCCTGCCCGACCACCACGCCGTTCTGCAGCACCACGATCAGGTCGCTGTCGACCACGGTCGACAGCCGGTGCGCGATCACCAGCAGTGTGCGGTCGGCGGCGGCCGCGTCGATGGCCTCGCGCATGCGCTGCTCGTTGACGCCGTCGAGCGACGAGGTCGATTCGTCGAGCAGCAGGATCGGTGCCTCGGTCAGCAGAGCGCGCGCGATGGCGAGGCGCTGACGCTCACCGCCCGAGAGCATCACGCCGTCCTCGCCGACCGGGGCATCCAGCCCCAGCGGGCTGCGCTCGAGCACGTCGCCGAGGTTGACCGAGCGCAGCACGCGCTCGCAGTCGGCGTCCGAGGCATCCGGTGCCGCGAGACGCAGGTTCTCGCCCAGCGTGCCGGCGAGGGTCGGCGCGTCCTGCTCGACGTAGCCGAACTGGGCGCGCAGCTGCTCACGCGGGTACGTGCGCACGTCGTGTCCGGCGAGGCGGATCGACCCACCGGTCGGGTCGTAGAAGCGCTCGATGAGCGAGAGGATGGTGCTCTTGCCGGCGCCGCTCGGCCCGACCAGCGCCACGCGCGCGCCGCGCGGCACGGCGAACGAGACCCCCTTCAGCACATCCCGGTCGATCGGGATGCCGTCGGACGCGCGCTCGAGGTGCGCGTCGGCGAGCAGGACCTGAGCCTCCTTGGCGGCCGCCTCCCGGGCGGCGATGACGGCATCAGGGTAGCGGAAGCGCACGTCGCGGAACTCGATCGCGGGGGCGCCGACCACGGGCGCGGCTGCCGCCACGGCGTCCGGTTCGTCGTCCTGCGTCTCGGTCGGCAGATCGAGCACCTCCTGGATGCGTCCGAGGGCGCCCAGCGCCTGGTTCACCGAGGTGATCGCGCCGAAGGCCTGGCCCAGCGGCATCACGAGCATGAACAGGAACATGATGAAGGTGACCAGAGACGCGATCGTGAGAGCGCCCGACGCCACGCGGAACCCGCCCACCCCGAGCACCACCAGCAGCGAGAGCTGCAGGGCCACACCGGCGACGGGCACGACCATCGACGAGATCTTCGCGATGCGCACACCGAGGCCGTACGCCTCACCGGCGAGGTCCTCCACGGCCGTCGTCTCGCGCTCGGTGGCGCCGGACGCACGCACGGTGCGGATCGAGGAGATGCCCCGCTCGACTCCGGATGCCAGTTCGCCGACCTTCTCCTGCTGCGCGGCCGACGCGCTGCGGATGCGCCCCGAGAGCAGCACGACCACGACCACCGACACGCCGATCACGACGACGATGAGCAGCAGCAGCAGCGGGTCGATGATGAGCATCGCGATGAGCGCGCCGACGAACAGGATCGCGCCGCCGACGGCATCCGCGAGTCCCTGCGTGAGCACGGCGTAGAGCAGCGTCGTGTCGGTGCCGACGCGCGAGACGAGGTCGCCGGTGCGGCGCGCGTCGAACTCGCTGATCGGCAGATGCAGGATGCGCGCGATGAGCTTGCGGCGGCTGGAGTACACGACCGCCGTGCCGGTGCGCTGCAGCAGGTAGTGCTGATAGCCCGAGATGACGGACGCCGCGATCACGAAGCCGATCAGCAGCCAGACCAGCGCCCCCAGCGTCTGCCCCTGCTGCACGCGCGCGATGAGCTGTCCGACGAGCAGCGGCTGGGCGAGCGATGCGGCCGCGCCGACGATGCTGAGCACCGCGACGACGACGAGCACCTTCTTGTGCTCGAACAGGAAGGGGAGCAGCTGGCGGAACGTCGCGCGCGGGCCTTCGGGCTGCGCGCCGCGCCCGCGTCGGCGTGACGGCGCCGTGCGAGACATGGGACCTCATTCGTGAGGAGTCGTGGGTGAGTGCTTCTATTGTCGACCGAACTCCTTATGCGCGGCCTGTTTCGCTGCCCGCGCGCGCCGCGGGCAGGATGGAGGCATGCTGCATGTTCCGAAGGCTCGCCCCGGCGACCGCATCGCCGTCCTCTCGCCCGCTTTCGCCGCGCCCGCGGTCGGGCCCGAGGTGCACGAGCAGGCGATGCGACGTCTGCGGGAGCTGACCGGACTCGTCCCCGTCGAGTACTCGACCACGAGGCAGCTCGATGCGAGTCCCCGAGCGCGTGCCGCCGACATGAACTCGGCGCTCGCCGATCCGAGCATCCGGGCGATCATCGCGACGATCGGCGGCAGCGACCAGATCCTCGTGACGCCGCACCTCGACCCGGCGCTCGCCGTCGCCGACCCTAAGCCCTTCCTCGGGTACAGCGACAACACCAACATCCTGAACTGGCTGTGGCGGCGCGGCGTCGCCGGCTTCTACGGCGGCTCGACGCAGGTGCACCTCGGGCCGGGGCCGGCGGTCGACGAGGTGCATCTGCGTTCCTTGCGCGCCGCGCTGCTCGACAGCGGTGAGATCGAGATCACCGAGCCGGGGGAGTCGGAGGACTTCGGGCGCCACTGGGACGACCCGGCGGCTCTGACCGAGTACGGCGACCGCGAACCCACCGAGCCGTGGACGTGGGCCGGACCCGGGAAGAGCGTGACAGGCCGCACGTGGGGCGGCTGCCTCGAGGTGGTGAACCAGCTCGCGCTCGCCGACCGGATGCCGTCGAACGACGAGCTCGCCGGCACGATTCTGATTCTCGAGACCAGCGAGCGGCTCACGCCGGCGCATCATGTCGCCGAGCAGCTGCGCGCCTACGGCGAGCGGGGACTGCTGGCCGCCGTCGCCGGGGTGCTGTTCGCGCGACCCGCCGTGAGCTCGTTCGAGGTGATGCCCACCGCGACCGAGAGATCGGCGCTGCGTGCCGCTCAGCGCGATGTCGTGCTCGAGACGCTCGACCGGTACAACCCGGATGCCGTGGTCTGCATCGGTGTGCCCTTCGGGCACACCCGCCCGCAGTGGATCCTGCCCTACGGGGGTGAGATGACGCTCGACGGTCGGAACCGCGCGGTGACCGCGCGGTTCTGACCCACCCGCGCTCAGCGCTGGGCGGCGACGCCCAGGTCGGCCTCGAAGTCGTGGTCCTTCGTCTCGGGCGACAGCCACAGGGCGATGAACGTCAGCACGGCCATGGCAGACAGGTACACGCCCACCAGCCAGGGCGAGCCGTCGCCGATGCGCCACAGCTCGACGGCGATCAGCGGAGCGACGGCCGCCCCGAGGATCGACGACACGTTGTATGCGATCGCCGAGCCGGAGTACCGCACGTTCGTGGGGAACAGCTCGGGCAGCAGCGCGCCCATCGGGCCGAAGGTGGCGCCCATCAGCAGGAAGCCGAGGATGAGGAAGCCCTGCACGACAGCCATCGTCAGCGCCGGGTCGTCCTGAGGCATGAGGAACAGGTTGAAGGTGAGGCCGAAGACGATGATCGCGCCGGTCACCCACAGCAGCAGTCGGCGTCGCCCGAACCGGTCGGCCCAGGGGCCCGAGAGCAGGGTGAAGATGCCGAAGAACACCACGCCCACGATCTGCATGATCACGAACTGCGTGTAGCCGAAACCGAGTCCGGGGTAGAACTGCGCCGCGAAGGCTGACGCGTCGAAGGGCTTGCCGGCCGCGTCGGCGGCCTGCTGCGCGGCGGCCGACGCCACCTCGAGCGAGCCGGCCTTCGTGCCGTAGGCGAGCGTGAAGTTCGTCATCAGGTAGAACAGCACGTAGGTCGCGAGCATGATGAACGTGCCGAGGATGAGCTGCTTCCAGTGGTGACGGAACACCGTCGCGAGCGGCAGCTTGCGGATGCGGCCGGTGTCGGCGGCCCGGGTGAACGTCTCGGACTCGACGAGCCTGAGGCGCACCCACAGGCCGATGATGACCATCACCGCCGAGAACAGGAACGGCACCCGCCAGCCCCAGCTGAGGAACGCCTCGGACTTCAGGGTCGCGTCGGTCTCGTGGGGGAGCAGCGCGTTGATGGCGAGGAAGATGCCGTTCGCGATGATGAAGCCCAGCGGTGCGCCGAGCTGCGGGAACGACCCGTACCAGGCCCGCTTGCCGGCAGGAGCGTTCTCGGTGGCCACCAGCGCGGCGCCCGACCACTCGCCGCCGAGCGCGAAGCCCTGCGCGAGTCGGAGGATGAGCAGCAGCAGGGCGGCCCACCAGTTGATCTGCTGGAACGTGGGCAGCAGGCCGATGAGGAATGTCGCGATGCCCATCGTGAGCAGCGAGGCGACCAGGGTCGCCTTGCGACCGAACTTGTCACCGAAGTGGCCGAAGACCATCGCGCCGATCGGACGCGCGACCATCGCCGCACCGAACACACCGAACGAGGCGAGCAGCGACGTGGTGTCGTTGCCCGTCGGGAAGAACAGCACGGGGAAGACCAGCACCGCCGCGGTCGCGTAGACGTAGAAGTCGTAGAACTCGATCGTCGTGCCCACGAGACTGGCCAGGATGACCCGCGAGCGCGGGTTGGCCGGGGCGATGGTCGTCGTCATATGCTGCTCCTCCGGTGGCTGGACCTCGAGGAGTCTATTGGCCCGGCGGGCCGGAGGCTCACCAGATGACGGCGATGCCCGCGTTCACCAGGGTGAGCAGACCGATTCCCCAGAACAGCGCCGTCGGCACCTGACCGCTCTTGCGCTGTCGGGCCTGGCCGATGCCGAGGAAGGCGCCGATGATCAGCAGGATGACGAGCTTGGTGCCGATCTTGGCGTAGTTCATCTCCGCTCCCTCGGGCAGGCCCCACGGCGCGGCGAGAGCCAGGCCGGCGACGGCGGCGATCGTGACGCCGATGTGCATCAGCTTGACGATCTCGCGCTTGCCGCCGAAGGCCTGCACGGCCCACGCTCCGAAGAGCACGGCGAAGCCGACGAGGTGAACGAACAGGACGATGTGGCGCAGGGTCTCCATGACCCCAGGCTAGCCGGTCTGGAGCGGCCGTTCAGCCGCGCAGCGCGCGCACGACGAGGGCGGTGCGCAGCGCCGCGTCCGCGGCCTCGGCGCCCTTGTCCTCCTTCGAGCCAGAAAGGCCGGCACGGTCGAGGCCCTGCTGCTCGTCGTCGAGGGTGAGCACGCCGAAGCCGACCGGCTTGCCGGCATCCAGGGCGACCCTGCTGAGCCCGTCGGTGGTGGCCGAGGACACGTACTCGAAGTGCGGCGTGCCACCGCGGATGATCACGCCGAGCGCGACCACGGCATCCGCCCCGCCGGCGAAAGCCGCCTGAGCGGCGACGGCCAGCTCGAACGACCCGGGCACGCGCACCAGCGTATGCGCGGCACCCGCCTCGTCGAGCACGCGCTGCGCGCCGGCGATGAGGCCGTTCGAGATCGTCTCGTGCCAGGTTCCCGCGATCACGACGACGCGCAGACCGCTGCCGTCGACCGGGGTGTTCGGGGTGGGGGCTCCTGCGCCGCTCATGCGTCGTCCTTTCCGAGGGCGTGGGCGAGCTCGTCCGCGCCGATGATGTGACCCATGCGATCGCGCTTGGTCTCGAGGTACTGGTGGTTGTTGGGGCCGACGCCGACGATCAGCGGCACCTGCTCGATCACGTCGAGCCCGAGGGCCTGCAGCTTCTCGACCTTGTCGGTGTTGTTGGTGAGCAGGCGCACCTTCGAGATGCCGAGATCGGTGAGGATGCCGGCGGCCGCGGCGTATTCGCGCGCGTCGGCGGGCAGACCGAGGGCGAGGTTGGCATCGACCGTGTCGAGGCCCTCCTCCTGCAGCGCGTATGCGCGCAGCTTGTTGATCAGCCCGATGCCGCGCCCCTCGTGGCCGCGCATGTAGATGACCACGCCGCCCTCCTCGTCGATGCGGTCGAGAGCCGCCTGTAGCTGCGGGCCGCACTCGCACTTCTGAGACGCGAACGCCTCGCCGGTGAGGCACTCGGAGTGCACGCGCACCAGCGCCGTCTCGCCGGGCGTGCCCGAGACGACCGCGATGTGGTCGGTGCCGCTGATGCGGTCCTTGTACGCGAGGAAGCGGAAGGTGCCGTGGTCTGTCGGCACGTTGGCGTCGGCGCGCAGGCTGACCCGGCGGCCGGATCTGCGCGCGAGGCAGTCGGCCTCGTCGCGCGGGTCGACCTCGTTCAGATGAGCGATGAGCTGCTCGATGGTGATCACCGGCACCCCCTCACGCGCGCCGAGCTCGAGCAGCGCCGGCAGGCGCATCATGCTGCCGTCGTCGGCCACCACCTCGGCGATCGCTCCGACCGGCTGCAGGCCCGCGAGCCGCATCAGCTCGACCGCCGCCTCGGTGTGACCGCCGCGTTCGCGCACGCCGCCGTCGACGGCGCGCAGCGGCAGGATGTGGCCAGGACGGATCAGGCTGGTCGGGGTCGACGCCGGGTTCGCCAGCACGTTCAGGGTCAGCGCCCGGTCGTGCGCGCTGATGCCCGTCGTGACGCCCTCGGCCGCGTCGACACTCACCGTGTACGCCGTCGTGCGGGCGTCTTCGTTCGTCTCGACCATGGGGGGCAGGTTCAGCTGGTCGGCGAGGTCGGCCGGCAGCGGGGCGCAGATGAGGCCAGACGTCCAGCGCACCATCCAGGCCATCGTCTCGGCCGTCGCGAGTTCGGCGGAGATGATGATGTCACCCTCGTTCTCGCGGTTCTCGTCGTCGGCGACGATGATCGGCTTGCCGGCGCGCAGCGCGTCGAGGGCGTCGGAGAGAGGGGAAAGGCTCATCGCGAGCCTCCTTCCGGGGCGGAGCGGAACGCGAGCAGGCGCTCGACATGACGGGCGAGGATGTCGGTCTCGAGGTTGACGATGTCGCCGGGCTCGAGCGTGCCGAGGATGGTGGCGTCGAGCGTCTCGGGGATCAGCGAGACCTCGAACCAGTGCTCGTCCTGCACGACTGCGACCGGCGCGCTCACGGCACTCACCGTGAGCGAGGTGCCAGCGACACTGATCGATCCCTTGTCGACCACGAGCGCGGCGAGCTCTGCGGGCAGGCTGATGCGCAGCACGCGCCACTGGGCACCGGGCCTGACCTCGAGCACGGTGCCGACGCCGTCGACGTGGCCCTGCACGATGTGGCCGCCCAGGCGCGCGCCGACCGGCATCGCCTTCTCGATGTTCACCCGGGTGCCGACCTGCACGGCGCCCAGAGCCGACACGTCGAGGGTCTGCTTCATGACGTCGGCGTCGAAGGTCGTCTCGGTCGAGCCGACGACGGTGAGGCACACACCGCTGACGGCGATGGACTCGCCGTGCACGGCATCGGCCGCGGCCTTCGGCGCGTGCACGGTGAGCCGCCATCCGTCGCCCGATGCCGAGATCGCGGCGATCTCGCCGATCTCCTCGATGATTCCGGTGAACATCAGCTTCCTTCCTGTCCCGCGACGGGGGCCGTGGCGGGATGTGCGGTGGCGACCAGGGCGTCCTCTCCCGCGACGGGGGCCGTGGCGGGGTGTGCGATGGCGAGCAGGTCGGCGCCGAGGGGCAGCCACTGCTCCACCTGCAGGTGGAGGGCGTCGCCGATCGAGGCGACGCCGATGTCGGTGAGTGCGAGCCGTTCGCCGCCGAGCAGCATCGGCGCGATGTAGGCCAGCACGGTGTCGGCGACGCCGGCGGCGATGAACGCGCTCGCCAGCGTCGGTCCGCCCTCGACGAAGACGCGCTGCACACCGCGGTCGCGCAGATCGGCGAGCACGGCCGACAGGTCTCTCGTGTCGTAGAACAGCGGGGCGTTCGGGTGCCGGTGCACGGCGGCGTCGGCGGGGGTGGCGCGCGAGCCGATCACCACAGGAACCGGCTGGTGCGGGTACAGGGCGTCACCGTCGCGGGCGGTGAGTGCGGGGTCGTCGGCGAGCACTGTTCCGGTGCCCGCCACGATCGCGTCGGCCCTGGCTCGGCGACGGTGCACGTCGGCGCGGGCGTCGGGGCCGGTGATCCACTGGCTGGTGCCGTCGGATGCCGCGGCCCTGCCGTCCAGGCTCTGCGCCCACTTCACGGTGACGTGCGGGCGACCCAGCCGCTGCACGGTCAGCCAATCGGCGATGAGCCGGCGAGAGGCATCCGCCTGCTCACCCGCGACCACCTCGACACCCGCTGCGCGCAGTCGGTCCGCGCCGCCGCTGGAGACGTCTCCCGGATCGCCCGTGGCGTAGACGACGCGGCTGACGCCCGCATCGATCAGCGCCTGCGCGCACGGGCCGGTGCGTCCGGTGTGGTTGCACGGCTCGAGCGTGACGACGGCGGTCGCACCGGATGCCTCTCCCGGGGCGAGCTTCGAGAGCGCGTCGACCTCGGCGTGCGGGGTGCCCGCGCCGCGGTGCCAGCCCTCGGCCAGCACGGTGCCTGCGGGGGAGAGGATGACGGCGCCCACCTGCGGGTTCAGTCCCCGCGGCCCGTTCGCCGCGAGCGCGAGGGCGCGATGCATGGCGTCGCGCTCAGCCTCGGTCACAGCCATCGGTCATCCTTCTCTGGGTTCCCGGGGTCTGCAGCGCACGCGTACGCCACGTGCTGCCTCTCTTCCGGACTAGCGAGCGGATGCTCGCATCACCGTCGGTTCCGGATTTCCACCGGATCGGCGCCTGTCGCCAGGCGTTCGCGGACTGTCACCGCCGGTTCGGATTCACACCGACCCCGGAGCACGTTGATGCTCTGAGTCTAGTCAACGTGCCCCCGGATGATTCATTCCCCGTCTTGCCGCCGTCATTTCAGCAGCCGGGAGAGCCGGCGGTCGGCGAGCACCTTGCCGCCCGTCTGGCAGGTGGGGCAGTACTCCAGCGACCTGTCGGCGAAGAACACGCTCCGGACCGTGTCGCCGCAGACCGGGCACGCCTCTCCGCGCCGGGCGTGCACCTGCATGCCTCGGCGCTTGGCGTCCTTCAGATCCGCTGGTGGCTTGCCTGCCGCCTCGTCGATCGCCTCGCAAAGAGTCTGCTGCATGGCGTCGTACAGCCGGTCGATGTCGGCATCGTCGAGGTTCGCCGCCGGAGCGTACGGCGACATCTTCGCGGCGTGCAGGATCTCGTCGCTGTACGCGTTCCCGATGCCTGCGATGAGCCCCTGGTCGCGCAGCAGCCCCTTGATCTGGGTGCGGCGCCCGGCGAGCAGCGCTGCGAAGGCATCCCGGGTGAAGCCGGGATCGAGCGGATCGGGGCCGAGGCGGGCGATGCCGGGGACGTCCATCGGATCGCGCGCCACGTAGACTGCCAGCGACTTCTTCGTACCCGCCTCGGTGAGATCGAATCCGCCGCCGTCGTCGAGCGCCACGCGCATCGCGATCGGGCTGCGACCCGGCTTGATGAGGGTGGTCGGCAGCTCGTCGTACCAGCGCAGCCACCCGGCCTTCGCGAGGTGGAAGATGAGGTGGAGCTCGTCGCCGAGCGCCAGGTCGATGAACTTGCCGTGCCGCGCGACGGCGGTGATCCGGGCATCCTGCAGGGCGGTGACCGGCGGGTCGAACGTCTTCAGCGCGGCGATCGCCGCGACGCTGACGCGCGTGACCGTGCGTCCCACCGCTCGCGCGGCGAGGAAGTCGACCAGTCCCTGCACCTCCGGCATCTCGGGCATGCCGTCATCCTGTCACGCGCGAGGCCGGCCGAGGGCGGTTCACAGTACCGGCCACTCGACCGGTACGCGGTCGTCGGAGGCGAGCAGCCCCGCGATCCAGCCGTCATCGCGGCCGCGCGGGTTGCTGAGCCCCTGGCGCAGGGTTCCCTCGTAGCGGAAGCCGAGCGCCCGCGCGGTGCGGGCCGACGGCAGATTCCCCACGACGGCGCGCCAGGTGATCCGCACGAGCCCGAGGTCGTCGAACGCATAGTCGATCACGGCTCGCGCCGCCTCGGTCATGACGCCCTGCCCGCGGAAGTCGGCGACTCCCCAGAAACCCAGTTCGGCCTCGCCGCAGCGGGAGGGAGCGGTGATCCGATGCAGCCCGATCATGCCCGCGAGCACGCCGCCCTTGCGAATCGCCCACACTGTCTCGACGCCGTCCGCCCACCACCCGGCGACGAGGTCGACGAAGTCCGCCGCATGCTGTCGGGTGTAGGGACTCGGCACGGTCGTCCAGCGCGGCACCTCGGGATCCTGACAGGCCGCGGTGATCGCATCGATGTCGGCGCCGGTCGGGATGCTGAGCACGAGTCGCTCGGTGTGCAGGGAGACGGGGTCCATCCCGCCACGGTATCCGCAGCCCGCCGGCGGATATCCTGGAGGTCGGTGCGCGGCGGTCGGCGGTGCCCAGAAGGAGGCGGTCGTGGCGGTGCAGCACACCTCGCCTCGCGGCGTGCTCGCGTCGGTGCTCGCCTCCGTGCTGTTCGGGGTGATCTTCTTCCTCGCGGGCGTGCTGAGCTCATCCGCCGAGGTGGTGTTCGCGTGGCGCATCCTCGTCACCTTCGCCTGCTACGCGCTCGCCCTGGCGCACCCGCTCGCCCGTGAGCAGCTGCGCGTGCTCGGCCGGCGACTGCGCGCGCGGTGGTGGATGCCGCTGCTCCTGGTCGGCCTCGCCGCCATCATCGGCTTCCAACTCTGGCTTTTCATGTGGGCGCCCATGCACGGGCACGCCCTGGACACCTCCCTCGGCTACCTGCTGCTGCCGATCTGCCTCGTCCTCGGCGGTCGCTTCCTCCTGGGGGCGCCGGTGAGCCGGATGCAGTGGCTCGTCGTCTCTCTCGCCGCCGTCGCCGTCGCCGTGAAGGTCGCGGCCACCCCGCAGCTGTCGTGGGTGACGCTGGCGATCTGCCTGCCGTACACCGTCTACTTCGTGGTGCGGCAGCGCTTCGGACTCGACGGCCCGATCGTCTTCGGCGCCGAATCGCTGCTGATGGTGCCGCTCGCGGTGATCTTCCTCGTCACCGCCGCACCCGGCGTCATCTCCGGTGCCGAGCTCTCGGGTCTCGTGGGCATCGGGCTGGCCAGCGCGGCGGCCATGTCGCTCTATCTCGCGGCGGCGACCCTGCTGCCGCTGCCCGTGTTCGGTCTGCTCAGCTACGTCGAGCCCGTGCTGCTCGTCTGCGTCGCGCTGCTGCTTGGCGAGCGGATGCAGGGCGCGGACGCGCTCGTCTACCTCATCCTCGCCGTGGCCCTCGCGGTGCTGGCGGTGGAGGGCTTCCGCGGCTCGAGGCGCAGCCGCCGAGGGCGCCGTGATCTGCCGCTGCCGAGTGATCCGGGTGCGCCGGGGGTCGGCGAGCCCGACCCCGATCGTCGCGACTAGAATCATCCGGTGACTGTTCCGGGGATTCTGCGCGCCTTGGAAGAGGCGAACCTGTACCGTGACGCCCTCACCTGGGCGCAGACCGATGCCGAGATCTCGGCGGTCGACGGGCTCGACGTCCCGATCATCGCGGGGCTGCTGCGCAAGCGCGTGTCGGCCGGCAGGCCGGCATCCGCCCTCGTCATCGCGCCCACCGGCCGTCGCGCGGAATCGGTCGCCGCGGCGCTCGCCGCGTATCTGGAGGACGCCGAGATCCTCACCTTCCCCGCGTGGGAGACCCTGCCGCACGAGCGGCTGAGCCCGAGCCCCGACACGGTCGGCAAGCGTCTCGACGCGCTGCGTCGCATCGTGACCTGGACAGGCGAGAGGCCGCTCGTCGTGGTCGCCTCGGTGCGCGCCGCCCTGCAGCCGCTCGCTTCGAATCTGGGCGACGCGGCACCGGTCGAGCTGCGGGTCGGCGGGCGGGGGATCGAGCTCGATGACGCGGTCGAGCAGCTGATCGAGCGCGCCTACTCGCGCGTCGACATGGTCTCGCGCCGGGGCGAGTTCGCGGTGCGCGGTGGCATCCTCGACGTCTTCCCGCCGACGGCCGATCACCCGCTGCGGGTGGAGTTCTTCGGTGACGAGGTCGACCAGATCCGCGCCTTCTCGGTCGCCGACCAGCGCTCCCTGCCCGGCGAGGTGGCATCGGTGTCGCTCGCCGCGAGCCGTGAGCTGCTGCTCACCGCCGAGGTGCGTGAGCGCGCCGGCGAGCTGGTGGGCCGCTTCCCGGCGATGTCGGCGATGCTCGAGAAGATGTCGCAGGGCATCCCCGTCGAGGGCATGGAGTCGCTGCTGCCTGTCGTCGCAGGTCCGCTGATGACGCTGGCCGAGTACCTTCCGGAGGGCTCGGCCACGGCCGTCGTCGATCCGGAGCGCGCCAGTTCGCGCGCGCACAACCTCGGCGAGACGAACCGCGAGTTCCTCGAGGCGGCGTGGAGCGCGGCGACCTCGGGCGCCTCGGCTCCGATCGACCTCGGGGCGGGTGACTTCCTCAGCCTGGCGCGCATGCGCGAGATCGTGCACGAGCGCGACGGCGTGTGGTGGCGGGTCACGCCGTTCGCCGTCGACGACGACGCGGCCGAGAACCTCGACGCCTCGATCATCCCGTCGTTCCACGGAAACGTCGACGGTGCGATCGCGTTCGTCGAGGCGCGCCTCGCCGAGGGCTGGCGCGTCGTCGTCATCGCGGCGGGCCAGGGGCTGGTCGAGCGGGCGCGCGACGTGCTCAGCGACCGCGGCCTCGCCGCGCGCATCGTCGACCGTCTGGTCGACGAGCCCGAGGCCGGTGTGGCGACGCTGGTCGCGGGATCGGTCGAATCGGGTTTCCAGGTGCCGGATGCCCGGATCGCCGTGCTCACCGACAACGAGTTCTACGGCCGCACCATCGGCGGCGACCAGCGGACGGTGAAGAAGCTCGCGTCGCGCCGCCGCAACGTCGTCGACCCGCTGCAGCTGAAGCCGGGCGACTTCGTCGTGCACTCCACGCACGGCATCGGCCGCTTCGTCGAGATGACCAAGCGCGAGGTGTCGTCGGGCGGACGCAACGCCGTGAAGACGACGCGCGAGTACCTCGTGCTGGAGTACGCGCCCTCGAAGCGCGGGTACCCGGGCGACAAGCTCTTCGTGCCCACCGACCAGCTCGACATGCTCTCGAAGTACGTCGGCGGTGAGGCGCCCACCCTGTCGAAGATGGGCGGCAGCGACTGGGCGGCGGCCAAGGGCAAGGCGCGCCGGGCGGTGCGCGACATCGCCGTCGAGCTGGTCAAGCTGTACTCGGCGCGGATGAGCTCGAAGGGGCACGCCTTCGGCCCCGACACGCCCTGGCAGCGAGAGCTGGAGGAGGCGTTCCCGTTCGCCGAGACCCACGACCAGCTGCAGACGATCGAAGAGATCAAAGCCGACATGGAGCGGCCCATCCCGATGGACCGCCTGCTCTCGGGTGACGTCGGCTTCGGCAAGACCGAGGTCGCGGTTCGCGCCGCCTTCAAGGCCATCCAGGAGGGCAAGCAGGTCGCGATGCTCGTGCCGACCACCCTGCTCGTCAAGCAGCACTTCGAGACCTTCACCGAGCGGTTCGCCGGCTTCCCGGTGCAGGTGCGACCGCTTTCGCGGTTCCAGAGCGACAAGGAGGCGCGGCTCACGCTGCAGGGTCTGCTCGACGGGTCGGTCGACATGGTCATCGGCACGCACCGCATCCTCACCGAGCAGGTGCTCTTCAAGGACCTCGGTTTGATGATCATCGACGAGGAGCAGCGCTTCGGCGTCGAGCACAAGGACGCGCTGAAGAAGTTGAAGACGAACGTCGACATCCTCGCCATGAGCGCCACGCCCATCCCGCGCACCCTCGAGATGGCGGTCACCGGCATCCGGGAGATGTCGACGCTGCAGACGCCGCCGGAGGACAGGCATCCGATCCTCTCGTTCGTCGGCCCGCGCAGCGACAAGCAGATCGCCGCGGCGATCCGCCGCGAGATCCTGCGCGAGGGGCAGGTGTTCTTCGTGCACAACCGCGTGCAGTCGATCCAGCGCGTCGCCTCGGAGCTCGCCGAGCTCGTGCCGGAGGCGCGGATCGCGGTGGCGCACGGCAGAATGGGCGAGCATCAGCTCGAGCAGGTCGTCGACGACTTCTGGGAGCGCAAGTACGACGTGCTCGTCTCGACCACCATCATCGAGACCGGTCTCGATATCTCCAACGCCAACACGATCATCATCGACCGGGCCGACAAGTACGGCCTGTCGCAGCTGCACCAGCTGCGCGGACGCGTGGGCCGCGGGCGCGAGCGCGCGTACGCGTACTTCCTGTACGACGACACGAAGCCGCTGAGCGAGACCGCAGCCGACCGTCTGCAGACCATCGCGGTGAACAACGACCTGGGCTCGGGTATGCAGGTGGCGCTGAAGGACCTCGAGCTGCGCGGTGCGGGCAACCTGCTCGGCGCCGAGCAAGCCGGCCACATCGCCGGGGTCGGGTTCGACCTGTACCTGCGCATGATCGGCGAGGCGGTGGCGACCTTCCGCGGCGAGGACACGAACTCCGAGGTCGAGCTGCGTCTCGAGCTGCCCGTGGATGCCCGCATCCCCGAGTACTACATCGACAGCGAGCGGCTGCGGCTGGAGGCCTATCAGAAGCTGTCGTCGGCGGCCACGGTGTCGGCCGCGGACGACGCGATCGACCTCGTGGTCGAGGAGCTCGTCGACCGGTACGGTGCGTTCCCCGACGAGGTCACCACGCTGGTGAAGGTGGCGCGTCTGCGCCGGCGCGCCGCGCGAGCAGGGCTGTCGGATGTCGTGGCGATGGGATCGAACCTGCGCATCGCGCCGGCCCGCTTCGAGGACTCGATGAAGGTGCGCCTGCAGCGGCTGTACCCGAAGGCGAAGCTCGTCGGCGGAGGAGAGGCGCTGGTCGTGCCGATGCCCACGGATTCCGATCTCATCGAGTGGGTCGGCAACCTCTTCACCGCGATGTTCCCCGAGCCGGCGAAGGCGGAGCCGGCGGTCGTCTGATCCGCTGGCGGCGCGACAGGCCCGCACTTCTACGCACAGTAGAATTGCGGGGTGAGCGCTGACCGAGATCCCTGGGTGCTGGAGGCGTCGCGCCCCAAGACGCCGTCGCGCCGGCCCGACCTGTCCTCGGTGCCGGAGCGGGCACTGTACGTGCTCGGGCTGCTCGCCGCCGCACGCGCGCTCGGTCTCGTGCTCATCGCCGAGGCCGTGGCCCGCGGGATCGCCGGCCTCGCAGCGTCCGGGCTGACACCCGACGCCACCCGCGCCATCCTCATCCTGGGGGTGACGGGAGCGCTGCTGCGGGCCGGGGCGGAATGGGCGACATCCGTCGTCTCCCGCCGCGTCGCAACCCACGTCAAGGGCGATCTGCGCACGCGACTGTGGGCTCGCATCGTCGACGGCGACCGGGCCGGCGGCGGGACGGCCGTGCTCGCCGCCGACGGTCTGGATGACCTCGACGACTACTTCATCCAGTCGCTGCCCTCCCTGATCGGCGCGGTGATCGTTCCCCTGCTGGTGGGGGTGCGGATACTCGGCGCCGACTGGCTCAGCGCTCTCATCATCGTGATCACCGTCCCGCTCGTGCCGCTGTTCATGATCCTCATCGGCAGGCACACCCAGCAGCGCACCGACGCGGCGCTCAGCGCTCTCACCCGCCTCGCCGATCACCTCACCGAGCTCGCCCGCGGCCTGCCCGTGCTCGTGGGCCTGGGCCGGGTCGACGAGCAGACGCGGGCGCTCGACGGCATCCAGCGTCGCTATCGGCAGCGCACCGAGGAGACGCTGCGCTGGGCGTTCCTGTCAGCCCTCGCCCTCGAGCTCATCGCCACGATCTCGGTGGCGGTGGTGGCCGTGTTCCTCGGCCTGCGTCTGCTCAACGGCACGATGGCGCTGGAGCCGGCGCTCATCGCGCTGATCCTCGCGCCGGAGTGCTTCACCGCCCTGCGCGACGTCGGCACGGCCTTCCACGCGTCGCAGGACGGACTGTCCGCTCTCGAGCGCGCGAAGGCGATGCTCGGAGCGCCGGCGCGGCACGACGTGCGCGTCGACCCGTCGGGCCGGACGCGCGTCGATGCGCTGACGGTCACGTACCCGGGCCGTCAGACACCCGCCCTGCGCGAGGTGACGGCAGAGATCTCGGGGATCACGGCGGTGACCGGACCGAGCGGCGCAGGCAAGTCGACCCTGCTCGGCGCGCTGGCCGGGGTGCTGCCCGCCGATGCGGAGATCTCGGGGGCGGTGCGCGGGGTCGATCCGGATGCTGTGGCCTGGGCGCCTCAGGCACCGCGCGCCTTCGCCGCCACGCCGCGCGACGAACTGGCGCTGTACGGAGCGGGGCCGGAGGCGCTCGACGAGCTGGGCCTCGGGCGGCTCGCTGACGCGGCGGTCGCCGAGCTCAGTCCGGGGGAGCAGCGCCGGCTGGCCGTCGCGCGCGCTCTCGCGCGGGTGGATGCCGGCGCCCGCCTCCTCGTACTCGACGAGCCCACCGCGCACCTCGACCCGGTGGCGGCCGACCTCGTGCGCGCCGCGGTGCGACGTCGCGCCGCGCGCTGCACGATCGTGCTCGCCAGTCACGAGCCGGAGACCCTGGCACTGGCCGACCGATTCGTCCCGGTGGGCGACTCGGTGCACGACGCGGCTGCCGACCGGGTCGATGGCGAACCTCAGGAGGACTCGGGATCCGACGGACGGACCGAGACCGGGCATCCGTCGGCGTCGTCGTCCCCCCTCACGGTGCCGCCGGCAGCGGGTCGGCGCAGCCTCACGCTCGCCGGGCTGCTTCGCCCGCACGCCTGGCTGTGGGCGGCGTCGATGGCGCTCTCCGCGCTCGCCGCCGGACTCGCGGTCGCGCTCACCGCCGTCTCGGGCTGGCTGATCGTGCGCGCCAGCGTCGAGGAGTTCATCATGTACCTCCTCGTCGCGATCGTCGGCGTGCGCGCGTTCGGCATCGGGCGTGCTGTCGGACGCTACGCCGACCGACTGGTCACCCACCGTGCGACCTTCCTCGTGGTGGATGCGCTGCGCCTGCGACTGTGGCGGGCCATCGCCGCTCGAGGTGCCGGCTCACGGCGTCTGCTCGAGGGCGGCGCCCCGCTCGACTACCTCGTCACGCTCGCCGACGACCTGCGCGACCAGCTGCCGCGCGTCGTGCCGCCGCTCGGCGCGGGCGTGCTCGTGGTCGCAGGCACCGTCGTCACGGCGGCGTTCGTCACCCCGCACCTCACCGTGCTGGTCGCCGCGGTGCTCATCGCCGCCGTCGTCATCGCGTCGGTGCTCGCCGTCGTCAGCGAGCGCGGCGCCGCCGCTGATCGCGTCGCCGCCCGGTCGGCCATCGTGCGCTCGACCGCCGTCCTCGCGTCCGCCGCCGACGACCTGCGCGGCAACGCGGTCGCGCCCGTCGCTCTGCGCCGGCTCGACGCGCACGCGCGGCAGCTCGCCTCGGCGGAGCGCCGCGCCGCGTGGTCGGCGGGACTGGGCACGGCCGTCGTGACCATCGCCACCACGATGCTCGCCGTGCTCGTTCCGGTGCTCTCTCCCGACCTGCCGGCCGAGTCCGCGTCGGTCGTCGCGCTGCTCTCGCTGGCTTTGCTCGAGCCGCTCGCGGCCCTCGTCGCCGCGATGCATCGCCTGCCGGCGCTGCAGACGCTGCTGCGTCGTCTCGATGTCGTGCTGCGGCCGGCGCCGAGCCCGGCGTGGGGGACGACCGTCCCGGACGCCGTCACCCGACTCGCCATCGAGGCGGTCGCGGTCCGCTATCCGGGCGCAGCGACCGCGGCCGTGTCGGACGTCTCCGCCGAGGTCGAGCGCGGCCGGTGGCTCGTGCTGGACGGGCCGTCCGGTTCGGGCAAGTCGACGCTGCTCTCGGCTGTGATGGGTGCCCTGCCCGTGGCATCCGGAGCGATCACGGCCGACGGGACACCGATCACGACGCTCGACGAGCGGTCTTGGCGCGACCTGGTCGCCTGGTGCCCGCAGGACGCGTATGTCTTCGATTCGAGCCTTCGTGGCAATCTGCTTCTCGCGCGCGATCGCGACGACGCACCCGATGACGAGGCGCTGCGCGACGTGCTCGGGCGGGCCGGTCTCGCCGGCCTGCTCGACACCCTCGGCGACGATCTGGACGCGCGGGTCGGTCCCGGCGGTTCAGCCCTGTCGGGAGGCGAGCGTCAGCGGCTCGCCGTCGCACGGGCCCTGCTCACCCGTGCCGAGATCCTTCTGCTGGATGAGCCGACGGCGCACCTCGATCGTCCGACCGCCGCGGCCATGATGTCCGATGTGCGTGCTGCCACCGCGGGGCGGATCGTCGTTCTCGTCTCGCACCGCACAGCGGATCGGCGTGACGGCGACGCGGTCGTGCGGCTCGGCGCGCGTGCCGCCTCCGCTCACCTGATGCAGGCGAACACGCGGAGGTAGGGGGCGCTCCCGCGTCAGCCGGCGAGCCGCCGGAACCGGTCGCTCACCCGCATCGACCCGGACACCGGCTGATCAGCGCCGGGCACGCCGCTGGCGCCCACCTGCAGGATCGCCCTGGCGAGCACCTCGTCGCGCACCTCCCGGCGCGCGTGATCGTCGGCGAGCATCTCCACGAGCGCCGCGACCTCGGCTTCCGCACGCGCCGCCATCGGGAACCAGGGCAGTGCCGACCGCCAGGCGCGGAACGCGAGCAGCAGCAGATCGTGCCGCTGCTCGACGTGCGCGCGCTCGTGCGCGATCACCGCGGCCAGCTCGTCCGGATCGAGGCGATCGAGCAGTCCCTGGGAGAGCACGGTGACCGACCTCGGCCCGTTCGGCAGGCAGTAGGCCATCGGGACCGCATCGTCGATCACCCGCGTGCGCGCGCGGGTCGGATGCGGAGAGGTCAGCATCTCGAGAAGTGCGAGATGGCGGCGGCGCTGCTTCGTCACCTGCACGATCGTCGCGCCGAGGTGAGTGAGCAGGTAGATGGTGAACAGGGCGGCGGGGATCGGCGCGAGCCACGGATGCCCGGGCAGCGCCGCGTGACCGGCGAGAGCCAGCGCCGCGATCATCGAGAACCCGCCGGCCAGGCCGATCGCCTGCCACAGCAGCAGTGCCATCACGGGCGCGCGCATCGGCCATGACGCACGTGACAGGGCCACCGGCACCGGCCAGGCGAGCCCGACCGCGAACAGTCCCAGCACGACCGCGCCGAAGATGACGACGCCGTGCGGGATCACCAGCGCCCCGCTCTGCGCCGTGTCGGCAGCGACCGTCAGCATGGCTCGTCGATCAGCATGGCTCGTCGTTCCGCACGGTGCCTCGGTCAGCCCGAGCGGCCGAGCAGCTGGCGCAGCACGGCGGCATCCTCGGGGGAGACCCCGCCGACGAACCGCTCGAGCACGGCGGTGCGGTCACCGGCGTCGCCGAGCACGGAGTGCATGAGCTCTGCGACATGATCCGCGCGGGAGGCGACGGCGGTGTAGCGGTGCGGGCGCGCCGAGCGGTCGGAGGCGACGAAGCCCTTCTTCTCCAGGCGCGACAGCACGGTCAGCAGAGTGGTCACGGCCAGCGACCGCCCCGCTGCCTCGAGCTGGTGCTGGACGTCGTAGGCGCTCAGCGCCGCGTCGGCTTCCCAGATGGCATCCATCACGGCTCGTTCGAGCTCTCCGAGCGTTCCCATCAGCGCATCCCTCCTTCGTCGGATTATCTCCGGCTCTTCGATTCTACTCCCTGTCGAATTTGTTCTATCGTGTGTCGAAGAAGTTCTACGAGACGTAGAATAGTCGTGGCGGGATCGACCGCCGCCCCTTCGCGAACGGAGAAACCGCGTGGACGTTCTCGACATCGCCCGCTGGCAGTTCGGCATCACGACCGTCTATCACTTCCTGATGGTGCCGCTGACTCTCGGTCTCGGCATGATGGTCGCGATCATGCAGACCCGCTGGGTGCGCACGGGAGACGAGAAGTTCCTGCGCATGACGAAGTTCTGGGGCAAGGTCTACCTGATCAACTTCATCGTCGGCGTCGCCACCGGCCTCGTGCAGGAGTTCCAGTTCGGCATGGCGTGGAGCGAATACTCCCGCTTCGTCGGCGACGTGTTCGGTGCACCCCTGGCGATGGAGGGGCTGCTCGCCTTCTTCGTGGAGTCCACCTTCCTCGGCATCTGGATCTTCGGCTGGGGACGGCTCCGCAAGGGCCTGCACCTCGCGGCGCTGTGGTGCGCGGTGATCGGATCGTGGATCTCGGCGTTCTTCATCATCGTCGCCAACTCGTGGATGCAGCACCCGGTCGGCGTCGAGATGGGTGCCGACGGTCGCCCCGTGATGACCGACGTGTGGGCCGTGCTCACCAACAACACCGCGCTCGCCGCCTACACCCACACGATCTTCGGGGCCCTGGTGGTGGCGGGCATGTTCCTGCTCGGCATCTCCTGGTACCACCTGTGGCGGCGCCGCCACGACGGCATCGACTCGGTCGACGCGACCGGTCGCGTGATCGTCGGACAGGCGGATGCCGTACCAGGACGTGACAAGAAGGATCACGGCGTCTGGATCTGGTCGCTGCGCTTCGGCGCGATCGTGGCCATCGCCGGGTTCCTCGGCACCGTGGCATCCGGCGACATCCAGGGCAAGCTGATGTACGAGCAGCAGCCGATGAAGATGGCGGCGGCGGAGGCCGCCTGCCACACCGGCTCGTCGTTCTCGGTGCTCTCCCTCGGCGACCCGGGGTCGACGGACTGCGCCGATGTGATCACCCTCATCGAGATCCCCGGCGTGCTGGGCTTCCTGGGCACCGGCGAGTGGGGTGCGGACATGCCCGGCATCAAGGATCTCGAGCCGCAGTACGTCGACCAGTACGGCAAGACGATCCCCGATGACGCGCTCTACGGCGACATGGCCGGCACCGACGTGCAGTACGTGCCGGTGATGTGGGTCACCTACTGGGGCTTCCGGCTGATGATCGGCCTCGGCGGGGTCGTCGCCTTCGGCGGCGTCGTCGCGCTGTGGCTGACCCGCAAGGGCACCGTGCCGCGCTCGCCGTGGATCATGCGCCTCGCGCTGCTCGGCATCGTCGCACCGTTCGCGGCCAACATCGCCGGCTGGATCTTCACCGAGCTCGGCCGCCAGCCCTTCGTCGTGGCGCCCAACCCCGACGCGACCGGCATCGACGGTGTGTTCATGTTCACCGCCGCGGCCGTCTCACCCGGCGTGACGGCAGGCGAACTGCTGTTCTCGGTCATCACCCTCAGCGCCGTGTACGGCGTGATGCTCGTGATCGAGCTCTACCTGATGGTGAAGTACGTCCGCGGCGGCGTGGCCGCCTCGATGCCCGAACTCGCCGCACCCGGGCATCCGGATGACGGCGACGGCACCCGACCCGATCCCGACCGACGCGACGACGTGCTCGCCTTCGCATACTGACCGGCCCGAGAGGAACTGAGGAAATGGAACCGCTTCCCGTCGTCTGGTTCGTGGCGATCGCCGTGCTGTGGATCGGCTACCTGCTGCTGGAGGGCTTCGACCTCGGTGTGGGCATGCACATGGTGTTCTCCACCCGATCCGAGCGCGACCGTCGCGTGATGCTGAACACCATCGGTCCCGTCTGGGACGGCAATGAGGTGTGGCTGATCACCGCGGGGGCGGCGATGTTCGCCGCGTTCCCCGCCTGGTACGCCTCACTGTTCTCCACGCTGTACGTGCCGCTGACGATCACCCTGGTCGGTCTCATCGTGCGAGCCGTCGGCATCGAGTACCGCGGCAAGGTGCACACCGAGCGCTGGCGCACCCTGTGGACCTGGATGATCGGGCTCGGCTCTCTCATCGTCGCGTTCTGCATCGGGGCGGCGCTGGCACTGACCTCGACGGGTCTGCCCATCGACGCGAACGGCGACCGCGTCGGCGGACCGTTCGTCTGGCTGACGGTTCCCGCCGTGCTCGGCGGTCTCGCCGTGGTCGGCTTCGCGCTGCTGCACTCGGCGACCTTCCTCGGTCTCAAGGCCGACGGTCCGGTGCGCGAGCGGGCCGGACGCTTCGCCGCCCGCTGGGCGCCGCTGTGCATCGCCCCGGCGGCCGTGTGGGCGATCTGGGTGCAGGTGGCGCACGGCGGCAACGTGTTCGCCTGGACGCTCATCGTGTTCGCGGTGCTCGCCGCCGCCTTCGGCTGGCGGGCGGCGCGGGGGCGCCACGAGGGTCGCGCGTTCATCGGCTTCGCCGGGTTCGGGCTGTTCGGCGCCGCGGCCATCTTCGCCGGGATGTTCCCGCTGCTGCTGCCCTCCACGGTGGATGCCGCGTTCGACCTCACTGTCTGGAACGCCGCCAACGGGCCGTACACGCTCGGCGTGATGACGGTCGTTGCCGCCGTGTCGCTGCCGGTGATCCTGCTCTACCAGGCGTGGAGCTACTGGATCTTCCGCAAGCGGGTGACCCCCGGCATGATCCCCGAGGTGCACATCGTGCTGCCGGCGGTGCTGCGCGCCCGCTGAGGCAGCGCGGCGCCGACGCGCAGGGCTAGTCTGGCCGCATGATGTACGAGCACCTCGGGGCTCGGCCCCGCATCCACGACACCGCCGTCGTGGCGCCGACCGCAGTGATCTCGGGAGACGTCGAGATCGGACCGAACTGCCAGGTGCTGCACGGCGCCGTGATCACCGCCGAGGGCGGGCCGATCACCCTCGGCGAGCATGTCATCGTGATGGAGAACGCGCTCATCCGCGCCACGGCGGCCGACGCCGTGCACATCGGCGATCACACCCTCGTGGGCACGCTGGCGAGCATCGCGGGTGCGACCGTCGGTGAGGAGGTGTTCCTGGCATCCGGCGCTCGCGTCTTCAACGGCTCGCTCATCGGGCCTCGCTGCGAGGTGCGGGTGAACGCGATCGTCCAGCGCCGCGCGGTGCTGCCGGAGGGCAGCGTCGTTCCGATCGGCTGGGTCGCGGTCGGCGACCCCGTGCAGCTGTTCTCGCCCGACCGGGCCGATGAGATCGCCGCCGCGATGCCCGCGCTCGACTTCCCCGGCCACGTGTTCGGCGTCGACCGCGACACCCCCGACCTGATGGTGCAGCTCACCGAGCGCTACGCGAGCTCGCTCGCCCGCCACGCCACCGACCGCCGCCTCTGAGCTCGGCGCCCCGCCCCGAACGCGAGAAACCACTTCCTGCGTGAGAAACGCGCTCTGGCGTGGTTTCTCGTGCAGGAAGTGGTTTCTCAGCGAGGGACAGCGATGCGTCGGGTCAGATGACGCCCTGCGCGAGCATGGCATCCGCAACCCGCTCGAAGCCGGCGATGTTGGCGCCCGCGACGTAGTCGCCGGGGGCGCCGTAGCGCTCGGCGGCACGGAACGACGCGTCGTGGATGTCGGCCATGATGTCGCGCAGCTTCTGCTCGCTGTTCGCGAAGTTCCAGCGCTGGCGCGACGCGTTCTGGCTCATCTCGAGCGCGGAGGTCGCGACGCCACCGGCGTTCGCCGCCTTGCCGGGTGCGAAGAGCACCTCGGAGTCCTGGAACGCGCCGACGGCCTCGGGGGTCGACGGCATGTTCGCGCCCTCGGCGACCGCGCGCACGCCGTTGGCGATGAGCATGCGGGCGGAGTCCTCGTTCAGCTCGTTCTGCGTGGCCGACGGCACGGCGATGTCGACCGGGGTCTCCCACACGTTGCCGCCTTCGACGAAGCGCGCACCGGGGCGGCGGTTCGCGTACTCGACGATGCGGGCGCGCTCGACCTCCTTGATCTGGCGCAGCAGGGCGAGGTCGATGCCGGCGTCGTCGACGATGTAGCCGGAGGAGTCGGATGCGGTGATGGCCCGTGCACCGAGCTGGGTGGCCTTCTCGATCGCGTAGATCGCGACGTTGCCCGAGCCCGAGACCGCGACGCGCTTGCCCTCGAGGCTCTCGCCGTGCACCGCGAGCATCTCCTGCACGAAGAACACCGCGCCGTAGCCGGTCGCCTCGGTGCGCACCTGCGCGCCGCCCCAGCCGATGCCCTTGCCGGTGAGGATGCCCGACTCGTGACGGTTCGTCATCTTGCGGTACATGCCGAACAGGTAGCCGATCTCGCGGCCGCCCACGCCGATGTCGCCCGCAGGCACGTCGGTGTGCTCGCCGATGTGGCGGAACAGCTCGCTCATGAACGACTGGCAGAAGCGCATCACCTCGGCCTCGCTCTTGCCGTGCGGGTCGAAGTTCGAGCCGCCCTTGCCGCCGCCGATGCCCTGTCCGGTGAGCGCGTTCTTGAAGATCTGCTCGAAGCCGAGGAACTTGATGATCGAGATGTTCACCGAGGGGTGGAAGCGCAGACCGCCCTTGTACGGGCCGAGCGCGGAGTTGTACTGCACGCGGTAGCCGCGGTTGACCTGCAGCTTGCCCGCGTCGTCGATCCACGGCACCCGGAAGATCACCTGGCGCTCGGGCTCGACGAGGCGCTCGAGCACGCCCTGATCGAGGTACTTCGGGTGCCGCTCGAGCACCGGGCCGATCGAGTGCAGCACCTCGTGCACCGCCTGGTGGAACTCCGGCTCATTCGGGTTGAGGCTGCGCACCGTGTCGAAGACGGGCTGTGCGGCATCGCTGAGCGGATGGAAGTCGGCAGTGTTCTCTGTCACGCGGGAAGCTTTCTGGTGGGGGATGGAGGAGTGCGATCGTGTCGCGTGATGCTTCGCCGGATCAGGCTGGAGCCTTCACTTTAGCTGGCAGGTCGTGCCCTCTCCGACGAGAAGTCGCAGGGGATGCTATCACCCGGTGTTCTGCAGACCAGCCGCGACTCCGCTGACCGAAAGCAGCAGCAGACGCTGCAGATCGGGGTCGGTCTCGCCCTGGACGTCGGAGCGCAGGGCGCGCAGCGCCCGAAGCTGAAGCAGCGACAGGGCGTCGACGTAGGGCGTGCGCAACTGCACCGCGCGCTGCAGCACGGGCTTGTTGCCGAGCAGCTGCTCGCCGCCGGTAAGACGGATCACCCAGTCGCGGGTGAGGGCGAGCTCGTCGAGCACGATCTTCGCGAGGTCGTCGCGGTCGCCGAGCGAGAGGTACTCGCGGGCGATGCGCTCGTCGGTCTTCGCCAGGCTCATCGCGACGTTGTCGACCATGGTGCGCAGCAGCGGCCAGTCGCGGTACGCCTCGCTCAGTCGAGCCTCGTCGCCGACGGCATCCAGCGCCGTCCCCAGGCCGAACCAGCCGGCGAGGTTGATCCGCGCCTGCGTCCAGGCGAACACCCACGGGATCGCCCTGAGGTCCTCGAGCGACTCGACCGACAGGCCGCGACGCGCCGGACGCGAGCCGAGGGCGAGCAGCCCGATCTCCTCCATCGGCGTGACGGTCGCGAACCACGGCGCGAACCCGTCGGCGGCGACGAGCGAGAAGAATCGCTCGCGCGACGCGGTGTCCATCGTCTGGGCGACGTCGGCGAACCGCTCGGCGGCGCCGCTGGTGCGCTGCTCGACGGAGGGGGAGGACGCGAGCAGCGTCGCCGCGGCCACCTGGTCGATGTGGCGCATCGCGATCGCCGGCTCGCCGTAGCGGGCGAAGATGACCTCACCCTGCTCGGTGAGCTTGAAGCGGCCGTCGACGGAGTGCGGCGGCTGCGCGAGGATCGCGGAGTTGGCAGGTCCCCCGCCGCGGCCGAGCGCCCCGCCGCGACCGTGGAACAGGGTGAGCCGGATGCCCGACTCCTTCGCCCACAGGGCGATCTGCCGCTGCGCCTCGTAGAGGGCGAGGTTCGCGGCCACCGGGCCGACGTCCTTCGACGAGTCGGAGTAGCCGAGCATGACCTCGAGCCGGTCCCCGGTGGCGTCGAGGCGGGCGCGGAACTCGGGGAACCGCACCACCTCGGCGAGGATGGCGGGGGCGGCCTGCAGATCGGCGAAGGTCTCGAACAGCGGGACGACGTCCAGCACCGGCGCGTCGTCGCCCAGGGCGTACGCCGCGAGGCGGTGCACGTTTGCGAGGTCCTGCGCGGACTGCGTGAACGAGACGACGTAGCGTCCGGCGGCCCGCAGTCCGTAGCGCCGCTGGATGTCGGCGACCGCGCGGAACACATCGAGCACCTCCTCGGTCTGCGCGCTGAGCTCGCCGCCGGCGTCCAGCTCCTCGAGAGCCTGCCGGTGCACCTTCGAGTGCTGCCGCACCTCGAGCTCGGTGAGGTGGAACCCGTACGTCTCCACCTGCCAGATCACGTGCTGCATGCCGCCGAACGCGTGGCGGCGCGCCCCGGCATCCGCCAGTGACGACTGCACCGCCCGCAGGTCGGCGAGCAGCTCCTCGGGGGCGCTGTAGGCGCCGTCCTGCTCGGTGCGGGTCGCGTGCACGCGGTGCACGAGTGCGAGCATCACGCGCCGGTGCGGCTCGGACGGCGAGCGGGTCGCGATCTCGTCCGCGAGCTCCGGATGCCCGTCGGCGAAGCGCTGCCAGATCGCGCTGACCTCGTCGCTCGGCGGGGTGTCGGCGGCGTCGAGGGTGAGCGAGCGGCCGATGCGGTCGAGTGCCCGCTCGAGCCCGCGCAGCACGTGCTCGGACGCGATCTGCGCGGCCTCCCTCGTGACCGCGGCGGTGACGAACGGGTTGCCGTCGCGGTCGCCGCCGACCCACGAGCCGACGCGCACGAACGCGGGGACGACGGGCGCGCTCGCGCCGGACTCGTCGCCGCGCAGCGCGTCGTCGATGCGGCGGTACACGTGCGGCACGGTGCTGAAGAGCGTCTCGTCGAACACTCCCATCACGGTGCGGACCTCGTCGGTCGGGGTGGGCTTCTGCGCACGCAGCGGAGCGGTGCGCCACAGCGTGTCGATCTCCTCGAGCATCCTGCGGCGCGCGCGCCGCTCGTCGGCGCCGCCCTCGCTCGCGGCATCGTGCTCGGTGAGCAGCTCGGAGAGGCGGCGGATGCTGCCCGACACCGCACGTCGGCGGGCCTCGGTGGGGTGGGCGGTGAACACCGGGTGGAAGCGCAGCTCGGCGAGCCGCTCGCGAGCGGCATCCTCCCCGACCTCCTTCGTCAGCTGGGCGAAGGCGGTCGCGACGGTGTCGGTCGCGCCCTCGCGGGGCTGACCGGAGCGCTCGCGCAGGATGCGCACGCGCTGGTGCTCCTCGGCGAGGTTGACGAGGTGGAAGTAGCAGGTGAAGGCCCGGGCGACCTCGTCGGCGCGCTCGATCGTGAACGAGTCGGCGATCTCGGCGGCCCGCGTGAACGCGGCTCCGTCGTCGTCGACATCGGATGCCTGGATGGTCGCCAGTCGCAGCCGCTCCACATCCTCGAAGAGACCGGGGCTGCCCGACTCGCGCAGCACCTGCCCGAGCAGACCGCCGAGCATCCGGACATCCGCGCGCATCGCGTCGGGAATGCCGTGGGAGGCCTCGAATCGGGTGATGACGCGGATGGCTTCGGTGTTCGTGGGCTCGAGCGACATGCTTCGAGGGTAAACCGCTCGAACGGGGCCTCCGTCCCCTGTGACAGAGTGGAGGGGATGCGAATCTCGGACAATCCCCTTCGTGGCCAGCAGTTCCCGGCAGCGCTTCTTCTCGCCGCCGCGGCGCTCGGCCTGCTGCTGGCGAACCTCGCGACGCACGACGGGATCGCCGACGTGCTGCATGCGCATATCGCCATCCCCGGCACGGGACTCGATCTCTCGATCGAGGAGTGGGTGGCAGACGGGCTGCTCGCGATCTTCTTCCTCGTGGTCGCGATCGAGCTGCGGCACGAGCTCACCCACGGCGAGCTGGACTCGCCGCGCAAGGCGGTGCAGCCGGCGATCGCCGCGACCGGCGGCGTGATCGTGCCGATCGCCGTCTACCTGCTGATCGCCGGACCCGCGACCGGCGAGGGCACAGCCGTCGGCTGGCCCATCCCGACCGCCACCGACATCGCGTTCGCCCTCGGCGTGCTCGCCATGTTCGGCAAGGGGCTGCCCTCGGCGGTGCGTGTCTTCCTGCTCGCCCTCGCCATCCTCGACGACATCATCGGCATCATCTTCATCGCCGTGCTGTTCGCGCACGACGTGAACTGGGCGATGTTCACCCTCGCGGTCGCGTCTGTCGTGGTGTTCGCCGTGCTCAGCCGGGTGGTCGCCAAGAACGGCTCATCGGGGGTCGCCGTGCTGATGGGTGTCGTGGGCGTGCTCGCCTGGGGCTTCATGGCGCTCTCCGGGATCCACGCGACGATCGCCGGAGTGATGCTGGGCCTGGCGATGTCGCCCGCGCCCGCCGAGAAGACCCGTCACGCGCTCGAGCCGACGGTGAACGGCGTGATCCTGCCGATCTTCGCGTTCGTCGCCGCGTTCGTCGTCATCCCGCAGGTGTCGCCCGCCGAGCTGTCGCCGGCGTTCTGGGGCATCCTCATCGCGCTGCCGGTCGGGAAGATCATCGGCATCGGGATCTTCGGGTGGCTGAGCATGCAGCTGCGCCCGAAGGGAACCGAGCCGGCGCTGCGCCTGCCCGACATCCTCGCCGCCGGCACCCTCGGCGGCATCGGGTTCACGGTGTCGCTGCTGCTCGCGAACCTCGCCTTCGCCGACGACAACGGGATCCGCGACCAGGCGATCCTCGGTGTGCTCGGCGGCTCGCTGATCGCCCTGGTGCTCTCCGCCATCGTCGTCACCGCGCGGGCGCGCTCGTACCGCCGGCTCGCGGCGGCGGTGGAGTGAGCCGATGACCGATCCGCTGAGCGAGCCCGATGCGCTGCGTGCCGCCGCCGAGACGATGCGGCAGGTGCGCGAGCGATGCGTCTGGTCGCAGAGGATCACTCACCGCGACCTCGTGCCCTATCTCATCGAGGAGGCGCACGAGCTGATCGACGCCGTGGAGCGCGACGATCGCGTCGAGATGCGCGAAGAGCTCGGCGACCTGCTCTGGCAGGTGCTGTTCCACGCGGCGATCACCGCGCAGAGCCCGTCCGACCCGTTCGACATCGACGACGTGGCGCGCGGGCTGACCGAGAAGATGGTGCGACGGCATCCGCACGTCTTCGGCGATGCCGTCGCGACCACGCCCGACGAGGTGCTCGTGCACTGGAACGCGGCCAAGGCGGCCGAGAAGCGCGAGCGGCGCAGCGTGCTCGACGGCGTGCCGGCGGGCATGCCCGCGCTGGCCCGAGCGCACAAGCTGCTCGGACGGGCCTCGTCGGTCGTCGAGCCGGCCGAAGGCGCGTCCGCGCAGGTCGGGCAGCCGGCATCCGAAGCCGAGCTGGGTGACGCCCTGCTCGCCCTCGTCGCCGCAGCGCGAGAGCAGGGATGGGACGCCGAGCGCGCGCTGCGCGAGCGCCTCCGCCTGCTCGAATCCGAGGTGCGCGCCGCCGAGCAGGCGGGCTGACCGTTCGAATCGCTCATCTTGCCGCCGCGACGCCCGGATCGGCGCAAGTCGAGCGATTCGAAGAGCCCGTCGGTGACCTGGGAAGATGGATGCGTGGCAACTGTGAACCCTCCGCGCGGCATGCGCGACTTCCTCCCCGCAGAAAAGGCTCGTCGAGAGCGTGTGCTCGCCGTCATCCGCGAGCGCTACCGTGCGCACGGCTTCGACGAGATCGAGACCCCGGTGGTCGAGGAGCACGGGCGCCTGCACGCCGGCATCGGCGGCGACAACGAGAAGCTGTCGTACAGCATCCTGCGCCGCGGACTCGACGCCGACGGCATCCGGGCTGCGGCTGACGACCCGGCCGCGCTCAGCGACCTGGGCCTGCGCTACGACCTCACGGTCCCGCTCGCTCGCTTCTACGCGACGAACCGCGGGCAGCTGCCGACGGTGTTCCGTGCGATCCAGATCGGGCCGGTGTGGCGCGCCGAGCGGCCGCAGAAGGGCCGCTACCGCCAGTTCGTGCAGTGCGACATCGACATCATGGGCGACGAGAGCTCCCGGGCGGAGGCGGAGCTGATCGTCGCGTCCCTCGACACGATCGACGCGCTGGGCCTGCAGGGCGGCACGGTGCGGGTCAACGACCGTCGCGCGCTGGACTGGATGCTCGACAGCTTCGGCTTCACCGAGGACGAGCGCCCCGGCGTGCTGATCACGATCGACAAGCTCGACAAGATCGGCCCCGACGGCGTCGCGGGGGAGCTGCGCGAGCGTGGAGTCACGGCCACAGCCGTCGACGCGTTCGAGGCGTTCCTGAAGCGCCCGCAGACGCGCGAATACACCCCCTACGGCGAGCGGCAGATCCGCAAGGCGCTCCCCGAGAGCGCTCCCGACGAGATCGTCGCGCACCTCGCCTCGCTCGGCGAGGCGGTCGTCGCCGCACGCCCGGATGCCGGGGAGCCCCCTCTCGTGTACGACCCGTTCCTCGTGCGCGGCATGGGCTACTACACGGGAACGATCTTCGAGCTGGCGCACCCATCCGTGGGCTACTCGCTCGGCGGCGGCGGGCGCTACGACGGCATGATCGGCCGGTTCCTCGGCCAGCAGGTCCCCGCTGTGGGCTTCTCGATCGGCTTCGAGCGCATCGTCGACCTGGTCGCCGAGCAGGAGGTCGATCAGGCCCAGGCCGTCGTGCTCGTGCACGACGCCGACGTGCCGGTCGCGGAGCTGCTGGCGCACAAGTCCGCGCTGCTGCGCGCGGGTGTCGCTCGCGTGCGCCTCGAACGCCGCGCGAAGAACATGAAGGCGCTGCTCGAGCGCTCGGCTGCCGACGGCTACACCGGGTTCGCCTCGGTGCGGTCCGGCGACGAGGCGGGCTCCGCCGAGATCAAGCCGCTGGCCTGATCCGCCCACGCCGAGGAAGGCGAACACACGAGCGCAGGTCGATGTCACGGCATCCGACCTGCGCTCGGCTGTTCGCCTGCACCCGCGCGCCCCGCGCCCGATGCACCCGCGCGCCCCGCGCCCGATGCACCCGCGCGCCCGGATCGGCGCGCACAGCTCAGCGCATGACGAGTCTCAGCCGCAGCATCCGGTACCCGATGCCGGCCAGCACGACCCCGGTGCCGATCAGCGAGGCGAGTGCGGGCAGCGTCGAGACCAGCACCAGGCATCCGATCGCGCCGATCACCTGCAGCGCCTTCGGGTAGCGGCGCACGTCGGCTCGCTGGCGCAGCGCCGCGGCGTTCGCGATCAGGTAGTACAGCAGCACGCCGAACGACGAGAAGCCGATCGCTCCGCGCAGGTCGGCCACCAGCACGATCCCGATCACGATCAGTGCCACGGCGACCTCGGCGCGCTGCGGCACCTGCCACCGCTCGTCGACGACGGCGAGGAACCGCGGCAGATCCGCCTCGCGTGCCATGGCCAGCGTGGTGCGTCCGATGCCGGTGATGAGGGCGAGCAGCGCGCCCAGAGACGCCGTCGCGGCCGCGATGCGCACGACCGGACCCGCCCAGCTCCAGCCGGCGGCCTCGGCGACGTCGGCGAGCGGATGCGCGCTGCCGACGGCATCCGCCCCCAGCGCCAGCATCACCGCGACCGCCACCAGCACGTAGACGACGACCGCGCCGCCGAGGGCGAGCACGATCGCGCGGGGGATCGTGCGGGCGGGGTCGATCACCTCCTCGCCCATGGTCGCGATGCGCGCGTACCCGGCGAAGGCGAAGAAGAGCAGGCCCGCCCCCTGCAGCACGCCGTACGCGGTCGCGTCGGGCAGGGGAGCGGGAGAGGCCTGCGGTGCGGCGGCGAGTCCGGATGCCGCGACCGCGGCCAGCCCGAGCAGCGAGAGGACCACGAGGATGCGTGTCAGCAGCGCGGTGCGGGTGACGCCGAAGCAGTTGACGGTGGCGAGGGCGGCGACCGCGAGCACGGCGACGGGCGTCCGCCAGCTCTCCGGGGCGGCGTAGGCGGCGAAGGTCATCGCCATGGCCGCACAGCTCGCGATCTTGCCGATCACGAAGCACCACCCCGCGATGAAGCCCGACCACGGGCCGATCTCGGCCCGCGCGTACGCGTACGTGCCGCCGGCGACGGGGTGCACCGCCGCGAGCTGCGCCGAGGAGGTGGCGTTGCAGAACGCGACGAGGGCGGCGATCGCCAGCGCGATCAGGATGCCGGAGCCGGCGACTCCGAGGGCCGGTGACCAGACGGCGAACACCCCGGCGCCGATCATCGAACCGAGTCCGATCGCGACGGCGTCGACGAGGGTGAGGCGGCGGGCGAGCGGCATCCGCCCATGCTCCCACCCCGGGGTGAACGGGGAGTGACGTGACGCGCTCCCCGATGATCGATCGCGGACCGGAAGTTCTACTTGCCCTAGTTGATCTAGTGTGAATAGAATAATGCGAAAGGGAGGTGCACATGCTCATCCGAGTCGACCCCGACAGCCCTCGCCCGCTGTTCGAGCAGATCGCCGCATCGGTGCGCGGGGAGGTGCTCGCCGGGCGCCTGGGCCCCGGCGACCGGCTGCCCGCCGCGCGCGACCTGGCCGATGCGATCGAGGTGAATGTGCACACGGCGCTTCGCGCCTACCAGGAGCTGCGCGACGAGGGCCTCGTCGAGCTGCGCCGGGGGCGGGGTGCGATGATCTCCGCCTCGGCCGCGCCGCTCGCCGAACTCGCCGGCGAGATCACGGCGCTCGTGCGCCGCGGCGCCGATCTCGGTGTCGCCCCTGCCACCCTCGCCGCACTCATCAAGGAGATGGAATCATGACCACACCCGGCACGCAGATCGACGCCGCCGCCGACGTGCGGCGAGCCCGACGGGCTCTCACCGTCGTCGGCCTCGTCATCCCGGCCGTCTTCACCGCGGTCGCGGTCGCGCTGATCGCCGTCTGGATGCCCGAGCTGCCCGACCCCGCGGCGACCCACTGGGGAGCCGGCGGCGTCGACGGGTACGGACCGCCCGTGACCTACCTCTGGCTCGCCATCGGCATCGGACTCGGCCTTCCGCTGCTGTTGGTGACGGTCACGCTCACCATGGCGCGACAGCAGTGGGGTGTGACAGCACGGTTCCTGGGAGCGCTCGCGCTCGGGCTCTCGGGCTTCAGCGCCGTGACGACGACCGGGTCGACGTGGATGCAGCGTGGCCTGTCCGACGCCGCCGATGCGACCGACGTGCTGCCCGTGCTCGTCGGCGCGTTCTGCGCTCTGCTCATCCTCTCCGCCGCGGGCTGGGTGCTGCAGCCCGACGTCGAGGCGACCGGGCCCGTGACGCTGAAGACCACGCGTCTGCCGTCGATCTCTGCGGGGGAGCGGGTGGTCTGGATGGGCACGGCGAGGATGGCGCGCGGCGGCCTCCTGATCGTCGGGTTCGCCTGCGTCGTCCTGATCGGGGTGACCGCGGTGATGCTGCTGCAGGCGCCCGGGAGCGCGTGGATATCGCTGCTCGTGCTGGCCGTGGTCGGTCTCGCCCTCGCGGCGACGGCATCGTTCCGCGTGCGCGTCGGCGCGGACGGGCTGCACGTGCGCTCCCAGCTGGGATTCCCGCGGCTGCACGTGCCGCTCGACGAGATCACCGGCGTGCGCGCGATCGAATGCCACCCCTTCGCCGAGTTCGGCGGCACGGGGTGGCGGGTCGGTCTCGACGGCCGCACCGGTATCGTGCTGCGCACCGGACCCGCGATCGAGGTCGACCGCCGAGGCGCGGGCGCGGTCGTGATCACCGTCGACGGTGCCGAGACGGCCGCGGCGACCCTGCAGGCGCACCTCGAGCGCCGAGCAGAGGCCTGAGCGGAGGAGCATCGAGATGACGGATCAGCCGACCGACCGGATGCCCGAGGTGGGCCGCACGGCCATCGTCGCGTTCATCGTGCTCGCGCTCGGACTGGCGTGGGCTGTGGCACTGCCGCTGTGGCTGGGCGGCGGCCTCGCGTCGCCGCTCGCCGGGCTGCTGCTGCCGCTGATAATGTACACGCCCGCGGCCGCGGTGCTCGGGGTGCTGCTCGTGCTCCGGCCCGTGCCACGCGGCCGGCGACTCCGCCTCCTCGGCATGTGGCCGCTGCGCCCGGCGAGACGCGTGGTGGGCATGAGCATCATCGCACTGTTCGGCACGATCGGGGTGGTGGCGCTCTCCCTCGCCGTCGCCGTCGTCTGCGGCTGGATCACGCTCGATCTCGTGACGTTCTCGGGATTCGCGGAGGTGCTGCAATCAGGTCCCGCCGGAGCGGCCGCACTTCCGCCCGTCGGCCTGCTCGTCATCGCGCAGCTGCTGGCGATGCCCGTCGCCGCGGCCACCGTGAACGCCGTCGCCGCGTTCGGCGAGGAGATCGGCTGGCGCGGGTTCCTCCTTCCGGCCCTGCGTCGGTACGGCACCTGGCCCGCCCTGCTCATCAGCGGCGCCGTGTGGGGGATCTGGCACGCGCCGATCATCCTGCTCGGGTACAACTTCGCGCGCACCGACATCACCGGAGTGCTGCTGATGACCACCGGATGCCTGGCATGGGGAGTGCTGCTGGGCTGGCTGCGTCTGCGGTCCGGGTCGGTGTGGCCGCCCGTCTTCGCGCACGGCGCCCTCAACGCGGCAGCCGGCCTGCCCACCCTGCTGTTCGCTGCCGGCACCCGTCCCGATCCGGCGCTCGCGTCCGTGCTGGGCGCGTCGGGGTGGATCGCATGCGCTCTGGTGGCCGTCGTGCTGCTGGTCACGGGTCAGTTCCGCCGGCAGCCGGCTCTCGCGACACCGCCCTCCGGGCCGGCCGCCGCGTCGCGCCCTTGACCTCGGCGCGCACGGCGACTTGGCTGGGGGCATGGTCGAATCCACCCCGCACGCCTGGCGCGCCGCCGACGAGTACCTCTCCGACCTGCTCGTCGGGCGCGACCCCGCCCTGGAGCGCGCTCTGTCTGCGCAGCAGGCGGCGGGCATGCCCGACATCGAGGTCGCACCGGTCGCGGGCAAGCTGCTGAATCTGCTGGTGCGGATGAGCGGCGCACGGCGCGTGCTCGAGGTCGGCACGCTCGGCGGGTACTCGACCATCTGGATGGCCCGGGCCGTGGGCGACCAGGGTCGGGTGGTCACGATCGAGGCCGAACACGTCAACGCCGCGGTCGCGCGCGCCAGCATCGACGCCGCCGGTGTCGGCGATCGCGTCGACATCCGCGTGGGGCGTGGCGAGGACGTGCTGCCCACGCTCGTCGGCGGCTTCGATCTCGTGTTCATCGACGCCGACAAGGAATCCAACACGCTCTACCTCGACTGGGCGGCGCGACTCGGGCATCCGGGCACTGTCGTCATCCTCGACAACATCGGCCGCGACGGCGAGATCGTAGACGCCGAGACCGCCGACTCGAAGGTCATCGGCACGCAGCAGGCGCTCCGGATGCTGGCCGAGGACCCCCGCTTCGACGCGACCGCGCTGCAGACCGTGGGCGTCAAGGGATGGGACGGCGTGGCGCTCGCGCTGATCGTCTGACATCCGCCCGAGGGGCGAGGACGGGCACGGCTAGACTGAAGCGCGGATCGACGTCGCTCCACCACCACCCTTCCCTCCCTTTCGAAGGAGCACTTCTGTGGCACTGATCGAGGCTGTAGGCGCACGCGAGATTCTCGACTCGCGCGGAAACCCGACCGTCGAGGTGGAGGTGCTCCTCGATGACGGTGTCGTCCAGCGCGCCGCCGTCCCCTCCGGCGCATCCACCGGAGCGTTCGAGGCGTACGAGCTGCGCGACGGAGACAAGGGCCGCTACGGCGGAAAGGGCGTCCTGAAGGCCGTCGAGGCCGTCATCGACGAGCTCGGCCCCGCCATCGAGGGCGTCGAGGCGAGCGAGCAGCGCATCGTCGACGAGATCCTGAACCAGGTCGACGGCACCGACAACAAGAAGCGCGTCGGCGCCAACGCCATCCTCGGCGTCAGCCTGGCCGTGGCCAAGGCCGCCGCCGACTCGGCCGACCTGCCGCTGTTCCGCTACCTGGGCGGCCCCAACGCGCACCTGCTGCCCGTCCCGCTGTTCAACGTCATCAACGGCGGCGAGCACGCCGACAACGGCATCGACATGCAGGAGTTCTTCCTCGCGCCGATCGGCGCCGACACCTACTCCGAGTCGCTGCGCTGGGGCGTCGAGACCTACCACGTGCTGCGCAGCGAGCTGAAGGCCGCCGGCTACGCCACCGGTCTCGGCGACGAGGGCGGCTTCGCCCCCGACCTGCCCAGCAACCGCGAGGGCCTCGAGTTCCTCATCAAGGCGATCGAGAAGGCCGGCTTCACCCCCGGCAAGGACATCGCGCTCGGCCTCGACGTCGCCGCGACGGAGTTCTTCAGCGACGGCGTCTACCGCCTCGACAACAAGGACTGGACCGGCCCCGAGCTGATCGAGTACTACCAGGGCCTCGTCGCGGACTTCCCGATCGTCACGATCGAGGATGCCCTCGCCGAAGACGACTGGGACAACTGGAAGCTGCTCACCGAGGCCCTCGGCAGCAAGGTGCAGCTGGTCGGCGACGACCTGTTCGTCACGAACCCCGAGCGCCTCGGCGACGGCATCAAGCGCGGTGTCGCCAACTCGCTGCTCGTGAAGGTCAACCAGATCGGCACCCTGACCGAGACCTTCGACGCGGTCAGCCTCGCGCAGCGCTCGGGCTACACGGCCATGCTCTCGCACCGTTCGGGCGAGACCGAGGACACCACGATCGCCGATCTGGCCGTCGCGACCAACGCGGGTCAGATCAAGACCGGTGCGCCCGCACGCAGCGAGCGCGTCGCGAAGTACAATCAGCTTCTGCGCATCGAAGAGGATCTGGGCGACGCCGCGGTCTTCGCGGGTGCGTCGGCCTTCCCGCGCTTCCAGGCGTGAGCCGGAGCGCGCGCTGATCTGAACGGACGAAGGAGGAGGAGCATGGCCAGACGACCCGCTCCTCCTCCTTCGGCGTCCGTGCCCGCGTCGTCACCCTCCTCGCGCGCGTCCGGCGGACGCACGGTCGATGTGAGGGAGTGGGCGAGCGGCATCCGCCTGTCGGGTTTCGCCGTGATCATGCTCTCGCTGGTCGTGCTCGGCACCTGGGTGCTCGTGCCGACCATCGGCACCTATCTCGGCCAGAAGCAGAAGATCGCCGCGCTCGAGCACTCGGTGCAGGTGACCGAGGAGCAGATCGCCGATCTCGAGCGCGAACGCGATCGATGGGACGACCCGGCGTACATCACCACCCAGGCGCGTGAGCGGCTGTACTACGTCAAGCCCGGCGAGGTCGTCTACCTCGTCGACGACGATCTGGATCCCGCCGACCTGCCGCCCGAGCAGCAGGAGGTCAGCGCCCAGCTCGAGGAGCGCCCGGCCGACTGGATGCCGCAGCTGCTGCGCGGGCTGACCTCCGCAGGGCTCGCGAAGACGGCCGTCGAGGCGCCGACTCCGCAGGGCTGAGGTCTGTCACAGTGACCTCCCGTACCCTGGTGGGGTGACGACACCTCCCTTCCCGACGCCCACCGCTGCAGAGATCGATGTGGTCTCGAGTCAGCTGGGCCGTGCCGCCCGCGGCGTCATCGGCATCGCCGCGCGCTGCGTCTGCGGCAACCCGACCGTGGTGGCCACGGCGCCCCGTCTCGACGACGGAACGCCCTTCCCGACGTTCTACTACCTGACGCACCCTGCGGCGACCGCCGCGATGTCGACCCTCGAGGCGACGCAGGTGATGCCCGAGCTGGCTCGGATGCTCGAGGAGGACGACGACGTCGCCGCAGCCTACGGCCGCGCGCACGAGGCGTACCTCGCCGACCGCGCGCAGTTCGGCGAGGTGCCCGAGATCGACGGCATCTCGGCCGGGGGGATGCCGACGCGCGTGAAGTGTCTGCACGCTCTCGCCGGGCACGCTCTGGCCGCGGGGCCGGGTGTGAACCCGGTGGGGGATGCCGCGCTGGAGCGCTCCTCCTGGTCGCCCGAGCGATGCGCGTGCGTCGACCCCGGCGCCGCGTTGGCGGACCGCGCGTCATGACGGCCGCTCGGATGCTGCGTGGCGTCGCTGTGACAGCGGCGATCGCGGCATCCGCGGTGTTCGCGGCCGTGCCCGCACCCGCCTCCGCCGCCTCGGCGACGTCGACGTCGACGTTGCAGGTGCCCACGGAGACGGCGACGCCCGCCGCGCCACCGATCCCCGACGACCCGAACGACCCCGCCCGGGCGATGGAGTACTGGCTCGACGGTGCTGGGATCCGGCAGGCCTGGAACGTGACCAGGGGCAAGGGCGTGAAGATCGCGGTCATCGACACCGGCATCGGCAAGCCGCCGGTGATCTTCGACGGCGCGGTGGCCGACGGCACCGACGTGTCCGGCGTCGGCAGTGCGGACGGGCGCACCCCGGTCGGCGTGCGCGATCCCAACCACGGCTCGTGGGTCGCCTCCCTCGCCGCCGGACGCGGGAACCCCGACGGCACCGGGATGATCGGCGTCGCACCGGAGGCACAGCTGCTGTCGGTCTCGCTCGGCTTCCCCGGCTCCGCGTCGACGAAGCCGTTCGTCGACCAGGTGGTCGAGGCGATGAAGTGGGCCGTCGACCACGACGCCGACGTCATCAACCTCTCCTTCACCACCAACACCCTCGACTGGGATCGCAGCTGGGACGAGGCGTTCCTGTACGCGTTCGAGCATGACGTCGTGGTGATCGTCGCCGCCGGCAACCGCGGCAGCGGCACCTCGATGATCGGCGCGCCTGCCACGATTCCGGGTGTGCTGACCGTCGGCGGCGTCGACCAGACCGGGGTCGCCAGCCGCGGCGCATCCACCCAGGGCATCACGATCGGCATCTCGGCGCCGAGCGAGTCGCTGCTGGGCGTCTCGGCCGACGGCACCCTGCGGTCGTGGGACGGCACGAGCGGGGCCGCCCCGATCGTCGCGGGTGCTGCCGCGCTGGTGCGCGCAGCGCATCCCGATCTGGATGCGGCCAACGTCATCAACCGCCTGATCAGGACTGCGCAGCCCGTGCCCGACATGGCGCGCACCCCCGACCCGCTCTACGGCTACGGTCTGCTCGATGCCGAGGCCGCGGTCACGGCATCCATTCCCCGCGTCTCGAGCAATCCGATGGGCGACCTGAAGGAGTGGATCCGGGTCTACCGCCGTGCCGATGCTCCCGAGCAGCCGGTGCCAGAGCAGCCCGCGACCCCGGTCGCCGTGCCGCCGCTCCCGCCGGTCGAACGGTCCGTCGAGGCCGCGTCGCCGCTGCTCCCGACCGAGGAGTCGCTGCGATACGGTACCCTGCCGCTGTTGGCCCTCACGGTGCCTGGTATCCTGGTAGCGCTTGGCGTCACCGCAGCTGCCCGGCGCATCCGATCGGAGCGCGGTAGACGCACTCCCACACCCTGACGACGAGGAGTTGTCCCCCTGTGCCTCAGAACAGCACTGCACCCCGCATTCTGATTGTCGGTGGAGGGTACGCCGGTTTCTACACCGCCTGGAAGCTCGAAAAGCACCTTCGCAAGGGCGAGGCGGACGTGACGATGGTGGACCCGCTGCCGTACATGACGTACCAGCCGTTCCTGCCCGAGGTCGCAGCCGGATCGATCGAGCCGCGTCACGCGGTCGTCACGCACCGTCGTCACCTCAAGACGACCAACGTGATCACCGCCAAGGTGACGGGCATCGACCACGCCAACAAGGTCGCCACGATCACCCCGCCGGTCGGCGAGCCGTACGAGTTCGCGTACGACCAGATCGTCGTCACCGCCGGTGCCGTGTCGCGCACCTTCCCGATCCCGGGGATCGCCGACAACGCGATCGGCCTCAAGACCATCGAGGAGGCCGTCGCCGTGCGCGACCGCCTGCTGTCGAACTTCGACAAGGCCGCGGCCATCCCGGCCGGCCCCGAGCGCGACCGCCTGCTGACCGTCGTGGTCGTCGGCGGCGGCTTCGCCGGCATCGAGGCGTTCGCCGAGCTGCGCTCGTTCGCGTCGTCGCTGATCTCGAAGTACCCGCAGCTGTCGTTCGACGACACGCACTTCCACCTCATCGAGGCGATGGGTCGCATCATGCCCGAGGTCTCGCTCGAGACCAGCAAGTGGGTCATGAAGGACCTCGGCAAGCGCGGCGCGTTCATCCACCTCGACACCCAGGTGACCAGCGCCGTCGACGGCAACGTCGAGCTGTCGACGGGTGAGGTCATCCCCACCGACCTGATCGTGTGGACCGCCGGCGTCATGGCCAACCCGACCGTCGTGCGCGGCGGCGACCTGCCGACCGAGCAGCGCGGACGCATCTCGGCGCAGGCCGACCTGCGCGTCGTCGACGCCGACGGCAACCCCGTCGAGGGCGCGTGGGCGGCCGGCGACGTCGCCGCCGTCCCCGACAAGACCGGTGGCCTTCCCGACGGCACCTGCGTGCCCAACGCGCAGCACGCCGTGCGTCAGGCCAAGCTGCTGGCGAAGAACCTCGTCGCCGTGCTGCGCGGCGAGGGGACGAAGGACTACTTCCACAAGAACCTGGGCGCGGTGGCGGGCCTCGGCCTCTACAACGGCGTCTTCCAGTCCGGCAAGATCGCGCTCAAGGGCTTCATCGCGTGGGTGGCGCACCGTGGCTACCACGGCCTCGCCATGCCGACGTGGGAGCGCAAGTGGCGCGTGCTCTGGGGCTGGTGGAACAACCTGTGGCTGGGACGCGACTTCGCGAACCTCGCCGCCGTGCAGCACCCGCGTGCAGCGTTCGAGGAGTTCGCGGCGCGGCCGCGCCCCGCGGTCGCAGAGGCCGCCGCACCCGCCGCGCAGAAGGGCGCCGCCACGTCGGACGCCGGTAAGCCCGCGAAGGCGGATGCCGTGAAGCCCGCGGCCAAGGCCGACGCAGCCAAGCCCGCGGCGAAGAAGCCCGCGGCGAAGAAGGCTCCGGCGAAGAAGGCGTCTGTCGAGACCAACGCCTGATCCGCAGCACGAGAAGGCCCGTCCGGATCCCGGACGGGCCTTCTTGCTTCTCACCCAGTGGGGTCACTGCGTGCCCCCACTGGGATTCGAACCCAGACTGAAGCGTGTTTAAGACGCCTGCCTCTGCCATTGGGCTATGGGGGCCTGCATTCACCCTATCGACGCGTCACCCGAGTCGTAGGGTGGGGGAGTGCTCGATCTCACCGCAGGCCACGGCCCGGCATCCGATTCCGATGCGCCCTGGCATTCCCCCGACCGCTTCTGGTCAGCGCTGACCGACGCGACCGCGCATCTCCCCGCCCCCGTGGCGGTGATCGAACGCGAGGCGCTCCGACACAACGCGATGGACCTGCTGGTGCGCGCCGGAGGCCTCCCGATCCGGGTCGCGACGAAGTCCGTGCGGGTGCGAGCCGTTCTCGATGCTGTGCTCGAGATCCCCGGCTACCGCGGACTCCTCGCTTTCACCCTCGCGGAGGCGCTCTGGCTGGCCGAGCGCTACGACGACATCGTGCTCGGCTATCCGACGGTCGACCGCGCCGGACTGGCCCGCCTGCTCGCGGACGAGCGCGCGGCGTCACGCATCACCCTGATGGTCGACGACTCCGCCCATCTCGACGTGATCGATTCTGTGGCGGGTCCCACCTCGCGCCCCGAGGTGCGGGTCGCGATCGACGTCGACGCGTCGCTGCGCTCGTCGTCCCTCGGTCATGTCGGCGTGCGCCGGTCTCCGCTGCACTCGGCGGCGCAGGTCGCCGCCTTCGCCCGTGAGATCGTGCGCCGCCCCGGCTTCCGGCTCGTCGGCTTGCAGGTGTACGAGGCGCAGATCGCAGGGCAGGGGGATGCCGCGGGGCCCGACGCCCCGGTGATCCGCATGGTGCAGGCGCGTTCGCGCGACGAGCTGCGCCGGCGCCGCGCCGAGATCGCCGACGCGATGACCCAGATCGCTCCGCTCGAGTTCCTGAACGGGGGTGGGACGGGGTCGCTGGAGTTCACCGGAAGCGATGAGTCGCTGACCGAGGCGACCGCGGGCAGCGGCCTGCTCGCCGGTCACCTCTTCGACGGGTATCGCTCGTTCCAGCCGGCGCCGGCGGCATCCTTCGCCCTCGACGTGGTCCGCAAGCCGACACAGGCCATCGCGACCGTTCTGGGCGGGGGCTGGATCGCGTCGGGTCCTGCCGTGACCTCCCGTCAGCCGCTGCCGGTGTGGCCGTCAGGACTGCGCACGCTCGGCCGAGAGGGCGCGGGGGAGGTGCAGACGCCGCTGCGCGGAGCTGCCGCCGAGGATCTGCGTGTCGGCGATCGGGTCTGGTTCCGGCACGCGAAGAGCGGCGAGCCGGCCGAGCGGATCGATCGGTATCATCTCGTCTCGGACGGCACCGTGGTCGGCGAGCTGCCGACGTATCGCGGCGAAGGGAAGGCGTTGCTATGACCCGACCGGGCGGAACGTGGCAGAACTGGGGTCGCACCGCGCAGGTGCGACCCGTGCGCGTCGAGCGTCCACGCTCGCCCGAGGGCGTGCAGCGGTCGGTGGTGGCAGCAGCCTCCCAGGGGCTCACCGTCAAGGCCGTCGGCGCCGGGCACAGCTTCACCGGGATCGCGGCGGCCCCCGGTGTGCTCCTCGAGCTCGATGATCTGCAGGGGCTGGTCTCGGCCGACCCGCAGACGGGCCGCGTGAGCCTGCTCGCGGGCACGCGCCTGCATCGCATCCCCGCGCTGCTGAAACCGCACGGATTGGCCATGCAGAACCTCGGCGACATCGACCGGCAGTCGATCAGCGGCGCGATCTCGACCGGCACGCACGGCACCGGCGCCCGCTTCGGCGGTATCGGCACCCAGGTGCGCGGACTCACGCTGGTCACCGCGGCCGGCGAGTTCCTGCGCATCGACGAGGAGCACAACAGCGACCTGCTCGAGGGCGCCGTGGTGGGTCTCGGAGCCCTCGGCATCGTCGTCGAGGTCACGCTGCAGTGCGTGCCGGCGTTCGTGATGCACGCGCAGGACGCTCCGCTGCCCCTCGACGAGACGCTCGCATCGCTTGGCGAGCGGGTGGCGGATGCCGATCACTTCGAGTTCTACTGGCATCCGCACACCGACGTCGCACTGACGAAGACGCAGACGCGCCTGCCGGAATCGGCACCGCGGCGTCCCCTCCCGCCCGTGCAGCGCTGGCTCGACGAGAGAGTGCTGGCGAACGGCGTGTTCGGCGCGTTCTGCGCGGTGAGCCGAGTGGTGCCGGCCGTGATCCCGCCGTTCAACCGGCTCGCGGCGAAGGTGACCGGCGATGCCGACTACGCGGATCGATCGCACCGGGTCTTCGTGCACCACCGTGGCGTGCGCTTTCGCGAGATGGAGTACGCCCTGCCGGCCGAGAACGTCGGTTCGGCGTTCGACGAGCTGCGCCGGCTCATCACCGCCCGCGGGTGGCGCATCGAGTTCCCCGTCGAGGTGCGTTTCGCCGCGGCCGACGACCTGTGGCTGTCGACCGCATCCGGCCGCGACAGCGCATACATCGCCGTGCACCGCTACTGGCGGGTCGATCCGCGCGAGTACTTCGACGCCGTCGAGCAGATCATGCTCGACCACGGCGGTCGCCCGCACTGGGGCAAGCTGCACAGCCTGAGCGCCGCGCAGCTGCGTGAGCGCTACCCGAGGTTCGACGACTTCGTCGCCCTGCGCGACCGCCTCGATCCCGACCGGCTGTTCGGCAACCGGCACCTCGAGCGGATCCTCGGGGCCTGAGCCCGGCCTGTCGTCCAGCCGACGCGCAGTGATCCGCGCATAGGATGGATCTCGGTTCAAGAGGGGGCTGTGCATGGAATGGCTGTGGCCGGTACTTATCGTCGTCGGGGTGCTGCTGCTCGTCGGCATCTACCTGTGGTCCACGTACAACTCGCTGGTGCAGCTCAAGATGCGCGTCGACGAGGCGTGGAGTGGAATCGCCGTGCAGCTCAAGCGCCGCGCCGATCTCATCCCCAACCTGATCGAGACCGTGCGCGGCTACGCCGCCCATGAGAAAGAGGTCTTCGAGGGCGTGACCAGGGCGCGAGCCGAGACGCTCGCCGCGTCCGGACCCGCCGAGGCCGGTGTGGCCGAGGGCCACCTGCAGCAGGCGCTGCGCAGCCTGTTCGCGGTCGCCGAGGCGTATCCGCAGCTTCAGGCCAGCCAGAACTACCTGCAGCTGCAGCACTCACTCGTCGACACCGAAGACAAGGTGCAGGCCGCCCGCCGCTTCTACAACGGCGGCGTGCGCGAGCTGAACACCAAGATCAAGGTGTTCCCCAACAATCTCTTCGCCCGTGGCCTCGGCTTCACCGAACGGGAGTTCTTCGAGGTCAACGACGACGGCGCGATCTCCGAACCGCCGCGCGTGCAGTTCTGACGCCATCACCGCCGAACGCCCCGTCACACGCCGGGGCGTTCGTCATTCCCGCGGATGCACGTGTCGTTCGACCGACGTCTCGGCGCCGTGCAGGGCGTGCGCCAGGTCGTTCGCGGCATCGCCCCAGCCCGACACGCTGATCCGCTCGAGACCCTGCCACAGGGCCGCGCGCACCAGCTCCTCGGCCACCCGCTCGGCATCCGCCCTGGGCCGCGCGTGCTGCTCCCACCACGCCGACTGCACGCGCAGGGTCGACGCGAGCCGGTCGGCCTTCAGATCCACCCGTCCGACGACGCTGTCGCCGACGAGCATCGGGAGGGAGTAGTAGCCGTAGCGGCGCCGATCCGCGGGAACGTAGATCTCGATGCGGTAGTCGAAGTCGAACACGCGCAGCGCCCGATCCCGAAACCACACCACGGGGTCGAACGGGGTCAGCAGTGCTGACCGATCGATGCGGCGGGGCAGCACCGCGTCTCGATGCCGCCACGCGGGGATCGCCCTGCCCCCGCGCTCCCAGCCGCGTACCGACACCGGCTCCAGCTCGCCCGCGTCGACCAGGTCGGCCACCGCCGCCCGCACCCCCGCCTGATCGCGCAGGCGGTGGTAGTCGTTCAGATCGGCGATCGTCGCGACGCCGTAGGATCGCGCCGCCCGCCGCACCAGTTCGCGCACGGCCGCGTCACGCGGGACGATCACCTCGCGGATCGAGTCGGGAATGATCTGCGACGCCAGACCGTAGCGCCGCTCGAACCCGATGCGGCCGGCGATCGCGACCTCTCCGCAGCGCCAGAGGTGCTCGAGCGCGATCTTCGCCTCGTCCCAGTCCCACCATGAGCCGCGCTCGCGGGGTGCGTCGTCACGCAGATCCGCCGGGCGAAGCGGGCCGCGGGCACGCAGCTCGTCGCGCACCCAGTCGAGGGTGCGGGCGTGCACCCGCCCCCATCCGCCCGGTCGCTCCGCTCGCTCGCGCCATTCCTGCATGCGGAAGCGCCACAGGGCCCAGTCCTCGACCGGCATGAACGTGGCCTCGTGAGCGAGATACTCCACGTAGCGGGTCGTGCGCGAGATGACGGTGCGATCCAGCAGCGCGGGGTCGTACGAGCCCAGCCGGGAGAACATCGGCATGTAGTGCGAACGTGCGAACACGTTGACCGAGTCGATCTGCAGCACGCCGAGCCGCGTCATCGTCCGGTGCAGGTGGTGGGCGCTCACGGCATCCGGTCGACGCCGGGAGAATCCCTGCGCCGCGAGCGTCATCCGCCGCGCCTCGGCGGCGCTGAGGGTGGTCGAGGAGGCAGCCGTCACTGCGCCAGAGTAGCCGCAGGCGCCGACATCGGGTGCGAGGGCGTTTCGCACCGTACGTAGAATTACACAATGAGCGACGACCCCAGGCCGAGGTTCCGCAATCCCTTCCGATATCAGCCGCCCGTGCTCGACCGCACGGTGACCACCACGGCTGACGACGCCGTGCCGGCCCCCCTCCGCGTCACCGCGGCCTACGCCTGGCGCCTGCTGGTCATCGCCGGCCTGATCGCACTGTTCATCTGGCTGGTGATGCTGCTCAAGCTCCTGGTCATCCCCCTCCTGGTCGGCATCCTGATCACCGCGCTGCTGTGGCCGGCTTTCCAGCTCATGCTGCGCGCCCGCTTCCCGCGCTGGCTGGCGATCGCGGTGACCGTTCTGGGGGCGCTGGGTGTGGTCACAGGGCTGTTCTGGCTGGTGATCTGGCAGGTGCGCACTCAGCTTCCCGACGTGCAGGCCAAGACGACGGATGCCATCCAGCAGGTGCGCACGTTCCTGCTCGACGGTCCGCTGCATCTCACGGAAGCGCAGATCGACGGCTACATCCAGCAGGGGATGGGCCTGCTGAACGAGCAGGCCGATCTGCTGCTGAACGGCGCGCTCGCCGTCACCGGAACAGCCGCGCACATCGTCACCGGCGCGCTGCTGTCGCTGTTCATCCTCATCTGCCTGCTCGCCGACGGCGCGGGTATCTGGCGGTGGACGCTCAAGCTGTTCCCGCGAATGGCACGCCCTGCGGCCGATGCGGCGGCCCGCAACGGATGGGCGACGGTGGTCGACTACGCGCGCACGCAGATGTTCGTCGCCGCCATCGACGCGGTGGGCATCGGCGTCGGTGCCGCGCTTCTGGGGGTGCCCATGCCCATCCCCGTCGCCGTGCTCGTCTTCCTCGGGTCGTTCGTGCCCATCGTGGGCGCCGTGGTCACCGGAGCAGTGGCGGTGTTCCTCGCTCTGGTGTACAACGGCCCGGTGGTCGGATTGCTCATGCTCGGCGTGGTGCTGCTGGTGCAGCAGCTCGAGGGTCACATCCTGCAGCCGATCCTGATGGGCTCGGCCGTCAAGGTGCACCCCCTGGCGGTGGTGCTCGTGGTGGCGGGTGGAGCGATGATCGCGGGCATCCCGGGAGCGCTGTTCGCGGTTCCGCTGGCCGCATTCGTCAACGTCGCGGCCGTCACCATCGGCTCGGGCGCGTGGCGCACCGGGCGTGAACCCGCACCCGAAGATCTCATCTGGAGCACAGTGCCGCGCGAGCGGCAGAGGAGGAATCGATGACCCTGGTCCCCGGCGTCGCCGCCATCCCGAGCCTTGAGGAGTTCACCGCCGCGGCGGAGAGCCTCTCCGGAGTGATCTCCCGCACCCCGACCGAGCTGTCGCGGGCGCTCGGCGAGATCCTCGGCTCACCCGTGATGCTCAAGATGGAGAACCTGCAGCGAACCGGGTCGTTCAAGATCCGCGGAGCGACCTACCGTCTGTCGCGTCTGACGGAGGAGGAGCGCTCCAGGGGTGTGGTGGCCGCCTCGGCGGGCAACCACGCGCAGGGCGTGGCACTCGCCGCTCAGATGCTGGGCATACCCGCGACGATCTTCATGCCGCTCGGCGTCCCGGTGCCCAAGCTGCTCGCCACCCGGGGCTACGGCGCCGAGGTCGTGCTCGAGGGGGAGACGGTGGCCACCTCGCTGCGCCTCGCGGCGGAGTTCGCCGAGCGCACCGGTGCCGTGCTCATCCACCCTTTCGACCACCGCGACATCGTCGTGGGCCAGGGCACGCTCGGTCTCGAGGTGATCCAGGACGTCCCTGACGTCGACACGGTGATCATGGGCATCGGCGGCGGCGGGCTGATCGCCGGTGTCGCCGCTGCGGTCAAGGCCGCCGCCGCCGCGACCGGTCGCACCGTACGCGTGATCGGCGTGCAGGCCGCGAACGCCGCGGCGGTGCCACCGTCGCTCGAGGCCGGCAGCCCCGTCGAGATCCAGACGCATCCGACGATCGCCGACGGCATCCTCGTCGCGCGACCGGGAGACGTGCCGTTCGAGATCATCCGCGAGCTCGTCGACGAGGTGGTCACGGTCAGCGAGGACGACATCGCCCGCGCCCTCCTCGTGCTCCTCGAGCACGCCAAGGTCGTCGTCGAGCCCGCCGGCGCCGTCGGCGTGGCCGCCATCCTCGCAGGCAAGGTGCGCGACACGGGCGTGACCGTGCCGATCCTCTCGGGCGGCAACATCGATCCGATGCTGCTGCAGCGGGTCGTGGCGCACGGTCTGGCGGCATCCGGTCGATACGCGACCGTGCGCGTACCGCTTCCCGACCGGCCCGGTCAGCTGGCGAAGGTGTCGGATCTGCTCGCGCAGGCCGGGGCCAACGTCATGGAGGTGCTGCACACCCGTCACGGGCACGGTCTGCAGATCAGCGACATGATCCTGCAGCTCTCGATCGAGACCCGCGGACCCGAGCACACCGAGCTCGCGCTCGAGACGCTGCGGCGGGCGGGCTTCGCCCCGGTTGTCGTCCCGGACTGAGCCGCGAAGACGCAGAACGGCGGGACGCCCTGGAGTGTCCCGCCGTTCTGCGTGTGCGGAGATCAGCCGGTGTAGGTCTCGACTCCGGTGATCTCGACGGTGATGGAGCGGCCGTTGGGCGCCTCGTAGCTCGACTTCTCGCCGACCTTGAGGCCGATGATGGCCTGGCCGAGCGGGCTCGCCTCGCTGTACACGTCGAGCTCGCCGCCGGCGGCGATCTCGCGGCTGCCGAGGAGGAAGACCTCCTCATCGCCCGCGACGATCGCCGTGACGACCGTGCCGGGCTCGACGATGCCGCGGCTGGTGGGCGCCTCGCCGACCTTCGCCGTCTTCAGCAGCTGCTGCAGGGTGCGGATGCGCGCCTCCTGCTTGCCCTGTTCGTCCTTCGCGGCGTGATATCCGCCGTTCTCCTTGAGGTCGCCCTCTTCGCGGGCCGCTTCGATGCGGGCGGCGATCTCCTCACGGCCGACCGTCGAGAGGTGCTCGAGCTCTTCGACGAGCCGGTCGTAGGCCTCCTGCGTGAGGAAAGGTACCTGAGCGTCTGTGGACACAGCCTGCTCCTTCGCTGCGGGCCCCTTCAGGGGCTTCGGGGATGTCGGGCCGTCCGGCGACCCGTGGGATATGCAAGACGCCCCGGCGTCGGCCAGGGCGTCGATCATCTTTCGGATGATTCTAGGCGACCCAGCAGGCCTTCACCAAACCGGTGGTCGCCTCGGCGACGGTCGGGATCCTGACGGCGACGCCCTTCGTGTGATGCTCGCCGCCGGGGATCTCGATCAACTTCCAGCCGACCACTCCGAACTCCTCGTCGAGCGCCTCCACCGCGCACGCGACGTCCGCGCCCTGCGGTGCGGTGAACTGGAAACGCAGGTCGACGCTGTGGGCGTCGACCACGGTGAAGCCCAGATCGTCGGCATCCACCGCGCTCATCTGCTGCGCGACGACCGTCCAGCCCAGGGCGACGACGGCGGCCACGGCGGCCGCGCCGAAGACGATCCAGGGGAGGCGTCGCCGGGGCGTGCGACCGTATCGCTCATCGAGCTCGCGTGCGGTGGTCACGTCTCTCCCTGGTGTGGACGGCGGATAGGCTGGACTTCCAGGTTATTCGACCTGCGAGGAGAAGGCGGACCATGATCCTGTTCGGTGAGACAACCCCGATGCCGACGCCGTCGATGACGGTCGACCCAAACTCGGTGACCCCCGGCTTCGCGGGCTTCGCGATCATCGTGATCATCGTCGCGGCCGTGGTGCTGCTGATCTGGGACATGAACCGCCGCATCCGCAAGGTCCGCTACCGCGAAGAGGTGCGCGCAGAGCTGGATGCCGAAGAGGCGGCGCTGCGTGAGCAGGCCGACGGCGACGAGAGCAGCCGCTGAGGTCGGCTCGACTCACACGCCGACGCGCTCGAACGCGTCGAGGCTGATGCCCTGATCGAGGATGGTCTTCGACCACTCCTTCGCGCTGTGCAGACTGTGGTCGCGGTAGTTGCCGCACTCCACGGCCGAGACGCCGGGTACGTCGCTCCACTCGGCCGTGTTCGCGATGAACTCGAGGCCTCCGCGCACCGCCGCGACGACGTCGGCGACCGCGGGCTCGCCCCAGAAGATCGCGTGGAAGCCGGTGCGGCATCCGAACGGCGAGATGTCGATCAGCCCGTCGATGCGGTCGCGGACGACGCTGGCGAGCAGGTGCTCGATGGTGTGCAGACCCGCCGTGGGGATCTCACCCTCGTTCGGCTGCACGAACCGCACGTCGAAGTTCGAGATCGCGTCGCCCTTCGGTCCGTGCTCGACGCTGATGAGGCGCACGTACGGTGCGCTCACGGCGGTGTGGTCCAGGGTGAAGCTCTCTACTTCGGCCATTGTCGCTCCTCTGCTCTGACGCGGAATTCGAGCGTATCCCGCGTCAGCCGCCGAAGCCCAGCGAGGGCGAGAGCGGGTCGAGCGAGATGAGCAGGCACGCGGTCCAGTGACAGAGGAAGGCGAGCACGGTGCAGACGTGGAAGATCTCGTGGAATCCGAAGCGCCCCGGCCAGGGGTTGGGCTTCTTCATCGCGTAGACGATCGCTCCCACCGTGTACAGCAGGCCGCCGACGCAGACGAGCACCATCATGGCCACGCTGGCCTGCAGCAGGTCGCCCATGTACATCACCGCGGCCCAGCCCAGTGCGAGGTACAAGGCGACGTACAGCCATCGAGGCGCGTTGATCCAGAACACGCGGAACAGGATGCCGAGCACCGTCCCGCTCCACACCACGATCAGCAGCACCAGGCCCTTCTGCGGCGGCAGAGCGAGAACGGCCAGGGGCGTGTACGTGCCCGCGATCAGCAGCAGGATGTTGGCGTGATCGATGCGCTTGAGAACAGCCTTCGTCGTGGGACCCCAGTCGAACCGGTGGTAGAGCGCCGAATTGCCGAAGAGGAGCATCGACGTGACCATGAAGACCGCCGCGGCCCACTTGGCAGGCGCCCCCTGGGCGACGGTGATGAGCACGGCGCCGGCGACGATCGCGACAGGGAAGGTGCCGGCGTGGATCCAGCCTCGCCAGGTGGGTCTGACCTCGGTCGCGGCATCGATGGCCGCCGCCTCCATCAGGGGCAGCTCGGGTACATCTGCGTCATCTGAGGGGCGGGTGCTCACCCGCTCACTCTACGTACGCGGGCATGCCGTCGGCGGTACATGTTCCGAGTGCTGCGGCGGGGCCGGGGCGGGTGGCGGTAGCGTAGGCACGTGATTGCACGTGAGAGCTCGGGGCGAGGACCTCTCTATCGGCTCTACGCGAGGCGCCTGAGACGGCGCATCGATGTCGCGAAGGCTCCGCACCACGTCGCCATGATGATCGACGGCAACCGTCGGTGGGCCCGGCAGCTCGGCTTCGACAGCGCGGCCGCCGGCCACCGTGCCGGGGCCGCCAAGATGCGCGAATTCCTCGGATGGTGCGACGACCTCGGGATCGGCGTCGTGTCGCTCTACCTGCTCTCGGCAGACAACCTGCTCAAGCGAGATTCGAAGGAGATCCGCGATCTCATCGAGATCATCGCCGAGCTCGCCGACTCTCTCGCCGAGCATGGCGAATGGCGGGTGCAGCACGTCGGACGCGCCGACATCCTGACGCCCGAGCTGTCGCGGGTGCTGGCGGAGGCGCAGGAGCGCACCAGCGGGCACACCGGGCTGCACGTCAACCTCGCGGTCGGCTACGGGGGACGCAACGAGATCGTCGATGCGGTGCGCAGCATCATCGGCAAGCACGACGCCTCGGGCGGCACCCTCGAGGATCTGGCCGAGCAGCTGACCCCCGAGATGATCGGCGAGCACCTGTACACCGGTGGCCAGCCCGACCCGGATCTGGTCATCCGCACGAGCGGCGAGCAGAGGCTGAGCGACTTCCTGCTGTGGCAGAGCGCGCACAGCGAGTTCTACTTCGTCGAGGCGCTCGGGCCCGACCTGCGGGAGGTCGACTTCCTGCGGGCCATCCGCGATTTCGCCGACCGCGACCGTCGATTCGGACGATGAGCGGGGCGAGGCTCGACAAGCTGGTCGCCGCGCTCGCCGCGCTCGCCGCGCTCGCCGCGCTCGCCGCGCTCGCCGCGCTCGCTGCATTCGGCCGCGCGCCGTTCACCGTCTCTTAGCCGACACGCCATACGCCGTTGCTGTCGCGGCGTCGGCCGCGGAAGTACGTTCATGGCATCGGACACCGTGTCCGGTCGGGTCGGCCTCAAGGATCGCGACTCGTGACCCTGGTCGACTCTCTGCAGAGCCGGGAGCACATCCCGAGTGGGAGTGGATCGTGACCACACGTACAGCACAGCAGCAGTCCACGTCAGCAGCCCGAGCCGTGTCACACGATGACACGGCTCTTCGCACGTATGTGCTCGACACCTCGGTGCTGTTGAGCGATCCGCAGGCTCTGTTCCGTTTCGCGGAGCACTCGATCGTCCTCCCCGTCGTCGTGATCAGCGAGCTGGAGGGCAAGCGTCACGATCCCGAGCTCGGCTACTTCGCCCGACGCGCGCTGCGTCACCTCGACGAGCTGCGCGTCGAGCACGGTCGCCTGGACTTCCCGATCGAGGTGGGCGACGGCGGCACTCTGCGTGTCGAGCTGGGCAATGTCGACATGTCGGTGCTGCCCGCGGGCATCCGGATCAGCGACAACGACAGTCGCATCCTCGCGACCGCCGCGCAGCTCGCCGCCGACGGGCAGGACGTCACAATCGTGTCGAAAGACCTGCCGATGCGCGTGAAGGCCGCATCCCTCGGGCTGGCGGCGGAGGAGTACCTCGCCGAGCAGGCGGTGGATGCCGGATGGACGGGCATCACGACCCTCGACCTCTCGGGCGACGAGATGAGCGACCTGTACGAGAGCGAGGTCGGCCTCAGTGAACAGGTGCGGGGGATGCCCGTGAACACCGGCCTGATCATCCACTCCGAACGAGGTTCGGCGCTGGGTCGTGTCGTGGCCGAGGGCGAGTACCGGCTGGTGCGAGGCGACCGCGAGGTGTTCGGAATGCACGGCCGCTCGGCCGAGCAGCGGATAGCGATCGACCTGCTGCTCGACCCCGAGGTCGGCATCGTGTCGCTGGGTGGGCGTGCCGGCACCGGAAAGTCGGCGCTGGCGCTGTGCGCGGGGCTCGAGGCCGTGCTCGAGCGGCAGCAGCAGAAGAAGATCATCGTGTTCCGCCCGCTGTTCGCCGTCGGCGGGCAGGAGCTCGGGTATCTGCCCGGGGACCAGGGCGAGAAGATGGGCCCGTGGGGTCAGGCGGTGTTCGACACCCTTGGGTCGGTGGTCTCGGGCAACGTGCTGGAGGAGGTCGTGGCGCGCGGGATGCTGGAGGTGCTGCCGCTCACGCACATCCGCGGACGATCGCTGCACGACGCGTTCGTCATCGTCGACGAGGCGCAGTCTCTGGAGCGCAACGTGCTGCTGACCGTGCTGAGCCGGATCGGCCAGAACTCCCGGGTCATCCTCACACACGACGTCGGACAGCGCGACAACCTGCGCGTCGGCCGGTACGACGGCATCGCGAGCGTGATCGAGACGCTGAAGGGGCACGACCTGTTCGGGCACGTCACGCTGCAGCGCTCGGAGCGTTCGGCCATCGCGGCCCTCGTGACCGAGCTGCTGGAGGGCGGCGAGCTGAGCTGACGGGGTCGCCCGCTCGCCGGCGCATTCGTGTCGGGCCGTGACGTCGCGGAGCCTTGACGTTCAGGGGGCCGACACTCCAGATGACGGACGTTTCGCGGGAATCCGTCCGACATCTGGAGTGTCGGCCCCCGCTTCGTATCGTGTTCAGCGGGTCTGCGGCGGACGGGACGGGGGCCGGATGCCCGGGCGGGCCCGCGCACGGCAGGATCCTGGGCCCAGGCGTTCGGCGGCGACTGCGCTCAGCGCCGCGCACTCTCCGCGTCGCACGCGCTTGTCGCCGCGAAGGGGGAACGGTGAGGTGCGCCGAGCGCAGTCCGAGAGGTGAACGCGGCTGAGGGGATGTCGGATCAGCAGCCGGGGGCTGAGGGCTGCTCCGTGCAGGTGCGAGCGACGAGGGCGGTGTGCGCTTCGAAGATGCGGATCTGCTGCGTCGGACCCGGGATGTCGAGCTGCCCCTCGATCGGGAACCATCCGACACCCAGATCTATCTCCGCCGTGTACGCGATGTCGACGGTGGCGTCGTACGTGCCACGTTCTGCGTACGTGTGGCTGGTATCGGTCGGGGTGAACTGGGCCTGCCCGAGGCTCTCCCAGCTCGCGCCGGGGGAGGGGGCAGTACGTGACTCCCCGTCACCGTAATGGAAGGTGTACGACACCGGTGTGAAGCGCACATCGATGGGGAATCCGAACAGCTGGCCGGAACGGACGTGTGTCTCAGCCTGGGTGACGAAGTTCGTCGGAAGCCCCGCGACTCCGAGGTTGTCCGGTTCACCGAGCACGGTGCCCTTGGCGGGCGAGAAGCTGGCGAGGTCCGTGATCGTGATGGGCGGAAGACCCGGTGACTCTTCGCCCTCTTCGGGTGGCGTTTCATCGCCGGCGGATCGGGCCTCCCAGCAAAAGATCATCGAGTCCCAGCTCGACAGACATTCTTCGAAAGTGCGCGGCGCAGGCGTTATGAGTCCGATCGTGGCGTTGGTTCCCTGGGAGCCACGCGAGATCTGCCGGTTTTCCGCGCCCGGGGTAGTCATCGAGCCACCCGCGTTGACTTTGCCGCCGCTAACCTCGGCGCGCGGGCACCCGCCGAGAGCGAGCTCAATCGCTGGAGCGCAATAAGGAGTGTCCGCCTGAGCCATCAGTGCAGGCGCAAGCGGGGTCAACAGACCGAAAAGCAGTGCGATACCTAGCCGGCGCACTCTTCGTTCTCCCTATCTAGGTCCTTGAATATCAGGAACCGACCACCCGATAGCTCCATCTCAACTCGCGTGGCGATAATGTTCGGTCGCCCGTTTGGAGTGACATCCTCTCCGCTGTCGTCGACGACTCGTACATCGGAAATATCTACGCATGCCTCCGCGGTGAGCGACGTTCGATCCGTCGATAGTGAAGAAGGTACGACGACAAACGACTTCACCCGTGCTTCACCCATCCCCCGCACTCCAGCGTCCTTGAGCTGTTCTTCGGCTTTCAGGTGTTCTTCCAAAGCGATACCACCGAGTAGTGCATCCTCATTTCCGTCCACGCGGCTGTTCTCCCGGATGAACGCCCGATACGTTTCCTCGGCGGCGGCGAACGCCTCCTCATCCGTGGCGAAGGCGGCGGTCTTCGTGGGTGTGGGAGTGGGATCCGCTTCCGGGGTGCACGCCGACAGCATCCCGACGAGCAGACCGGCAGCCGCGAGGGCCGAGCCCGTGCGCACAAGGGTGGTCGTCATCGTCACCGCACCACGGTAACCCGGATCGGCAAGACCCCGTCGGAGTTATCCACAGCGGACGTCACGCCCGCTGAGCCGTGCGCTTCAGGGCTGCGATGATGGAGCGCTGCACCGTCGCCCAGTCGTGCATGATCTGGGCGTAGTCGAAGTGCAGCGTCTCGTATCCGAGGGCGGATGCCGCGGCATCCCGAACCAGATCCTTGTGCCGCATGGTGGTGCCGTCATGGTTCTCCTTGCCGTCCGCCTCGATGATGAGGCGTCCGTCGACGACGAAGTCGACCCGTCCGACACCGGCGATCACCACCTGACAATCCAGCGCGATCCCCAGCAGATGCAGCCGCAGCCGCAGCAGCGATTCGAGGCCGCTGTCGGCGTCCGAACGGGCGAAGTCGACGAGCCACCGTGCATGCGTCGGCAGTGCCTCGCGGACGCGTGCGCGTGCGGATCGGGTGAGCTTCCGCTGCGCCAGCGCCGACTCGAGCGAGGCGAAGAACGACTCCTCACCCTCGCAGCGGTAGAGATGTACAAGGGCGGTCTCGACGTCGACGACGCCGAAGCGCACCCGCCCGCTGCGGAAGTAGTGGCTGACGCAATGGCATCCGGAATGAGGGTAGACGCGTCCACGGCGGCCGACCCAGACATGAGGTGCTGCGTCCGTCGACATCACCCACACGCCCAGGTTCCGCAGGGCGGCGGCGCATGTGAGCGCGCCCCCGTGCCGTGCGGCGTCGCGTTCATCGCCCGCTGCTGCGGGTGTCGCGAAGACGCCCGGGCGCAACCGCTCGATCCGTCCGCCGCGCACCGCCTTGCTGAGCTGCATGCGTGTGACGCCGTAGTCCTGAAGCTGAGTGCCCTGCGCGAGCCCACCGAGGCGGGTGAGCAGATCAAGAGGATCGAACATGCCCCCAGCATCCGGGACGCGACGTTCATGCCTGGCCGCGTTCACCGGGGATTGTGGACAACCCGCCTCATCCTGCGGGATGGGGATGGATGCAAAACGGGGGCCGACACTCCAGGTGACGGACGGATCATGGCGAAACGTCCGACATCTGGAGTGTCGGCCCCCGGAATGTAACGCGGAAGACCGGACGACCGAAGGCCTCAGCCCGGGTGGGTCATCGACAGGAGGTCGAGCTTCGCATCGAGCTCCTCCTCCGAGATCTCCCCGCGCTCGACGTAGCCGAGGTCGATCACGGCGTCTCGCACCGTGATGCCCTTCGCGACCGAGTGCTTGGCGATCTTCGCGGCGGCCTCGTAACCGATGACCTTGTTCAACGGCGTGACGATCGACGGGCTCATACCGGCGAACGCGGCGGCGCGCTCGACGTTGGCCTCGAGTCCGTCGACGGTCTTGTCGGCCAGCACGCGCACGGCGTTCGAGAGCAGACGGATCGACTCCAGCAGCGCGGTGCCCATCACGGGGATGGCGACGTTCAGCTCGAACGAGCCCGACGCGCCGGCCCAGGCGACGGTCGCGTCGTTGCCGATCACGCGCGCGCACACCATGAGCACGGCCTCGGGCACGACCGGGTTGACCTTGCCGGGCATGATCGACGATCCCGGCTGCAGGTCGGGGATGTGCAGCTCGCCGAGACCGGTGTTCGGGCCCGAGCCCATCCAGCGCAGGTCGTTGTTGATCTTGGTCAGCGACACGGCGATGGTGCGCAGAGCGCCCGACGTCTCGACGAGCCCGTCACGGTTGGCCTGAGCCTCGAAGTGGTCCTTCGCCTCGGTGATCGGAAGCTCGGTCTCGGCCGCGAGCAGCTCGATGACCTTCTGCGGGAAGCCGGTCGGAGTGTTGATGCCGGTGCCCACAGCGGTGCCGCCGAGGGGCACCTCCGCCACGCGGGGGAGGGCTGACTGCACGCGCTCGATGCCCAGCCGGATCTGGCGCGCGTAGCCGCCGAACTCCTGGCCGAGCGTGACCGGGGTCGCGTCCATGAGGTGGGTGCGGCCGGACTTGACGACGTCCTTCCACAGCTCCGCCTTCGCCTCGAGGGCGACGGCGAGGTGGTCGAGCGACGGGATGAGGGTGTCGATGAGCGCCTGGGTGACCGCGATGTGCACCGACGTCGGGAAGACGTCGTTCGACGACTGCGACGCGTTGACGTGGTCGTTCGGGTGCACGGCCGAGCCGAGGATTCCGGATGCCAGGTTCGCCAGCACCTCGTTCATGTTCATGTTCGACGAGGTGCCAGAACCGGTCTGGTAGGTGTCGACCGGGAACTCGCCGTCGTGCTTGCCGGAGGCCACCTCGTCGGCCGCCTGAGCGATCGCGTCCGCGATCGCTGCGTCGAGCGTGCCGAGCTCCTTGTTCGCGAGGGCGGCAGCCTTCTTGATGCGGGCCAGTGCGGCGATCTGAGTGGACTCGAGTCCCTTGCCCGAGATCGGGAAGTTCTCGACGGCGCGCTGAGTCTGGGCGCTGTACAGGGCCTTGGCGGGAACGCGCACCTCGCCCATGGTGTCGTGTTCGATGCGGTACTCGATGTCGGTCATGCCGATACCTCCTCAGAAGCGGGGATGTGCCCCTCGGTGTCGATGCCCACAGTGACGACGGGCACCGCAGTGCCCTCTGCGAGGCGGTAGTTGGCGCCAACGATGCCCAGTCGGCCCGCGGCGACCGCGTTGCTGATCATCTCGGACGAGTGCAGCAGATCGGCGACGGTGTTGCGCAGGTGCTCGCGGCCGACCAGCTCGGCGTCGATGTCGGCGGTCGTCGTGCCGCCGGTCTCGGCGAGCACCTTGCGCGCTGCCGGGACGATCGGTGCGATCAGCTTCCAGATTCCGGCCGGAAGCGGGGGCGAGTCGATGGCGGTGCCGTCGATGGCCGCACGCACCGCGCCGCACGAGTCGTGGGCGAGCACGACGATCAGCGGCACGTTGAGAATGCCCACGGCGTACTCGAGGCTGGCGACGATCGACTCGCCGATCACCTGTCCCGCGTTGCGGACGACGAACAGGTCGCCCAGACCCTTGTCGAAGATGATCTCGGCGGCGAGGCGCGAATCCGAGCATCCGAACAGCGTCGCGATCGGCGCCTGACCGTCGGCCAGCTCGTGACGCTTGGAGACGTCCTGGTGCGGGTGCGCCGGCGTGCCGGCGACGAATCGCCTGTTGCCATCGAGCATCTCCCGCCATGCCTCAGCGGGTGTGAGCGTTGCGGTCATTCGGCCTCCTCAAGGTCGTCGATCTGTGCGGACAGGGTCTCTGCCAGCTCGGCGGTCGCCTCGGGCGACTGCGAGCCGTACAGCAGGATGTAGTCGGGGCCGGCCTGGGTCCCGATGGCGTACGAGATGTTGGCGGTGCCCCGACCGCGCAGGTCGAACTCGTCCCACTCGCGCCCATCGATCGTCGTGGTGCCGTTCGGAGCCATGCCGTCGAGCACCTGCGGGGCCCAGCCGACGTCGGCGCCGAAGGCCTGTGCCACGCGGACGAATCCGCGCTCGTCGTCGGCAGCCGGGGCGAGGGTGATCGTCCACACCCGGGTGCTGCCGCCCGAGAGGGCGGCCTCGTTGACCCGCCAGTACTCGTCGGGCTCGACGACGAGGGCGGGGCGCTGCATCGACGTCTCGACGTCCGCGGCGATCGCGGCGACGTCGATCGCGGGGCGATCGGGAACCTGGCCGCGCGGCACGCCGAGAACGACGACGGCGACCACGCCGACCGTCACGATGAGTGCGGCGATGAGGTTGCGGAACGTCTGACTCGACCGGTAGACCCGGCTCGACTCCGCCTTGCGGTCAGCGGTCTCCTGGGCGGTCTCGGGTCGTCCGAGACCTGCGACGACGCGCGGTTCGCGGCTCATTCGCCTGCTCCGCCGGATGCCGCGTCCCGAGCCGCATCGAGACGGCGCTTCGCGCCGAGCAGCCATTCCTCGCAGCGTGCCGCCAGCGCCTCGCCGCGCTCCCAGAGCGCGAGCGAGTGCTCGAGCGTGGGGGAACCCTGCTCGAGCTCCGCGACCACGCGCACGAGCTCGTCGCGTGCGGCCTCGAACGACAGGTCTTCGACGGGGGAGTCGCTGGGGGCAGTCACGCCCCCATCCTACCGGCGTGTCGGACGCCCCGATCCGCCGCAGCGTGCCGCGGGGGAGCGGTCTGCGCGAACAGACCGGGGGCCGACACGCCAGATGTCGGACGCATTCGCGGGGACCGTCCGACAGGTGGAGTGTCGGCCCCCGGAGCGCAGGGGCAGCAGAGCAGTGTGCTGCTGTTCAGCGGTCTTCGGGTATCCGCCCCTCCGACACGGCGCGGATGGATCCGCGATCCACCGTCACCGTCATCGCCGTGCCCGCCGGCGCGTCGACCGCATCGCTGAGGATGCGTCCGTCGTCGAGGTGCGCGATGGCGTAGCCGCGCGCGAGCGTGGCGGCGGGAGAGAGGGCGCGCAGCGAGGCGCGCAGCTCGGAGGTGGATCGGTGCGCGGCATCCAGCTCTCTGGTGACGGTGTCGCGACCTCGGGATACCAGCAGCCACACCTCCTGGGCGCGGTCGTCGATGATCGGATCGGGGGAGCGCAGCACCGGGCGCGAGCGCAGCTGCTCGAGCTGAGCGATGTCGTGGGAGACGCGCTGCGTCAGCCGCGTCGTCGCGCGCGCCCGCAGCTGCGCGACGATCGCGCGCTGCTCCCCGACATCCGGAACGACCCGCTTCGCGGCATCCGTCGGGGTCGAGGCGCGCAGATCGGCGACGTCGTCGAGCAGGGGATGGTCGTTCTCGTGCCCGATCGCGCTGACGACCGGCGTGGATGCGGCTGCGACGGCACGCACGAGCCGCTCGTCGCTGAAGCCGAGCAGGGTCTGCGGGTCGCCGCCGCCGCGGGCGATGATGATCACGTCGACGTCGGGATGGGCATCCAGCCGCTGCAGCGCCGCGAGCACCTCGGGAACGCACCGGTCGCCCTGGACGGCGACGTGCTCGGTGCGGAAGCGCACCTGCGGCCAGCGCAGCTCGGCGTTGCGATGCACGTCCTTCTCGGCATCCGAGCGCTCGCCGGTGATCAGTCCGATGCAATGCGGCAGGAACGGCAGGCTCTTCTTGCGCGGCGAGTCGAACAGACCCTCCTGCCGCAGCTGCACGCGCAGCTTCTCGAGCCGCTCGAGCTGATCGCCGAGGCCCACATGCTTCATCGCCGAGACGATGAAGCTGAAGTCGCCGCCCTTGACGAAGTAGTCGGCTTTGACGGCAGCGACGACGTGATCGCCGACGGTGAGGTCGGCGGGGATGCGCGGGCGCACGCTCGACCAGACGCGAACCGAGATCTGCGCGTCGGAGCGGGTGTCCTTCAGGCGCGCGAAGACGTTGCCGCCGCGCACGTTCCATGAGGTGATCTCGCCCTCGACCCAGACGGTGTTCCAGCGGGCGATGAAGTCGCGGATGGTGCCGTTCAGGCGCGCGACCGATGTCGGTGCCGCTGGCGTCGAGTCGCGCGGGGCGACCGAGTCGGCGGGAGGCGGCTCGCCGGGGATGGCGGTGGCTTCGAAGACGGTCACCCCGCCATTCTTCCGGATGCCGCCGACACGGCGTCCGCGGCCGGGCCGGGCGATGCATTCCGGGGGCCGACACTCCAGATGTCGGACGGTTCCCGTGAATCGGTCCGACATCTGGAGTGTCGGCCCCCCATGCGACACGGCCCGCCGGGCCGCCCGCTCCCGGCCCGCGAACAGGTGGCATCGGTAGACTGACGGAGTGAGCTCAACCACTGTCTCGCTGCCTCTGCCGCACATCCCGACCCGTCGTCGCGCCGTCGAGCGTGCGCGCCTCGAGAACCGTCCGGTCGACGGCGAGAAGCGCGTGCTGCTGGCCGCTCCTCGCGGCTACTGCGCGGGTGTCGACCGCGCCGTCGTGGCTGTCGAGAAGGCGCTCGAGCGCTACGGCGCTCCGGTGTACGTGCGCAAGCAGATCGTGCACAACATCCATGTCGTCACCGAACTCGAGCAGAAGGGCGCGATCTTCGTCGAGGAGGTCGACGAGGTTCCCGAGGGCGCCCACGTCGTCTTCAGTGCGCACGGCGTCTCACCGGCGGTCGTGCAGGGCGCCGCGGATAGAGGTCTGCACGCGATCGACGCGACCTGCCCGCTGGTCACCAAGGTGCACCGCGAGGCGGTGCGCTTCGCCCGAGACGACTTCGAGATCCTGCTGATCGGTCACGACGGTCACGAAGAGGTCGAGGGCACCGCGGGCCACGCACCCGAGCGCGTGACCGTCGTCAATTCGCCCGCCGAGGCCGACACGGTCGTCGTGCGAGACCCCAGCAGGGTCGTCTGGCTGTCGCAGACCACGCTCTCCGTCGACGAGACGATGGAGACCGTCAACCGGCTGCGCACCCGCTTCCCCGAGCTGCAGAACCCGCCCTCCGACGACATCTGCTACGCCACCCAGAACCGTCAGGTGGCCATCAAGAAGGTCGCGAAGGATGCGGATCTCGTCATTGTCGTCGGATCGGCGAACTCCTCGAACAGCGTGCGCCTGGTCGAGGTCGCGCTGGAGTACGGAGCGAAGGCCGCGTACCGCGTCGACTACGCCGACGAGGTCAGGCAGGAATGGCTCGACGGTGTGCGCACCGTCGGCGTGACCAGCGGCGCCTCGGTGCCCGAGGTGCTCGTGCGCGAGGTGCTCGACGCGCTCGACGAGGCGGGCTATACCGACATCGAAGAGGTGCGCACGGCGGAGGAGGACCTCATGTTCTCGCTGCCCAAGGAGCTGCGCCAGGACAACTCGGGCAAGCGCGACGAGCGTGCCCTGGGCGGCCGGGTCTCGCGCACATGAGCATCGAGCGGCCGCAGTACGGCGAGTACGCGTCTCCGGAAGAGCAGCGTGCGCGCGCAGGACTGCCTCCGCTGGGCGCCGATCCCGTGGCATCCGCTCCCGAGCCCGCGCCGACGGCCGCACGACCCACGGCCCCGAGCGCTCCCGCTCGCCCGATGGGTCGTCTGGTCACCCTCGTGCTGCTGGGGTTCGGCCTGGTGAACGTGCTCTCGTCGATCCCGCAGTTCGTGAACATGGCATCGACTCTGAACGACTCGATGCAGATGATCGGCATCGACGGCGAATTCACCAACTATGCGGCCGCGCGAACCTGGGGCGTCGTCGCCGTGGTCGTTCTGCTCGTCGGATACGCGGTGACCGCGTGGCTGTCGTTGCGTCAGCTGAAGCGCGGCAGGTCGGCGTGGTGGATCCCGCTGGTCGGCTTCGTCATCACGATGTCGCTCGTGTCGGGGTGCATCTCGGTGGTGATGTTCAGCGATCCGGCCTTCACGACAGGACTGCTGACACCTCCCGTCGAGTGACGACGGGTAGCCTCGAGGGGTGTCAGCAGATCAGATCGCGTTCCACGTCAACTACGCCTCGGTCGATTCCTCGGAAGGCGTCGACCCGACCCCGATCGCGGCGGAGCTGCTGCGAAAGGAGCGGGTGCTCGCGGCATCCCGAGTCTTCGACGGCGACGAAGCCGTCTTCCTGATCCCGGTGACCGAGAGCGGGCACGTCGTCGCTCTCGACGACGACGACCGCCTGCGTTTCGACCTGAGCGCCCTCGACCTGCAGCGGCTGTTCCAGACCGCCGCGCTCACGCTGCATCTCGGCCTGACCGACGACGCACTCGAAGAGGTCGATCAGGAGCTCGACGAGCAGTACGGCGCAGCGTTCGAACAGCTCGACGACCCGGCCGCCGCGTCTGAAGACCTCGCCGGGTTCGGGATGCTCGATGCCGACGACGACGACATCGACTTCGAACTCGCGCCGGTGCGAGTGGCGGAGTTCTCCCGGCGCGGGCCGTGGGGCGCGCGCATCACCGCGCAGGTGACAGGCGTCGACGTCGACTATCTCGAGGACGGGACCTGGTCTCTTTACCGCTACGCGACCGACCAGCCGCACATGGCGCTGTCAGGAGGCCGCGCGGACGAGCCGATCATCGAGCTGAACCTTCCACAGCACGGCGACGCCTGGGTGGAGGTCACGGCCGGTGGGCGCACGGGCATGTTCTGGCCGAACATCGAGCGGCTCACGCGGCCGGTGCTCGACATCGACGCGATCGGGGTGCCCGAGAGCGCGGATGTCTACCGTCGCATGCTGCTCGAGGCCGACGGCACGACCGAGGAGCTGCAGGGGCTGAATCTGGGCGACGCAGTCGATGTCGCGGCGGCGACGCGCGCATGCGCGCCGGAGGCGCTGGGCGGCACGCAGGGCGAGCTGGATCGCGTGCGTGCGTTCGTCGCCGCGTTCGGTGTGCCGGACGCGCTCATCACCGCCGGAGTCGCCGAGCAGACGACCGGGCGCCGCTTCACGCCGCGCGGCTGGCCGCGCACAGTGGCCGACCTCGCCGTCGCGGGGATCGGCGAGGTCACCGCCCTCACCCGACGCGAGCGGCCGCTGCCGCGCGCCGCGCGGTTCGTGCGTGAGCGCCCGACCATCGGAGCCGCGATCAGCGCGGCCGAGCTCGCCGCCGGTGTCGCCGCGAGCAGGGCCCGATCTCCGCTGCTGCGTGGGCTCGGCGTGCTGCTGATCGTCGACGCGATCATCGACATGGTGATCTGGGCGCGCCGCGTGCTCAAGCGCTGAGCGCGCGCTCGCCGACGCGCGACGCTCGGTCGCGCGCGTGCGGGAACGGGCTCAGCGCCCTGCAGAAGGAGGGATGCCCCGGACCGGCTGGCGGTCCGGGGCATCCCTCTTCGAGATCGGCGGGAGTCAGCTCTTCGACTGGCCGTACGAGCCGAGCTGACGGGTCGACTCGACCACGCGCGCGGCCATCGCCGACTCGGCGATCTTGCCCCAGGCGCGCGGGTCGTACTGCTTCTTGTTGCCGACCTCGCCGTCGACCTTCAGCACACCGTCGTAGTTCTTGAACATGTAGTCGGCGATCGCACGCGTGTACGCGTACTGCGTGTCGGTGTCGATGTTCATCTTGATCACGCCGTTCGCGACTGCGAGGGCGATCTCCTCGTCGCTCGAGCCGGAGCCGCCGTGGAAGACGAGGTCGAGCGGCTTCGGGCCGGTGCCGTACTTGGCGGCGACCTCAGCCTGGATCTCGCCCAGCAGCTCGGGACGCAGCTTCACGCCACCCGGCTTGTACACGCCGTGCACGTTGCCGAAGGTGAGGGCGGCGATGTAGCGGCCCTGCTCGCCGAGGCCGAGAGCCTGGATCGCCTGGTCGACGTCGGCGAAGGTGGTGTACAGGGCGTCGTTCGAGCCCTCGTGCGCGACCCCGTCCTCCTCGCCGCCGACGACACCGATCTCGACCTCGAGGATCGCGTTGATCGCCTTCATCCGCGGCAGCAGCTGCTGGGCGATCTCGATGTTCTCGTCGAGCGGCACAGCCGAGCCGTCCCACATGTGGGACTGGAAGATCGGGTTGCGACCGGCCTTCACCTCTTCTTCGGATGCCGCGATCAGCGGCTCGACGAAGCCGGCCAGGGCATCCTTCGGGCAGTGGTCGGTGTGCAGCGCGACGGTCACAGGGTAGTTCTTGGCGACCTCGGTCGCGTAGCGCGCGAAGGCGAGGGCTCCGGTCGCGCGAGCCTTGACGGTGTGGCCGGCGAAGTAGTCGGCGCCGCCCGTGGTCACCTGGATGATGCCGTCCGAGCCTGCCTCGGTGAGACCCTGCAGCACGGAGTTGATCGTCTGCGAGCTCGAGACGTTGAAGGCGGGATACGCGAAGCCACCGGCCTTCGCGCGGTCGAGCATCTCTGCGTACTGTTCCGGAGTGGCGACGGGCATGAGTTCTCCTGCTTCTGTCGGTCGGGGTGCATGCTCACTTTAGCCCGCAGGGGTGGGGATTCTTCCGTGGTTACGTCCGCTCGGGCGCGTATCTTTATCAACTGGCAAGAACTGCGTTTTCTTCGCTTTCATTTCGTGAAAAGTCCTGATTTCCATCCTCCGTCGTCACTAGGCTGACCCGCATGGTGAGCCTCACAGCAGATCTCAGCCCCCTCCGCCCCGACCGCAACCTCGCGATGGAACTCGTTCGCGCCACCGAGGCGGCGGCGATCCGCGCGGTGCCGTTCATCGGTCGAGGGGCGAAGGAGGCAGCCGACGGTGCGGCCGTCGACGCGATGCGCGCCTTTCTCGGCACCGTCGACTTCCAGGGTCGCGTCGTCATCGGCGAGGGCGAGAAGGACAATGCGCCGATGCTGTTCAACGGCGAGGTCGTCGGCACCGGTCGAGGCCCCGAGTGCGACATCGCCGTCGACCCGATCGACGGGACGACGCTGACTGCCGAGGGGCGTCAGAACGCTCTCTCCGTGCTGGCCGTCTCGGATCGCGGCTCGATGCTCGACGCGTCGACTGTCTTCTACATGGACAAGCTGGTCACAGGGCCGGCGGGGATCGGCGTGGTCGACATCCGCAAGCCCATCGGCGAGAACGTCCGTCGCCTGGCCAAGGCTCTCGGCAAGCCGGTCGACGAGCTCGTCGTCTCGGTGCTGAACCGCCCCCGTCACGAGAAGCTCATCGCAGAGATCCGGGAGGCCGGAGCCGGCACCCGACTGATGAGCGACGGTGACGTCGCAGGCGGCATCAACGCCGCTCGTCACGACGCACGCACCGACATGTGCGTCGGCATCGGCGGCAGCCCCGAGGGCATCGTCACCGCGTGCGCGATCAAGGCACTGGGCGGTCACATCCAGGGCGTGCTGTGGCCCCGGGACGACGACGAGCGCCAGCGCGGCGTCGACGCAGGGCTCGAGTTCGACAAGGTGTACGAGGCCGACGACCTCGTGCAGGGCAACAACACGATCTTCGTCGCCACCGGCGTCACCGACGGTCAGCTGGTGCGGGGTGTGCGCCGCGAGGGCAACTACCTCTACACCGAGAGCGTGGTGCTGCGCGGAGCGTCCGGCACACTGCGCCGCATCGTGTCGGATCACCTCGTCTCGAAGTGGCTCTGAATCGAGCATCAGACCGCGCGTCCCGGCATTCCCAGCGGAGGCTGGCAGAATAAGGGGGCACGGTGTGATCAGCACGCCGGCATGGTCATGAAGAAGGAGTGCTCGGGATGCCGTTGAACGAGACGTCTGCGAGTCCCAGGCGCGCCGCGCACATCACCACCCCGACCGGTCGCATCCTTCGGGTCACCGAGGAGCAGATCATGGCCGCTCAGCAGGCGAAGGCCACCGTGCAGCCCGGGTTCGATCCCGCCCGCCGTGCCGACGTGCTCTTCCGCGTGCGCCGCGAAGAGGGGCACGAGCTGAGCTCGTGGTGGTTCATCGGGGCGTTCCTGGCGACGTCCGTCGTGGTCATCGCACTGCTGTCGTGCGTGCCGGGCGGCGCCTGAGCCCGCGGAGCCCTGCTGAGCCTTCTCAGTAGGAGTCGAGCACGGCGCGCATGTCGCCGAGGCCGAACTGGTCGGCGATCTGCTTAGCGCTGTGACCGCCGGCATCCTGATCGGCGCCGGCGTCGAGCAGCATCCGCAGCAGCGTCTCGTTGCGCCGGAACACGGCGCACGAGACCGCGGTCTGGCCGTTGGCATTCACGGCATCCAGGTCGGCGCTTCGCGCGATCAAATCCGCGACGGTCTCGAGGTGCTCCGCGTATGCCGCGACGATCAGCAGCGTGTCCTGACGCGGATTGCGCACGTCGACCGGCACTCCGGCATCGATCATCTCGCCGAGGGGCCTGGTGCGGCCCTGCCGGGCCAGGTCGAAGGTGCCCTCGATCACCTCGAGGCTCAGTCCGCTCAGTCCGCTCTGTTCGCCTTGTCCGCTCGTCACCTGACCATTGTGTCCGATGTCGACCGGTCAGGCCACAGCGGGCTCGAGCTCGCAGACGAGCGGCGCTGACAGCGACACACCCAGAGCGGCGCCGAGAGCAGGCACATCGTCTGCGGCGGCTCGTCGGGCCGCGTCGATCACGATCTGGGCGCATGCGCGGGCGTCGGCCAGCGCATCGTGGTGCGCGAACTCACCGAAGCCGGCCGCCGCGGCGGCCAGGGGAAGACGGTACGAGTCGAGTGTGTAGGTCTTCCGCGCCACAGCGAGCGAGCACAGCGAGCGGTACGGGGGAGCGACGAGGCCGGTGACCTCGCAGGCGCGGCGCAGAACGTTCAGATCGAACCCGGCGTTGTGCGCGACGAGCACGTCGTCTGCGGCGAAATCGCACAGGCGGTCGAGCTGCTCTGCCCACGTCGCGGCGCCGATGACGTCGTGCGGGTGGATGCCGTGGATCCGGATGTTCCACTCGTTGAACTGGTCGTGGCCCATCGGCGGGCGGATCAGCCATCCCGTCTGTGCGACGACCTGGCCGTCTCGGACTCGTACGAGGCCGACCGAGCAGGCCGAGGCGGGGCTGGAGTTCGCCGTCTCGAAGTCGATCGCAGTGAAATCCAGGGGCACGGATCCACCATCCCGCGACATCCGGATGCCGGCCCGCAGACTCGCCGCAGCCCGCCGAACACCGGTGATTCGCGCACCTGAGCAGTGCACGCCGGCGGGAGGCGTCCCCGCCGGTAGACTCGTATCCCGTGGCTCTTACTATCGGAATCGTCGGCCTGCCCAACGTCGGCAAGTCCACCCTCTTCAACGCGCTGACCAAGAACGACGTGCTCGCAGCGAACTACCCGTTCGCGACGATCGAGCCGAACATCGGCGTGGTGAACCTGCCCGATCCGCGCCTGCAGGTGCTGGCCGGAATCTTCGGCAGCGAGCGCATCCTGCCCGCCACCGTGTCGTTCGTCGACATCGCCGGCATCGTGCGCGGAGCCAGCGAAGGGGAGGGGCTCGGCAACCAGTTCCTCGCCAACATCCGCGAGGCCGACGCGATCGCGCAGGTCGTGCGCGGCTTCGTCGACGATGACGTCGTGCATGTCGAGGGAACCGTCGACCCCAAGGGCGACATGGAGACCATCAACGCCGAGCTCATGCTCGCCGATCTGCAGACGATCGAGAAGGCGCTGCCGCGCTTCGAGAAGGAAGTGAAGCAGAAGAAGACCGACCCGTCGGTTCTGGATGCCGCGAACGCGGCGAAGGATGCGCTCGAGCGCGGTCAGCTGCTCTCGACGGCGGGCATCGACCTGTCGCCGATCAAGGAGCTCGGTCTGCTGACGGCGAAGCCGTACATCTACGTGTTCAACGTCGACGAATCGGTGCTCACCGACGAGGAGCGGAAGGCAGAGCTGCAGGCTCTTGTCGCGCCCGCGCAGGCCGTGTTCCTCGACGCGAAGATCGAGTCGGAGCTGATCGGGCTGGACCCGGAGGACGCGCAGGAGCTGCTGGAGGCCACCGGTCAGACCGAATCGGGTCTCGACCAGCTCGCCCGCATCGGCTTCGCGACGCTCGGTCTGCAGACCTATCTCACCGCCGGTCCCAAGGAGTCGCGCGCCTGGACCATCCCGCAGGGCGCGAAGGCGCCGCAGGCGGCAGGCGTGATCCACACCGACTTCGAGAAGGGCTTCATCAAGGCCGAGGTCATCTCGTTCGAGGATCTCGTCGCGACCGGCTCCGTCGCCGAGGCCCGCGCGAAGGGCAAGGCGCGGCTCGAGGGCAAGGACTACGTCATGCAGGACGGCGACGTGGTGGAGTTCCGCTTCAACAACTGAACGGCGCTTGGAAGTGGCCTGGGCTCAGGCCATCCGCGGGTAGTCGATAGTCAGCAGACTGTCGTCGCGGATGTCGCGGAGCACGTCCTCGGTGAGATCTGCTACTCGGACACCTCGAGCGTGGGAGGGCACGACATCGTCGTCCTCAGGGCTCCACGCGCGGAGTACTGCGATGCGCGAGACCTTCGTGACGTGGTCCGGCATCTCGCGCAACCACCCGAGCCACGCGTCGGCGTCGATCTCACCGTGGACCGGCGCGTCGTTGCGACGCCCGATGAGACTGTCGCAGTCGCACATCCGGCGGGTCAGTGTGAATACCGCCGACGAGCCCCGCACTCGACCAGAGGTTATGCGCATGGTGGTCCGCAGGGGAGGCACGCCCAGCTTATCCTCGGTGAATCGTTGGAATTCCGAAGTGAAGGCTGCGGCGTTGATCGCCCACAGATTGGTGGCGCACATGCTCTCCATCTTTCCGCGTTCGACCGCCACCGTGCACACCGCTAACGGTGACGTAACCCGGTGGAGTTCGGCTTCAACGTCTGAGCCAACCCGGTCGTCGAGCGACACTTCGTCTCGCTTCGCTCGCTCAGTGCGGGTCTCCGCGAGACGAAACGCATCACCGTAGGCTGGACTGCAGCCACGGCCCGGAGGTGAAGATTGCCGACGATCACAGACAATGCCGGATTGCGGATCGCGTGAGTGGTCATCTTGTCGTGATCTCTGGTCTTCCGGGGGTCGGAAAGACCAGCGTCGCTGAGATCGCTGCTGCACTCGGGGGCTCCATTCACCTGTCCATCGACGCGGTGGAGGAGTCGATGCTCTCTTGCGGACTGCCCGCGAGCCGGCAAGTCGGCGTAGCCGCGTACGAGGCGACTCGCGCGATGGCGGAATTGAATCTGCAACTCGGTCGCAGCGTCGTGGTCGATGCGGTGAACGATAGTGAAGAGGCTCGGCAGACCTGGCGGACTGCGGCATTGCGGACGGGCGCGCGGCTCGACTTCGTGCACCTCGTGATCACGGACGCAAGAACGCACGTGCAGCGGCTTCGCAACAGGGATCGTGGTCTCGCCCATGTCGGCGAGCCGACGTGGGCGGACGTTCAGCGGCGTCGTGCCGATTACGCGGTGTGGTCAGATGAGGTCTTGGAGTTAGATACGACAGCACGAACGGCGGATGAGGTCGCACGCGCGCTCGTGTCCCGCCTCAGCGCGAAGCAGTGAGCGCACGAGTCAGCCGGTGAAATGCCTACCACTAACGTGATGTGGTGAACTTCCGCTTCAACATCTGACAGCCGCTCCAGTCCGCTCAGAACGTGATGTCGGTCGATGTCTCCGTCTTCGGGCGGCGACCGAACCGTGCCTCATATGCCAGGGCGAGGTCGTCTTCGGTGAGGTTCTCACCCGCGGCAAGTCGGGCCAGGTGCGGCACGAGCCATCGTGCCTCGCAGGCGTCGAACTCCTCGGCGAAGGTCTCGTTCAGCTCGCCGTCGTGGATCACGCGCGTTATCGGCACCTGTCCGCCGACATTCGCGATGTGCGGACCCATCGAGAAGTTGATCAGGGTCGTCTCGCCGCGAGGGTGCACGGTGATCGTCGCTGGATGCGGCCAACCGGTCGCACCGTCGGGCGAGTGGCCGAGCATGAGGAAGTTCAGCCGCCTGCGTGTGTGCTCTGTCATGAAGCCATTGTCGCCGGGCTCGAGGCAGACGCTCGATCGCTGCGTGACCTGGTGGATGGCGCACCGACGTTCTGCGAACATGGCGTCATGATCACAGCCAGGCTCCCCGTCGCCGTAGCCGCACTCGGGCTGACCGTGACCCTGCTCGTCGGGTGCACCAGCACAGCCCCGACTCGAGCGGCCGAACCGTCTCCGACCTCGACAGCGGTTCCCGTGACGGCCGCGGAATCGACGCCGACGCCGAGTTCGACGGGATCGCCGGAGGCGGACTCCTGTTCCCGCCTGTCCGAGGTCATCAGCCACACCGACGGGCTATACCTGCAGCGTCAGGGGACTCTCCGCGATCGAGGTGCGCGAGAGTTCGCGCAGGGGGAGGTGGGCGTCGACGAGAACGGCACTCCCGTGACCTACACCGTCGCCCCCGGCGACGTCGAGGCCGTGGTCGCGGAACGGCTCTGTGCCTACCCGAACCTCGGCTCGATGAATCACAGGCGGGACATCCATCCGGGCCAGGTGCTCTGGCTCACACCGAACCCAGACGCCCCCTGGGTGGACTACTACGGCCCGCACGACGCGCCTGCAGGATTCCTGCAGATCCCGTACCAGCAGGCGATCGAGGCGGCAGGCAGGGCGGTCGACGCCGGCGACATCCGCACCGTGCAGCGGATCTGGAACGACACGTTGAGACCCATGTTCTCGAATCAGACGACCATCGACGCCGTGCAGAAGGTCGTCGACGCCGGAGACCTGGACGCGCTGCGTCAGCTCTTCTCGTGAGCCGGTTCTCGCGCGCGAGCAGTCGCGACCCGGTCGTGCGGCAGTGCAGAGCTTCGACGGATGCATCGACGGTGATTGCGTATCCGACCGCACGGCGCGAGCATGGGCTATGGGAACTCTGAGCTACACCGCGACCATCTCGATCGACGGGTACGCGGCCGGCCCCGACGGCGACTTCCAATTCGGTGCGCCGAGCGAACAGGTGTTCCGTTTCCACGTCGAGCGGATGGCCGCGATCTCCACCGAGATCCTCGGGCGGCGCACCTACGACCTGATGCATTACTGGGAGGCGGAGCCCGAGGGAGAGGACTGGGGTGACGACGAACGTGAGTTCGCGCGGCTGTGGCAGGGGCTCGACATCGTCGCCGCATCATCGTCGCTGACCTCAGACGAGCTCACGCGCGAGAACCACAGGCTCGTCACGCAGCTCACGCTCGACGAGATCCGCCGTATCACGCAGCATGCGTCGGGGGAGGTGGAGATCTTCGGGCCGACGACGGCCGCGCCGGCCATCCGTGCAGGCCTCGTACGGGACTTCCGCTTCTTCATCGTCCCGGTGATCCTCGGTGGCGGACTGCGGGCGCTGCCCGAGGATGCGCGTCTGGATCTGCGTCTGATCGAGAGTCGCGTCTTCGAGAACGGTTTCACAATGCTGCACTACCAAGCCGCGCGGGTGGATCCTGCCGGTGCCGAATGAAGGAGAGACGATGTCCGAACCGATCCACGATTCTCCCCTCGGAGACGACCGACACCAGCCGATCGTTCCCGAGATCGAGGCGGACGAGAGCATCGCGCCGCGGCCGGAGGAGGAGATCGCCGACATCCTGCGAGCCGAGCCCGACGTCGCCGATCATTCCGCCCACCGCTCCGGCAGCTGACACCAGCCCTTCGCGGAGACTCGACGCCCCGTCGCGCAGCGCGGCCGTCTCGCTACGGCGCGGATGACGGTGCGCTCGCCGCCCACACCTTCCGCCACCATTCCGCGAGACTCTCGACCGTCTCGTGCGCGTTCAGCCCACTCGGGTTGGGTACCACCCACAGCGGGATATCCTTCGGCCATCCGCTGAGCGCGCCCACCTCCTGCGCGCCCATGCGGGCTCGCGGCACGGAGAACGCGGTGCGGAACGCGGTGACGCCGACGACGGCGACAGAACGGGGGCGCAGCACGCCCACCCGCTCGAGCAGACGGCGCCCACCCAGGCGCAGCTCGTGCGCCTCGAGTTCGTCAGCGCGCGCCGTGGGGCGGGCGACGAGGTTCGTCATGCCGATGCCGCGCGCGGCCAGCATCCGCTCGTCCGCGGGCGACAGGCCGCGCGAGGCGTCCACGACCTCGTCGGTGAGACCCGCGACGGCCAGCGACGACCAGAACCGGTTTCCCGGACGCGCGAACGGCGCGTTGACCGCGATCGTCCACGGACTGGGATTGATGCCGACCATCAGCAGCCGCACGCGGCCGGCGGACTCGGCGTCGGTCGGATAGGGCAGCACGTCATCGCGCCGGAGCCCCGCGGCAGTCGCGTGGGCGAGATCGACGGGGCTCGGACGCCGTCCCTCGAGTGGCGACGGCGCACGCCAGGGCGACCAGTCGGCCGGGAGTGCGTCGGCCGCGGAGCCGGAAGCGCTCACGGGGCCAGCAGCTCCGTCATCCAGCCGGACTCGCCGCGGCTGTAGACGAGTCGTTCATGCAGGCGCGACCGCCGGCCCTGCCAGAACTCGATCCGCTCCGGCGCTATGCGAAAGCCTCCCCAGTGCGGGGGCGCCGGCACCTCGGCATCCGCGAAGCGCTCCTCGGCACGGGCCACCGCCGCCTTCAGCTCGGCACGGCCGGCGATCGGCCGACTTTGACGCGACGCCCAGGCACCCAGCTGCGACCCGCGCGGGCGGGTGGCGTGATACGCCTCCACCTCGGAGCGGCTGACGGGCGCCGCCACCCCCTCCACCCGGATCTGCCGCTCGAGCTCGGGCCAGTGGAACACCAGCGATGCGTACGGATGCGCGGCGAGCTCTCGGCCCTTATCGGAGTCGGTGTGCGTGAAGAACACGAAACCCCGCTCGTCCCAGTCCTTCAGCAGCACCATGCGCGAACGCGGCCGCCACTGGTCTTCGACCTGCGCGACAGTGGAGAGTGTCATCGCCGTGGCCGAGAACGGACGGTCGGATGCTTCGGCGCTGCGCGCCTCGGCGAACCACTCGTCGAAGAGCGGGAACGGGGTGGGCGGCAGCGCAGCAGAGGGCATGCACCCATGGTGCCCGATCCGCGTCAACTCGGTGACCATGACCGCCTCCCGGTACGCTGGGAGAGGCCATCGACGCGCCACCGACCGACCGGAAGCGAGCACACATCGTGACCCAGCCCCTCATCTTCGAGCCCGAAGGCCGCGCCGTCCCCTTCCTCGATGAGGGTGAAGGTCCCGTCACGCTCGTGCTGGTCACCAACCGCAGCCTCGAGGCCGACGGACTCGGCGTCATCTCGCACTACCTCGCCGAAGAGGCCGGATTCCGCGTCGTGCGCGTCGGATCCCGGGCGGACGTCGAGGGCATCACCATCGCAGACCGCGCGGCCGACGCTGCGGCCGTGATCGAGGGTCTCGGCATCGACGACACCTGGATCGGCGGCCATGGTCACGGCAGCACCATCGCCCGCACCTTCGCGATCGACCACCCCGAGCGCGTCAACGGACTGCTCATGCTGGGCGTCGAAGACGAGCAGATCCCCCTCGCCCCCGGCATCCCGGTGCTCATCATCCAGGCGGAGAACGATGACGTCACGCCAGCCGCGAACGCCGAGGCGCTGCAGGCCACGGCTCCCGAGCGGGCAACCATCACCCGCATCCCCGAGGCCGACCACTACTTCGTCGCGACGCACCCGATCGAGACCGCCGTCGTGATCGAGGAGTACCTCGACTGGGACTGACCCTCCCGCTGAAGAGCCGACGATGAACAGGGTGCGCGAAGCGATCGCCGACCTGGCGCCCGGGTACTTCGCCGCCGTGATGGGCACCGGGATCGTCTCGATCGGACTGCACGACCTCGGCATCCGCTCCTTCTCGGTCGTTCTGATGTGGCTCGCCGGCGCGCTGTACGTCGTGCTCTGGGCCCTGTACCTCTGGCGGGCGATCGCATTCGGGCAGAACGTCGTGGCAGACCTGCGCGACCCCGAGAAGGCCTTCGCCTTCTTCACCGTGGTCGCGGCCTCCGGTGTGCTCGGCGTGCGCTTCGCCCGGGAAGAGCTCATGGCGCTCGCCGTCCCGCTGTTCCTGCTCGCCGGCGTCATCTGGGTCGTGTTCGGGTACCTCCTTCCGTGGCAGGTGCTGATGACACGCGACGGCAGGCCGATCCTGGCACGCGCCAACGGCACCTGGTTCATCTGGGCCGTCGCCAGCCAGTCGCTCGCGATCAGCATGACCCAGCTGCACCCGCCGGCCGGCAGTGAGATGGCGATCTGGATCGGCGTGCTCGCCGTTCTCGCGTGGTCGGTGGGCGTGGTGCTGTACGCCGCGATCGCGATGCTCGTGCTGCTGCGGGTGGTGCACTACGGCGTCACGCCGCAGCAGTTCGATCCCGCCTACTGGGTGGCGATGGGAGCACTCGCGATCGCCGTGGTCGCCGGGGCGAGCATCGTCGGGATGCCGCAGACGCCGATCGTCGACGCGGTGCGCCCGCTGATCGCCGCGACGGTCGTGATCTTCTGGGTCTTCTGCCTCTGGCTGATCCCCCTGCTCGTGGGGGCGGGGGTGTGGCGTCACGGTGTGCACCGCGTGCCGCTGCGCTACGTGCCGACGCTGTGGTCGATGGTGTTCCCCATCGGGATGTTCGCCGTCGCATCCGAATCGCTCGCGCGGGCCGACCGGTTGCCTGCCGCGGGCGCGGTCGGCCGTGTGGGGCTGGTGATCGCCGTGATCGTGTGGGCGGTCGTCTTCGTCGCGATGCTGCACCACGCCGGCCGGACGGTCTGGCCGTCGCGGCGAGCACCCTCCCTCAGCCGCGCAGATCCTTCCGCATGAAGATCTGCTCGGTGCCGTCGCCCTGCGGCACGCGTTCGCTGACGCGGTAGCCGCACGTCTCGTACAGGCGGATGTTCGCTTCGCTGAGGCTGCCGGTGAACAGCTCCGCCTGTGCGGCGCCGCTCTCGCGCTCGGCCACATCCAGCAGTCCACGGCCGATGCCCTCACCCTGCATGTCGGGAGCGATCGCGATCCTGCCGACCAGCAGCAGGTCGCCGTCGATGCGTCCGCGCAGCGCGCCGACGATTCTGGCGCCGACGCGCGCCGTCCAGCCGTAGCAGTCGGCGAGCTCGGCCTGAACCGCCTCGAGGGTCTGCGTGAGCGGGGGCATGTCGACGCCGCCGTAGATCTGGGCCTCCGACACGAAGGCTGCCCGCTGCAGGGTCAGCACCTCTCCGGCGTCGTCGGTCGAGATGGGGGCGTACGTCACGTCGAGAGCGGCCATGCCTCCATCATCCCTCTTCGCGCAGGCGCGGCTCGACGCGGTGCTCCGGGCCGAGGCCGGATGTCATGGTCGTGCGGTCGACATAGCCGAGGGTCACCGGCATCCCGGTCTCACGTGCGATCCGGTAGAAGCCCGACTTCCAGTGCGTGTGGCCCCGGCGAGTGCCGTCAGGGGTGACCACGAGACCGAACACCTCGCCGCGTCGCGCCATCGCGACCACGTCGGCGACGACGCGGCCGGGATCGTCGCGATCGACGGGGATGCCGCCCAGCGCGCGCATCAGCGGACCGCGCCAGCCGCGGAACAGGCTCTTCTTGCCCAGCCACCGCACGTCGATCCCCAGACGCCAGGAGATCGCGAGCATCAGCACGAAATCCCAGTTCGACGTGTGCGGAGCGCCGATGAGGATGCTCGGTCGCTGCGGCGCGGGCTCGGAGCGCAGAGTCCAGCGGCTGCAGAGCCAGAAGATCCGGGCGGTCAGACGTCGAAGCATCCGTCCACGCTACGACAGCCGCCATGCGGACAGCGGCATGGCGCGTGAGACCGTGGCGTGTCGGCGCGGGGAAATCAACCCCCTCAGCGGGCCGGGCGGCCGGTGTTAGCTTCGGGCGGAACACACAACCGACCGTGCGACGCCCAGCGCCGCGCAGAAGACAGAGGTGGTTTTCATGGCAGCCAAGAGCACCGCGACCCAGAAGTCGAAGAACTCCGGCACGAAGACGAAGGACTCGGCGAAGGCGAAGGATGCTGCCGAGACCACGCCGCTGGAGAACGCCGAGAAGGGCTTCCAGGCCTCACCCGAGCTGATCCGCGACCTGCAGGCCGTGCTGGTCGACCTCATCGAGCTGTCCGTGCAGGGCAAGCAGGCTCACTGGAACGTGGTCGGCCGCAACTTCCGCGACACGCATCTGCAGCTCGACGAGATCATCGACGCGGCGCGCGGCTTCGGCGACACCGTGGCCGAGCGCATGCGCGCGCTGCACGCAGCCCCGGACGGGCGCAGTGCGACCGTCGCCAAGGCGACCACGCTGCCGGAGTTCCCGACGGGCGAGGTCTCCACGACCGACACGATCGACCTGATCACGGTGCGGCTGGAGGCGACCGTGGCGACCATCCGCCGCGTACACGACCAGGTCGACGACGAGGACCCCACCTCGGCGGACGTGCTGCACGCGATCATCGAGAAGCTCGAGCAGTACGCCTGGATGGTCAGCGCGGAGAACCGCACGCCCGCGTCGTGACCCTGAGACGTCGTGAGCCTGAGACGTCGTGACCCTGAGACAGAGTGAGGACCGTCACCCGATCGGGTGACGGTCCTCACTCTGTGCGGCACTCAGGCCGGTTGCGGCATGAGGCTGAAGGACACCGCGCCCTGCTCGTCGACCGAGGCGTCGAGCACCTTGTCGTCGAGGGCCTCTGCGGCGGCCTTCTCGAGGAATACGCGGATGTCCTCGTCGCCGATGATGGAGTCGCCCGGTTCGGGCGTGGAGGCGACCGTCACCGCGAAGCGGGGCTCGGTCTCGGTGCCCGACGAGTGGATGCGGAGTCCGGCATCCGGCGTCGTGCTCTGCTGGGCGACGATGGTCGCCGCGATCGTGTTTGCGTTCTCGGTCAGGGTGAGCATGGCTCTCCTTCCGGTTGCGGACACCACACCGTACGGCGCGATGTGCGTGCCACGATTCCGCACCTGCGCACCCGGTTCAAGCTCAGCGCCCGACTCTGAGGGGTTTCACACCTGACGCCCGTGCGCGCTCAGCACACGCGCTGTCACCGTCGGCGATGCAGCACCAGGGGCAGCCCGATCCACAGCAGCAGGATCGCGAGCAGTCCGATTCCGCCGGCGATCAGCGCCAGCACGTGGTCGAAGGTGAAGTCGATGATCAGCACGGTCACACCGACGGTCAGCACGCCGCCGACGAAGATGTTCGCCTTGACCAGCCGATGCGCCATGCGCACGAGCTCGGGCTTGCGGCCCTTGGCGAACAGCACCCGGTGCATCCCGACGGGGGCGAGCGAGAGAATGCTCGCGGTCGCCGCCAGCAGCACGAGCACGATGTAGAGGATGCGCTGCTGGTCGGTGAGCTCTCGGAAAAGCGGCTGGAATGCGACGGCGAGAAGGAAGCCGGTGAGGATCTGCGTGCCTGTCTGCATGACGCGGAGCTCTTGCATGAGCTCCTCCCAGTTGCGGTCGGCGCGCTCAGCGGCGGTCTCGTCGCGGCCGTCGGTCTGGGCATCGGCGTGCGGGTCGTTCATGACATCGGACGCTACACGCCCGCTCGCGTGTGGGACGAGAGGCTTGCGCGGGCGCGATCCGGTCGTTTCGACCCCGCGGTTCGGCAGAGGCGTACCATCGAGGGATGCCAGAGAACCAGGCACCCGAGATCCCGTCGCGACCGCTTGCCGCGCCGCCGGGACTGCGAATGGTCGGCACGGATGCTGTCGGCGTGTGCGCCGACGGGCACTGCACGCTGCCGACCGCATCGACGAGCACCGACGGAGCGCCCGGCGCTCAGGGCACCGTCGACGCCGAGGCATCCGGTTCTGACGCGGATTGATCCCGTCTACTGCGCCCGGCGTTCTGCTCGACGGCGGAGTGCAGCGGCGAGCTCCGGTGCGATCAGGGGATCGTCATCCAGCGGCACCGTGAGCGCCATGAGCGAGCGGCTGAAGTGGTTGCGCAGTCCGGCGGCGAGCGTGATGTCGACGATCTGCCGGTCGGTGAGGCCGTGTTCGCGCAGCGCCGCGGCATCGGCATCCGTCATGTCCTGCGGCGACGACGAGAGCCGCTCCGCGTAGCGGATCACCGCCTGCTCGGCATCGGTGAACGCCGAGTCGTCGTCGGAGGCGAAGGCGCGCAGGCCCGCCTCGTCGACGACGCCGGCCGTCATGCTCTTGCGTCCGTGCGCGATCAGGCAGTGCGCTGAGCCGATGGCTCGTGCGGCGCCGAGGGTGGCAGCCTCGTAGATGCGAACGCCGATCGAGGGCACCACCGCTCTGACCAGCGCGACGAACGCATCGTGCGCCTCGGGATTCACCGCCATCGCGGCGGTGTAGGCATGCACGAAGCCGTCGGCGGCGATGTCTTCCTCGTACATCTGCGCGACGGCGTCGCTGGCACTCTCGGGTGCCGGGGTGGTGATGATCATGAAGCGGACGGTACTCCGCAGCCCGCACCGGCGGTAGGGGTGTCAGTGCGCGGCGTGCGGGGGTGCGCCCTCGTCGTCGTCCTCGGGCTTGCGGATCAGGAATGCGCCGACGATCGTGACCGTCGCGATGACGGCGCCGATGGTGAGCGCGGTGCGCGTGCCCGCCGCCACGGCTCCGGGCACCTCGGTGCCGCCGCCGGCGTTGACGATGGCGGTGAAGACGGCCATCATCACGGCGATGCCCGCTGCTCCCGCGACCTGCTGGACGGTGCCGATGACCGCGCTGCCGTAGGAGTAGAACTTCGGCTTGAGCGACGCGAGGGATGCCGTGAACAGCGGGGTGAACGACAGGGCGAGGCCGGCCGACAGCAGCGTCTGGGCACCGAGCACGAGCCAGATCGGGGTGCCGACGGTCACGGTCGTGAACAGCCACAGCATCGACGCCGCGAGGATCGACCCGGGGATGAGCAGGATGCGGGTGCCGTGGCTGTCGTAGATGCGACCGATCACCGGGCCCAGCAGGCCCATGGCCAGGGCGCCGGGCAGCACGACGAGTCCGGCCTCGAGTGCCTTCAGCTGCAGGGCATCCTGCAGGAACAGCGGGATGATGGTAATGCTGCCGAAGAACGCGAGCGACAGCAGGAACATCTGGATCATCGACAGCGAGAAATCACGCGAGATGAACACGCGCAGGTCGAGCAGTGCGTCATCCTCGCGCTGCAGCAGCACCTGACGCCAGAGGAACAGCGCCAGTCCGACCACGCCGATCGCGAGGGCGATCGCCATCGGCGCCCAGCTGGCGCCGTTGCCGAGTCCGCCGATCTGGCTCAGGCCGAACACGAGCCCGCCGAAACCGAATGCCGACAGCACCACCGAGAGCAGGTCGATCGGGGCGTAGACGGTCTCGCCGACGTTCGTCAGCCAGCGCCACCCGATGAACATCGCGATCAGGGCGATCGGCAGCACGACCACGAAGATGGCCCGCCATCCGAAGTGGTCGAGCAGGAAGCCCGACATCGTGGGTCCGATCGCCGGAGCGAGCGAGATCACGATGCTCACCCGGCCCATCATCCGGCCACGCGACGACGCGGGTACCAGGTTCATGATGGTCGTCATCAGCAGCGGCATCATGATGGCCGTTCCCGATGCCTGCACGACGCGCGCGACGAGCAGCACGACGAACCCCGGCGCGAGCGCGGCGATCAGCGTTCCCGTCGAGAACAGCGTGATCGCTCCGAGGAACATCTGCCTCGTCGTGAAGCGACGCAGCAGGAACCCGGTGATCGGGATCACGACGGCCATGGTCAGCATGAACGCGCTGGTGACCCATTGGGCCGCGATGGGGGTGATGCCGAGATCGGTGATCAGGTGCGGGATCGCGATGCCCATCGTCGTCTCGTTGAGGATCGCGACGAAGGCGGCGGCGAGCAGCACCCAGATCACGGCCATGTCCTTCGCGGGGATGAGGCCGGCAGAAGGACGCACGACAGGAGTGGACCCGGTGTGGACGGTGGGCATGGGTCTCCTCGAGGGGATGGGAACGGCGAAAGTGCTCCGACTATGGAGCAGAACACGGCCGGCCGACGCCGGTCGAGAAGAACAACCGTCCATCATAACCCCTGCGAGTCCAGCGGTATGCCCCCGCCTTGCGCGGACTAGCCTGAAGAGATGAGCATGGGCGGCGGAGGACGCGGCGCCGTCTTCCGCGGCGTCGACGAGGCCGCGCAACGACGCATGAACGCCGCCGCCCCCAAAGTGCCGGGTCTCGGTCGACGCGTCGCCGCGCTGTTCACCCCCTACCGGGGTCGCCTCGCCCTGACCGCGATGCTGGTCGTCGTCGGGGCAGGCGTCGCCGTCATCCCCCCGCTGCTCGTGCAGCGCATCTTCGACGACGCGCTGTTCCCCCTCGAGGGCGGCGGGCCGCGCATCCCGCTGCTCACCACGCTGGTGAGCATCACGATCGGGCTGTTCCTGCTGTCGGCCGTGCTGGGCGTGATACAGACCTGGCTCACATCCACGGTCGGCAACGAGGTCACCGGCGACCTGCGGGTGCGACTGTTCGAGCACCTGCAGGCCATGGAGCTCGGCTTCTTCACGCGCACGAAGACCGGAGTGATCCAGTCTCGGCTGCAGAACGACGTCGGCGGGGTGTCGGGTGTGCTCACCAACACCGTGACGAGCGTGCTGGGCAACACCGTGACGGTGATCGCGTCGCTCGTCGCGATGGTGCTGATCGACTGGCGCCTCACGCTCATCGCCGTGATCCTCATGCCGATCCTCGTGCTCGTGCAGCGCCGGGTCGGGCAGGTGCGCGCGCGCATCGCCGGCGAGACGCAGGAGTCGCTGTCGGAGCTGAGCAGCATCACGCAGGAGACGCTGAGCGTCTCGGGCATCCTGCTGTCGAAGTCGTTCAACCGCCAGCGCACCGAGTCGGTGCGCTATCAGGCAGAGAACCGCAACCAGGTGCGGCTGCAGGTGCGCCGGGCGATGAGCGGTCAGGGATTCTTCGCGGTGGTTCAGGTGATCATGGCCAGCGTGCCGGCGATCGTCTACCTGGTGGCCGGCTTCTTCCTCACCGGCGGCGCACCCGAGATCACCGCCGGGGCGATCGTCGCGTTCACCACCGTGCAGGCCAGGCTGCTCATGCCGCTGATGGGCCTGATGCGCGTGGCCCTCGACCTGCAGACCTCTGCGGCGCTGTTCGCGCGCATCTTCGAGTACCTCGACATGGTGCCGCAGATCCAGGACGCACCCGACGCGATCGACGTCGCCGACGCACCCGGACCGCGCGGCCGCATCGAGTTCAAGGATGTCGTGTTCCGATACCCCGATGCCACGCCCGACGCGCGCCCCACCCTGGACGGCGTCTCGTTCGTCGCCGAGCCCGGCACGCACGTCGCATTCGTCGGGCCGTCGGGAGCCGGCAAGACCACGATCCTCTACCTCGCGCCGCGCCTGTACGAGGCCTCCGGCGGCACCGTCGAGTTCTCGGGCGCTGACGTGACGTCGCTCACGCAGGAGTCGATCATCGATCAGATCGGCATCGTCTCGCAGGAGACCTACCTGTTTCACGCCACGATCCGCGAGAACCTGCGCTACGCGAAGCCGGATGCCACCGACGAGCAGCTCGAGCGCGCGTGCCGTGCGGCGAACATCCATCACGTGATCATGTCGTTCGACCAGGGATACGACACTGTGGTCGGCGAGCGGGGCTACCGGCTGTCGGGCGGGGAGAAGCAGCGCATCGCCATCGCCCGCGTGCTGCTGAAGGATCCGCCCGTGCTGCTGCTCGACGAGGCGACCTCGGCTCTCGACACCGTCTCGGAGCGCGTCGTGCAGGAAGCGCTGGATGCCGCGGCCCGGGGCCGCACGACGCTGTCGATCGCGCACCGCCTGTCGACCGTGATCGACGCCGACGCCATCCACGTCGTCGAGGCCGGCCGCATCGTCGAGTCGGGAACCCACACGCAGCTGCTCAGCAGGGGAGGGCTCTACTCGACCCTGGCGGCCCAGCAGATGGCCTCGGCCCGCATGGACGCCAGCCCGACGGACTGAGATCTCCGACCACGGTCACCACGCCAGCGCCGCGCTGAACGCCGCGTTCGGGCCGGCGGCGTCGTATTCGGGCAGAGCGCGCAGCGACGCCTCGAAGGCCTCGACGGCCGCTCGGTAGGCGGGATCCGGATGCTCGGCCGCGATCGTGCGCAGCGACGGCAGGTCCATCGCGAGGATCAGCGCGATGCGCGAACGCACCGCATCGCTCTGACCCGCCGCGGTGAGCACGTCGATGCCGCCGAGGAGCGCGGCGAGGTAGTCATGCAGCACCGGCAGCTGGGCCTTGCCCTGGGTGATCGATGTGCCGTCGGCGCGCACGCGCCAGTGCACGGCGACGTCGGGCACGACGTCGAACGCCCGCGCCTCGGTGTACATCCGCTGCGCGACGACCTGATCCTCGTAGGCGACGTTCTCGGGGAAGCGCAGCCGCTCCCAGAGGGTCGCGCGGCTGAGCTTCGACCACGCGACGATGTTGGCCGAGGCGTCGGGATGCTCGGCGAGCGTCACGCCGAGGCGCCGGGGCGCGGTGGCGGCGGCGATCCACGGCTGCACGCGGCCGGGACGGTACGCGCCGTCGATGAGCCGGGAGCGCACGTACGCAGCGGCCACGAAGTCGCTGCCGGATTCATCCAGCGTGGCGAGCCAGGTCTCGATCGCGCGCGGCGTCAGCTCGTCGTCGGCGTCGAGGAATCCGACGAACGGCGTGTCGACGAGGTCGAGAGCGACGTTGCGGGCGGCGCCGAGCCCGCGGGACTCATCGTGCCGGAGCACCTGGAATCGAGCATCGCGGGCTGCGGCAGCGGCGAACACGGCGCCGGTGTCGTCGTGCGAGCCGTCGTCGACGAGCAGCGCCTGCCAGCGGCTGTCGGTCTGCGCCTGCAGCGAGGCGAGGGCTGCGGGCGCGAAATCGGCGATGTCGCGTCCGGGCACGATCATCGTCACACGCGGGGTCACGACGCCGAGTCTACGGTTCGGTGCGCACCCTGGCGTCCGCCTGCGGATCAGGCCGAGACCGCCGCGACGGCGTCGGCGACGAGACTCGCGAGCTGCTGCGCCGATCCCGCGGGCAGGGGCGTGCGGCTGAAGGTGAAGCGCACCGCGGTCTGCGCGACCTCCGCCGGGATGCCGATCGCCAGCAGCACGGGGGAGGGCCCGTCGCTGCCGGCGGCGCAGGCCGACCCGCTCGACGAGACGACGCCGCGCCGCTCCAGCTCCAGCAGCACGGCCTCGCCGCTGATGCCCGCGAACGTGAAGCTCGCGAGGTTCGGCAGCCTGTGCTCTGGCGACCCGGTGAGAGCACCCCGGGGCACGGCATCCATGACCGCGGCGATGAAGGCCGAGGTCTGCGCCTGCACCGCCGCGACGCTCTGCGAACGCTCCGCCTCGACCAGCTCGAGGGCGGTCGCGAGGCCGACGGCGCCGGCGACGTTCTCGGTTCCGCTGCGGCGTCCGCGCTCCTGGCCGCCGCCGTGCAGCAGCGGCTCCAGGGGCACCCGGGAGCGCACGCCGACGGCGCCGATGCCCTTGGGCGCGCCGAGCTTGTGCCCGGCGATGGAGACCGCGTCGGCGCCGAGCGCGCGCAGATCGAGCCATCCCGCCGACTGCACCGCGTCGATGTGGACGGGCACGCGGTGCTCACGCGCGATCGCGACGAGTCCCGCGACGTCCTGCACGGTGCCGATCTCGTTGTTGGCGTGCCCCACGCTCACCAGGGCGGCGTCCGCGGCATCGTCGGCATGCAGCGCGGCGCGCAGGCCGTCGACCGCCACCGCGCCGTGCCCGTCGACGGGCAGCATCCTCACCGCGACCCCGTGCAGGCGCTGCAGATACTCCGCGGAGCGCAGGATCGACTCATGCTCGATCGGGGTGGTGATCAGTCCGCGCCGCTGCGGGGCCTCCTGCCGCGCGCCGAGCACGATGCCCTTCACCGCGAGGTTGTTCGCCTCGGTTCCTCCGGAGGTGAAGATCACCTCCGACGACCGCATGCCCAGGGCCTCGGCGACCCGCGCTCGTGCCCATTCCAGGGCGTCGGACGCCGCCTCGCCGACCGTGTGGTGACTCGACGGGTTGCCGTACACACCGGTCAGGTAGGGGTGCATCGCCTCGAGAACCTCCGGCCGTGCCGGGGACGTGGCCGCGTGATCGAGATACAGCACGTCAGTCGATCCGCAGGTCGAGCCCGAGGTCGAGGGCCCGGGCCGAGTGCGTGAGCGCGCCCACGGAGATCACCTGCACACCCGTCTCGGCGATGGGGCGGACGGTCTCGGCGGTCACGCCACCCGAGGCCTCGACCACGGCGCGGCCCGCGATGAGGGCGACGCCCGCGCGCAGATCGTCGAGCGAGAAGTTGTCGAGCAGAACCGTATCGGCGCCCCCGTCGAGCACGGCCGGGATCTGATCGAGCCGGTCGACCTCCACGACGACGTGCGTGGTGTGCGGCAGCCGGCTGAGCGCCTCGCGCAGCGCGGTGGCGAGATCCTGCCCGCTCTGGCGCAGCACGGCGAGATGGTTATCCTTCGCCATCACGGCGTCGGAGAGGGACCGCCGGTGATTGCTGCCGCCACCCGAGACCACCGCGTGTCGTTCGAATTCGCGCAGTCCCGGGGTGGTCTTGCGTGTGTCGGCGATCCGCACGCCCGTCCCGTCGACGGCGTCGACGAACGTCGCGGTGAGGGTCGCGATGCCGCTCATGCGCTGGGTGAAGTTCAGGGCCACGCGCTCGGCGGTCAGCAGGCTGCGCGCGGGGCCGCTGACCGATGCGAGCGCGTCGCCCGCCGCGAAGCGGTCCCCGTCGGCGACGTGCAGGTCGACCCGCACGTCGGCGTCGGTGAGGGTGAAGGCGGCTGCGAACACCTCGCCGCCGCTGAACACACCTGCTTCGCGAGCGACGAGATCGGCGGTCGCGTGCGCCGACGCGGGCAGCAGCGCGGTGCTGGTCACATCCCCCCACGGTGCGTCCTCCTCGAGCGCGGCGGACACCGCGCGTCGCAAGGCGGCTGGTGTGATCATGCGGCTCCCATCAGGGCGGGCGAGAGGAGGGAATGGGCGCCGAGCGAGTCGGTGCGGGACAGGGCGGCGGATGCCAGGGCGCGTCCCACCGCGAGCAGATTCGCGTCCTCGTGAGCCGTCGGCGAAGTCGGTGACGGGGCCGTCCACGCGTGCAGCTGGGCGACTGCATCCCGCATCCCGTGCTCGGTGCGGATCAGGCCCAGCTGGTTCCACATCAGCCGCTGCAGTGCCGAGCGCGAGAACGACGGATCGGTCGGCGCTGCCGACGTCGCGCCCGGACGGTCGCGACCCCCGTCCCGCCGATGCGGAGGCGACGCCTCGGGCCACCTGAACGACGGCGCGGCGGACGGGGTGAGCGACTCGGCCGCGCGCGCGCCGAACACGGCGCCCTCGAGCAGCGAGTTCGACGCCAGCCGGTTCGCGCCGTGCACTCCGGTGCGCGCCGTCTCGCCGACCGCCCACAGCCCCGGCACCGAGGTGCGCCCGTCGATGTCGGTGGCGATGCCGCCCATCAGGTAGTGCGCAGCAGGCGTGACCGGCACGGGGTGCCGGGACCAGTCGATTCCGCGACGTCGCAGCTCCGCGTCGATGGTGGGGAAGCGATCGGCCAGCACCGCCGCACCGAGCCCGGTGGCATCCAGCACAACGGGGGCGGCCTGTGCGGCGGCGCGACGGGCGACGGCTCTCGCGACGACATCGCGCGGGGCGAGTTCGGCGTCTGGATGCTCGTCAGGCATGAAGCGTCGCCCCGTGGCATCCCGCAGCACGGCGCCCGCCCCGCGGACAGCCTCCGAGATCAGGAAGGGCTCCGAGCCCGCCAGGACGGTCGGGTGGAACTGCACGAACTCGAGGTCCGCGATCGCCGCGCCCGCGCGCACGGCGATCGCGATGCCGTCGCCGGTGGTGCCGGCCGGGTTGGTCGTGTGGGCGTACAGCTGCCCCGCGCCGCCGGTGGCGAGCACCACGGCATCCGCCCGCACCTCCGCCCCGTCGATCGAGCGGATGCCGATCACCCGGTCTGCGCAGGTCAGCGCGTCGGCCACGAAGACGTGCTCCCGCACCCGCACCGTCGATGTGCGCAGACGGGACAGGAGAGCGGTCGAGATCGCCGCGCCGGTGGCGTCGCCCCCGGCGTGCGCGATGCGCGGTCGGCTGTGCGCGGCCTCGAGTCCACGCGCGATGTCCCCGTCGGCGGTGCGATCGAACGCCACGCCCGCGTCGACGAGTGCCGCGATCGCGGCGTGCGCACCGTCGACGAGCGCGGTGATCGCGAGGGTGTCGCCGTGGCCGTCGCCGGCCTGCAGGGTGTCGAGTGCGTGCAGCGCGGGGGAGTCGCCGGGCCCGTACGCTCCGGCGACACCACCCTGTGCGTGGGCGGTGCAGCCGTCACCCAGCGCGCCCTTGACGAGCAGAGTGACCCGGTGGCCGAGGGCGTCGGCGCGCAGGGCGGCCGTGAGGCCGGCGATGCCCCCGCCGACGATGATCACGTTCATCGCGGTCGCGCCGCCAGCATCCGCTCGAGCGCGACCCTGGCGGGCAGCGCCACGTCGTCGGCGACGCGGATGCGGTTCTGCACCCTGCCGGCGACGAGCTCCTCCAGCACCCAGGCGAGGTAGCCGGGGTGGATGCGGTACATGGTCGAGCACGGGCAGACGACCGGGTCGAGGCAGAAGATCTCGTGCTGCGGATGCTGTGCCGCGAGGCGCCGCACGAGGTTGATCTCGGTGCCGATCGCGAAGGTGGTGGGCTCTGTCGCGGCGGCGATCGCCTTGCGGATGTAGTCGGTGGATCCCGCCTCGTCTGCCGCGTCGACGACCTCGACCGGGCATTCCGGATGCACGATGACCCGCACACCGGGATGCTCGGCGCGCGCCTGCGCGATCTGGTCGACGGTGAATCGGCGATGCACCGAGCAGAAGCCGTGCCAGAGAATCACCCCGGCGTCGCGCAGCTCGTCGGCACTCGATCCGCCCAGCGGCCGGCGCGGGTTCCACATCGGCATCCGCTCCAGCGGCACCCCCATCGCCTTCGCGGTGTTGCGACCGAGGTGCTGGTCGGGGAAGAAGAGCACCCGACGGCCGCGAGCGAACGCCCACTCCAGCACCGTCGCGGCGTTCGACGACGTGCACACGATGCCGCCGTGCCGGCCGACGAAGCCCTTGATGGCCGCCGACGAGTTCATGTACGTCACCGGCACGACGGGCAGCAGACCCTCGGCATCCGGCGTGTCGAGCGGGCCGAGCACGTCGGCGAGCTGCTCCCAGCAGTCCTCGACCTGATCGATGTCGGCCATGTCGGCCATCGAGCATCCCGCCGCGAGGTTCGGCAGGATGACCGCCTGGTCAGGGCCGGAGAGCAGATCGGCGGTCTCCGCCATGAAGTGCACGCCGCAGAAGACGATCGCCTCCGCGTCGGGATGCTCGAGCGCGGCGTTCGCGAGCTGGAACGAGTCGCCGACGTAGTCGGCGTGCCGGACGACCTCCTCGCGCTGGTAGAAGTGGCCGAGCACGACGACGCGGTCGCCGAGGGCCTGCTTCGCGGCGCGGATGCGCGCGTCGAGCTCGTCCTCGTCCGCCTCGCGGTACGCGGCCGGCAGCTCGCCCTGGCGTGGGGCGCCCACAGGGATGACGTCGCCCATCGACGATCCGGGGCCGTACCCGGGACGCACGTCGAAGTCCCAGGGCCCGGCCGCGAGGTCGGTGCTGCATGTCGGGTCGAGCGAGGCGCCGGCGACGATCGCCTGCAGGGCGTGATCGACGGAGGGATCGATGGTGCGGAGGAGGGTCAAGAGAGGACCGCCTTCTGGTCGCTATGACATTTACTGCCAGCGAACAGATTAGGTCGGTATGACCAGAAGTGCAATCACGCGTGGGCCGCGCATCGACGGGCGCGCGTTCAGGCGTGCGCGACGTAGCGATACAGGCGCGCGGGGCGGTGCTTGCCGGTGCGGAACGACTCGGTGGGCACGAGTTCGTCCGAGCCCTCCAGCAGGCGACGGAAGTTCGACGGATCGAGGCGCTGCCCGAGCACGGCCTCGTAGACCTCGCGCAGCTCGGTGAGGGTGAACTCGTCCGGCAGCAGACCCGCAGCGATGCGGCTGTACGCGACCTTGTTGCGCAGGCGCCACAGCGCATACTCCGCGATGCGGTTGTGATCGAAGGCGAGCGGCGGCATAGCGTCGACGTCGAACCACTCGACGTTCTCCGGCGCCCCCGCCTGCGCGCGCTGCGCGTCGACGAGATCGGAGCGCAGCAGCGCCCAGTAGACGATCGAGATGGTGCGGGAGGGGGAGCGGTCGACGTCGCCGAAAGTGTACAGCTGCTCGAGGTAGCTCGGCTGCAGGGCGGTCGTCTCGGCGAGGGTGCGGGAAGCCGCGGCATCCAGGTCCTCCGCCGGATCCAGCCACCCGCCGGGCAGCGCCCACGATCCGAGGTGCGGGTCGCGGGTGCGGCGCACGAGCGGCAGCATGAGACGCTCGCCCTCGTCGGCGCTGCGCAGCGAGAAGATGACCGTCGACACCGCGACGCCGATCGCGTCCCTGTCGCCGGTCGTGCCACTCACATCGACGAGCCTAGACGGTATGCTGAGAGGCCTAATCGAACACAGGCCGCATGATCCGTGCGGGAGAGCCCGATGAACACGGTCGGGCACCGAAGGAGCAAGCCTCCCCGCCAATCTCTCAGGTACCCCTACCGCCCCGGTCCGGCCGCTCTGAAAAGCGATGCTCACGCATCCGCCGACGGTGAAAGCCCTCGTTCATCAGCTCCTCGAGCCGGTGACGATGGCGAAGCTCTCAGGCCCGATGACAGAGGGGGAGTTCCGAGGATGCCGACGACGTCGTCCTACCCGATCCTGACCGGGAGAACTCCGTGACCGAACCCATCACGCCGCGCGAGAGCGCGCCGTCCACCAGCAGAGACACCCCGCTGCGCGAACGCCATGAGGCGCTCGGCGCGTCCTTCACCGACTTCGGCGGCTGGCAGATGCCCGTCCGCTACACGTCCGATCTCGCCGAGCATCGCGCCGTCCGCGAGGCCGCCGGGGTCTTCGACATTTCGCACATGGCCGAGTTCCTGGTCGACGGCCCCGCGGCCGGCGACTACCTCGACTACTGCCTGGCCGGCCGGCTCTCGGCCATGACCATCGGCAAGGCGAAGTACTCGCTGCTGCTCGCCGAGGACGGCGGCATCATCGACGACGTCATCGTCTACCGGATGGGCGAGCAGCGCTTCCTCATCATCTCCAACGCCGGCAACCGCGATGTCGTGCGCGAGGCGCTCATCACTCGCGTCGACGGGGTCGATGTCGCCGTGGACGACGTCTCCGACGACTACGCGCTGATCGCCGTGCAGGGACCGGCGTCCGAGCAGATCCTCGCGGAGGTCGCCGGCATCGACGAGCTCAGCATCCCGTGGGATGAGCAGAAGTACTACTCCTGGGCGAGCGCGACCTTCGCCGGCAAGCCCCTGCTGCTGGCCCGCACCGGGTACACCGGCGAGGACGGTTTCGAGCTGCTCGTCGCAGCCGCCGACGCCGAGCAGCTGTGGGACGCCGTGCTCACCGCCGGCGAATCGCACGGTCTCGTGCCCGCCGGTCTCGCCGCGCGCGACACGCTGCGACTGGAGGCGGGCATGCCGTTGTACGGTCACGAGCTGACTCGCGAGACGGTGCCGGCGCAGGCCGGCCTCGGGCGGGTCGTGGTGGCAGACAAGGAGCGCTTCGTCGGAAAGGACGCGCTCGCCGGCGGCGCGGCGGGAACCGGCGCGCAGGCCGGGCGAACGCTGATCGGCCTCACCGCCGAGGGCCGCCGCGCCGGCCGGGCGGGCTATCCCGTTGTGCTCGAGGACGGCACGGTCGTCGGCGAGATCACCAGCGGCGCTCTCAGCCCCACGCTCGGCCACCCGATCGCGATGGCCTACGTCGACCCGGCGCACGCCGAAGACGGAGCCGAGCTGTTCCTCGACGTCCGGGGGACGAAGATCCCCGCCACCCGCACCGCCCTGCCTTTCTACCGGAGGAAGAAATGACCGATCTCACCACCCTCAAGTACAGCGAAGAGCACGAGTGGGTCGCCCTCGACGGCGCCACCGCGACGATCGGCATCACCGACTTCGCCGCTGACGCGCTCGGCGACATCGTGTTCGTCGAGCTGCCCGAGGTCGGCGCCGAGCTGACCCGCGGCGACGTGTTCGGCGAGGCCGAGTCGACCAAGTCGGTCTCCGAGCTCTACGCCCCGGTCACCGGGACGGTCGTCGAGATCAACGACGCCGTCGTCGACGACCCCGCTCTGCTGAACTCCGCGCCCTTCGGGGACGCGTGGCTGATCAAGGTCGAGGTCGCCGACGGCGCCCTCGACGGACTGCTCGACCGCGACGCATACGTCGCGCACACGGAGGCGTGAGAGTGACCTCATTCGCTGATCGCCACATCGGCATCACCACCGAGGCGCGCGAGCGGATGCTCGCCGCCCTCGGGCTCTCCCCGGTCGGATCCGCGGAGGACCCGACCGCGGAGGAGCCCATCGAGGCGCTCATGCGCCAGGCGGTGCCGGCATCCATCTTCACCGGCCCTGCGACGAGCGCGGGAGCCCCGCAGAGCAGCATCCCGGCCGCAGCCAGCGAGGCCGAGGCGCTCGCCGAGCTGCGCGCCCTCGCGAACCGCAACAAGGTCAACCGTCCGATGATCGGTCTGGGCTACTACGGCACGCTCACCCCCTCGGTCATCCAGCGCAACGTGCTCGAGAACCCGTCCTGGTACACCGCGTACACGCCCTACCAGCCCGAGATCTCGCAGGGGCGGCTCGAAGCGCTGATCAACTTCCAGACGATGGTCGCCGATCTGACCGGGCTCTCGACCGCGAACGCGTCGATGCTCGACGAGTCGACCGCCGTCGCCGAGGGCATGCTGCTGGCGCGGCGCGCGTCGAAGTCGAAGTCGAACGTCTTCGTCGTCGACGCCGACGCCCTTCCGCAGACGAAGGCGCTGCTGCGCACGCGGGCGGATGCCGTGGGCATCGAGCTCGTCGAACGCGATCTCGCCGGCGGCGAGCAGCTTCCCGATGAGCTCTTCGGTGTGCTCGTGCAGTACCCCGGCGCCTCGGGTCGCGTGTGGGACCCCCGCGCGGTGATCGACGCCGCGCACCTGGCCAAGGGCATCGTGGTCACCGCGGCCGATCTGCTGGCTCTCACGCTGCTGCGCTCGCCGGGGTCGCTCGGCGCAGACGTGAGCGTGGGCACTACGCAGCGCTTCGGCGTGCCGATGGGCTTCGGCGGCCCGCACGCCGGGTACATGGCCGTGCGCGCCGGCCTGGAGCGCCAGCTGCCCGGCCGTCTCGTCGGCGTCTCGGTCGACGCGGTCGGCTACCCGGCCTACCGCCTCTCCCTGCAGACGCGCGAGCAGCACATCCGCCGCGAGAAGGCCACCTCGAACATCTGCACCGCTCAGGTGCTGCTGGCCGTGATGGCCTCGATGTACGCGGTCTACCACGGCCCTGACGGCCTGCGGGCGATCGCGGCAGAGGTCGCGGGGAAGGCTGCCGTGCTGCGTGACTGGCTCGTCGAGGCCGGCGCCGAGGTCGAGCACGACGCGTTCTTCGACACGATCACCGTGCGGGTTCCCGGCGCTGCCGAGACCGTGGTGACGAACGCGCACGCCGACGGCATCCTGCTGCGGCTGGTGGATGCCGACACCGTCGGCATCTCGGTCGACGAGACCACGACGTTCACCGATCTGCACCGCGTCGCCGTGCTGTTCGGCGGCAAGCAGGAGCGGGTCTTCGGCTTCTTCGGATCCGGGTCGGCGGGCGCTCTGCCCGAGGCGCTGCTGCGCGAGGACGAGTACCTCACGCACCCGGTCTTCCACGCGCACCGCTCCGAGACGGCCATGATGCGCTACCTCAAGCAGCTCGCCGACCGCGACTACGCGCTGGACCGCGGCATGATCCCGCTCGGCTCGTGCACGATGAAGCTCAACGCGGCGACCGAGATGGCGGCCATCACCTGGCCGGAGTTCGCCCAGCTGCACCCCTTCGCCCCGGCCGAGGACGTCGAGGGGTCGCTCGCGATGATCGACCAGCTCGAGGCGTGGCTCGCCGAGGTCACCGGGTACGACGCGGTGTCGCTGCAGCCGAACGCCGGCTCGCAGGGTGAGCTCGCGGGCCTGCTCGCGATCCGCGGCTACCACCTCGCGAACGGCGACACGCACCGCGATGTGTGCCTCATCCCCAGCTCGGCGCACGGCACGAACGCCGCATCCGCCGTGCTCGCGGGCATGAAGGTCGTCGTCGTGGCGACCGACGAGCTCGGCAACGTCGACCTCGACGACCTGCGCGCGAAGATCGCCCAGCACTCCGACGCGCTGTCCGCGCTGATGATCACCTATCCGTCCACGCACGGCGTGTACGAGCAGCAGGTGGTCGACATCACCTCCGCGGTGCACGATGCGGGGGGCCAGGTGTACGTCGACGGCGCCAACCTGAATGCGCTGCTCGGCTACGCGCGCTTCGGCGACCTCGGCGGCGACGTGTCGCACCTCAACCTGCACAAGACCTTCGCGATCCCGCACGGCGGCGGCGGGCCCGGCATCGGCCCGGTGGCGGCCAAGGCGCACCTCGCCCCGTACCTGCCCGGCCACCCGCAGGCGCAGAAGAGCGAGCACGCCGGCGGTTACGTGTTCGACGGCGGTCCGGTCTCGGGTGCTCCGTACGGATCGGCCGGCGTCCTGCCGATCTCGTGGGCGTACGTGCGGATGATGGGTGCCGAGGGTCTGCGCAGCGCGACCGCAGCGGCCGTGCTGTCGGCGAACTACATCGCTCACGGGCTGCGCGATCACTACCCGGTGCTGTACACGGGCGAGAACGACCGGGTCGCGCACGAGTGCATCCTCGACCTGCGACCGCTGAAGGAGGCGACCGGCATCACGGTCGACGACGTCGCGAAGCGCCTGATCGACTACGGCTTCCACGCGCCCACGATGTCGTTCCCCGTCGCCGGCACGCTGATGGTCGAGCCGACCGAGTCGGAGGACCTCGCCGAGGTCGATCGCTTCATCGACGCGATGATCCGGATCAAGGCCGAGGCGGATGCCGTGGCCGCGGGCACCTGGCCCGCCGACGACAACCCGCTGGTGAACGCTCCGCACACCGCCGCATCCCTCATCGCGGGGGAGTGGCAGCACGCATACTCGCGTGAGGTGGCCGCGTACCCGGTGCACGCGCTGATCGCGGCGAAGTACTGGCCGCCGGTTCGGCGCATCGATCAGGCGTACGGCGACCGCAACCTCGTGTGCGCCTGCCCGCCGATCGAGGCATTCGCCTGAATCATCCGGGCATCCGGGCCACCCCTCGTCGCGACAGCGATGAGGGGTGGTTTCGGTTAAGGCTGGATAACAGTTGCCCGGGCGTGCTGGTGGCCTCGTCGGCGGGACCTAGGATCGGAGGTGAGCGCGTTCGAGGCCGAGCGCGCGCTTGTCCCGGTCCACAGGAGGACACTGTGAAGCACAACAAGATCACCCTCGCGGGCATTGCGCTGCTCGCGGCGAGTGCCATGGCGCTCTCCGGCTGCGCAAGCAGCGGCGATTCGCCCGACGCAGACAAGGGCTCGTCGAGCGCTGATGCGTCCGCGATCATCAAGGTCAACGGCTCTGAACCTCAGAACCCGCTGATCCCGACCAACACCAACGAGACCGGTGGTGGCAAGATCCTCGACGCCATCTTCGCCGGACTCATCGGCTACGCGGCCGACGGCGCGGTGTTCAACGACGTCGCCGAGGAGATCACGGTCGACGACCCGCAGAACCTCACCGTGAAGATCCGCGAGGGTCTGAAGTTCACCGACGGTGAAGAGGTCACCGCCGACAACTTCATCAAGGCGTGGAACTACGGCGCGCTGGCGTCGAACGAGCAGCTCTCCAGCTACTTCTTCGAGGACATCGAGGGCTTCAGCTACGACGAGGACTCCGAGCTGACCGGTCTGAAGCAGGTCGACGACCACACCTTCACGATCAAGCTCAACAAGCCTGCGTCGGACTTCGCGCAGCGCCTCGGCTACTCGGCCTACTTCCCGCTCCCCGACGCCGCGTTCGAGGACATGGAGGCGTTCGGCGAGAACCCGATCGGCAACGGCCCGTACATGCTCGACGGTGAGGGAGCCTGGCAGCACGACGTGGGCATCGACCTCGTCGTCAACCCCGACTACGACGGCCCGCGCAAGGCGGCCAACGGCGGTCTGAACATCGTGTTCTACGCCTCGCAGGACAGCGCGTACGCCGATCTGCTGGGTGACCAGCTCGACGTGCTCGACGCGATCCCCGACTCGGCCTTCGGCAACTACGAGTCCGACCTGGGCGACCGTGCGGTCAACCAGCCGGCTGCCATCTTCCAGTCGTTCACCATCCCGGAGCGCCTCGAGCACTTCAGCGGCGAAGAGGGCAACCTGCGTCGCCAGGCCATCTCGATGGCGATCAACCGCAAGGAGATCACCGACGTGATCTTCCAGGGCACCCGCACCCCGGCCAGCGACTTCACCTCGCCGGTCATCGACGGCTGGACCGACTCGCTCGAGGGCTCCGAGGTCCTCGACTTCAACGAGGAGAAGGCCAAGGAGCTGTGGGCCGAGGCTGACAAGATCAGCCCGTGGAGCGGCACGTTCCAGATCGCGTACAACGCCGACGGCGGCCACCAGGCCTGGGTCGACGCGACCACCAACTCGATCAAGAACACGCTGGGCATCGACGCGTCGGGTGCTCCGTACCCCACGTTCGCAGAGCTGCGCGGCAAGGTCACCGACCGCACCATCGAGACCGCGTTCCGCACCGGATGGCAGGCCGACTACCCCGGTCTGTACAACTTCCTCGGACCGCTGTACGCCACCAACGCCGGATCCAACGACGGTGACTACTCGAGCGCCGAGTTCGACAAGCTGCTGTCCGAGGGCATCTCGGAGACCGACCCCAAGGCGGCGAACGAGCTGTACCAGCAGGCGCAGGAGGTCCTTCTGAAGGACCTGCCCGTCGTGCCCCTGTGGTACTCGAACGTCGTCGGCGGCTACGGCAAGAACGTCGACAACGTGAAGTTCGGCTGGAACTCCGTGCCGCTCTTCTCGGAGATCGAGAAGAAGGCGGAGTAACCCTTCGCGACGAGGCGGTGGTGCACCACACCACCGCCTCGTTCTCTTTGCCCTCGAGGCGCGTGATCCGCGCCTCGCACCCGAAGGGAGGTAGAGGATGGCCGTTTACATCCTCAAGCGGATCCTGCAGGCGATTCCGGTGTTCTTCGGAGCGACCCTGCTGATCTATTTCATGGTCTTCGCCATGCCGGGCGATCCGATCGCCGGTCTGTTCGGAGACAAGCAGCCGAACCCTGCTCTGCTCGAGCGTCTTCGCGCCGAGTACCACCTCGACGAGCCGTTCCTCGTGCAGTACGGCTACTACATCGCGGGGATCTTCCGGCTCGACTTCGGCACGAGCTTCTCCGGCCAGCCGGTCGCAGACGTCCTCGCCCGCACGTTCCCCGTCACGCTGCGTCTCGCCGTGATGGCCGTGGGCATCGCCTTCGTGCTGGCCATCATCATCGGCCTGTTCTCGGCGCTCGGCAAGGGCGGCATCTTCGACAACTCGATGCTCGTGCTCGCGCTGATCTTCATCGCCGTGCCGATCTTCGTGCTCTCGTTCCTGGCGCAGTACTTCCTCGCCATCCAACTCGGGTGGTTCAGACCCACCGTCGGAGCGAACAACGACTGGGGCGATCTCTGGCTGCCGGCCTGGGTGCTCGGCTTCAGCGTCTACGCGACCAGCATGCGGCTCACGCGCGCGTCCACGATCGACACGCTCGGCCAGGACTGGGTGCGCACGGCGTACAGCAAGGGACTGTCGCGAGGACGCGTCATCCCCGTGCACGTGCTGCGCAACTCGCTCATCCCGATGGTCACGGACCTCGGCACCGTGTTCGGTGTGCTGATGGTCGGTGCGACCGTCACGGAGGGCATCTTCAACGTCCCCGGCGTCGGTAACACCCTGTATCAGGCGATCATCCGAGGGGAGAACCCCACGGTCGTGTCGTTCGTGACGGTGTTCGTCGTCGTGTACGTGCTCATCAACCTCGTCGTGGATCTCATCTACGGCCTGCTCGACCCGAGGATCCGCTATGTCACGACCTGACCTCGACCGCGGCCACTTCGTCGCACCGGCCGACACCACGTCGGTTCCCGTCGACGTCGTGCGCATCGACGCCAAGCCCAGCAACCTGTGGCTGGACGCCTGGCGCGACCTGCGTCGGCGTCCGCTGTTCTGGATCTCCGCGGCGTTCGTCCTGCTGGTGATCATCGTCGCCCTCGCGCCGACCCTGTTCACCCAGGTCGCCCCGAACTCGGGGTGCCAGCTCGCGGACAGCAACAAGGGCCCCGCCGACGGGCATCCGCTCGGCTTCACCCGTCAGGGATGCGACATCTACGCGCGCACGATCTGGGGAACCCGCACCTCGCTCATCGTCGGCGTGCTGGCCACCCTGATCAGCACCATCGTCGGCGTCGTCATGGGCGCGCTGGCCGGCTTCTACGGCGGCTGGCTGGACTCGGTGCTCTCGCGCATCGGCGACATCTTCTTCACGATCCCCTACATCATCGCGGGCATCGTCGTCATGTCGGTGCTGCCGGATCGCAACGAGCTCGTGCTGGCATTCGCGATCGGCGGTTTCGCCTGGGCATCGACCGCGCGCATCATGCGCGCCGAGGTGCTGCGCGTGAAGCAGGCCGACTTCGTGATGGGGGCCGAGTCGATCGGCATGTCGAGGTTCAAGACGCTGCTGGTGCACGTGCTGCCCAACGCGATGGCTCCCGTCATCGTCGTCGCCACGCTGTCGCTCGCCGGCGCGATCGTCGCCGAGGCCACCCTGTCGTTCCTGGGCGTCGGTCTGGGCAGCGGCACCATGTCGTGGGGTCTGGACATCAGCCAGGCTCAGACCAACATCCGCACGGCGCCGATGGCGCTGTTCTGGCCGTCGCTCGCCCTGACCCTCACCGTGCTGGCGTTCGTCACGCTCGGTGAGCTGCTGCGCGACGCCGTCGACCCGAAGGCGAGGGCTCAGCGATGACCGAACCTCTGCTCAGAGTGCGCGACCTGCGCGTCGCGTTCCGCAGCGGCAAGAAGACCCGCGAAGTGCTGCACGGTGTGAGCTTCGACATGATGGCCGGCGAGACGCTGGCGATCGTGGGGGAGTCCGGGTCGGGCAAGTCGACGACGGCATCCGCGATCATCGGCCTGCTGCCCGGCACCGGGCACGTCACCGCCGGCAGCATCACTCTCGACGGACGCGAGCTGACCACCGCGAAGCGGGCCGAGCTCGAGCACATCCGCGGACGTGACATCGGATATGTGCCGCAGGACCCGATGTCGAACCTCAACCCGGTGTGGTCGGTCGGCTTCCAGGTCAAGGAGGCCGTGCGCGCCAACGGGCTGGCGCAAGGACGCCAGGAGGTGCACGACCGCGCCGTCGAGGTGCTGCAGCAGGCGGGCCTCAGCGACGCCGCACGTCGGATGCACCAGTTCCCCCACCAGTTCTCGGGCGGGATGCGACAGCGCGCGCTGATCGGGATCGGCCTCGCGGCCGACCCGCAGCTGCTGATCGCCGACGAGCCGACCAGCGCGCTGGACGTGACGGTGCAGCGGGTGATCCTCGATCACCTGGCGAGCCTGACCAGCGAGCGCGGCACGTCGGTGCTGCTGATCACCCATGACCTCGGTCTGGCCGGTGAGCGCGCCGACCGCATCATCGTGATGAACCAGGGTGAGATCGTCGAGGCCGGCCCCAGCGTCGAGATCCTCTCGCGGCCGCAGCACCCGTACACGCAGCGGCTGGTGGCCGCCGCGCCCAGCCTCGCCTCGAAGCGGATCGGCGTGGTCACCACCCGCGAGGAGCCGAAGGCGCAGACGGCTCCGGCCGTGGTGGAGGTGCGCGACCTCGTCAAGCAGTACTCCATCCGCAGCGGCGGACTGCGCAGCGAGAAGTTCCTCGCCGTCGACGGCGTCTCGTTCTCGATCCCCCGGGGCAAGACGCTCGCGCTCGTGGGCGAGTCGGGGTCGGGCAAGTCGACGGTGGCGAAGATGCTGCTGCAGCTCGAGAAGCCCACCGACGGCGAGATCCTCATCGACGGCGAGGCGACCAGCGCCATGTCGCGCGCAGACGTGTTCAGACTGCGTCGGCGCATGCAGCCGGTGTTCCAGGATCCGTACGGATCCCTCGACCCGCTGCGCAGCATCGGCAGCCTCATCAGCGAGCCGCTGCACGTGCACGGCATCGGCACGCGCGACGAGCAGCACAAGCGCTCTCTCGAGCTGCTCGACCAGGTCTCGCTGCCCCGCGAGCTGGCGGAGCGGTACCCGAACGAGCTGTCCGGTGGTCAGCGTCAGCGCGTCGCGATCGCTCGCGCGCTGGCTCTCAAACCCGACATCGTCGTGCTCGACGAGGCCGTCTCGGCGCTCGACGTGCTCGTGCAGGACCAGATCCTGCACCTGCTCTCGGATCTGCAGAACGAGCTCGGTCTGACCTACCTGTTCATCACGCACGACCTCGCGGTCGTGCGGGTGGCAGCCGATCTCGTCTGCGTCATGGAGAAGGGCAGGATCGTCGAGCAGGGCACGGTGGACTCCATCTTCACCGACCCACAGGAGGAGTACACGCGTCGTCTGCTCGACGCGATCCCCGGCGCCTCGCTGCCGCTCGGCGGCGGTCTGTGACGCCCGAGCAATCCGCGACACCAGCCGGCGCCGCCTCTCTCCGCAACAGGGGAGGGGTGGCGCTGCTGGTGATCTGCGCGGCGCTCTCGGCGGTGCTGCTCGTCGACGCCGCGGTCCGAGCCGACATCGGCACCGCGCTGCTGCTCGCCCCGTGGCCGCTGCTGGTGCTGTGGAGCATCTACGTCATCGGCGTCGCCTCGCGCGTGCGCCCACAGCGCGACGGCGTGTTCGTGCAGAACCTGCTGCGCACGATCTTCGTGCCCTGGGCGCGGGTGCAGCAGATCCGGATGCGCTGGCAGATCGAGATCGCCCTCGACGACGGCTCGCAGATCACCTGCTTCGGCGGTCCCGCCACGCGCCGACCGCAGCGGCTCGGACCCGGGCGCACCAAAGAGGATGCGAACGAGCGCGCCGATGACGCTGTCGCGGCGCTGCGCAAGGCGAAGGCGGGCGCGACGCCGGTCACCCCGGTGCCGCCCGTGCGGCGCGGCTGGGACATCCTGTCCCTCGCCGCGTTGCTCGTGATCGTCGCCTGGGCCGTGGCGGCTGTGCTGATCACCCGCGGCTGAGGCGCGGCCTGCGGAACGTCAGGCGGACAGTCCGAACAGAGCCGGCCAGGTCGAGGCGGCCCACGGGTAGCCGACGAAGACGATCGCGTCGATCGCGAAGTGCGCGACGAGGAACGGCACCAGACGTCGGGTGCGGGCGAACAGCCAGCCGAAGAGCAGGCCCATCGCGAGGTTGCCGATGAAGGCGCCGGGGCCCTGGTACAGGTGATAGCTCGCGCGCAGCACGCTGGTCGCGACGATGATCGGCCAGACGCCCCAGCCGAGCTGTCTGAGCCTGGCGAACAGGTAGCCGAGCACGACGACCTCCTCCTGGATGGATGCCCGGGCCGCCGACAGCAGCAGGATGGGCACCGTCCACCAGTGGGCGTCGAGCCCGGCAGGATCCACGGCGACGAACCAGCCCAGCGCACGGCCGGCGACGTAGAGCGCGATTCCCGGGATGCCGATGACGGCCACCAGAGCGAGGCCCCAGCCGATGTCGCGCGCGGGTCTCGTGCCGTCGATCCCGAGCATCCCGAGATGCGGGCGGCGTGATCGCCACAGCAGGAAGCAGACCAGCAGCACGGGCACGATCCCGAAGCCGATTGAGAGGAGCTGATAGATGAGGTCGAACACCTCGCGGTCGCTGCGCGACGGGTTCAGCGTCGCCGTCTGATCGGCCAGGGGAGTGGAGTCGGTGAGCCGATAGGCGAGCTGCACGATGGCGTACACCGCCGACTGGCCGAGCCCCAGAGCGAGGACGATCGCGATCTCCCACCACAGCCGCGTCCTGGTCGCCGTCACCCTCTCGATCGTAGATGGCGCCGTTCGGATAGCTCAATTGGCGGCATCCGGGCCCTGGACAGTGCCAGTTGAGCGATTCGAACGGGTCAGGCACTGTTCAGAGAGCGTGCGCTATTCTGGAACGTCGCTCTCGTTCATTCGGCACACGCGGCATCCCATCTCACACCAAAATCCGCATTGGACTTCTTGAATGGCGCACGCCCTCCGCTCTGACCTCCGAAACGTCGCGATCGTCGCACACGTCGACCACGGCAAGACCACTCTCGTCGATGCCATGCTTCGTCAGACCGGCTCGTTCGGCGAGCACGCGCACGTCGAAGAACGCGCGATGGACTCCAACGACCTCGAGCGTGAGAAGGGCATCACGATCCTCGCCAAGAACACGGCGATCACGTACTCGGGGAAGCACTCCGAGACGCCCGTGACGATCAACGTCGTCGACACCCCCGGTCACGCCGACTTCGGTGGCGAGGTCGAGCGCGCGCTGTCGATGGTCGACGGCGTCGTGCTGCTGGTCGACTCCTCCGAGGGTCCGCTGCCGCAGACCCGCTTCGTGCTGCGCAAGGCTCTCGAGGCGAAGCTGCCCGTCATCCTGCTGGTGAACAAGACCGACCGGGCGGATGCCCGCATCGCCGAGGTCGAAGAAGAGGCCCACGACCTGCTGCTCGGCCTCGCCAGCGACCTGCAGGACGACGTGCCCGACCTCGACGTCGACGCTCTGCTCGACGTGCCGGTGGTCTACGCCTCGGGACGCGCGGGAGCAGCATCGCGCAACCGCCCCGCGAACGGCGAGCTGCCCGACAACGACGACCTCGAGCCCCTGTTCGAGGCGATCCTCGAGCACGTGCCCGCACCGTCGTACGACGACGAGGCGCCGCTGCAGGCGTGGGTCACCAACCTCGACTCCTCGGCGTTCCTCGGCCGCCTCGCGCTGCTGCGCGTGTTCAACGGCACGCTCAAGAAGGGTCAGACCGTCGCCTGGGTGCGCCAGGACGGCACCACCCAGAACGCGCGCATCACCGAGCTGCTGATGACCAAGGCGCTCGAGCGCTACCCGGCCGAGTCGGCCGGACCCGGCGACATCGCCGTGATCGCCGGCTTCGCGGACATCATGATCGGCGAGACCATCGCCGACCCGGTGGACGTGCGCCCGCTGCCGCAGATCAGCGTCGACGAGCCGTCGATCTCGATGACCATCGGCACGAACACCTCGCCGCTGGTCGGCAAGGTCAAGGGACACAAGCTCACCGCTCGCATGGTGAAGGACCGCCTCGACCGCGAGCTGATCGGAAACGTGTCGCTGCGCGTGAACGACATCGGCCGCCCCGACGTGTGGGAGGTGCAGGGCCGCGGTGAGCTGCAGCTCGCCATCCTGGTCGAGAACATGCGTCGCGAGGGCTTCGAGCTCACCGTCGGCAAGCCGCAGGTCGTCACCCGAAAGGGAGAGGACGGCAAGGTGCACGAGCCATACGAGCACCTCACGATCGACGTGCCCGAGGAGCACCTGGGCGCGGTCACGCAGCTGATGGCCAACCGCCGCGGCCGCATGGAGAACATGGTCAACCACGGCACCGGCTGGATCCGCATGGAATTCATCGTGCCCTCGCGCGGCCTGATCGGCTTCCGCACCGAGTTCCTCTCGATCACCCGCGGCACCGGCATCGCCAACGCCATCTCGCACGGCTACGACGCGTGGGCAGGCTCGATCGTCGCCCGCCAGAACGGCTCGATCGTCGCCGACCGGGCCGGCGTCGTCACCCCGTTCGCCATGATCGCCCTGCAGGAGCGCATGTCGTTCTTCGTCAGGCCGACCGAAGAGGTCTACGAGGGCATGGTCGTGGGTGAGAACTCGCGTGCGGATGACATGGACGTGAACATCACCAAGGAGAAGAAGCTCACCAACATGCGCTCGGCCACGGCCGACAGCTTCGAGTCGATGACGCCGCCGCGCATCCTCTCCCTCGAGGAGTCGCTGGAGTTCGCCCGCGAGGATGAGTGCGTCGAGGTCACGCCGGAGGCCGTGCGCATCCGCAAGGTGATCCTCGACCAGACCATCCGCGGTCGTGAGACGTCGCGGCTGAAGCGTCAGGACGCCAACGCCCACGCCTGACCTTCCCGTTTTCCGCCGAGGCCTCCTCGCCGCATCCGCGCCCCTTCGGGCGAGGACGCCGCGAGGGGGCCTTCGGCATGAACGGACATCTCGAGCCGCCCGCGAGCGAACGGAAGGTAACGAACGCATAACACACTTTCCCGGACGCGCCGGCGGGTCATTCTCGGCAAGCGCGCACCTCGCGTCCAGATGAGAGCAGGGTTGCGTCCAGGTGCACGGGACAGTGTTGTCTCTCGTGCCCGGGAAACGGTGCTCCCATGAGCGCGCCCCGTGAGGGTCCGGGCCGTCGACAACCCGAAGGTCGAAACCTCACCCCATGATCGATACCCAGAACACGCGTGCGTCCCACCGGGTCGCACACCTGACGTCGGCCCACTCCCGTCTGCGCCGTCCGCTGCTCGCCGTGGCCGTCGGAGCCGTGCTGACCGCGACGGCCGCCGCCGGAGTGGTCTTCGCGCCGGCCGCGCTCGGCGCCATCCCCACCGAACACGCTCTGGAGCAGGCCGCCGACGCCGCGGAAGACGGCAAGATCGCACTGGTGAACGCCGAGTCGCTGAACAACGTGGTCGCCCAGGTCGACTTCCCCATGCAGACCGAGCAGACCCAGGTCGACCTGCACGCTCTCACCGCCGATGTGAAGCGGCTCACCCAGGCCGATGACCTCTCGTCGCAGGAAGTGGACGAGCTGACCGCCGAGGTTGTGCTCGGCACGGTCATCGTGCAGTCGAAGACCTCCGACCTGCAGGAATCCCTCACCGCCGCCAAGCAGGCGGAGGCCGAGCGCGTCGCAGCCGAGGCAGCGCGGGCGCAGGCGGAGGCCGAGCGGATCGCGGCGGAGAAGGCCGCCGAGGAGAAGCGTCGGGCAGAGGCGGCCCTCGCCGCCGCCAACACCCCCGAAGGCGCGAAGGCGACCGCTCGTGCGATGGCCGCCGAGCGGTACGGCTGGGGCGAGGGCGAGTTCTCGTGCCTCGTCAACCTGTGGACCAAGGAGTCCGGCTGGAACTACCAGGCGTACAACGCCGACGGCGGAGCCACGGGCATCCCGCAGTCGCTGCCCGGCAGCAAGATGGCGACCGCCGGCGCCGACTGGCGCACGAACGCGGCGACGCAGATCGCCTGGGGGCTCGGCTACATCGAGCGCGCCTACGGCTCACCGTGCGCCGCGTGGGGTCACTCCCAGGCCGTGAACTGGTACTGATTCCCGGCCCGCCCGGCCCGGCCCGCGCGGCCGGCCCCGCGGTGGGCGAAGCGATGCGTCAGCGCAGCTCCGACACCAGCACTGCACTGGTGCCGGGGCTGCGCGCCTCGAAGATGTGCGGCGCGTCGCCGGCGTACGACAGGTAGTCGCCGGGGTGCAGCAGCTCGGGCGCGTCGTCCGGGCCGACCACAGCCTCGCCGCTGACCAGCACCATGTGCTCGGTCGTGCCCGAACGGTGCGGCAGTGAGCGCCTGGGCTCGCCCGGCTCGGCCTGGATGAGGTAGATGTCGCGTCGCGTGCCGGGGGCTGCGGCCGACAGCAGGGTGGCCAGATAGGGGGATGCCGCTGACGGGACGCCCGCGTGATCGCCGAGGCGGATGAGGCGTGCCGCCGGGGCGCGGTCATCGACGAGCGTCGAGAACGGCACCCCGAGTGCGTCGCCGATGGCCCAGAGCGTCTCGACGCTGGGATTGCCGGAGCCGCTCTCGAGCTGGGAGACCGTGGCCTTGGACACGCCCGCGCGGCGCGCCAGCTCGGAGACCGAGAGGCCGGCGCCCTCCCGCTCGCGGCGCAGGGCGAGGGCGAGGCGTGCGCGCAGATCCATCTGTTCAGTATGACAAACGTTCGTTCGATTTGACGAGATGCCCGGGCCTGTTCAGAATGATGGGCATGCGTTCAGCAGAGCGAACACAAGAGGCGGGCCACGCGGTCCGCGAGGTCTGGCGGGAGGGCCTCGGCGTCGCCATCGCGACCAGCGCGTACGGCATCTCGTTCGGCGCCCTGGCCGTGGCGTCCGGCCTCGACGTCTGGCAGACCTGCGTGCTGAGCCTGCTGATGTTCACCGGCGGCTCGCAGTTCGCCTTCATCGGCGTGTTCGGTGCCGGCGGCATCGCCGCTCTGCCGTCGGCGGTCGCCTCTGCTGCGCTGCTCGGAGTGCGCAACGTCGCGTACGGCATGCGGCTGTCGTCGATCATCGGCGGTGGATTCTGGCGACGGGCCGCGGCCGCGCAGGTGACCATCGACGAATCCACGGCGGTCGCCATCTCCCAGCAGACGCCGCGGCTGCGTCGGCTCGGGTTCTGGCTCACCGGCCTCGGAGTGTTCATCGGCTGGAACCTCACCACGCTGGCCGGCGCCCTGCTGGGCGACGTGCTCGGCGACCCGAAGGCCTGGGGGCTGGACGCGGCGGCTGCCGCCGCGTTCCTCGCCCTGCTCTGGCCGCGGCTGCGGGAGCGTCAGGCCATCGCCGTCGGCGTGGCCGCCGCCGTCGTCGCCGCCGGTCTCACGCCCCTTCTCATGCCGGGTCTGCCGGTGCTCGTCGCCGCGCTCGTGGCGATCGTGGTCGGCTGGTTCAACTGGTTCGGCCGCAGGAATGCGACAGTGGAGGCCTCACGATGACCGTCTGGAGTGCGGTGCTGCTCGCCGCCTGCATCTGCGTCGGACTCAAGGCCGTCGGATACCTCGTGCCCGCCAGGCTGCTGGAAGCGCCGAAGCCTGCCCGCATCTCGGATCTGCTCACCGTGGCGCTGCTGGGCGCCCTCGTCGCCGTGCAGACCCTCGGCGCCGGTCAGGCGGTGATGGTCGATGCCAGGGTGCCGGCCGTGCTCGTCGCGGCCGGGCTGCTGTGGATGCGCCAGTCGTTCCTCGTGGTCGTGTTCGCCGCGGCCGCCGTCGCCGCGCTGCTGCGGATGGTGGGTCTCGCCGCGTGAGCGCACCTCAGGCGCCCGACAGCGGCGCCCAGTAGGCTGAGCCGGTGCGCAGAATGCTCTCCCGAGGTGTCTCGTGGCTGGCCGCGGCCCTGGTCGGGGCCGTCTACGGTGTCGCGGCGACCATCGCGCACAGCTTCACGATCGGTCCCGTCCCCGTCGGGATGATCCTCGGCGGCATCGCGTGCGCAGCCCTGCTCGTCGCGCTTCGCGCCCTCACCGGCGACCGGTGGGCGGCACTCGCCGCAGGACTGGGCATGATGGCGCTGCTGCTGGTGATCTCGCAGCGCGGACCGGGGGGATCGATCGTCGTCCCGAACACCGCCCTCGGCAACATCTGGATGTACGTCGCCGCGGGCATCGTCATGCTGATCGTGGCCTGGCCGGACACCCGGCGGCTGAGCGAACTGTCCGCACGCGCGGCCGCAACGCAGGGCGAGGGGCGCTGAGGCGTCGTAGACTGAGCACGTGACGTACGTGATCGCCCTTCCCTGCGTCGATGTCAAGGACCGCGCCTGCATCGATGAGTGCCCCGTGGACTGCATCTACGAAGGCGAGCGGATGCTGTACATCCACCCCGACGAGTGCGTGGACTGCGGCGCCTGCGAGCCGGTCTGCCCGGTCGAGGCGATCTACTACGAAGACGACCTGCCCGAGGAGTGGGCCGACTACTACAAGGCCAACGTCGAGTTCTTCAAGGAGATCGGCTCTCCCGGCGGCGCATCGAAGGTCGGCGTCTACGACTTCGACCACCCGGTGGTCACCGCCCTGCCGCCGCAGGGGGACTGAGTGGGAGTCCGGGATCTCGCGGACTACCCCTGGGACGCGGTGATCCCCTACCGTGACCGCGCGGCCCAGCATCCCGACGGTCTCGTCGATCTGTCGATCGGCTCGCCGGTCGACCCCACCCCCGAGGTGATCCGCCGCGCTCTCGCCGAGGCGACCGACGCGCACGCCTACCCGCAGACCGTGGGAACGAGCGACGTGCGCATCGCCATCGTCGACTGGTACGCCCGCCGTCGCGGGGTGCCCGATCTCACCGACGCGAACGTCATGCCGACGATCGGCTCGAAGGAGCTCGTCGCGCTGCTGCCCCTTCTGCTCGGCCTCGGGCCGGGGGATGTCGTCGTGCACCCCCGCGTCGCCTACCCGACCTACGCGGTCGGTGCGGCGGTCGCCGGTGCGACCGCCGTCGCCGCCGACGATCCGGCTGAGTGGCCGGAGGGTGCGAAGCTCATCTGGATCAACAGCCCCGGAAACCCCGACGGTCGCACGTGGGACCTCGAGGCGCTCACGGCGGCCGTGCGACGGGCTCGCGAGCTCGGCGCCGTGCTGGCGAGCGACGAATGCTACGCCGAGCTCGGGTGGGAGGGTCCCTGGCAGAGCCAGATGATCCCGTCGGTTCTCGACCCCCGCGTCACCGGGGGCAGCCGGGCGGATCTGCTCAGCGTCTACTCGCTGAGCAAGCAGTCGAACCTCGCCGGATACCGGGCCGCGTTCATCGCCGGGTGCTCGACGCTGATCGGCGATGTCCTCGCTGCGCGCAAGCACCTCGGTCTGATGCCACCCGCTCCGGTGCAGCACGCGATGGCGGTGGCCCTGCGAGACGACGAGCACGTCGCCGCCCAGAAGCGGCTGTACCGGCAGCGCCGCGACGTGCTGCTGCCCGCGCTCATCGAGGCGGGTTTCCGCATCGACGGATCGGAGGCGGGCCTGTACCTCTGGGCGACGGAGGGGCGAGACGCCTGGGAGTCGATGGATCGCCTCGCCTCACTCGGCATCCTGGCGGGCCCCGGCCATTTCTACGGCGACCACTCCGCGCAGCACGTACGTCTGTCGCTGACCGCGCCCCTCGAGCGGATCAGGCAGGCTGCGACGCGTCTGACCGGCGCCGATCGCTGATCTTTGTGCGCACCGCGCGGTGATGACGTTCATCTCTTGGCGGATGTCACAGTAGGCCGACGTCACGGCTAGGCTGTAGGGGCGATGGGGTCTGCCGGACCGGCGCTGCGTGCGTCTCTCATCGCCCACGACGACACGAACGCAGCAGGAGGTTGGCGTGAGCGCAGCTCAGCCCGAGAAGGCGACTCTTTCGATCGGCGACACCACGGCGGAGTTCCCCGTCGTCCGCGGAAGCAGCGGCACCGACAGCATCGACTTCTCGACGCTCACGCGTCAGACCGGGTACACGGGCCTCGACTACGGCTTCGTGAACACCGCGTCCACCAAGTCAGCCGTCACCTTCATCGACGGAGATCAGGGGATCCTCCGCTACCGGGGATACCCGATCGAGCAGATCGCGAAGAACTGCAGCTACCTCGAGGTGGCGTGGCTGCTGATCTACGGCGAGCTGCCGACGGCGACCGAGCTCGCCGAGTTCGACGAGAAGATCCGTCGGCACACGCTGCTGCACGAAGACCTCAAGCACTTCTTCTCGGCTCTGCCGCACACCGCGCACCCGATGTCGGTGCTGTCGTCGGCGGTCGCCGCCCTGTCGACCTACTACGAGGGCCAGACCGACCCGCACAATCCCGAGCACGTCGAGCTGAACATGGTGCGCATGCTCGCCAAGCTGCCGGTCATCGCCGCGTACGCGCACAAGAAGAGCATCGGACAGGCCTTCCTGTATCCGGACAACTCGCTGAGCTTCGTCGACAACTTCCTCAAGCTCAACTTCGGCGTGCACAGCGAGCCGTACGAGGTCAACCCGGTGATGTCGAAGGCGCTCGAGCTGCTGCTGATCCTGCACGAGGATCACGAGCAGAACGCATCCACGTCCACCGTGCGTCTGGTCGGCTCGACCGGAGCCAACCAGTTCGCATCGATCTCCGCCGGCATCCAGGCGCTCTCCGGTCCGCTGCACGGCGGGGCGAACGAAGCGGTGCTGACCATGCTCGGGCAGATCCGCGAGTCGGGACAGAGCGTGCAGCGCTTCGTCGAGAGCGTGAAGAACAAGGAAGCCGGCGTGAAGCTGATGGGCTTCGGGCATCGCGTGTACAAGAACTACGACCCGCGCGCGAAGCTGGTCAAGGAAGCCGCCGACGAGGTGCTCGCCGAGCTCGGCGTGACCGACCCGCTGCTCGATCTGGCCAAGGAGCTCGAGGAGATCGCCCTCGCCGACGACTACTTCAAGGAGCGTCGTCTCTACCCCAACGTCGACTTCTACACCGGCGTCATCTACAAGGCGATGGGCTTCCCGACGCGCATGTTCACGGTGCTGTTCGCGATCGGCCGCCTTCCCGGCTGGCTGGCGCAGTGGCGCGAGCTGAACCTCGATCCGCAGACCAAGATCGGTCGCCCGCAGCAGCTGTACGTCGGCTCGCCCGAGCGCTCCTTCCCGACGCGCTGAGCCGCAGGGGAGCGAACCGCTCCGCGCACCCGGCCGCGCTGTCATGACAGAACTGCCCGCCACGGATTCCCGTGGCGGGCAGTTCTGTCTGTGCGGTCAGCCAGTGCGGGGTCAGCGTCCCTGCGCGCGGCTGGCGCGGCGCGAGCCGGTGCGGGCGCGACCGGCGCTGTGCTGCTGACCGTTCGACGCGGGACGAGCCGCCCCGTGGTCGCTCTGGCGCTGCTGGCCCGCCGGTGAGCCGGTCTGCGTGGAGTAGCGCGGCTGGCTGCTCTGTGCGTGCGAGCGTGCGCGCTCGCGGCCGCCGTCCGTGCGCTGGGCGGTGTCGCCGGCGCGACCGGAGCGACGGCGGCCCGAGCCGGAGCGTCCGCCGCCCTGGCCGCCGGGCTGCGGGGCCGACTTCGCCTTGGGCTGGTTCTGCTGCGGCGCGACGGGAGCCGTCTTGACCTTCGGGGCGCGCTCGCCGACCAGCTCGTCGACGATGGCGGGCGTGACGTCCTCCATCGCGACCGTGATCTGCGCCTTGCGCAGGATGTCCTTCACGTCGCGACGCTGCTCGGGCAGCATGAGCGTGACGACGGTGCCCGCAGCACCGGCACGAGCGGTGCGACCCGAGCGGTGCAGGTACGCCTTGTGCTCGACGGGCGGGTCGACGTGCACGACCAGCTCGACGTCGTCGACGTGCACGCCGCGGGCGGCGACATCGGTCGCGACGAGCACGCGCACGCCGCCGTTCGCGGCGTCGGCGCCGAACGCGGCGAGGTTGCGCTCACGCGCGTTCTGGCCGAGGTTGCCGTGCAGGTCGACCGAGGGGATGCCCGCCGAGGTCAGCTGCTTGGCGAGCTTCTTGGCGTGGTGCTTGGTGCGGGTGAACAGGATGCGACGGCCGAGACCGGATGCCAGATCCTCGACGAGCCTCTTCTTGGCATCCGCATCCGATGCGACGAGCACGCGGTGGGTCATCTCCCCCACGGGCACGCTGGCCTCGTCGACCTCGTGGCTGACCGGGCTGCGGAGGAACCGCTTGGCAAGCGCGTCGATGCCGCGGTCGAGGGTGGCGCTGAACAGCAGGCGCTGGCCACCGGCGGGAGTGGCCGCGAGGATGCGGGTGACGCCGGGGAGGAAGCCGAGGTCGGCCATGTGGTCGGCCTCATCGAGCACCGCGACCTCGACGGCGCCGAGCGAGACGACGCCCTGCTTCATGAGGTCTTCGAGCCGGCCGGGGCAGGCCACGACGATGTCGACGCCGGCGCGCAGCGCCTGCTCCTGCGGCCGCTGCGAGACACCGCCGAACACGGTCGTGACGCGCATGCCGACGGCCTCGGCGAGCGGCCGGATGGTGGCGGCGATCTGCGTGGCCAGCTCGCGGGTCGGCGCGAGCACGAGGCCACGGGGCCGGCCGGGCTGCCGGCGGGTGCCGGAGGCCGAGAGACGGGCGACCAGGGGCAGCGCGAACGCGATGGTCTTGCCGCTGCCGGTGCGGCCGCGGCCGAGCAGATCGCGGCCGGCGAGGGAGTCGGGGAGCGTGTCGCGCTGAATGGCGAACGCCTCGGTCTTGCCGTCGGCGGCCAGAACGTCGGCCAGCGCGGCGGGCACGCCGAGATCGAGGAAGGAAGGCATAGGAGTATCTCCAGGAAAGCGCAGCGTGGCTGCGGATGTGGGCGACGGCGCGGGATCGCGCATCGTTTCGCCGCTCGAGTGACCGCGACCGGATGCCGGTGCGGAAGGATTTCGACGACGCAGACGTCTCGCTTCGCGAGGGGCGTCGACTCAACCATACAGCAGCGGTGGCCGCCGGCCTGAGCGTGCGCCGTGATCAGGCGTGCAGCATCTCGTTCAGCGTCACCCCGTGGCCCGAGCGGCGCGAGACCTCGACCGCGCCGGTCAGCGAGTTGCGCCGGTAGAGCAGTCCGCTACGGCCCGACAGCTCGGCGGCCTTCACGGTCTGGCGCTCGCCGTCTGCGCCCGCCGGGGCGTCGGCGACGACGACCTTGGTGCCGGCGGTCAAGTAGAGCCCTGCTTCGACGATGCAGTCGTCGCCGAGGGAGATCCCGATGCCCGCGTTGGCCCCGAGCAGGGTGCGCGCTCCGATCGAGACGCGGTGCTGACCACCGCCCGAGAGGGTGCCCATGATCGACGCCCCGCCTCCGATGTCGCTGCCGTCGCCGACCACGACGCCCTGCGAGATGCGCCCCTCCACCATCGACGCGCCCAGCGTGCCCGCGTTGAAGTTCACGAATCCCTCGTGCATCACCGTGGTTCCGGGGGAGAGGTGCGCGCCGAGGCGAACCCGCGACGCATCGGCGATGCGCACGCCGGCGGGCTGCACGTAGTCGGTGAGGCGCGGGAACTTGTCGAGCCCCTGCACCTGGATCCCGTGCCGCTGCAGCACCGGGCGCAGCGCTGCGGCGTCGGCGGGATGCATGGGGCCGGCGTTGGTCCACGCGACCGTGGGGAGGTGCCCGAAGATCCCGTCGAGGCTGAGCTCGTTGGGGCGCACGAGCAGGTGCGACAGCGCGTGCAGGCGCAGATAGGCGTCAGCCGTCGACGCGACCGGCGCATCGAGGTCGATGGTGAGCTGCACGAGCTCGACCGTCACGCCCCGGCGCTCGTCATCGTCGGCGAAGGCGCCCCAGGTGGATGCGGCGGCGGCCGCGTCATCCGCCTCCTGCGTGCCGAGTCCGAGCTCGGGGTACCAGGCGTCGAGGACGGTGCCGTCGGATGCGATCGTGCTGAGGCCGGTGCCCCAGACCGTGCGTGCAGTGCTCATCCTCCTACGGTACGTCGCCCCGCCGGTTCACGGCGGGATGTGTCGGCGTGGCTAGGCTGGGCGCATGGCGCTGGATCTGACTGCATCCTCTCTCGAGCTCACTCGCACGATCTGCGACATCCCCAGCGTGTCCGGGGCGGAGGCCCCGCTGGCGGACGCGATCGAGGCGGCGGTGCGGTCGTACCCGCATCTCGAGGTGGTGCGCCACGGCAACACGGTCGTCGCCCGCACACAGCTCGGCAGGGCGCAGCGCGTCGTCATCGCCGGTCACATCGACACCGTGCCGATCAACGACAACGTGCCCACCCGCGACATCGAGATCGACGGAGTCGAGTACCTGTGGGGGCGCGGCACGGTCGACATGAAGGCCGGGGTCGCGGTGCAGCTCAAGCTGGCCGCCGAGCTCACCGCGCCCGCGGTCGACATCACCTGGATGTGGTACGACAACGAGGAGGTCGACGCCTCGCTGAACGGCCTCCATCTGCTGGCCCAGACGCGTCCCGATCTGTTCGCCGCCGACTTCGCCATTCTGGGTGAGCCGTCGGACGGGCGCGTGGAGGGCGGATGCAACGGGACGCTGCGAGCGGTCGTCCGCGTGCGCGGCGTTCGCGCGCACAGTGCGCGCTCGTGGATCGGCGAGAACGCGATCCACGCGGCAGCCCCGATCCTCACCCGGCTGGCTGAGTACCGCGCCCGTGAGGTCACGGTCGAGGGGCTGGGCTACCGGGAGGGGCTCAACGCGGTCAGCATCCGCGGCGGTGTCGCCGGCAACGTCATCCCCGATCTGTGCGAGGTTGAGGTGAACTACCGCTTCGCGCCAAGCAAGAGCGTGGCTGACGCCGAGGCTCACGTGCGCGCGGCGTTCGCGGGGTTCGAGGTGGAGATCCTCGACGCGGCCGGAGGCGCGCGTCCGGGACTGGACGCGCCGATCGCGCAGCGGTTCCTCGCGGCCGTCGGGGGCGAGGCGAACGCCAAGTACGGCTGGACGGATGTCGCGCGCTTCTCGGCCATGGGCGTCCCGGCCGTGAACTACGGCCCTGGCGACCCGCACCTCGCGCACCACGACGAGGAGCGCGTCCCGATCGCGCAGATCGACGACGTCGAACGCGGACTGCGCGCGTGGCTCAGCGCGTCCTGACCCGCACGCTGCGCGGCTGGGCGCGGACTCCGGTCACCGCTCGCATCGCGATCATCTACCTGCTGTCGCGGCTGGTGACGACCGGGTTCTTCGCGCTCGCCGCTGCCGGCTCGAACCTCGGCTCGCGTTTCGGAGCCGACCCGACGCTGGGGGACTACGCCCTCGGCTGGGACGCCCAGTGGTACTGGACGGTCGCGGTGTTCGGATACCCGACCACCCTGCCGGTGAACGAGGCGGGGCAGGTGCTCGAGAACGCCTGGGCGTTCATGCCGGTGTACGCCCACCTCGCCCAGCTCGTGGGCCTCGGCGACTGGGCTGCGGGGGCGGTGCTCGTCTCGCTGGTCTCGGGGCTGCTCGCATGCCTCGCCCTGCACCGGCTGCTCCGTCCCCGGATCGGGGCCGCCGCGGCGCTCTGGGCCGTGGCGTTCTTCGCCAGCGGACCGCTCGCCGCGTTGTTCCAGGTGGGATACGCCGAGAGCCTGTTCGTGCTGCTGCTGCTCGTGGCGCTCGACCTCGTCTCCCGCCACCGGTACGGGTGGCTGTACCTGCTCATCCCGGTGATGGGATTCACCCGACCGGGCGTGCTGGCGTTCGCGCTGTTCCTCGGGCTGCACGGCATCTCGAGGTGGCTCGTGCGGGAGAGGCATCCGCTGCTGCCGAAAGACGTCGTGCACATCGTCGCGCTCGGCGCGCTGACGACGCTCGTCGGCTTCTCGTGGCAGGCGATCGCCGGGCTGGTCACGGGGGAGCCCGGAGCCTATCTGCAGACGGAGCTGTCCTGGCGGCGCAACTGGCTCAGCGACCCGTCTGCCGCGTTCATCCCGTTCGAGGGCTTCGTGCGCGGTGCCGAGTTCTGGGCCGGGCAGTGGGGGATGCCGTCCTGGGCGGGCTGGGTGATCCTGGCGCTGCTGGTCGCCGGCGCGGGGTACGCCCTGCTGCGCGCGCGCAGCGTGCGGCGTCTCGGCCTCGACATCCGGCTGTGGAGCGCGAGCTACCTGCTGTACCTGCTCGCGGTGTTCTTCCCGCAGTCGAGCACGTTCCGCCTGCTGATCCCTCTCACGCCGCTCGCCGGCGCTCTCGCGGTGCCACGTGCACGGGCGTACCGGTGGGGGGTGCTGCTGGTGTGCCTGCTGCTGCAGTGGGTGTGGATTCTCGCCATGTACGGCTCGGCGCAGACCTACTGGCAGGTCCCGTGACTCGGATGTGACGCGCGTAACACCGGAGGGTGAGGCTACCGATAAACTTGACTCATACCACCGAGGGAAAGGGTGCCACGATGGCAGCGATGAAGCCGAGGACCGGCGACGGACCGATGGAGGCCGTGAAGGAGGGGCGACTCATCATCGTGCGGGTTCCGCTCGAAGGCGGCGGCCGTCTGGTCGTCTCCGTGAACGACGCAGAGGCGAAGGAGCTTCACGACGTGCTGGGCGCCGTCGTGAGCGCCTGACATTCCGATGAGAGGGGCGGTGGATCTGCGGATCCACCGCCCCTCTGCTGCGTCCGGGGAGTTCCGCGGCCTACTCGGCGACGCGGGCGAGCTGCAGCAGTCCCTCGCCGACGGTGGAGAGCGCGGCGAGCACCGCCTGCGACTCCTGCGTCTCCTGCACCAGCGACCGGTACGAGCTGGTGACCGCGTCGCGCTGCACGGGGTCGGCGACCCGGCCACCGTGCAGCACACGCGGCACGAGCACCAGACCGCCGGTGCGCACGAGACGCAGACCGTGCTCGACGTACTCGATGACGTTCTCGGCGTCGGCGTCGATGAAGACGATGTCGTAGGCGCCTTCGTTCATGCGCGGCAGCACGTCGGCGGCGCGTCCGGTGATGAAGCGGCCTCGGGTGGCGGGGATGCGCGCATCGGCGAAGGCCTGGCGTGCGGCGGCGAGGTGCTCGCGTTCGTTGTCGATCGTCGTCAGCACCGCCTGCGGCGCTCCGCGCAGCAGCCACAGGCCCGAGACGCCGGCCCCGGTGCCCACCTCGAGGATCGATCTGGCTGCGCCGGCGGCGGCGAGCAGGGCGCACTGCGCGCCCACCGCGGGGCTGATCGGGGCGGCTCCGAGTTCCAGGGCGTGGGCGCGCGCGCGGGCGATCGCGGCGGGCTCCACGATGGTCTCTCGCGCGAATCGGGCGTTCGCGTCGTGGTCGCTCATGGGGTCTCTCCTCGGAAAAGCTTGTGGTCACCAGCGTAAGCGGCGGCGGCGGATCGCGGGGGGAGGCGCGGCGGGTAGCCTGGGGGGATGGAACTGGGGCTGACCTTCGACAAGCTGCTGCTGATCGGGCTTATCGCTGTCATCATCATCGGCCCCGAGCGTCTGCCGAAAGCCGCTGAGTCGTTCGCGAAGTTCGTGCGCCGTGCGGGGGAGTACCTCCGCGACACCAAGAGCAGGATGCGCGACGAGCTCGGTCCGGAGATCGACGAGGTGGACTGGCGCAAGCTCGACCCGCGTCAGTACGATCCGCGCCGCATCATCCGCGACGCGCTCTTCGAAGAGCCGGAGTTCGAGGCGAAGCCGGTGTCCACACCGACCGCCGTCGCCACCGACCCGGTCGTGCCGGTGCGGCCGCGCATGACGCGCACGTACTTCTCCCGCCAGACGCCGCCGCCGTTCGACGTCGAGGCCACCTGAGCGCGGCTCAGCCGAGCCGCAGGGGAAGAGCGCGACCGGAGAGCCCGCGACCGCGGTGGGCGATCCGCTCCGCGACGTCGACGATGGCGCGCGCGGCGATGTCGTCAGGCTCGCCGAGCACGACGGGAATGCCCTGATCGCCGCCGCGGCGCAGCGCCGGGCTGAGGGGGATGGATGCCAGCAGCGGCACCTCATCGCCGTCGGCGCTGAGTGCGCGAGCCACTGCCGCGCCGCCGCCCTCGCCGAACAGGTCGAGAAGCGTGCCGTCGGGCAGCGCGAACGCGGCCATGTTCTCGATCACGCCGATCACCCGCTGGCCGGTCTGCCTGGCGACCAGTCCGCTGCGTATCGCCACGTCGGCCGCTGCCGGCTGCGGCGTGGTCACCACGAGCACCTCGGCGTGCGGCAGGATCTGACCGATCGAGATCGCGATGTCTCCGGTGCCAGGGGGCATGTCGATGAGCAGCACGTCGAGGTCGCCGAAGAACACGTCGGTGAGGAACTGCTGCACGGTGCGGTGCAGCATCGGCCCGCGCCAGGCGACGACGGCCTCGCCGTCGCGCAGGAACATGCCGATCGAGACCGTCTTCACGTCGTGCGCGACCGGGGGCAGCATGAGATCGTCGATGCGCGTCGGCTGGGTGCCGGGTGCGATGCCGAGCAGTCCCGGGATCGAGAAACCGTGCACATCGGCATCCACCAGTCCGACCCGCAGCCCCTGACGGGCGAGGGCGACGGCGAGGTTCGCGGTGACGGTGGACTTGCCGACGCCGCCCTTGCCGCTCGAGACGAGGATGACGCGGGTCAGCGAGTCGGGGCCGAAAGGCATCTGACGGGCGGGGCGTCCCGCACGCAGCTTCTCGGTGAGCGCGCGGCGCTCGTCGGGGGTCATGACGCCCACGTCGACGGTGACGTCGGCGATGCCGGCGACGGATGCCGCGGCATCCCGGACGTCCTGCTCGATGCGCTGCGCGGCCGGGCATCCGACGATCGTGAGCACGATTCCGACCCGCGCCGTCGTGCCGTCGACGGCGATCTCGCGCACCATGTCGAGATCGCCGATCGGCCGGCGCAGTTCGGGGTCGGTGACGGCGGCGACAGCCGAGCGCACGCGGTCAGCGAGCGTCATGGCTGCTCTCGACGGTGCTCTCGTCGTCGTTGAGGTCGGCGAGCAGGGCCTTCAGCTCCTGGCGCAGCACGTCACGGGTGATCTGCTGGTTGGAGCGCTCCTCGAGGGCCATGCGCAGCGCGACGATCTCGCGGGCGAGGTACTCGGTGTCGGCGAGGTTGCGCTCGGCACGCTGGCGGTCCTGCTCGATCTGCACGCGGTCGCGGTCGTCCTGCCGGTTCTGCGCGAGCAGGATGAGGGGCGCGGCATACGAGGCCTGCAGTGACAGGATCAGCGTCAGCGCGGTGAATCCGAGGGCGGCCGAGTCGAAGCGCCACCAGCCGTTCTGCTCCGCGAGCATCGTGTAGCCGATCCAGAGCGCGCAGAAGAGTGTGAGGAGGGTGAGGAAGGTCGGGGTGCCCATCGCCCGGGCGACCCACTCGGTGAAACGTCCGAACCGATCCCGCGACGGGGCCTGCGTGCGCGTGACGCCCCGGGTGCCCGGGGTGTCCAGGCGCGCGGTGCGCGAGGGACGCGCCATCATCGGGTGCCCGCCGTCGACTCGTCGGCGTCGTGGGTGCGCCAGTCGTCGGGCAGCAGGTAGTCGAGCACGTCGTCGACGCTGATCGCGCCGACCAGGCGATGCGCGCTGTCGATGACGGGAAGCGAGACGAGGTCGTAGCTGGCGAGCATGCGCGCGACCTCCGCCGCCGACGCGGTGACGGCGACCGGCTCGACGGACTCGTCGAGGATCGCGCCCAGCCGTTCGTGCGGGGGATAGCGGAGCATCTTCTGGAAGTGCACGACGCCGAGCAGACGCCCGGTCGGCGTCTCGAACGGCGGAAGCGTGACGAACACCGCCGCGGCGAGGGCGGGGTGCAGCTCGTGGCGACGGATGAGGGCCAGCGCTTCGGCGACGGTCGCGTCGGCCGACAGGATGATCGGCTCAGGCGTCATCAGGCCGCCGGCGGTGTCCGCGCCGTAGCGCAGCAGCATCCGGACGTCCTCGGCCTCCTCCGGATCCATCAGGGCGAGCAGGTGCTCGAGCCGCTCCGGGGACATCTGGGCGAGCAGGTCGGCCGCGTCGTCGGGCTCCATCTCATCGAGCACGTCGGCGGCGCGCTCGTCGCCGAGACGATCGAGGATGCCGACCTGGTCGTCTTCCGGCATCTCCTCGAGCGCGTCGGCGAGCCGCTCGTCCGGCAGCTCTTCGGCCACCTCGATCCGCCTCTCCTGCGGGAGGTCGAGCAGGGTGGTGGCGAGGTCGGCCGCGTGCAGTTCGGAGTAGGTCGCGACGAGCTGCTCGGCGGACTGCGCCCGCCCCGGCTCACGCAGCTCGGCGACCTCGTTCCACGCGGCGAACGTCGTCGGCCCCTTCGCGAACGGCGATGCGCTGGTCTTCGCCTTGCGCAGGAACAGCTGGGTGATGCCCCATTCCCCGTGGCGATCCTGCTCGATCGCGACGTCCTCGACGACCGCCGTGCCACCGCCGTCGGTGAGGCTGACCCGCCGGCCGAGGAACTCGGCGACGACGCGCACCTCGCCGGGTCGCGGCTGGAAGCGGCGCACGTTGATGAGGCCGGTGCTGATGACCTGACCCGCGCGGATCGAGGTCACGCGTCCGATCGAGAGGAAGACGTGGCGGCGTCCGGGGATCTCGATGACGAGGCCGATCACACGCGGCGAGGCCGTCTTGCGGTACACGATGACGACGTCTCGCACCTTGCCGAGGCGATCGCCCACGGGGTCGAAGACGGCGCATCCTGCCAGACGTGCGACGAAGACCCGTTGTGTGCTCACGGCTCAAGCGTAGTCCGCGAGTGCGCTGACGGCCCGGCGGGTGACGGCGCACAGGGGTCGATGGGACAATGGCCGGATGAGCATGCTGAATCGACCGGGAAAAGGCACCGACCTCGGCGAGGTGATCGCCTCGACGAAGGACTACGAGGCCGCCCAGAAGATCGTCTCGAAGCTGATCGCAGGAGAGGTGCCTGCGCGTGACATCGCCATCGTCGGCGAGGGCGTGCGCACGGTCGAGCGCGTGACCGGCAAGCTCGGATACGCAGCCGCCGCGCGGTCGGGCGCGACCAACGGCGTGCTGATCGGTCTGCTGCTGTCGGCCGTCATGCTGTTCGGCACGCCGGATGCCCCGATCTCGCTCTTCCTCGGGTTCCTGCTCATCGGTGTCGCGCTCGGCATGATCATGAGTCTGGTGACGTACTCGATCGTGCGTCGCCGTCGTGATTTCGCGAGCATGATGCAGATGCTGGCCGATCACTACGAGGTGCGGGTGCAGCCCGCGTCGCTGACCAAGGCGCGGGGCGTCGTGGGTCCGGAGCGCGCGCAGAGCGTGCGTCCGCCGGTCGACCTCAGCGAGCCGCCGCGGTACGGCGAGCGCGTTCCGCCGGCAGGTCAGGGTGGCTCGGCTGGCCAGGGCGGTTCGGCAGGTCAGGGCGGTTCGGCAGGTCAGGGCGGTTCGGCAGGTCAGGGCGGTTCGGCAGGGCAGGGCGGTTCTGCCGGCCCGGCGGACGAGTCCGGTCCGTCGACGCCGGCCGGACCCGCCTCTCCGTCGCCGCAGCCCGTCACCGATCCCGCTCCTGCTCCGGATCCGGTCCCGGATCCCGCTCCTGCCCCGGACCCGGCTCCGGGAACGACCGGCGGTCCGGTCGTTCCGCCCAAGCCGCCGCTTCCGGGTGCGGAGCCCGGCATCGAGGGGGCCGACCCCGGGTCCGCCCCGAAGCCCGCCGCGGGCAGCGACCTGTCGAATCCGACCGACCCGCGATGACGGGCTCGAGCGGCCGGGCGACGGGCGCTTCGGCGTGGGCGCTGGGTCTGCTCGTGCTGCTGCCGGTTCCGTTCCTCGGGCCCTTGGCCGCCGGCGGCGGCATGATCGCGGCCCATGACTCGCTGTCGCGGCAGGGCCCGGTGGCGAAGCAGAACGCCGCTCTCGCCCGCTCGTGGGGACGGCTGTTCCTGATCGTGTCGACCGCGTTGCTTCTTCTGCAGTTGATTGTCGGGCTGGTGCGGTTGACGCAGCCGAGTGCTCCGGCGTCGGGTCTCCTTCCGCAGGGCATCCCGCTTCTGCTGTATGTGATGGTGTGCGTCGTGCATCTCGTGGTGGTGCTGGTCGCCCTGCGGCGCGCGCGTCGCGGTCAGATCGTGCGCCTTCCATTCGTGAGGAGCGCCTGATGGCGGTCGAGGTGCCGCTGCCGGCGGGATCGGTGACGGTGTCGACAGCGTGGGAGGAGCCGGATGGCGAGTCGCGCGGTGTCGTCGCGATCGCGCACGGAGCCGGTGCGGGCATGGATCATCCGTTCCTGGTCGGTTTCGCCGCGGCGCTGCGGGACGCCGGATTCACGACTCTGAGATTCAACTTCCCCTATGTGGAGGCGGGTCGGCGGATGCCAGGGCCGGCCGCGCACGCCGTTCTGACCTGGCGTGCAGTGGTGGCGATGATCCGCTCCGAGCGGCCCGAGGCTGCGATCTGGGCTTGTGGGAAGTCTTACGGCGGCAGGATGGCGTCGATGGCTGTCGCGGACGGTCTCGACGTGAATGGGCTCGTGTACCTCGGGTACCCCCTGCACCCGCCCGGCAAGCCGGAGAAACCGAGGGTCGAGCATCTGCCCGCCGTGCGTGCGCCCCAGCTGTTCGTCGAAGGCACGAATGACCCGTTCGTGCAGCCGCTGGCGCAGCTGGAGGAAGCGGTGGCGTCGTGTCCGGATGCCAGGATCGCGTGGATCGACGGCGGTGGGCACTCGTTCGAGGTGAAGGGTGCCAAGCGGCCGGCTGACGTCATCGGCGCGGAACTGGCGCCGTTGGTGGTGGCGTTCATCGACGAGGTCGAGCGACGGCACGCGCAGAGGTGAGCATCGGGCTCCATCACATCGAGCTGTGGCTGGCAGATGGCCTGTCGGCGTCAGGTTCGCCGTGGCTGTCGACGCAGCTCGGCTTCGTTCGGAAGCAGAGCGGGGAGGGTGGCGAGTCCTGGTCGGCCGGTGGTGCTCACCTGACGCCCACCATGTCGCCGACGTCGCCGGCGGTGCAGCATCCCGCCCCGTCGCACAATCTCACGCGATCGCGGGTCGGAAGCGCCGGGGCGGAGGGTCGATTCCGGCCCAGGCTGCGACGAGTGCTGCGCGTGCACGCAGGGGGATGGCCGGTTCTCCGCCGGGCGGATGCAGCAGGAACTCGCCTTTCCCTTCTCGAGTGATGCGCCATCCGCCGTGGTGCAGCTGCATATGGTGATGTCTGCAGAGCAGGATGCCACGGTCGATATCGGTGCGACCCCGGTCGGCATGCCATTCGTCGATGTGATGGGCTTCACCGTACGACGCGGGGCGGTCACAGCCTCGCCAGCGGCATCCGCCGTCTCGGATGGCGAGCGCGATGCGCTGCGGGGGAGTGAAGAGTCGGTGTTCTCGGCCCACGTCGAGCGGATTGCCGCGGGAATCGATGGTGACCTGCACGGTTCCGCTCTCGCACACGTGCTGCTGGATGCTGGCGAACGGAAACGGCATGCCGTAGTCCTCGGTGCGCGCGCTGGTCGGGGTGCCGTCGGCGGCCTGCACCTGCACGAGCCGCACTCCGGCCTGGCGTGCGCCGAAGACGTCTTTCGCGTCAGCGAGCGCGCCCGCACGAAGCAGATCGATGAGCAGGTCGTAGAACAGCTGATCGTTGGTCCGAGAGTCGGCGGCGAGATCTCGAGCATTGTTCGCCTCGTCGGAGTCGACGAACCGCGGGCCCCCGCGACGTGGGCGCAGAGCCGCGTCACGGATCGCTCTCACCCAGGCGGCGCCTTCGTCTTCGAACTCGATGTGCCCGCGCTCGCGTCCGTCGGCGTCGATCCAGGTGCGGAAGCTGCGCCGTTCGTACCGCTCTGCGAACCGGCGCGCAGCGCCCTCGGGGTCGAGGTGGTCCCGGATCGCCCGGGCTTGGATGCGAAGCTCTTCGACGGTGCGGCAGCCGGCGTCGGCGATGAGCTGCTCTGCCGCTGCCGTCCAGGCGGCGTGCGTGTCGTCGGAGTCATCGGTCGGCTGGCTGAGGCCGCGCTGGATCGCATCCTGCTGCGCCGGGGAGAGACACCCCTGCAGCAGCGCCGCCGACAGTGGCGCATGCCAGGGCATCCGGGGAAGCGCCGTGTCAGAGAGCGCAGGGACGGCGTCGTGGCCGCTCCACGACGTCTCATTCCCCTCCGCCGCAGCGGGGACCTCGCTGTCGAGGATGGACTGGCCCAGCCGCACCTGCCGCTGCGCATCGGCATGGCTGCTTCCGGTGAGCTCCTGCACGAGCGCTGCGGGAGAGCGGTGACCGCGGGACTGCGCCAGCCCGTCCTGCCCCGCTTCGCGCGTGGACCGGGCGGCGACGATGCCCGCGCCGACGATCCCGATCCGCTCCGCCGCGCGCACCAGCGACGCCGCCGCGCCCAGCGCCTCGACCAGCTTCTCGCCCGGGAACGACGACATCCGCGCCGACAGATCCTGCACATCCGCATCTGCGCCGAACAGGTCGCGCAGAACCGCGACCTGAGCGTCGATGTCGGTGAAGAGGGCCATGACTCAATTGTGCGAGCGACCACCGACATTCGAACAAGAATTCGAGCGATAGTCGCGTCCGGAAGATCACGAAGAGATAACGAAGGAGGCTGTCGCCTTCTTCCGTCCGGTACGGCATCGACAGCAGGAACTGCTCGAAGATCGCCTTTCGTGTGCGAGCAGTGCGTAGCCCCGGTCCTCAGTCCACCCACGTTCCGCGTGCCACTCCTCCTCGATGCCGTGGCGCTCCGGCCGCATGCCGGCGCGGATGAGCGTCCGTGCCGGCGCGATATTCGCTGCGGCGCTGACCCAGCGGATGAACCGCGCTCAGCGGCTCAGCTCTTCCGCAGCCGCGCGATCCACGCCTCGACGTCCTCGACCGTGCGGGGGATGTCCGCCGACAGGTTCTCGGCGCCGTCCGCGGTCACCAGGATGTCGTCCTCGATGCGCACCCCGATGCCGCGCAGCTCCTCCGGCACGGTCAGGTCGTCGATCTGGAAGTACAGACCCGGTTCGATGGTGAAGACCATGCCCTCTTCGAGCACCCCGTCGTAGTACATCTCGCGGCGCGCCTGCGCGCAGTCGTGCACATCGATGCCGAGGTGGTGCGAGGTGCCGTGCACCATGTAGCGGCGGTGCTGGCCGCCGTTGTCGGCATCCAGAGCCTCCTCTGCGGAGACGGGCAGCAGGCCCCACTCCGCGGTGCGGCGCGCGATCACGTCCATCGCGGCTTCGTGCAGCGCGCGGAAGCGCACTCCGGGCTTCGCGACGGCGAACGCGGCGTCCGCGGCCTCGAGCACGACCTTGTACACGCGGCGCTGCACGTCTGAGAACGTGCCGTTCACCGGCAGGGTGCGGGTGATGTCGGCGGTGTACTGGCTGTCGACCTCGACACCGGCGTCGATGAGGATCAGGTCTCCCGGCACGACGGCGCCGTCGTTGCGCGTCCAGTGCAGGTAGCAGGCGTGATGGCCGGAGGCGGCGATCGTGTCGTAGCCCTCCCAGTGCCCGTCGCTGCGAGCCCGCTGGTGGAACACACCCTCGACGATGCGCTCGCCTCGGGGGTGCGCGATCGCGCGGTCGAAGTCGCGGATGATGTCGTCGAACCCGGATGCCGTGACCGCGACCGCATGCCGCATCTCGGCGATCTCGAACTCGTCCTTGACCAGGCGCAGCTCCGAGACGAAGCGGGTGAGCTCCTCGTCGACGTCGACGACGAGGTCGTCATCCCCGGCGACGAACGAATCCACGTGGGCGGTCGCGACGTCGAGGTTTGCGGCGACGCCTGCGAGCGAGGGGCGCGGCCCGATCCAGAACTCGCCGATCGTGGCATCCGAGTAGAACTCGCTGGTGGTGCGGTCGGCACGCTCGCGGAAGTACAGCGTGACCTCGTGTCCGTTCTCGGTCGGCTCGAAGACGAGCAGCGAGTCGGGCTCGGATTCGTTCGCCCACCCCGTGAGGTGGACGAAGGCGGAGTGTGCGCGGAACGGGTAGTCGGTGTCGTTGCTGCGCTGCTTGAACGATCCGGCCGGTACGACCAGGCGCTCTCCGGGGAAGGCAGCCGAGACCTTCGCGCGACGGGCCGCGGCGTACGCCGCCTGGGCGCGCGGGGCGGGCATGGACTCAGGGCGTTCGGCCCATCCGGTCGAGATCGTCTCGCGGAATCCACGGGGGAACGGCTGCTTGCGGGGGTTCTTCTCCGCTGCGACAGCCTCGGCGGGGGTCTCGACGGCGGCGTCGGTGTCTGCGCTGGTCATGCATCCATTGTGTCACTCGTCGCCGACACGGCACCCTGCCGCAGCGCCCCGGCGGACGCGCGACGCATGCCGCCCGGTTACCGGTTACCGACCCGCCGGCTCCAGCTGAGCGACGATCGCCCGATGGTCGCTGCCGCCCGCGTCCTCGAGCACGAGCGTTCCGGTCGCCTGCCATTCCGGGCTCGACATGATGTGGTCGATGGGTGCGCCGGCCAGATGCGGCAGGCTCGCCGGCCACGTGCCGACCATGCCGTTGCCGGTGCTCGCAGCGGCGTCGATGCAACGGCCCATGGTGCCGCCGTCGATGCCGAACGATGCCATGTGGTCGAGCGTCGCGTTGAAGTCCCCCGCGAGGATGAACTCGCCTTCCGGGCACTGGTCGGCGATCCACTCCAGGTCCGACCGCCACTGCGACATGTCGCCCTGGCGAGGCGCCACGGCATGCACGGCCACGATGGTGGGACCTGTGCCGTCGACGGGCATCGCCACGGCGCTCGGCACCGATCCGGTGTTGCTCGATCCGTCCAGCGACGAGTCGATCACCGAGTACTCGCCGAGGTCGGCCGAGATCAGGATCGTCGTCTGCCAGGCCTGCGGCCCGTCCGGCACGTCGGGCTGGATGTTGACGTGGTGCACCCACATCGGGCGTCCGGCATCGCGCATCATGATCGCGATCTGCTCGCCGACCTCCTCCGCGGTCTCGGGCAGCGACACGACGTCGATCTGCTGGTCGGCGATGACACCGGCGATCGTGTCGGCTGACACGGCGGCGCCCGCGGTGTTCCAGGTGAGCACGCGCACCGCCTCATCGGTCTTCTGCGGCAGGGCATCCGAGCCGTATCCCCGAGTGGCCCCGATCACGCCGATCGAGCCGGCTCCGACCAGCGCCACGACGAGGATCGACGCCGCGAAGCCGCGCAGCGGCCTCGCCAGGAGCAGCAGGGCGGCGACCAGGGCGACCACCAGGAAGGCGACCGCGAGCGCGATGCGGGAGGCGATGATCTGAGTGATCGGGAAGGTGAGCTCGAGATGGAAGAACTGCGGCCACACGAGAACCGCCGTCGCGATGGCGAACAGCACCGTGAGGAGGATTCCGACGAGTCGTAGCATCGTCCGAAATCCTAGAGGAGACGTCTGCGTCATCGCTGGCGGTACCCTCGGAGGATGACGTCAGGCCCCTCCACCCGCCCTCCGGGACCGAGCGACCTGCATCTGCACTCCAATCACTCCGACGGCACCGAGCCGCCGGCCGAGGTGATGCGTCAAGCGCACGGCCACGGCATCCGCACCGCCGCCCTCACCGACCACGACCGCACGACCGGCTGGCAGGAGGCGGGGGATGCCGCGGTCTCGCTGGGCATGACGTTCCTGCCCGGCATGGAGCTCTCGGCCAAGCACGAGTGGCGCAGCGTCCACGTGCTCGGGTACCTCTTCGATCCCGACGACCCCGACCTCGTCGCCGAGACCGATCGCATCCGCAGCGACCGGGTCGGTCGCGCGGAGCGGATCGTGCGCAGCATCGGTCGCGACTACGACCTCGGCTGGGACGACGTGCTGGCGCAGACGACCCCGGATGCCACGGTGGGCCGTCCGCACATCGCCGACGCGCTCGTCGCGCGGGGCATCGTCCGGGACCGCACGGAGGCGTTCGAGGGCATCCTGCATCCGCGCGAGGGCTACTACGAGCCGCACTATGCACCCGACCCGCTGGCGGCGGTGCGTCTGATCACGCGCGCCGGGGGAGTGGCCGTGATCGCGCATCCCGTCACGGCAGGACGCGACCGGATGATGCCGCTGACGTACATCGAGCGGCTGATCGACGAGGGGCTCGCCGGCTTCGAGGTGGATCACCGCGAGAACACCGCCGAGGGCAAGCGCCGGCTGCGTCAGATCGCCGCGCGTCACGACCTCATCGTCACCGGATCCAGCGACTACCACGGCGCGGGCAAACCCAACCGCCCCGGGGAGAACACCACCTCAGACGAGATGGTCGCCCGCATCGTCGAGCGCGCGAGCGGCGCATCGCCCCGCACCCCCTGAGACGCGATCGAGGCCCCTCCCGCTGAGCAGGAGAGGCCTCGATGAGCGTGAGGGGTCAGGCGCCGCTGGGGGCCGCACCGCCGCTGCGCCGACGACGGCGACGACGCTGCGGCGCCGGCTTGCCGTCGCGGTGCTCGCCGGTCGCGTCGCCGTCGTGCGTGCCCGCCCCGTCCGCCTCGCGTTCTGCGGGCGACGAGGAGCCGGATGCCTGCTGCTCGGTGCTCTCCGCGCCCTCGGCGAAGGTGGAGCCGACCTTGTCGCCCTCCGAGCTGCGACGGCGGCGACGGCGCCGCTTGGTCGCACCCTCGTCGGTGCCCTCGGCGGCGGCTTCCGCTGCCTTCTGCGGCTGACGCTGACGACGCTCCGACGCCGGCTTCTCGGCCTTCGGTGCGGTCACCAAGCGTCCCTTGGTGCCCTCGGGGATGTTCAGGTCGCTGTACAGGTGCGGGCTCGACGAATAGGTCTCGACGGGCTCGGGCTGGCCGAACTCCAGCGCGCGGTTGATCAGGGCCCACTTGTGCAGGTCGTCCCAGTCGACGAAGGTGACGGCGATGCCCGTCTTGCCCGCGCGGCCGGTGCGGCCGGCGCGGTGCAGGTAGGTCTTGTCCTCGTCGGGGATGGTGTGGTTGATGACGTGCGTGACGTCGTCCACGTCGATGCCGCGGGCGGCGACGTCGGTGGCGACCAGCACGTCGCGCTTGCCGGCCTTGAACGCCGCCATCGAGCGCTCGCGCTGCTCCTGGCCCATGTCGCCGTGCACGCCGCCGACGTTGAAGCCCCGGTCGCCGAGCTCGTCGACGAGCTTCTGGGCGGCGCGCTTGGTGCGGGTGAAGATGACGGTCTTGCCCCGGCCTTCGGCCTGCAGGATGCGGGCGATGATCTCGTCCTTGTCGAGCGAGTGCGCCCGGTAGACGATGTGCTTGATGTTCGCCTGCGTCAGGCCCTCATCCGGATCGGTGGCGCGGATGTGGATCGGGTTCGACATGAACCGGCGCGCCAGCGCCACGATGGGACCGGGCATGGTCGCCGAGAACAGCTGGGTGTGCCGCACGGGCGGAACCTTCGAGAAGATCTTCTCGATGTCGGCGAGGAACCCGAGGTCGAGCATCTTGTCCGCCTCGTCGAGCACGACCTCGGTCGCGTTCGAGAGGTCGAGCAGCCGCTGGTTGGCCAGGTCGATGAGACGCCCTGGCGTGCCGACGACGATCTGCGCGCCGGCCTTCAGCTGGTCGATCTGGCCCTCGTATGCCTTGCCGCCGTAGATCGCGACCACACTGGTGGAGCGGTTCGACGTGAGCAGGTCCATGTCCTCGTAGACCTGCACGGCCAGCTCGCGGGTGGGCACCACGATGAGCGCCTTGACGCCGTGCTCGGGGTTCTGGCCGAGCCGCTGCACCACGGGGATGCCGAAGCCGAACGTCTTGCCCGTTCCGGTCTTGGCCTGGCCGATGATGTCCTGGCCCGGAAGGCCGAGCGGAATGGTCTGCTCCTGGATGGGGAACGCATCGACGATCCCCTTCGCGGCGAGCGCGTCGATGATGTCCTGATCGATTCCCAGATCAGCGAATGAAGTCACAGTGTTCTCTTGCCTGTCCGGCGCGAGCGCGGCGTATGCCACGGGGGCGCCTCGTAACGGATCCACGCCGTCTCAGTTCATGCCAGGCGCGGGGCCCTGCTCCGATGGCAGGACGGGACAAGCCTACCGGAGGACGGCCCCGCGCCCAGTAGTGTGGGCTCGTGGTCAACTGGTTCTGGAAGCGCGCGCCCCAGCGGCGCACGCTGAAGCTGCGCAGCCGCGGGGAGGCGAGCGGCACGACGCGCGTCGACTTCGCCGAGCTCGCCCCGGAGCTGAATCGGTTCCTCGGGCAGGCCGCGTACCTGCAGCTCGGCTATTTCGAGACGCTCAGCCGAGGCATCCGCGGCACTCAGGAGCTGGCCCGCAAGGAGGCGCTCTCGCGCGCCGCCGGAGCCGCGCTCGACAAGCACCGCGGCATCGTGCAGGTGATCGCCGAACGCGGCGACGATCCGACGCAGGTGATGCTGCCGTTCCGCGAGAACCTCGACGAGTTCCGCCGCAAGACCATCGGCGAGCGGCAGGAGGAGACACTGCTCGCGGTGTACCTCACCGCGGGGATGCTGGACGACTTCTACCTCGCGCTGGCAGGCAGCTACGGCGAGACCGGGGAGCGGGTCGCCGCCATCCTGCGCCAGGACGACCGGGGCGGGGAGATCGTCTCGATCATCCAGGAGACGATCGAGAGCGACGACGAATGGCGCTCGCTGCTGTCGATGTGGGGGCGTCGCCTGGTCGGCGACACCCTGCTGGTGTGCCGCGACGCACTGCGGCCGGGGCGACTGGTCGCCGACGATCAGCGGATCGAGCCGGTGTACACCGAGCTGATGGGCGCGCACGCCAGGCGGATGGATGCCATGGGGCTCGCCTCGTAGCATCCCGGGCCGCATGCGCATCCGGCGGCGATCGCGTCAGATGCCGAGCGACTGCTTTTCGAGCGTGTCGCGGCGCGTGCGCTGCGACGTCAGGACGAGGGTGGATGCCGCGGCCAGCGCGAGACCCGCGCCGATGCTCACGACCCAGAGCAGTACGTCGCCCTCGCCGACGCCCGTCCACTGCATGATCGTGTAGACGGCGGCGGTCGTGGCGGTCGCGATCGCCGGTGTCACCGCGACGCCGCGCAGCTGGCGCTGCGGCAGCGCGAAATGCAGGGCGACGCCCAGAGAGCACGCCGCGATCAGGGCGAGCAGGATGTACATGTCAGGCGAAGAAGCCGACGCGGCGCGACTCCTCGGTGCCCAGCTCGATGTAGGCCAGGTTCGCGGTGGGCACGATGTACGAGCTGCCCTTCGCATCGGTGAGGCTGATGTGGCTGGCGTTCTGCTCGAGGGCGGAGACCACCTGGGAGCGCACCTCGTCAGCCGTGCTGGAGGTGTCGAAGCTCAGCTCACGACCGGTGTTGATGATGCCGATGCGGATTTCCACGCGATCTCCTCGGGTTGGACGAACACCGGCAACTCTACCGGCTGGTCCCGCGCCGGGTCCGCCGTCGCACACGATTTCGCCGTGGGCGCACAGTCGTGCCGCATCCGGCCGCTGCGCGCGGTGTCGGCGGGCCGCTATACCGTGGAAGCATGATCCCGGATGCCGCGCAGCTCGCCGTCGTGAACGGTGATGCCACCGCATCCGGAGTCATCATCGGCGCGCCCGGCACGGGGAAGACGACCGCCCTGATCGATCGGGTCGTGCACCTGCTCGCCGCCGGTGTGAGCGCCGACGAGGTGCTCGTGCTCACCCCGAGCCGTCAGGCCGCCACGGCGCTGCGCGACCGGATCGGCGTGCGGGTCGACCAGGCGACGCCCGGCCCGCTCGCTCGCTCGCTCGGGTCGTTCGCCTTCCAGCTCGTGCGCGGTGCGATGGTGCACGCCGGTCACGAGCCGCCCGCGCTGCTCACCGGCGCCGACCAGGACCGCATCCTCGCCGATCTGCTCGTCGGCGACGCGGAGGACGGGCTGCGTCGCTGGCCCGACGCGCTGAGCCCGGCGGTGCGCGCCTCGAAGGGTTTCCGTTCGGAGCTGCGGGCCTTCCTCGCCGAGTGCACCGAGCTCGGTGTGCGCCCCGGTGAGCTCGCCGGCTCGGAGCGTGAGGTCTGGCGCGCCGCCGATGACTTCCTCACCGAGTACCGCGAGGTGATGGGCGGCATGCGCGTCGCGCATCGGGATGTGCCCGAACTCCTCGCCGAGGCCACCGCGATCCTGCACACGGCGGAGCCGGTCGCGCTCGGGCCGCTGGCCGGGCTGCGCGTGGTGCTGATCGATGACGCGCAGGAGCTCACCCGCGGGGGAGTGCGGCTGGTGAGCGCGCTGCGCTCGCGCGGCGTCGCGGTGCTGGCGTTCGGCGACCCCGACATCTCGTCTGGTGCCTTCCGTGGTGCGAGCCCGCAGCTGTTCGCCGAGCTCGCGCGCGTGCTGGGCGACGTGCACGTGCTCGACGTCGCGCATCGACAGGGCCCCGCGCTGACCGCGCTCACCCGCACCGTCACGCAGGCCATCGGCGTCGCCGGTCGCGTCGATCATCGGCGCGCGCCCGACCAGACCGACGGCACCGGGGTGCGCACGCTGATCGCGCCGTCACCGCACGAGGAGGTCGATCGCATCGCAGCCGTGCTGCGCGACTGGCACCTCAGCGACGGCATCCCGTGGAGTCGCCTGGCCGTCATCGCCCACGACACGCGCCAGATCGTCATGCTCGAGGCGGAGCTCGCTGCCCGCGAGGTGCCGACCAGAGCCGCCGGCGTGCCGCGTCCGCTGGGCAGCGAGGGGATCGTGCGCGAGATCGTGGAGATCGTGCGGCTCGGGCTCACGCCGCCGGACGAGCGCGCCTCCGACCTGCTCGCCGAGACCCTCACCTCCCCGTTCGGAGGTCTCGACGCCGTCGGCCTGCGCCGGCTGCGCGCACGACTGCGGCACGTGGAGCTCGAGCAGGGCGGATCGACACCGGCTCGGGAGCTGCTCAGAGAGGCGATGCAGTTCCCGCATCTCTTCGACCGGGTGGACGCGCCGGAGGCACGGATCGCGCAGCGATTCGCGGAGACCCTCCGGATGCTGCACGACCAGGGCGCGGCGGGCGGCACGATCCACGAGCTGCTGTGGACGGTGTGGGACCGCGCCCGCTCGGTCGGCGGCGGCTCGCTGCAGGTCGCATGGCGCGTCGCGGCCGACCAGCCCGGCGGTGCCGAGATCTCACGCTCGCTCGACAGCCTGGTCGCGCTCTTCGACGCGGCGAAGCGGTTCGTGGAGCGCTCCCCGCAGGAGAAGCCCGCGCTGTTCATCCGCGACATCCTCGACAGCGAGGTGCCCGAAGACACCCTCTCGACGCCCGACCGACCCGGCCTCGTGACGCTGCTGACACCGGCGACCGCCCTCGGCACCGAGTTCGAGGCCGTCGTCGTCGCGGGTGTGCAGGACGGCATCTGGCCGAACGTCCGGCTGCGTGGCGGCATGCTCGAGACCTGGCGGCTGGGTGAGGCGATCTCCGCGGCGCGCTCCGGTGAGCCCGAGACCGTGCCGGGCGTGCTGGATCGGCGCAGGGCTGCGCTGCACGACGAGCTGCGGCTCTTCGTGCGCGCGATCTCGCGGGCGCGCACCAGGCTCGTCGTGTCGGCCGTGGACGACGACGACATGACGCCGAGCCCGTTCTTCTCGTTCCTGCCGGCGCCGCCGCCGGTCGAGGAGGACGAGGTGCGCTTCGCGCACCCGCTGACGCTGCGCGGTCTCGTCGCGCGCCACCGTCGCACGCTGACGACCTCGCCCGATCAGGCGGAGCGCGCATTCGCGGCCGGACAGCTGCGGATCCTCGCCGAAGAGGGTGTGCCCGGCGCGCACGTCGACGACTGGTACGGCGTCACCCAGCGCTCCAGCACGGCGCCGCTGCGCGATCTGCAGGCCGCGCCGGTGCGGGTGTCGCCCTCGCGGCTCGAGGCTTTCGAGGAGTGCGGGCTGAACTGGGTCGTCGCCTCGCTCGGCGGTGACAGCGTCATGCCGCCGTCGGCAGGTATCGGCACGATCGTGCACGAGGTGCTGGAGAAGGTGCCGGACGGCGACCCTGACGCGATGCGGGCCGTCATCGACGAGCACTGGCCTGAGCTCGACTTCGAGACCGCGTGGATCGGTCGGAAGGAGCGCCGCCGCGCCGACCTGTACCTCGAGCGGCTGCGCGCGTACCTGGGGGAGGTGTCGAGAGACGGCGGGCGGGTGGTCGGCGCGGAGGCGCCGTTCCGCTTCACGGTCGATCTGGAGAGCGGCGCCGTGCTCGCCGCCGAGGATGCCGACGCGCTGCACTCCCACGGTGAGGACGCGGGCAGCGGCCCGACGCCGGATGCGAGCCCGAGGGCCCTGGTCAGCGGTGTCATCGACCGTGTCGAGGTGTACCCCGCCGGTGCCGGGGAGCACGACGCGGCCCGAGGGCAGAAGTGGGAGCGGATGAGCGCAGCGGGCGAGCGGGTGGTGGTGGTGGATCTGAAGACCGGGAAGTACGAGCCCGACACCGAGGCCAACGTGCGTGAGCACGCACAGCTCGCCGCGTACCAGATCGCGGTGCAGGAGGGACTGCTGGAGGGTGCGCCCGCCGACGCGCTCGCGGGCGCCCGACTGGTCATCGTCTCGAAGACGGTCGGCAAGGCGCAGTACCGTGTCGCCCATCAGCACACCCTCGGCGACGAGGCGCGCGCGGCATTCCTGCAGCGGGTGACCGCCGCCGGCCGTGGCATGGCGGCCAGCAGCTTCACGGCACAGGTCGAGGCGCACTGCGCCGACACCCAGGTGCGGGTCTCGCCCTGCCACATCCACACGGTTCCGGCGGTGAGCTCATGACGGGCGGCACGCTCACCGGCGCGGCCACGATCTCGGCCGAGACCATCGCCCTCGCGCTCGGCCTCCCGGTTCCCACCGCGGCTCAGCAGCGGGTGATCGAGGCGCCGCCGAGCCCGGCGCTCGTCGTGGCCGGGGCAGGCAGCGGCAAGACGGAGACGATGTCCGGTCGCGTGGTCTGGCTCGTCGCGAACGGCAGGGTGCGTCCCGACGAGGTGCTCGGTCTGACGTTCACGCGCAAGGCCGCCGGCGAACTGGCCGAGCGCATCGGCATCCGGCTCGAGATGATCGACCACTTCGCGCGGCGCGGGCTTCTGCCGCACCTCGCCGAGATCGTCGCCGACGACGCGCTGCGACGCGTGCACGCCGCCGTCGCCGGCCCGCAGCGCGACGCGGTGCGCGTGCAGGTGCTCGACGAGCTCGCCGAGCGCTACGGCACGGGGTGGGACCCGCGCACGCCGCGCTCGGCGGAGGATCTGCTGGTCCGCCCGAGAGTGTCCACCTACAACGCGTTCGCCGACAGCATCGTGCGCGAGCACGCCGCTCGCATCGGACGCGACCCCGAGGCGGCCATGCTCAGTCAGTCCGCCTCGTGGCTCATCGCGCGCGCCGTGGTGCTGCGAGCCGACATCCCCGACCTCGAAGAGATCGACCGGTCGCTCGGCGGCGTCATCGACGCGGTGCAGAAGCTCGCCGCCGAGGTGCTCGACCACCGTGCCGACCTCGCGGACGTCGAGCGGATCGCAGCAGAACACGCCGCCGCGTTCGAGCCGTACCGCACCAATCGAGACGTCGACACCGCGGCGCTGAATCTGCGCAGCATCCCCGTGCTCGCGCGTCTCGTGCGCGACTACATGGCCGAGAAGCAGCGCCGCGGCGTGCTCGACTTCGCCGACCAGGTCGGCGGGGCGTTCGACATCGTCGAGAGCGCCCCCGATGTGCGCGCCGATCTGCGCGAACAGCATCGTGTCGTGCTGCTCGACGAGTATCAGGACACGTCGGTCATCCAGACGCGATTCCTCGCCGCCCTGTTCCGCGACAGCGCGGTGATGGCTGTCGGCGACCCGCACCAGTCGATCTACGGCTGGCGAGGGGCCAGCGCCGACAACCTCTACGCGTTCAGTCGTGCGTTCGCCCACGATCAGCCCGCCACCACGTACAGCCTGATGACGAGCTGGCGCAACGACACGCGCATCCTCGATGTCGCCAATCGCGTGCTGGAGCCGCTCGCGCGCGCCGGTCTGGACGTGCCGGCGCTCGAGCCGCGTCCCGGCGCAGGGCGGGGCAGGGTCGAGGTGCGCTTCCCGCACACCGTCGATGATGAGGCCGAACAGGTCGCCGCGTGGTTCGCGGCTCGGCGGCGCGAGCACGAGCAGTCGAATCCCGACCGCGCGCACACGGGAGCGATCCTGTTCCGGTCCAAACGTCACATGCAGACCTTCGCCGCCGCGCTGGCGCGGCAGGGCATCCCGCACCGGATCCTCGGTCTGGGCGGGCTGCTGTCGACGCCGGAGGTGGTCGACGTCGTCTCCATGCTGCGGGTGATCCACGACCCCACGGCGGGTTCGGCCCTCATCCGTCTTCTCGTCGGCCCGCGGTTCGCGATCGGCGTCGCCGACATGGCCGCGCTCTACGACCTCGCGACCGCGCTCGCCGGACGCGACGCCGACCTGTCTCCGCTCTCCGACGAGGTGCGGCAGCGGCTGCGTGCCTCGCGCGGGGCGGACGAGGCCGTGTCGATCGTCGACGCCGTCGACTTCCTGCGCGCGGCTCCCGACGACTACCGGCTGATCTCGGCGATCAGCCCCGAGGGGCGTCGACGGATGCGCGCGGCGGGGGAGATCCTCGAACGGCTGAGAAGGGCGGCGGGCCTGCCCATCCCCGAGCTGATCCGGATGATCGAGCTCGAGCTGCGGCTCGACATCGAGCTCGCCGCGAACGAGTCGCGCGGTCCCGCGCGGATCGCCGCCACTCAGCTGCGCGCCTTCGCCGATGAGGTGCGCGCGTTCCTCAGCGCCGACGACCGCGGCACGATCGGCAGTCTGCTCGCCTGGCTCGACAAGGCCGAGAGCACCGACGAGCTCATGCCGCGGCCCGAACCCCCCGAGCCCGGCGTGGTGCAGCTGCTCACGATCCACGGCTCGAAGGGACTCGAGTGGGACGCGGTCGCCGTCGTGCGGCTCGTCGACGGCGAGCTGCCGGGGCGCCCGCAGGACACCGCCGGATGGTTCGGATTCGGCGTGGTCCCCTTCGCGCTGCGGGGCGACCGCGATGCGCTGCCCGTCTTCCGGTGGGATCCGCAGGCCGAGATGGATGCCGCCGGCGACGTTCCCGCCAAGCGCCACAAGGCCGCGCTCGACGCGCTCGCCGCGGGGGTGACGAAGGCCTACCCGAACGGCGGCGCGCTGCGCCGGTTCAAGAACGAGTACCGCGACTACCAGCAGCAGGAGGAGCGGCGACTCGCGTACGTGGCGTTCACCCGTGCGCGCAGCGATCTGCTGCTCTCCGGCGCGCACTGGGCGGGCCAGGTGAAGCCGCGCCAGGCCAGCGCGTACCTGCTGGACGCGATCGATGTGCTCGGCCTCGATCCGATCGACGGGGTCGACCCCGAAGACAACCCGTACGACGGGCCCGGCATGACCCGCTCGTGGCCGATGGACCCCCTGGGCGACCGCCGACCGCGCGTCGCCGCTGCCGAGCAGGAGGCGCGCGCGGCGCTGGACCGCCCGGAGCGGCCCGCGCCCACCGAGCAGCTGGCGCGACTGCTCGTCGAGCGCGCGGAGCGGCAGCAGGGCGCACCGGCCGAGGTGCCGACGCGCGTCCCGGCGTCGCGGTTCAAGGACTGGGTCACCGACTATCGCGGCACGCTGCGCGATCTCGGACGGCCGATGCCCGAGCGGCCGTACACGCAGACCCGCATCGGCACCCTGTTCCACGCGTGGGTCGAGCACCGCTCAGGACTGGTCGGTGCGAGCTCCACCGTCGAGAGCGCTCTCTGGGAGCTCGACGACGACGGTGCGGACGCGGCGCCGCCGACCCATCTCGGCAGCGACGACGAACGCTCCCTCGCCGAGCTGCGGGCAGTGTTCGAGCGTAGCGAATGGGCGCCGCTGCAGCCGATAGCGGTCGAGATCGAGATCGACTTCGCGTTCGGCGAAGGCGACGATGCGGCGGTGGGCGGGGGCCACATCGTCATCTGCAAGCTCGACGCGGTCTACCGCCGCGAGGACCGCGGCGGACGCATCGAGATCGTCGACTGGAAGACCGGCCGGGCACCCCGCACGCCCGCCGAGCGAGAGGAGCGGATGCTGCAGCTGGCGCTCTACCGGCTGGCCTACCACCGCCGGTTCGGCGTGCCGCTGGAGGAGATCGATGTTGCGCTGTTCTACGTCGCTGACGACCTCGTCATCCGCGACGACCGCGTCTATTCGGAGTCGGACCTCGTCCAGCGTTGGAGTGCAGCACGAGCCGCCCGCTGAGCTTCGTCTGAGTCCGGGTCGGGGGACGCTGAGCGATCGGCGGCCGCCGCGGCCCCGGCATCCGTCGCCGCGGCGCTGCCGTCGTCGACACGGGTCGACCCGCGGACACCGGCGACGTCGGAGAGATCCTGCGTGGGCTGCTCCCACGACGCGTGCGCCGCGTCGCCCTGCTCCTGCGTCCGACTCGCCTCGCCGTCTGCGCGCGGAGCACCGGCGGACGACACGGGCCGGGCAGGTCCGCGACCGTCGCCCTGGTCTTCCTGGTCGCCTTGGTCTTCCTGGTTCTGCTGGTCGCCCTGGTGCTGCTGGTCGCCCTGGTGCTGCTGGTCTTCCTGGTCGTCCGGCTCGGCCTCGTGCCACAGGTCCTCGGGGCGATACGCGTCCGTCTGCATCGACGTGTCGATGTCGTTGGAGGCGGTCGCGGGCACGCGGTCGAGCACATCGAGCGCCGAGTCGACACCGCCGGTGTACGTGGCGGTCACCCGCAGATCGTCACCGCGCAGACCCGAGCTGAGCGACTCCAGCAGGGCGGCGGCGTCGTCGACGATGTCGGGCCGGCGCAGCTCGTCGCCGTGCACGAGCCAGCGGGCGAACTCGAGCTCGGCGTGCAGGCGGGCGCGCGCCTGCAGCGCGTCGTCGGTCGCACGCTGCGACGCGGCCGTGTACGCGGCGAGCACGTCGGGTGCGGCCTCCGGAGCACCGGACAGCCAGCCGAGGTCTTCCGCCGGATCGCCGACCGCGAGTCCGCGCCAGCCGAGCACCGCGACCACCTGCGGGCCGTCGTGCGGATCGTCCTCGAACAGGAAGGAGAGCGCCTGTATGCCGCCGAGCGTCACGGCGCTCTCGAAGCGCCACAGGTCGTCGTCGGCGACGGCGCTGCGCCAGCGCGCGCTGAGCCGTGCCGGCACCCGCCCCGTCGCGGATGCCCGATCCACCAGCTGCTCTGTCTCCGCACGCACCGCGGCGGCGTCGCGCACGCTCAACCCGGCCGCGCGAACGACCGACGGCGGCAGGGTGTGCACGGCGGCGATCGCCCGCCCGATCGAGACGGCGGCACCGCGCCCGGGGGGAACGTGCGCGGCTTCGATCTGGAAGCCGGGCATGAGATCGGTGACGAGCGCACGCGCGTCGCCGACCCGTGTCTCTCCCATCGCGGTGGGCACCCGGAAGGGCAGGATCTCCCTCGCGCCGGCGGTCAGAGCGCGCAGCGCGAGCGCCTCCTCGGCGAGTTCGACGGCCGCCGAGTCGTCGGCGGCGACGCGGATCACGAGCTCGCTGCCGTCGGCGAGTGTGGCGATGGCGGAGTCGAACCTCCCGTCGCCATCCGCGGTCAGGGCGCGAGCGCCTGTGACCTCCGCCCCGGGCACAGCGGCCGTGACCGCCGCCACTAGAGTGAAAGGAGAGCGAGCCATGCTCCCCAGCGTAGGTCTGCCCTCGCACAGTTGGCGTCCACGCCACGCGAGTGCCGCGGCATACGTCGCGTTCCGGGACGGCCGCACGAGAGCAGGAGGACGCATGAGCACCAGGTCCGACACCCTCGACAGGGCGGCCGAGCTGCGCGCACAGCCCGGAGCGATCGACACGCTGCGAGCGGCCGAGGGCACCAGGGTCGTCGTCGTCCGCGATCGTCGACTTCGCATCGCCGACCGGGCTGTCGTGCGGGCCAGGGTCGCCGAGGTCGGCGACGCGGAGTGGGCTCTGCTGGGGCGCGATGCCGACGGTGCGGCGCTGCTTCTCGCATCCGTCCCGCCCGAGCACGAGAGCATCGACGCGGCGCCGGAGGAGACCTGGCTGGGGCTGCGCGAGGTCGGCGGCATGCTCGATCCGCTCGAGGCCGAGATCTTCGTCACGGCGGTCGCCCTCGCCGCGTGGCTGGTCGATGTGCGCCACTGCAGCCGGTGCGGCACCCTGCTCGAGCTGCGCAACGCCGGATGGTCTCGGCACTGCGACGGGTGTGACGCGCAGCACTTCCCGCGCACCGACCCCGCCGTGATCGTCGCGGTCGAGAGCCCCGACGGCGAACGGCTGCTGCTCGGCGCCAACGCCGCCTGGCGCGGTACCATGTACTCGTGCTTCGCCGGGTTCGTGGAGGCGGGGGAGTCGATGGAGTCGACCGTGCACCGCGAACTCGCGGAGGAGGCCGGCGTGCGGCTGCGCGAGCTGCGCTACGTCTCGTCGCAGCCCTGGCCGTACCCGCGCTCGCTGATGGTCGGGTTCCGCGCGGTCGCCGCCGACGAGGACGTGGCGGCAGACGGCGAGGAGATCATCGACGTGCGCTGGCTGACCCGCGACGAGATCGGACGTGCACTCGCCGGCGAGGGCCCGGTCGGCCTGCCGAGCCGATCGTCGATCGCCCGCCGGCTGATCGAGGACTGGCATCGGGGCGAGCTGAAGCGCGGTGTGCTGAGCGAGCGCAGCGAGCCGAAGTGAGCGCCCTGGATGCCCTCGACGAGCGTCAGCGCGAGGCCGCCTCGGTGCTGCGCGGTCCGGTCGCCGTTCTCGCCGGTGCCGGCACGGGCAAGACGCGGGTCATCACGCACCGCATCGCGCACGGCGTCGACACCGGCGCATACTCGCCGCAGCGCGTGATGGCGGTGACGTTCACGGCGAAGGCCGCCGGTGAGCTGCGCGGGCGCCTGCGCGCGCTCGGCGTCGGCGGGGTCGCCGCGCGCACCTTCCACGCCGCCGCGCTCAAGCAGCTGAACTTCTTCTGGCCGACCGTCGCGGGTGACTCCGCTCCGTCGCTCATCGACAACAAGGTGAGGATGCTCGGACAGGCCGCCGACGCCATGCGTCTGCGGCCGAGCACCGCCACCCTGCGCGACGTCGCCGCGGAGATCGAGTGGCGCAAGGTCTCGATGATGTCGATCGAGCAGTACGCCGAACTGCAGCGGCCGGTCAGCGGCATCCGCCCCGAGCAGCTGATCGAGCTGCAGACGGCATACGAGGCGCTCAAGGACGAGCGTCGCCAGCTCGACTTCGAGGACGTGCTGCTCGCCTGCGCGGGGATGCTCGAGGCGGAGCCGCGCGTCGCCGCCGCCGTGCACGAGCAGTACCGCCATTTCACGGTCGACGAGTACCAGGACGTGTCGCCCCTGCAGAATCGGCTGCTCGAGCTGTGGCTCGGCGATCGGCGCGACATCTGCGTGGTGGGCGACGCGAGCCAGACCATCTACTCGTTCGCCGGTGCGCAGCAGCGGTACCTGCTCGAGTTCGAGCGCCGGTACATCGACGCGACGGTCGTGCGGCTCGAGACGAACTACCGCTCGCAGGCGTCGATCCTGACGGCCGCGAACGCGCTGATGAAGGGGCGGCCCGGTGCGCTCGCACTGACGCCTGCCGGCGCGCCGGCGGAGGACGACGAGGCGCCGACCGTCACGGCGTACGACAGCGAGTCGGACGAGGCCGCCGGCATCGCCGACACCATCGTGCGCCGCATCGCCGGCGGTGCTGCCGCCTCCGACATCGCCGTGCTCTACCGCGCACATGCGCAGTCGGCGGTGCTGCAGCAGGCTCTCGCCGCGCGCGGCATCGCGACGAGTGTTCTCGGCGGCACGCGCTTCTTCGACATGCCCGAGGTGCGTCAGGCGGTGCTCGCGCTGCGCGGCGCTGCCGTCGCGCCCAACGACGCGGGTTTCCTGCCCACCGTGCGCGATGTGCTGCGCGGCCTGGGTCTCACCGACGAGCCCCCGCAGGCCGGCGGCGCGCAGCGGGACGGGTGGGAGGCGCGCCGCGCGATCCTGCGACTGGCCGAGGAGGCACCGCCGAGCACGACGCTGCGCGTCTTCGCCGACGATCTGATGGCGCGAGCGAAGGATCAGCACGAGCCGACTCTGCAGACCGTCACCCTGTCGACGCTGCACGCGGCGAAGGGCCTCGAGTGGCCGCATGTGCTGCTCGCGGGCTGGGCGGAGGGCTCGCTGCCGATCTCATACGCGACGTCGTTCGAGAACATCGACGAGGAGCGGCGCCTCGCCTACGTCGGGATCACGCGGGCCGCGCGAACGCTCGCCGTGTCGTGGGCGCGTTCAGCGGGGCGGGGGGAGAGGTCTCCGTCGCGCTTTCTGGCGGAGATCGGAACGACAGCTCGCGGCACGGGCATTCTGCGTGATGTCGCACCGACCGCCAGGCGTGCCGCCCGTCAGGGCTGACTCGCACCATCAGCCCTGCGGACGGCGTCGGGGTGCGCAGGATGCGCGCCGCGAGCGCCGCCGCGTGCGCGATGCGAGCCGCGGTCACCCGCGTCGTCGTGCCGACGAGCTGCGCGTGCAGGCGCGGCCATGCCTCGTCGCGGTCGCGCTCGTGCGCATCGCGGCAGGACAGGCAGGGCGTGCGGCCCGGTACGACGAGGGGACCCACGACAGCGGCGTCCTGTTCGAAGCCGATCGGGAGGTGCGGCAGGTCGTCGCGCAGATAGGGCGCGAGCTGCAGTGCGGCGGCGGCACCGCCGACCATGACGACGGCCACAGCGCCCGCAGAGCGCGGGTCGGCCTCGTCGAGACCCTCGTCGATCAGAGACTGGCGCAGCCGCTCCTGCCCCCGCCCGTCTGCGAGGTTGATGCCGTCGGCCCAGAACGGCGGTGCCGGCACCGCGTCGTCCACCAGCAGCGGGCGCAGGGTGGCCAGCAGCCGCCGTGCCTCGCCGCGCGGTGCGCCCACGCCGTGCGCCACCACGTCGAACGAGCTGAGCCGGATGCCCGTGCGCAGCCGGTTCAGCAGCGGCTCGACCCAGGCTCCGGCGACATCCAGACGCACGACGCTCTCGAGGCCGAACTGCACCGTGTCCTCATCGCGCCAGAGCAGCGGGTAACGCGGATCCAGACGGGTCAACGTCGTCGGCGTCATCGGGCTCATGACCCGATTGTGTCCTGATGCGAGCGGTCTGCGGGGCCGGAGGAGACGATCTGTGGACGGATCGGGCTCCTCTGCGGCTGTGCAGGACGAGTCATCGCCCGCCCCGGACCAGCCTTCACCCCAGGCTCAGGCTCAGGGGCACGCTCAGGCTCAGACCGGCCGATCGCCTTCGGGACGGTCGTCGCCGGCTTCGTCCTCGCCGCCGGGCGAGGCCGTGTCGTCCGTGTCTGCTGCGCCGCCGTCTGCTGCGTCGGTGTCTGCTGCGCCGAAGTCCTCGCCGTCGAGCAGGCGCGCGAGTGCTTCGTCGAGCTCATCCGCCTCCGGCGTCTCTCCGCGCTGCAGGGCCTCCAGACGCGCGATGAGCGCGGACGGGTCGTCGATGTCCGATGCGAGCGGCATGATGTCGGGGTAGTCCCACAGGGCATCCCGTGCGGCGATGCCGACGGCATCCGTCACCGCCCGCCACATCGCCGACGCCTCGCGAAGGCGCCGGGGACGCAGCTTCAGGCCGACGAGCGCCCCCAGGGCGTCCTCGGCAGGACCGCCCACCGCGCGACGCCGGCGGGCCGCTTCAGCCAGCCGCGCGCCGTCGGGCAGTCGCGAGGTCGCCTCTTCGGTCACCACGTCGACCCAGCCGTCGATCGTCGCGATCAGATTCTCGAGGCGCGCGAGCGCCTCGCGCTGCGCCTCGGTCTGGGCCGGAAGCAGCGCTCCGCCCTCGATCGCCGCCCGCAGCTCCTCAGGGTTCGTCGGATCGAGGCGGGATGCCAGATCGTCGAGCACCTCGACGTCGACCGTGACTCCGCGGGCGAAGTCGGTGATCTGGGAGAGCACGTGCAGGTGCAGCCACTTCGCGTGGCGGTACAGCCGGGCGTAGGCGAGCTCGCGCACGGCCAGGTACAGCGCGATCTGATCTTCCGGGATCTCCAGGCCCGCACCGAAGTCGGCGATGTTCTGCGGGATCACGGCGGCCGTTCCCGCCGGGAGCACCGGGATGCCGACGTCGCCGCCGGAGACGACCTCGAGCGAGAGCCGGCCCAGCACCTGACCGAACTGGGCGGCGAACAGCGAACCGCCCAGGCCGCGCATCAGCTGGCCGGCACCCTGCACCATGCTCTGCATCTCGGGCGGGACCTGCGTCTCGAGCGCGCCGGTGAGGGCATCCGCGATCGACGTCGACACCGGGTCGGCGATCTCCTTCCACACCGGCAGGGTCTTCTCGACCCACTCGCCGCGGGTCATCGCCTGGGGTGCCGAGGCGAGCTCCGAGATCGTGGTCGCCTCACCGAGCCAGAGGTTCGCGAGGGCGAAGGCATCCGCGAGTGACGCGCGCGAGCCGTCGGCGATGCCGAGGCCGTCGCGGTTGGCGATGTGCAGCGCGCGCTGCTGGGCGCCCTGCCAGGGGTCGCCGCCGAACATGCCCTGCAGCTGCGACATGAACCCGGACATCTGGGCTGCGTCGATCGGCATCCCGCCCATGCCGGACAGCGCATCCCGGAGCGCCTCCGGGTCGACCTGCCCGCCCGACATCATGCGCCGGAGCATCTCCTCGAAGTCGGACGGATCCCGATCGTCATCTGCCATGCGATTGCCCTCTCAGCATGCCCGTAGCGTGTGCGCTCTACGCTAGTCACAGGATCCTGTGCTCGACCCCGATGCGCGCGGATCGCTGTACGCCGCTCGCGAACGCCCCGGAGGTTCCGTGTCATCACGCCGCAGCAACGGCACGGTCACCGGCATCGTCGCGCTGAGCGTCGCGCTGGTCGCCCTGGTCGCGCTCACCTTCGTGCCCACGCCGTACGTCATCCAGCGACCCGGCCCGGTGTACGACACGCTCGGCACCGCGCGCAGCGCGGACGGGGCCGAGGTGCCGCTGATCGAGATCGACGGGGCCGAGACGTACCCCACCGGCGGCACGCTCGATCTCACGACCGTGCAGGTGATCGGCAACCGCGAGCGAACCCCCACCTGGTTCGAGCTCGCGATGGCATGGACCGACCCCACCCGCGCCGTCGTGCCCATCGACACGGTCTTCCCGCAGGGCGTCAGCTCCGACGAGCGCGACGAGCGCAACGCTGCTCTGATGGTCGATTCGCAGCACGAGGCCACCGCCGCGGCGCTCACCGAGCTCGGCTACGACGTCGGCGCGACGGTGCGGGTCGTCGAGACCGTGGCCGACAGCCCCGCGGACGGACTGCTGCGAGCCGACGATCTCGTGCAGGCGATCGACGGCGAGGAGATCGACTCGGCCACCGCGCTGCGGGATGCCATCCAGCAGGCGGACGGTGCTGAGGTCACCCTCACGATCGAGCGCGACGGCGACGAGAAGGCCGTTGCGGTCACGCCCGAGAAGTCCACCGACGCCGCAGGCGAGGAGGTGTGGCTGATCGGAATCGTCCTCACCACCGACTACGACTTCCCCATCGATGTGCGGCTGCAGCTCGACAACGTGGGCGGCCCCAGCGCGGGCATGATGTTCGCGCTCGGGATCATCGACGAGCTCACCCCCGGCGAGCTCAACGGCGGTGCGGACGTCGCCGGCACCGGCACCATCGACGCCGCGGGCGACGTCGGGCCCATCGGCGGCATCCGGCAGAAGCTGTACGGGGCCCGCGACGCGGGGGCGACCGTCTTCCTCGCTCCGGAGCAGAACTGCGACGAGGTCGTGGGCCACGTTCCGGACGGACTGCAGGTGTACCGGACCGGCACGCTGAAGGAGTCGCTCGACATCCTCGAGAAGGTCGCCGCGGGCGGCGACACGTCAGCGCTTCCGGTCTGCACCGCGACGGGCTGATCCGCCAGCGGCGAACCGTTCGCCCATCCGGGGCCGCGTCATAGGTCGCCTGCCTAGGATGGAACGGTGACCTCGACCTCAGCGCCGCAGCCGGCCACGCCCAGCACATCACGACGGATCCTCGCGATCTCGGTGGCGATCATCGCCGCCCTCATCGCCGCGTTCTTCGTGTTCTCCTCGCTCTACACCGAGTTCCTCTGGTTCGACCAGCTCGACTTCGCCTCGGTGCTCACCACCCAATGGATCGCCACCGCCACGATGTTCGTCGTGGGATTCCTCGGCATGGCGCTGCCGATCTTCCTGTGCATCCAGCTGGCGTACCGGCTGCGACCCGTCTACGTGCGGCTGAGCTCGCAGCTCGATCGCTATCAGGAGGTCATCGAGCCGCTGCGCCGTCTCGCGATGTGGGGGATGCCGGTCTTCTTCGGCGTGTTCGCCGGATTCGCCGCCGCGGGCAACTGGAAGACGGTATGGCTGTGGGCGAACGGTGTGACCACCGAAACCCTCGACCCGCAGTTCGGTGCGGACACCGGCTTCTACCTGTTCGCGATGCCGTTCTACTCGGCTCTGCTGGCCTTCGCGTCGGCCGTGCTGCTGCTCTGCCTGGTGATCACCGCGCTCGTGTCGTACCTGTACGGTTCGGTGCGCATCGGGCAGCGCGAGCTGCGCATCTCGAAGCCCGCGCGCATCCAGCTCGCCGTGCTCGCCGGCCTCTACCTCGCCGTGCAGGCCGTGAGCCTGTGGCTCGACCGCTACCTCACCCTCGTGCAGCCTGAGGGCCGCATCACGGGTGCCGCCTACACCGGAGTCAACGCCACCATCCCCGGCCTGGCGATCCTGTCGATCATCGCCGCGGTCGTCGCGGTGCTGTTCCTCGTGACCGCCGTGATCGGCCGCTGGCGTTTCCCGCTCGCAGCCACCGCGCTGTTCGTGGTCGCCTCGCTCGTGGTCGGCATGGGCTATCCGTGGGTCGTCACCACGTTCCAGGTGAAGCCGAACGAGAACGCCTATCAGGCCGAGTTCTACGATCGCAGCATCCAGAGCACGAAAGAGGCGTACGGCGTCGCCGACATGGAGGTCACCCCGTTCGCGGCGACGACCGACACCGAGCCGGGTCAGCTGCGCGAGGACGCCGACACCACGGCATCCGTGCGCATCATGGACCCGGCGATCATCAGCCCGACGGTGCGCCAGCTGCAGCAGTACCGCTCGTACTACCAGTTCGCCCCTGAGCTCGACGTGGACCGCTACGAGATCGACGGCAAGTCGCAGGACACCGTCGTCTCCGTGCGCGACCTCGATCTGACCAAGCTCGGCGGCGGCGACAGCTGGAACAACCGCGCCGCCGTGTACACCCACGGCTACGGTCTCGTCGCGCTCGCCGGCAACCAGCGCACCAGCGACGGCGAGCCCGTCTTCCTCGAGCAGGGCATCCCGACCTCGGGCTTCCTCACCGACACCGAGAAGTTCGAGCCGCGCGTGTACTTCGGCGAGTCCTCGCCGGAGTACTCGATCGTGGGGGCCCCGGAGGGCACCGAACCCGTCGAGATCGACTACCCGCGCGGTGAAGACGGAGCCAGCGACACCAAGACGACCTTCGACGGCGACGGCGGGCCGCGCATCGGCAACACGTTCGTGAAGCTGCTCTACGCGATGAAGTTCCAGTCCGAGCAGATCCTGTTCTCCAACCTGGTCAACTCCGAGTCGCAGATCCTCTACGACCGCGACCCGAAGAAGCGCGTCGAGAAGGTCGCGCCCTACCTGACCCTCGACAACGACCCGTACCCGAGCGTCGTCGACGGCCGCATCGTCTGGATCGTCGACGGCTTCACCACGAGCGCGAGCTACCCGTACTCGAAGACGGTCAGTCTCCGAGACGCCATCGCCGACTCCCGCACCCCGGCATCCGTGGTGTCGTTCGACAACATCAACTACATCCGCAACTCGGTCAAGGCCACCGTCGACGCGTACGACGGGTCGGTCAAGCTGTACGCCTGGGACGACGAGGACCCGATCCTCCAGGCCTGGCAGAAGGTCTACCCGGCGACCGTCGAGCCGATCAGCGAGATGTCCGCCGACCTGATGAGCCACGTGCGCTACCCGACCGACCTGTTCAAGGTGCAGCGCGACGTGCTCGGCGTCTACCACATCGACGACGCCCGCTCGTTCGCGCAGGAGGACAACCGCTGGCAGACGCCGGACGACCCGCGCGCCAAGGATCGTCTGCAGCCGCCGTACTACCTGTCGATGAAGATGCCGGGTCAGGACGAGCCGCGCTTCTCGATGTTCTCCACCTTCATCCCGGCGTCCGCGCAGGGTGACACGCGAGAGGTGCTGATGGGCTACCTCGCCGTGGATTCGGATGCCGGGAACAAGAAGGGCGAGAAGGCCGAGGGCTACGGCAAGATGCGCCTGCTGGAGATCGACACGAACTCCACGGTGCCGGGCCCGGGTCAGGTGCAGAACACCTTCGACTCGGACACCGAGATCGCCAACAAGCTGAACGTGCTGACGCTCGGCAAGTCGGACGTGAAGTACGGCAACCTGCTGACGCTTCCCGTCGGCGGCGGACTGCTGTACGTGCAGCCGGTCTTCGTGCAGTCCTCCGAGGGCACCAAGCTGCCGAACCTGCGAAAGGTGCTCGTCGCCTTCGGTGACCGCGTGGCCTTCGAGGACACGCTCACCGAAGCCCTCGACGTGCTCTTCGGCGGCGACGCCGGCGCATCGGGCGGCGACGACGACGTGGAACCCACCGATCCCGGGACCCCGGCCGATCCGGACGCCCCCGCCGACCCCGACCAGGGCGGCACCCCGCCGACCGGCGAGACGCTGACCGCGCTCGAGGAGGCACGCGCCGCTCTCGAGGCCCGCGAGGTCGCGCTGAAGTCCGGTGACCTCGAACGGTTCGCCGCCGAGGACAAGAAGCTCACCGCCGCCATCGAGAAGCTGCTCGCTCTCGAGGACCAGGCAGCGGCCGAGTAGGGAGGTGCCGGCAGACGCGACACGCCCGTGCGCGTCTGCCGGCCACCTCGATTCGCCCTCCCTCAGAACCCGTGTTAGGCTATAAAACGTGCCGCGGGGTGGAGCAGTTCGGTAGCTCGCCGGGCTCATAACCCGGAGGTCGCAGGTTCAAATCCTGTCCCCGCAACAAGAGAGGCCCCGAGATCATCACGATCTCGGGGCCTCGTCCTTTGCGTCGAGCACCCCTCCGCTGACCCGGTCGCCGAACCGGCATCCGCCGGTCCCCTCGCAGACGCGCGCACGTTCCGCTGAACCTGTGAGCCGTACAGCTGAGGGGCGTAACGTCGCGTCATGGAGACACAGACGCGAACGAGCGGTGCAGACACCGCGACGCTGGGCCTGGGATCGGTGCTGGTGGGTTCGCTGCCTGCTGCGCTGATGACCGATGAGGCCCCGGATCGCTACACGGTGGAGGCGGTCTTCACACGCCGACCCCGACCGGACGAGATCGCGGAGATCCTGAGCGGGCAGACCAGGGACACGCTGACCGAGGCGGGCTACCCGACCGTCGAGCTGGCGATCTCGGATCGCCGACTGGAGATCGCGAACACGAACCTGGAAGAGCTGCGTGACGGTCTCGGCGGGGTGCTCGCCGACCGGCTCTCGGAGATCAGCGCCAGCGTCCGCGCCAGGGAGGAGGCGGCGTCGGTGCGCTTCCAGGAGGCCGCGGTCGGCGAGCAGCACCGGGCCGCTGCGGTCGCCGATCTCGCGGAGTCGGTGTCCTTCCGGCCCGCGGCGACCCCGAGGCCCGTCTCGGGCTCGGCGGCCGGTGTGCGATCGAATGCGCTCGACGACCGTGCGCGGATCGACGACTGGACCGACGAAGGCGGTCACGCGCGCTGATCTCGGCTGCCACCTCCGAGTGCGAGGCGACCATGAACGAGGCCCACTCGCCGGCGCCGCATGCCGCCGTCGTCTACCATCCCCTGAAGGTGCCGGTTCGGCGACTGCGTGCCGCGGTCGCCGAGCACGAGGCCGCGAACGGGTGGGCACGCACGCGCTGGCACGAGACCGCCGGCGACGACTCCGGGCGGGCTGCCGCCGAGAGCGCTCTCGCACACCGACCTGCGGTCGTGCTCGTCGCGGGCGGCGACGGGACGGTGCGAGCCGTCGCCGAGGTGATGCAGGCCACGGGCATCCCGATCGCGCTGATCCCGCTGGGCACCGGCAATCTGCTCGCCCGTGACATCGGCGCACCGCTCAACGACCTCGCCGCCTGCGTCCGCGCGGCGTTCTCGGGCGGGGATCGGGCGGTGGATGTCGGGATGGCGGAGCTCGACGACGAGGGCGGCTCTCGTCGCACGACGGCCTTCATGGTGATGGCGGGGATCGGGCTGGATGCCGAGATGGCGGAGAGCACGAGCGCGAACGCGAAGAAGCGTCTCGGCTGGTTCGCGTACGTCGCACCGATCGCCCGCTCGGTCATCGCCAACAGGCTCTTCCACCTCGACTACCGCATCGACGGAGGTCGGACGAGGTCGACGAGGGCGCACACGGTGATCGTCGGCAACTGCGGCACCCTCACCGGCAACATGCTCCTGATCCCCGCGGCGATCATCGACGACGGGCTGCTGGACGTCGTGATGATGCGCCCCGCGGGACGCTTCGGATGGGCGCGGATCGGCACCCGTCTCACCCTGCAGGGGCTCGCCCGTCGGTCCCCGCTCGGCCGCAGACTGCTGCAGCAGACGCCCGATCTCCACTCGCTCGCGTACCTGCAGGGCCGCCGATTCGAAGCGCGGTTCGACGCTCCTCATCTCGTCGAACTCGACGGCGACAGCTTCGGTCACGTCACCCGGGTCCGGATCACCGTGCGCCCTGGCGCCCTGGTCGTGCGAACGCCCGCGCATCGAGGCGCGCCGAGCGCGGGCGCGGCTCCCGAGAGCCGAGCGCGCGCACCGCGGGAGTGAGGGAGGATGGCAGCATGACCGCAGCCGCTCCTCTCGTCGCCGTGTGCCAGTTCTCCCCGGATGCCTCGCCGGAGCGCAATCGGGAGCGGATCGCCGTGCTCGTCGCCGCGGCCGCACAGCGCGGTGCCGACGTCGCCGTGCTGCCCGAGTACTCGAACTACTTCACGCCGGAGATGGACGACGCCCTCGCGCAGAACGCGGAGGGCCTCGACGGCGGGTTCGTCTCCGCGCTGCGCGCGCTCGCCGCCGAGCACGACCTGGTCGTCGTCGCCGGGATGGTCGAGACCGCCGACGCCGGTCGCGTGCACAACACCGTCGTCGCCGTGTCGGATGCCGGTGTGCAGGCGGTCTACCGCAAGCAGCACCTGTACGACGCGTTCGGCCATCGGGAGTCGGACTGGATCGAGCCCGGCGACCTCGGCGACGCGGCCGTGTTCGAGGCGCGCGGCCTGCGGTTCGGGCTGATGACCTGCTACGACCTGAGGTTCCCCGAGGTGGCGAGAACCCTGGTCGACGCCGGCGCGGATGCCCTGATCGTCCCTGCGGAATGGGTGCGCGGCCCGCTCAAGGAGCACCACTGGAACACCCTGCTCACCGCGCGCGCCATCGAGAACACCGCGTACGTGATCGCTGCCGACCACCCGGCTCCGGTCGGCGTCGGGTACTCGCAGGTGATCGACCCGCAGGGCGTGGTGGTCGCCGGCGTCAGCGCAGGGGAGGGGGTGGCCGTGGCATCCCTCGAACCTGATCTGATCGCCCGCACGCGCGAGTCGAATCCGTCGCTGCGGCTGCGCCGGTACCGCGTCGTCCCGCGCTGAGCCCCGCCCCTGCCGTCCCCGCCGCCGTCCCGCCGCCGTCCCGCCGCGCCCGCGCGCGCACGAACCGGGGGCCGACACTCCAGATGTCGGACCGATCCGCGTGAAGTGTCCGACATCTGGAGTGTCGGCCCCCGGAATGCATCGGCCCACGGCGGTCGGAGGCAGTGCACGCGGCCCCCGGAATGCCGGGCGGGGCGGGCGGCGGGGCGTCAGCGCAGTCCGGACAGCCGGCGACCGGCCTCCTCGAGCACCTCGACGCGCTTGCAGGCGGCGAAGCGCACCAGGCCGGCGTACGGCTGCTGATTCTCGGGCGTGACGAACGCGCTGATCGGGATCGCCGCGACCCCCACGCGCTCCGGCAGCGCACGGCAGAACGCGGCCGCGTCCGCACCACCCAGCGCCGTGGCATCCGCGACGGTGAAATACCCGCCCTGCGGGGCGAACACGTCGAAGCCCGCAGCCCGCAGGGCGTCGCCGAGCAGGCGGTGCTTGCGCCGCATCGTCGCGGCCGCGTCATGGAAGTACGCGTCAGGCAGGCGCAGCCCGACGGCGATCGCGGGTTGGAACGCCGAGCCGTTGACGTAGGTGAGGAACTGCTTGACGGTGAGGACCGCCGTGATCAGGGCCGCCGGTCCGTGCACCCAGCCGATCTTCCAACCCGTCGTCGAGAACGTCTTGCCCGCCGATGAGATCGTGAGGGTGCGCTCGGCAGCGCCGGGCAGAGTCGCGATCGGCACGTGGGGCGAATGGAAGGAGAGATGCTCGTACACCTCGTCGGTGACGATCACCGCGTCGTGCAGGGTGGCCAGACGCACGAGCTCCGCCTGCACCTCGGGAGTGAACACCGCGCCGGTGGGATTGTGCGGATCGTTGACGAGGATCAGCCGCGTGCGCTCGCCGACGACCGCGGCCAGTTCATCGAGATCGGGTTGGAAGTCGGGCCTGCGCAGCGGAACAGTGCGCAGCCGGGCACCCGCCAGCGCGACCGCGGCCGCGTACGAGTCGTAGTACGGCTCGAAGACGACGACCTCGTCGTCGGGGCCGTCGATGAGCGCGAGCAGAGTGGCGGTCAGCGCCTCGGTTGCGCCGGCCGTCACCAGGATCTCGGTGTCGGGATCGACATCGAGTCCGTAGAAGCGGCGCTGGTGCTCGCTGATCGCGGCGAGCAGATCCGGGATGCCGCGGCCGGGCGGATACTGGTTCGCGCCCTGCGCGATGGCATCCCGCGCCGCCTCCAGCACCGCGGCCGGACCGTCTTCGTCGGGGAAGCCCTGGCCGAGATTCACCGACTCGGTTCGCGCCGCGGCGGCCGACATCTCCGCGAAGATGGTGGGGGCAACCCTGCCGTCCGGGGAGAGCAGACCGGCTCCGGCGGCGGTGCGGCGCCACGCTCCTGGTAAGAAATCCATGCAGAACAGGCTAAGACCATAGGCGAATGTCATCGGCGGCATACGAAACGCACAGACTCGGTTGTCACTCTGATAGGGCATTGAGAAGGAGCAGAAGATGAACGACAACAGCACCCCCGACCAGCCCTCGAACCCCGAGGCCTCGGCTCCCACCCCGCCGTCGTCGACGCCCGGGCAGCATGTGCCTTCGCGCTTCGGCTCCGAGCAGGAGCGTTGGCAGGCCCCCGCGTCGCCGCAGCAGGGCTCGCCGTACGGCACACCGCCCCAGCCCGGCGCGACCTTCGGGCCCGCCGCCCCGCCGCAGCCGACAAGCACCCCGCCGAGCGGCGCCCCGTACGGTCCTTCGCAGCACGGGATGTCCCGGCCGCCGTACGCCACAGGGGCACCCGCGCCGTCCGAGCAGCCCACGCTCAGCCTCGACCCGACCCTCGTCGCGGACCCGGCCGGATCCCCCGCACAGGGCGGCGCCCACAGCACCGAGCAGCGCAAGAGCGGGGGACCGGTGAAGGTCGCCGGACTCATCCTCGCCGCAGCCCTCGTGGGGGGCGTCGCCGGGTTCGGCGGCAGCGCCATCGGCACGGCGGTGTTCGACCGGCCCGCCTCGCAGTCGGCGACGGGCCCGCAGAGCGTCACCGTCAACAACCCCGGGTCGGTCAACGAGACCACGGCCATCGCCAGCGAGGTGCTGCCCTCGGTGGTCACGATCGAGGTCGCCGGCTCCAGCGAGTCCGGCAGCGGGTCGGGGGTCATCCTCGACAAGGAGGGCCACGTGCTGACCAACACGCACGTCGTCACCCTCGGCGGTGCCGTGGCCGACCCGGCCATCCGCGTCACCACCTCCGACGGTCGTATCTTCCAGGCGAGCGTCGTCGGCACCGACCCCGTCTACGACCTCGCCGTCATCAAGCTGGAGGGGGCGGAGGATCTCACGCCGATCGAGATGGCCGATTCGAGCAAGCTCAACGTCGGCGACACCGCCGTCGCGGTGGGTGCACCGCTCGGGCTGTCGAACTCGGTCACCACGGGAATCGTCAGTGCCCTGAACCGCAGCATCGAGGTCGCCTCGTCGGCGCTTCCCGACAGCTCGGCGCAGCCCGACAGCGAGGGCGAGGAGGGCGGCAGCGGAAACCCGTTCCAGTTCGACATCCCCGGCATGGGCCAGCAGCAGGCGAAGCAGTCCATCTCGATCGCCGTCATCCAGACCGACGCGGCCATCAACCCCGGCAACTCCGGTGGCGCACTCGTCGACAGCAAGGGAAGCCTGATCGGCATCAACGTCGCGATCGCGACCGCGGGCGGATCGTCGGCGTCGAGCGAGGCCGGATCCATCGGTCTCGGCTTCGCGATCCCCTCGAACATCGCGCAGCGCGTCGCCGACGAGATCATCGCCGACGGCGCGGCCACCCACGGGCTGCTCGGCGCCACGGTGCGCGACGCGTCGAGCGTGCAGGGCGCGTCCGTCGCGGGAGCCGTGATCGACACCCCGACCCCCGGCGGCGCGGCGGACGAGGCCGGTCTGCAGCGCGGCGACGTCGTCACCCAGTTCAACGGCGTGCCGATCACCGGCGCCAGTGACCTCACCGCCCAGGTGCGCGCGGCAGCCGCCGGCAGTGACGCGACGCTGAGCTACGTCCGCTCCGGAAAGACCTACGAGGCGAAGGTGACGCTGGGCGAGCTCAAGCTCTGAGCTCTGCCAGCCGACTCCCCGAGAAGGACGTCACCCCGCGATAGGCTCGCGAGGTGGCGTCCTTCTCATTCGGCTCCGGCAACGCGGCGAAGCTGCTCCGGATGCCGCTGTATGCCGCAGGGCGCATCGCGGCGCTGCTGATCCCGCGCGGCGACACGTGGGTGTTCGGCTGCGGAGCCGGCGTCGGCGACGGCGCCCTCGCTCTGTACCGCGTCGCCGCGCACGCCGGGCACCCGGTGCTGTGGCTCGCGCGCTCGCCGCGGGATGCCGACGACGCCAGGGCGCTGGGCATCCGCACCGTCCCGCGCGACGGCATCCGCGGCTGGTGGGCGACGATCCGCGCCGGCGTGGTCGTCGTCACGCACGGGCTCGGCGACGTGAACAGGTACGGCAGCAGCAGCGCCTTCGTCGTGCAGCTGTGGCACGGCATCCCGCTCAAGCGCATCGGGCTGGACTCTCCGATCACCGCCCAGGTGCCGCCGGGGATTCCCGGTGCAGCCCTGCTGCGGCGCCTGCTGACGGCGATGTACCGCGGTGCGGCGCAGCGCATCCAGGTGCTGCCGGCCGCATCCCACCGCTCGCGTGGCCGATTGGAGTCGGCGTTCGGTCTCGGTGATGACCGGGTCGTCGTGACCGGCGAACCGCGCGTCGACGTGCTCTCCCTCGGCTCCGCCGCCCAGCGACGCGCGACGGCGACGACCCTGCTCACCCGCACCGGTCCGGTGCTCACGGGACAGCGGGTGCTGCTGTACGCCCCCACCTGGCGCGACGGCGCTCCCGACCCGGCGGTGCCGACCGCCGCGCAGTGGGTCGAGATCGTCCGACTGCTCGAGACGCACGATGCCATCCTGTTCATCCGGTCGCATCCGCTGGGCGCGGGCGCGTACGCGCCGCCGTGGTCGAGCGGACGGGTGCGGATGCTGAACTCCGACCTGCTCGCCGATGTCACACCGGCGCTGCCGCGCGTGGATGTGCTCATCACCGACTATTCGTCGATGGCCTACGACGTGGGTCTGCTGGCGACGCCGGTCGTGTACCTCGCGCCGGATGCCGAGCAGTACGCCCGCGAGCGCGGCTTCTACGGGCGGTATTCCGACGTCGCGGGCGACGATCACGCGACCGACTGGCCGGCGGCTCTCGCTCAGCTCGACGCCGTGCTCTCGGACGACGCGGTCAGGGCTGAGCGCTCCGCGCGCGCGGCTGAGCTCAGCGCGCACATGCACGCGCATCGCGACGGGCAGAACACCCGCCGCGTGTACCAGGCCATCCGCGCGCGCGGCATCCCCGCGCCGAAGGGAGCACGATGACCACGGCTCGCATCGATGAGCAGAACCAGACGCTGATCGTCTCAGGCGCCGGCGCTCGACCGGCATCCGCCACCCTGGTGGGGCCGCGTGCCCACGTCGCCGGCCGGCTCACCGGGGGCGGGAAGACGTGGAAGGCGACCCTGCCGCTGCAGGCGTCGCGCTGGGGAGGGGCGGCGCTCCCGCTGCCCGCCGGCGCGTACCGGCTGACGGTGGACGGCGTCGATCTCGACGGGGTCGAGATCGAGCCCACCCTGCTGCCGGGGCTGCGCATCGAGGTGCGCGGCGCGGATGCCGTGATCGCGGCGCCCGTCGCCCCCATCTACGAGACCCCGGAGGGGCAGCGCACGCTCGAGCAGCGGTATGCGTCGCAGATCGGGGCGGGGGAGAACGCGGTCTTCTTCGAGAGCTTCTACGGACAGACCGCCGGGTGCAATCCGCGAGCTATCGACCGGGTGCTCGCCGAGCGCGCGCCGGCGGTGATCAGGTACTGGAGCGTCACCGACCTGTCGGTGGAGGTGCCGGAGGGCGCGATCCCCGTCGTCGAAGGCGGACCGGAGTGGTGGCGCGCCCGCGCGGAGTCCCGCATCCTCGTGGTCAACGACTGGCTGCGACGGAGATTCGTGCGCAAGCCGGGGCAGATCGTGCTGCAGACGTGGCACGGCACGCCCCTCAAGCGCCTCGCGCTGCACCGGCCCGGGTTCGACCCGCGCCGGATGGCGGCGGTCTTCAAGGAGTCCCGCCGCTGGGACGTGCTGCTGGCGCAGAACCCGTATGCCGCGCGCATCCTGAAGAAGGCGTACGCGTTCTTCGGCAAGCCGATCTGGGTCGAGGGGTACCCCCGCAACGACGTGCTCGTGAACGGAGACCCGGCGCCGGTGCGCGAGGCACTGGGCATCGGCGCCGACGAGCGGGTCATCCTGTACGCCCCCACCTGGCGCGACGACCGCTCCGAGATGGTCGACTTCGTCGACCCGCAGCTGCTGGCCGAGCAGACCGACTCGGTCGTGCTGGTGCGCGGTCACTCGCGAACCATCCGGCCGGGGCGCGACCACGCCGGCGCGAGGGTCATCGACGTCACCGGGTACCCGGAGACGGCTCGGCTGCTGCTCATCGCCGATGTGCTCGTCACCGACTACTCGTCGGTGATGTTCGATTTCAGCGTCACCGGCCGGCCGATGTTCTTCCTCGTGCCCGATCTGCAGCACTACCGCGGCGAGCTGCGCGGGTTCTACTTCGATCTCGCCGAGCGTGCCCCTGGACCGCTCGTGCACAGTCAGGACGAGCTCGTGCAGGCGCTCGACGAGCCGGAGGTGCCCGAGGCCTACCGCGAGCGCTACACCGCGTGGCGCGCGCAGTTCAACCGGCGCGATGACGGGCACGCCGCCGACCGGGTCGTCTCGCGCATCCTCGACCAGGGCTGGCTCACGGTCTAGCCGGCCGCTACGGCAGCGGGGTGTTGCGCGACCCGAGCCGCGACGCGTCGACCATGTCGCGCGCACCGCGCAGGGCGCCGCCGATGAACCCCAGACCCCACGAGAGGTGCATGGTCGGCAGCACGGCCATCGTCCACAGCCGTCGGCGCACCCCGCCCGGGCTCATCAGACCGACGCCGATGACCAGCAGCGCGTAGGCGAGCAGCGGCAGGTAGATCATCGAGGCGATGACGGCTGCGACGCCGCGCAGCACGCCGATGAGCTGCAGGATGCCGACGAGCAGGGCCGTCGCGCTGACGAGCACCAGGACCGGAGGAGCGAAGAAGCGCAGTCCGTTGCGCCGCCCGAAGCGGCGCACCAGCTCGCCGCGCCACGCGCCCGTGGCGCGGAACTGGCGGGCCAGACGCGACCAGCTCTCCCGCGGCCAGTAGGTGACCGACAGGGCCGGATCGAACCAGACCAGGTGACCGGCCTGGCGGATGCGCAGGTTCAGCTCCCAGTCCTCACCACGGCGGATGGTCTCGTCGAACAGGCCCACCTGCTCGATCACGTCACGGCGCATCACCCCGAGGTACGCGGACTCCGCCTCGCCCTCGTGCTCGCTGCCGTGGTACGCGCCGCCGCCCAGCCCCACGGGGGAGTTGTACAGCCGCGCCACCGCGCTCTGGAACGGGGTGCGGCCGTCGGCGCGCATGATCCCGCCGACGTTCGCCGCCCCGGTGCGCCGGAGTGTCTCGAGGCCACGGCGCGCGTACCCGGGGGAGAGTTCGGAATGCGCGTCGACGCGGATGATGGTGGGATGCCGACTGGCCCGGATGGCGGCGTTCAGACCCACGGGGATGTGCGCGGCGGGGTTGTCGACCAGGATGATCCGTGGGTCGTCATCGGCGAGGCGCCTGGCCAGTTCCGTGGTGCCGTCGCTGGAGGGTCCGAGCGCCAGCACGAGCTCGGCGGGACCGTCGATGTCCTGCTCGAGAACCGAGCGCACTGCGTGCTCGAGGTAGTCGCGCTCGTTCAGAACCGGCATCACGAACGAGACGCCGGCGGAGGTGATCCTGTCGTCATCCTGCACGTGTCGATCATGTCATGCGCGCTCGTTCCGCCGGCGCGGACGATTCGCAGGTCGGCTCCCGCATCCGGAACGGGCGGCAGCCGGCATCCCTCCGCCTGAGGGCGCTCGCGACCGCCCGGTATCCTGGAGGGATGGGTGTGGTCTCAGACGGCAAGAAGGCGTATCGACTGCTGCAGAAGGCACTGACCTCGCGCTCGGCCGTGCAGCGTGTGCGACGGCGTCTCGCCGCCCAGGGCCCGCACCCGGCCGGTCGCTACCGCATCGCGGTGTACTTCGCCGACGGCGCGGTCAACATGTATCAGATGCGCCAGTGGTACCGCCCCCTCGCCGAGCTCGCGAAGCGCTGGCCCGTCGTCGTGCTCTCGCGCAGTGCCACCGGAGCCGAGCGGCTGATCGAGGAGGACGCGCTTCCGGTCGCCTTCCTGCCCACGGTGCGCGACCTCGAGCGGTTCATCGCCGAGCAGGACATCCGCATCGTGCTGTACGTGAACCAGAACACCCGCAACTTCCAGATGTTCCGCTACGGCCGACGCTGGCACGTGTTCATCAACCACGGCGAGTCCGACAAGATGTACATGACCACCAATCAGTACAAGGCGTACGACTACGCCCTGATCGCGGGTCAGGCCGCCCGCGACCGGCTCAGCCGCACCCTGTGGGACTACGACCTCGACACGCGCACGATCGAGATCGGTCGGCCGCAGGCCGACCATTACTCCGGAACTCTGCCGTACACCCCCGACGAGCGCATGGTCGTGCTGTACGCGCCGACGTGGGAGGGGGATCGTCCCTCGGCGCACTACGGCTCGATCGCGTCGCACGGCGAGACCCTGGTCGCCGGGCTGCTCGCCACGGGCCGGCATCGGGTGATCTACCGTCCGCATCCGCGCAGCGGCGTCGTGGACCACGACTACGGCGCGGCGCACCGCCGCATCCTCGCCGCGATCGACCAGGCCAACACCGCCGACCCGCGCGCCCAGCACGTGTACGACGACGGTCCCGAGCTCGGCTGGCAGCTGGCCGCGGCAGACGTCGCCGTCGTCGACATCTCCGCCATGGTCTACGACCGGCTCGCCGCGGGCAAGCCGCTGCTGATCACGCGCCCGGCCGACGAGCGTGCCTCCATCGACACCACGGGGTACCTGTCGGCGTGCGAATGGCTCACCGTCGACGGCGCCGCGCGCATCGTCGAGGAGGTCGAGCGCGTCGCCGCTGACGACGAGGCCGTCGCCCGTCTGCGCACCTGGGTGCAGCACTACTTCGGTGACACCGCGCCGGGAGCCGCGACCGCGAAGTTCCACGGCGCGATCGAGCACCTCATGCGCACGTGGGACGAGTGGCATGCCAGGGATGCCGGTGGGACGGCATCCGATGCGGACGGCGGCGACGGCGCCGATGAGGACGACGACTGATGCAGCTTCCGCGCACGCGTGCGCTCGCCGACCCGCTCATCGTGCTCGACTCGTGCGGCTCCACCAACGTCGAAATGCGCGAGCGCCTGACCCGCGAGCGACTCGGCCATCTCGCCGCCCTGGTGACCGACGCGCAGACCGAGGGTCGGGGACGTCTGGATCGCACGTGGACGACGCCGCCGGGCTCCGCGCTCGCCGTCTCGGTGCTGCTGCGCGATCTGCCCGCCGACGCCGATGCGTGGGGCTGGCTCGCGCTGGCCGCGGGCGTTGCGATGACGGATGCGGTGGCAGCCCAGCTGCCGGCACACGATGTCGGCTTCAAGTGGCCCAATGATGTCCTCGTCGACGGGCGCAAGATCTGCGGCATCCTCGCCGAGGTCACCCCGGACGGTGTGATCGTGGGCAGTGGGGTGAACACCGTGATGACGACCGCCGAGCTGCCGGTGCCGACCGCCACGTCGTTCGCGGCGCTCGGCGCGGCTGCCGACATCGACCTGCTGCTCTCCGGCTACCTGGAAGCCCTGCGCGGCCTGGTCGCCGGGCTGGCCCGCGACGGGGCACGGGCATCCGGACTCCACGACGAGGCGGAGAGGCGCTGCCTCAGCCTCGGCCGCGACGTCGAGGTGACGATGCCGCACGGCGAGACGCTGCGCGGTCGCGCCGTGCGTCTGCAGGACGACGGGTGCCTCGTGGTCGACGCCGCCGGCGTCGAGCGGGCGGTGGCGTCAGGCGATGTCGTGCACGCCCGACTCGCCTGAGCCGACGCGCCCGGCGGCCTGCCGCGTACCCGGGGCGACGCGGGCACAATGGAGGGGTGACACAGCCCGTGACCCTCGGCGGCCGGCCGAACATGCCGCCGCCGGGCGCGCCCGCCGAAGAACTGCTCGTGGCGCGTCTGCGCAGCCATGCGCGGCGGCTCTTCTGGCCTGCGGCGCTGCTCGTCGCCACCGTCGGCGTCACCGCCTACCTCTACGACAACCTGCCTGAGGGGTACGAGAACTGGATGCTGCTCGCCGGAGCGGGCATCATCGTGCTGCTGCTCGTGGTGATGCCGTTCCTGTTCTGGATCTCGCGCACGTTCACCATCACCACCCGCCGGGTCATCGTGCGCGAGGGGCTCGGCTCACGCCGTCGCCGCGAGGTGTCGCACATGCGCGGCTACTCGATCAGCATCCGCCGTGGTCCGCTGCAGCGGGTGTGGGGCGCGGGGACGATCACGCTCAGCGACGGCGCCGACGAGCCGGTGCGGCTGGTGAACGTGCCCATGGCGAGCCTCGTGCACGAGGTGCTCGCCGATCAGATCGAGGTGAATCAGATCCTCGCTCATCGTGACGCGCAGTCCGCGAGCCGGGGGTACTGAGCGCCGATCGTCTTCCGCTCGCGACGGAGTGCGCGAGAATGGAGACGACGAAAGGGGCGCTGCATGACCGTGCGCGTGGGTGTGATCGGCGGAGGACAGCTGGCTCGGATGATGATCGCTCCGGCGGTCGAGATCGGGCTCGACATCCGGGTGCTCGCCGAGGACGAGGGGATGTCGGCGCAGCTGGCGGCGACCGCCGTCGGCGACTACCGCGACCTCGAGACGGTGCGCGCCTTCGCGCGCGACGTCGACGTCATCACCTTCGATCACGAGCACGTCCCGCAGGATGTGCTCCGCGCGCTCGTCGCGGACGGCATCCAGGTGCATCCCGGGCCTGATGCGCTGCAGTACGCGCAGGACAAGCTGGTCATGCGCGCGCGTCTCGCCGAACTCGACGTGCCCCAGCCCGAGTGGGCTCCGGTGCGCGACGCGGGCGAGCTGCAGCGGTTCATCGACGAGCACGGCGGGGGAGCGGTCGTGAAGACGCCACGCGGAGGATACGACGGAAAGGGCGTGCGCGTCGTGCGCTCGGGGTCGGACGCCGCCGACTGGTTCGCGTCCGCCGGCGGCGAGGCGCTGCTCGCCGAGGAGCTGGTGTCGTTCCGCCGCGAGTTGGCACAGCAGATCGCTCGACGGCCCAGCGGCGAGATGGTCGCCTACCCGGTCGTCGAGACCGTGCAGCGCGACGGGGTGTGCGCCGAGGTCATCGCACCGGCGCCGGGCACCACCGCGCGTGTGGTCGAGCTCGCCGAGCAGATCGGACGCCGTGTCGCCGAGGGCATCGGAGTGACGGGCATGCTCGCCGTCGAGCTGTTCGAGACCGACGACGACCGCATCCTCGTGAACGAACTCGCGATGCGCCCGCACAACAGCGGGCACTGGAGCCAGGACGGCGCGGTGACCGGGCAGTTCGAGCAGCACCTGCGGGCGGTCGCCGACCTGCCGCTGGGCCGCACCGATCCGCGGCAGCCGTGGACCGTGATGATCAACATCCTCGGCGGACCCGCCGAGGGTTCGCTCGCCGACCGCTTCGCGCCCGCGATGCAGGAGTATCGCGACGCGAAGATCCACACCTACGGCAAGGCCCCGCGTCCCGGCCGCAAGGTCGGTCACGTGAACGTCTCGGGCGACGACCTCGAGGACGTCGTCTACACCGCCCGTGCAGCAGCAGCCCTGTTCGTCTGAGCGCGCGCGTGCCGCTGCGACCTTCTCCCCACACCGCCCCGTAGCCTGTCATGGTGACTGAGCCACTGCACTCCTCGAGCACGCCCCTCGTCGGCGTCGTCATGGGTTCCGACTCCGACTGGCGCGTGATGAGCGACGCCTCCCAGGCGCTCACCGACTTCGGCATCCCGCACGAGGTCGAGGTCGTCTCGGCGCACCGCACGCCCGACAAGCTGATGAGCTACGGCCGCCAGGCGCGCAGCCGCGGCATCAGGGCGATCATCGCCGGGGCAGGGGGAGCGGCGCACCTTCCCGGCATGCTCGCGTCAGTCACCGCCGTGCCGGTCATCGGCGTGCCCGTGCCGCTCGCCTACCTCGACGGCATGGACTCGCTGCTGTCGATCGTGCAGATGCCCGCCGGCATCCCCGTCGCGACCGTGTCGATCGGCGGTGCGCGCAACGCCGGCATCCTCGCGGCGCGCATCCTCGGCACGTCCGACGCCGCGCTCGCCGACCGCGTCGAGGCGTACGCGCGCGATCTCGAGCAGCAGGTCGAGCAGAAGAACCAGCGGCTGAAGGACTCGCTGTGACGCTGGCCGTCCCGCACGCCCCAGCGCGAGGCGGGCGGCCGCTGATCGAGACGAGGCCCCTGCGATACCCGGATGTGTCGGACGGGACGGTCATGGGCCGTCGCGGGTGGTGGCTCGTGGTGCTCAACGCCCTCGTCCCCGGCTCGGCGCAGGTGCTCGCCGGCAATCGCCGTCTGGGGCGCTTCGGGCTGGGAGCCACCCTGCTGGGTTGGCTGCTGCTCATCGTCGGCGCGGGAATGGGGCTGTTCGCGCAGGACGCGCTGGTGTGGTTCGTCACCGGGCCGCTGTCCTGGTTCGTGCTGACGTTCGTGCAGGTGCTGCTGATCGGGTACGCGATCCTGTGGGTGGTGCTGACCATCGACACCCTGCGGCTGGTGCGTCTGGTGCGGGTGCCGGGCTTCTCGCGGTGGACGATGGCGGTGGCATCCGTGCTGGTGCTCGCGCTCGCCGCGTCGTCGGCGGTATACGCCTCCACCGCCGTGGCCTCGAGCCGGGGTGCGCTGACGACGATCTTCGGCAGCAGCGGGCCGAGTCTGCCGCCGAGCGAGGGGTACTACAACATCCTGCTGCTCGGCGCCGACAGCGGCGACGGGCGCGACTCGATGCGGTTCGACAGCATCTCGGTGGTCTCGGTGAACGCCGACTCGGGAGCCGTGACGATCACCGGCATCCCCCGCGACATGAGGGAGTTCCCGTTCGCGGAGGACAGCCCGATGCGCGACCCAGAGCTGGTCGGCTACGACTACCGCAACTACTTCGAGGGCCACGACGACCTCCAGTGCGGCTGGGGTGCGGGTGTCAACCAGCTCACCAACGCGGTCGAGGAATGCCGCAAGGACGGCGGGAAGTCGATCTATCCCGACGCCGCCGCGCACGATTCGACGCCGGCGATCGAGGCGACGAAGGATGCCGCAGAGGGGATCCTCGGCATCGAGATCCCGTACTACGTCTTCGTCGACATGGATGCCTTCGCCGCGCTCATCGATGCGCTCGGCGGGGTAGACATCACGGTCGCGGAGCGTCTGCCCAAGGGTGGCGGGCCGGCGTACCCCGGCCAGCCGGCCGCGGATTGGGCGATCGGCTGGATCGAGCCGGGGCCGCAGCACATGGACGGTGACACGGCGCAGTGGTACGCCCGGTCGCGGTACACGACGAGCGATTTCGACCGGATGAAGCGGCAGCGCGAGCTGCAGGTGGCGATCCTGCAGCAGTTCACCCCGCAGACCGTCCTGACCCGTTTCAACGAGATCGCCGCGGCGGGGACAGAGCTCGTGCAGACCGATCTGCCCACGAGCAAGCTGCCCGAGTTCTTCGATCTCGTCAAGAAGGCCAAGGGACAGCCGGTCGCCCAGATCGAGCTCACGCCAGACAACGGCATCGTGGAGGCCGAGCCCGACTACACGCTCGTCCGCCAGATGGTCGACGCCGCGCTGCACCCGCCGACGCCGACGCCGACCCCCAGCCCCTGAGGGGTCTGGGGCTCTGAGCCTGTCGAAGGACCCCGAGCCTGCTCCTTCTGGGTCCCTGAGCCTGTCGAAGGGCCTAGGCCGTGCCGCCTCCTCACGCAACCCCGTCGCATCGACGAGCATCCTGCGATCCAATGAACGGGTGATCCCAGACGACATCGACCGCGTCGCCCGCGAGTCCTTCGGCATCGACCAGCTCAAGCCCGCGCAGCGGGATGCGATCGAGGCGGCCATCGACGGACGCGACGTGCTCGGCGTGCTCGCGACCGGGTACGGCAAGTCGGTGATGTACCAGATCGCCGCGACGCTGCGCGAGGGCGTGACGGTCGTCGTGTCGCCGCTGATCGCCCTGCAGGAGGATCAGCTGGTCGGGATCGAGAACGCACCCGACGCGCCTGCGGCGGTGGCGCTGAACTCGGCCGGGGGTGCGCGCCGCACGCGCGAGGCGTGGCGGATGCTGCGCACCGGTCGCGCGGAGTTCGTGCTGCTCGCGCCGGAGCAGCTCGCCAAGGATGACGTGCTGGCGGCGCTCGCGGAGCTGGAGGTGTCGCTGCTCGTCGTCGACGAGGCGCACTGCATCGCGTCGTGGGGGCATGACTTCCGGCCGGACTATCTCATGATCGGCGCGGCGGCGGAGCGCCTCGGGCGCCCGCCGATCATGGCGCTGACGGCGACGGCGTCCACGCCCGTGCGGGCGGAGATCTCGCGGCGGCTCGGCCTGCGCGATCCGTTCGAGAGCATCGGCGAGTTGGACCGGCCCGAGATCGCGCTCGCGGTGCGACGGCACACCCACGATGGCGACAAGCGATCGGCGGTGGAGGACGAGGTGGTCGCGCTGCCCAAGCCCGGCCTGGTCTACACCGCGACACGACGCGACACCGAGCAGTACGCCGAGCGGCTGCAGGAGCGCGGGCTGCGCGCGGCCGCCTACCATGCGGGCATGTCGGGAACGGCGCGGGGCCAGGTGCACGAGGATCTGCTCGGCGACCGGCTCGACGTCGTGGTCGCGACCTCCGCCTTCGGGATGGGCATCGACAAGCCCAACGTGCGCTTCGTGGTGCACGCCGACGCCCCGGAATCGGTCGACGCGTACTACCAGGAGGTCGGACGCGCCGGACGTGACGGCGAAGCCGCTCAGGCCACCCTGCACTTCCGCCCCGAGGACCTGGCCCTGCGGAAGTACTTCGCCGGGCGCAAGCCCGCCGGCGGCGAGATCCGTCGGCTGCTGCGCGCCCTCGAGGGCGGCCCCCGCAAGCGGGCAGAGCTGGCGGAGGAATCGGGTCTCTCGGCCCGGCGCGTGACCGCTCTGCTCGCACTGCTGTCGGACACCGGGCACGTGCGGATCGGCCGCAGCGGCGTGCGGCTGCTCACTCGTGACGTCAGGACGGCGGTCTCGGATGCACTGGAGCGGGTCGAGGAGCGCGAGCGCATCGATCAGTCCCGGATCGAGATGATGCGCTCGTACGCCGAGACGCGCCGCTGCCGCAGGCAGGTTCTGCTCGGGTACTTCGGCGACGAGCTGGAGGGGCCGTGCGGCAACTGCGACACCTGCGCGGCGGGGGTGGCGGACGGTGGCGGGGACGAGATCGAGGGTGGGGCGGATGCCGGTTTCGAGGTCGACGACGCCGTTCGGCACCGGGAATGGGGCCCCGGCACCGTGATGTCGGTGGAGGAGGATCGGATGACGGTGTTCTTCGACGCCGAGGGATACCGGGTGCTGTCGCTGGAGCTCATCGAGGAGCACGGTCTGCTCGAGCTGGCACCGCAGGAGTGAGCACGCGGCCGGGCCGGAGGTGTGTTCGGGTTCCGGCCCAGCGGCTGTCATCCCCGTCGCGACCGACGAGACGCGCCTACGCCCACCAGCGTGCCGCCGGCGACAAGGGCGAGCGCCCCGCCACCGAGCAGCCAGGGTGACGGGGCTCCGCCCGTCGCTGCCAGCGCGGAGTCGGCGGGCGCCCCAACCGCAGCGACGGAAGCGGGTGCCCGGCAGCTGCCATCACTCGTCACGCTGATGACGGCGCTGTATGTGCGCGGCACCGTCACAGCACGCGCAGTCTGAGCCGAAGGTGCCGTGCCAGTGAACGTGACGGTGTAGACGCCGGCCTGTCCAGCCACCGGCTGAAACGAAAAGACGAGACTTCCGTCAGCGGCCGCGGTGTCACCGGATGTGGATACCCGGTCAGCCGCAGGTCCGGCGACGCCGACCGACACCGGCGATCCGGGTGAGAAGTAGCCCGCATCGAACATCACCTGCGATCGCTGGCAGGACTTGATCGCTGCGTCCTGCACGCGCACGGACGGGTTGCCGGCATATGAGTCGGACTCGGCGGCCGAGGCGACCGACGGAAACGACAGTGTGAGGGCAGCCACGACGAGGCCGATGGCTGCCACCTTCTTCTTCAGCATGATTCTCCCCAGTGGACTCATGCGGAATCGCGTCGATCAGCTCCCCAGCCATCGAACGCGTCGAACCCTTCCGCCCCCACGGCGAAATGTCAGGCTCGGTATTCCCCAGTGAGATGACGTTACCGCGAGCGAGATGGAAAGTCACGAACCGCAGCGCAGCGAGGCAGTCGTGATCTCGACGTCCGTCGCCATCGGCGTGTGCTTCACGACAGTGCCGGCCTCGCCGGCCCCTTCGCCGATGAAGTCGACGGTGATCGTGGACGACGCGCCCGGAGGGAGGGTCACGCTGTGCTGCACCGCCACCCGACCTTCGAGCTGCGTGGTCTGCACCGGTTCCTGCGCGCCGTCGCGGTCGTAGCGGGAGACCGCGGCACCGGCCGGTCCGTACACCGCGACGAGTGTGCGGGTGTCGCCAGGGGCCACGCCGAACCACCCGTCGGCCGAGACGTACGGCGGCAGGGTGGGGACGATGTTAGCGGGAACCCCGTTCGTCCAGGTCACCTGTACGCGGGTTGTGGGCACGCCATCGCACACGCCGGTGCGGGTCGATATCTCAGCGTGCGCGTACACGTCCATCTTGCTGCCGCTGGTGTCGTTCAGCAGCACGCCGACGACCGGCGCTCCTGCGGCATCCGAGGGGATGCCGCCACCCACAGCGGACGCCGCCAGGATTCGCTCCTCGGAGTCACGGGCGCTCCAGATGCGGACGCGATCCTCGGCGACGGAGGTGCCGAGGGCACCGATCAACGCGGCAGGATCGTCGGCGCGCAGCGCGGCGTCGAACAGGACGGCGGCTGTCTGCGCGAACACCGCATCCTGCTCTCGAGGATCGGAGTATCGGCGATAGACATCTGACAGCAGCACGGTCAACACGTTGTCGGCGTTCATCGTGAACGGCCCGACCGTCTGCGGGCCGGTCGCCGCGAGCAGGTGACGGGCGACCACCGCATCGATCGCGATGACGCCGTCGATCTGATCACCGAACCTCTCCTGCCAGCGTGAGGCCATCGCCGGTGCCGCCTCCCCGAAGTCCGGGATGCTGGTGAGATTCTGCATGTGCCGACCCGGCCGCTCATCGAAGAGCGCCACCGTCGCCGGGCTCAGCTGCAGTGGGGTCTCGAGCGGCGGGAAATCGCTCGTCGACGCCTGACCGATGATGCTGAGGGATCCGCCGTCGGCCCGGATGAGAGCGAACGCACCCGCTATGCCACCGGCAGAGCGCAGCTCTGCGTTGTTCAGCATCGCCACGACGTAGGTTCGGGGTTCGTCGACGCCCAGCATCGGCGGGATCAGCACGGCGGAGGAATGCAAGGCCTCGACGATGTCGAGAGACTCGTGGACGACGCCGCGCAGCTGGCCGACCGCCTCGGCGATACGGGGGATCGTCGCCCCGCCATCGATGCGATCCGCGCGTGCTGCCGCTGTTGTCAGGACGTCGGTGGCGTCGGCGAGGGGCTTCTGAGCTTCGGCGATGAGCGCGACATCGATCGTTCCGTCGGTGATCGTGATCCGAGCCGGATCGATGCTCTTCACGGCGGTGAGAAGGGGCGGGACCGCGCCGTGGGCGATGTCGGCGGCGATCTGAGACGCCTCACGCGCCGCGCTGAGGTTCGGCCCGGCCCAGGGGACGATCTCGGCAGCGCGCCAGACCGGATCGCCGGTCAGATCTCGGGCGGAGCGTGCGTGCTGGGAGAGCGCCTGCGCGTCGCGTGCTGCTCCGTCGAGGTCACCCGACGCGACGGCCGTGCGCAGCCCGGAGGCCGTCTTCTCGAGCTTCTGCAGTTCTCCCGCGGCCGCCGCCCCCCGGGCGAGCACCCAAGCGGCGGCGAGCAGCAGGACGGCAGCCACGACGACAGCCGCCCAGACGACCCAGCGACGGGGTCGGCGTCGGGTTCGAGGCGCGGGGTTCTCGGTCACGGGAGCATTCAAGCATGCCGCTACCGGGGACGCCCAGGAACCCGCGGTTAGGCTGACGCCATGAGTGTTCAGCTGCGCGTCGTGTTCGATCAGGTCGGCGTCGATGCCGACCTGGCGAGAGCGGGCGCGGCGCTCACCGATGGCCTGATTCGCACGGCGCCGCGCGGCTGCGTGGTGTCGGCGATCGCACCGAGTGGCACTGAGGTCGCGCTGGCGGGAGTACACGAGGTGCGCACCCTGCCGTTGGCGCGTCGGGAGCTCGCCGCGGCCTGGCAGATGGGCATCGCCGCGGGAGTCGGAGGGGGGCTTATCCACTCACCGACGCTCCTGGCTCCGCTGGTGCGTCACGATCGTCTGCACGACCACGACCAGACGACGGTCACGCTGTGGGACCTGTGCGCCTGGGAAACGCCGGAGACCATGCCGAAGACGAACGTCGTATGGCAGCGGGCGATGCTCAAGAGGGCGGTGAAGCACGCGGATGCCGTGGTCGTGCCGTCGCACTCCATGGCCGAGCGATTGGGTGAGATCGCTCCGCTCGGCGATCGGATCCGGGTGATCGCGGGGGCTGCTCCGAACGGCTTCGGTGAGCCGGGGGATGCTGCGGCGCTGCGCGCTGAGGTCCAGCTGCCGGAGCGTTACGTCGTGATCACGGGCGACGGCGAGTCGTTCGCGGACGGGTTCCGCGCGGCTGCGCGCGCGGGAGCGGATGCGGTGGTGCTGGATGCCGAAGAGGGATCGGAGACAGCGCTCATCGAGCTGGCAGCCGTTGCTGGTCTGCCTGCACACCGGCTCCACGTCAGGGGGGCGCTTGACGATGTCGCTCGCGCGGCGGTGATCTCCGCCGCAGGCGCTGTCGTCGGCACATCGACGGCAACGCGCTGGCCCTGGCGATTGATCGAGGCGATGGCGCTGGGCGTGCCAGTGGTTGCGGTCGATTTCGGCGTGCATCGCGATGTGATCGCAGACGGGGGCGCCGTGGTGGGCGCCCAGGATCTATCTGAGGTTCTCGTTGACGCGCTTGGGGCAGGGCGCGAGCGGTTGGCGGTGTTGGCCTCTGACCGGGCCCGGGCGTTCTCGTGGGCGAGCTCCGCGGAACGGGTATGGTCGCTGCACGCCGAACTCTGAGAATCAGCCGCGAGCAATCGCGACACGCCGTGTGAAACCCGCCGATATACCGCCTCGGTGGCATCATCGCGCAACTTCCGTCACACTATTCACATGCATCTTCGTCGACCCGGTGGTCCGCACGTATCTCGATGGACCAGACACGCGACGACCGTCCTCGCGATTCTTGGTCTCGTCCTTGGTGCCGCAGTGCCCGCTGCGGCAGCGTCGGCGCCTGTAGCTGGGGTCGCTGCGACGACTGTCAGTGGGCCGGTCAAGACATCGCTCGCGGGGTTCGACCCAGGCAACATCATCAGCGACGCGGTCTTCACCGACAAGACCACGATGACCGAGGCTCAGATCCAGTCGTTCTTCAACTCGAAGGTCAAGACCTGCCAGGCCGGATACACCTGTCTGAAAGATTACAAATCCGATTCGGTGAATCGACCTGCAGACGTCTACTGCAAGGGGTACACAGGTGCCAAGGGCGAGTCGGCGGCCCGGATCATCCACCGGGTCGCGCAGTCATGCAGCATAAACGCACAGGTGCTGATCGTGATGCTTCAGAAGGAGCAGGGGCTCATCACGCACACATGGCCGAGCAAATGGCGCTACGACGCCGCGCTCGGTCAGGCGTGCCCCGATACCGCGCCATGTGACCCCAAGTTCGTCGGGTTCTTCCACCAGATTTACGGCGCCGCGCGGCAGATGCAGATCTACATGGAGGGCCGCTACTTCCAGTGGTACCAGGCGGGCAAGACCTGGCAGATCCAGTACCACCCGGACCGTGAGCGGTGTGGCACCGGACCGGTCTACATCGCGAATAAGGCGACGGAAGCCCTGTATTACTACACCCCGTACCAGCCCAACGCGGCCGCCATGCGCGCCGGCTACGGCACGGGTGACTCGTGCTCGAGCTATGGCAATCGCAACTTCTACAACTACTTCACCGACTGGTTCGGCTCGACGCAGGGCTCGCGTGGTGAGAACCTCCGGGTCGGCGAGGACATCTTCTTCGTCAGCGCAGGGGTCCGGTACCACGTCAGGCCGGATGACTGGCCCGAGTACGAAGCCAAGTTCGGCGCGTTCCGCACCGTCGCCTCTGTGTCGCAGTATGCCGATGGCGGCACGACATCCCGTTTCGTGCGGAACATGTCGACCGGGGTCATCGCCTACTTCGACGGTGGCAAGACCCACCGGTTCCCGACGTGCGACCTCGTCGCGGCGTGGGGCGGTGCCTGCAAAAGCCTCGTGCAGATGACCGATAGTGATTTCGCGCGGATCGGCGCCGGGCCGGAGATGACTCCGTTCGCGCGGGTCGCTCACGGCGGCACGGTGCACCTGATCTCGGGCAAGACTCTCATCCCGCTGTACGACGCTGCGGCCCGCCTCGCGGCGAACGGCGGGAAGGTCGATCCCTACGCCGCCGTGATGGCTCCCGCCTCGCGCGCGAAGTTCACCTTGAGTTCTCGTATGCAGTTCGCGCCCGGGCAGTTCGTCACCGCGTCCGGAACGTCGGAGGTGTACCTTGCGACGCAGGACGCGCGGCTGCTGCATCTCCCCTCCTGGGATCTGGCCCAGGACCTCGGCCTCAACCGCACGAAGGCGACCGTCCCGGCCTCGGCGCTGAACGGCTACAAGAAGGGCGTGCTCGGTGCGGTCTTCACCTGCGCCGGGCAAACGTATATGCCCTCGGGTTCCGGCCTCAGCGTCCTCATGCGAGGGAACACGACCGGCATGGCTGCGACCGCACTGGACGCACCGACCTGTGGCCGGCTCAACCTCTCCGGAGCACAGGTCGCGACCGAGGCCTTCGTGCGCTTCGCCGGCTCCGCTGCGGTGTTGCACGTGACCGCGGGGACGACTCGACACGTCGCGTCCGTCGGGCAGGTGCGTTCGCTCGCGGGCGGCGTCTATCCGAAAGTGACGCAGCTGCGTGTCGGAACAGCGAGCGCGTTCGTGGCGGGCGCCCCCTACATGCAGGCGGGAACGCTCGTGCGCGCCGACGGCACGTCGGAGGTGTACCTCGTTGACGGGCTCACGCTCATCCACCTGCCGACCTGGGACATGGCCGCGGCATTCGGCCTGGCGAAGACCTCGCGCCTCGAGTCCACCGCCGCGCTGTATTCATTCGAACGCCGGCCCGCGCTGACGACCTCCGTGTCGTGCAACAACGTCACTTTGGTCGCTGCAGGCGGCCGATTTGCCCCGTCTGCGCCGCCCGCCGGGACCGCGGTCACCGTGCTTGCCCCCGCGACCTGCACAGCGCTCGGCGTCAAGTAGGGCCGCTGCGCGGCGTCGAAGATGCCGGGCACCGGACCCCGATGCGAATAGGCTGAGAACGAGTAGCTGGTTCCGTCGATGAGGCGGATGTCGATGGGATGAGGCCAATGGCCCTATGGAAGCGGAAGCTCGCTGCGCGCGAAACGGACATTGAACGGGCGGATCTCGCGTTTCCGGAGCGCATCACGTCTCGCGAATACTACGGAGCCCTGGTGGGCGTCCGCTTCGACGACGACCTGGCCGCCGCTGAGCACTACCTCGCGGATGGGTGGCGAGAGGGCGTGGTGCCGCACCCGTTCCTGCATCGGCCGATGGTGCGCGCGTCCATGGACGCTGCCGTCACGCTCCGAGACGAGCTCCGCGCGTTCGCGACCGAGGCGAACGCGCTGCCGCAGTTCGGGGCGATCGGCGGACTAATCAACGGCGAAAGCCTGCGGGAGAACAGAAAGCTCTCGCATCTTGCTGATGTCGCCGAGTTCCTCCGCGCGCCCCGCTCCGAACAGGACGCGGCTCCGGTGCTATCAGGCGGGAGCTGGGGGCGGCTGCGGACCGTCCTCACGGACGCCGCTCACGTCGTCGCGCGCATCCACGAGGCGGAGATGTTCGACGCAGAGGGTTACGCCGGCGATCGTCCCTTCCTCACGTGGCGTGCGGCCCTCGATGACTATCTGGTGGACGGGGAGACGGCGGGACGCACGCCGAACTGGGCCTTCGAGCCCGAGTGGCACAGCGCTCACGACCGCGCGCAGGCGCGCGGAACTCGCACCTTCAACCAGCTCTTCTCGTATGTTCTCGGGGGTGAGCGGACACAGACTACGCCCGCCGACGCGAGCAGCCGTCCCCTCGCCGAGTTGCTTCGACTCGCCGACAGCGACGAGATCGAACCGGTGGGTGGTGGGCGCGTGACGGTGGGAGCGATGAAGAGCACCACGCTCGCCGCCCAGCAAGGCCTCCCCGAGGCTCGAGCCGGAAGGCGGCTGTCTCTGCGCGGCGGGGAGAACACCCAGGTCGTCGTGATCGTGGACGGTCGTCACCTGGTAACAGAGGCGCACTACGAGGATCTGCGTGGGCTGGCACGAACGCAGGATGCCGAGTTCCGAGAGATCGTCGTCGTGTGCGACGCAGACGACGGGCACACGCCGCCCCTCCGCACGATTTTCGACGAGGAGCGGTTCCACTTCCGCTCGTCGGCACTCGGGCAGCCGTTCGGTGCTGTCGCCGCCGCGATCGTCGAAGAGGGCGGTTTCTCCGGCTGGACGCTCTGGAGGCCGGGACAGCAGTGGAAGCCGGGCGGCCTGGCGGACGTGTCACGGGCGTTGGACGTGCATCCCGAGGCGTCAGCCGTCGGTGCGTACACACCGTTCGCTCCTCAGAACTGGGGGGATCTCGACGGGGCCCTGTGGAACTCCCGCCTCGATGCCGCCGGGATCGTCTTCCGCGCTGACCGCATCTCTCCCGATCCTGCCCTGGACTATGGGGTGAACGCCGATGCGGTCGCGCGGCTCGCGATCGAAGGCGACGGCATCGTGCTGGAGGGGGATCGGTTCTGGGCGCGCCGTTACGACGGTTCCGTCTTCGCGAATCGTGCGGGCGCCAACAGCGCGCGAAAGCGACACCACCAGGCGGCCGACTGTACGCTGCCGTCGTCGGTGACGGCTACGGTCGTGATACCGACGTTCGAGGACTGGCGGATGACCGTGGACGCCGTGCGAGCGGTGCGCGCGACGAGCACGGCCGGGGTCATCGTCATCGACAACGGTTCGCGCCGCCCTGTCGGGGCGATTCTGCGCCAGGCGTTTCTCGGGGATCCGTACGTGCAGTACGTCCGGTTGCCGGCGAATGCCGACTTCGCTGTGGCGAGCGATGTGGGAGCTCGGATCGCGACATCGGAGACGGTCGTGTTCCTCAACAACGACACCGTCGTGCAGCCGGGGTGGTTCGACGGACTGGCGGCCGCGCTCGCCGACGCCGCTGCGGCGCAGCCGCTGCTGCTCTTCGCGGACCGCACGGTCCAATCCGCTGGGACGGTGTTCGCGGGCGGGCTCGCGACTCCCCGACACCTGCTCACAGGATTCCACCCGACCGACGTGCCGCCGCACGTCGCCTCTTACTCCTTCTCCGCGGTCACCGCCGCGTGCATGGCCGTGCACAGGGCCGATTACCTCGAACTGGGCGGCTTCGATGCGGAATACGTCAACGGGATGGAGGATGTCGATCTCTGTCTCCGACTGAAGGCGTATACGGCCCGTCCTCTGCGTGTTGTGCCGACGTCGACCGTCCTTCATCTCGAGAGCAAGACGGCGGGGCGGTTCGCCCATGTCCTGCCCAACCGCCGGCGTTTCTCGCAGGTGTGGAGGGAAGAGCTCCTCACCGAGCTGGACGACCGCTCGGTGTTGGATGGCGGACCGTTGCGGGTCGCCGAGGTGAGGTGGGGAGAGCAGCGAGGATTCCCGCTGCGCGAGCCCGAATGGCAGATCGAACGTGTCGTGACGCCGCTGCAGACGAACGAGCGCACTCCCCGTCTTCGGTGGGCCCTCAAGACCTCGAGCCCCGGCACGATCCTGGGTGACCGCTGGGGTGACACGTTCTATGCCGATGATCTGGCGGCAGCTCTGCGGCGTCTCGGCCAAGACGTGGTCGTCGATCGAACGAGCTCCTGGCAGCGACCCGCGAGCAGCGGATGGGACGACGTCACGCTGACCCTGCGCGGCCTGCACCGGTTCACGCCTCAGCCGGACGCCGTCAACCTCCTCTGGGTGATCTCGCACCCGGACAAGGTGACCGTGGATGAGCTCAACGAGGGATGGGACGCGGTGTACGCCGCGGGGCCCCAGTGGGCGGCGGAGCAGGGACGGCGCTCCGGCGTCGCCATCAGCCCGCTGCTGCAGGCGACCGACCCCTCGCGCTTCCGTCCGTCGCAGGACAGACCGCGCGACGGCGGCGTGCTCTTCGTCGGCCGCACGCGGGGAGAGCGGCGGCCGGTCGTGCTCGACGCGGTGCAGGTCGCTGAGGACGTCGAGGTCTACGGCGACGACGGCTGGGAGCAGTACATCCCCGTAAGCCACGTGCGTGGCCTGATCCTGCCGAACGCCGAGCTGCCTGCGGCCTACGCGAGCGCGCGCGTCGTCCTCAACGACCACTGGGTCGACATGCGGCGCGGCGGCTTCCTCTCCAATCGGCTCTTCGACGCGGCGGCGACGGGGGCACGCATCGTCAGCGACGACGTCCCCGGGATGCGGGAGGTCTTCGGCGATCAGGTACATACCTATCGGGACCGCGCGGAACTGCAGCAGCTGCTCGCGCCGGGATCGACGATCTGGCCCTCGGCGTCGGACCTCGCGGCGGCGGGTTCCCGGATCGCCGCAGAGCATTCTTTCGATGCACGCGCTCGCCGGCTTCTGGACGACGTGCTCCCGCTCGCGGCCCACCGGGCTGCAGCGCACGGACGGACCTCTCAGGTCGGCTGAGTAGGATATCCGGGTTGCCCGCGACAAGCCCGGTCGCCGAGCCCACCCCTCGAGAGGACTGCAATTGGCAGGAACGTTTGTCGATGTCGCGGACTATGATCGCCCGGGCCGTGGAAGCGGTCTCCTCGACGTCTTCCGGTGGAACTATCTGCTCCGGGTACTGATCCGCAAGGGAACAGCGACGCGGTATCGGAACTCGACCCTCGGCTGGATATGGTCCTACGTCAAACCGGCGTCGCAGTTCGTCATCTACTACTTCATCATGGGCATCGTGCTCCAGAACCACCGCGTAGACAACTTCGCGGTCTATCTGTTCAGCGGGATCGTGGTGGTGAATCTCTTCAATGAAGCCTTCGGCAACGCGACGAACTCGATCGTGGACAATCGCGCCCTCGTGCGGAAGATCTACATGCCTCGGGAGCTCTTCCCCGTGGCAGCGATCGTGGGCTCGGTGATCCACTTCCTCCCGCAGCTCGCCATCCTCGTGGTCGTCTGCCTGCTCATCGGCTGGGTTCCGACCGTAGCCGGCCTGGTCGGCGTCGTGCTCGGGTTCCTCCTCATCCTAGCCTTCGCTCTCGGTCTCGGCCTTCTCTTCAGCGGGCTGAACGTGCGCTATCGCGACGCGCAGAACTTCGTCGATCTCATCAAGATGTTCTCCACCTGGACCTCTCCGGTGCTGTACAGCTGGATCCTCATCGCCGAAGCGTTGCGGAACTATCCGTGGGCATCGTTCCTGTACACCGCCAATCCGATCACGATCGCGGTGGAACTCTTCCATGTCGGGTTCTGGGAGCCGACGGTCGTCGAGCCTCAGGGGCTTCCGGAGTACTTCTCCTGGGCTGCTCTGTGCGCGATCGCGATCACGAGCGTCTTCCTGATCGTCGGACAGGCCGTCTTCCGTCACTACGAGCGCACGTTTGCGCAGGACCTCTGATGCCGCAGATCGAAGTTCTCACCCAGTCCACGCCCAGCATCATCGTCGATCACGTGACGAAGCGGTTCCTGAAGCGCAACTCGCATTCGTTCAAGGAGGCGTTCGTCGGCTGGATGCGCGGTCGACGGGTCCGCGCCGACACCTTCACCGCCCTTGACGACGTCACCTTCCAGGTCGGCGAAGGCGAGTCGGTCGCCGTCCTCGGTTTCAACGGGTCGGGCAAGTCCACGTCGCTGAAACTGGTGTCCGGCGTGCTCGAGCCGGACGAGGGCATCGTGCTGACCCGCGGCCGGGTCGCCGGGCTCATCGAGGTCGGTGCGGGGTTCCACCCCGACCTCACGGGTCGCGAGAACGTGTTCCTCAACGCCGCGATCCTCGGGATGAGCCGCGCCCAGACGGAAGCCCGATTCGACGAGATCGTGGAGTTCTCCGAGATCGGGGACTTCATCGACCAGGAGGTCAAGCACTACTCCTCCGGCATGTTCATGCGCCTCGCCTTCTCCGTGGCGATTCACGTCGACCTCGACATCCTCCTCGTCGACGAGGTTCTCTCCGTCGGCGACGCACCCTTCCGTGAGAAGTGTCGGATCCGGATCAAGGAACTCGCGGAGAGCGGCGTGACCATGCTGGTCGTCAGCCACGACACCCGTATGGTGGAGGAGCTCTGCGAACGCGGGATCGTCATCAACCGCGGACGGAAGATCTTCGACGGGCCGATCCGCGACGCTGTCCAGGTGCTCAGGGAGGGGGAGCGATGATGGCGGGGACGGCCAAGAGCGGTGGGCACGCTCGGCCTCTCTCGGTCATCGTTCCGACGCACAACGTGCGCTCCTGGATTTCGGAGACGATCCGCTCGATCCTCGCTCAGGACGTGGTCGATATGGAGGTGATCGTCGTAGACGACCACTCCGACGACGGCACACCGGAGCTGATCGAGCGAGTCGCTGCCGCCGATTCCCGCGTGACGGTCGTCCGAGCGACGAACCGCGGCGGCGGCTCCGCCAGGAATGAAGGGGTGGCGCGCGCGACCGGACGCTACATCGTCTTCGCGGATGGCGACGACATCGTGCCAGAGGGGGCATACCGAGCGCTCGTCGAATCCCTGGAGGCCAGCGGATCGCAGATCGCCGTCGGCGACTATCTGAAGTTCTCGCCGACAGCGACGTGGCGCCCGACCGCCAGTATGCGCGCCTTCGACACTCCCGTGCGCGGGGCGACGCTGTCAGACATCCCTACGCTGATCTTCAGCCGCCCCTGCTGGAACAAAGCTTTCGATCGCGCGTTCTGGGTCGAGAACGACATCCGCTTCCCCGACGTTCCTCGTTCGAACGATATCGTGCCGATGGTGACCGCGTACGTCAAGGCGGACCGCATCGACGTCATCGAAGATGTCGTCTACCTGTATCGTGATCGACCGGGCGGGACCTCGATGACATCGCGAGCATCGTCCGCGGCCTCGTTCCTGAGTTACGTCACGCAGGAACGACAGTGCGCGGATCTCGTGGCGTCGGTCGGTGACGACGGTCTGCGTGCGCGTTATGCCTCCTTGATCCACGACCGCGACGGCTTCTTCCACGTGCGAAAGTTCCTGGCGTCGTGGACTCAGCCGCAGGATGACGATGCCGAGGCGGTCCGACTGCTCGCTGACCTCTTGGCGATCGCCGGCCCTGCGGCGACGTGGATCGACATCCGCAAGCGCGTAACGCTGCGTCTGTTCGCCGCCGGCAACATCCTCGCGGCGCGCGCCACGGCACAGACGGTGGACGGGGGGACGTGGAGCAGTGCCGACGGCCTGATCCGTCTGCGTTCCCTGGAGGCGCTCCTCCGGCACCCCGCTTCCAATCTTCTCGTCATCGCCCAGGGAGATCGCGCCTCCGACGGCGAAGCCGATGCCGCCGAGGAGAGGTTGCTGCGGGGCGTGGCTGAGGCTCTGGAGAACGTTCGTATCGTCGACGCTCCGACCGAAGAGGCCTGGGTCCGCCTCGCGCAGGCAGCCGAGGAAAGGTTCGGAGAGCGTATCCGCGCGCTCGTGCCGGAGTTCGCTGCGGGTGACGTCGCCGCCGCCGCTGCCCGGCAACGCGGACTCGCGGCCACCGTGACGCCGCTGTTCGGTCGAGACCCCATTCGCGTACACGCGAGGGCTTCGTCGCCGGACGCGATTCCGGTGCTGTGGAGTGCGGGGTCGGTGGTGCGACCGCTCCGGTGGTCGTGGAGCGAGAAGGAGGGAGGATGGACGTGCGAGGCTGATTTCTCGCGTTCCCGCCTGCCGCGAGCGGTCCTCCTGCAGCCCGCTTTCCTCTTCGCTGACGGCGTGGTGGTTTCCGGCTATGCGGACTCCGATGTCCCGGAGTACCACCCGTTCGACAACCTCCTATATGAGCAGAGCGGCGCCTGGGTCCGGCTCGAGCGTCGTGCGCACTGGGTGTTCCGTGCGCCGCGCCGCCTCGTGATCCGCACAGTGTCCGCCGCTCGCACCCTGACGCGGCGTGTGATCCCTGCTCGGCCCTGACGCCTTCCGGCGTCTCGGCGGAGCATCAGTCTCCGAGCGTCCGTAGGGCTCTGAGGTACGCCAGCGAGACCGTCCACGGGCTGATGCCGTCGTTGAACCGTTCGAAGTCCGTCTCGCCCACGTCCGCGAACAACTCGTCATCACTGAGAAGAGCAGTGAGGGAGTCCACGGGCGCGTCGACGTCGAAGAACGTCACCCAGGGTTCGGCACCGAACTGTTCCCGAAGATGGGGAAGACCCGGCAGGATCGAGGGGACGTTCATCGTCGCCGCGAGATGCAGACTTCCGGAGTTCAGGATGGCGCGATACGGGAACACGGCGACGTCGGCGGCGCGATACCACCTCGCGACATCGGCATCGGGCACGGACTCGAAAGCAGTGACCGTGCGGATGCCGGACGGCTTGAGCGCATCGTATTGCGCGATCGATTCGGAATTGGCGGAACCGGCGAGCAGGAGGACGGGTCGACGCCCCCCTGCGCGCTGCGCGTGCGCGGTCGCCTGGAGGAGGAGGTCGATGCCCTTGTACGGTCGGATCTGACCGAGGAAGAGGATCGCATGGTCTTCCGGGTCGAGGCCGAAGCTGGCGCGCGCGTCCTCCCGCGAGATGTCGGAGTCGTAGACGCCGAGGTAGCTCGGGTGGGGGATCGTCACGATCTTCTCCGGCGGCAGCACGACGACGTCGGCGACCAGGTCGGACGTCGCCGGTGCCATCACGTGGATGAGATCGGCCGCCTCGGCGAGAACCGCATAGAGCCGACGCTCCGCATCGAGATGCGTGAGCTCGTGGGGGAGGCGGTTATGAACGGTCCATACGATCTTCACGCCCCGTGCGCGAGCCTCCGCAAGACTCTCGGCGACCACCTGCACGCGTTTCGCCGCCTCGCGGTGAGATCGTGCGGATTGTGCGATCGGTGCCGTCCAATGGAGGTGCAGCACGTCTCCGGCTTCGAGCGCCGCGACAGAGGCGAGCAGAGACGAGTACGCCGATCGCTCGATGAAGCGGTACCCGGCAGCCCGGGGCGCGAGGCCCATCAGGTTGAGGTAAGGGTTGCCGTTCCAGGCCGGGAACACGCAGAGTCGGGGACCTGTCTTCATCTCGTCACACTTCCGATCTCACTTCTGGAACCTGTTCCGCAGGCGGCGGTACGCCGACCGTAGCGGGTGGAGCGCTTCTTTCCGCAGGGCGGCGAACTCCCGCTTCATCAGTTCCTCCGTCTCGCGCAGCCGGCGCTCGAAGTACAGCGCCGCTCCCGCTCCCTCTCGGGCGACCAGGCGCCGGAACTCCTCGTCGCGGAGAAGCGCGTCTGTCCGCCGGTGGTCCTCGCTCGCGGCGATCACACTGTTGCCGTCCACCCCGATACCCGACGGGCGCTGGTGCCAGTACACCAGTGGCGCGGGATCGAGGTACTCCAGAGCGCCGAGCTCCAGGACCCGGGTGTTGAAGACCCAGTCGCCGACGACAGGGAGGGATTCATCGTAGAGTCCGAGGCGCTCGTGGAGTTCCCTCCGATAGACGAACGCGATCGGCACGAACTGATTGAACCGCTGCTGATCCATCAGCAGCGGGGCCACCGATTCGGGGAGGAACGCTTCGCGGCCGAGTTCTCTGAGCTCGTCGCCGGTGCGCTGCTCCCACACGATCTCGATGCGCGAGACCACGCCGAGGCGATCGGGGTGCTCGTGCAGATAGGCGGCGGCGCGGGCGAGGAATTCCGGTGCCCAGGAGTCGTCGTCATCGTGCAGGACGAGCAGATCCCCGCGCGCGGCGCCCACGCCGGCGTTGGCCGCCTGCCAGCGCCCGAGTGAGACCGGGTGCGAGATGATCCTGGTTCGTTCCCGCACCAGAGGGCTGCTCTCGGCCACGACCGCATCGACGACCCCGGGAGCACCGCCGTCGTCGACGATGATCAGTTCCCAATCGGTGTGGGTCTGCGAGCCGATGCTCCGAAGAGCACGCCGGACGAAAACCGGACGGTCCTTCGTGCGCATCACAATCGACACGAGTGGGGGCATGGCGGTTCCTAAGAAGTGGGGGACGAGTCGGGGAGAAGTGCGGTGATCTCCCGGCGAAGGTACGGAGCGAGGGAATGGCTGAAGGTGGCGGTGATGTGATGGAGGTCGCGGTACACGACGACGCCCCCTGCGACCATGGGGCACACTCCTTCCGGATCGCAGAAGGCGCCCCGGAGGTCGATCGGCGTGATGCCTGCGTCGCGGGCGGCTATCGAAAGAGGATCCTCGCGGAGGAAATCGACGGCGGAGAACGCGCACGTCTCGTAGGAGAAGTCTCGCTGCTCCGCCAGACAGTCCGCGGCAGCCTGCGGGACAGCCGGGTTGTCGAGCACGGGGATCACGCGGACTCCGGCCTCCTGCGCGGCGCGCCAGCGGTCGGCGAACTGCGCGCCGCGCTCCGCGCGCTCCGAAGCGTCGGCGTCGATCTGGTTCCACGCGGTCACGAGGATTGCGTCGTATCCGCCGGCGAGCAGGTCGGCGTCCAGGGCCGTGCGACGCTCAGCGCACGCGGGGTCGGGATCGCTCGACCACGCGCACCCTCGGCCCACGTAGACGTCGATGGACCACCCGGCATCCTCGGCGACGTCTCGAAGAGCCGGGACCAACATGGCGGCGTGCGAGTCTCCGGTGACGGCGATGCGCACGGCATCGGGCGCCTTGGATCCGATGTGGCAAGGCTCGATCGGCGCCGCGCTCTGCGTGTAGCAGGCGAAAGCGCCGTCTGTGTCGTCGTACAGCCCAGCGAGCCCGGGGATCAGTTCGGCGCGGTCGACGATCTCGCTCTTGGCTCCGGCGCAGTCGGGGCCCAGGAGGAGATTCGCGCCTCGGCACGCGTCGGGATCCGCGATCTCTGTCTGCGCCTGGGCCGTCCTTTCCTGCTCGGACGCCGAGATGGCGAGCGCGGGAACGCCGGCGGCGGCCGTGACCACGACCATTGCGGCCGCCGTCCCCCACAGGATCGTCCGAGGGCGGAAACTGGTGAGCCTGCCGAACCGTAGCGGATCCTCGACGAATCTCTTGCCGAGCGCGGCGAGGACCGCAGTCAGCAGGACCAGCAGGACGTTCTGCCAGAGGTCGAGCTCCGCCCCGAGGACGGCGGGAGCGATGACGATGAGTGGCCAGTGCCACAGATAGATGCCGTAAGAGTTGTCGCCGAGCCATTGCACCGGACGCCACGCCTGGAGGCGGGCCGCCGCGAAGGGCGGGGTCGGGCCGATGAGGATCAGCGCGGCCGTGGCCGCGACGGGGAGGATTGCTGCGTATCCCGGGAAGGGCGTCGTCGGTCCGAAAACGAGGGCGGAGCCGATCAGCGCGAGCCACCCGGCCAGCCAGATCACGGCGCGCGCTGCGCGGGGGACCGCGATCGCCGGGAGCACAGCCACCAGGGCACCGAATCCGAACTCCCACATCCGCACCGGCGTGGCGAAGTAGGCGAAGGAGGGAGCGGTGAATGTCGTCACCAGACTCAGCACGAGGCTCGCCGCCGTGACGGTGCCGAGGGTGACGAGGAGCGCCCTGCGGCCTCGTCCCCTGGCGATGGCCGCGCTGGTCGCGGCGATCACGAGCAGCGGCCAGAGGATGTAGAACTGTTCCTCCACGGAGAGCGACCAGTAGTGCTGGGCGATCGGAGGAGCGTTGTCCGCGCCAAGGTAGTCGACGGCGTCGGCGGCGAGCACCCAGTTCTCGACGTAGAGAGTGCTTCCGACGATGGAACGCAGGTATTGCGTGACCAGAGCCGGAGGCGCGGAGAGCAGAGTGAGCACGGTGCTCGCGGCGAGCACGAGGAGCGCCGCAGGAAGCAGGCGACGCGCCCGTGCCGCCCAGAACGCACTCAGCCGGAGTCCGCCCCGCTCGCGCAGTCGGACCAATTGCCCGGTGATCAGGTAGCCGGAGATCACGAAGAAGACATCGACTCCGATGTACCCGCCGGTGAGCGCATGCGGCCAGACATGGAAGACGACGACGGCCGCTACGGCGAACGCGCGCAGCGCCTGGATGTCCGCGCGAGGCGGGTCGGGTACCCGGGACGAAGCGGTTCTCTTCGTTGCGCGGACGCGCGGGTCAGCGCCGACCGAGGCCACGGTAGCTCCACCCGGCAGCGCGCCAGCGGCCGGCGTCGAGGCAGTTGCGGCCATCGATGATCAGACGGTCCGCCACCAGATCCGCGGCCGTCTCCGGGTCGAGCTGCCTGAACTGCTCCCATTCGGTCACGACGACCGTTGCTTCGGCACCGGCGAGAGCCTCGTCCGCGGTACGCGCGTACGTCAGGTGAGGACGAACACGACGCGCCGTCTCGATCGCTTCCGGATCATAGGAGATGACGTCCGCCCCGAGCCCATGCAGGCGCGTGGCGATATCCAGCGCGGGGGAGTCGCGTGTGTCGTCCGAATTGGGCTTGAACGCCAGCCCGAGGATCGCGATGCGACGTCCGGCGACGGAGCCGCCGAGTTCCTCCGACACGACATCGACGAGGCGGTTCCGCTGGCGCAGGTTGATCTCGTCGACTTCGCGGAGGAATCGCAGAGCTCTCCCGTGCCCGAGCTCCTCCGCTCGGGTGGCGAACGCGCGGATGTCCTTCGGCAGGCAACCGCCACCGAAGCCGACGCCGGCGTTGAGGAAGCGGCGGCCGATGCGGACGTCGTGTCCGATCGCATCCGCGAGCTGTGTCACATCCGCGCCCGTGGCGTCGGCGATCTCCGACATCGCGTTGATGAAGGAGATCTTCGTGGCGAGGAACGCGTTGGCCGCCACCTTGACCAGTTCGGACGTGGAGAAGTCGGTGACGAGACGCGGGATCCCGGCCGCGAGAGCTTTCGCGTACACCTCGTCGAGGATCGCGACCCCTGGGCCCTCCGGGTCCGCCGTTCCGTAGACGATGCGGTCGGGCTCAAGGGTGTCCTGGACGGCGAAGCCCTCGCGGAGGAACTCCGGGTTCCAGAGCAGCAGTGCGCCGGTGGGAGCGACGATGTCGGCGAGCCGTTGTGCGGTGCCTACGGGTACCGTCGACTTCCCGACCACGACGTCCCCTTCGGAGAGCACGGGGAGCAAGCCCTGAACGGCGGCATCGACGAACCGGAGGTCGGCTCCATCGCCGTCTTCCCGCTGGGGTGTTCCGACGGCGATGAAGTGGACCTGTGCGGCGGCCAGGTCGGAGGGCTCGGTGGAGAACGTCAGCCGCCCTGTCGCCAGGGTGTCGCGCAGCAGTTCGTCGAAGCCGGGCTCGAAGAAGGGCGCTTCTCCCGCGGCGAGGCGACCGATCTTGTCGGCATCGACGTCGAAGCCGACGACCTCGTGGCCGATGGACGCCATGGCCGTGGCGTGCACTGCCCCCAGGTACCCGCAGCCGATGACACTCAGCCTCATCGGATCTCCTCCTCGACAGCAAGATACGCCGCGAGTGACTCGTCGGCGTCGGCGGGGGCGAACCCGGTCGCGGTGATCTTCGCGAGATCCAGAACGCTGTTCCGCGGGCGCGGGGCGACCGGGCCGGTCGCTGATGCGAAGTACTCATCCGTGCTCACGGCGGTGACGCGGTCCGCGTCGTGGCCGCTCAGGCGGAACACCTCGCGTGCGATGTCTGCCCAGGAGCGGGGGTCGCCCGATCCGGTCACGTTGTAGACGCCGTAGGGGGCCCGCGTCTCGACGAGATGCGCGATCGCGGCTGCGATGTCGGAAGTGAAGGTCAGGCGTCCTATCTGGTCGCCCACGACCCGCGGATCGATCCCGCGCTCGGCGAGGGACTGCATGGTGCGGACGAAGTTCCCGCCGTCGCCGATCACCCAGGACGTCCGCACGATGTAGTGTCGCCCGGCGGTCGATGCCGCGAGGTCGCCGGCGGCTTTCGTCTGCCCGTAGACGCCGAGGGGGCGCGGCGGCGCGTCCTCGGGGTAGGCGCCGTCGTGCGTGCCGTCGAAGACGTAGTCGCTCGACACGTGGACGAACGTGATGCCGTGGTCGTCGGCGATCCGAGCAAGTGCGGCGACCGCTGTGGCGTTGGCGGCCCATGCCTGCTCCCGGCCGTCCGCTGTCTCCGCCTGGTCGACGGCGGTGTAGGCGGCCGCATTGACGATGAGGCCGTAGTCATGCCAGCGGCGTGCCGTTGCGAGGTCGGTCGCCGCCACGTCGATGTCTGCGCGCGTGGCGTACTCGATGTGCGCCGCATCGCCGAGGTGGGCGCGCACGGCGCGACCCAGCTGACCCGATGCCCCGAGAACGAGCACCTTCCTCGGCGGGATCGGCGTGACGTCCGCGAGGCGCGGGTGCGCCTTGTCCCTCTCCGAGATCTCGACCTCGGTGAGCGGGATCGGCCACTCGATGGCGGCCGTCTCATCGGCCAGATTCAGGAACGAGTACGAGGCGTCGGGGGACCAGTGGTCGTTGACGAGGTACGTGTAGGCGGTGTCCGGCTCGAGCGTCTGGTACGAGTTGCCGACCCCGCGCGGGACGAAGATGGCCCGCGACGGGTCGAGCTCGGTCGTGAAGACCGTGCCGAATGAGGGCCCTTCGCGGAGGTCGACCCAGGCGCCGAAGATGCGTCCAGTCGCGACCGACACCCACTTGTCCCAAGGCTCCGCGTGGATGCCTCGGGTCGTGCCGACGGCGTCGTTAAAGGAGATGTTGTTCTGCACGGGTCCAAAGTCCTCGAGACCAAGGGCGACCATCTTCTCGCGCTGCCAGTTCTCCTTGAACCAGCCGCGGGAGTCTCCGTGGACGGGCAGCTCGAACACCACGAGACCGGGGATGGGAGTCTCGATCCGCTCCAGCTTCTTCCCGAACGCGGCGCTCACTGGCCCTTGCCCGCGTAGAACGCTTCGACGGCGTCCTTGCCCGGCGCCCACCACGACTCGTTGTCGCGATACCAGTCGATCGTCGCCGACAGCCCCGCCTCGAAGTCGGAGAACTGCGGACGCCAGCCGAGCTCGGTACGCAGCTTCGTGGAGTCGATCGCATACCGCAAGTCATGGCCCGCGCGGTCGGTGACGTGGTCGTAGGCGTCGGCGGGCTGTCCCATCATCGTGAGGATGAGCTCGACGACGTCCTTGTTGTTGCGCTCGCCGTCCGCGCCGATCAGGTAGGTCTCGCCGATGGCGCCCTTGTCCAGGATCGTGAGGACCGCGGAGGAGTGGTCGTCCGCGTGGATCCAGTCGCGCACGTTCTCGCCGGCGCCGTATAGCTTCGGGCGGATGCCCCGGAGCACGTTCGTGATCTGCCGGGGGATGAACTTCTCCACGTGCTGGTACGGGCCGTAGTTGTTGGAGCAGTTGGAGATCGTCGCCTTGACGCCGAACGACCGGACCCACGCGCGGACCAGGAGGTCGCTGCCGGCCTTGGTCGAGGAGTACGGCGACGACGGGTTGTACGGCGTCGACTCGGTGAAGCGCTCCGGGTCGTCCAGCGCGAGGTCCCCGTACACCTCGTCCGTCGAGATGTGGTGGAAGCGGCGATCGTAGCGACGAGCGGCCTCGAGCAGCGTGTAGGTGCCGACGATGTTCGTGTCGAGGAACGGACGCGGGTCGTTCAGTGAGTTGTCGTTGTGCGACTCCGCGGCGTAGTGCACGACCGCGTCGGTCTCGGCGAAGAGCCGGTCGATGAGGGCGGCGTCGGTGATGTCACCCTCGACGAAGGTGACCCGGTTCTCGGGCAGACCCTCCAGTGAGCGCCGGTTGCCGGCGTAGGTGAGCGCGTCGAGCACGGTCACGTGGTGGTCCGTGTGCGCCACCACGTGGTGGACGAAGTTGGAGCCAATGAAGCCGGCACCTCCGGTCACGAGCAGACGGCTCATGCGTGTCCTCTCTTCAGGATGTCGAGCAGGTAGACCCCGTAGCCCGACTTGACCAGCTTCTCGGCGCGCTCGCGCAGTTCGTCGTCGCTCAGGAAGCCCTGACGCCACGCCACCTCTTCGGGGACGCCGATCTTCAGCGCGGTGCGTCGTTCCATCGTGCGCACGTACTCCGCGGCGTCCGTCATCTGGTCGAACGTGCCGGTGTCGAGCCACGCGGTGCCCCGAGGGAGCACCTCGACCTGCAGCTTGCCGCGCTCCAGATAGGCGCGGTTGATGTCGGTGATCTCGTACTCGCCGCGAGCGCTCGGCTCCAGATTGCGGGCGATTTCGACGACGTCGTTGTCGTAGAAGTACAGACCGGGCACGGCGTAGTTGCTCTTGGGCTGTGCAGGCTTCTCCTCGAGCGACACCGCGCGGCCCTCGGTGTCGAACTCGACCACGCCGTAGGCCTGGGGCTCTGCCACCCAGTACGCGAAGACCGCGCCGCCGTCGATGTCCTCGAACCGCTGCAGGCGGTTCCCGAGGCCGGGGCCGTAGAGCAGGTTGTCGCCGAGGACCAGGGCGACCGAGTCGTCGCCGATGAAGTCCGCGCCGATGGTGAAGGCCTGGGCGAGGCCGTCCGGCGACGGCTGCTGCGCGAACTGCAGGTTGATCCCGAACTGCGATCCGTCGCCCAGCAGCCGCTCGAAGTGCGCGGCGTCGTGCGGGGTGGTGATCACCAGGATGTCGCGGATGCCGGCGAGCATCAGCGTCGACAGCGGGTAGTAGACCATCGGCTTGTCGTACACCGGGATCAGCTGCTTCGAGACCCCCAGTGTGATCGGGTGCAGACGCGTGCCGGAGCCCCCGGCGAGAATGATGCCTTTCACGCCTCTATGTTGACACACTGTTCCCGGAAGTCCCGGGCGCGCCTCGTCCCGCCTCGCCCGGTCCTGGTCCACGCAGGGGATCACCATGGCCGCGGGATATCCTGATCCGGTCGTCCGCGAGAGATCTGGAACTAATGGGAATGCTCGAACTGCTGTGGCCTGCCGTCGTCCTCCTCGCGGTGTACGCGGTTCTCGGAGGGTCGCTCGCCTGGGTGATCGGGCTCCGGAGGCTCTGGGCCGTCGCCGCGGCCCCCGCCTTCGCGACGACCGTGATCGGCGGCGCGAGCGTCGTCGCCGGATGGCTCGGTCTCGGGTGGTCGATCCTTCCGAGCCTCGTCCTGGCGGTCGTGATCGGCGCCGGCGTGCTGCTCGTGCGACGCAGGACGACGACCCGCCCCGTGGCGCTGCCCTCCTTCTCACCGTGGTGGACGGTGCTCGCGCTGGTGCTCGCCGCGATCGTGATCGGCGGGCAGACACTCTCCGTGATCGGAGCGCCGACGGCGATCTCCCAGACGTTCGACAACGTCTTCCACCTCAACGCGATCCGGTACATCCTCGACACCGCCGCCGCCTCGCCCCTCGAACTCGGCCAGATGACGAGCCCCAACGGCGGCGTGCCGTTCTACCCGTCGGTCTGGCACGCCACCGCCGCCATCGTCGTCCAGCTGAGCGGCGCGGGCATCCCCGCCGTGGTCAATGCGCAGACGCTCGTGATCGCCGCGGTGCTGTGGCCGCTCGGCGCCGTGCTGCTCTCGCGGGTGCTCGCCGGGGCGACCGCGGCCGTCGCGGTCAGCGCGGCGCTCGTCAGCGTGTCGGTGCCGATGTTCCCGCTGCTCCCGATGGACTACGGCGTGCTCTACCCGTTCCAACTCGCGCTCGCGCTCGCCCCGGTCGCGCTCGCCGCGACCGCCTCCCTGCTCGGGATCGGGGCGACCGCCGGGGAGCGGGCGCCGGGCTGGTGGGGCTTCGTCCTCCTGGGCGCCATCCCCGGGGTCGCCCTCGCACACCCCGGCGGGTTCGTCGCGTGGCTGGCGCTGTCGGTCCCGATGGTCGGTGTCTTCGCCGTCCGCTTCTGGCGCGGACACCCCGCGGGCCGGGCACGCATCGGGCTGGTGGTCGGGGCGCTCGCGTACCTCGGCCTGGGGCTGCTGCTGCTCAAGATCCTCCGCCCGCCGCTGCCCACGCGCCTGTGGCCGACCGCGCTCAGCCCGGCAGAGGCCGTGCGGGAGGTGGCGCAGGTGTCGATGTTCTACGGCACGGTGTCGATCGGCGTCACCCTCGCGATCCTGCTGGGTCTGGTGTGGGCCGTCCGGGAGCGCACCGGGCCGGTCTTCGTGGCGGTGGCATCGTGGGTGATCGGCGCCGCCCTGTTCGTGATCGTGATCGCCTCGCCGTTCGGCACGCTCCGTGACGCGCTTACCGGGAGCTGGTACAACAACTGGCCGCGGCTCGCCGCCGTCTTCGGTGTGGCGCTCGTCCCGCTCGCGGCGTTCGGTGTCGCGCGCACCGTCGAGGCGGTGGCACGACGCTGGGCGGCGGCGCGCCCCGAAGCCGTGAGGGCCCGCACGCTCACGGGCGCGGCCCTGGCGGTCTTGGGCGCCGTCCTGCTGCCGCTGCCCGCTCTGCCGCACGCCGTGGAGCAGGCGCACGGACGGTTCGCGCTGGACGACGACTCCGCGCTGGTGAGCGCGGACGAGATGGCACTGCTCGAACGACTCCCCACGCACGTCCCGGCCGGAGAGAAGATCTCGGGGAATCCATACACAGGCACCGCGCTGGCGTACGCGATCGGCGGACGCGAGGTGCTCATGCCACACATCCTCGTGGACGTCTCCGAGGAGGCCCAGACGGTGAACGATCATCTCGCCGACGCCGAGACGCAGCCCGACGTCTGCGACGCCCTCCGCGAGACGGGCGTCGGCTTCGTGCTGGACTTCGGCGATCGAGAGGTGCACAACGGCTCGCACCCCCTTCCGGGTCTGGAGGAGCTGGAGGATTCCGGGGCGGTGCGTCTGGTCGACAGCGAAGGGGATGCCAGACTGTACGAAGTGACCGCGTGCGGTCTGGGCTGAACTCGGAGATCCTGACATGACCGGCAAGACACGTGCGAACCGTGTCCTCGTCCTCGTGCCCGCGTGGAACGAGGAGCGCAACGTCGGGACCACCGTCCGCGAGATCCGCGCCGCGTCGTCGCGCTACGACGTCGTCGTGATCGACGACGGCTCCACCGACACCACCGCCGCGGCGGCTCGGGAGGCCGGCGCCGCCGTCCTGTCGCTGCCGTTCAACCTGGGCGTGGGCGGGGCCATGCGCACCGGGTTTACCTACGCGGCGCGCGAAGGGTACGCCGCGGCGATTCAGGTCGATGCGGACGGGCAGCACGACCCGGGGGACATCGAGCGTGTGCTCGGCGGCCTCGAGGAGGCGGACATCTCGATCGGCGCGCGCTTCTCCGACGTCGGCGACTACTCCGTCCGCGGGCCGCGCCGGTGGGCGATGGTCTTCCTCGCCTCGGTGGTCTCGCGGATCGCGAAGACCCGGCTCACGGACGTGACGAGCGGATTCCGCGCCGCCAACGCGCGGGCCATCGACCAGTACGTCCAGTACTACCCCGCGGAGTACCTCGGTGACACGCTCGACTCCCTTGTCGCGGCGCTGCACTCCGGCCTCACGGTGACTCAGGTCGGTGTCGCGATGCGCCCGCGCGCGCACGGCAGCCCGAGTCAGGGTCCGCTCGGCTCCACCGTCTACCTGCTGAGGTCGGTGTTCGCCCTGCTGCTGGCCGCGATGCGACGCACAGGCTCGCGGAAGGGAGAACCTCGCGCATGATCGTCCTCGTTGGCATCGCCCTCGCCATCCTCATCCTCGTCATCGTCCTCTGGATGCTGCTCACGCGACGGCTCCGCGAGAAGTACGCGGTGCTGTGGCTCATCATCGCCGTCTCGGTGCTCATCGTCGGTCTCTTCCCCGGGCTCCTGGCCGGTCTCACGGCGTTCCTCGGCGTGCAGGTGCCGTCGAACCTGCTCTTCGCGACCGCGATCCTGCTGCTGCTCGGCGTCGCGCTGCACCTGTCCTGGGAGCTCAGCCAGGTCGAGGAGGAGACCCGCCGTCTCGCGGAGGAGTCGGCGATCCTGCGCACTCAGCTGGAGCGGCTGGAGCAGCGCACCGCCGGCCTCGAGGAGCGCAGCGCGCCGGGAGAGCGCGACTGAGCTCCGCCGTCAGACGCCGGTCACGTCGACGGCACGACGGACGGCGCGGCGCCCGCCGCTGACTGCTCCGCACAGCCAGCTCGCGCGGTACTCGAGCGCGAAGCGCGCCGGGACGATGCCACGTCGACGTGCCACCCGGAGCAGGGCGAATGCCGCGCGAAACCGACGGTCGTCGCCGAAGATCCGGTCACGACGGGCGTCGACGCGGGATGCCGGGATCCGTCGATCGAGCGTGTCGACCAGCAGCTGTCGCCAGCCCACATAGGTCCAGAAGGCCATCCGGGCGATCGCCCACGGGGAGCGGGAGCCCTCGTAGCGCTCCGCCTGGTCGCGGATGTTGCGTACCGACTGGCGGATGCTGCCGCCGCCGAGCCGGCTCGGGTCGCCGAAGACGTTGGCGTCGTGCTGCACGTAGTCCTGCACGACGTCGTCGACGATGCGCGTGCCCCGGTGGGCCGCCGCGACGACCGCGAGCCAGTGGTCGTGGGTCGCGACCCTCGTCGAGGCGCGGGGGAAGGGGAGGGCGGTCCCCAGCAGTTCCGGGGCGAAGAGGCACAGCGAGCCGGTGAACTCGTTGGAGAGGAGGGTGAAGAGTGACCCGTGATCCTGCCGGGCCGTGCGTCCCGTCTCCTTCTCGGAGGGGTAGGAGACGATCCGCGCCTGGGCGGAGACGAGCGAGACCTCGTCGAGGTGGGGGAGCAGACGCTCGATCTTGTCGGCGCCCCAGCGATCGTCCTGGTCGCAGAGCGCGATCCACGTGCTGCGCTCGGACACGGCGAGGAGGCCGCGCTCGAAGTTCAGGTAGAAGCCGAGCCGCGATCCGTCGCCGACGATCCGGAAGCGACCGTCCCCTTCGGTGATCTCCTTTACCAGGGCGGCGACGGGTGCGGGATCGCCGTCCACCGAGATGACGCATTCCCAGTTCTCCACCGACTGCGCCTGCAGGGACGCGAGCTGACGACGGAAAAGCTCCGGATCGGGGGAGTAGGCGGCCAGCACGATGGTGCCGAACGGGGAGGTCGACACGAGAGGGCCTTCCGGGTCTGCGGGGTCGATCAGCGAATGAGGCTAGTCTAAAGGCGCCATGCTGGAGTCTCTGCCTTCCGTCCCCCGTCCGGTGCGCCTCGGATGAGCGCCTCGCGTGTCTGGGCCGTCTTCTCGACCTTCCGGCCCGGTGAATCCGCGAGGGAGGCGGTCGCCTCGGTCGCCGCGCAGGTCGACGGCGTGATCGTCGTCGACGACGGCTCCGGCCCGGCGGCCGACTCCGTGCTGTCGGCGCTCGCCGCGGACGGCGCCACGGTGGTGCGACGCCCCGCCAACGACGGCATCGCCGCGGCGCTGAACGACGGCATCGCCAGGGCGCTGGAGGCGGGCGCCGCGTTCGTGCTGACGTTCGACCAGGACTCGCACATCGAGTCGGGCTTCGTGGCCGCGCTGCTCGGGGCCCACGACGCCGCGACAGCGGCGGGCTCCCGCGTCGGCGTCGTCGTCCCGGAGTTCTTCGCCGGGGTGCGGCAACAGCGCGGGCCCGACGCTGTGTGGGGTGACGCCGCCAACGTGATCCAGTCGGGGATGCTCCTCCCCGCGCCGGTGGTCGAGGCTGTCGGAGCGCTGCGCGAGGACTTCTTCATCGATCTCGTCGACACGGAGTTCGAGCTCCGTCTGCGCCGCCGCGGATGGCGGGTCCTCGCCGCCGGCGGCGTGCGGATGGAGCACGCGCTCGGGACGAAATACCGCCGAGACCTGTGGGGACGCACGGTGCGGCTGCCCGGCATCCCGCCCGAGGTCACCCTGAGCACCCCCTTCCGCTACTTCTACCGTCTCCGGAACCGGATCGTGCTCAACCGCGAGTACCTCCTCGTGGCTCCCCGTCAGATCATCCGGGACTCCCTCCTCGACGGCATCCACTTCGTCAACGCCGTCTGGGTCGCGCAGCCACGACGGGCGCTGCTGCGCGTGTACCGAGCAGCGGCCGTCGCCGCCTTCCGGGGACGGATGGGCCGGATGCCCGCGGCGCTCGCGCCCGTCGCCGCCGAGATCCGGTGGACGGCACCCGTGATCGCGCAGGATCCGGCGTGAGCGGGGCCGTGCGCTCCGCGGCCGGCCGCCTGAGCGGGTTTACTGTCTCGGTCGGGGTCGTCACTCTCATCGGCATCATCTCAATCCCCCTCCTCACGGCCTCTCTCGGCAAGGCCACCTGGGGCACCCTCGCGCTCATCCAGACGGTGTCGCAGTTCGGCGGTATCCTCGTCGCGTTCGGCTGGGGAGCGACCGGCGCCGCGACCGTCGCGGGCATCCCCATCGAGGGACGGCAGGCCTTTTACCGCACGTCCCTCCGCGCACGCGCCCTGCTCTACCTGGTCGTGCTTCCGGTGATCGCGCTCATCCTCGCCCTGCTCACCCGCGGAGACGTCCTCGTCTCCGTGCTCGGCGCCGCGGTGTATCTGCTGCCGAATCTCGGGGCGGCGTGGTACTTCACGGGAGAGGGCAAGCCGCTTCGGCTGTTCCTCTGCGACACGCTGCCTACAGTCCTCGGTGCCGTCGTCGGAATCGTCGGTGCCGTCCTGACAGGCGAGCTGTGGGTGTATCTGGTCGCCCAGGGACTCGGTTTCGTCGGCGCCGTCGTGATCGACGCCGTGACCGTCCTGCGCGGCTCCACCGCGTCGTCGCACAGCCGCGTGCCGCTGCGGGCGGTGCTCGGCGGACAGCGTCATGCCGTCTCCGCCACGCTCGTCAGCGGTCTCTACGTGACGCTGCCGATGGTCGCCGTGCAGGCGTTCCTCCCCGCGCTGCAGCCGATGTACGCCTTCGCCGACCGTCTGTTCAAGTACGCCTCGATCGCCCTGCTGCCCATCCAGCAGTTCTTCCAGGGATGGGTGCCCGACCCAGAGGCCAACTACCGGCACCGGGCGCGGATCGCCGCCGGCGCCGCCGTCGTCATCGGGACCATCGGCGGCGCGTGCATCGCGGTGCTGAGCCCGTGGGCGTCGACGATCCTCTCCGTCGGCGCGATCACCGTCCCCTGGGAGGTGTCGCTGCCTCTCGGCGTCGCCTTCATCGGCATCGCCACGGCGGCCATCGTCGGCTACGCCTGCCTGGTGGTCGTCGGCCGGGTGCGTGCACTGGCCGTCTCCACGCTCGTCGGCGCGCTCGTCGGGGCCCCGCTCATCCTCCTCTTCGCCGCGGCCGGATCCGTACCGGCGGTGGCATGGGCGGTGGCGGTGTCGGAGCTGTGCGTCGCGGGATATCAGGTGCTCGTGCTCCGTGCCGAGCTGCGCAGACCAGCGAAGGAGGCCGTGTCGTGAGCGCGATCCGGGTGAGCGTGTGCATGGCCACGTACAACGGCGAGCGGTACCTCGCAGCGCAGCTCGCGTCGATCCTCGCGGAGCTGGAGCCCCAGGACGAGGTGGTCGTCGTGGACGACGCCTCGACTGACGGCACGATCGCGGTGCTGGCAAGTTTCGACGATCCGCGCATCCGGGTGCATGCGCGGGGAGACAACCGCGGCTATGTCCGCACCTTCGAGGAGGCGCTGGGCCGGGCCACGGGCGACGTCGTGCTGCTGTCTGACCAGGACGACGTCTGGATCCCCGGTCGGCGGGCCCTCTTCCTCTCCGCGCTCGAGGACTCCGCCGTCGCGGCATCGAATCTGGTGCTGCTCGGTTCGGACGATCCGCTCCCGAACCCGATCACCCGCCGGGCCTGGCGGCTGCGGGCGGAATGGTCGCGGCAGGGCGTGCGCAACGCGCTGCGGATCCTCGCCGGGATGGCGCCGTACTACGGCTGCGCCATGGCCGTCCGCCGCGACGCCCTCGACCGGGTCCTGCCGTTCCCGCCGTACCTCGGCGAGAGCCATGATCTCTGGATCGCGCTCGTCGGCAACGCGCACCGCACCATGAAGCACATCGAGGCCCCGACGATCCGGCGGCGGATCCACGATGCGAACGCCTCCCCGTCCCGGCCCCGCGGGATCGGGGCGGTGCTCCGCGCCCGCGTGATGCTGCTGCGGGCGTGGGTATCGGCGCTCCGGCGCTGATCAGCGCAGGATGTGCGCCCAGAGGGCGCGGCGTCCCTCGGCGTCCCCGCGTCGCATGACGGTCGGCACGGTCGTCAGGGCGTGCAGGCGCGCGAACACGCGGGCCCTGGCCGCGCGGGCCGTGGACCTCCAGCCGCGCTCCTCGGCCCGACTCGCCGTCTCCCGGAAGAACCGGCGGTCGTCCCGGAAGCGGGAGCCGTCGAGGATGGCCTTCTGGGACGCGCTCTCGGTGTGTCGTCGATAGGCGAAGACCTCGTCGTCGATCACGACGAGCGATCCGCCCGCGAAGACGATGTCGAGGAGGATCGCCAGATCCAGGACGATGGGCAGGTCGTCGCGGAAGTCGTGCGCACGGATGGCGTCGGTCCGGAACACGAGCGACGGCCAATAGAGCCAGTTGCCCCGCACCAGGCTCGTCGCGAGCCGCTCTCCGGCCAATTCCACGTCGCCGGCGCGGGTGTCCGGCCGCAGCATCCGCTGCTTCACCCGGTCGACGAGCGGCAGCGACGGCGCACCGTTCTCGTCGATCACCTGCACGCCCGGCTGGACCACGGCGGCGTCCGGATGGCGGGAGATGGCGGCGCGGACCACAGCGACGTAGCCCGGGAGCAGGAGGTCGTCGCTGCCCAGCACCACCAGATGGTCGGCTTCGGCCAGACGCACGCTCTCCCGAAAGTTCTCGATGATGCCGACGTTCTGGTCATGCCGCCGGTACCGGATCCGCGGGTCGTCGAGGCGGGCGAAGGCCTCCGCCACGGTGCGGTCCGGATAGGCGTCGTCGATCACCGTGAGGCGCCAGTCGCCGTCGGTTTGCGCACGGACGGACTCCACCGTCTGGCGCAGCAGCGCGGGATCACCCCAGAACGGCAGCATGATATCTATCGTCATCGTCCCTTCAGCATACGAAGCCGGGTGGGGTGCCGCAGACCGGCGCCGCCCGTTTACGCAGGTAGCATGGTAGGGCCAATGGTGCCCCGCGACGGGCGGCCGCGACGGGTCCCCGGGACGGGACGCCAGACAGGAAAGAATCACGCATGGACCTCCTCATCGTCGGCTCCGGTTTCTTCGGCCTCACCATCGCCGAGCGCGCTGCTGAAGCCGGCCGCAAGGTGACCGTCATCGACCGCCGTTCGCACATCGGTGGCAACGCCTTCAGCGAGGCGGAGCCTGAGACCGGCATCGAGGTCCACCGCTACGGTGCGCACCTGTTCCACACCTCGAACGCGACGGTGTGGGAGTACGTCAACCGCTTCACATCGTTCACGAACTACGTGCACCGTGTGTACTCGACGCACAAGGGCGTCGTGTTCCCGATGCCCGTGAATCTGGGCACGATCAACCAGTTCTTCCAGGCCGCCTACACGCCGGACGAAGCGCGTGCGCTCATCAGGGAGCAGGCGGGCGAGTTCGACGTGAAGTCCGCGGCAAACTTCGAAGAGAAGGGCATCGCCCTGGTCGGGCGCCCACTGTTCGAGGCGTTCTTCCGCGACTACACGGCGAAGCAGTGGCAGACCGATCCGCAGAAGCTGTCGGGCGACATCGTCAGCCGGCTCCCTGTGCGCTACACGTACGACAACCGCTACTTCAACGACACGTGGGAGGGCCTCCCCACCGACGGCTACACCGCGTGGCTGGAGCGCATGGCCGATCACCCCAACATCGAGGTGAAGCTGAATGTCGACTACTTCGACGAAGCGCAGCCGCTGAGCAAGACGGCCACGGTCGGTCAGGTGCCCGTCGTGTACACCGGTCCCGTCGACCGCTACTTCGACTACGCGGAGGGCGCACTGAGCTGGCGCACGCTCGACTTCGAGCAGGAGGTGCTGAGTATCCGCGATTTCCAGGGCACTAGCGTCATGAACTATCCGGACATGGACGTGCCCTACACGCGCATTCACGAGTTCAAGCACTTCCACCCGGAGCGCAAGGACGTCTACGAGTCCGACAAGACCGTGATCATGCGGGAGTTCTCGCGCTTCGCCGAGCGGGGCGATGAGCCGTACTACCCGGTGAACACGCCGACGGACCGCGAGGGTCTCCTGGCCTACCGCGAACTCGCCAAGGGCGAGAAGGACGTGCACTTCGGCGGGCGCCTCGGCACCTACCAGTACCTCGACATGCACATGGCGATCGGGTCGGCGCTGTCGCTCTGGAACAACACTCTCTCTTAGACTCGGAATCGTGAGTCACGCTGCTGCCGGGGCGCCCGGGACGCCCCGGCGCTATCTGCATTCACTGTGGCTGCTGTCGGCGCGCGACCTGAAGGTCCGCTACGCCACGAGCATGCTCGGTTACCTGTGGTCGATTCTCGACCCGCTGGTGATGAGCCTGATCTACCTGCTGGTCTTCACCTTCTTCTTCAAGAAGGACGTCGGCGCCGACCCCTATATCGTCTTCTTGATAGCAGGCCTGCTGCCGTGGGTGTGGTTCAACACCTCCGTGTCGGATTTCACGCGCGCCTTCCGCAAGGACGCCAAGCTCGTGCGTTCCACGGCCATACCGCGGTCGATATGGATCAACCGCATCGTCCTCAGCAAGGGAATCGAGTTCCTGTTCTCGCTGCCCGTGCTGGCTCTTTTCGTGATCGTCAACCTCGCCGTCGAAACAGATCCAGACAAGACCGCAAGCGTCGGTTGGGGGCTGTTACTGCTGCCGGTGGCGATCGTGCTGCAGGCGGCTCTGCTGGTAGGCCTCGGGATGCTGGTTGCTCCGCTCTGCGTGATGTTCAGCGATCTTGAGCGCACGACGGCGCTCATCCTGCGGGCTCTCTTCTACGCGACTCCGGTCATCTACTCTGTGCAGAATCTCCCTGAGCCGTTTCAGACCGTTCTGTCATTCAATCCGCTCACAGGGATCTTCATGCTCTACCGTGCGGCGTTCTTCCCCGAGCTGGTGCAGCTGGTGCCCGTTCTCATCAGCGCAGGCTTGTGCGCGGCTCTTCTCGCACTCGGGCTGTGGACGTTCCGGACACTCGAACGCCCGGTGCTGAAGGAGCTGTGATGTCATCCGCGATCGACGTAGACCGACTTGGCGTGCGCTTTCGTCGCAACAGGCGCGGCAGGCGCAGTTTCAAGGATCTCTTCGCGGGCACACGTCGTCGCAGTCGGCCAGGGGAGTTCTGGGCGCTTCGCGACGTCTCGTTCACGGTGCGCTCGGGCGAATCGATCGGAGTCGTCGGCCGCAACGGGCAGGGCAAATCCACGCTGCTGCGTCTGGTGGCCGGCGTGCTCCTGCCCGACGAAGGACGAGTGACGGTCAACGGGGGAGTCGCGCCACTGATCGAGCTCACCGGCGGATTCGTCGGAGACCTCACCGTGCGCGAGAACGTGCGTCTGACGGCCGGACTGCATGGGATGCCCCGAGCGGAGGTGGCGCGTCGGTACGACGACATCATCGCCTTCGCCGAGTTGACCGGCTTCGAGGAGACGCCGTACAAGCACCTGTCGAACGGAATGAAGGTTCGGCTGGCCTTCTCCGTGGTCTCTCAGCTCGACGAGCCCATCCTGCTTGTCGACGAGGTGCTCGCCGTCGGAGACAAGGCCTTCCGGGAGAAGTGCTACAAGCGCATCGACGAGCTGCTCGCCGAAGGACGTACTCTGTTCTTCGTCAGCCATAACGAGCGTGACCTGCGCCGGTTCTGCACGCGGGGTCTATACCTCGACAAGGGCGCTCTCGTGCTCGACGGGCCGATCAAGGACGTGCTCGACCGTTACAACGCGGATCACAACTCCCGTTGACGCAACGCCCGCTGATTCGCGCAGCGAGTCAGAGCCCGATGAGCGCGCGCAGCGACTGCAGCGCCGAGCGTGCAGCCCCCACGGATATCGTCGATCCGCCGGTCGCGGCCGAACGCAGCTCGCCGAGCTGCGATTGATAAGCCGAGAGATTGTCGTTCCACTCGGAGGTGATCGAGGAGGGTGCGGGGGTGTCGGCCAGTCGTTGAGCATCCGCCTCGAGTGCGTCGATCACCGTCAGCGCTTCCTGCCCGCTGCTGCTCGACACGATGTCCAGACCAGTGCCGGCGTCGTCCAGCCATCCCTGCACCTGCCCACGGAACGTGTCGATGTCGGGATCCGGCACCGGGGGCGGCGTAGCGATGGCGGTCTCCGACGGCTCCGGCGAGGCCGAAGGCGCAGCGGAAGCACTCTCAGACGCCGAGGGCGAAACGCTCGCCGACGGGGATGCGCTCGGCGTCGCGGTCGCACTCGCGAGCGGCGCACCGGGCCGCAGGAACAGCCAGAACACCAGCGCCGCGATCACGACCGCAACGACGGCGAGGCCGACGATCAGCCAGGTGCGCCCGCGCTTGGGCTTCTCATCCGGATATGCCCACACGTACTCGGGCTGCTGCTCGCTCATCGTGCCTCCAGTGCCGGCATGGGCTGCCAGGTGCGGTCGCGGCTGATCCGGGCACCGTCTCGCAGGCCGCGGAGCAGGTTGCTCGTCCCGCGCACGGTGCGCTCGACGAAGAGCAGCCGGATCAGCTCCTTGAAGAAGGTGGCGGTGGTACCGAGGCCGAAGAGCACCGGACTGTACGCCCTGTGCACGCGGTAGTAGTGCTTGATGTATGCGCGGTTGCGCATGATGTAGTAGCGGTACGCGTTGCTGGACGCGTTCATGTGCCGGATGCCCATGTCCCACTGCTTGATCTCACGCGTGCGGCGCAGCACGAACTCGTCGACGATGACGGCGGTGGTCAGGCGGGAGGCCAGCCAGCCGTACATCTGGTCGTCCCAGTAGATGAAGAAGCGCGGGTCGGGCAGCCCGATCTGCGCCACGATCGAGCGATGGATGAACATGCCCTCGAAGCATCCGCTGTTCATCTCCTTGAAGCCCGACGAGTCGAACTTCGACGGTGCGAACGGAATCGGGATGCCCATCCGGTCGGCGATCCGGTACTGCCAGTAGAACTCGCTGCCGTCATAGTCGTAGCGCCGCCCCTGGATGCTCTTGAATCGCCGCGACCAGCGGCCCATCTTCGCGAGGCCGTCCGGCAGCACCTCGACGTCGTCGTCCATCATCCAGATCCATTCGGATCCCAGCTCGTACGCCGTGCGCATGCCCTCGCTGAACCCGCCCGACCCGCCGGTGTTGGTCTCGAGTCGGCGGTACACGATCTCGGTGCCGATGTCGGCGCGGAACGAGTCGACGACGTCGGTCGTGTCGTCGGCGGAGGCGTTGTCGATGATGATCACCCGACCCGGCTTCGGATCCATCGCCCGGATGCTTGCCAGCAGACCACCGAGAAGGTGCGAGCGGTTATAGGTGACGATGACGATCGACGCGGATGCGGGGTCGAACTCGGCGAGGCTCATGCCTGCTCCTCGAAAATCCGGCGCCAGGAGTCATCGGAGACGAGCTGGGGAAGCGCGGCACGATACTCGGCCTGCAGCTTCGGCCAGTTCCGCCGCAGACGGCGGTGCAACTTCACGCTCTCGGTGAGCATTCGTCGATATTGAGCACGATCGCGCGTGTACACGTTCTTGCCCGAGCCGTCCGCGGAGCTGACGAGAGCGCTGTCGAAGCGCGGTACGCGCCACCAGTGCGCGTCGCCCTTGCCGAACTCGACCTCGGGCTGAGTGACGTTGGCGGGATCGGGGGTGTGCAGCCAGTGGGCGACCAGCGTGCGCAGCGTGAACCAGCGCAGGCGCAGGCCGCTCGGGCTGTCGTACTCGTGCTGCTTCAGCCGCTTGTACACCTGACGGCCCTTGCGGGAGTGCAGCACCCGGCTGGGATCGCGGTGCACGACCGTCTCCGGGAACTCAGCCGCCAGCTTGCGCGCGGCCGGCATCGCCGTCGCGAGGTTCTGCCTCATGTGCGCCGGGCCCGACAGCACGTCGCGCAGCGCCCGCGCGCGCAGGGCGACGGGGTAGTACTGCATCATCATCAGGTGCTTCAGATCGACACGCAGACTGTGCTTGAGCAGCCGCCCTCCTCGGGGAGCATTCGAGTGCAGCAGCCCGGCGACGATTCGGTTGCGGGCGTGGAAGTACGCCTGCCAGTCGATGGTGTCGTCCTTGTTCACCCACGACACGTGCCACAGCGCGACGCCGGGAAGCGACACCGTGGGGAAGCCGGCCTCGCCGGCGCGCAGACAGAACTCGGCGTCGTCCCATTTGATGAACGCCGGCAGCGAGAGCCCCACCTTGCGGATGGCGTCGAGCGGAATGAGGCACATCCACCAGCCGTTGTAGTCGGCGTCCATCCGCGTGTGCAGCAGGGGGGACTGTCGCAGGTTGGCGACACCGAAGTCGTGCGGCATCTTCTCCTGGTAGAGGTTGCGCCACATGAAGGGATGCTCGTCGACGACCTCGGCCCAGCCGTGCAGCTTGGGCCGGTCCAGCAGATCGAACATGTGGCCGCCGACGAGCACCGGTGTGGTGGCGTAGCGTGCGAACACGATCGAGCGTCGCAGCGATTCCGGCTCCAGGCGCACGTCGTCGTCGAGCAGCTGCACGAAGTCGCTCTCCGGCCGCTGCAGCGTCTCGTGCATCGAGCGGGCGAAGCCGCCGGATCCGCCGAGGTTGCCCTGGCGGATGACCTGGAGTGTCTCGCCCAGCTCGGCCGCGACGTCATCGTATCCGTCCTGCTCCGCGACGAGCTGAGTCCCCTGGTCGATGAGGAAGATGCGATCGACGAACTCGAGGGCGTCCGGCGACGCCGCGAGCGCCTTGAGCGTGTCGACGCAGTAGTCGGGCTTGTTGTAGGTGGTGATGCCGAGGGACGCCTTGCCGCGGCGGGCGGGTTCCTGCTCCGTGGTCCACTGCGCGCCCTCGAGGATGGCGTGCTTCTCGTCGGCGACGACGTCGAACCAGATCCAGCCGCCGTCGCTGTACTCGGTGAGCGACAGGTCGAACGACGTCACCGCGTCACCGGTCACCTCCCGGGTGTCGATGCGCTGACGCACGCCCTGTCCGTTCGAGCGGTACACGAGGACGGTTGCGGGGCCGGATGTGCGCACGGTGAGGCGCACTTCGCGCACCCCCGTCCAGTGCTGCCAGTACGAGGCGGGGAACGCGTTGAAATACGTGCCCAGCGACACGCGGCGGCCCGCGACGATGCGGGCGCGATGCCGGCCGAGGATGTTGCCGAGATGGGCGCGATTGGAGACTCGCACCGGCTCTTCGTCGATGACCGACCAGGTGTCCGGATCCGCGTACAGCGGGAGCAGATCGGGGTCGCGGTCGAGCGGGAAGACGACGTTCTGCAGCACGTGGGTCACGAGGGCCAAGCCTACCGGTCGTGGCTTGGGAACTCCGATGACCCGCTGCCTCGCCGACGACTCAGCGAAGCGGACGCTCAGGCCCCAGCGTCGGGATCGCGTCGGTGTGCGCCGCGTCGATGCTCTCCCGCCACGACCTGGTCTGTCCTGCCCGCAGGGCGCAGAGCACGAGCAGCAGCCAGCCGGTTCCGGTGAGCGCGAAGCTCTCGAACATCGACTCCACGCTGAGCGTGATGAGCACGAGCGGCGCCCATGCGTACACGACCGAGCGCCGCACGCTCGCCACCAGCCACGAGCGCACGAGGGCGACGCTGCCGAGCACGACGAAGAGCGCCAGGCCCGCCCAGCCCAGCTGCAGCAGCGCGTCGAAGTAGGCGTTGAGCGCCGACTGGTGATGGTCCGACAGCAGGAAGTTGATGTAGGTGAAGGGGTACTCGCCACGCGGCCACGGGCCGAACCACCCGTAGCCGGTGATCGGCCGCTGAGCGATGAAGTCGAGCATCATGTTCCACAGATCGGCGCGGGTCGAGAAGTCGGAGCCGGCGTCGAGGACGCGGATGATCTGATGCCGCAGCGCGAAGGCGACGACGAGCCCGACGACCACCAGCCCGCCCAGCGCCCCCTGCACGGCGGTGCGCAGGCGCGCGGGCGTGTGCCGCACGATCACCAGCGCAGCGGTCGCCACGCCCACCGCCGCCGCGAGCACCACGACCGTCGGTGAAGCCGAGAAGAGCGCGAGCGAGCCGCCGAGCGCGACCGACAGCACACCCGCGACCCGCCCGATCGACCGCGTGCGCCACTCGACCACGAAGGTGATCAGCGCGATCACCGCGATGAAGCCGAGCATGTTGCGGGTGCCGAAGATGCCCTGGATCGGGCCCCCGACGGCGAGCGTGCCCTCGATGCCCAGCAGCCGGAACGGGGTGTCGAGCAGGATGCCGAACACGATCTCCAGTGCGAGCGACAGGGTCAGCAGCCAGCGCAGGGTGTCGCCGATGGCGCGCACCGTCTGCAGTGTGTCGCGCACGTGCCCGATCGTGATCGCGATCACGGCGTACCCGAGCAGGGTGAACCAGCCGGCGAGCGTGCCCCCACGATCCGCCGACCAGAGCACACTCAGCAGCGCGAGCAGCAGGAACCCGAGCAGCGACGTCGGGGCGAACCGCAGCAGGGACAGCTCGTCCCGGCGGACGGTCAGCACGGCGACGCCGATGACCGCGAGCACGCCGATGATCGTCGCCAGGCTCACCGGCGACATCATCCGCTCGATGACGAACGACGAGCACGCCGCGGTGAGCGCGGTCAGCGTGTAGGCGCGGGCGAACGGCGCCGAACCGAGCAGCGAGACGACGAGGCGCCGCGGCGTCATGGCACCTGCCGCGGCTGCGGGCCGTGCGAGATGACGGGGGTGCGCTCGCCGACTCCGACGCCGATGAGCGGCACAGCCTTCATCTTGAACGAGAGCAGGATCAGCAGCAGCCAGCCCCACAGCATGATCGGAGCCGACTCGGCGAGGCCCTCCACCAGCAGCACTGCGGTGAACAGCACGGGCAGCAGCGCCAGGGGGGAGTAAGGGCGGCGGGCGTCGAGGTCCCACCGCGGACGATCCACGGCGAAGAACCACGCGCGCCACGCGAGCGCCAGCCAGGCGACCGCCATCAGAGCGACGCCCACGGCCCCGAGCTGCAGGAAGACATCGAGCCACATGTCGTGAGCGTGGAAGACACTGAGCCCGTGGTTCAGGATCCAGCCGTCGAACGCCGGATCCCAGGGCACCCAGGGGGAGGAGAAGCCGTTGCCGAACACCGGCCGGGTGATCGCGCGCTCCCACACCGCCTGCCAGATCTCGATGCGCCCGGTGAGGTCGGATCCCTTGCCGAGCGCAGACAGGAGCTGGTCGCGCAGCAGCACGGCACCCCCGATCCCGACGACGGCCACTGCGGCGAAGAGCAGGTACAGCCGCGCGCGTCGTCGCGGTGATGCCGCGCGCATCAGGAGCACGGCGATCAGCACCGCCACGACGACGGCGATGCTCAGATACACCGTGGCCGATGCCGCCTTGACGAGCAGCACGGCGGCGATCGCGGACCAGAAGATCAGCATGGTGCGCCGGCGCACCTGCGTGGCGTACAGCACCGCGAACACGATCAGCGCGAACAGGCACATCATCGCGAGCGAGTGCGCGTTGCCCACCACACCCTGGATGCGCCCGTCGTCGAACAGGTTTCCGCGCACCCAGTACAGGTGCGGATCGATCTTGCCCTCGGGAAGATCGACGAAGTTCGGCAGCAGCGGTCGGCGCAGCACGAGCGCGACCCACAGCTCGATCGCGAGGGAGAGGCCCAGGATGATCTTGAGGGCGCTCGAGATCGCCCGCGCGATCTCGTTCCAGGTGAGGGTGGTCGCGATGAGCACCGCGGTCACGGTGATGGCGGCCAGCAGCGACCAGGTGAGCAGGGTGGCCGCGGGCCAGCGCGACCACAGGGTGGATGCCAGGGCGAGGGCGGCGTAGCCGAGGGCCGCCCACGGCAGTCGGCGCCACGGAAAGCGGGTGGGACGCTGGGCGACGACCTCGGGCACCCAGATGGCGAGGGCGCCGGCGGTCAGGACGGCGAGCACGATGCCCGACCCGAGCGCGCCGAAGGTGTTGTACACCGCGGTGTGCGCGAACAGGCAGAACAGGGCCAGCACGCTGTACGCGCGCACCATCAGATGCCCGGTCGTCTCACGCGGCGGGGCCGCGGGGCGAGGGGCCACGGGATGCTTGCTGTACACGGCCATCGGGTTCAGGCTATCGCGCCGAGCACTGCCCGCACCCGTCTTCCCCGACGCTCGCGCAGACCGGTGCGACACGCCGATGGACGTTCAATGAACCTTAAACGCACCATTGAGGGTTTACGATCCGCGACTTGACCGCGACGAATGACACGGGTGTAATTAGTGGTGCACGGCCCGGAGGGGGCACAAGCAGGGTTGGGAGATCGAGATGACGGGTTACCGGTCGGACGTTCCCGAGAATTGGTTCGTCGATCCAGTCAACCTCGGCGTACCCGGAGTACGTCGAGTCGACGCTGAAGATGATGGCGCGCTCGCCTGGCAGGTCGACGCGCTGTGCGCGCAGACCGACCCCGAGGCGTTCTTCCCGGAGAAGGGCGGCTCGACGAGAGACGCCAAGCGCATCTGCACATCGTGCAACGTGCGGGGCGAGTGCCTCGAGTACGCCCTCAGCAATGACGAGCGCTTCGGCATCTGGGGCGGTCTGAGCGAGCGCGAGCGTCGCAAGCTCAAGCGCCGCGCGAGCTGACGGCTTCGCGGGCACGCCGAGTCCGATGACCGGCGCCCCGCGGATGCCTGTCTAGGCTGACTCTGTCATGCCATCCCGAGTACACGCCATCGTCGTCGCACGAACGGGCGACGCCGCAGCAGCACAGCTCAGCGAGACCCTAGACGACCTCCGCGATCAGACGACTCCGCCCGACGCCGTCACCGTGGTGGTTCTCGGAAGCGGCGCGCAGGTGCGCGCCATCGACGGCATCGGACGCAGCGTCGAGGCGATCATCGAAGCGCGCGCGACCACGACGTTCGCCGAGGCCGTCGCCCTGGCTCAGCCTCGCGTGGCGAGCGGCAGCTCGGTGTGGATGCTCACCCACGACTCCCGGCCGCGCCGCAGGGCTCTGCAGCTTCTCGCCGGCTCACTGGAGCGCTCCCCGTCGGCCGCACTCGCCGCCCCCAAGCTCGTCCGGCACGACGACGACCGCGAGATCGTGTCGCTGGGTGTGAGCATGAGCCGATTCGGCCGCGCCGTCGAGCTGGCAGCCGATGAACTCGATCAGGGCCAGCACGACGCCACCGAGGACGCTCTCGGCGCGGACGTGCGCGGCATGCTCATCCGCGGAGCCGCACCCACGGTGCTGCGTCCGGACCCCGGACTCGGCGGCGCCGACGAAGGACTCGACCTCGGTGTCCGCGCCAGGTTGGGCGGCGCCCGCATCGTGCTCGTGCCGAAGGCGCGGATCGGTGTGCGGCCCGACGGCGTCGCGACAGCCCCGCAGAGGGAGGCGGCCCGAGCGTGGGTGAGCCGTCGCGCCCAGCTGCATCGACGCCTCGCGTACGCGCCCGCCTTCGCGGTGCCGCTGCACTGGCTGAGCCTGCTGCCGCTGGCGCTGTGGCGCTCGATCGTCCACCTCATCGGCAAGCGCCCGGCGGCCGTCGTCCCCGAGTGGGGCGCGGCCCTGGCAGCCATGCTCGCCGTGCGCGCCGTCGCGCGCTCGCGACGCGCCATCCGCTCTTTCCGCACGGCGTCGTGGGCCAGCATCGCGCCGCTGCGGGTGTCGCGCACGCAGCTGCGGCACCGCCTGGACGACGGGCACGGCAGCGAACGGGGCGCCGTCAGCGAGCTGCACTTCTTCAGCGGCGGGGGAGCATGGGCGGTGCTCGCCGCCCTCGTCGTCAGCATCGCGGCCTTCTTCCCCCTGCTCGCCTGGCCCAGCGTCGGAGGCGGCGAGCTGCTGCCGATGCAGCCGGAGCTCGCCGCCCTCTGGAACGACGCCGGATGGGGTCTGCGCGACCTCGGCCCCGGCATCGTCGGCCCCGCCGACCCGTTCGCGGCCGTGCTCGCGGTGCTGGGCACTCTCTGGCCGGGGTCTCCCTCCTTCGCGGTCGTGCTGCTCTGGCTGGGCGCCCTGCCGCTGGCGGTGCTCGGCGGCTGGTTCGCCGCGACCCGGGTCACCGACAGAGCCGGCCTTCGGATCCTCGGCGGCGTGCTGTGGGCGCTGGCTCCCACGTTCCTCACCGCTCTCGTGCAGGGCAGACCGGCCGCCGTGCTACTGCACCTGCTGCTGCCGTGGCTGTTCCATTCCGCGGTGGTCGCGCACCGCTCCTGGGGCGCCGCGGGAGCGGCATCCCTGCTCGCCGCGGCATCCCTCGCCTGCGCGCCGTCGCTCGCACCCGCCTTCGTGGCGCTCTGGGGGCTGACGGTCATGGCGATGCTCGCCGCCGGTCGTGTGCGCGGTGCGGTGCGCGTCTTCTGGCTGCTCATCCCCGCGGCTGCGCTGTTCGCGCCGCTGGTCTACTGGCAGCTTCGCCACGGCGATCCCTGGGCGCTGCTGGCCGATCCGGGTGCCGTCGCGACCCTCGCGCAGGCGACCGCTGACGCCGCAGGGCGCCTGCTCATCGCGCAGGGCTTCCCGGCCCCGGACCGCGCCGGCTGGGAGTGGCTGCTCGACGGCCGCGTCGCCCCGTTCGCCGCCGTGCTGCTCGTGCCCCTGGTCCTCCTCGCGCTGACCTCGGCGCTCTCGCCGAGGTGGCGAGCCGGCTTCGCCCTGCTGGCGACCACGGTGATCGGGCTGATCACGTCGATGATCGCGGTCGGCATCCAGGTGTCGTTCGTGCAGGGCGAGCCGGTCGGGATCTGGCCCGGCACCGGACTGAGCTTCGCATGGCTGGGCGTCGTCGGCGCCGCTCTGGTCACGCTCGACACCGTCGTGGCGATGCCGGCTCTGCGGTCAGCGGCCGCGCTCGTCACCGGCGCCGGCGTGCTCGTCTGCGCCGTGCCAGGGCTGCTGGCGGTGAACGTCGGTGAGGCGCAGATCCACAACGGCGCCACCAGCACGCTGCCCGCTCTGGTCGCCGCGCACGCGTCGGACGCCGCCGACAGCGGAACCCTCGTCATGACACCGCTGGACGACGGGTCGCTCGCGACCCAGCTGGTGTGGGGCCCGAGCGCCACGCTGAGCGCGCAGACGACCATGCTCACCACGGCGACGCGCGTGCACGACGAGGGCCTAGCCGCAGACGCCGTCGACCTGCTCTCGGCTCGCGACTTCGATGCGGCTGCCGCACTCGCCGAGCGCGGTGTCGGCTTCGTGCTGCTCACGTCCCTCCCCGGCCAGAGCGAGCAGGCCCGCAGCATGACCGACGGCGCGATCACGGCGATCGACCAGCGCCCGGGGTTCGTGAAGGCGGGTGAGACTCCAAACGGGATGCTGTGGCAGCTGGCCACCCCGCCCGCCGAGCGCGCTCAGCCGTCGCACGCGCAGCGCGCCCTCGGCAACCTCATCGGGCTGGGCCAGCTCATCGTGGTGCTCGCCGCCGTGCTGCTGTCGATCCCGACCCGGGCATCGCGCCGGGCAGCCCGCGGCCGCTCCCGAGTGGTGGGTCGTTCCCTCGACGAGCCGATCGCGTCTCGGCGGACGCACGAGGATGCCGACCTGCACACCGGGGACGTCACCGTGCCGCCCGCCGGGGCCGACGAACCCCGACCAGCGGAGGACGCGCCGCCCTCCGCTGAGCCCGCGTCACCGCATCCCGCCGTCGAGGAGAACAGCCGATGAAGCAGCGCACCATCCGCCTCGCGGCGACCGGGGCCCGACTGGCGACCGGAGCCGCCGTCGCCACGGCCTGCGTGCTGGGGGTCGGGGCGGCCGTCGCCGCTCCCTGGCCGAGCGTGCAGAGCGAGCCCGCCACCGCGACCGTGACGCCGGTGCCGGGAGATGCGACGATCGTCTGCAACGGAGCCTTCCGGGCTCTGGGACGCGACTCGAGTCAGGCGGATCTGCTCGTCTCTGCGGCCGCCCCGGACCTGCGGGTCGACGACCGCGACCACGAGACCAGCACCACAGACCTCGCCATGCCCGGTGTGCTCGGCGGAGAGGGCGCGAAGAGCATCACGGCTGCGGTCGCCGACCGCACGGCGCCGCTGATCTCCGCAGCGGAGTCGGTGAGTCTCGACGAAGAGGATCTGCGCGGATACGCCGCCGCCCCCTGCCGTGAGGCCGGGATGCGCTCGTGGCTCGTCGGCGGCGACGGATCGACGGGATCGTCCGATGTGATCCTGCTGTCGAACCCCGCCGACGTCGCCTCGACCGTGGAGCTCAACGTCTACGGCGCCCAGCGGAGGACGACGACCAAGATCGTGCCGCCGAAGACCCAGATCACGCTCACCCTGGCATCCGTCGCCGGCGCCGAGTCCCGTCCGGTCATCGAGGTCGTCGCCGCCGGGGCCCCGGTTCGCGCGGCGCTCCAGTCGGCGCACGTGCGCACGCTCGACGCGGTCGGCATCGACGTGCAGGACGGCGTCGGCGGCGCGCAGCGGAGCCTTCGTCTGCTGGGTGCGCACTCGCAGCCCATCTCCGACGGCGACGACTCCACCGGCATCCTGCTGCGCCTCCTCGCACCCGACGAGGACGCCACCGCGACCGTGCGCGTCCGCGGCGCCGACGGCACCGCGGGCTCCGACGAGTACGTGGTCGAGCTCACCGCGGCCACGCCCACCGAGGTCTCCCTGACCGGGATGGGCGCGGGCGCGCACGACATCGAGATCGACGCGACCGCCCCGGTCGTGGCCGGCGCCCGCCAGACCGCACGTGCGGAGGGTCGCGAGGACTTCGCCTGGATGCTGCCCGCCCCGCAGATGACCGGCACCGTGCCGTTCACCGTTCCCCGTGGCGCGTCGGCGACACTGTACCTGAGCAGCGCCGAGGAGAGCACCACCACGGTGACGCTCGCGGGGATCGACGAGCGGATCGTGGAGCTGCCCGCCGGCGGTGCGGAGCAGATCCCGCTGCAGCCCGGCGAGCACGTGCTCAGCTCCGACGGAGCGGTGCACGCCGCGGTCGGCCTGCTCGGCGATGCGGCCATCGCGGGCTGGCCGCTGTGGGCGCCGCCGGCGACGCAGCAGCCGATCGTCGTGCGCCCCTGACGCGCGCCGCCCGCCCCGTGCCGTCAGAGGGTGGGCGCTGGGTGGTTCAGTGGTCGCGACCGTCCGGACCGAGCTCCCACGGCTCGCGTCCGACATACTCGGCCGCGGCGTGGAACACCGCGCTCTCGACGGCCATGCGGCGATGGGCCGCGTCGTCATGCCCCTTCGGCAGCAGGCGCTCGATGGGAACCCGGTACAGCGTCACGCGCTGCGCGGCCGGATCCGCGCGCCAGAGCGGGATGCCGTCGGCGCGATCGTGCGCGGGCATCGCGGCGATCTCGAAGCGGACGTCGCGCAGCTCCTCCCAGGTGCCGCGGAGGTACTCGACAGCGCTGCCGACCGTGATCTCGAACCGGTCGAGTCGCCCGTCGAGTGGTGGCAGGGGCGGCCGGACGACCTCGCTGCGCCCGAGTCGACCATGGCGGCCGTGACGTGCGCCGCGCCGGGGCGCGGGGGAGGAGCGGCGGGCGGGCATGCCGAAAGTCTATGCGCTGCCGCGCGGCTGCACCTCTCATACGCGACCCGGTCATAGTGTGGAGGCGATGGACGACAGACTCCGCCTCGACCAGAGACCGCGCTTCGATGAAGGACCGCGCCTCGACGCGCACCTGGCCGTCGACGAACGGCTCTGCTCGAAGGTCGCCTGCGCGCGCGAGGCGGTCGCCACGGTCACCTTCGACTACGCCGATCAGATGGCCGCGCTCGGTCCGCTCGGCCCTGGCAGCGACCCGCACGCGCACGATCTCTGCGCGCAGCATGCGGAACGGCTCTCGGTGCCCGCCGGCTGGCTGGTGATCCGCCACGAGGCGATGCGCTCGTGACGCATCCCGTGACGAGGTGCGCGCGGGCGTGACCGTGCGCGGGTGACCGAGGCGAACCTCAGAGCCCGATGCGTCGTCCGCTCAGGCGCTCGGCGCGCTCGTCCGCGAGCGCCAGCGCTCGTCGCTCCCGCTCCCGGCGCAGCACCGTGATCCCGAGCAGAAGCTCCTCCGGCGTCACCGCGGGCAGCGGCGAGATGTACGACTGTGCCTCGCGGGCGAGCTCGTGCGCGACGCTGGCGCGCGCCGACGGCGACAGACGCTGCGCGTTGGCGAGGAACTGGGAGATGCGACGGGCGAGCCGGTCGGGCATCCGCGCGACGTCGGCCACCGTCGCCCAGCCCTGCAGCGACGGCGGCAGATGCGGCTGGTGCGAGGGCAGAGCGGGTGTGCGCACGCGCTGCGAGTAGGTGCCGGCGACCAGGTCGCCGAGCCGCTGGGAGCGCGCGGTGAGCGCCCCTGTGATCACCGCCGCGCCACCGAAGGTCATGTAGACCTCGAGCACGCCCACCAGGGCGCGGATGAAGCTGTGGCGGAAGGTGATCGCCCCGCCGTCGACCCGCACGATGCGGCCGCCGACCGCGAGCTTGCCGACGCTGCGGCCGCGCATCGCGACCTCGACGGTGACCGGCAGCACGAGGAAGCTCAGCACCGCCGCGCAGATCATCAGGATGCGGAAGGTGTGCTCGCTCAGCAGTCCCTCGGTCATCAGCCACACCTGCACGAAGGTGACAGCGAGGAAGACGGCGAACCCGATGGCCATGTCGATCAGCGCGCCGGCGGCGCGCAGCACGAAGCCGACCGGCTGCACATCGATCGCGACGGCTTCGCCGGACAGGATCTCCTGCTCATCGGTGATCGTGGCGGACATGAGTACAGTAAATCAGGTGGATGCCGACGCCCTCGCCGATGCTCGCCGCCCGGAATGGGAACGGCTCGATGCGCTGAGCCGCAGACGGCGGCTGAGCGGCGCCGAGGTCGACGAGCTGATCGTCCGCTACCGCGCGGCATCGGCCGATCTCGCCGAGCTGAAGACCTCGGTCGGCGACTCCCCGCAGGGCGCGTATCTCTCGACGATCCTCGCCGCCGCACGACTGAGGTTCACCGGAGCGGGTGACAACGTGCTCGCGCAGGCGGCGCGGTTCTTCGCGCTGCAGCTGCCCGCGGCGCTCTACCGGATCCGCTGGACCACCGGGGTCATCGCGATCGCCTTCCTGCTCGTGGTCTCGATCACCGGAGCATGGATCGCCTCCGACCCGGCGCTGATCGCGACGCTCGGGCCGCCCGACGTGCTCAGACAGTACGCCGAAGAGGACTTCGTCGACTACTACGGTCCGATGGCGTCGTTCGCCGGAATGGTGTGGCTCAACAACGCCTGGATCGCCATGCAGTGCGTGCTGTTCGGGGTGACGGGCGTCTGGCCGGTCTGGATGCTGATCCAGAACGCGTTCGGGCTCGGAACCTCGGCGGCGGTGATGTCGGCCTACGGGCACCTCGACACGATGGTGCTGCACATCCTGCCGCACGGGCTGCTCGAGCTGACCGCGATCTTCGTCGCGGCCGCCGCCGGCCTGCACATCTTCTGGGCGTGGGCGGTCCCGGGCCGACGCACCAGGGCCGAGTCGCTCGCTGCAGGGGGCCGTTCCCTCGCCACGGTCGCGATCGGCCTGGTCTTCGCCCTGTTCCTCTCGGGCCTCGTCGAGGGCTTCGTGACCGGCTCCGATCTGCCGTGGCCGGTCAAGATCGGGATCGGAGCGGTGGCTCTGGGCGCGTTCCTCTTCTACATGCTCGTCGTCGGGCGGCGCGCGGCACGCCGGGGCGAGAGTGGTGACCTCGTCGAATACGAGGCGGGCACGCCGACGCTCACGGCCGGCTGAGCGGCACCTCGCCGCCGTCCGACTCGTCACCGTCCGACTCGTCGCCGTCGGGCTGCACACCCTCGGAGTCCACTGTGCCGTCGAACAGCGCACGGTACGCGACCCCGACGGCTGCGGCCGCGAGGGCGGGGAAGACGAGGAACACCCAGAGCTGCGCGAGCGGATCGATCCCGCCGTAGATCGCCGTGGCGATCGAACGGGCGGGGTTCCCGGCGCCCCCGGCGACCGGGATGGCGACGAACTGGACAGCGGCGAAGGTGAGACCGATCGCCACGCCGGCCGCTGCGCTGCGGCGCACGGGGTGCGTCACGCTGAGGAAGACCAGCACGAGCAGGACCGTGAGGATCACCTCGATGACGATCACCGCCGGCATCCCGAATCCGCCCGGCGAGAGCGTGCCCCATCCGGTGCTCGCGAACCCGGCGTCCTGAACCCGCTCCAGCCAGCGCTCGGGTCCGAACAGGCCCACGACGATGAGTGCCGTCGACGCGATCACGGCGCCGACGACCTGGGCGAGCACGTACGGCAGCACGTCGCGCCACGCCAGGCGGCCGGCAGCGGCGGCGCCGATGGTGATAGCGGGGGAGAAGTGCCCGCCGGAGATCCCCGAGAACGAGCTGAAGGCGGCGAGCAGGGCGATGCCGAACGCCAGGGCGACCGTGAGGTTGACCGCGGACCCCGCCCCCGGATCGACGAACAGCATGGCGGTGAACAGCGACGCCCCGATGCCGAGGAACACGATCAGGAACGAGCCGAAGCCCTCGGCGGTGAGTCTGGCGCCGCGCGAGGCGGCCGCCGCTGCGTCGGACGTGCGGGGTTCGGTCATGCCGGTTCTCCTCATCCTGCCGGCGTCGCGCCGGATCGTCCTTCGATGATCCCGCATGGCGATGCGAGCCGGGCCGGCACACGCCGAGGCCCCTTCATCGCGGGGATGAAGGGGCCTCGGGTTCGCGGGGCTGGGACTACTCGCCGATCCCGATCGGCTCGGGCTCGCCGATCGGTGCGCCGGCGAGCGCACGCAGCTGAGTCTCGAGGTCCTGATCGACCTGGCCCCAGTACCAGAAGAAGCGCTCCTGGATGGCGGGCACGGTCAGTCCGTTGTACTGACCGACGAGGGTCTGCACGAAGCGCTCGCGCGCCTCGTCGTCGAAGACCTCGCGGTACAGGATGCTGGCCTGCACGAAGTCTCCGTCGTCCTCGCGCAGCGTCGCCGCCGAGCGCACCAGCTCGCCGTCCGACTCCCAGCTCGCCTCGACACCGAGCAGCGGGTCGGCCTCAGGGCCGCCGGCCGCGCCGTACGAGTTCGGGGTGTACACCCGGTGCTCGGCGGGCGCGTAGTGGTACTGCATCTGACCCTCGTGCATGTAGTTGCGCACCTGGGCCGCGTGCGGCTGGTTGACCGGCAGCTGGTTGAAGTTCGCGCCGATCCGGTAGCGCTGCGCGTCGCTGTACGAGAACACGCGGGCCATCAGCATCTTGTCGGGCGAGATGCCGGTGCCGGGAACCTGGTTGCCGGGCGAGAAGGCGGCCTGCTCGATCTCGGCGAAGAAGTTCTGCGGGTTGCGGTTCAGCGTGAACGTGCCCACCTTGATGCGCGGGTAGTCCTTCTTCGACCAGGTCTTGGTGAGGTCGAAGGGGTTGAAGCGGTAGGTCTTGGCCTCTTCGTACGGCATGATCTGCACGTAGACGTCCCACTTGGGGAAGTCGCCGCGCTCGATCGCCTCGTAGAGGTCGCGACGGTAGTAGTCGGCGTCCTCGCCCGCGATGCGCTCGGCCTCGCCGGCCGACATGCGCTCCACGCCCTGGTGGGAGAGGAAGTGGTACTTCACCCAGAAGCGCTCGCCCTGTGCGTTGACCCACTGGTAGGTGTGCGAGCCGTAGCCGTTCAGGTGACGCCACGAGCGCGACAGGCCGCGGTCGCCCATGACATAGGTGACCTGGTGCGCGGACTCGGGGGAGAGGGTCCAGAAGTCCCACTGCATGTCGGCGTCGCGCAGGCCCGACGCGCCGAGACGCTTCTGCGAGTGGATGAAGTCGGGGAACTTCATCGCGTCGCGCAGGAAGAAGGTGGGGGTGTTGTTGCCGACGATGTCGAGGTTGCCCTCGGTGGTGTAGAAGCGCAGGGAGAAACCGCGCACGTCGCGCCAGGTGTCGGGCGAGCCCTGCTCGCCGGCGACGGAGGAGAAGCGCAGCAGCGTCTCGCTCTTGGCGCCCGGCTGGAAGACGGCCGCGCGGGTGTACGCCGAGACGTCCTCGGTGACCTCGAACTCGCCGAATGCTCCGCCGCCCTTGGCGTGCGGGTTGCGCTCGGGCACGCGCTCGCGGTTGAACGAGGCGAGCTTCTCGACCAGGTAGCGGTCGTGCAGCGCGGTGACGCCGTCGGCGCCGACGGTCAGCGAGTGCGCGTCGCTCGCGACGGGCGTTCCTGTCTGTGTGGTGGTTGCGGGCTTGTCAGCCATTGCCGTTCCTTTCGCATTCATGACAGAGGGCTCGGTACGTGACCGCGGCTTCGAGAATCCTCATGCCGTGGTCGTGGGAGGGGTGCAGGCAGGGGGCGGCGCCGACCGCGCAGGCGACGTCTTCGACGCGGCCGCAGCTGACGCACTGCAGGTGGTGGTGGTTGTCGTCGCTGCGCAGCTCGTACAGCGCGCTGCCGACGTCGGGCAGGTTCACGCGCTGCACGACGGCGGCGTCGGTGAGATCGTTCAGGATGCCGTGGACCGTCGCCAGCGCGATGCCGGGAAGCGTGTCGCGGATGCCGGTGAAGACGAGGTCCGCCGAGGCGTGCGGTCTTTCGGCGAGAGCCTCGAGCACCCTGGTCCGCTGCACGGTGACGCGCAGTCCGGCGTCGCGCAGGCGCTGCTGCGCAGCGGTGTCGGAGAGGGCCATGGTCCCACCTTATTCTGAATCACTCAGAAAAGCGAATGATTCGCGTCAGCGTGTCAGAGGCGTCCTGCGGCCTTCAGCTCGAGGTACCGGTCGGCGATGCGCGGCGGCAGCTGCTCCGGATCCGCGGCGATCGCCTCCCCGCCGGCGCGGCGGATGGCGTCGGCGACGACCTGCGCATCCGCCATCGTCTGCTCGGCCGCGGCGGCGAGGTAGACGTCCGCCCTGGACTCGCGGCGGCGGGCGAGCTCGCCGATGGCGTCGTCGGTCACCGAGCCGACGAGCACGGTCGTCGCGCGCGACGCGATCGGGAACGCGCCGAGGAACCCGCGGGCGGTCTCCGCCGCATCCTGCGCGGTGAGGACGACGATCAGCGACGGTCGGGTGGTGAGCGTGCGGATCTCGGCGAACGCGCCTGCCCAGTCGGTGTCGACCAGGCGGGCGTGCACCGGGGCCATCGCATCGGTCAGCGCGGGCAGCAGCGCCGCGCCTTCGACTCCGCTGACGCGCGCGCGGGCCACCCGGTCGTACATGAGCAGGTTGATGTGATCGCCCGCACGGGCGGCCAGGGCCGAGAGCAGCAGGGCGGCCTCGAGCGAGGCGTCCAGCCGAGTGCTGTCGCCGACCCGGGCGGCGGCGGTGCGGCCCGTGTCGATCAGGATGACGACCTGACGGTCGCGCTCCGGGCGCCAGGTGCGCAGCATGGTGGTGCCGGCACGTGCGGTCGCGCGCCAGTCGATCGAGCGGATGTCGTCCCCGCGCACGTACTCGCGCAGTGAATCGAACTCGGTGCCCTGCCCTCGCACCTGGATCGACGTGTTCCCGTCGAGCTCACGCAGCCGCGCGAGACGCGAAGGCAGGTGCTTGCGCGAGCTGAACGCCGGCAGCACCCGCAGCGCCCCCCGCACGTCGTGTCGGGCCTGTCGCCCGGCGAGCCCCAGCGGTCCGCGGGAGCGCACCATGACGAACTCGGCGGTCAGCTCGCCTCTGCGACGCGGCAGCAGCGGCACCTCGACCCGGCGCCGCTCACCCGCGGGGATGCTGAGCTGCGCGCGCTCCTCAGGTGCGCCGGCCGTGGGCTGCCACGCGTCGCGCAGCTGCCCGCGGAGCGCGCGGGAGCCGATGTTCTGCACGGCGACGGTGGTCTGCACCGGCTCGCCCAGCCGCGCGCGTGCGGGGATCGACCGGGTGACGATCAGCGAGCGCGGGCTCGCCGCCGTCATGACGTCGATGGTCACGAGCAGCCCGCACAGCAGCAGCCAGCCTCCGAACACCGCCCACGGCGACGCACCGGCGGCGCCGAGCAGCGCCGTCGGCACGACCCCCAGCGCGATCAGCGGGGCGAGAAGAGCGGTGACGAACATGTCAGATCGGCACCCGGGTCTGCTGCACCACCGACTGCAGTACGGCGTCGGCGGAGACGCCCTCCATCTGGGCATCCGGTCGCAGCTGCAGTCGGTGCCGCCACACGGGCATGAGCATGGTCTGCACGTGATCGGGGGTCACGGCCGTGGAGGCGTTCAGCCAGGCCCACGCTTTGGCTGCCGCGAGCAGCGCGGTCGAGGCGCGCGGGCTGGCACCCAGCTCGACCGACGGCGACTGCCGCGTGGCGCGGGCGAGGTCGACGACGTACCCCAGCACGTCGTCGTTGACCTGGACGCGAGCGGCCGCGTCCTGCGCGGCGCGGATCTCGTCGGCGGTCACGGCCGCCTCGATGCCCGTCAGCAGGCGCGGGGAGAATCCGCCGGCGTGCAGCCGCAGCACCGAGACCTCGGCGTCGCGCTCTGGCATCCCGACGACGAGCTTCATCAGGAACCGGTCGAGCTGGGCCTCGGGCAGGGTGTACGTGCCCTCGTGCTCGACGGGGTTCTGCGTGGCGGCGACGAGGAACGGTTCGGGAAGCGGGCGGCTCAGGCCGTCAGCCGACACCTGTCGCTCCTCCATCGCCTCGAGCAGCGCGGCCTGCGTCTTCGGCGGGGTGCGGTTGATCTCGTCGGCGAGCAGGATGTTGGTGAACACCGGACCGGCGCGGAACTCGAACTCGCCGGTGCGGGCGTCGTACACGAGCGAGCCCGTGACATCACCGGGCATGAGGTCGGGGGTGAACTGCACCCGCTTGGTGTCGAGTCCGACCGCGCGGGCGAAGCTGCGCACCACGAGGGTCTTCGCGACCCCGGGCACACCCTCCAGCAGCACGTGACCGCGCGCCAGCAGCGCCACGAGCAGACCGGTGACCGTGCCGGCCTGCCCGACCACGGCCTTGTCGACCTCGGTGCGGACGCGGTGCATCGCCTGACGAAGCGCGTCGTCGTCCAGTGCCGCGGTGGGGGTGATGCTCTCGTCGCTCACGGGCGATTCCTTTCGGTTTGGGCGGCCCAGACCGCCGTCTCGAGTTCGGCGAGTCGTCTGGCGAGCTCGACGAGCTCGCGATCGTCGGCCGGCGCGGGGCCGCCGAGCAGGTCGTGCAGGGATCCGCGCGGCACGCCGAGGCGGTCGGATGCCGCATCCGCGACCTCCTCGGCCGTCGCCCGCGGGCTGAGGGCGAGACGCGTCGCGAGCCTGGCCCTCGTGCCCGCTCGGATCGCGGCGGCGGCATGCGGAGCGTCCGCCGCCTTCGCCGTGAGGCGCGCGCGGCCGTGCATGGTCTCGGATGCCCTGACCGTCACGGGCAGCGACTCGGCGACCAGGGGGCCGAATCGTCCTCCGCGCCACCAGATCGCGGCGATTCCGGCGAGGAGCAGCAGCAGGATGGCGGGTGTGAGCCAGGCGGGGGTCAGCTCGCCGAGGGTCGCGGGGGTGTCTGCCGTACGGTCGCCGTCCTCGAGCGACCCGACGTACCAGACCACGTGATCGGTCTGTGCGAGCAGGGCGAGCCCGAGCGCGGCGTTGCCGTCTTCGGCGAGATGGCGGTTGGAGAGCATGCGGGTCGCCTCGATGAACGAGATCCGTGCTCCCTCGCGTTCGGCGACGAGCAGGGCGGCTGCGCCGTCCGCGTCGCGGAAGCAGCCGTCGACGTCGTCGGCCGGCTCGAACATCCGCTCGGCCTGGACACCGCCCGTCTCGGCGAACTCGGGTCGATCGCAGCTCGACTCGACCGCATCGAGGCCGCCGGCACCGGTGCTGGCTGCTCCGGTTCCGAGATCGAGGAGCTCGAGCATGCGGGCGCTCGTGCTGAGCAGCACGACGCGGTCGGCCTCGTCGAGCAGATCGAGCACCGCGTCGTCGGTGAGCGCCACCGGGTCGGTCAGCACCAGCGTGCTGCCGGGATCGAGCGCGGCGCCGGCAGCGGTGCGGCTGCGCACCACCTCGACCTCGGTGCCCTGCTGTCGCACCAGTTCGGCCACGGCCTTCGCACCGCCGGGCGCCGGCGACTCCGGGTTGAGGACGCCCTCGAGCGAGGGTGCCGTGGTGACCAGGCGCAGCGAGAGCAGTGCGATGCCGATCAGCAGGGCGACGACGAGCACCCATCCCCGCACGTTGCCGCGGCGGCCCTGGGGTCGCGGAGCGGCGGTGCTGTCGGGGACGCCGGGTGCCGAGACGGCGAGGCTCATGCGTGCACCGCCTGCGTGTCGGCGCCGAGCCGCGGGGCGGTCGCCTGGATGTGCTCGTCGGCTGCGGCGAGCTCGCGGTAGTCGGTCTCGCTCGCAGTCGTGCCCAGGTAGCGCACCCGATCGAAGAGGGTGGCGGCCTCATGCAGCGACTCGGTGAGCTGAGGGAGAGCGGGCGCCGCCTCGCGCGCGATGCCCTGTGCTGTGGCGCCGGGAGCCGGATCGATCAGATCTCGCTCGAGCAGCCCCCTGGCGAGCGCCCGGAAGCGCAGCACCACGGCGCCGTTCCAGTCGCCGTCGCGCGCTCGGCGCTCGGCATCGGCGCGCAGCTGGGTGGCGGAGCGATCGTTCTTCTCCCCGAGCAGATCCGAGCCGCCGCGCGCCGTCCGTGACGCGCGGGGTCGACCCCACACGAGGAGGGCGACGACCACCGCGGCGACCACGACGATCGTGATCAGCGTGAGCGCCAGGGGTGCGACGGCGCCTGTGCCGTCGCCGGCGAACAGGCCGAAGAACCACTCGGCCACGTCGGCGGCGAGCTGGTCGAACCAGTTGGGCTTCGCCGCCTGGTACTCCGCCTTCGACAGCTCCTCCTGCGCACGCCGGCGCGCCTCGTCACCGTCGGGGACGAACACGTCTGCGGCGGTGAGCAGTGCGATCATCCGGCTCCGCCCGGCGCTGCCCAGTCATCCGAGGGCGGTGCGGCGGTCGGGGCGGCCGCCGCGGGCGGTGCGGCTGCCCCCGCCGCGGCGGAGGGCGACGTCGGCTGCGGCTGAGCGGCGTAGGGCGGCAGCGCCTGAGGGGCCTGCGGCGGTGCCGGATACGCCTGCGGCGGTGCCTGATAGGGCTGCCCGGGGTATGCCTGCGCAGGGTACGACTGACCGGCGTACGGCTGTCCGGGGTATGCCTGCGGTGGGTAAGGCTGTCCGGCGTACTGCTGTCCGGGGTAGGCCTGCGGTGGGTACGGCTGCCCCGCGTATCCGGCGACCGGCCGCCTGGGCGGGGGAGTCTTCGACACCGCGCGTGCCGGATCGACCGCGTACGGGTCGCCGAGCTCGGTGTCGGGCGCACCGTGCGCGCTGCGCTCGACGAAGGCGATGAGCGTCTGGTCGAGACCCTCGTACCGCATGCGGCTGTCGAGGTAGATGAGAGTCGCGCCGGTGCCCTGCACGACGAGCGTGATCGCCTGCACGGCGAGGACGAGGATCTGCGGGAGGATCGTCAGCGCCAGGAAGCCGATCACCTCGCTCTCATCCGGCGACCCGGACGGCGCCATCACGCCTCCGAGCACGCCCGAGATGATCGACCCCGGCACGCTCACCACCTGCGCGGCCAGCCCCATGATCGCGCTGATCAGGAACATCACTCCGAGCGCGGGCCAGAACCGGCCCCGGATGAGCCGCCAGGAGCGCACGAGCGCCGCGCCGAGCGTCGCCTTCTCGAGCACCAGCGCAGCGGGCACCACCAGCAGCTTCGTGCTCAGCCACACGACGAGCGGGATGCTGGCGAGCACGAGCAGCACGATGAGCCCGACCGCGAGACCGATCGAGCTGTTCGAGAAGTCGCTGCCGGCCATGATCGCGACGGCGGCGCCGCCGACGGCGAGCATCCAGAGCAGCACGGCGAGACCCTGCAGCAGGGCGTAGCCGAACAGACGCCAGAACGCCGGGCGCACGCGCGACCACAGGGAGCGCAGCGGGGCCTTCCGGCCGAGCGCGGCGAAGGACACATCGGCGGCGACGAGACCCTGCACGATCGAGGTGAAGGCGACACTCGCCAGCGTCAGCACGACGCCCACCACGATGCCCAGCGCGACGGTGCCGGCGATGATCGGACCCTGGTCCGGCGAGCCGGCCGGCACGCTCGCGATCCGCGCCGCCGAGAAGCCGGCGACGAGCACGATCACCACGACGGCGATCGCGGTGATGCCGAACTGCACGGCCACGGCGAATCCGAACAGCACCTTGGGGTTGTGCCGCAGGGCGCTGAACGACCGCCCCAGGATCATCCCGAACGTCATCGGATGCAACGGGATCGCACTCTTCTTCGGTGCGGGGGTCCAGACCTGACCGCTCATTCGCACTCCCTCCCTGCGCCCTCCCATCGTGGCACACCGCCCGGTGGGCACGTGCGCCCGCCTCCGCGCGGGCGAAGCATTCTCAAGTAGGCTGATCCGAGTCGCCTCACAGGGCGCTGCCGGTGCCGCACAGGGAAGAAAGCTGAGGCTGAGCGGAACATGACCTCTCGTATCCTCGTGGTCGACGACGACACGGCGCTCGCCGAGATGATCGGCATCGTGCTGCGCACCGAGGGCTTCGAGGCGCTGTTCTGCGCCGACGGCGCGCAGGCGGTCGACGAGTGGCGCTCGAGCCGTCCCGACCTCGTGCTCCTGGACCTGATGCTGCCGGGGATGGACGGCATCGAGATCTGCACCCGCATCCGTGCCGAGTCCGGTGTGCCCGTCATCATGCTCACCGCCCGCAGCGACACGGCGGACGTCGTGCGCGGTCTCGAGGTCGGCGCCGACGACTACATCGTCAAGCCGTTCAACCCGAAGGAGCTGGTGGCGCGCATCCGCACCCGGCTGCGGCCCGCGCCCCAGACCGAGACCGAGGTTCTGCGGGTCGGCGACCTGACGATCGACGTCGACGCGCACGAGGTGCGCCGGGGAACGGCACCCATCGCGCTGACGCCGCTCGAGTTCCAGCTTCTGGTCGCCCTGGCATCCAAGCCGCAGCAGGTCTTCTCCCGCGAGATGCTGCTCGAGCAGGTGTGGGGCTACCACTACAAGGCCGACACGCGCCTCGTGAACGTGCACGTGCAGCGGCTGCGTGCGAAGGTCGAGCTCGACCCCGACAACCCCCGCATCGTCACGACGGTTCGCGGCGTGGGCTACCGCGCCGGCAGCGTCGGCTAGGTCCGATCGTGGCCGTGAACCCTCCGACGCGCGTCACCGCCGCGCTCTGGGGCGGGCCTCGCCGGTGGCCGGAGGTCGTGTCGGCGCTGTGGCGCACCTCGATGCGCTTCCGTGCGACGGCGACCACGCTGCTGCTCACGTCGCTCGCGATCTTCATCATCTGCGTGGTGATCGCTCTGGTGATCCGCGGCGACCTCTTCGAGTCGCGCAAGGACGAGGCGCTGCACAACGCCAGAGCAGCGGTGTCCGCCGCGCAGAAGCAGCTCGACTCGGGGCAGACCGGCGACGACCGCGCCACCATCGCCGCGGTGTGGGGCGAGGCGCAGCGTGTGCTGGGCCGCACGGCCTCGTCGAGCCGCATCGTGGGCTTCATCTCCTCGGCCCAGGGCGACGGCTACACGCCGACCGGCTTCCGCAGTCTGGAGTACTCATCGGGGCAGATGGCGCTGAGCGACGAGCTGCGCACGCGCGTGCAGCAGGTGACGACGCGCCAGGCGTGGCAGTCGATCGCCCTGCCGCAGCCTGACGGCACCGTCGCCGCGGGGATCGTCGTCGGCCAGCTGCTCGAGTTCCGCGGGGTCGGCACCTACGAGGTCTACATCGCCTACGACCTGGTCGACGCCGACGAGACCCTGCTCTTCGTGCAGCGCACGCTCTGGTTCGCCGGGATCACGCTCGTCGCGCTCATCACCGGCATCCTGTGGCTGGTGCTGCGCTCGGTGTCCGCGCCGATCATCGAGGCGGCCGAGACCAGTGAGCGTCTCGCCGCGGGCGACCTCGAGGTGCGCCTGCCGGTGTACGGCGAGGACGAGCTCGCCAGCCTCGGACGCTCGTTCAACGCCATGGCCGACAGCATCCAGAGTCAGATCAAGGAGCTCGCCGAGCTCTCGCTCGTGCAGCAGCGCTTCGTGTCGGACGTCTCGCACGAGCTGCGCACGCCGCTGACGACGATCCGCCTGGCCGCCGAGATGATCAACGACACCAGGGACGAGTTCGACCCGGTCACCGCGCGCACCGCAGAGCTGCTGCACACGCAGGTGCAGCGCTTCGAGACGCTGCTGGCTGACCTGCTCGAGATCAGCCGGTACGACGCCGGATCCGTGCAGCTCGAGGTCGAAGCAACCAGTCTCGCCCAGCTCGCGGAGGAGATGGTCGACGAGATGCGGCCGCTCGCCGCGACACACGGGACTGAGCTGCGGCTGGTGGCGCCTGGCGGCTATTCGCCGGTCGACATGGATCCGCGCCGCGTGCGCCGGGTGCTGCGCAACCTCATCGGCAACGCGATCGAGCACGGCGAAGGCGAGCCCATCGTGATCACCGTCGACAGCGACCAGCGCGCCGTGGCGATCGGCGTGCGGGATTTCGGACTCGGGATGCGCCCGGAGGACGCCGAGCACGTGTTCGACAGGTTCTGGCGGGCCGATCCGTCGCGCAAGCGCACGATCGGCGGGACGGGGCTGGGACTGTCGATCGCGCTCGGCGACGCCAGACTGCACCGCGGCACGCTGGAGGTGTGGTCGGAGCTCGGGGCGGGCACGAACTTCGTGCTGACGATTCCCCGAGGCCCGGACGTCGAGGTCGGCCGCGGGCCGGTGCCGCTGGAGCCGACGGAGGTGGTCGTCGACCTCGTCGACGTCACCGAGCCGATCACGCTGCGCGGTGTGCGGGACATCCCTGACGGCAGCAGCCGGGGAGCGGATGCCGGAGACGATCGGCGCCGCGATGCCGGCGACCCGGCGGAGAAGGGACGGCAGTCATCATGAGCTCGCGCACCGGCATCCGTCTCCTGTCGGCGATCGCCACCGCCCTTGCCACCGCCCTCCTGCTGGCCGGCTGCACCGGTCTGCCCACGACGGGCCCGCCCAACGCCGGACTCGCTGTGGGGGAGGAGATCGAGGAGCCTCCGTTCTCGTTCATCGCCGAGGGGCCGGAGCCGGGGGCGGGGCCGGCACGCATCGTCGAGGGCTTCCTCGACGCATCCATGTCACCGGCGGATTCGTGGGGCATCGCGCGGAAGTTCCTCACCGACGACTTCCAGAGCGCCTGGAAGCCCGACGCCGGCGTCACGATCGACAGGTCGGTCGAGAACCGCGACTACGACTCGACGGTCGAGCCGGATGACGAGGATGCGACGTCGGCGGAGGTCAGCGTCTCACTCGCGCAGGTCGCGAGCGTCGACGGCACCGGCGCCTACACCGCCGACACCGGCACGGCGACCGCCACCTACCGGCTCGTGCGGGAGGAGGGCGGCGAGTGGCGGATCTCCGAGGCCCTCGACGGCATCACCCTCGACATCGACACGTTCGGGCAGGTGTACGAAAAGTTCTCGCTGCAGTACTTCGACCCCACCTGGAGCCACCTCGTGCCCGACGTGCGCTGGTTCCCGCGACGGGCGGCCATGGCGACGACAGTGGTGCGAGCGCTGATCTCCGGCAAGCCGAGCGAATGGCTCGCCCCGGCTGTGCGGCCGTTCTCGTCCGACGTCGAGATGGTCGGCGACGCGGTCACGGTCGACACGTCCCAGGTGGCCTCGGTGCCGCTGAACCGCGCCGCGCTCTCCGCGTCGCCCACCGACCTGGCCCGGATGCGCACCCAGCTCGAGGCGAGTCTCGAGGGGGCAGGGGTGACCGAGGTGCGTCTGCTGGTCGACGGAGTGCCGCTCGACGCGGGCCGCATCACCGTCGAGGACCCGATCATCGACCCCGGCGTGCTGGTGCTCGGCGACGAGATGTTCGGCATCGCCACCTCCGGCGGCGAGATCGCCCCGGTCAGCGGCCTCACGGCGCAGATCGCGAAGATCGCCGACCCGATCGCCGCCGTCGACGTCTCGGCCGACGCGCAGCTCGCCGCGGTGCAGCTGCGCGACGGGCGCGTGTTCGCGGTCAGCGAGGGTCACACGAACCAGGTCGACGGTCGCGGCGGGCTGGGCGCGCCGTCGCTGGATCCGTTCGGCCTGATCTGGACGGCGCCGGCATCGAACCCTGCCGCGGTGCAGGTCTCGACCGCGCAGGCGGATCCGTCGACGGTGTCCGATGCCTGGCCGTCGGCGGACGCCATCAGCCAGCTGCGCGTCTCGGCAGACGGCGCGCGGGTCGCGGCGGTCGTCACCTCCGGCGGTGAGCGCCGGCTGGTCGTCGCATCGGTGATCCGCGATGAGGAGCAGCGTCCGATCAGCCTCGGCACGCCCTACTACGAGGTGGCGCAGCTCTCGGGCGCGGTGCAGGGGCTGTCGTGGGTCGGCGCCGACGCGGTGGCGGTGCTCAGCGCCACCCCCGACCCGACGCTGACCACGCACATGATCGGCGGGCCCTCGGCCGTGTCGTCGGCGCCGGCTGGGGCGACAGCCCTGGCGGGCGCGAAGACGGTCACGGGGGTGCGCGTGCTGTCGACCGACCAGTCGGTGTACGCGCAGCGCGGCTCGTTCTGGCAGGAGGCCATCTCAGACGTGCGGGTGCTCGGCACCAGAGCGGGCTACTGACTCGTCCTGCACCGGATGCCCGTGCGGCCGGGCTCTCCCCGATGCGCGCGCAGCGCGGGATCGGGCCGGCGACCGATCCGACACAGTCGAGTCATGGATGCGGATCCCTGGCGCCGGATCGGCGGCGACGCGCTCGCGCTGCTGCTCGCCGCGACCTGCCCCGGATGCGAGCGTCCCGGCACGCTCCTGTGCGATGCGTGCCGGATGCTGCTGCGTGCCGAGCCGCACGAGGTGCGCACCCCGACCGGCATGCCCGTGCACGCCGCCCTGCGATACGAGGGCGTGCCCGCGCGCGCGATCAGACGCCTGAAGCAGAACGGCGCCACCATGCTCGCCCGCCCGCTGGGAGCCTCGTTGGCCGGCATCCTGCGCACCAGGGCGGCCGGTGCGCTCATCGTGCCGGTGCCGACGAGTCGTGCCGCGTTCCGGCGGCGGGGCTACCGGGTGCCCGAGCTGCTGGTGCGGCGCGCCGGTGCCACGGCGCAGCGGCTGCTGGTGTCCGCACGGCGCACGGGAGACCAGCGCGGGCTCGATCGCGAGGCACGCGCTCGCAACGTCGCGGCGAGCATGCGCGCCGCTCGGCGCGGGCACGGGCGGGTCGTCATCGTCGATGACGTGGTGACGACGGGCGCGACGCTCGACGAGGCGGCACGGGCGCTGCGCGCCGCCGGGTTCACCCCGGTGTGCGCGATCGCGCTCGCCGCGACGCCGCGCCTGCGCGACACGGCGATCTCATCGTGAACGGATAGTGACATGGGGGTGCACGACGACTAGCGTAGGTGGACACAAGGCGACCGCGGTCCGCCCTTGGCCGGGCGGACCGGGACAAGGAGACAGTGATGGAAACGAGCATCGTCGGCGTCGGAGTGAGCATCTCCGACCGATTCCGCACCGTTGTCGAAGAGAAGACAGCCCGTATCCAGACGCTCGCCCCGCGAGCGCAGCGACTCGAGATCAAGGTCACCCATCGTGCCTATCGCAACGGGCGGATACCCGATGAGACGGTCGAGCTCACCCTGCTCAGCAAAGGGCCGGTGATCAGGGCGGAGGCCGTCGACCCCGACAAGTTCGCGGCGTTCGACATGGCGCTCGACAAGCTCGCCGAGCAGCTGCGTCGCGCCAAGGAGAGGCGCATCGACGGCCGCAACCACCCCCGCGGTGCTCACTTCGAGAAGGAGAGCGGCTCCCTCGCCGGAATCGACGTGCAGCCGGCTTCGGTCGACGTGCTGCGCGCCGTGGCGACCGGAGCGATCCCGGTGCAGGCGGACGAGGAAGAGGAGTACTCGCCCGTCGTCATCCGCACGAAGAGCTTCGACGCCGAGTGGATGACCGTCGAGGAGGCCGTCGACCGCATGGAGCTGGTCGGGCACGACTTCTTCCTGTTCGTCGACGCGCGCACCGACCACCCGAGCGTCGTCTACCGCCGCAAGGGCTGGGACTACGGCGTCATCTCGCTGACCACGGCGGCCCCGCCCGAAGAGGCGATCGCCTCCTGAGACCGCACGAGGCGCCTTCCCACGGGAAGGCGCCTCGTGTCTGCGGTGCCGGCCTCAGTCGAAGATGCCGTCCAGGAGGCTGCCGATCACCAGGCCGCCGAGGACGCCGCCCATGATGTCGCCCCCGCCCATCCCGCTGCGGCGGCCTCCGCCGCCGTTCCAGCCGTCGCCGCCCCAGCCCTGGTTCTGCGGGCGGGACGAGTCGATGTCGCGCTGAGCGAGCTGCAGAGCCTCGGATGCCAGCAGCGCCACGCGCCGGGCGGCCGCCAGGGCCTGCTCGCGGGTGTCCTCGGCGGGGAGCATCGCGGGGACATCCATCCGCAGCCGCTCGGCCTCGGCCAGTCGCGTTCGCGCGTCGGCGCCGATCCACCCGCGGTGCCCGGCGATGAGCCCGCGCGCGACGCCCAGCTGACGGTCGGCGTCGTCGAGAGCGTGCTGCACGTGATCGAGCGAGGGGAGCGGGTTCTGAGCGCGGTACTGCGCCTTGGCGATCGCCTCGTCGAGGGCGGTGTTGGCTGCGCGCAGCTGCGTGAGCTCCGCGAACGGATCGTTGCGCGTGCCGGCCGGGGCGAGCGCGAGCAGCGCCGTCTCGAGCTCGCCGGTGGCCTTCGCGACCTCCGGCGTCTGCGGTGCGTTGCGGGCGGCGGCGATGTCACCGCGGGAGTCGGCCACCACGTCCGCGAGGGTGGACTCCGCGCGCAGCGCCTGGATCTCGAAATCCTCGACGGCATCCAGCAGAGCGCCGGCGCGGCGCACCGCCTCCGTGGCGGTCTCGAGTGCGAGGTTCGCCTCCTCGTTCTGTCGTGCCGCGCGACGGCGCTCAGAGACGTCCGCGCCGTGCGTGGCGAAGGCGAGCAGCTGCTCCGCCTCGTCGCCGGAGGAGGCGATGCGGCGCATCGCGGTCTCCGCGTAGCGCGACGAGAGACGCTCGATCGTCGCGCGCGCCTGGGGGATCCTCGACGCGAGGGTCTCGGCATCCCGCCGCACCTGCGCGATGATCTCGGGGGCACGGCGCACCTTCGCGACCGTCTCGGCGAGCTCGCCGGTCTTCTCGTCGAGGAGGTTCTCCGCCCACTCGCACAGCTGGACGATGCGGGCGTTGCGGGTGCGCAGCTCTTCGACCGTGTCGGGGATCTCGTCGTGGTTCAGCTGGTGCAGCTGGAACGCCTCGCGCAGGTGCGTGCGCACCGAGGTGAGCGCATTGCCGAGGTCGGCTGTCAGCGACTCGCCGAGCTCTGCCTGGGCGAAGGCGAGCTCATCGGAGGTGGTGCGAATGCGCTCGTCCGCCGCGACCAGCGACTGCTCGGCGCGGCGTGCGAGATCCGCGTCCTGCGCTGCGAGCGCCTCATCTTCACGTCTGCGTCTGCCCCAGAATCCGGCCATGTCACGATCCTACGGTCGCCGGACGATGCGCGCGCTGTGCATCCGATGCGCCGTTCGCGAACACCGCCCTCTCCGGGCGGATGCCGCGGGCGCAGGCTCAGGCGAGCGCCTTCGCCGGACGCCCGCGCTTGGGGCGCTCGGTCGACAGCTCCAGCTGCAGCGCGTGCTGCGGATGCTCGCTGAGACGCTGCTCGATGTGATCGAGCCAGCGCAGCTCGGCCTCGGCGGCGAAGATCACCGAGTCGGCCACCAGGGAGCGCGCGAGCTGCTCGGGGCCGTCGGCGCTCTGCCTGGCGTCGTTCAGCCGCGTCAGCCGGGCGAGCGACGCCGTGCGCTGGTGCCGGATGACGCGCGCGACGTCGACGCCGGGCAGCGTGACCGCCACGGCCAGCTTGACCGCGAGCTCGTCGCGCGTGCCGTGCCCGCGCTCGACCGGGCGATCCAGCCAGGTGCGCACCTCCGCCCGCCCCGCGGGCGTGATCTCCCAGTAGACGTGACCGTGCTCATCGACTGCGCCCCTGGCGACGAGCCCGTCGCGCTCGAGTCGCTCGAGGGTGTTGTAGATCTGGCCCACGTTCAGCGGCCAGGTGGAACCCGTGCGCCGGTCGAACTCGGAGCGCAGCTGATAGCCGTAGCACGGTCCTTGATCGAGGATGGCGAGCAGGCTCTGGCGGACGGACATGGCGACTCCTCGACCGGCCACGCCGGTATTGCGTTTCTCGGTATATGCATATCCGGAAACATCGAGTCCCGGCGGGAGCTCGCGCGGCGTGTCCGTTCGCCGTGAGCGTGCGCCGACCCGCGGGTGCACAGCGTGCGCAGGTCACGCGCCGGTAACATGGCAAAGCATGTCCGGTGCAGACCGTTGCTCCGGGACGTATATCCAAGGGAGACATCCGTGGCGAATCCTCTCGAGAAGCTGCTGCGCGCGGGCGAGGGACGCATCCTCCGTCGGCTCAAGCAGATCGCGAAGGCCGTGAACGCGCTCGAAGACGACTTCGAGAAGCTCACCGACGACGAGCTGCGGAACGAGACAGCCGAGCTGCGCGCGCGATTCGACAAGGGGGAGACCCTCGACCAGCTGATGCCGGAGGCGTTCGCCGCCGTGCGCGAGGCCGCCCGCCGCACCCTAGGGATGCGCGCGTACGACGTGCAGATCATGGGCGGTGCCGCGCTGCACTTCGGCAACATCGCCGAGATGAAGACCGGTGAGGGAAAGACGCTCGTCGCCGCCTTCCCCTCGTACCTCAACGCCATCGCCGGCAAGGGGGTGCACGTCATCACGGTGAACGACTTCCTCGCCTCGTACCAGTCCGAGCTGATGGGGCGCGTGCACCGCGCCCTGGGCATGACCACGGGAACCATCGTCTCGGGCCAGACCCCGGAGGTGCGCCGCCAGCAGTACGCGGCCGACATCACCTACGGCACGAACAACGAGTTCGGCTTCGACTACCTGCGCGACAACATGGCGTGGCGCAAGGAGGACCTCGTCCAGCGCGAGCACTTCTTCGCGATCGTCGACGAGGTCGACTCGATCCTCATCGACGAGGCACGCACACCCCTGATCATCTCCGGCCCCTCCTCCGGCGAGGCGAACCGCTGGTTCACCGAGTTCGCGAAGATCGCGCGCACGCTCGAGGTGGGCGTCGACTACGAGGTCGACGAGAAGAAGCGCACCATCGGCGTCCTCGAGCCCGGCATCGAGAAGGTCGAGGACTACCTCGGCATCGACAACCTCTACGAGTCGGCCAACACCCCGCTGATCTCGTTCCTGAACAACTCGATCAAGGCCATCGCGCTGTTCAAGCGCGACACCGACTACGTCGTGATGAACGACGAGGTCATGATCGTCGACGAGCACACCGGCCGCATCCTCGTCGGGCGACGCTACAACGAGGGCATCCACCAGGCCATCGAGGCCAAGGAGGGCGTCCCCGTCAAGGCGGAGAACCAGACGCTGGCCACCGTCACGCTGCAGAACTACTTCCGGCTGTACGGGAAGCTCGCCGGCATGACCGGAACCGCCGAGACCGAGGCGGCCGAATTCATGTCGACCTACAAGCTCGGCGTCGTCCCCATCCCGACCAACCGCCCGATGATCCGCAAGGACCAGCCGGACCTCGTGTACAAGAACGAGCAGGCGAAGTTCGCGCAGGTCGTCGAGGACATCGCCGAGCGCCACAAGGCCGGTCAGCCGGTGCTCGTCGGCACGGTGAGCGTCGAGAAGAGCGAGTACCTGTCGCGGCTGCTCGCGAAGAAGGGCGTCAAGCACGAGGTGCTCAACGCGAAGAACCACGCACGCGAGGCGGAGATCGTCGCGCTCGCCGGGAAGCTCGGGGCGGTGACCGTCGCCACGAACATGGCCGGTCGAGGCACCGACATCATGCTCGGCGGAAACGCCGAGTTCCTCGCCGTGCAGGAGCTCAAGGCCAAGGGTCTCGACCCGGAGGAGACGCCCGAGGAGTACGAAGCCGCGTGGGACGACACCTACGAGGCGATGAAGAAGCAGGTCGCAGAAGACGGCGTCAAGGTCGCCGAGGCGGGCGGCCTCTACGTGCTCGGCACCGAGCGCCACGAGTCGCGGCGCATCGACAATCAGCTGCGCGGGCGCTCGGGCCGTCAGGGAGACCCCGGCGAGAGCCGCTTCTACCTCAGCCTCACCGACGACCTGATGCGTCTGTTCCAGTCGGGCGCCGCCGAAGCGATCCTGGCGCGCACGAACTTCCCCGACGACGTGCCCATCGAGTCGGGGCTGGTCAGCCGCGCCATCCGCAGCGCCCAGTCGCAGGTCGAGGCGCGCAACGCCGAGATGCGCAAGAACGTGCTCAAGTACGACGACGTGCTGAACCGTCAGCGCGAGGCGATCTACGCCGACCGTCGTCAGATCCTGCACGGCGACGACATCGCCGACCGCGTGCAGCACTTCATCGAGGACGCGATCGGCGGCATCGTCGACGACCACACGAGCACCGGCCACACCGAGAGCTGGGACTTCGACGCGCTGTGGGCCGAGCTCAAGACGCTCTACCCGATGGACGTGACGATCGACGAGGTCGTGGCCGAGGCCGGAGACCGCAAGGGCGCCATCACCGCCGAGGGTCTCAAGCGCGAGCTGCTCTCCGACGCGCGGATCGCGTACGAGAAGCGCGAGGAGGCGCTCGGAGAGGCCGCGACGCGTGAGCTCGAGCGCCGCGTCGTGCTGCAGGTGCTCGACCGGCGCTGGCGCGACCACCTCTACGAGATGGACTACCTCAAGGACGGCATCGGACTGCGCGCCATGGCGCAGCGCGACCCGCTGATCGAGTATCAGCGCGAGGGGTACGCGATGTTCCAGGCGATGATGGGTCAGATCAAGGAGGAGTCGGTCGGCTACCTCTTCAACCTCGAGGTCGAGGTGCGTCGCGCCGGCGACGACCACACCGAGGTCGAGGCCAAGGGTCTGGTCGACGAGCAGCCCGTGCAGAAGCTGGAGTACTCGGCGCCGAACGACGCCGGCGACGTCGAGGTGCGCAACGAGAGCGGTCAGGTGCAGAAGGCCGCCACCGCCCGCGCCTCTGCGCGCGGTGCGTTCGGCCAGTCGGTGGATGCCGATGAGCAGCCCGCCGGCAACCGCGAGCAGCGCCGGGCGCAGAGCAAGAAGAAGAAGTAGCAGCCGGTACGGCAGAAGGGCCGGTTCCTGACGGAACCGGCCCTTCGTGCATCCGGATCAGGAGGTGAGCGCGCGGAACTCCGTCCAGATCGATGCGCAGTCCTCACGACCGGACTCGAGGTGGACCATGTCGAGCGTCGAGGTGTCGCTGCCGTCGAGGTAACGGCGCAGGTGCACGTCGCTGAAGCCGTTCTCGCCCGCATCCACGTGCGTGGAGGCGTAGTAGCAGGTGGTGATCCCCGCCCACATCATCACGCCCACGCACATCGGGCAGGGCTCGCACGTCGCGTACATGACGTGGCCGGACAGGTCCAGCGTGTTCAGCTTGCGGCAGGCCTCGCGGACGGCGACCATCTCGGCATGGCCGGAGATGTCGGTGTCCTTGATCACGGTGTTCCCGACCGCCACCACGATCTCGCCGTCCGGACCGACCAGGGTGGCGCCGAAGGGCCCGCCGGTGCCGGCGCGCAGCCCTTCCAGGGTCGCGGCCACGGCGGGCGCGAAGTAGGCGTCCAGCGTCTCGGGGGAGGGGGTGTGCTCTGTCATCTCTGTCTCCTTCTCTTGTCTTGTCTTCGTCGTGACTCATCCGCGCTCAGGCGGCGGTCGATCGGCCGCCACCGCGACGGGCGATGAGCATCAGGGCGGTGTACCCGGCGAAGCCGATGATCAGGCCCGAGAAGAACGCGAGGTTGTTCGCCTGGACGAAGAACTCCACCGACGCGATGCCGGGCAGGCGACCGGCCATGGTGATCGCGAAGCTGGCGATGAGCACGCCGAGTGCGCGCCAGTTGTAGGCGGGCAGCGAGCCCTTCTCTCCGCCGCGGTAGTCGGCGTAGATGCCCTCGATGTCGAGGGTGCGCCGCCGCTCGAGGAAGTACGAGGCGAGCATGATGCCCACGATGGGACCGAACATCGACCCGATCAGCGAGTAGAACAGGAAGAGCGCGTCGGTGTTCTCGACGAACTTCCACGGCACGATCAGCGTGCCGATGACCGCGGCCAGGATCGCGCCGCGACGCAGCGTGAACACCTTCGGCAGCTGTGCGGTCAGCTGCAGCCCGGCCGGGAGCATGTTGCCGAACACCACGAACGCGATGGCGCCGACGTTCATCGCGAGGATCAGCAGCACCACCACGAACGGATTGCCGACGCCCTCGTTGATGGCCTGGATGAAGACTCCGGGGCGGTTGATGTCGACGTCGCCGCCGGAGACGACCTGCAGCGCCGCGACGAACGAGACCGTGACCAGGGCGAACAGCAGATACGACCCGATCACTCCGATCGGGAATCCGATCGCCGGTGCCTTCATCGAGGTGGCGTTGCGGGTGTAGTCGCCGGTGTTGACGATGGGACCCGCCCAGTTCGACACCAGGATCGACACGCAGGTGATGAAGATGAGCGGGGTGACGGGGGCGTCGACCACACGAGTGGAGAACACCGCGCCGAGGCCACCGGCGTTGACGATCGCGAGGACGACGGCGATGACCACGAGGATGTACACGGCCGGGTTGGCCCAGTTGCTGAACCTGCCGAGGAAGGCCTGCCCGCCCAGGAACAGCCCGACGGTGATGATCCAGGTGACCACGTACGAGATCGCCGTCGGGATGGGCAGCCCCAGGATGTCGGCGCCGCCGCCGATCTGCGAGAAGCCGGGCCAGATGGTCTCGAAGACCACGTCGAAGGCCTGCGCGGAGGAGACGCTGGTGATGCCGAAGAACATGAATCCGGCGATGATGCCGCGCACCCAGGTGGGGATCAGTGCGCCCTTGTGGCCGAAGGCCTCACGCAGCTGCATCGCGAAGGGCACCCCGTACTTCGCCGCGGCCTGTCCGTTGAGGACGTACCCGATCGAGACGATGACTGCGGCGGTCATGATCGCCGCGACCACCTGCCACGCGTTGAGCCCGAGGGCGAAGAAGGTCATCACCGTGAAGTACGACAGGATGTTGTGGATCGGCCCCATCCAGACGGTGATGAACTGCGGGGTCTTCCAGGAGCGATCCTTCGGACGGATCGGCAGGACGTCGTCGGCGTAGCCGCGCGCCGCGTAGGCGGCGATCCGGTCGGCACCGGGATCGACCAGCGCGGAATCGATGGTGGGGGAGGACATGGCCATCCGTTCTCGTGTGCACCGATTCTGCGGTATCCGGCGGGTCCGGGCTCGGTGCGCGCCCGGACCCGCCTTCGTGTCAGCCCCTGGTGGACTGGATCAGCGACGGCGAGACGGCGCTGCTGAGCGTGATCTCGTCGGTATCGCTGAAGGTCACGGTCGTGCCGGTGGTGCGATCCTGGATCCACTTGGCCACGAACAGCGCCGCGACCATGAGGTAGGCCACGAGGAACATCACATGCGAGTCGCTGAGATCCCAGGCCTGCGGGAGGCTGGGCACGGCGGCGTGGATGACCCCGAAGAAGGCGAGGATGCCGGCCAGCCCGCTGACGATCGCACCGAGCATCGGCTTGTTGCGGATCGCGAAGATCGCGATCATGCCCCAGAGCAGCGATGACAGCGGTGCGCCGTTGCCGAGCGTGGAGATGCCCGAGAAGTAGGTGCCCGCGGAGTTGAGTGCGTCCGCACCCACCTCGGCGGCGTTCGTGCCCACCGACTTCAGGGTGTTGCCCACGAGGCTGTTGGCCCAGTTCGCGATCCAGGGGAACAGTGCGACGAAGATCACCGGCAGCTCCACCTTCGGCGTCTCACGCACCGACTGCGCGGCGGTGACGATCCCGATGTAGATCAGGATCGGCGCGATCGCCGCCATCGGGACCACCGACAGCAGCAGGGCGCTCATGCCGAACAGGCCCACGGCGAACATCGTGATGCCGTTCAGCATCGTGTAGCCGATGCCCGCGCCCATCTCCTTGTACGCCGTGTGGCCGATGTACACCGTCACCGGGTACGGGTTGCCCATCAGAGCGCCGATCATCGTCGCTCCGCCGTTGACCAGCATCACCGGGCGCGCCCGGTAGTGATCGCCCGCGGCCTCGGCGGCCTCGATGTTCTCCAGGTCGAACACGTAGTTCGCCAGCGCCAGCGGCACGGCCGAGGCGAGGTACGGTGCGGAGTGCGCGACACCCTCGACGAAGCTGCCGATGGCCACCTGCGGCGGGTGCCAGCCGGCGTACACGAGCGCGGACTGCACGGCCTCGGGCGTCTGCAGCCCGAATGCCCAGGCAGCGGCCGTACCCACGATCAGCAGCAGCAGCCCGGTGGGGACCCTGCCGAGGAACGGCGCGCGGCCGAACCAGTTCATGAACACGATGACGAGCACGACGAAGGCGACCACCGGGAACTGGAAGGTCTGCAGCATCGGGTTCATCGCCAGCAGCAGCAGCCCGAGGCCCGCCAGGCACGCGAGCAGCACCGAGCGGGGCACGGCGCGGCGCAGCAGGTCGCCGAAGAACGATCCCACGAAGAGGATCAGTCCCTCGAGGAAGCCCCACACCAGGCCGATGCCCACCGCCAGCTCCGCATCCTGCGTGGTGGAGTACACCGGCAGGATGACGAGGAAGGTCACGGTGAAGATCGACGGCGCGCTCGGGCCCGAGGGCAGGGCGACGACGTCGCCCCGACCCTCCTTGGCCGCCAGCCGCCGAGCGAACCAGACGTACATCGACGAGGTGATCAGGATCGCCAGTCCGAACGCGGGAGCGATCCTGCCCACGACCATGCTCACCGGCAGGCCGGCCATGGTGAGCAGGGCCGTGAAGGTGATGATGTTCGTCAGGTTGTTGGTGAACAGCGCGAAGAACGCCGCGATGTCACCCTTCTTCCACCACTTCAGCTCGGATCCCGCAACGGCGGGCGCGAGCGCGGTCATGGCTTCACCGTGTCGACGAGGGCGCGCAGCGCCTTCTGGAAGGCCTCGACCGGCGGGTGCGTGATACCCGCGCCGATCATGCCGATGCCCGGGTCCTTGTGCGCGATGGCGGTGTTGATGATCGGCAGGATGCCGGTCTCCATCACCTTGCGCACGTCGATGCCGGAGGGCACGCCCATGAAGTCGAGCGCAGGGATCGTGATGTTCGGGTTGTTGCCCGTGGTGATCGCGTTCATGGTGCGCGAGTAGCCCATCGCCTCCTCGACGGTGCCGCCGACCAGGGCGACGATCGCCGGGGCTGCGGCCATCGCGAAGCCGCCGATCCCGAAGGTCTCGGTGATGGCCGAGTCGCCCATGTCGAGCCCGGAGTCCTCGCGGGTGTAGCCGGCGAACATCGGTCCGATGACCTCCTGCGCGGGGCCGGTGAACCACTGACCGCCCGTGCCGGCGACCCGGATGCCGAACTCGACCCCGTTGCGCGCCATGGTGGTCACGATCGTCGAGTTCTCGACGCCCTGCGCGGCATCCATCGACGCCTTCGCCGCGACCATCCAGGTCGGTCCGGAGAAGTAGTCGGAGGAGGCGACGAAGTCGAACACCTCGCGCTTCTCCTTCGTGGTGAAGTCGGTCTCGAGGATGTACGGCGCCAGTGCCTGGATCAGCAGGGTGGTGCCGGCGACGTTGCGGTTGTGCGCCTCGTCACCCATGTGCAGCGCCTGCGAGAGCATCAGGCGCAGATCGAGACCGTCCTCGTTCAGCGCCATGGCGCCGGCGAGCACCGGTCCGAACACGTCGCGCATCCAGTTCAGCCGATCGATGACCGACTGGTCGTTGGCGCCGAAGCGGAGGATCTTCGACAGCTGCTCGGACAGGTTGGTGTACGCGGTGTTCCCGTGTGTGCGGTTGGTGACCTTGTGCACCCACATGCTGGCGCTGGTGACACCGGCCATCGAGCCGACCGACTGGTGCTCGTGGCACGGCGAGAAGGTGATCTCGCCGGAGGCGGCGAGCTCGAACGCCTCGTCGACGTCCTTCGCCAGGCCCTCGAACACGAGTGCACCGGTGACGGCGCCCTTCATCGGGCCGGACATGCGGGTGAACTCGATGGGCGGACCCGCGTGCAGGATCGTCTTCGCGGTCATGCCCGGCACGGTGTCGATCGCCTGGCCGAAGCCCTCCAGGAAGGGCTGCGCCGACAGGATGCGATCGAGCGCCACCTGGTTGGCCGCGTCGATCTTCTCGGCGATCGCGGGATCCTCGAGCCGGCCCAGCGCGGCGACGACGTCGGGGTCGCCGCCACCCGGCGGGGTCCAGTCCATGAGCACGGGCTCGACGCCCTGTGCCCTGAGATCATCGGCGAACATGTCGAGACCCAGGTTCACCGGCCTCAGTGTGGAGGAGAACAGATCGTTGACGCTCATCAGTTGTCACCCTTCGCGACGAATTCACGGGCCAGCAGCCCGAGGTTGGTGGAGGAGGAGGCGATGGTCACGCCGGCGGCCTCGAGCTGGGCGACCTGGTCGGCGAGAGCCGGGGTGTCGAGGTCGGTGCCCAGCACGTAGCCGAGGATCTCCAGGTGGTGTCCGCGCTCGGCGGCGATGGCCTTGGCCTCGGTGATCGCGGGGATCGTCACGCCCACCGGGTCGGCGTGCGAGCCGAAACCGAGCACGAAGTCCATCGCGATGACGCCGACCGAGGGGTCCTTGGCCTCTTCGACGATCCGCTGCAGGCGCAGCGAGGGGTCGATCATCGGGTGCGGGCGCCCGTTGGTGAAGTCGTCGTCGCCCATGTCGAGGAAGGTGTGCTCGCGCGAGGGGTCGGTCGCGCCGATGCGGCGAGCCGGGTCCTTCTGGATGTTCGAGTACACGTTGTCGTACTTCGCGAGCGCCGCGAACATCGACTCGTCGCACAGCGTGCCGCCGCAGAACAGGCCGCGCACGTACTTCTGCTCGGGGGCGAGCTTGGCGCGCACCTCCTCGACCAGCGGGATGTTCAGCGGGTGCTTGTCGAGCGTCGACTCGTCGATGCCCGAGGCGACGACGGCGGCGATGGCCAGCGGCTTGGTGCCGGCGGTGACCATGGTCACGTTGTCGTAGCCGGACTCGGTGCGATCCGACCCCAGGAAGGTGACGAACACCGGCTTGGACGCCTCGCCGGCGACGGCGAGCACCTTCTCGGCGACGTCCTCGGCCGGGGGCTTGGAGACGATCACGATCACGCTCGTCTCGGGGTCGGCGTCGAGCGCGCGGATGCCGTCGATCATCGAGATGCCGCCGATCTCGGTGGACAGGTCGCGGCCGCCGGTGCCGATGAGCTGGGAGACGCCGCCGCCGAAGTCGTGGATGCGCACCGAGACCTCCTGGCTGCCGGTGCCCGAGGCTCCGACGATGCCGATGCTCCCGCGGCGCACGGCGTTGGCGAACGCGAGGCCGGTGCCGTTGATGATGGCGGTTCCGCAGTCGGGCCCCATCACGATCAGGCCCTTCTCGTGCGCGAGCCGCTTGAGCGAGAGCTCGTCCTCGACGGGGACGTTGTCCGAGAAGATCATCACGCTCTTCCCGGCGTTCAGCGCCTTGCGCGCCTCCCGAGCGGCGAATGCGCCGTTGACCGAGATCAGCACGAGGTTCGTGTCGGGTGCCTCCGAGAACGCGCCGTCCAGAGTGCGGTAGCGCACCTCGTGCGCTGCGGCGGCGCCTTTGTCCTTGCGGGCGAGGATGTCGTTCACAGCCTCGATCGCCGCCTCGATCGTGTCGTCACTCGCGTCGATCACGATCATCAGGTCGCTGGGACGCGCGTCGTCCACGGCGGGGTCATCGACGCCGACGTTGGCGAGCACCTCCTTGTTCATCGGCGTGGCCATGCCCAGCAGGGCCTGGGTCACGCCCTCGACGGCGTTGGCCTTGGTGCTCATCGACATGAGCGAGACCGAGTCGAGGTACGTGTTCTTCCTGATTTCGATGTGTCTGGTCATCGTCTTCCCTTCCGGAATGTCGTTCAGGCCTGGTGGTTCTCGAGGATCGCCACGATCTCGTCGAAGCCGCGCTCGCGCGCCAGCTCGACGGGGGGCACGCCCCACGGATCGGGCATGCCGGGCTTCGCGCCGTGGGCGAGCAGGAGCTCGACGATCTGCTGGCGGACCGGGCCGCCGTCGCCGAGGATGATGGTCTCGATCAGCGCGGTCCAGCCGAGGTTGTTGGTGAGGTTGACGTTGATGCGGGTGTTCTCGAGCAGGTAGCGCACGACCTCGAGATGACCCTTCTCGGCGGCCGGGGTCAGGCCGTTGCCGCCCATGCGCGTGAGGCGCTTGAGGTCGGCGCCGGCGTCGACCATCGTCTTCACCAGCTCCAGATCGTCGTTGATGCAGCCGTACAGGAACGGGTTCGAGCAGGTCTGATCCTGGGCGTCGATGTCCACGCCCTCGGCGATCAGCGCGCGCACCACCTCGAGGTGGCCGCCGCGGGCCGCACGCAGGATCGCGGAGGCCTCTTCGCGGTCCACCGCGTTCCGGTCGGCGCCGTCGGCGAGGGCGGCGCGGACGCCGCCCAGGTCTCCGGCGGCGGCGCTGTCGAGATAGCGCTCCTCGATCGTGGTCGCAGTGCTCATCGGTGATCTCCTTCGGTGAATGGTGAGGGTCGGGGGATGTCGAGGGCGAGGACGACGCCGAGGCGGATGCCGGTCAGCAGGTCGTGCCCGGATGTGTGGCCGATCTCGGCCGTGTGCGCGGCGGCGCGGTGGATCGCCCGCTCGTCGCCGGCGATGATCGCGCCGACGAGATCGTGCAGGCGCGCCCGCGCGCGACCCTCGAGGGCGGCGCTCAGGGTGACGGCGCTGAGCAGCGTGGTGCGCTGCTCAGCGGATTCGGCGACGAGACGCAGCGGATGCCGCAGCGCAGTGAGCCCGAAGCCGGGGTGCGCGGCGACGAAGGCGAGTCCGGACAGCACGTCATCACCCGACGGGGTGAGGCCCTCGCCGAGGCCGAGCAGACGCAGCGCGGCCGCCGTCGTCGCCTCCGCCGCGTCCGGTTCGCCGTCGAGCAGGGCGCGCGCGGTGCGTGTCAGGCGACGGATGCCGACGCTCAGGGCATCCGCCGCGAGTGCTCCGAACGGCGTGCTGGCGGCCGGCGAGGGCACCCCGTCCAGTACTGCCAGCGCGGCGGGGAGGCCGACGGGGACGCCGGCGTCGGGCGTGAGCGACCGGGCGCCATCCGGCGCGAGCAGAACCCGAACCAGCGCTCCGCCGGACAATGACAGCGCGTTCCTCGTGATCCGGACGTCGTCTCCGACTCGCGCCCCGCTCAGCGCCGACCAGTCCGCGGCGTGCAGACGCACCGTCCACGGCGCGTCGTCGAGCGACTCGTGCGCCAACGCGATCAGACCGTCGCCGACGCGGAGGTTGACGACCCGGCCGTGCACCGAGTGCACCGCACCGCGCGTGCCGGCCGCGACGGCGACAGGGCCGGTGCTGTGCGGCTGGGCACTGCTGCCGCCTGAGAGCGTCTCCTCAAGCGCGGCATCCCAGCTGCTCGCGCTCAGCGCGACAGGGGTGGCGACGGGGGTCATCGTCTTCTCTCCGAGGCGTCCGCTTCGTTCGGGATGTCGAGGAAGGGGCGCTGTGAATGTCTTGGTTATAGGTATACCATTTGTCTGGATGGAATACCATCCTCGACTCTGGGATACCAAGTCGGCTCAACAAGGGAGACAGAATGCGTATCGTGGTGGCTCTGGGCGGCAACGCTCTCGCGCGGCGTGGCGAGCCGATGACCGCCGAGTATCTGCGGGCCAACGTCCGTTCCACGTGTGAGGCGCTCGCCTCGCTCGCGAGCGAGAACGAGATGGTCATCACGCACGGCAACGGGCCCCAGGTGGGCCTGCTCGCGCTGCAGAACCTCGCCTACCAGGACGTCGCCGCCTATCCGCTCGACATCCTCGGTGCCGAGACCCAGGGCATGATCGGCTACGTCGTCCAGCAGGAGCTGTCGAACGCGCTCAACGGTGCGCGCGAGGTGGCCGGCATCATCACCACCACGATCGTCGACGAGTCGGACCCGGCGTTCGAGCGCCCCACCAAGCTCATCGGACCGCAGTACTCCGCGCACGACGCCGCGGAGGCGGCGGCGGAGTACCGATGGACGATCGCCAAGGACGGCAAGGCATTCCGCCGCGTCGTGCCCTCGCCCAACCCCCTCGCGATCGTGCAGGCACCGCTGATCCGCCGGCTGCTCGAGGCCGGCAGCCTCGCGGTGTGCGTCGGCGGAGGAGGGGTGCCGGTTCGCGTGGACTCGAAGGGCCGTCACGTGGGCGTGCAGGCCGTCGTCGACAAGGACCTCGCATCCGCAGCGCTCGCCGCCGACATCGGCGCCGACACGCTGATCATGCTCACCGACGGCGACTACGTCAGCGAGAACTGGGGGACACCGGAGCAGCGGGACATCCACACCGCCTCCGCTGACGCCGTGGCCGCGATGACATTCGCCGAGGGCTCGATGCAGCCCAAGATCGACGCCGCCATCCGCGTGGCGCGCGCGGGTGGACGCACGCTGATCGGCCCGCTCGACCGGCTCGACGATCTGCTCGCCCGCCGGATCGGCACCGAGATCGTGCCGACGCTGAAGGAGGGCATCCGCTGGGTGGAGAAGACGCCGGCCAAGACCGCCTGACCGGCTTCTCTCCCGTCGGGATGCGAGGATGAGTGCGTGGGAAGAGCAGACGACCGGGAGCTGGAGTCCAGCAGGGTCGCGTCGTGGTTGCGCGACGCGATCCTCGACGGCGACCGGGAACCGGGCAGCAAGCTGATCGAACGCGACCTCGCGAGCGAGTTCGGCGTGAGCCGCGTGCCGGTGCGCGACGCCCTGAAGATGCTCGAGGCCGAGGGGCTCGTCGAGTTGCGGCCGCGCACCTGGGCCATCGTCCGCGAGTTCACGGCCGCCGACCTCGCCGATCTCGATGAGGTCCGCCAGGTGCTCGAGCCGATGGCGTTCCGCCTCGCCGCGGAGCGCCATCGCCGTGACGGCCTGGATCGCCTGCAGCTCGCCCTGCAGGAGGAGCAGGACAGTGCCGCTCACGACGACCGGCTCATCTCGCGCCGCGCTGCCGCCGACTTCCACGAGATCGTCGTGGAGCTCGCCGACAATCGGCTGCTGGCGGGCCTCATGCAGAGCATCCGCAGCCGCCTGCGCTGGTCGCTCGTGCAGCACGACGACCTCGTGCACATCGCCGACGAGCATGTCGCGCTGTTCGAGGCGATCCGCGACCGCGACGGCGACAGGGCCAGCAGGCTCGCGCACGCCCACGTCGACAGCAGCCGCCGCGAGCGGCTGTCGCACGCGGCATCGCTGCGTCTGCCCCCGGTATCCTTGCGGAATGACACGCCGCACTCTTGACCAGTCGTCGAAGCTGAGGAACGTTCTCTACGAGATCCGCGGCAAGGCACTGATCGAGGCGGCGCGGCTCGAGTCCGAGGGGCATCAGATCCTCAAGCTGAACACCGGCAACCCGGCGACCTTCGGCTTCGAGGCCCCGCACCAGATCGTGCGCGACATGCTCGCCGCCCTGCCGACCGCGCACGGCTACAGCGAGAGCAAGGGCGTGATCACGGCCCGACGCGCGGTCGTCAGCCGCTACGAGGAGATCGACGGCTTCCCGCGCTTCGACCCCGACGACGTGTTCCTGGGCAACGGCGTCTCCGAGCTGATCACGATGGTCATGCAGGCGCTGCTCGACGAGGGCGACGAGGTGCTCATCCCCGCCCCGGACTATCCGCTGTGGACGGCGATGACATCGCTCGCCGGCGGCACCCCGGTGCACTACCTCTGCGACGAGCAGAACGGCTGGCAGCCCGACCTCGAGGACATCCGATCGAAGGTGACGCCGCGCACCAAGGCGATCGTCGTCATCAACCCCAACAACCCCACCGGCGCGGTGTACTCCAGGGAGGTTCTCGAGGGCATCGTGCAGATCGCGCGGGAGAACGATCTGCTGCTGCTCTCCGACGAGATCTACGATCGCATCCTCTTCGACGAGGCGACCCACATCCCTACCGCCACCCTCGCCCCCGATCTGCTGTGTCTCACCTTCAACGGCCTGTCCAAGACCTACCGTGTGGCCGGCTACCGGTCGGGGTGGGTCGTCATCACGGGGCCGACCTCGCACGCGCGTGGGTTCCTCGAGGGGATCACCCTGCTGGCATCCACTCGGCTGTGCCCGAACGTGCCGGCGCAGTACGCGGTGCAGGCTGCGCTCGGAGGGGTGCAGTCGATCGACTCGCTGATCGCGCCGACCGGCCGACTGCACGAGCAGCGCGACATCGCATGGCGAGGACTCGAAGCCATCCCCGGCGTCAGCTGCGTGAAACCGGCGGGAGCGCTGTACGCATTCCCCCGGCTGGACCCCGAGGTGCACGAGATCCGCGACGACGAGAAGCTCGTCTACGACCTGCTCGTGTCGGAGAAGATCCTGCTGGTGCAGGGCACCGGGTTCAACTGGGCCACCCCCGACCACCTGCGCGTCGTCACGCTGCCGGAGGCGCGCGTGCTCAGCGAAGCCGTCGAGCGCCTCGGAAACTTCCTCGCGAGCTACCGCCAGTGACCTCCGCTCGGGCGCCGAGACCGGCGGCGACGCGTCGCACGGCGCTCACGAGCTGAGAGCGCGGCGAGACGTCCGCGATCGCTCTGGCGTGCAGCGCCGCGGCATCGGCCGCCCGCTGGTCGTGCGGAACGAAGGCGACGTCGTCGATGCCGGCGAAGCGGCTCAGCGTGCGACGGATCTGTCCTCTGGCGTCGATGCCGAGCGGACCGGGGCGTGCGCGGTTGGCCACGACCGTGACGGGGGTATCGCCCACGAGGTGACGCAGCTCGGTGTACCCGCGCAGGAACCGGCTGACGCCGAGCGGGTCGGCGCCGAGCACGGCGACCACGGCGTCGGCCTCGAGCAGCACGGCGGCGGTCGCGGCGTGCCGCTGCGGCGCATCGGGTCCGAGCTGATCGTCATCCTCGTCGAACGCGGCCGCGACGTCGACGACGATCTCGTCCTGCCAGTCACGGGCGACCGCGAGCGTGGCGCGCAGCCGCGCGGCGGCGAGCTCGGGCCATCGACTGGGGCGATTCAGCCCGCCGAGCACATCCAGCACGCCCGCCGATGTCTCCAGCGGCACGGCGAGGCGGGACAGCTCGGCGACGTCCAGACTGCCGAGCTGGGCGCGCCGGCACGCGGCCGCGAGACCGGGGGATTCATCGCCCAGCCCCAGCTGCAGCGCCACCGACGGAGCCACGCTGTCAGCGTCGACCAGCGCCGTGCGGCGCCCGGCCCGGATCAGCTCCACGGCGAGCTGGATGGCCATCGTGGTGCGCCCGGGGGCGCCGTGCGGCCCCCACACCGCGAGAACACGAGGCGGCCGGGCGGGATCGGAGGACCCGTCCGCGGTGGCTCCGGCGGTGATCGTGGCGAGGACCCGCGCTCCCGGTGTGTCGAACGGCAGCGGTGCGGGCAGGCCGAAGCGCGATGCGATCCGTGAGTCTGCCGCGCCGACCGGCACCACCCGCACGCCGGCGCGATCGCAGGCGCTGACCAGGTCGGATGTCAGCAGGGACCGGATCGGCGGGACGAGCAGCGCGTCGATGCCGCTCAGCTGCAGCGCGGGCACGGCGTCGCGTGGCACGACCGTGACCTGTGCCCCCTCGAGCTCGAGATCGGTCGCGAGCAGCGCCGCATCGGCGCCGTCGTCGACGATGATCAGGTTCATCGCGACACCGCCCCTGTCGGGACGATCGAGATGGCGTCCCCGCCGGTGATCGCGGCCAGCACGTCGGCGACGTCGTCCCGGTCGACGACGACCTCGACGTCTGTGCGCGCTCCGGCGAGCATGCCGTCCTCCTCGGCGACGCGCGCGATGACCGCGTCCGCGACGAGGATCCGCGGCGCCTCGAATGCGCGTCCGTCCTCGAGCGGGGGAGCATGCCACAGCTCGACCACGGCCCCGCCCGTCACGTCGGCCGGCACGGCGGTGCTTCGGATCACCACGGATGTGGTGCGCAGGTCGTCCGGGTCGCCCACGGCGGCGAGCGGCACCAGCTCGCCGGCGGTGAGCGTGCGCACCGCGACAGCGCCCGGCTCGAGGCTCTGCGGAGCGAGGTACGAGTCGCCGAGCGCGCCGAGCCCCACCTCGACGACCTGGAGCTCCGCCGAGCTGATCGTCTCACCGGGAAGCACCGTTCTCGTCGCCTGCAGGACCGGGGTGGTCTGGCGCGAGGTCGACACCAGCAGCCAGACGCCGGCGACCGACGCGACCACGAGCACGACGCCGATCAGGAATCGCAGATCGCCGAAGAACGCACGCGGGGAACGGGAGCGGATCATGCAGACATCGTCACAGAAGTCGGACGACCGCCGCCGAAGTTATCCACAGCGGCCGGTCGATGACGGCTTTCATGCCACGTCGGGGGAGAATGAATGCATGTCCCAGGCACCCAGAGACACTCCGCGCTTCCTCGCGCCCGCGCAGGTTGCGGAGCTTCTCAGCATCGAGGTCGACGAAGTCATCGACCTCGTGCACGAGGGGCGTCTGCGGGGCTCGCAGGTCGGATCGCCGCCCCGCTGGCGGGTGGAGCACGCCAGCCTCGCCGATTACCTCGACGCGCAGTCCGAGGAGGCGCGCCGGATGGCGCTCTGGCGGCAGTCCAATGAGGCCAGCTTCCCCGAGGTCTGGGGAACCGCGCCGCTGCGCAGGGACTGACCTCGCTCGCTCGCCGCCACCGTCCGCTCAGACGACGCCCGACGCGTCTTCCACGCGCACCCAGCTGAGCGAGACGAACGGGATGCTGCGGAATCCGCGCACCGAGCGCACGCGCCGCGGCTCGTGCGGATCGTGCAGCGCGAGATCGAGATGATCCGCGCCCGCGCGGTCGATCGTGCCGTGCTGAGGATCCCCGGAGCGCCTGCCGACCGTGACCGGCACGCGCCGCCGCGCGAGATCGCGCAGCACGAACCCGAGCGTCATCCGCCCGCGCAGGCCGCTGTCCGGTGCGCCGGGGGAGAGGCTGGCGAGCAGGGTCCCGTGGTCGACCGCGAGCGACTCGATCGCATCCAACGGGGCGATCCGCATCCGCGAGTCCCCGCCCGCGCTCACGCCGACCCAGTCGGCGCCGACGACGCGCAGCACGGCATCCCACCGCTCACCGCCCGCCAGTTCGAGCATCATCCTGCCCTCGGTCGCGCTCATCGCCCGCAGGCGGTCATGCAGTGTCAGCTTCGAGATGCGCAGCCGCTCGGACTCGGCATCCAGCGCCGCGCGCTCGGCCTCCCACTCGGCCGCGAGCTGGCCCTCGAGGTCATCGAAGAGATGCTCCCATTCCACGCTGTCGACAGTAGAGGAGAACACATCCGGACGATGCGGGTTATCCACAGCCGGGTGCGAACACCCTCGGCACAGCAGACGCCCTGTGTTATTTTCGTGGGGTTCGCTACGAAGATGAGCAGCACCACGCGCCGGGGGGTATCGCGCAATGACGACGACGTTGAACGAATACTTCGCTCCGCAGCCGACCTCGGCGGCCGAGCTGCCCGATCCGGTGCCGCTGCTGCGCAGCCTGACGCAGGGGGCTCTGGAGGTCCTCGCCGGTGTGCGCGAGGTCGATCAGCTCGCACGATGGTTCAGCGAAGACGCGTTCCGCGCCCTGGTCACCCGAGCGAACCTGTCGGCCCGCGCGCGCAGCGCCCGCAACCAGGCTCCCACGCGACCCAGCTTCCAGATCCTCTCGATTCGCGAGAGCGCCCCGGTCGACAACGTCATCGAGGCGGTCGTGGTGGTGGCGGGGCCCGGACGCACGCGAGCGGTGGCGATCCGGCTGGAGGGCTTCGACGGGCGCTGGCGGGCCAGCTCCCTCGCCATCCTCTGAACGCGTCTCCGCGCGCCAGTAGGCTGAATCCGTGTCAACACTCAGCGACCTCGTCCACGCCCAGGGTCTCCTCACGGATGCCGATGTCGAATGGCTGCACCGCCTGGCCGGCGACGGCCAGCTGCTGGCCGACCTCGCCTCCGCCGACATGGTGATCTGGATCAAGACCTCCGACGGCTCGTTCATCGCGGTCACCCACTCGCGCCCCAGCGGCGCCGCCACGCTGTTCTACCGTGATCTCGTCGGCGAGAAGGTCCGCCCGCAGTGGCGCACCCAGGTGCAGGCGGCCTCCGAATCCGGGACGATCGTCGACTCGTCCTCACCGGACTGGTTCGAGGAGACCCCCACCCGGGTCCGCGCCGTGCCGATCCGCCGCCGCGAGGGCAACGACGAGGGCGAGATCATCGGGGTCCTGACCCGGCACACCAACCTCGGCGAGGTGCGGATGCCGTCGCGCCAGCAGATCAGCTTCGACGAGTGCGCGAACGACCTGTTCCACATGATCGCCTCCGGAGAGTTCCCCGATCTGTCCGCTCCCACCGCGCCGCGCCGCGGTGCGCCGCGCGCCTCCGACGGACTGATCCGGCTCGACGTCGACGGCATCACGACGTTCGCGAGCCCCAACGCGCTGTCCGCGTTCAATCGGATGGGCTTCGACGACGAGCTCGAGGGGGAGTCGCTGGCCGAGGTCACCACGCGGCTCGTCCCCCCGTCGCGTCAGGTCGACGAGTCGCTGCCCGTGGTGGTGACCGGCCGGGCTCCGTGGCGCACCGACATGGAGGCGCGTGGCGTCACCGTGTCGCTTCGAGCCATCCCGCTCAAGGATCGCGGCACCCGCATCGGCGCCATCGTGCTGTGCCGCGACGTGTCGGAGCTGCGTCACCAGGAGCAGGAGCTGATCACCAAGGATGCGACGATCCGCGAGATCCACCATCGAGTGAAGAACAACCTGCAGACGGTCGCCTCGCTGCTGCGCATCCAGGCGCGGCGCACGCATTCGGACGAGGCGCGTGAGGCGCTCACCCAGGCGATGCGAAGGGTCGAGTCGATCGCCGTCGTGCACGACACGCTGGCCAGTGGGCTCGCTCAGACCGTGGACTTCGACGAGGTCTTCGACCGCGTGCTCAAGCTCGTCGCAGAGGTCGCCGCCGCGCCCAACACGCGCGCACGCACGCAGCTCGAGGGGCGCTTCGGCGTGCTGCCGAGCGAATACGCGACACCGCTGGCGCTCGCGCTCACCGAGGTGGTGACCAACGCCGTCGAGCACGGGCTCGCGGGCCAGGAGGGCATTGTGCGCATCGAGGCGACCCGCACCTCGGAGCTGCTGCGCGTGACCGTGGCGGACACCGGGCACGGTCTGCCCGAGGGACGGGTGGGTCAGGGGCTCGGCACGCAGATCGTGCGCACGCTGATCCAGGGCGAGCTCAGCGGCAGCATCGAGTGGAAGGGTGCGGAGGGAGAGGGCACCGAGGTGATCATCGAGATCCCGATGCGCTGGATCTCCGTCTGACCCTCGTCCCGCCGCGAGCCGCCGGCACACGGATGAGCGCCGGTCATCCCGCAGGATGACCGGCGCTGATCCGATCGTGTGCGCTCGGAGCCCCGAGCGGAGCGGCTGCGTCAGCCGGCGCGGCGTGCGCGGGCCGCGCGGCGCTTGAGCGCGCGGCGCTCGTCTTCGGACAGACCGCCCCACACGCCCGAGTCCTGGCCGGACTCGAGGGCGTACTGCAGGCAGATCTCCGTGACGGTGCAGGTGGCGCAGACGGCCTTGGCCTTCTCGATCTGATCGACAGCGGGGCCGGTGTTCCCGACGGGGAAGAACAGCTCGGGGTCGACGGTCAGGCAGGCTGCTTTATCGCGCCAGTCCATACGGGGGCTCCTCAGAGATAGGTGTTTCGGTGCGGGGCGCCGTTCTCGCGGCGCGCAGATCGGGTGAGCGGATCGGGGTCGGCTACCCTGGTGATGCGGGCGATCGCCCGCCCCACTCCGATGTGGGAGCACATGGCTTGTTCCATTGTGTTACAGAAACCATCTGAAATCAAGGGTTTTTCCACAGCTCTTGAGAGGAGTCCCCGTGCGCACTTCCGGCCCGACCATCGCCGCAGCCATCGTGCTCGCCCTCGAGGCAGTCGCCCTCGGGGTCGTCTGCATCATCGAGCTGCTGGCACTGGGGGCGGGCGAGGCATCGTCGACCGTCGGCGGCATCGCGCTCATCGTGCTCACACTGATCGCGGCCGGCGCCCTCGGTGCGTTCGCGTGGGGCACCCTGCGTCGCGCCTCGTGGGCGCGGTCAGGGGGAGTGGTGTTCCAGGTCCTCGGTGTCGCCCTCGGGCTGGCATCCCTCAGCCTGGAGCCGAAGGTGTGGCTGTTCACGCTCGGCGTCGGCGGGACGGCACTGATCGGTCTGGTTCTGCTGATCACCGCGACGCGGCGCGACGGGGAGTCGGACCCGCGGCTGCACCGTGGCGCAGAACCGAGCGCTCGGGACTGAGCCCGAGCCGGAGGGCCGAGCGAGACACCGAGCCCTGACCTCAGGCGTCGATGCCGAGGATCTTGCGCAGTCGGGCGACGTGACCGGTCGCCTTCACGTTGTACTGGGCCGCGCTGATCGTGCCCTGCTCGTCGATGACGAAGGTGGAGCGGATGACGCCTTCGACGACCTTGCCGTAGTTCATCTTCTCGCCCCACACGCCGTACGCCAGGTGCACCGCGTGGTCGGGGTCGCTGAGCAGCGTGAAGGTGAGCCCGTCGCGCTCGCGGAACGCGCGCAGCTTCTCGGGCTCGTCACGGGAGATGCCGACCACGGTGTACCCGGCGGCCTGCAGCGATGAGATGCTGTCGCGGAAGTCGCACGCCTGCGTCGTGCAGCCCGGAGTCATCGCCGCCGGGTAGAAGTACAGGATGACCTTCTGGCCGCGCAGATCGGCGAGCGAGACGGCCCTGCCGTCCTGATCGAGAAGCGAGAAGTCGGGGGCGGGGGTACCGGGTTCCAGGCGAGTCGTCACCCGGCCAGCCTATCCGGCGAAGGTGGCCAGCAGTCGCTGCAGAGACTCCAGGCGAGCCTGTCCCGTCTCGCTCAGCTCGCCGTCGGCCGCGGCTTCGTTCAACGCGCAGTCCTCCGCGTCGGCCAGGTGCGTGCATCCGCGCGGGCAGTCCGCGGCGATCTGCGCGAGCTCGGTGTACGCGGTGAGGATGTTGGCGGGATCGACGTGTCCGAGCCCGAACGAGCGGACACCGGGGGTGTCGATCACCCACCCGCTGCCCGCGGCGCCGACGTAGCGCAGCGACACGGTCGACGACGACGTGTGCCGGCCGCGGCCGGTGACCTCGTTGACGTGTCCGGTCGCGCGGTGCGCGTCGGGGACCAGCGCGTTCACCAGCGTCGACTTGCCCACCCCGGAGTGACCGACGAACACCGTGGAATGGCCCACGAGGGCCTCGCCGATCTCGTCGACCGGCATCTGCCCTCGCGCGCTGGTGAACACCGTCAGATCCAGGCCATCGAAGTGGGAGAGGAAGTCGGCGGGGTCGGCGAGATCGGTCTTCGTCACGACGAGCAGCGGGCGGATGCCGGCATCCAGCGCCGCGACGAGGTATCTGTCCACCAGGCGCGCTCGCGGCTCGGGATCCGCCGCCGCCACGACCACGAGCATCTGATCGGCGTTCGCGACGATGACCCGCTCGACCTGGTCGGTGTCGTCGGCGCTGCGGCGCAGCAGCGAGGTGCGCTCGACGATGCTCACGATGCGGCCGAGGGTGCCCTCGTCGCCCGACAGGTCGCCGACCACGCGGGCGCGGTCCCCGGTCACGATCGGCGTGCGTCGCAGCTCGCGGGCCCTCGCCGCGGTGATCATGCGCTCGTCGGCGGTGTCCTCGTCGAGCAGCACGCTGTACCGGCCGCGATCGACTCCGAGGATGCGTCCGATGACCGCATCGTCGTGGGCGGGGCGGCGTTTGGTGCGCGGGCGATTCGCCTTCGGGTTGGGGCGGGTGCGGATGCGGCTCTCGTCGAAGTCCTCGACATCGTCGAGGTCGTCGTCGCCGAGCCAGCTCACGCGATGGCGCCCGTCAGCATGCGCTCCCACAGCTGGGTGAACTCGGGCAGCGTCTTCGCGGTCGTGCCGATGTCGTCGATCTCGACCTCCGGGACACGCAGGCCGATGAGCGCGCCGGTGGTCGCCATCCGGTGATCGTGGTGCGCCGGCCAGACACCGCCGCGCAGCGGCCGCGGGATGATGCGCAGGCCGTCGGGCAGCTCCTCCGCCTCCCCGCCGAGGGCGCGGAGGTTGTTCACGAGCGCCGCGATCCGGTCGGTCTCGTGCGTGCGGATGTGCGCGACGCCGCGGATGGTGGTGGGGCCGTCGGCGAAGGCGGCGAGACCGACGATGGTCGGGGTCAGCTCGCTCGCCGCCGACAGGTCGATGTCCAGGCCCCGGATGCCGTCGCCGGCGCGCACCGTGAGCGCACCGCCGTGCCGGCTGGTGTGGGCGCCGAGGGCATGCAGGATGTCGGGCAGCAGGGCCCCCGGCTGGGTGGAGTGCAGCGGCCAGCCGGTCACCGTGACCTCTCCGCCGGTCACCAGCGCTGCGGCGAGGAACGGCGCGGCATTGGACAGGTCGGGTTCGATCGCGATGTCCTTCGCCCTCGGCACGCCCGCCTCGACGAGCCACTCGCCCGCGGCGGGACGCTCGATGCGGATGCCCCGTCGGCTGAGCGACTCGATCGTCATGTCGATGTGGGGCAGGCTCGGCAGGTGCTCGCCGGTGTGCACGAGGTGCAGTCCGACGTCGAAGCGTGGCGCGGCGAGCAGCAGCCCCGAGACGAACTGGCTGGACCCGGAGGCGTCGATCTCGACCCTGCCCCCGCGGATGCGCCCGTGCCCGCGCACGGTGAACGGCAGCGACCAGGTGCCCTCGTCGTCGATGTCGACGCCCAGATCGCGCAGCCCGGTGATCAGCGCGCCCATCGGACGGTGCAGGGCGCTCTCATGTGCGGTCAGGTGCACCTCGTCGTCGGCGAGCCCGGCGAGCGGAGCGACGAAGCGCATCACGGTTCCGGCCTGGCCGCAGTCGACCGTCACCCCGCCACGCAGACGGCCGGGCGTGATGAGGAGGTCGGGGCCGAAGTCGCCGTCGGACGGCTCCTCCTCGATGCCCACTCCGAGCTGGCGCAGCGCCTCGATCATGCGTCGGGAGTCGTCCGAGTGCAGCGGACGGATCAGCCGGCCCGGTCCGTCGGCGATCGCGGCGATCACCAGTTCGCGGTTGGTGAGCGACTTCGAGCCGGGGACGGTGACGGACGCGCGCACGGCGTGCTCGGCGACCGGGGCGACGTACCGGCCTCGAGCGGGTGCAGGGGAATACCGTTCAGTGCTCATCGGTTCTAAGCCTAGTGAAGCCTGCGACAGACGGAGAGGAGAAGACACATGACGGCGAGTGCCCTGCGCGACCGCACCGACGATGTCTCTGCTGACGACGTGCTCTCCCGCCTAGACTGGCCGGTGATGGACGAGACAGCTTCCCGCGATCCTCGACGCGACTTCGAGGAGCAGGCGATCCCCTTCATGGATCAGCTCTACGCGGCAGCCATGCGCATGACGCGCAACCCGGCCGACGCCGCCGATCTCGTGCAGGAGACCTTCGTGAAGGCCTACGGCGCGTGGTCGACGTTCACGCAGGGGACGAACCTGAAGGCGTGGCTGTACCGCATCCTCACCAACACGTACATCAACCTCTACCGCAAGCGTCAGCGCGAGCCGTTCCAGAGCGCGATCGACGACCTGGAGGACTGGCAGCTCGGCGGCGCCGAGTCGACGACGGCATCGCACAGCCGCTCGGCCGAGGCGGAGGCGATCGACCACATGCCGGCGTCGGTCGTGAAGGATGCCCTGCAGGAGGTCCCCGAGGACTTCCGCCTCGCGGTCTACCTCGCCGACGTCGAGGGATTCTCCTACCAGGAGATCGCCGACATCATGAAGACCCCCATCGGCACCGTGATGAGCCGTCTGCATCGTGGCAGGCGCATGCTCCGCGAGCTGCTGGCCGACTACGCCGCTGAACGGGGAATCCGCGCGGCCGAACCGAGGAGCAGAAAATGAGCGACTGCGGCTGCGAGAAGGCGCGCCGGGATCTGGAGGAGTACCTCCGCAACGAGGTCTGCCGTACCGCGCACACCGAGATCCGCGAGCATCTCGAGAACTGCGAGGCGTGCAAGGACGAGGCGCTGGTGGCGAAGACCCTCACCGATGTCGTGGCACGCGCCTGCAAGGAGACCGCGCCCGAAGAGCTGCGCGACCAGGTGCTCGCCCGTCTGCGGGCCGCGCAGGCGACGCACTGAGGGCGAGATCGCGTCCCTCTAGGCTGGGTGGATGACCGCACCGGAAGAGACCATCATCTCCGTCGACCCGGATTCGCAGCGCCGCCTGCGCGAGAGGGGCCTGGACTATCGCATCGCCGACATGGCGGTGGACGCCGACGCGGAGGGCTTCCTCCGCGCCGACTCGCGTGGCTTCCTCGATGAGGATCCCACCGACGCCGAGCTGGCGCAGGCGCGGGAGACGATGCGCGCACGGCGCAACATCGGCGTCTACGATCCGGCGGCCGGAACCTGGCCGATCGCGACGGTCAACAGCTGGGTGACACCGCTCACCCTCCCCGGTGGGGAGGTCGACATGTGGGCGATCAGCTCGGTGACCGTGGCGGGCACCCATCGTCGACGAGGCATCGCGCGAGACCTGCTCGAGGGCGAGCTGCGAGCGGCCGCGCGGGCCGGTGCGCCGGTCGCCGGGCTCACCGCATCCGAGGCGACGATCTACGGCCGATACGGGTTCGGCCCCGCGGTGCCCGTGATGCGGTTCACCCTCGACACGGCACGCGCCGGCTGGGCCGGCGGGGAGGCATCGGCGGGGCGCCTCGTCTACGCCGACAAGCAGACCCTCGCCGACGATCTCGAGCGGCTGCACGAGGCATCGCGCTCGCACCGCTCCGGGCAGATCGCGGGGTGGCGCGGGAGGTGGCAGCGCATGGCGGGCCTCGCTGCGGGGGACAAGGAGGCCGCCGCCGTGCGCGGTGTGCGGTTCATCGATGCGGACGGCGCCGTGCAGGGCGCCATGGCGTACACCCTCGCCGAGCTTCCGGGCGGGTTCCGCTCGGAGATGCGGATCCGCTCGATCATCACGGCCTCCGACGAGGCGCTGCGCGCGATCTGGCGCTTCGTCGTGCAGCACGATCTGGTCACCACGGCCCGCGTCGACCTGCGTCCCCTCGACGACCCGCTGCCGTGGCTGGTGGCGGACCAGAGGGCGGTCACCGCCGAGGTGCACGACCACGGGTGGCTGCGGGTGCTCGACATCGAGGCCGCGCTCGGCGCACGCACCTACAGCGCGCCGCTCGACATCGTGCTGCGCGTCGAGGACCCGCTCGGGTTCGCTGCCGGCGACTGGCGCATCAGGATCGACGAGAGCGGCCGGTGCCGGATCGCCGCGACGTCGGATTCGCCGGACGTCACGCTCGGCGTCGTCGAGCTCTCGACGATCTACGCCGGGGGAGTGCCCGCGTCACAGCTCGCCGCAGCCGGCCGGGTGCACGGCGACGGCGACGCGCTGAGCGCGCTCTCGCGTGCGTTCCTGACCGCCCCGGCGGTCCTGCTCGGCATCTGGTACTGACCGGCAGCAAAAGACGGGAAAGGCCGCAGCCCTCCGAGGAGAGCTGCGGCCTTCCGCATCCGCTCGCGCGTCAGCCGACCGTCAGCGCCGTCTTCAGCAGGGCGACCTGCTCGGTGGCGTGCACCTTCGACGAGCCGGTGGCCGGCGACGCCGCAGCCGGACGCGTCACCGCGTGGAACGGGCGGGGGCCGGGCACCTCGGCGAACTGCAGCGCCAGGAACGGCCAGGCACCCTGGTTCTCGGGCTCGTCCTGAACCCAGACCAGCTCGGCGTTCGGGTACGAGTCGGTGATCGCCTTCAGCTCGTCGATCGGCGTCGGGTACAGCTGCTCCAGCCGCACCAGCGCGATCTCGGGGTTCGGGTTCTTCTCGAGCTCGCTGCGCAGATCCCAGTGGATCTTGCCGGAGTGCACGAGCACGCGCGTGACGGCGCTGCGGTCGAGACCGCGGTCGTCGTCGATCACCGGCTCGAAGCGGCCGGCGGTGAAGTCCTCGACCTCGCTGGTCGCACCGCGAAGACGCAGCATCGCCTTCGGGGTGAAGACGATCAGCGGCTTGCGCGGACGGGCGTACGCCTGGCGGCGCAGCAGGTGGAAGTACGACGCGGGCGTCGACGGGCGCGCGACGTACATGTTCTCCTGCGCGCACAGCTGCAGGAAGCGCTCCATCCGTGCGGAGGAGTGGTCGGGGCCCTGACCCTCGTACCCGTGCGGCAGCAGCATGACCACGCTGGACTGCTGGCCCCACTTCTGCTCGGCGGCCGAGATGTACTCGTCGATGACCGACTGGGCGCCGTTCGCGAAGTCGCCGAACTGCGCCTCCCACAGCACCAGTGCGTCGGGGTTCTCGACCGAGTAGCCGTACTCGAACCCGAGCGCCGCGTACTCGCTGAGCAGCGAGTCGTAGACGAAGAAGCGGCCCTGGCTGTCGGACAGGTTGGCCAGTGGCAGCCACTCCTGTCCGTTGCGCCGGTCGTGCAGCACCGCGTGCCGCTGCACGAACGTGCCACGGCGGGAATCCTGTCCGGCGAGACGCACCGGCGTTCCCTCGACCAGCAGCGATCCGAAGGCCAGCAGCTCGCCGAAGCCCCAGTCGATGCCGCCCTCACGGCTCATCGTCACACGCTTGTCGAGCTGCTGCTGCAGCTTGGAGTGGACGGTGAAGCCGTCCGGCTTGTTCGCGTGCGCGTCTCCGATCAGGTGCACCACCTCGAGCGGCACGCCGGTGACGTCGGGAGCGCCCACCTGCGCATCGACCGGCGGCAGGTCGGGGGCGATCGGCGTCGCTCCGGTCTCGGCGGCGTGCGTCTCGGCGAAGGCGATCTCGAGGCGGTTCTGGAAGTCCGCCTTGGCCTGGTCGTACTCCTCCTCGGTGATGTCGCCACGGCCGACGAGGCCGTCGGTGTACAGCTTGCGCACCGACCGCTTGGCCTGGATGAGGTCGGTCATCAGCGGCTGCGTCATGGACGGGTCGTCGCCCTCGTTGTGACCGCGGCGGCGGTAGCAGACCAGGTCGATGACGACGTCGCGGTGGAAGCGCTCGCGGTACTCGAACGCCAGCCGCGCGACGTGGATGACCGACTCGGGGTCGTCGCCGTTCACGTGGAACACCGGAGCCTGGATGGTCTTCGCCACGTCGGTGGCGTACACCGACGTGCGCGAGTCCGTCGGCAGGGTGGTGAAGCCGACCTGGTTGTTGACCACGATGTGCACGGTGCCGCCGGTGCGGTAGCCGCGCAGCTGCGACATCTGCAGGGTCTCGACCACCACACCCTGACCGGCGAAGGCCGCGTCGCCGTGCACGAGGATCGGCAGCCAGGCGAAGGTGCCGATCGGCTTGCGGTCCTGCTTCGCACGCACGATGCCCTCGAGCACGCCGTCGACGGTCTCGAGGTGCGACGGGTTGGCGGCGAGGTAGACGGGCAGCTCGGCACCGTCCTCGGCGACGAACGTGCCCTCGGTGCCGAGGTGGTACTTGACATCGCCCGAGCCGCGCTGGTTGCCGGGGGTCAGCGATCCCTCGAACTCGCGGAAGACCTGGCCGTACGTCTTGCCGGCGATGTTGGTGAGCACGTTGAGGCGGCCGCGGTGCGCCATGCCGATGGCCGCGCCGTCGAGGCCGGCGTTCGCCGCACCCTGCAGGATCTCGTCGAGCAGCGGGATCAGTGACTCGCCGCCCTCGAGCGAGAAGCGCTTCTGCCCGACGAACTTCGTCTGCAGGAAGGTCTCGAAGGCCTCGGCCTCGTTGAGCTTGCGCAGCACGCGCAGCTGCTCGTCGTGGTTCGGCTTGACGTACTTGACCTCGAGCTTCTCCTGGAACCACCGGCGCTGCTCGGGATCCTGGATGTGCATGTACTCGATGCCGAGGGTGCGGCAGTACGAGTCGCGCAGCACGCCGAGGATGTCACGCAGCTTCATCACGCGCCGGCCGCCGAAGCCGCCGGTCACGAACTCGCGGTCCAGGTCCCAGAAGGTGAGCCCGTGGCTCTCGATCTCGAGGTCGGGGTGCGAGCGCTGCACGTACTCGAGCGGGTCGATGTCGGCCATCAGGTGACCGCGCACCCGGTAGGAGTTGATCAGCTCCTGCACGCGCGACTGCTTGTCGACGCGCTCCGCCAGGTCGACGGCGATGTCGGCGTTCCAGCGGATCGGCTGGTAGGGGATGCGCAGCGACGCGAAGATGTCCTCGTAGAAGCTGCGCTCGCCGATCAGCAGCTCGTGCACCTTCTTGAGGAACTCGCCCGAGCCGGCCCCCTGGATGACGCGGTGGTCGTAGGTGCTGGTGAGCGTGATGGTCTTGCCGATGCCCAGCTCGGTGAGCGTGCGCTGGCTCGAGCCCTGGAACTCGGCCGGGTAGTCGAGGGCGCCGGCGCCGATGATGCAGCCCTGGCCCTTCATCAGACGGGGCACGGAGTGCACCGTGCCGATGCCGCCCGGGTTGGTCAGCGAGACCGTGGTGCCGGCGAAGTCGGCGGCGGTCAGCTTGTTGCTGCGGGCGCGGGCGATGAGATCCTCGTAGGCCGACAGGTACTCGCCGAAGGTCATGGTGTCGGCGCGCTTGATGCTCGGCACGAGCAGGGCGCGGGTGCCGTCGGGCTTGGGGATGTCGACGGCGATGCCGAGGTTGACGTGCGCGGGCGCCACGACCGACGGCTTGCCGTCGACCTCGGCGTAGAACACGTTCTGGCTCGGGAACTCCTTGAGCGTGCGGATCAGCGCCCATCCGATGAGGTGGGTGAAGCTGACCTTGCCGCCGCGGGTGCGTGCCATGTGGTTGTTGATGACGATGCGGTTGTCGATCATCAGCTTCGCGGGGATCGTGCGCACGCTCGTCGCCGTCGGCACCGACAGCGACTGGTCCATGTTGGCTGCGAGGGTCTTCGGCATGCCGCGCAGCGGCGTGACGCGCTCCTCCTCGGCGGGCGCCTCGTCCTTCGCCTCGCGCTTGGGCGCCTGAGCGGGGATCGGCGCCTGCTTGGCGGGCTTCGCCGTCGTGCGCGCGACCGGCTGAGCGCCGATCACGGGGATGGGAGCGGTGACGGGGTGCGCGGGTTCCGCCGGCGCATCGCCGGCAGGCTGAGCCGCGGCATCCGGCGTGTACTGCTCGAGGATCGGCCACCACTCCTTGTCGACCGAGTTGCGGTCCTTCTGGAACTGCTCGTAGAGCTCATCCACGAGCCAGGAGTTGGCTCCGAACCCCCCGTCGCCACCGACGCCGGTCACCTGGTTCGACACGCTCTATCGCCCTCTTTCGTCGCTGAAGCTCTCGTGCCACCCGTCGCCGAATGCAGCGCCAGGGTCGCACTTGCGTAACAGTCATCAAGCCTAACGCCAAACGGATTCCGAATCGCCCGCGCCGCTGACCGTTTCGCCCCATCCGGCACAGCCGCATTCTGTAAGATCGGGCGAACTATGGACGACCCTCCTTCTTGCAGTACACCGCCCCACTGCCCGCTCCTCGAGGGACTCGAGGGACACAGCTGATGGAATTCCTGCTGTTGGGCGTGGGGCTGCTGCTCATCGTGGGGACGGGCCTCTTCGTCGCCAGCGAGTTCGCTCTGGTCAACCTCGACCGGGCGGAGCTCGAAGCACGTCAGGCGAGGGGTGAATCCCGCCTCAGCCTGACGATCCGCGCACTGAAGATCACGTCGACCCATCTGTCGTCAGCGCAGCTGGGCATCACGCTGACCACCCTCCTGACCGGATACACGATGGAGCCCGCCATCTCGAAGCTGCTCGCGCCGCTTCTCGACGCGTGGGGCATCCCGGATGCCGTGGCGACGCCCGTCTCGGTGACGGTGGCGATGCTCATCGCGACCTTCCTCTCGATGATCCTGGGCGAGCTCGTGCCGAAGAACTTCGCGCTCGCGCTACCGCTGGCCACGGCGAAGCTGGTGATCCCGTTCCAGACGGCGTTCACGGCCGTCTTCAAGCCCGCCATCGTGCTGCTCAACGGCAGCGCGAACGGGGTGCTGCGCAGCATCGGCATCGAGCCGAAGGAGGAGCTCTCGGGATCACGGAGCGCCGAGGAGCTCTCCTCGCTGGTGCGCCGCTCCGCGAGCCAGGGGGTGCTCGAGAAGGACACCGCGACGCTGCTCGATCGGAGCCTGAACTTCGCCCGCCTCACCGCCGACGACATCATGACGCCGCGGCCGAGCATGCACGCCATCTCGGTGGGCGACTCGGCTGACGACGTGATCCGCCTCGCCAGGCGCACGGGCCATAGCCGCTTCCCGGTGTACGACGACGACCTCGACGACATCACCGGTGTCGTGCACGTGAAGGCCGCCGTGTCGGTGCCGCGCGAGAAGCGCGCCGAGGTCCCCGTCGGCGCGCTGAGCACCGAGCCGCTGCGGGTGCCCGAGACCGTGCACCTGGACGTGCTGGTCGCCGAGCTGCGCACCAAGGGGTACCAGATGGCCGTCGTGGTCGACGAGTACGGCGGCACCGCCGGGATCGTCACGCTCGAGGACCTCATCGAGGAGATCGTCGGCGAGGTGTCCGACGAGCACGACCGCTCCCGCGCGGGCATCGTGCGCCGCGTCGACTCGATCACGTTCCCCGGTGAGCTGCGTCCGGACGAGCTGCGCTCGCGCACGGGGATCGAGGTCCCCGAGGGCGAGGTCTACGACACCGTCGCCGGCTACATGATGAGCCTGCTCGAGAGGCTCCCGGTGATCGATGACGAGGTGCGGATCGACACCGGCGTGCTGCGCGTCGTGCGGATGGACGGCCGGCGCATCGACCGCGTCCGCTACACCGCCGACCCGGCCGCGGACGCGATGGAGGAGGAGCGATGAGCGACTGGGCAGGACTGGTATGGCTCGTCGTGCTGCTCGCCGCGAACGCCTTCTTCGTCGGCGGCGAGTTCGCCGTCATCTCCGCGCGCCGCTCGCAGATCGAGCCGCTCGCCGAACGCGGATCCAGGGCGGCGAAGACCGCGCTGTACGCGATGGAGCATGCCACGCTCATGCTCGCCACCTCGCAGCTGGGCATCACGATCTGCTCGCTGCTGATCCTGAACGTGTCGGAGCCGGCGATCCATCACCTCCTCGAGGTGCCGATGCACGCCCTCGGCTGGGATCCGGCGGTGATCTCCGTGAGCGCCTTCGTGATCACGCTCGCGCTCGTGTCGTTCCTGCACGTCGTGTTCGGCGAGATGGTGCCGAAGAACCTCGCCTTCTCGATCCCCGACCGCGCCGTGCTCATGCTCGCGCCCCCGCTGGTCTGGGTGTCGCGCGTGTTCCGCCACATCATCTGGGCGCTGAACGGCATCGCGAACGGCGTGCTGCGCCTGTTCGGCGTCGAGCCGAAGAACGAGGCGGCCTCGACGTTCACGCTCGAGGAGGTCGCGACGATCGTCGACCGCTCGCGGCGCGAGGGCGTGCTCACCGACTCGTCGGGCGCCGTCGCCGCGGCCGTGGAGTTCACCGACAAGAAGGCACGCGACATCGCCGTGCCGCTCGCCGACCTCATCACGCTGCCCGAGACGGCCACCCCGGAGGACGTCGAGCGGGCGGTCGCGCGCTACGGCTTCTCGCGCTACGTGATCGTCGACGACGAGCAGACGCCGATCGGCTACGTGCACCTGAAGGACGTGCTTCGCGTGGCGGAGGGGCCCGAGCCAGACGAGAAGATCTCCCAGCCGCTGCCGGCCAAGCGCATCCACCACATGCTGCCGGTGCAGGAGGAGACCGACCTCGAGGACGCCCTCGCCTCGATGCGCCGAGCCGGGCGTCACCTCGCCAAGGTGCGCGACCGCTCGGGCGCGACCACCGCGGTGCTCTTCCTCGAGGACATCCTGGAGGAGCTCGTCGGCGAGGTGCAGGACGCGACTCGCCGCGGTCACGGACGCTGATCCGAGCCTGACACGCGCCGGCCCCGGCAGGTCATCCCTGCCGGGGCCGGCGTGCGACGTTCAGCGCCAGTGCGCTCGCCGGTACTGCGGCGGCCAGGGCACCTCGGCGCCCAGCTCGTGGGCGGCGCGCAGCCCGAAGTGCGGATCGCGCAGCCACTCCCGGCCCGCGAAGATCGCGTCGGCGGCGCCCGAGGCGAGGACCTGCTCGGCCTGCTCGCCGCTGGTGATCAGCCCGACGGCGGCGGTGGGCACGCGGCCTCCCGCGCGCACGGTCTCCGCGAACGGCACCTGGAAGCCGGGGCGGTAGTCGATCCGCGGTCGCGCGACGATGCCGCCGCTCGACACGTCGACGAGGTCGGCACCGGCATCCATCGCCCAGACGGCCACCTGCGCGGCCTGCTCGGGAGTGAACCCGCCCTCGGCGTAGTCGGTGGCCGAGAGTCGCACGAAGACCGGTGTCGCGGCGCCGGCGACCGCGCGCACCCGCTCGACGATGCGCAGGAGCAGGCGGGCGCGGTTCTCGAGCGGGCCGCCGTACTCGTCGTCGCGCACGTTCGACAGCGGCGAGAGGAACTCGTGCAGCAGGTAGCCGTGCGCGCCGTGCACCTCGAGCGCGTCGAATCCGGCATCCAGGGCGCGTCCGGCGGCGTCCGCGAACGCGTCGACGATCCGGTCGATGCCGGCCGCGTCCAGAGCCGCCGGAGGGGCGTACCCGTCGAACGCGATGGCGGAGGGGGCGACCGTGGGCCAGCCGCCGTCGGCGACCGGCACGGTGCCGTGCTGGTCGGCCCACGGCCACCAGGTCGAGGCCATCCGCCCGGCGTGGGCGAGCTGGATGCCGATCAGACCGCCGCGCTCGTGGGCATCGTCGACGACGAGGGCCCAGGCGTCGCGCTGCTCGTCGTTCCAGATGCCGGTGTCGCGCGGCGAGATGCGTCCTTCGGGAACCACGCCGGTCGCCTCTGCGACGATCAGCCCGGCGCCGCCGGACGCGAACTGCGCCAGGTGCGTGCGATGCCAGTCCTGCGGCACGCCGTCGACGGCGCTGTACATGCACATCGGCGACACCCACAGCCGGTTGGGCAGGGTGAGGGAGCGGATGGTCAGGGGCGTGAAGAGCAGGGGAGTGGGAAGTGTGGTCACACCACGACGCTAACGCCAGGACGCGGGGGCAGGGCGCGCTACCGTGGTGTTCATGCTGCGGGAGTGGACCAGAGCCGACACCAGCGAGCTGCTGCGCGTGCCGACCGCTGACGACGACAAGTACTCGCGCGGTGTGGTGGGCCTGCGCACCGGCTCCGCGTCGTACCCCGGCGCCGCCGTGCTCGGGGTCGAGGCGGCCTGGCGGGCCGGGGCGGGGTACGTGCTGTACACCGGCGGCGCGCGCGATGCCGTGCTGGCCCGGCGGCCCGAGACCGTCGCCAGGGATGAGGCCGGACGGACGCGGGTGGGCGCATGGGTGATCGGCTCCGGGACGGACGCCGAGCACCGCGACGAGCACGAGCGCACGGCGCTCGAGGAGATCCTGCGCGGTGATGTCGCGGTGGTCGTCGACGCGGGCGCGCTGGATCTGGCTGCACACGCGACCGCCCCGATGGTGCTCACACCGCACGCCGGCGAGTTCCGGCGGCTGCGCGCCGGGCTCGGACTCGAGGACGTCGACCTCGCCACCGAGGACGCCCGCGTCGCGGGGGTGGTCGAGACGGCATCGCGGCTCGGTGCGACCGTGCTGCTCAAGGGCTCCCGGACCGTGATCGCCGGTCCCGACGGCGAGCCGATCGTCATCGGCGACGCCCCGGCGTGGCTCTCCACCGCCGGTTCCGGCGATGTGCTGGGCGGTGTCATCGGCGCGCTCATCGCCGCCGATCCCGCCCGCACCCTGGCGGTGTCGGCGGCGGCTGCCGTCTGGCTGCACGGGCGCGCGGCGGCACGGGCATCCGGAGTCGCGGGCGGATCATCGGCAGGGGGTCGGGCGGCCGGGCATCCGATCGTCGCGCTCGACGTCGCCGAAGCGCTGCCCGGCGCCATCGGCGAGCTGCTGTCATGACACCGGGGCCGCAGAGGTGACGTCGCGACCCTGGGCGGTGTGGGCGGCGTTCCTCCTCGTGCACGCGGGGGTCGCGGCGGCCGGATGGCTGCTGCCGAGCCAGCCCATGGGAGATGTGGTGCTCGTCTACCAGCCGTGGTCGCAGGCCGCGCTCGACGGCGACGCGATCGTGGGCATCACCGAGAGCTGGGTGTACCCGCAGCTGGCGCTGCTGCCGATGCTGGCCGCCCATCTGCCCGCGCTGCCGTTCGTCCCGCTGCTGGGGGCGCCGGGGGCGTATCTGGTGGGCTGGGCGCTGCTGGTGACCGCGTGCGACGCGCTGGGTCTCGTCGTGCTGCTTCGCGGCGGAGGTTCCGGCCGTCGCTCGGCCGCGTGGTTCTGGGTCGCCGCGATGCTGCTGCTCGGCCCGATCGCGATGTACCGGATCGATGCGATCACCGTGCCGCTCGCCCTGGCGGGGGGACTGTGGCTGGTCTCGCACCCGCGTCTGGGTGCGGCCGCCCTCGCCGTCGGCGCGTGGATCAAGATCTGGCCTGGTGCGCTGCTGGTCGCGGCGATCGCCGCCGGCCGGCGCGGTCTGCAGCTCGCGGTCACCGCGGTCGCGGTCTCCGCCGCCATCGCCGCGGCACTGCTGACCCTGGGGGCCGGCGAGCGGCTGCTCGGATTCATCACCGCCCAGACCGGCCGGGGGCTGCAGATCGAGGCGGTCGCCGCGACGCCCTTCCTCTGGGCGGCGGTCGCCGGCGAGGCGCGCATCGAGTACAGCTTCGACATCCTCACGTTCCAGATCGAGGCGACGGGGGCGGCCGCCGTCGCCGCCGCGACGACGCCGGCGATGGTGGTCGCGGTGATCGGCATCCTGGCGCTCGGGGCTCTTCGCGCCCGTCGAGGTGCCGCGTGGCCGCGCCTGCTTCCCCCGCTCGCGCTCGCCCTCATCGCCGCACTGATCGTCACCAACAGGGTGGGCTCGCCGCAGTTCACCACCTGGCTCATCGCTCCCGCGATGCTGTGGATCGTCTTCGACCGCCAGCGCGCGCACACGGCGACCGCCCTCGTGCTGCTGCTGTGCGCCCTGACGTTCTGCATCTACCCGCTCACCTACGACGGCCTGCTCGCCGCGCACCCCGTGCCGGTGCTGCTGCTGAGCGTTCGCAATGCCATGCTCGTGGTGACGCTCATCGTGGCCGTGCGTGCGGTGCTGCAGACGCCAACCGCGCGTCGCTGACGTGTTCGACCACGCAACAACAGGAGGAACCATGCTCGTCGCATTCTCCGTCGCCCCTTCCGGCGACGCCCGATCGGGTGACTCGGTGCACGACGCCGTCGCGGCCGCGGTGCAGGTGGTGCGCGAGTCCGGTCTCGCGCACCGCACCACCAGCATGTTCACGGAGATCGAAGGACCCGACTGGGACTCGGTGATGGACGTGGTCAAGAGGGCCACCGAGGCCGTGATGCCGTTCGGATCCCGCGTCTCGCTCGTGCTCAAGGCCGACATCCGTCCCGGCTACAGCGGCGAGCTGGATGCCAAGATCGAGCGCCTCGAGAGGGCCATCGACGCATCGGCCGATCCTGAGGCGACCGGCCGGTAACATGGGCGGGTGACTCCCTCGAATCTCTCGAGGGGGGCGGCGATGAGGGCGCTCCTCTCCCTCGCCGTCGGCAGCTTCGGCATCGGCATGACCGAATTCGTCATGATGGGCCTGCTGCCCGAGATCGCCGAAGACCTGCTGCCCGACCTCTGGGCGGTGAGCAGCGAGCAGGCGATCGGTCAGAGCGGTGTGCTCATCTCGCTGTACGCGGTCGGCGTCGTGATCGGCGCGCCCACCATCGCCGGAGCCGTGGCGCGCTTCTCGCGGCACCGGGTGATGCTGGTGCTCGCGATCGCGCTGACCCTCGGCAACGCGCTCACCGTGGTGCTGCCGGGCTTCGGGCTGGTCGGCGCCTCGAGACTGCTGGCCGGGCTGCCGCACGGGGCGTACTTCGGCATCGGCGCGCTCGTCGCGGCCGACGTGCTCGGCCCCGGCAAGCGCGCCCAGGGCGTCGCGTTCATCCTCACCGGACTGACCGTCGCGAATGTCGTCGGCGTGCCGGTGGGCACCTATCTGGGGCAGCAGTGGGGCTGGCGCACCGCGTTCCTCGTGGTGACCGGCGTGTTCGCCCTCGCGGCGGTGTGCATCGCGCTGTTCGTGCCCCCGCACCCGGGAGACCCCGGCCGGACGCTGCGCTCGGAGCTGAGCGTGTTCCGGGTCCCGCAGGTCTGGCTGACACTCGGGATGGGGGCGATCGGCTTCGGCGGATTCTTCGCCGTGTACAGCTACATCTCCCCGCTGGTGACCGAGGTCGCCGGCGCTCCGCAGTGGGTCGTTCCGGTGACCCTGGTGCTGGTCGGGGTGGGGATGACCGTCGGCAACCTGGCGGGCGGGCGCCTGGCCGACCGCGACCTGCGTCGCACCCTGGTCTGGGGCCTCGCCGCGCTCGCCGCGGTGCTCGTGCTGCTCGCCCTGCTGGCGTTCTCGGTGGTCGCGCTGATCATCACCGCCACGCTCGTCGGCGCGATCGCGGCGGTGCTGAGTCCGGCGATCCAGACCCGCCTGATGGATGTCGCCGGCGACAACCAGTCGATCGCGGCGGCGCTGAACCACTCCGCGTTGAACATCGGAAACAGCCTGGGGGCGTTCCTGGGCGGTGCGGCGATCTCGCTCGGCTTCGGCTTCACCGCACCGGAGTGGGTGGGGGCGGTGCTCGCCGCGCTCGGGCTCGGGATCGTGCTGCTCGCCTACCGGGCGCAGTCGTCCGCACCGGTGGCGGTGGCGGCGGGGCGCGAGCACTAGAGTTTCCGGCATGGATGCCACGATGCGCGTCGCCGGCACGGCCGTCGTCCTGCGCGACGGTGCGGACGGTCTGGAGGTGCTGCTGCTGCGCCGCCCCGCCACCGGGTCGTTCCCCGGCGCCTGGGTCTTCCCCGGCGGGCGCGTCGACCCCGATGACGAGCGGGAGGGCGGCGGCGAGGAGGGTGCGGCGCTGCGCGCGGCCGTGCGCGAGACCCGCGAGGAGGCCGGCATCGGCATCCGCGATCTGGTGACTCTCTCCCGCTGGGTGCCGCCGGCCGAGACGCCGGTGCGGTTCCGCACCTGGTTCTTCCTCGCTCGAGAGAGTGGGGAGCGGCTGCGACCGAACCCGGGCGAGATCGAGGAGGCGGTCTGGATGACGCCCGCTCGCGCGTTCGAGCGGCACGCGACGGGGGAGCTCACGCTCTTCCCGCCGACATGGGTCACGCTGCATGCGCTGCGGGAGCACCCCACCGTGAACGACGCCTGGGCGGCGGTCAGCGCTGTCGCGCGCTACGAGACGCGGATGCAGCGGCTCGAGCGCGGGATGCGTGCTCTGTGGGCGGGGGATGAGGAGCATCCGGACGAGCCGGGTGCTCCGGGGGCGCGGCACCGGCTGACCATGAGCGACCTGCCCTGGGTCTACGAACGCGACTGACTGGCGTTCCGGGTCGGGTCACGACGCGAGCAGACGCTCCAGGTGCGCGCCGACCGGGTCCGTCTCGATGAGGAAGCCGTCGTGTCCGAAGTCGCTGGTGAGCACGACGGCCTCGTCGTCGATGAGGTTCGGGATGCTGCGCGCGATGCGCTGCTGTCCGTCGACGGGGAACAGGCGGTCGGTGTCGATGCCCAGCACGAGGGTGCGCGCGGTGACCGTGTGCAGCGCCTGCTCGACCCCACCGCGGTCGCGGCCGATGTCATGCGAGTTCATCGCCTCGACGACGGTGATGTAGCTGTTCGCGTCGAAGCGGCGGGTGAACTTGTTGCCGTGGAAGTCCAGGTACGACTCGACCGCGAAGCGTCCGCCGCGTCCGAGAGGCGACACATCCGACTGCCAGGAGCGCTGGAACCGCTGGTTCAGCTCGATGGGGCTGCGGTAGTTCAGCAGCGCCATCCGCCGCGCCAGCGCGAGGCCGCGGTGCGGGCCCTCGCCGAGGGCGGCGTCGTAGTACTCGCCGCCGGCGAAACGCGGATCCATCCGCACGGTCTCCAGCTGCACGAAGTTCAGGGCCAGCTGGTCTGCGGTGGTCACCGGGGGAGAGGAGAGCACCGCCAGGCGCTCGACGCGCTCGGGCTGCATCACCGCCCACTCCAGCGCATGCATGCCGCCCATCGAGCCGCCGATCACGGCCGCCCAGCGTTCGATGCCGAGGGCGTCGGCGAGGCCGATCTGCGCCGAGACCTGGTCGCGGATGGTGAGATACGGGAAGCGGGATGCCCATTCCCGACCGTCCGGGGCGATGCTCGCCGGTCCCGTCGAGCCCTGGCATCCGCCCAGCATGTTCGGGGCGAGGACGAACCACCGGTCGGTGTCGATCGCCGACCCGGGGCCCACGATGTCCTCCCACCATCCGGCGGTGGGGTGACCGGCGCCGGCCGGGCCGCGCGCGTGGCTGTCGCCGGTGAGGGCGTGCAGGATCAGGACGGCGTTGTCGCCCGCCTCGTTCAGCTCGCCCCAGCTCTCCCACGCCAGGCGGGTGGCGGGCAGCAGCTGACCGTTCTCGGTGCGGAAGTCGCCGAGGAACGTGAACCGTCGCCCGCCCGCGGGGTCGCCGTCGCGCCAGGCGCCGGTCGCCGGGGGTCGCGCGCGGAGCAGACGCACATCGGCCTCGGTCACCGGAGCCGACGGCACCGTGTCCTCTGAGGTCGTCTGCCAGTCCATGCGTCCATTCTCACCTGTGCGCCTGTCGGCCCGCGGCAGGTTACGGGTGGGCGGTTCGCTGCCACGCACGGATGCCCCGGACCGAACGGTCCGGGGCATCCGTGTGCGCAGCGGAGAGACTCAGGCGCGAGCGGCCTCCGCGACGCGACGCGCGGCGCTCAGCGCGCTGTCGAGGTCGGCCTTGAGGTCGTCGATGTTCTCGATGCCCACCGAGAGGCGCACCAGGCCGGGGGTGACGCCGGCCGAGAGCTGCTGCTCGGGCGACAGCTGCGAGTGCGTGGTCGACGCGGGGTGGATGACGAGCGAGCGCACGTCGCCGATGTTGGCGAGGTGGCTGAACAGGCTCAGGCTGTTCACGAACTCGCGACCGGCCTCGACACCGCCCTTCAGCTCGAACGACAGCACCGCGCCGACGCCCTTGGGGGCGTACTCGTTGGCCTTCGCGTACCAGGGCGACGAGGGCAGACCCGAGTAGTTCACCGAGGCGACGTCGTCGTGGTTCTCGAGCCACTCGGCGATCTCCTGGGCGTTCTGCACGTGGCGCTCGATGCGCAGCGACAGGGTCTCGATGCCCTGGATGAGGTTCCACGCGCTCTGCGGCGAGATCGCCGATCCGAGGTCGCGCAGCAGCTGCACGCGGGCCTTGATGATGTACGCGAGCCCGTGGCCGACCGCGGTCGTGTACGACGCGCCGTGGTACGAGGGGTCGGGCTCGGTGAGGCCGGGGAACTTGTCGACGTGCTGCGACCACGCGAAGGTGCCGCCGTCGATGATCGCGCCGCCGATGGTGGTGCCGTGGCCGCCGAGGAACTTGGTGACCGAGTGCGTCACGATGTCGGCGCCGTGCTCGAACGGGCGGATGAGGTACGGGGTGGCGATCGTGTTGTCGACGATCAGCGGCACGTCGTGCTCGTGGGCGACGTCGGCGACGCCGCGGATGTCGAGCACGTTGATCTTCGGGTTGCCGATCGTCTCGGCGAAGAACAGCTTGGTGTTCGGACGCACGGCGGCGCGCCACTCGTCGAGGTCGTCCTGGTTCTCGACGAAGGTGACCTCGACGCCCAGCTTGGCGAGGGTGTACTTGAAGAGGTTGTACGTGCCGCCGTAGATGGCGCTGGATGCCACGAAGTGGTCGCCGGCCTCCGCGATGTTCAGGATCGCGAACGTCGATGCCGCCTGGCCGCTCGAGAGCACGAGGGCTCCGGTGCCGCCCTCGAGCGCCGCGAGGCGCTGCTCGAGCACATCCTGCGTCGGGTTCTGGATGCGGGTGTAGATGTTGCCGAACTCGGCCAGCGCGAACAGGTTCGCGGCGTGGTCGGCGTTGTCGAACACGTACGAGGTGGTCTGGTAGATCGGCGTCGCACGCGCTTTGGTGACCGGGTCGGGCGCGGCGCCCGAGTGGATCTGCTTGGTCTCGAAGCGCCAGTTCTCGGCTGCGGTCATGACGTGCTCCCAGGGTTCGGGTCGTGGGGTCGTTCGGCTGGATGCCTGGAAGCGACACTACGAAGCCGCGCGCCGGCCGACAACCGACGGGAAATGTTACGTAACACAGCGCGATGACGGGATATGGCCGTGGTTGCGCATACGGTGGGGGACATGGTGATCAGACGTGCCGTGGTGACCGGAGCCAGCTCGGGTATCGGAGAGGCGACCGTGCGCGTGCTGCGCGCGCAGGGGTGGGAGGTCGTGGGTGTCGCGCGGCGGCCGAAGCGCCTTGCGCGGCTGGCAGCCGAGACCGGCGCATCGACCATCGCGTGCGATCTGACCGATCCGGATGCCGTCGCCGCGCTCGTCGCCGAGCTCGACCGCACCGGTCCCGTGCACGCGCTCGTGCAGGTGGCCGGCGGCGCTCGAGGCACCGACAGCGTCGAGCAGGGTTCCATCGACGACTGGCAGTGGATGTACGACGCCAACGTGCTCACGACGCAGCGGCTCGTGGCGGGCCTGCTTCCGCTGCTGCGCCGGGCCGCGGCCGCCGACGGCCACGCCGACACGGTGTTCGTGACCTCGACGGCCGCGCAGAGCGCGTACCCGGGCGGCGGTGGGTACAACGCAGCCAAGGCGGCGGAGTCGATGCTCGTGAAGGTGCTGCGCCAGGAGCTGCACGGCGAGCCGATCCGGGTGGTCGAGGTCGCGCCGGGCATGGTGCACACCGAGGAGTTCGCGCTCAACCGCCTGGGCGGAGACGTCGCTGCAGCAGAATCGGTCTACGACGGGGTCGCCGAGCCGCTGATCGCGGATGACGTCGCCGAGCTCATCGCCTACGCGCTGAACGCGCCGCGGCGGGTGAACCTCGATCTGGTCACGATGCGCCCGCTGGCACAGGCCGCGCAGCATCTGCTGGCACGCGGCACGCTGCACGTGCGCACCGACGACTGATGCGCCGCACGCTCGCCGAGCTCGCCGAGGACGGCTCGATCGACCCCGGCTGGGCACAGGCTCTCGAGCCCGTGCAGCCGCTCATCGCCGAGCTGGGCGACCGGTTGCGAGCCGAGCAGGCAGCGGGACGCGGCTATCTGCCGTCAGGGGACGACGTGCTGCGCGCCTTCCAGCGCCCGCTGGCCGATGTGCGGGTGCTGATCACCGGACAGGACCCGTATCCGACCCCCGGTCACCCGATCGGCCTGTCGTTCGCCGTCGACCGCGACGTGCGCCCGCTGCCGCGCAGCCTCGCCAACATCTACCGGGAGCGCGCCGACGACCTCGGCCTGACTCCGCCGCCGCACGGAGACCTCACGGCGTGGAGCGACCAGGGCGTGCTGCTGCTGAACCGCGTGCTCACCGTGCGCCCCGGCGCACCGGCATCCCACCGCGGGTGGGGATGGGAGAAGGTGACAGAGCACGCGATCCGCGCGCTCGTCGCCCGCGAGCAGCCCCTGGTCGCGGTGCTGTGGGGGAAGGATGCCGCGGCGCTGAAGCCGCTGCTCGGACAGACGCCCACGGTCGAGTCCGCGCATCCGTCGCCGCTGTCGGCGCGCCGGGGCTTCTTCGGCTCCCGACCGTTCTCCCGAGCGAATGCGCTGCTGGAATCCCTGGGCGCCCGACCCGTCGACTGGCGTGTGACGGGGGAGGCGTGAGCGAGCTGCGGGTGCGTCCGGTCGCGGATGCCGATCTGCCGGCGATCCGCGACATCTACAACCACTACGTGCGCTCGTCGACGGTGACCTTCGATGAGGTCGAGTCGACTGTCGCCGACTGGGAGGGCAAGGCCGCCCGGATCGCCGACGCGGGCATCCCGTTCCTCGTCGCCGAGACGGCGGAGGGGGAGCTGCTCGGGTACGCGCTCGGAGTTCCCTGGTCGGCGAAGTCCGCCTACCGCTTCACGATCGAGAATTCCATCTATCTCGCGCCCTCGGCGGCCGGCCGGGGAGTGGGCTGGGCGCTGCTGGCCGTCTTCCTCGACCGATGCCGGGATGCCGGGCTGCGCCAGGTCATCGCCGTGATCGCCGACCGCGGAGCCGAGGCGTCGACCGCACTGCACCGCAAGGCGGGCTTCGTCGACGCAGGGCGCCTCACGGAGGTGGGGGAGAAGTTCGGGGAGCGGCTGGGCGTGCTCTTCCTGCAGAAGGCGCTGTAGACGACGCGTGCACTCGCAGCCGGACCTCCCGGACGGGGCGGGCCGCCGGGAAGGGCCCGGTCACACCGACGGGATGACCGGCACGGCCGCGAGCAGGCGCTTCGTGTACTCCTGCGCCGGGTGCTGCAGCACCGCGGACACCGTCCCGCGTTCCACGATGCGGCCGTCCTTCATGACCGCGACGGTGTCGCTCAGGTGCTGCACGAGTCCGATGTCGTGCGAGACCGTGATCATCGTCAGGCCCTCCTCGACGCGCAGCCGGGAGAGCAGGGCGAGGATCTGCGCGCGCACGGTGACATCGAGCGCCGACATCGGCTCGTCGCCGACGAGGATCCGCGGTCGGTGCACGATCGACCGTGCCAGGGCGATGCGCTGGCGCTGCCCGCCGGAGAACTCGTGCGGATGCCGGTCTGCCATGTCGGCGTCGAGCCCGACCTGCACGAGAACGTCCCGAACCCGCGCACGATGGTCGCCGGCGATGTCGAGTGCCCAGAGCGGCTCTCCGATGATCCGCCCGACGCTCATGCGCGGATCTAGCGATGCGTACGGGTCCTGGAACACCAGCCCCGTGTCCCGGCGCAGCCAGTGCAGCGACCTGGCGCTCGCCGAGGCGTCGACGTCGCGTCCGGCGACCCGCACCCGACCGGTCGACGGACGGTCGAGAGCGAGCAGCAGGCGCACGAGAGTCGACTTGCCGGAGCCGGATTCGCCGATGAGTCCGAGCGATTCGCCCTCGGCGACCTCGAGATCGGTCGGGTGCAGGGCGATGCTCGTACGCGGCCGGTCGAACATCGTGCGCCGTCGCACCCGAAAGCTGCGGCTGAGACCCTCGGCGACGATGAGTCCGCGGTCGGCGTGCGCGGGCGAGCTCATGATCCCGGCTCCTCGTCGCGGGCATCCGCTCGCCACAGCGTCGCCGTCGCGTCGCGCAGCAGCGCCTGGGTCACCGGCGACGCCGGCGAGCGGAGCAGCGTCGAGATGGGCGCCTGCTCGACGACCCGACCGTGCTCGAGCACGACGGCGTCGGTCGCGACCTGGGAGAGCACGGCGAGGTCGTGGGTGATGAACACGAGCGACATGCCCTGGTCGGTGACGAGGCCGAGCAGCAGCTTGAGCACCTCGGCCTGGATGGTCACGTCCAGGGCCGTGGTGGGCTCGTCGGCGATGAGCAGCCGCGGGCGGCAGGCCAGCGCCATCGCGATGGCCACCCGCTGCCGCTGACCGCCGGACAGCTGATGGGGGTACCGGTCGACGATCGACGCCGGGTCGGGCAGCTGCACCCGGGCCGCTTCGGCGACGGCACGCTCGCGCGCCTCACGTCGGCCGATCCTCTCGTGGATGCGCACGGACTCGGCGATCTGCCTGCCCACCGTGCGGATCGGGTTGAGGGCGGTGCGCGGCTCCTGGAAGACCATGCCGATCTCGTCGCCGCGCAGGCGGGCGAGATCGCGGTCGGGCATCCCGACCAGCTCGACGCCGTCCCAGCGGATGCTGCCGCTGACCCGCGCATCCTCGGGCAGCAGCCCGAGGATCGCCAGCGCGGTCACCGACTTGCCCGAGCCGGACTCGCCGATCAGTCCGAGCCGCCGGCCGTCGGCGACCGTGAACGAGACGCCGTCGACCACGCGTCTGCCGTCGAGCTCGACGACCAGCGATTCGACCTCGAGAGTCATGCCACCACCTCCGGGACGTGCAGCTGCGCCGAGCGGCGTGAGAGCGTTGGGTCGGTCGCCTCGCGCAGCGCGTCGCCGAGCAGGTTCAGACCCAGCACGGTGAGGGTGATGGCCAGGCCCGGCCAGACGACGGTGAGCGGATGCACGCCGATGTAGCGCTGCAGATCGGCCAGCAGCGTGCCCCAGGACGCCTCGGTGAGCGACGCGCCGAATCCGAGGTACGACAGTCCCGCCTCGGCGAGCACGGCGACCGCCATCGACCACGACAGCTGCACGATGAACACCGGCGCGATGTTCGGCAGCAGGTGGTGCAGCAGATTCTGGCCGGCGCTGAGTCCGGATGCCCGGCCCGCGAGCACGAAATCGCTCTGCTGCACGCGCCGCAGCTCGGGGCGGGTGACGCGGGCGATGCTCACGCCGAACCCGATCCCCACCGCGAAGACGACAACCCACAGCGACCCGCCCCAGACGGCCGAGATCATCATCGCGATCATCAGCACGGGGAAGGCGATGAGGATGTCGACCAGCACCGCGATGCTCTCGCGCAGCCACCTCGCCGTCAGCGCCCCGAGGGCGGCCAGCGACACGCCGACGAGGGTGGCGACGATCCCTGCCCCGACGGCGACGAAGGCCGTCGTGCGGGCGCCCGCCATGATCAGGCTGAGGATGTCCCGGCCGGTGCCGTCGGTGCCGAGCAGGTGCGGCCAGCCGGGCGGCGCCCAGCGCCCGCGCACGTCGGAGAGCATCGGGTCGAACGGCGTCCAGAACACCGAGACGGCCGCGGTCAGCGCGATCGCGCTCACGACGAGCACGGCGAACCTGCCCGTCCACGACGACAGCAGCGTACGCAGCCAGCGGGGCATCAGCTCTCCTCCGCTCTCTGTCTCGGATCGACCGCACGGTGCACGAGATCGACGACGAACCCGATGATCAGCACGAACCCGGTGAGCACCAGCAGCTCGCTCTGCACCTTGACCAGGTCGCGGGTGCCGACGTCGGCTACGAGCATCCGGCCGATGCCGGGCAGCGTGAACAGCTGCTCGATGACGACCGAGCCCACCACGATCCCGGCGACCTGCACCCCGAGCACGGTGACGATCGACAGGCCAACGGCGGGCAGGCCGTGGCGGATGAGCGCCTGACGGCGGGTGAGCCCCTTCGCCGCCGCGGTGCGCACGAAGTCCTGTCCGGCAGCCTGCAGGGTGGCGCTGCGCACGAAGCGCATGAGCATCGCGCCCTCGACGATGCCGATCGTGAGCGCGGGAAGCAGCAGCGACTGGAAGGCCTGGGCGGGCGTGGCCCATCCGGAGCGGGGGAAGCCCTGCGCGGGCAGCCAGTCGAGCCCGTGTGCGAAGACGACGACCAGCATCATCCCGGCCCAGATCACGGGAACGGCGGCGAGCGCCTGTGCCGCGAAGCTGAGGGCGGTTCCGCCCGCCCGCCCGCGCAGCAGGGCGGATGCCACGCCGAACGGCACCGCGATGAGCAGGGCGATCGACAGGGCCATCAGGCCGAGGGGGATGGTCACGCGCGACTTCTCGACGAGCTCGGCCCCGACCGAGGCGCCGCTGAGCTGCGAGACGCCGAGATCGCCGCGCAGGATGCCCGCGATCCAGTCGCTGTACTGCGCGAGCAGCGGCTTGTTCAGGCCGAGGGATTCGCGCAGCGCCTCGACGGTCTGCGGGTCGGCCTGAGTGCCCGCGATGAGCTGCGCGACATCCCCGGGGAACACCCGCAGGGTGAGGAAGATGATCGCGCTCGACACGAGGAGCCCTGCGATCAGCAGGACCCCCCGAGTGAGCGCGTAGCGGATCACTCCGCGGACTTCGTCACGCCGGCGAGGTCGATGCGCGAGTTGATCGAGTCGGTCGGGAAGCCCGACACGGCGGCGGTGTGCGCGGTGAGCGTGGCGCCGTTGTACAGCCAGTCGGCCGCGTGGTCCTCCGAGACGATGCGCGCAGCCTTCTTCAGCAGCTCCGCGGACTTCTTCGGGTCGGTCTCCGTCTGCGACTGCGCGTACAGCTTCTGCACCTCGGCGTCGTCGTATCCGAAGTAGTAGTCGGGATTGGCGAAGTTCACGAAGTCACGCGGCTCCACGTGCAGCACGAAGCTGAGCTCGTAGTCGTGGTTCGTGTACACGTCCTCGAGCCACGTCGGGAATTCGACGCGCTTCACCTCGAGCGACACGCCCACCTTCGCGTAGTCGGACACGAGCACCTGAGCAGCCGTCGTGCCGTAGAACGACGGGATGGTGAGGGTGAGGTCGAGCTTCTCGTGACCCGCCTCCTTCAGAAGCGTCTTCGCCCGCGCGGGATCGTAGGGTGCCACGTCGCTGAGGTCCTCGTACCCCGGGTCGAGCTCGGGGATCGGCCCGTAGAGCGTCTGGCCGGCGCCGATCGCCTCGACCAGCGCCTCGTGGTCGACGGCGAGGCGCAGCGCCTCGCGCACCCTCACGTCATCGAGGGGGGCCTTGCGGTTGTTGAAGGCGAGGGTCGCCTTGTCGGTGGTGCGACCGGTCGTGATCGTGAAGTCGCCGGTGTCCTCGAGCTGCGAGACGAGGTTCGGGTCGACGGCGGTGAGCACGTCGAGCGTGCCGTCCAGTGCCGCATTGACCCCGGCGGTGAAGTCCGGGATGTACTCGAACACGACTTCGCCGATCGTCGCCTTGTCTCCCCAGTACTCGTCGTACCTGTCGAAGGTGATGGCGCTGCCCTTGGCCCAGCGATCGAGCATGAACGGCCCCGTGCCGTTCTCGTCGTTCTTCAGATCGGTCGTGTCGCCGTTCTTGAACACGAGACCGGCGGGGCCGGTGAGGGTGAAGAGGAAGTTCTGGTCGGGCTGCGTGAGGGTGATCCTCACCGTCTGCGCGTCGGGAGCCTCGATCGAGGCGACGCCGGCGAACTCGGCGTTGCCCTGCACACTGGCATCCGTCCTGACCGTCTCGTACGAGGCGACCACGTCGGCCGAGGTGAGCGGGGTGCCGTCGTGGAAGGTGACGCCCTCGTTGAGGGTGAAATCGTAGGTCAGCCCGTCGGCCGACACCTCGTACGCGCTCGCCAGGCGCTCCTCGATGTCGTTCTCCTGCGTGCGGGTGACGAGCCCCTCGTAGATGTTGTCCACGAGCACCTGCTCGAGGGCGGCGCCGCTGGTGTGCCGGATGTCGAGGTTGGTCGGCTCGAGCACGAGTCCGACGGTGAGGGTCGCGTCGGGGTCGGCCGGAGCGGAGGCCGTCGGCGTCGGCTCGGCGGCCGGCGTGCAGGCGCTGAGCGCGAAGACGCCGGCGGCGAGGAGGCCGAGCGCGGCCGATCCGGCGGTGCGCCTGGTGGGGGAAGCAGACAAGGGTCGTCCTCTCGAAGTGGTGCGGGGCGCGGTCAGCGCGTCTCGCTGGTCAGAGCGCCGGTCACGATGGCGGCGAGTGAATCGGGGGCCGTCTCCTGGACGTTGTGTCCGGCGTCCACGGTGATGACGGCGGCTGCGGGAAGGTGCTTCCGGAAGGCGGCGACATCGGCGTCGCCCAGGAAGCCGCGCTCACCGCGCACGAGGGTGACGGGGGCGGCGACGGCGGCGAGCTGCGTCCACCGCGCGCCACCGGATGCCGCCTGCTCATTCTTCAGCGAGTCGAACGCCGATGCGATGATCCGCGAGAAGTGATGCTTCCACTCCACGCGACCGTCATCGCGCACACGCGTGTTGAAGAAGACCCCGCGTTCGGTGTCGGCTCGGCTGCCGCCGAAGCCGAACGCCTGAGCGCGGTCGACCGCCTCGTCGCGCGAGGCGAAGTCGGTGACCGCGTAGAAGTCGCGCAGCACCGCCGGCGCCGCATCGGTGTCGAGGCCGGGGACGATGTCGACCAGCACCAGCTCGCGCACCCGCTCCGGATGCCGGGCTGCCACCACCTGGGCGGTGAGCCCGCCCAGCGAGTGGCCGACGAGGATCTGCGGGCGCGGTGCCCAGTGAGCGAGAGCGTGAGCCACGTCGTCGGCGAGCACGGCGGGGGAGTAGTCGAGGTCGTCGCGCCACGACGAGTCGCCGTGACCGGCGAGATCGATCGCGATCGCCGGGCGGCCGAGCAGCAGCGCGACCGCGTCCCAGGTGTGCGCGTTCAGGCCGGCGCCGTGCAGCAGCGTCACCTCGGGGTCGCCGAGGCCGAATCGCAGAGCGCTGAGAACCCGTCCGTCGGGAAGGGTGATCGCGATACGCTCGGCGTGGGGCACGTCGGTGCCGAGGGTCTGCGCCTGGGCGGGCAGATAGCGGAACTCGCTGGTGTCTTGGACCACGGCCATATTCTGCTCTTGCGGCGCCGCCTCGGAGAAATGCCGGATCATTGTGCATCACTTAGGTCTTCATCAGACTGCTGATTGCTCATTCTGAGCGAATTTAACTGGGCGGATTGCATTCGGGCGGTTTCCGTCGCCCGTGCGCGCCGCGCGTAGGCTGGAGGGATGAGAATGCCCCTGACCGGAGTGCGCACATGAGTGCGCTCGAGGTGGGCGGCGTGGCGAACCTCCGCGACGTCGGCGGCATCGTCGCCGGCTCCTCGCAGGTGCGCTCCGGAATGCTTCTGCGCTCCGGCCACCTCGCACACCTCACGGCTGACGGTCGGGAGGTGCTCGCGCAGCGTGTGCGACATGTCGTGGATCTCAGGGACGACGCCGAGGTCGAGCGCGAGCCGTCTGCGCTCGCCGGGGTGCCTGTCACCCGCATCCCGCTGTTCCTCGGATCGGTCGGATCGTTCTTCGCGCTGAACATGGACCTCGCCGCGATGTACCGTCACCTGATCGACGAGTCCGCGCCCCGGCTCGTCGACGCGGTGCGCGTCATCGCCGCCGGTGAGCCGACGCTCGTGCACTGCACCGTCGGCAAGGATCGCACCGGCGTGACCGTCGCCCTGGCGCTCAGTGCGGTCGGTGCAGATCGGGATGCCGTGATCGCCGACTACGCGCTCACGGCCTCCCTGCTGCCTCGCGAGCGGAACCGGGCGGTCGTGCAGTACCTGCGGGCGCACCTGCCGGACGCGACGAATGCCGTGCAGCTCGCGACCGAGTCGCCCGCTCCCGTGATGGCCGCGCTGCTTAACGAGATCGACGAGCGCTACGGATCTGCGGCCGCCTATCTCCGCGATGCGGGTATGAGCGACGACGAGCTGCACGCGCTCGCGAATGCTCTTCTCGAGTGACCGTTCGTGGACTGAGGTTAGGCAACCCTACATCGGTGGTAAAGTGAATCCATCATGGGCACCACGCAGACGCACGCAGGCAGCCGCGCCGCACGCCGGGCATCCCGTCGACCGCAGGTCCAGCACCTGATCACGGCAGATGAGTACTCGCTTGCCGACCTCGAGCTCGCCCTCGCCACGCTGCCGATGTGCGCGGTCGGACGCGTCTTCATCGAGGTGCCCGAGGCCTCTGACATCGGTGTGATCACGGCGCCGCCGCGGATGACCGTGACCTGGCTCGCGCGCACCCGCAGAGGTGCCCGGCCGCGCGCGACAGGGGAGGCCCTCCGTCGCGCCGCGATCGCGTGGGCGGACGAGATGCTCTGCGACGAATCCGGTGCCGGCCTTCGCACCGAGGTCATCCTGCTCGGCGGCTGGCTGAGCACCGTCGACATCGTCGACCACCTGACGAATGTCCGCGACGTGCCCGCGGAGGCGATCCACGCCCCGTCGCGCTACGGTCTCTTCTCCGACTGACCTGTCCCGCGCGCACGCGGAACGTAGCCGCCGTCCTCGAGGCCCGCTTCGATCTCGAACCTGTTGCGAAGCGGGTTGCGCCCTGCGAGCAGGTAGAGCACGGGCATCAGGAACCCGTATCGGCGCCACTGACGCTTGTGCACGGCCTCGTGCCTGAGCACCGCGTCCGACGGGTCGCGGTCGCCGGTGAGGAAGCATCCGCCCACGCAGACGCCGCCTCGCGCGAACGCCCAGGCCGGCAGGCCGCGGAACACCCAGAGCCCCTCCCTGCGCTGCACCCGTCCCGTGCTCCACAGCGAACCCCACACCCACCCGACGGCGGTGCCCCAGGCGTAGCCGAGACCGCTGATCGGCGAGTCCAGCAGCAGGCTCGGCAGCAGCTGGTCGATGCGACGCCCGCGCTCGAGCGCCCGATCCGCGTCGGCGCGCCACGAGGTCGTCATGCCACCGCGCCGATCAGACGAAGGATCGCACCGAGATCGAGCACGGCGTCGGCCGGACTGCGCGGTGCGAAACCGGCGATGGTCGCGCCGGCGATGGGCACCTCCTCGCGCAGCCGCCGCAGCGCGGCGGCCAGATCGGCGGCAGTCACGCCGAACGGTGCGGCTTCGGATACGCCTTCGAACTCCGCGGGGTCGAGCACGTCGACGTCGATGTGCACCCACACCCGCCGCGCACCCGTCGCGCGCACCGCCGCGGAGACGGCGCTCGGATCCCCCAGGCTTCCGGGGTCGAGCAGGGTGACCCGGTCGAGGGCATCCCGCTCGGTGTCGTCGATGGAGCGAGCGCCGAGCAGGATGATGCGCTCGGCGGGGATGCCAGGCGACAGGGCGAGCTGCGGCTCGCCCTCTCCCATCACCGCCCGCAGCGCCATGCCGGCGAATGCGCCGGACGGCGACGTCGGCGCATCGTTCAGGTCGGGGTGCGCGTCGCACCACAGCACCGCGAGATCCGAGGTGTCGATCGCCGACAGGGCGAAGGCGCTCACGCTGCAGTCACCGCCGACCACCACGGTGTGCTCGGCGGTGGCGGCCAGCTGCTCTGCGACGAGCTCGCGGGTGCGCAGCAGAGCGCTGAGGCGACGGATGCCGGTGCCGAGCGAGTCGCCGGCCTCGAGCGGCACGTCCAGCGTGGTCGTGTCGCGACGCGGCAGGTCGCCGGCGATCGCGGCGGCGCCGTCGATGAGCAGCATGGCGCGGGTCGACGGCGAGCCCTGCCACTGCGGGACGATCAGGAAACGGGTCATGGTCTCTCCGAGGGGAGAAGGCGGGGTGGATGCCGGTGTGCGGCATCCACCCCGGTGATCACTCTGCTTCGAGGGCGGCACGCGGGGTGCCGCCGGACTTGAGCTCGGCCAGACGGGCCTCGACCTCGGTCAGCTCGCCGAGGTCTTCGAGGCTCTCGAACTGCGCGTCGAGCGAGGAGGCCGCGATCTCGGCCTTGCCCTGTGCGAGGGCCTCCTGGCGGCGGATCTTGTCTTCGAAGCGGCCGAGCTCGCTGGTGGGGTCGAGCACGTTGATCGAGCCGATGGCATCCTGCACCTTCGTCTGCGCTTCGGCGACCTTCGCGCGGGCGAGCAGCTCGCTGCGCTTCGTCTTGAGCTGCCCGAGCTTGTCCTTCATGCCGTTCAGCCCGCTCTTGAGCTTCTCGACGATCTCGGTCTGGGCGGCGATCTGCGGCTCGGCGGCCTGCGCGTCGCGCTCCTCGCCGATCTGGCGCTGCAGTGCGATCTTGGCGAGGCTGTCGAACTTGTCCGCGTCGGTGGTGTTGCCCGCGGCACGCAGCTCATCGGCCTTGCGGCTGGCGGCGAGGGCCTTGTTGCCCCACTCGCGCGCCGCACGCACATCCTCTTCGTGGTCGCGTTCCAGCAGTCGCAGGTTGCCGATCGTCTCGGCGATCGCGGACTCGGCGTCGGCGATGTTGTTGCTGTAGTCCCGCACCAGCTGGTCGATCATCTTCTGCGGATCCTCGGCCTGGTCGAGGAGCGAGTTGATGTTCGCGCGGAGGAGGGTCGAGATGCGTCCGAAGATGGATTCCTTTGCCATGTTCATTCCTTTGCTTTCTCAGGTTGTCGTGGTCGTTGGTCGTTGGTCGTAGAAGGAGGTGGACTCGGGAAGCTGTCAGAACGCCCCGCCGCCGCCGCTGCTGCCGGAGCTGCCGCCGAAGCCGCCGACCGAGAAGCCGCCGCCACCGCCGCCGCCGCCGAAGAATCCGCCGCCGCCGCTGCCGCCTGAGCTCCAGCCGCCGCCTCCTGATCCCCAGCCCCCGCCCCAGCCGCCGCCGTGGTGGCCGCCGGTGGCCTGGCCGATGAGGATGCCGCCGAGGAGCGCGCCGAGCGTGTCGCCGCCTCGACCGCCGCCGCCGGTGAACCCCGAGTAGTCGCTCTGCGCGATCCGGATGGCCTCCGATGCCAGGGCATCCGCCCGCTGCGCGAGTGCGAGCGCGCCGACCGGATCGACTCGAGCGACCGATCTCGCCTGGTCGAGCGTCGCCTGTGCTTCGGCGAGACGGGTGCGGGCGGTCGACGAGATCGATCCGCGACGATTGAGGATGAAGCTCTCCGCGGTGGAGATCTGCACCTCCGCCCGCCGGACCGCGTCGCCGAGCATGCTCACCGCCCGGGCGATCCTGGCCTGCTCGTCGCGGCCGTGCTGGATCACCGCGTCGATCGACGTGTTCGCCGCCTCCAGCACCCGCAGCGCGTCGAGAGGGTCGCGTCCGGAGGGCGCCAGCATCGCCTGAGCCTGCTGGATGCCCTGGAGCGTCGCCGCGACGGCCTGAGCGATGCCGCCCTGGGGGTCGGGGAGGGAACGAGCGGTCTGCACGTCGGCGTTCAGCTCCGACACCAGCGCCCCGGCCCGTTCGTCCGCCGCCTGCAGGTCGCTCTGCAGCTTCTCGATCGCGTCCTCGAGCTGGGTGGCCTGCTGCACGGCGCCTTCTGCCGCGCGCACGGCGACCGCGGCGTCGCCGGTCTCGCCCGCAGCGATCAGCGCGTCGGCCTCCCGGATGCGCTCGTCGGTGAAAGCCATCCGCGAGCGGGCCTCTGCTGTGTTGCCGACGACGGGTGAGATCGCGGAGGGCGCGTAGACCGCGGCGAGGTCGGCGAGGATGCGGTCGGCGCGTTCGATCTCCGCACCGGCGGCCGCGCGCAGACGGCGCACGTTCTCGAGTGCGGCAGGAGCGTTCTGCTCGAGCTCACGCAGCTCGTCGAACTCGGTCTTGCGCTCCTCCAGCACCTGCGTCGAATCCGAGCACAGCTGCAGGATGCGCTGGTTCCATTCGATGCGCTGCTCGTCGGAGTCGGGGATCTCGTCGTCCAGCTTCTGCTGCAGCGAGAACGCCTCGTCGAGGTTGGTGCGCGACGTCCGCAGAGCGAGCAGGAAGGGGCCGATCACCTCGTCGCCGAACTGCGCCCTGGCGTACTCCATCTCCTGCTCGCTGGTGCGCACGAGGTCGTCGGTGCGCACCAGCGCGATGTTCGCCTGCCTGCCGAACTCGGCCAGCTGCGCCTGCTTCGCCGCCCTGTCCGCGGCGCGCTTGCGGGCACGGCGCACGAGCAGCAGGGCGACGACGATCACGACGATGATCACCACGACGATCCCGACGACGACCGCTGCGCGTGCGGCGGTCTCGGCGGCGCGCTGCTGCTGCTCGGCCGCGCGCCGGGGCTCGAGCACATAGATGTCGTAGGCCTTGTCGGCGCCGGCGACCACGGCGCCGCTGAAGTCGCTGTTCGACAGATCCGGTCGCATCGCTGCGAGGATCTCATCGCGCTGCTCGACGCTCATCTGCCCTGCGTCCGGGCGGTACATCGTGTAGTTGCGCCCCTCGGTCGACACCGAGATGAGGTACTGGGTGTCGCTGAAGCCGTTGCCCTTCGCCGTTCGGGTGGTCCACTCGGCAGGATCCGCGGGCGAGGTGTACTGCGGGACCATCACGAAGAAGAGGTCGATGCCGGCCTCGTCGCGAAGCCTGTCGAGGGTGGCCTCGGCATCCGCTCGATCAGAGGTGGAGATGACGCCGCTGCGATCGGTGATCTGCCCGTCGAGCTCGCCCGGGTCGGTCGCGGAGGCCGTGCTCAGCGTCAGCGCCCCCAGCAGAACACCGAGCAGGACCGCGGCCGCGGTCCGCCACCGATTCGTCATAGAGTTCCCTCCGGCCGGCAGGCGTGCACCATGGCACGAGTCTATGCACTGGGCACGACAGGCGACAGCATCCACGGCGGGTTCGCCGTTCGCCCTCAGCGCAGACGCATACGCTGGGAGGCATGGACGACATGTACGGTTCCGACGTGCTCGCCGGCGGGTGGCGCCAGCGCGGTTTCGCCAAGACGACCGAGGTCGCGGCAGAGAGGGATCTCGTCGTCGAGGTCGCACAGGACGGCTACTGCGGCGCGGTCACCCGGGTCGAGGCCGGCATGGTCGAGCTCGAGGACTGGAAGGGACGTCGGCGCAGCTTCCCGCTGGGCGGCGGGTTCATGATCGACGGCAAGCCGGTGAAGCTCGTCGTTCCGAAGGTGAAGCAGTCGGCGCCTCGGCGCACGGCATCCGGATCCTTCGCCGTCGCCGACGATCGGGCCAGGGTGGCGCTGCCCAGCCGCATCCTCGTCGAGGGGCGTCACGACGCGGAGCTCGTCGAGAAGGTCTGGGGAGCGGATCTGCGAGTGGAGGGCGTCGTCGTCGAATACCTGAGGGGCCTCGACCTGCTGGACGAGCTGCTCGCGGAATCGCCGCCGTCCGCCACCCGGCGCTACGGCGTGCTGGTCGATCACCTGGTCTCCGGCTCGAAGGAGACGCGCATCGTCGAGCAGATCATGCGCGGCCCGCACGGTCGGCACCTGAAGATCGTGGGCCACCCGTACATCGATGTGTGGCAGTGCGTGACCCCGGCGGCCATGGGCATCCGCTCCTGGCCCGAGGTCCCGCGCGGCACCGACTGGAAGACGGGCATCTGCCGTGCCTTCGGCTGGCCGTCAGACGACCAGACGGACATCGCGCACGCCTGGAAGCGGATTCTCGGGCGCGTCACCACCTACCGAGACCTCGAGCCGGCACTGCTAGGCCGGGTCGAGGAGCTCATCGACTTCGTGACGGCGCCCGCGCCGTGAGCGGCCGGTCGAGGGGTGTCCCGGTGGGGGAGGGCACGGGTCCCCGGTATCCTCGAGGGATGCCTGAGCCCCGGACCTTCCGCGATGAGCCCGTCTCGTTCGTGCGGCGCAGCGGCCGCATGTCGGAGGCGCAGGAGCGGGCATTCGAGGAGCACGCGCCGTTCTATCTGCTCGATGTCCCCCGCGATGTCGCCTTCACCTCGGTGCATCCCGAGGCGCGGCTCGATGTCGCGGCCGAGTACGGTCGCGAAGCGCCGCTCATCGTCGAGATCGGCTCCGGCCAGGGTCATGCCATCGTCGCCGCCGCGTCTGCCACGCCGCACACCGACTTCCTCGCCGTCGAGGTCTTCCGGGCCGGCCTGGCACGCACCATGCTCGACGCCGCAGCCGTCGACGTGCGCAACCTGCGCCTGATCGAGGCGAACGCTCCCGAGGTGCTCTCGACATATCTGCCCGAGGGGTCGGCCTCCGAGGTGTGGATCTTCTTCTCCGACCCCTGGCACAAGAAGCGCCACACCAAGCGACGTCTGATCCGCCCCGGTTTCCCGGCGACCGCCGGGCGTGCGATCGCGGACGGGGGTCTGCTGCGCCTGGCCACCGACTGGGAGGACTACGCCCTGCAGATGCGCGAGGTGCTCGACGATGCGCCCGAGTTCGAGCGCGCGTTCGACGGCGACTGGGCCGAGCGCTTCGAGGGTCGCGTCATGACAGCCTTCGAGCGCAAGGGCATCGCCAAGGGGCGCGAGATCCGCGACCTGACCTATCGCCGGGTGTCGCGGGTGTGACGACGACCGGCTGGCGCAGCATCCCTCCGGCCGCTCTGGTCTGCGCGGCCGCTCCGGCGTTCTTCGTGCTCGGCTGGACGTGGGTCGGATGGCTGCTGCTGGCCGCAGGTGTCGGCACAGCGGCTCTGCTCGAGCGCGGCGCCGTCCTCGTACGGCATCATCGCGACCGGGATGCAGGCGAGCAGGGTGCGCCGTCGCTGACCAGGGACCTGGCGCTGATCGGCATCGGCATGCTCATCGTGCACGCCATCTCACTCGAGGCGAAGCTCGACAATCTCGCGATGCTGCGATTCACGCTCGCGCTCGGCGGAGCCGTGCTCGTGCCGTATCTGCTGTCGCGGTTCGCGTTCGGCGACCGCGCGATCTCGTTCCCGTGGCGCACGGGCAGGCGCTGGGCGCTGTGGCAGTGGGCGTGGCTGGTCGCGGTGCTCGTGCTCGGCTGGCTGATCCTGCCGTACTACTTCATCACCAGCGGCGTCTATCAGAACTGGCCGGTGGTCGACTCGCCCGACCTGATCGCTCGGCTGTTCGTCGGGGTCGGCGCGGTCGGCATCTGGGACGAGCTGTTCTTCATCTGCACCGTCTTCGCGCTGCTGCGCCGGCACATGTCGGCGATGAGCGCGAACGTGCTGCAGATGATCGTGTTCGTGTCGTTCCTGTGGGAGCTGGGGTACCGGGCCTGGGGGCCGGTGCTCACCATCCCGTTCGCGCTGCTGCAGGGCTGGATCTTCCTGCGCACGCACTCGCTCGCGTACGTCGTCACCGTGCACCTGCTCTTCGACGCCGTCGTGTTCGCGGTGCTCGTGCACGCGCACAACCCGGGTCTGCTGCCGTTCTTCCTCGTGTGAGCATTCCCGGGGTGCCGGGTGCCGCGCGCGGCGCCGCCGGTCGCGGGCGCGTGCAATCCGCTCATCCCGCAGCTGGTAGGCTCGTCCGGTACGCCTCCGTAGCTCAGCGGATAGAGCGCCGGTTTCCGGTACCGTAGGTCGCAGGTTCGATTCCTGTCGGGGGCACGTATTAGAAGAAGACCGTCCACCGGGCGGTCTTCTCTCGTCTCCGGCAGCGGAATCGCGAGAGGAGCGCTGCGATGACGAGACGGTACAGGGTCGGGGACCACGTCAGCTGGAACTCCGAGGCGGGGCGGGTGCGCGGGCGCATCACCACGGTGCACACCGCGGACTTCGAGTTCAAGGGCCGCACGCGACGCGCCAGCGACGACGAGCCGCAGTACGAGATCAAGAGCGACAGGACCGACCACATCGCGGCGCACAAGGGCAGCGCGCTGACCCTGCTCGACGACTGAGCGATGATCCTCACCGTCGGCCACTCCACCCACCCTCTCGAGGAGTTCACCGGTCTGCTGCGCGCGGCCGATGTGGGCGCGGTGATCGACGTGCGCCGCCTGCCCGGCTCGAACCGGTACCCGTGGTTCAACGCCGATGCCCTCGCCGCCTCGCTGCCCGAGCAGGACATCCGGTATCTGCGCATCGAGCAGCTGGGCGGACGCCGGAACCTGCAGCGCGATGTCCCCGACGAGGTCAACGGGATGTGGCGCAACCGCAGCTTCCACAACTACGCCGACTACGCGCTGAGCGGCGAGTTCGCCGAGGGCGTCGATGAGCTGCTGGCCGTCGCGGAGGACGTCGCCGGGGCAGTGGCGGTGATGTGCTCGGAGGCGGTCTGGTGGCGCTGCCACCGGCGGATCATCGCCGATCATCTGCTGGCGCGCGGTGTCGCCGTGGGCCATCTGATGCCGGACGGCCGGGTGGCGGAGGCGACGCTGACGCCGGGCGCGGAGCCCAGGGACGGCACGGTCGAGTACCCCGTGGCCGGCTGACTACTTCGCCGGCTTCGGCTTGACCTCGTCGGCCGCGGTCACCGGGGCGGTGCGGAAGCGCTCGAGCGCCGCGGCGACCCTCTCGGCGAGGTAGGCGTGACCGGCATCGGAGGGATGCTTGCGCCCGGCGCCGACATCGATCAGCTGCAGGTAGTTCGCCTCGGTGATCCACTCCTCCTGCACGGGGGAGATGTAGCGCCAGCCGCGCGTCGCCGCGAGGTCGGCGAGGTCGCGGTCGATGCGCGCCGTCGACGCACCGACCGCGAGCTCGTGCGGCGCAGGTCCGAGGATGACGATGGGCACGTCCGGATACCGGGCGACCACGGCATCCCACACCGCGTTCACCGCGGCGGGGTATGCGGCCGCGTCCGACAGACGGTCGTTGATCGATCCCTGCAGGATGATCAGATCGGGGTCGATCCACGACTCCAGCTCGGCGACCCGGGTGAGGAAGTCCGGCCCATCGAGCCCTGGGCGCTGGTAACCGCTGCCGCGCACCCCGCGCACCACCGTGTCGCCGGGGATGAGCCGGGCGAGACGATACGCGTAGCCGTTCGTCGGGACGGTCGCCGCCGACCCGTAGGTCCACGAGTCGCCGAAGACGAGCACCTCGGGATCGTCGGGGAGCGTCAGAGCCACCGGCGAGACGCCGTTCTCGGCCGCGGCGACCGGAGCGGTCTCCGCGGGCGGCAGCCAGGGACGAGTGATGCCGAGGGTGACGGCGAGCGCGACCGCGAGGGCGCCTCCGAGCGCGAGGGCCGTGCGACGCCGTCGGGTCGGCGAGTGCAGGGTCATGAGAAGAGCGTAAGCGACGGATGCCGGCTACTTGGACGTCCCCTGGGTGACGGAGCCCTGCAGCTGACGCTGGAAGAAGATGTACACCAGCAGCACAGGGGCGATCGTGATGATCACGGCGGCGAACAGCGCGCCGAAGTCCACGGCGTATCCCGCGGCGGACGCGAACGCCGCCATGCCCTGCGAGAGGACGTACTTCGCCTGATCGGTGTTCAGCGCGACGGGCAGCAGGAACTGGTTCCAGAGGCCGAGGAAGTTCAGGATCGCCACCGCGGCGAGTCCGGGCTTCGCCATCGGCAGCATCACCTGGAAGAAGGTGCGCCATTCGCTGGCTCCGTCGACGTACGCCGCCTCCTGGATCTCGTACGGCAGGGACTTGAAGAACGAGAACAGGAAGAAGACCGTGAACGGCAGCGCGAAGGCCACGTAGGTGAGGATCAGCCCCGGCAGCGTGTTCAGCAGGCCCATGCCCTGCAGGATGAAGAACAGCGGCACGATGGCGAGGAACACCGGGAAGGTGAGTCCCGCCAGCATCAGGTAGTAGATCACGCGGCTGCCCGGTACCGAGAAGCGGGCGAGCACGTAGGCGCACATGGCGCCCAGCAGCATCACCAGGATGAGAGCGGCACCCACGACGATGACCGTGTTCAGGAACATCTGCCCGAAGTTGTACTTGCCCCAGGCGGAGGCGTAGTTGTCGAGGTTCCACTGCGCGGGCAGCCCGAACGGGGACGCGAAGATCTCCCTCGTGGACTTGAACGAGCTCAGCAGGGTCCACAGCATGGGCAGGATCACCACGATCGCCCAGATGGTCAGCACGACGTGCGACACCGCGCCGACGACGCGATCCCCCGGGGTCGACCTGGCCTTGCGGTCGACGCCGCCCTCGCGGCGCGCGCGTCGGGGGTCGACGGCGATCAGGGTCCGGGTCTGCTGGCTCATGCTCGGCCTCCGTCGTCCTTGCCGCCGGTGAGACGGTTCACGAGGAACACCGCCGCGGCGAAGATGAGTGTGATCACGGCCAGCACCACGCCCATGGCGCTGGCGAGGCCGAACTGGCCCTTCTCGAAGGCCGTGCGGAACAGGTACTGGCTCATCACGAGGGTGCTGTTGCCCGGCCCGCCGGTCGCGTTCAGCGCCACCATGTAGACGTAGGCGTCCAGCGCCATGATGCCGAGGTAGATGTAGGCGGTCTGCACGTTGTCGCGGATGAGCGGCAGCGTGATCGACACGGTCGTGCGGAACCGGCCCGCGCCGTCGATGCGCGCCGCCTCGTAGATCTCGGCGGGCACGCCCTTGATCGCCGCGATGAACAGCACCATGTAGAAGCCGATCATGCCCCACGCCATGACGAAGATGGAGGCGCCCATCGCGGTGCGCTCATCGCCCAGCCAGGCGAAGTCGTTCATGTCGATCCCGGCCGCCCCGAGCAGGCCGTTCAGCAGGCCGCTGGGGGTGTAGATCATGCTCCACAGGATGCCGATGACGATCGCCGGGATGACGTACGGGAAGAACGACACCACCCGGTAGAAGCTGGATGCGCGCAGCCCGCGCACCTGACCGCTGCTCGGGCCGCCGATGGTGATCATGCTCGCGAAGACGAGCGCGATCGTGAGCGTGATCAGCGGCAGCACGATGGCGAGCAGGATGTTGTTGCCCATCGCCTGCATGAAGGTCGCGTCGGCGAAGAGCTTCACGAAGTTCTTCGCCCCGATGAAGTCCATCTCGGGCGTGAAGCCCGTCCAGTTGGTCATCGAGTAGTACACGGCCTGCACGAACGGCGAGATCACGAAGATCAGGAACACCGCGACCGGCAGGCCGAGGAACACCAGCAGGAAGGAGATGTAGTCGAAGGTCAGCGGGCGCCGCCCGAGGCGGGGCGGCTTGCGCCGCCCCGCCCGGGCCGCCGTCACGGCGACGGTGTCCAGCGCCGCGTCGACACCGGGAGCAGTGGTCACTTGATCTCGATCTTCTTGATGGAGTCGTCCTCCCGCACCTTGTCGACCAGGGCCTGCAGCTGCGTGGTGAGCGTGGCGACGTCCATCTTTCCGTCCAGGAACGAGTTCCAGATCGGCAGCTGGTCGCTGTTCATGCCGTACAGGTTCGTCGACTTGATGGTGAACACGTTGCCGTCGGCGGCGGCGATGATCTCGGACTGCGAGACCAGCGCGGTGGAGCCGAAGCCGTCGGCGGGGACGGTGTCCTTGACGACCGTCGGCGCGAGCTTGCTCTTGGCGAAGTCGGTCGCCGCCTCCTTCGACAGCATGGTGCGCAGCAGCTCCTTGCCGCCCTCGGGGTTCTTCGCCTTCGACGGCACGATGAACGGCTCGCCCGCCTCGACGCGGGCCGTGCCCGCGGGCGTGGTCTGGTTGCCGTCCAGAGGCAGCTCCGAGATGCCCTTCATCTTGAAGCCGTCGGCCGTCTGATCCTTCATCTCGTTCTCGATCCACGAGCCGGACGGGTACAGCAGCGCCTCCTGTGCGTTGCTCCACTGCGCCTGCGCCTCGGTGAACTGCGTGCCCGAACCGCCGGGCTTGACGTAGCCGGCCTGGATCAGCTCGTAGAAGATGTTCAGGATGTCCTGCAGCACGGGGTGCGACCACGCGTCCTCGGCGAGGTTCTCCAGCGGCAGGCGCACGTCGTCGCCGGCCTGCACGACGGCCGAGTCGATGACCATCGTCTGATAGTAGGTCGCCGCCTCCTTGCCCCACAGGAACAGGTACTTGCCCTGCTCCTTCGCCTTGGCGCCGAGGTCCTTCAGGTCCTGCCAGCTCGTGGGCACCGACCAGCCGTTCTCCTCGAACAGGCTCGAGGAGTACCAGATGCCGTAGACCGTCAGCACGTAGTTGAGGGCGACGAACTTGCCGTCGAACGTGCCCGGATCCTTCACGCCGGAGAACACCGTGTCGGCGATCTTCTCGCCGTCGGTGTTGTTCGCCTCGAGCACATCGTCGAGCTCTTCGAGCTGATCGAGGATGGTGTTCCATCCGATCGAGTTGGCGCCCGAGTTGTCGATCAGGTCCGGCGGGTTGCCGCCGACGAACCGTGGCTGCAGCTCGGTGGCGATCTTCGTCGAGGGCGAGACCTTGACGGTCACGCCGTCCAGGCCCTTGCTCTTCTCCATCAGCTTCGCGGAGTTCTCGACGTAGTCGATGCCGTAGCCGCCGTTGAAGATCACCGCATCGACCTTCGAGTTGGCTGCCACGCCGAACGGGTTGTCGGCTGTGACTTCACCGGCCGGGCCCTTCTCGCCCCCGCCGCCGCCGGGAGCGGCGCACGAGGCGAGGGTGGCGCCGAACGGCAGCAGCAGCGCTGCGGCTGCCGCACCGCGCAGCAGGTTGCGACGGCTGATGGATGCGTCCTTGATGTCCATCTCATTACCTTCCGTTGTGGATGTGAATCGGTGTTGGGGTCGGGTTCTTCGGCGGGCTCAGGGCCCGGTGGTGTCGGGCCGGTGCGCGCGCGGTGCGCGGCGGTGCGGGGCCACGGCCATGGCGCTGGCGGCCAGACGGGTGGCGGCCACCCCGAAGGTCTGCTGTGCGGCGAGCACGTAGAGCAGGTCGAGCACGAGCAGCTGGGAGTGCTTGACCGACAGGTCGTCGGGGCGCAGGTAGGCGGTGGGCTCCGCCGTGGCGAGCGAGATGTCGGCGAGTGCGGCGAGGGGCGAATCGATGTCATGCGTGATCGCCACGGTGAACGCTCCTGCCGACTGAGCCTGGGAGAGCATCTGCACCGTCTCCTCGGTGCGCCCGGTGCTGGAGATGCCGATCGCGACCGACGACTGATCCTGCAGCACCGCGCTGGTGAGTCCGTCGTGCACGTCCGACCAGCAGTGCGCGTTGACGCCGATGCGGTAGAGCCGCCCCTGGAACTCGCGAGCCATGACCCCGCTGCCGCCGACGCCGTAGATGTCGACGTGACGCGCCGCGGTGATCGCGTCGGCGGCGCGCAGCACCGCGTCGAGGTCGAGGCCCCTCGCCGTGCTCTGCAGGCTCTCGACGTGCAGGTTCAGCAGCGTCTGCAGGATCTTGCCTGGCTCGTCGGAGGCGCTCAGCTCGCGACCCATGTCGGCATGCCAGCTCTCCTCGGCATCGCCGCGGCCGATCTCGGAGGCCACTCCGACCCGGAACTGGGTGTATCCGTCGAAGCCGAGTGCGCGGCAGAAGCGGGTGACGGTGGCAGCGGACGTACCGGCGCGATCGGCGAGTTCGGTGATGGTCAGCTCCACGGGAGCCGCCGGGTGATCGGCGACCACGTCGGCGATCCTGCTCATGGCCGCGGGCATGGTGCGCCGGCGATCTGCGATGCGCCGTGCGATCGTCAGGCCGTTTCCGATGTCGCGGGTCCGTGGCACCATTGCCTCCAGGTTCGTCGGGGGGCGGGAGCGCGAGCTCTCGTCCGGGATCCCCGTTGCACTGAAAACTATTCTCATGCGACGAAAACGTCAAACACCGCCACGTCACGAATGAATCACGAAGGGCTCCAGCGCGTGTGCGCGCCCGGGTTTCCGGCCGGGGATGCGGCGAGCCGTAGACTTGATCCCCTATGAACCCTGAAGCCCTCTCCGCCGCCGTCCTCGCCGTCCTCGACCCGATCGCGGCCTCGCTGCGACCGGATGAGGCCCTCGGCGTCGACGCCGCGGACATCGTGCTCGAGCGTCCGCGCAATCGCGACCACGGAGACTGGTCGACGAACATCGCGATGCGCGTGGCCAAGCGGCTGGGGTCGAACCCGCGCGAGCTGGCGCAGCGGATCGCCGACGGCCTGACGAGGACCGACGGCATCCAGGCTGTGGAGGTCGCCGGACCCGGCTTCATCAACATCCGCCTCGAGGCGGGCGCAGCAGGCGCCCTCGCGAAGACCATCGTCGAGGCGGGGGACGCGTACGGCACCAACGACTCCCAGGACGGGGTCTCGGTGAACGTCGAGTTCGTCTCCGCCAACCCCGTCGGGCCGCTGCACATCGGTCACACCCGCTGGGCAGCCCTGGGCGACTCGATCGTGCGTCTGCTGCTCGCCAGCGGAGCCGACGCCGTGCGCGAGTACTACATCAACGACGCCGGGGTGCAGATGGAGCGCTTCGCGCTGTCGATCCTCGCGTCGGCCAAGGGCGAGCCGACGCCCGAGGGCGGCTACCCCGGCGAGTACATCGCCGAGCTCGCGAAGCGCGTGCTCGCCGCGCACCCCGGCCTGCTCGAGCTGCCCGAGGTCGAGCAGCTCGTGATCGCCCGTGACCAGGCGTACGAGTATCAGCTCGCCGAGATCCGGGCATCCCTCGACGCCTTCAACGTGCCCTTCGACGTCTGGTTCTCCGAGCGCACCCTGCACGCCCAGGGCCCCGAGGGGCCGAGCCTCGTCGATCAGGCGGTCGACCGTCTGCGCGACCAGGGTCATGTCTTCGATGAGGACGGTGCCGTCTGGGTGCGCACCACCGACTTCGGCGACGACAAGGATCGGGTCATCCGCCGCTCGAACGGCGAATACACGTACTTCGCCGCCGACGCCGCCTACTACCTCAACAAGAGCGATCGCGGATTCCAGAACAAGATCTACCTGCTCGGCGCCGATCACCATGGCTACGTGCATCGTCTCAAGGCGATCGCGGGGGCGGCCGGCGAGGATCCGGAGAAGAACATCCAGGTGCTCATCGGCCAGCTCGTGTCGGTGCGCGGTGCCCGCCTGTCCAAGCGCGCGGGCAACATCATCGAGATGGATGACCTGCGGGCATGGATCGGCACAGACGCGCTGCGCTACGCGCTCGAGCGATCGCCGGCCGACTCGCCGCTTGATCTCGATCCCGAGCTGCTGCAGAAGCGCACGAACGACAACCCGGTGTTCTACGTGCAGTACGCGCACGCGCGCACGCACAACGTGGCGCGCAATGCCGCGGACTCCGGCGTGGATCGCTCGGAGTTCGCTCCCGAACTGCTCACCCACGAGACCGAGAGCGCTCTGCTCGGGGCGCTGCAGGAGTTCCCCCGCCTGGTGGCCTTCGCAGCCGAGGTGCGCGAGCCGCACCGCATCGCGCGCTACCTCGAGGAGCTCGCGGGTCTCTACCACCGCTGGTACGACAACTGCCGGGTCATCCCCAAGGGCGACGACCCGATACAGACGGTGCACCGCACCCGGCTGTGGCTGAACGACGCCACCGGTCAGGTGCTGCGCAACGGTCTCGACCTGCTCGGAGTCTCGGCCCCCGAGAGGATGTGACAGCATGACGAACACGACCGCCGTCAGGCGTCGGCCGCGCTGGCCCTGGGTCGTGCTCGTCATCGTGCTCGTGTTGGGGGCTCTCGTCGCCGTCGGCGAGCTCGTGGCGCGGGCGGCGGTGCCGAACACGATCCGCTCGCTCGTGATCTCCCACCTCGACCTGCCGGCTGAGCAGCAGCTCGACGTGCAGGTGCCCGGCGTCATCCTGCCCCAGCTGATCTCGGGCACGCTGGACGAGGTGAAGCTCGCTTCGGACGAGGTGACGATCGGCGGCATCACCGGCTCCGCTCGGGTCACCGCGAGCGAGGTGCCCGTTTCGGGCGGTGCGCTGGGGGCCGCGCAGGGCACCGTCTCGGTCGACCAGGACGAGTTCGCGTCGCTGCTCGACGCGTCGCAGCTGCCCGTCTCGGGCATCGAGCTGGCGGCGCCGAACGCGACGATCGAGGCCGACCTCGAGCTCTTCGGCAGCCGGATCCCGGTCGGGCTCACGGTCACCCCCGCGGCCGATGACGGCGACCTGCTGCTGACTCCGGTCTCGCTCATGTTCAACGGCGCGGCGGTGGACCTGGACGCCGTCTCGGGTCTGGCCGGAGCGGCGGGAGCCGCGATCACCGAGCCGCAGCGCATCTGCGTCGCCGATCGTCTTCCTGCCGGCATCACCCTCACCGGCCTGCGCATCGAGGGCAGCCGGGCTGTGGCTGACATCGCCGCCGACGGCCGGATCACGGTCGACTCCACGCTCCTCGATCCCGGCACCTGCCCCCGCCCCTGACCCTTCGGGTCCCTGACCCTTCGGGTCCCTGACCGTCTTTAGGGCCCTGAGCCTCTTTGGGTCCCTGAGCCTCTTTGGGTCCCTGACCCTCTTTGGGTCCCTGACCCTCTTTGGGTCCCTGAGCCTGCCGAAGGGCCGCCTGCTTGGGATCCCTGACCCTCTTTGGGTCCCTGAGCCTGCCGAAGGGCCTGCCACATTGGGGGTCCCTGAGCCCCTTTGGGTCCCTGAGCCTGTCGAAGGGCCGCCCGCTTGGGATCCTGACTGGATCCTGCTGAAGGGCCGCCCTTTATGGGTCCCTGAGCCTGCCGAAGGGCGGGCGGCCTCGCCCTGGGGAGCCCAGCTGTTCTGCCGCGCCCACGACCCGCCCAGAGGTGCTGACGCCGCCGGTTATCCACAAGCAATCACAGACGACCTTGCAACAGCGCGAACATGGACTCATGCCTTGGATGTACATCCTCGAGTGCGCTGACGGCGCCTTCTACACCGGCAGCACGAACGGCGATGTCGCCGCGCGTGTCTGGGCGCACAACTTCGATGATGTGCATTCCGCTGCCTTCACTCGAAAGAGACGTCCTGTCAGGCTGGTGTACGCCGAGGACTACCCGACGGTCGACGCGGCGTTCGCTCGGGAGAAGCAGGTGCAGGGCTGGAGTCGACGCAAGAAGCTGGCGCTCATCGAAGGCCGGGTGGACGAGCTTCCTGCGCTGTCGCGGCCTGCGGCAGACGGCGACGCACCTGATCGGTGAGTGGCGGCCCTTCGACAGGCTCTGGGACCCAAGGTGGCGGCCCTTCGGCAGGCTCAGGGACCCAAGATGGTCAGGGTCCGAGGGTATGGCTCAGGGGGGGGGAGAGGCCCTTCGACAGGCTCAGGGACCCAAGAAGTCTGGCCCTTCGGCAGGCTCAAGGGCCCAACGGGCTCAAGGACCCAGACGTGCAGCGGCTCAGTCGGGCGCCGCGGCCTGCTGCGCCGCACGCAGATGCGCGGTGGCAGCGCGCACATCGTCCTCCGCCTGACGCAGCGCGAACTCGGGCAGTGTCTCGGCGCCGAAGCGCTCAGCCACCCGATCCCCCTGCTCGCGGTGCGAGATCGTGATCAGGGCACTCGCCAGCAGGATGACCTGCGTCGAGAGATTCAGCCACAGCAGCAGGGCGAGCAGCGACGCGAACGAGGCGAGCAGCGGGTTGGCCTTCGCGCCGCCGACGAACAGTCCCGACAGCTCCTGCAGAACCAGCAGGCCCACCCCGCCCAGTGCGGCGCCGCCCCAGAGCGCCGAGCGCGATGCGCGCACGCCGGACAGCATCCGGTACACCGCGGCGATCAGCACGGTGTCCAGAGCGAACACGATCACCAGCGACAGCACGCGCACCGTCCAGAACACGGCGGGGGCGTCGCTCGCGACGCCGACGATGCCGGCGAACCAGCCGACCACCAGCTCGCCGGCGAAGGTGAGCGCGGCGGCGGCGACGAAGGTGGCTCCGATGATCAGCGCGAGCAGCGCGCTGCGCAGCAGGACGAGGTAGAGGACGACGTCGGCGGTGTCCGTTCCGGCGATCGTGCGCACGGCGTTGCGCATGGAGCCGATCGCTCCGAGCGCGGAGCCGATGAGCCCGATCAGCGAGATCACGCCGGCGACCGACAGCCCGCCCGGGGCGTCGATCATATCGAGCTCGACGATGCCCTTCTCATCTCCGGTGGCGATGAGCCCCGGCACCGCCGAGTCCACGGCCGAGACGACAGCTCTCCACGCGACGGCATCCTGGGAGAGCCACAGGGCGGCGGCGGAGAACCCCAGCAGCACGGCGGCGAACACGCTGAACAGCGCCCGGTACGTCACGGCGTCGGCGAGCATCGGACCGCGTCTGCCCGTGTACAGCAGCGCGGCCCGGACGACGCGCAGCCGCAGCAGCCGGCGGATCACCGTCGCGGACGTCCGCGCGATCCACCCCTTCTGCGCGGGGGGTGATGCGGGGTCGGGATTCGTCGGCCTCTCCATCCTCCCCACACTATTGAGTGCGTCGGAATGTGAACGGGGGTTGACTCGGCGGTGTCCTAGAATCAGGGTCGACCTCGTCTCCACGGCGAACCCGTCAGAACCGTGACCCGATTGGCGCTGCGTGCATTCCCCCGATTCCTCTCCCGCCCCCGGATGGCTGGTCGTTCCCGACGACGCCAACGACCTGGTCGAGGGGGTGTGGCCGCTCTCCGCGGAACGCGATGACGATGGCGAGCTGCGCATCGCGGGCGTGGGCGTCGGCGAGCTCGTGCGCGACTACGGCACGCCGCTGCAGGTGATCGACGAGACCGAGGTGCGCCGCCGGGCCGCGGCGCTGCGCTCCGCCTTCGATCGTGCCGCAGCCGAGCACGGCACGACCGCGCGCATCTACTACGCGGGCAAGGCGCTGCTGAACACGTCGATCGTGCGCTGGGTGCTCGAGGAGGGCCTGAACGTCGACGTCTGCACCGGCGGCGAGCTCGAGGTCGCGCTGGCCGGGGAAGCGGATGCCGGCCGGCTGGGCTTCCACGGCAACAACAAGTCGGTCGCCGAACTCGAGCGGGCGGTGGATGCCGGTGTCGGCACGATCATCATCGACAGCGTCATCGAGATCGAGCGCCTCGCCGCGATCGTCTCGCGCACCGGGGCGTCGCAGCGCGTCATGCTGCGCGTGAACAGCGGTGTGCACGCGGAGACGCACGATTTCCTCGCGACCGCGCACGAGGATCAGAAGTTCGGCTTCCCGCTCGGCCAGGCTCCCGCGGCCGTCGCGCGGATCCGCGAGGTCGACGGGCTGGTGTTCGCCGGCCTGCACTGCCACATCGGCTCTCAGATCTTCGGCGTCGCCGGCTTCCGGGAGTCCGCCTCGCGCCTGCTCGATCTGCACCAGGAGCTGCTCGCGGGCGGCGACATCCCCCAGCTCAACCTCGGCGGCGGGTTCGGCATCGCCTACACGAGGGTCGACGATCCCACGCCCATCGCCGACCTCGCCGAGGGCATCGTCGCGGCCGTCGCCGAGGGCTGCGCGGCACGCGGCATCCCGGTGCCCGCGCTCTCGTTCGAGCCCGGCAGGGCGATCGTCGGCAACGCCGGCGTGACGCTGTACGAGATCGGGACCACCAAGGACGTCGCCCTGGATACGACCACGCGGCGCTACGTCAGCGTCGACGGCGGCATGAGCGACAACGCGCGCCCGGCCCTGTACGGCGCCCAGTACTCCGCGCGTCTCGCGTCGCGGATCGGCACGGGTGCGCCGATGCTCGTGCGCGTGGTGGGCAAGCACTGCGAATCGGGCGACATCGTGGTCGACCATGAGTATCTGCCGGGCGATGCAGGACCCGGCGACCTGATCGCCGTCGCCGCGACCGGAGCGTACTGCGCGCCCCTGTCGAGCAACTACAACCACGTGCCCAGGCCGCCCATCGTCGCGGTGGCTGACGGACGATCGCGCGTCATCGTGCGCGGCGAGTCGATCGCCGACCTGCTCGCGCGCGACGCCGGCATCCCGCAGTGAGCCATGGCCGTCCGAGGCCAGACCCGACATCCTGACCCGACCGTGCTGAGGAGCGCAGATGACTGACTACCGACGACTTCGCGTGGCGCTGCTGGGAGCGGGAGCCGTGGGCTCTCAGGTGGCATCGCTGCTGCTGCGCCACGGCGACGAGCTCGCCGACCGCGCGGGGGCCCGGCTGGAGCTCGCGGGCATCGCCGTGCGCGACGTGGACGCCCCGCGCGACGTCGACCTGCCCCGCGAGCTGTTCACCACCGACGCGGAGACGCTGATCACCGGATCCGACATCGTCATCGAGCTGATGGGCGGGATCGAGCCGGCGCGCTCGCACATCCTGCTGGGCCTGGGCTCCGGCGCAGACGTCGTCACCGCCAACAAGGCGCTGCTCGCCACGCACGGCCCGGAGATCTACGAGGCCGCCGAGCGGGTCGGCGCCTCGGTGTACTACGAGGCCGCCGCAGCCGGCGCGATCCCGATCATCCGACCGCTGCGCGACTCGCTCGCCGGCGACCGCGTCGTGCGCATCATGGGCATCGTCAACGGCACGACCAACTACATCCTCGACCGCATGGACAGCGAGGGCGCCGATTTCGACGACGTGCTCGCCGATGCCCAGCGGCTCGGCTACGCCGAAGCGGATCCCACCGCCGACGTCGAGGGATACGACGCCGCGCAGAAGGCGGCGATCCTGGCATCCCTCGCCTTCCACACCACCGTCCCGCTCGACGCCGTGCATCGCGAGGGCATCACGGGTGTGACCGCCGACATGATCGAGGAGGCCCGCGAGGCCGGATTCGTGATCAAGCTGCTGGCGGTGTGCGAGCGCCTCGTAGACGGCGGACCGGAGTCGATCTCGGTGCGGGTGTACCCGGCCCTCGTGCCGCGCGATCACCCGCTCGGCGCGGTGCACGGCGCGAACAACGCCGTCTTCGTCGAGGCCGAGGCCGCGGGCTCGCTGATGTTCTACGGCGCAGGCGCCGGAGGCGTGCAGACCGCGTCCGCGGTTCTCGGCGATGTCGTCTCGGCGGCCCGTCGCCACATCGCCGGCGGCACCGGGGTCGGCGAATCGACGCGCGCGAACCTGCCGGTCGTCTCGATCGGACATGTGCTGACCCGCTACCAGATCACCCTCGAGGTGTCGGATGAGGCGGGCGTGCTCGCCACCATCGCCGGTCTGCTCAGCGACGGCGGCGTCTCGGTGGCCACGCTCGTGCAGACCGTGATCCCGGCCGCCGACGACACCGACCGCGAGAGCGCCCGGCTGATCATCGGCACGCACCGCGCCACGGACAGCGCGCTCAGCGCGGCCGTCGACCGGCTCGCCGCGAGCGACGTCGTCGAGCGTGTGGTGTCGGTGCTGCGCGTCGAGGGGGAGTGAGCGTGGGGGTCACCCTCGTGCCGGCCGAGCCGGTCACCTCGCAGGCGCCGCACGTCGACGGAGCGACCCGCACCGTCATGGTCACCGTCCCCGCGACCAGCGCCAACCTCGGTCCTGGATTCGACACCCTCGGGCTCGCCCTCAGCGTGTACGACACGCTCACGGCATCGTCCTTCGACGACGACCGCCTCGTGATCGACGTCACCGGGTCGGGCGCGGAGGAGATCCCGACCGATGCGAGCAACCTCGTCGTCCGCTCCATCGCGCACGTGTACGCCGATGTCGGGCGCCGGATGCCCGGGCTGCATCTTCACGCCGAGAACGGCGTGCCGCACGGGCGCGGCCTCGGCTCATCCGGCGCGGCGGTGACCGCGGGGATCCTGATCGCGAAGGGCCTGCTGGCCGGCGACGTCGAGCTCGACGACGAGGCGCTGCTGCGTCTGGCCACGGAGCTCGAGGGCCACCCGGACAACGTCGCCCCCGCCCTGTTCGGCGGCCTGACCATCGCCTGGACGGGCGAGCGCGGCCCCCAGCACAAGAAGCTGCTCGTGCACCGGGGTGTCGCTCCGCTCGTGTTCGTGCCCGGTTTCACGATGTCGACCTCGCTCGCCCGGTCGCTGCAGCCGCCACAGGTCTCGCGCGAGGACGCCGTGTTCAACGTGTCGCGCTCGGCTCTGCTGATCGCGGCTCTCACGCAGAGTCCCGAGCTGCTGCTCGACGCGACCGACGACCGCCTGCACCAGGACTATCGTGGCCCGGCGATGCCGGAGACGCTGCGTCTGGTCCAGGCGCTGCGCGCGGAGGGCTTCGCGGCTGTCGTCTCGGGCGCCGGACCCAGCGTCCTCGTGCTGGCGGACGGGCCCGGAGCGCGCCAGCGCGCGGTCGAACTCGCCGATGTCGTGACGGACACTCCGTGGCAGGCGCACATGCTCGCGGTCGACGTTCAGGGTGGTACAGTGAGGGAACGAGCGGAGGGCACCACGTAACTTCGTGATTCTCGCCCTTTCGCACTTCTGCGAAGTCCGCATGCGATCCCCAGGAACATCCAGGTACTGGCTGGCAGGCGCTCTGCGTCGGCGCGTGTGATGTCCGCGGCATCTGCTGCGTGCAACATCGGACTGCTCGTCTTCCCACGACATATGAGGGAGTACTCGTGGAGAACCTCTCCGAGACCCAGAACGACACCACGACCACCGAGTCGATGACGGCCGAGAGTCCGGCACCGGTGCGCAAGCGCGCGCCGCGCCGCGCGACGACCGCGTCCGCCGCGGCGGCAGCCGAGGCGAGCACCGCCGCCCCTGCGACCGACGCGGCTCCTGCGGCCGACGCCGCTCCCGCGGCGGAGCAGCCGAAGGCGAAGGCACCGCGCCGCACGCGCGCCAAGAAGGCCGACGCCGAGACGCTCGACCTGCCCGTGGCTGAGACCCCGGCCGAGCCCGCAGTCGCAGCACCGGCCGCGGATGCACCGGCCGCCGACGCGCCGGCAGCGGACGCCGCTTCGGCGCAGGGGAACGACGGCGCCGAGGCGCCCGCGAAGCCTGCCCGCAAGCGCCCCACGCGCGCGAAGAAGAGCGACGCTCCCACCGCGGCGGCGCCGGACGAGGGCGCCCCCGAGGCGTCCCAGCCCGCCGACCAGAGCGCTGGCGCAGGCGATGACCAGGCTGCGGATGCCCCGGCTGAGGCCGTCAAGCGCCCCGCGCGCGGACGCCGCGGCGCGAAGGCCGCAGAGCCCGAGACCGCTCCCGCCGACGCGTCCGCCGATTCGGCTCCGAGCGAGCAGACCCCCGCCGCCGATCAGAGCAGCGGTGACGGCGACGGCGACGGCGACGGTTCCAGCCGCAGTCGCAGCCGCAGTCGCAGCCGCAGCAGGGGACGCGGTGACAAGAACGGCGGCGACAAGACCGCCAACGGCCAGAACAACGGCGGTCAGAACGGCGGCGCTCAGAGCAGCGGCGGCCAGAGCGACTCCGACGAGGAGAGCGGCTCTGCTCGCGGACGGCAGCGAGGCAGCAAGCGCCGCGGTGGCGGCAACACCACCGCGGACGAGTTCGACACCGAGATCGGCGAGGACGACGTGCTCATCCCCGTCGCCGGAATCCTCGACGTGCTCGACAACTACGCCTTCGTGCGCACCACCGGCTACCTCGCCGGCTCGAGCGACGTGTACGTCTCGCTCGGCCAGGTGAAGAAGTACAACCTGCGCAAGGGCGATGCGGTCGTCGGCGCGATCAAGCAGCCCCGCGAGGGCGAGCAGCAGGGACGCCAGAAGTACAACGCGCTGGTCAAGGTCGACTCGATCAACGGGCTCTCGCCCGACGACGCCGCGAACCGCGTCGAGTTCGGCAAGCTCACCCCGCTGTACCCGCAGGAGCGCCTGCGCCTCGAGACCGCCCCCGAGAAGCTGACGCAGCGGATCATCGACCTGGTCGCCCCGATCGGCAAGGGCCAGCGCGGTCTGATCGTCGCGCCGCCGAAGGCCGGCAAGACCATCGTGCTGCAGCAGATCGCCAACGCGATCGCGCAGAACAACCCCGAGGTGCACCTCATGGTCGTGCTCGTCGACGAGCGCCCCGAAGAGGTCACCGACATGCAGCGCACCGTCAAGGGCGAGGTCATCGCCTCGACCTTCGACCGGCCGGCGGAAGACCACACCACGGTCGCCGAGCTCGCCATCGAGCGTGCGAAGCGCCTCGTCGAGCTCGGTCGCGACGTGGTCGTGCTGCTCGACTCGATCACCCGCCTCGGTCGTGCCTACAACATCTCCACGCCCGCCTCCGGCCGCGTGCTCACCGGCGGTGTCGACGCCGCGGCGCTGTACCCGCCCAAGCGCTTCTTCGGTGCCGCGCGCAACATCGAGAACGGCGGCTCGCTCACCATCCTCGCGACCGCCCTCGTGGAGACCGGTTCCAAGATGGACGAGGTCATCTTCGAGGAGTTCAAGGGCACCGGCAACAGCGAGCTGCGCCTGTCGCGCCAGCTGGCCGACAAGCGCATCTTCCCGGCCGTCGACGTCAACGCGTCGAGCACGCGTCGTGAGGAGATGCTGCTCTCGGCCGACGAGGTCAAGATCACGTGGAAGCTGCGTCGCGCCCTCGCCGGCCTCGACCCGCAGCAGGCGCTCGAGGTCGTGCTCGGCAAGCTCAAGGAGACCGGCTCCAACGTGGAGTTCCTCTTCCAGATGCAGAAGTCCGTGCCCACGCCGAACGCGAACGGCGGCTCGCACGCCCACGAGAACAGCATCCGCTGATCCACCGCTGAGCGGAGCAGAGGCGTGTTCGAATCGGTCCAGGCCCTCATCGAGGAGCATCGCCGGGTGCAGGAGGAGCTCTCCGACCCGGCGGTGCACGCCGACGCCGCCCGCGCCAAGCGGGTCAATCGGCGCTACGCCGAGCTGAACCGCATCGTCGCCGCGCACGAGGCGTGGACGACGGCATCCGACGACCTCGAGGCGGCTCGCGAGCTGGCCAGGGAGGACGACGCGTTCGCCGCCGAGATCCCTGTGCTCGAGGAGGGGTTCCGCGTCGCGCAGGAGAAGCTGCGGCGCCTGCTCATCCCGCGCGATCCCGACGATGCACGCGATGTGATCATGGAGATCAAGGCGGGGGAGGGCGGTGCCGAGTCGGCGCTGTTCGCCGCCGACCTGCTGCGCATGTACGTGCAGTACGCGGCGTCCAAGGGCTGGAAGACCGAGCTCCTCGAGCGCAACGAGTCGGATCTCGGCGGCTACAAGGACGTGCAGGTCGCGATCAAGGGCTCGTCCTCCGACCCGTCGCAGGGCGTCTGGGCGCACCTGAAGTACGAGGGCGGCGTGCACCGCGTGCAGCGCGTGCCCGCCACCGAGTCGCAGGGGCGCATCCACACGTCCACCACCGGCGTGCTCGTCTTCCCCGAGGTCGACGAGCCGGAGGAGATCCAGATCGACGCGAACGATCTGAAGATCGATGTCTACCGCTCGTCGGGACCGGGCGGGCAGTCCGTGAACACCACCGACTCGGCGGTGCGCATCACGCACGTGCCGACGGGGATCGTCGTGTCGATGCAGAACGAGAAGTCGCAGCTGCAGAACCGCGAGGCGGCCATGCGCGTGCTGCGGGCCCGTCTGCTCGCCAAGCAGCAGGAGGAGCTGGATGCCGCGGCATCCGACGCCCGCCGCTCGCAGATCCGCGGCATGGACCGCTCCGAGCGCATCCGCACCTACAACTTCCCCGAGAACCGCATCGCGGATCATCGCACGGGCTATAAGGCGTACAACCTCGACCAGGTGATGGACGGCGCGCTCGAGCCGATCATCGAATCGGCGATCCACGCCGACGAGGAAGCCAGGCTCGCCGCCCTCGGCGGCGAGTGAGCCGCGGCCTCAGATCACGTAGTCCGACGCGGTCAGCAGAGCCCGCGAGTCGTCCGATCCCGTGCGCCGCCGAGGCTTCGCCGGTACACCGACGAGGATGCTGTCGGCGGGCGCATCCGTCGTCACCACGGCGTTCGCGCCGATGACGGACCTCGCCCCGACGCGCACCGGGCCGAGGATCTTCGCCCCTGCGCCCACGGACACGCCGTCCTCGAGGGTGGGGTGTCGCTTGCCGTGATCGCGGGTCCTGCCACCGAGCGTGACGCCGTGGTAGAGCATCACATCGTCGCCGATCTCGGCCGTTTCGCCGATCACGACGCCCGTGCCGTGGTCGATGAAGAAGCGCCGGCCGATCTTCGCACCGGGGTGGATCTCGATGCCCGTGAGGCAGCGTGTGATCTGCGAGCCCATCCTCGCGACGAAACGGAGTCCGCGTCGCCACAGTGCGTGCCACACGCGATGGCCCCACACGGCGTGCAGACCCGGGTAGAGCAGAGCCACCTCGACCCCGCTGCGGGCAGCGGGGTCGCGGTGGCGGGCGGCCGCGATGTCCTCGCGGATCCGGGAGAGCATGCTCACAGGACGGGTCAGTCCTCGCGCAGGTCTTCGAACAGGGCGGTGGAGAGGTAGCGCTCACCGGTGTCGCAGCCGATGACGACGATCTGCTTGCCCTTGCTCTCGGGGCGCGCGGCGATCTTCAGCGCCTGAGCGACGGCGGCCCCGGCGGAGATGCCGACGAGGATGCCCTCCTTGGCGGCGAGCGCGCGGGAGGTCTCGAGCGACTCCTCGAAGCCGGCGGTGATGATCTCGTCGATCACGTCGCGATCGAGGATCGCGGGCACGAAGTTGGGCCCGATGCCCTGGATCTTCGCGGGGCCGGTGCGTCCTTCCGAGAGGAGGGGGGAGTCGGTCGGCTCGACGGCGACGACGTGGACCTCGGGCTTGACCGCCTTCAGCGCCTGGCCGACGCCGGTGATGGTGCCGCCGGTGCCGACACCGGCCACGAAGATGTCGACCTGCCCGTCCGTGTCGCGCAGGATCTCCTGCGCCGTGGTCTCGCGGTGGATCTGGGGGTTGGCGGAGTTCTCGAACTGGCGGGCCCAGACGGCACCCGGCGTGGACTCGATGATCTCCTGCAGCTTCTCGATCGCGCCCTTCATGCCCAGCGTCGGATCGGTCAGCACGAGCTCGGCGCCGAACGCCTTCAGCAGCACGCGGCGCTCCTTCGACATGGACGCGGGCATGGTGAGGATCACCTTGTAGCCGCGCGCGGCGCCGACCATGGCCAGCGCGATGCCGGTGTTGCCGCTGGTCGCCTCGACGATCGTGCCGCCGGGGTTCAGCTCGCCCGACGCCTCTGCGGCGTCGACGATCGCGATGCCGATGCGGTCCTTCACGCTCGAGGCCGGGTTGAACGACTCGAGCTTGACGAGAACGGTGGCGTCGAGGCCCTCCGTCAGGTGGTTCAGCCGCACCAGGGGGGTGTTGCCGAAAGTGCTGGTGATGTCGTTGTGGATGCCGGTCATGGCAGACCTTTCGTGAGCGGAGTTCTCGTGAGCGGAGTCAGCGACATCAGCCTACGTTGCGTACTCCGGGTGATGACGGAATGTGACCGGACGCCCGCACCGCATACGCTGGGAGAATGCCCATCCCGATCTCGGCGCAGCTGCGCGCCATCGCGCAGCGACTCGCCGACGCGGGCGTGCCTGACCCGCTCGTCGACGCCGAGCTGCTCATCGGTCACGTGCTCGGACTCGGCCGCGGTGAGCTGCAGGCCGCGGCTGTGCGCGGGGATCAGATCGCCGAAGCGGATGCCGAGCGGCTGGCCCTGCTCGTCGACCGACGCGCCGCACGCGAGCCCGTGCAGCATCTGACCGGTCGGGCCGCCTTCCGCCACCTCGAGCTGGCGGTGGGCCCCGGTGTCTTCGTGCCGCGCCCCGAGACCGAGACCGTCGTGCAGTTCGCGATCGATGCGCTCCTGGAGAGCGCGTCCGCGCAGCCGGTGGCCGTCGACCTCGGCACGGGCAGCGGCGCGATCGCCCTGGCGATGGCCACCGAGGTGCCGCACGCGAGAGTGCACGCCGTGGAGCGGTCCGCCGACGCATACGCCTGGGCGCAGCGCAACGCGCGTGGCGTCGGGAACCTGACCCTCGTGCACGGGGATCTGGCGACGGCATTCGACGAGCTGCGCGGCGTCGCCGACGTGGTCATCTCGAACCCGCCGTACGTGCCCGACGATGCGATCCCGCGCGACCCCGAGGTGCGCCTGCACGACCCGGCTCAGGCGCTGTACGGCGGAGCGGACGGACTCGACGTCGTGCGCGTGATCAGCTCACGGGCCCAGGATCTGCTGCACGCGGGTGGACTGCTCGTGCTCGAGCACGGCGAGCTGCAGGGCGCCGCGATCCGCGACATCCTCACATCCGACGGGTGGCGCGCAGCGGCGACGCACCAGGACCTCACGCGTCGCGACCGCGCGACGACGGCGCTGCGGGCCTGAACGCGGTCGCGACGGGCGCGCTCTCGCGCCCGTGGGCACGGAGGCGACCGACGTAGACTAGGAGCGCCATGTCAACTGTCTTCGATTGCCGCGACGACTCCCAGATCCTCGCCGGCATGCGCCACGCCCGCCAGGCGATCGCCCGTGGCGAGCTCGTCGTCCTGCCCACCGACACCGTGTACGGCATCGCGGCCGACGCCTTCTCTCCCGCCGCCGTTCAGCGCCTGCTCGACGCCAAGGGCCGCGGGCGCGACATGCCGCCGCCGGTGCTCGTCGCCGGACAGGACATGCTCGCCGCCCTCGTCGAGACGGTTCCCGCACCGGTACAGCGGCTCGTCGACGCGTTCTGGCCCGGCGGCCTCACGATCGTGCTGCCCGCTCAGCCGTCGCTGACCTGGGACCTGGGCGAGACCAAGGGCACGGTGGCCGTGCGGATGCCCGACCGTCGCATCGCTCTCGAGCTGCTGGCAGAGACGGGGCCCCTCGCCGTGTCCAGCGCGAACCTCAGCGGGCGCGACGCCGCGATCATCGCGTCGGACGCCGAGGCGATGCTCGGCGACAGCGTCGCGGTCTACCTGGAGGAGGGCTACAGCGAGACCGGCGTGCCCTCGACCATCGTCGATGCCACCTCCCTCGTCGCGACTGCCGACGGGGACACCCCGGTGGTGCGCATCCTGCGCGCGGGTGCCGTGACCAGGGAGCAGCTGGCCGAGGTGCTCGGGGATCTCCTCGAGCCGGAGGAGCAGCCGGGCGAGGTCGGGGAGCGCCCCGTCGACGAGAGCCCGGTCGACGAAGAGTGAAGCAGTACCTGTTCACGATCATCCTCACGGCGGCGGTCACCTTCGCGCTGTCGTGGGCGGTGTGGCGGCTGAGCCTGAGGTTCAAGCTGTACCCCGGCATCCGTGAACGCGATGTGCACAAGACCCCGACCCCACGACTCGGCGGCGTCGCCATGTTCATCGGCATCGCCAGCGCGGTCCTCATCTCCGCAGCCAACCCGTTCTTCGAGCGGATGTGGTCGCCGCCGAACACCCTGTGGGCCATCCTCGCGGCGGCGCTTCTGATCGCCGTGGTCGGGGTGATCGACGACCTGATCGATCTGGACTGGATGATCAAGCTCGCCGCGCAGTTCCTCGCGGCCGGGATCATCTCGGTCGGGGGAGGTCTGCAGATCCTCTCGCTGCCGGTCGGCGACATGATCCTCGTCTCGAGCTGGGTGAGCATCTCGATCACGATGTTCGCGATCGTCGTGGTGATGAACGCGGTCAACTTCATCGACGGGCTCGACGGTCTCGTCGCGGGCGTCTGCCTCATCGCCAACGGCGTGTTCTTCGTCTACGCCTACATCCTCACCCGCGACTCGGGCGCGACGAGCTACTTCAACCTCGCCACCTTCCTCGCCGCGGTGCTCATCGGCGCGTGCCTCGGCTTCCTGCCGCTGAACTGGAGCCCGGCGAAGCTGTTCATGGGCGACTCCGGCGCCCTCGTGCTGGGGCTGCTGATGGCGACATCGACGATCGCGCTCACCACGCAGGGCGATGTGAACGCGTTCGATCCGGAGCGCTTCGGCCGATCGCAGCTGCTCGGCGCGTTCATCCCGATCGTCCTGCCGCTGGTGATCGTCATGCTCCCGCTCCTCGACTTCGGCCTCGCGGTGTCCCGCCGGATGCGCGCGGGCCGGTCGCCGTTCTCGCCCGACCGCAAGCACCTCCATCACCGGATGCTCGATCTCGGCCACCGCCACCGCGACGCCGTGCTGATCTTCTACGCATGGAGTGCGATCATCTCGCTGACGGTCCTGCTGATGTACATCGCAGGTCGACAGGACTGGCCGGGCGGATACCTCGCCGCGGTCGCGTTCGGCGTGGTCGGCATCGTCGCGTGCCTGATCATCACGCGCACCCCGCTCAGCGTCCGGCGACGAGCCGCGGAACGCCGAGCCGCAGCCGCCGTCTCCCACCCCACCCGACCCGACACCGAGCCCATGGAGCCCCGATGACCCCGAGCCCCGTCTCCAGCACACCCATCCTGCGGCGAACGCTGACGTGGTCGGCCGGTGCCGCACTGGTGCTCGCCATCGCCGCCGCGGGTATCGGCTACGCCGTCGACGGCACGAGCGGGCTGTGGAGCGGCCTGAGCGGGGTTCTGCTCGCATTCGTGTTCCTCGCCATCACGGCGGGCAGCATCCTGTTCGCGAACCGCTGGTTCGGCGATCCGATCTACGTGCAGCTCTTCTTCGCGATCGTGCTGGGCGGCTGGCTGCTCAAGCTGGGTCTGTTCCTCGTGATCATGATCGTCATCAGCGGTCAGGCCTGGATCTCGCCGCTCGTGTTCTTCCTCGCGATCGTCGCCGGTGTCGTCCTCTCGCTCGTGGTCGATGCCGTCGTGCTCGTCCGCATGCGCCTTCCGCACGTGAGCGACATCGATCTTCCGACCGTCAACCCCGAGGACGAGGCCGACGCCGACGGTCGGAATGCGCACGGCGCGACCGAGAACGACCGCTGAATCTGGTAGTGTTTATCCGTGCCCGCCGCTCGTCTCGCGAGCGCTTGCGCTGATGCACACCGTCCCTCGTCGCCCCGGTTCTCGCCGGTGACCCGAAGCTGGAGCCCGCGCTGTTGAATCCCGTTGCGACCCTGACCCTTCGTCCGATCGCCGGTGACGGTGAATTCTACGGCCCCTCGATGGACGAGTTCTTCCCGGAGATCCTGTTCAACGCGTTCGGTGTCGTGCCGATGCATCGCATCCACCTCATCCAGCTGCTCTCCGTGATCGCCGTCGTGCTGTTCATGTGGCTCGGCACCCGTCGCATGACCGTCGTGCCGGGCCGCTTCCAGAGCGTCGTCGAGATGGGGATCGGCTTCGTCCGCAACGGCATCGGCCACGACCTCCTCGGCCGCAAGGACGGCGAGCGGTTCGCTCCGCTGCTCGTGGCGATGTTCTTCATGATCCTGTTCATGAACATCACCGGCATCATCCCGTTCCTGAACATGCCGGGCACCGCGATCATCGCCGTGCCGCTCACGCTGGCCGTGATCAGCTACGTGACCTTCATCTACGCCGGCATGAAGAAGAGCCCGCTCGGGTTCTGGAAGAACTCCCTCTTCCCGGCGGGCGTGCCGTGGCCGGTCTACATCATCGTGACTCCGCTCGAGTTCATCTCGACCTTCATCATCCGCCCGGTGACCCTCACCCTGCGTCTGATGATGAACCTCGTCGTCGGTCACATGATCCTCGTGCTGTGCTTCGCGGCCACGCACTTCTTCTTCTTCACCGCAGGTGGCGGCTGGGCGGCGCTCGGCGTCGGCACCCTGGCCTTCGGCGGCGCCTTCACTCTCTTCGAGATCCTGGTCGTCGTCCTGCAGTCCTACGTCTTCACCGTCCTCACCGCGATCTACATCCAGCTCGCGGTCGCAGAAGAGCACTGAGCGGGTCGGCAACTGCCGTCCCACCCAACGAAAGGAAAAACCCGTGGACGCTACTACGGTTCTCGCTGAAATCAACGGTCACATCGGTGCGGTCGGCTACGGCCTCGCCGCCATCGGACCGGCCATCGGCGTGGGCATCGTCGTCGGCAAGACCATCGAGGGTGTCGCCCGTCAGCCCGAGCTCGCCGGTCGCCTGCAGGTCCTCATGTGGATCGGTATCGCCTTCACCGAGGCGCTCGCGTTCGTCGGCATCGCCGTCGCATTCATCCCCTTCCCGTAATCCGCACCGACTTCTGAAGGAGACAGGATGCTGAACGCTCTTGTCACGAACCTCGCGGCGGAGACCGAGGCGCCTAACCCGCTCATCCCCGCGTGGTACGACATCATCTGGTCGGGCCTGTGGTTCCTCATCATCCTTATCGTGGTGTGGAAGGTCGCCCTTCCTCGCCTGACCGCGATCCTCGACGAGCGCTCAGCCGCCATCGAAGGCAACATCGCCAAAGCCGATGAGGCGCAGAAGCAGGCCGAGGCCGCGCTGGAGGAGTACACCCGCCAGCTCGCCGAGGCACGCGCCGAGGCCGGTGAGATCCGCGAAGCCGCCCGCGAGGACGGCAAGAAGATCGTGACCGAGGCCAAGGAGACCGCTGCCGCCGAGGCCGGTCGCATCACCGCAGCCGCTCACTCGCAGATCGAGGCCGAGCGCCAGGCGGCGTTCGTCTCGCTGCGCAGCGAGGTCGGCACGCTCGCGATCGACCTCGCAGGCAACGTCGTGGGGGAGACCCTCAGCGACGACGCTCGCGCGACGGCCGTCGTGGACCGCTTCCTCGCCGACCTCGAGAAGGCCAAGTAATGGGCAGCGCGACCACTCAGGCACTCGCGGCATCGACGGACGCTCTTGCCGCAGCGTCGGGCCTGAACCTCGACAGTGCAGCCGAGCTCTTCGCTGCGGCTCGCACGATCGGGGAGTCGGCTCAGCTGAGCGGCGCGCTCGCCGATCCTGCAGCTCCCGCTGAGGCGCGCAGCGCGCTCGTCTCGGCTGTCTTCGCGGGTGTCTCGGCTCCGGTGCGCGCGCTGCTCACCACGGTCGCAGCTCAGCGCTGGTCGTCGGAGTCCGATCTCGTCGACGGTGTCGAAGAGCTCGCGATCCGGGCAGCCGCCGCCGCGTCTGCCGGTGACGACGTCGCGACGGAGCTGTTCGGCTTCTCGCGCGTCGTCGCGGCGAACCCCGAGCTCGAGCTCGCGCTCGGCGGTCGGCTCGGCGGCGACGCCGCGAAGCGCGCACTCGTGGAGCGCGTGCTCGGCGGCGCCGTATCACCGGCGACCATGCTGATCGCCTCGTCCCTGGTGCCGCGTCCGCGTGAGCGCCGCGTTCGCCGGGTGCTCAGCCGCGCGGTTCGCATCGTCGCAGCTCAGGCAGGCCGTTCGGTGGCGACGGTGTACACCGCCGCTCCTCTCGCGGCTGCACAGGAAGCGCGTCTGCGTGACGCGCTCGCCCGTCGCTACGGCGGCGAGATCTCCATCAACCAGGTGATCGACGAATCCGTCGTCGGGGGCCTGCGCGTGCAGATCGCCGATGACGTCATCGACGGCAGCATCTCCGCTCGCCTCGCCGACCTTCGCCAGAAGCTCGCGAGCTGAACTACTCGACGCGGGGAACCGCGCACACCCAGACACACAAAGGGAAGACAATGGCAGAACTATCGATCAGCCCCGACGTCATCCGTGACGCGCTGAAGGACTTCGCCGCAGCCTACGAGCCCACCGGCGCCGCGGCGACCGAGGTCGGCACCGTCATCGACGCAGCCGATGGCATCGCGCACGTCGAAGGACTGCCGGGCGTCATGGCCAACGAGCTCGTCACCTTCGGCGACGGCACGAAGGGCCTGGCACTGAACCTCGACGAGAAGGAGATCGGTGTGGTCGTCCTCGGCGACTTCACCGGCATCGAGGCGGGCCAGGAGGTGACCCGCACCGGAGAGGTTCTCTCCGTCCCGGTCGGCGACGGCTACCTGGGTCGTGTCGTCGACCCGCTCGGCAACCCGATCGACGGACTCGGCTCCATCGCGACCGAGGGCTCTCGTGCACTCGAGCTGCAGGCGCCCGGCGTCATGCAGCGCAAGTCCGTGCACGAGCCGATGCAGACCGGCGTCAAGGCGATCGACGCGATGATCCCGGTCGGCCGCGGCCAGCGTCAGCTGATCATCGGCGACCGCCAGACCGGCAAGACCGCTCTCGCGATCGACACGATCATCAACCAGAAGGCCAACTGGGAGTCGGGCGACGTCAACAAGCAGGTGCGCTGCATCTACGTCGCGATCGGTCAGAAGGGCTCGACCATCGCCGGTGTGCGCGGCGCCCTCGAGGAGGCCGGCGCGATGGAGTACACCACCATCGTCGCGGCCCCTGCGTCTGACCCGGCCGGCTTCAAGTACCTCGCCCCCTACACCGGCTCGGCCATCGGCCAGCACTGGATGTACGGCGGCAAGCACGTCCTGATCATCTTCGATGACCTGTCGAAGCAGGCTGAGGCCTACCGCGCCGTGTCGCTCCTGCTGCGCCGCCCGCCGGGGCGCGAGGCGTACCCGGGTGACGTCTTCTACCTGCACTCGCGTCTGCTCGAGCGCTGCGCGAAGCTCTCCGACGAGCTCGGTGCCGGTTCGATGACGGGTCTGCCGATCATCGAGACCAAGGCGAACGACGTCTCGGCGTACATCCCGACCAACGTGATCTCGATCACGGACGGCCAGATCTTCCTGCAGTCCGACCTGTTCAACGCCAACCAGCGTCCCGCGGTCGACGTGGGCATCTCGGTCTCGCGAGTCGGCGGTGACGCCCAGGTGAAGTCGATCAAGAAGGTCTCCGGAACGCTGAAGCTGGAGCTCGCGCAGTACCGCTCCCTCGAGGCGTTCGCGATGTTCGCGTCCGATCTCGATGCGGCGTCGCGTCGTCAGCTCGCCCGTGGTGCGCGCCTGACCGAGCTGCTCAAGCAGCCGCAGTACTCGCCGTACCCCGTCGAGGAGCAGGTCGTCTCGATCTGGGCCGGAACGAACGGCAAGCTCGACTCGATCGAGGTCGAGGATGTGCTCCGCTTCGAGCGCGACCTTCTCGACTACCTGCGTCGCAACACGTCGATCCTCGACACCCTGCGTGACACCAACGTCCTCGATGACGCCACGGTGGCAGAGCTCGACAAGCAGACCGACGCCTTCATCCTGGAGTTCCAGGGCGGCAAGGGCCAGTCGATCAGCAGCCCGGGCAACGAGCAGGTGTCGGCCGAGGACGCCGGTGACGTCAGCCAGGAGAAGATCGTCAAGGGTCGTCGCGCGTAACCGCGTGAGGTACTGATTCATGGGCGCTCAACTCAGGGTCTACAAGCAGAAGATCTCTTCTGCTCAGACGACCAAGAAGATCACGAAGGCGATGGAACTCATCGCGGCTTCGCGCATCCAGAAGGCGATGGCACGCGTCAAGGCGTCCAGCCCCTTCGCGCGGGCCGTGACGAGGGCCGTGTCCGCCGTCGCGACGCACTCCAGCGTCGACCACCCGCTCACCCGCGAGGCTGAGACGATCCGCCGCACGGCGGTCGTCATCTTCTCGAGTGACCGGGGGCTCGCCGGCGCGTTCAACTCCCAAGTGATCCGCGAGGGTCTCGAGCAGGGCGAGCGTCTGCGTGAGCTCGGCCGTGAGCCGGTGTACTACCTGATCGGCCGCAAGGCGGTCGGGTACTTCCAGTTCCGTCGCATCGAGTCCGCCGCGGAATGGATCGGCGACACCGACACGCCGTCGTTCCACACCGCCGAGGAGATCGCGCACACGCTGCAGGAGGCCTTCCTGCGCGGTGGCGCGTCCGAGGGCGTCGACGAGATCGTGCTGGTGTACAACCGCTTCGTCAGCATGATGACGCAGGAGCCCACCGCCCTTCGTCTGCTGCCGCTCGAGATCGAAGAGGCCGAGGACACGGCGACCGCAGCCGTGTACCCGCTCTACGAGTTCGAGCCCGACGCCGAGACGGTGCTGGACGCCATCCTGCCGGTGTACATCCAGAGCCGCGTGTTCAACGCGCTTCTGCAGTCGTCGGCAGCGAAGCAGGCCGCGACGCAGAAGGCGATGAAGTCGGCCAGCGACAACGCCGACAAGCTGATCACCGACTACACCCGCCTGCGCAACAACGCTCGCCAGGCCGAGATCACCCAGCAGATCGCAGAGATCGTCGGCGGCGCCGACGCCCTGTCGTCCAGCTGACACACATCAGGAGAAGAGACGAGAAATGACCACCACCGCCATGGCTGAGCAGCCGGCGACCGCGGTCGTCGGACGCGTCGCACGCGTCAACGGTCCGGTTGTCGACATCGAGTTCCCGCACGACTCGATTCCCGACATCTACAACGCCCTCAAGACCACCATCACGATCGGCGAGGACTCCACCGAGATCACGCTCGAGGTCGCACAGCACCTCGGCGACGACCTCGTCCGCGCGATCGCTCTGAAGCCCACGGACGGCATCGTCCGCGGGCAGGAGGTCCGCGACACCGGTGAGGCCATCTCGGTCCCCGTCGGCGACGTGACCAAGGGCAAGGTCTTCAACGTGATCGGCGAGGTCCTCAACGCCGAGCCCGGCGAGACCATCGAGGTCACCGAGCGCTGGCCGATCCACCGCAAGGCGCCGAACTTCGACCAGCTCGAGTCGAAGACCACCATGTTCGAGACCGGCATCAAGTCGATCGACCTCCTCACCCCCTACGTGCAGGGTGGAAAGATCGGTCTGTTCGGTGGCGCGGGTGTCGGCAAGACCGTGCTCATCCAGGAGATGATCCAGCGCGTGGCGCAGGACCACGGTGGCGTGTCGGTGTTCGCCGGTGTCGGCGAGCGCACCCGTGAGGGCAACGACCTCATCCACGAGATGGAGGAGGCCGGCGTCTTCGACAAGACCGCGCTCGTCTTCGGCCAGATGGACGAGCCGCCGGGGACCCGTCTGCGCGTCGCGCTGTCGGCTCTGACGATGGCGGAGTACTTCCGTGACGTGCAGAAGCAGGACGTGCTGCTCTTCATCGACAACATCTTCCGCTTCACCCAGGCAGGCTCCGAGGTCTCCACGCTGCTGGGCCGCATGCCCTCCGCCGTGGGCTACCAGCCGAACCTCGCCGACGAGATGGGCCTCCTCCAGGAGCGCATCACCTCGACGCGTGGTCACTCGATCACCTCGCTGCAGGCGATCTACGTGCCGGCCGACGACTACACCGACCCGGCTCCCGCGACGACGTTCGCGCACCTGGACGCCACGACCGAGCTCTCGCGAGAGATCGCGTCGAAGGGTCTGTACCCGGCCATCGACCCGCTGACCTCGACGTCGCGCATCATGGACCCGCGCTACCTGGGCGAGGACCACTACCGTGTGGCGACGACGGTCAAGCAGATCCTGCAGAAGAACAAGGAGCTGCAGGAGATCATCGCGATCCTCGGTGTCGACGAGCTCTCCGAAGAGGACAAGATCGTCGTGTCGCGCGCACGTCGCATCCAGCAGTTCCTCTCGCAGAACACCTACATGGCGAAGAAGTTCACCGGTGTCGAGGGATCGACCGTCCCGCTCAAGGAGACCATCGAGTCCTTCGATGCGATCACCCGCGGTGACTTCGACCACGTCGCTGAGCAGGCGTTCTTCAACGTCGGCGGCATCTCCGACGTCGAAGAGGCATGGGCGAAGATCCAGAAGGAGAACGCCTGACCATGGCGCTGCACGTGAGTCTCGTCTCCGCTGACGCGGAGGTCTGGACGGGAGAGGCGTCGCTCGTCGTCGCCAAGACCGTCGAGGGCGAGATCGGCATCATGTCCGGTCACGAGCCGGTGCTGGCCATCCTCGCCCAGGGCGAGGTCCGCATCACTCAGATCGACGGCAGCAAGGTGCTCGCGAACGCGCAGGACGGCTTCCTCTCGATGGAGGGCGACACGCTCACCATCGTGGCCGGCAACGCCGCACTGATCGCCTGACAGCAAGACCACCGGCGTCCGCTCCGGATCGTGCCCTGCACGATCCGGAGCGGACGCTTCGTCTGTGGAGACCATGAAGATCCTCCTGCCCCCGTCCGAGACCAAACGCCAGGGTGGCGTCGGAGGCCCGATGCGCCTCGCCGACCTCGCGCTGCCGGCTCTGGCCGCCCAGCGCACCGAGGTCATCGACGCTCTGGTCGCTCTCTGCGCCGACGAGTCCACCGCGCGTCGCGTATTGAAGCTCAGCGAGCGTCAGGCCGGTGACATCGTGCACAACCGGATGCTGCAGACGGCCCCCACGATGGCCGCCGTCGACCGCTACACGGGCGTGCTCTACGACGCTCTCGACGCCGCGTCCCTCGACCCGTCGGCGCGCCGGTGGCTCGGAGCGCACGTGCTGATCCACTCGGCGCCGTTCGGCCCGGTCGGCGCGCTCGACGAGATCCCGGTGTACCGCCTGGCCGCCGGCACCTCGCTGCCCGGCATCCCCCCGCTGCGCCGACACTGGGCCGCGGCGACGTCCGCCGCTCTGGCGGACGCCGACTTCGTGCTCGACCTGCGCAGCGAGTCCTACGTGGCGCTCGGGCCGGTGGCCGGCGTCGTGCCCTCGGCATACGTGCGCGTGGTCACCGACACAGGCCGCGCCCTGAACCACTTCAACAAGAAGTCCAAGGGCCTGCTCGTGCGCGCCCTCGCCACGACGCGCCCGAGGCCCCGCTCCGTCCGCGCGCTGCTGGGTTGGGCGCAGGAGAACGACATCCCGCTGCGCGAGAGCCCGGATGCCGGGGTTCTGGAGCTCGTGGTCGACGGCTGAGGCCTGAGACGGCGCCGTGTCTCATTGCCCGTGATCGCGCCGCTTCGCTAGCATGGCCGGAGCACGAGATCCGCACGGGGAAGCGACACCGCTTCCTCTCGACGAGAGAAGTGGTTCACTCATGGGATATGGCGACTACGGCGACTACGGCGCCATCGCTGCGATCGTCGGCCTGCTGACGGTGCTGCTGCTGATCGTCGGGCCGATCATGTACGTCATCTCGTCGATCTTCATGATGAAGATCTTCGACAAGGCCGGTGTCGTCGGCAAATGGCGCGCCTGGGTACCGGTCTACCGGGAGATGATCTTCTTCAAGCTCGGCGACATGAGCCCGTGGCTCGTGCTGTACGCGCTGGGCGCGACGATCCTGCTGTCGTGGACCGGTATCGGCGGCATCTTCGGTCTGGTCTTCACCGCGCTGTTCGCGATGGCCGGCTGGCGCGTCGGGCTCAAGCTGCAGAAGGAGGCGGCCTGGGTCATCCTCTTCGTGCTGCTCAACATCGTCTGGATGGGCATCGCCGCGTTCGACCGCTCGCGCTGGAACCCGAACATCGCCCCCGCTCCGTGGGCCGGCAACGGCTTCCTCGGTGACAACACCGTGTGGGACGGCATCCCCGTGCAGCCCGGCCAGAACGCCGCCCCCGCCGGCTACGGCGCACCGCAGGGCTACGCCCCGCCGGCACAGCCCGGCTACGCGCCTCCGGCCCAGCCCGGCTACGCGCCTCCGGCCCAGCCCGGTTACGGACAGCCGGCACAGCCCGGTTACGGCGCTCCGCTCAACCCTGCAGCACCGGTTCCGCCGGCGCCGGGCGCACCGGTTCCGCCTCCGGCCGCGCCGCCGGCACCTCCTGCTCCGCCGTCCGCGCCTCCGGCCGCACCGCCCGCTCCTCCCGCGCCGCCGGCAGCGCCTGAGGACCCGACGCAGCCGCGACCCTGAGCTGAACACGAGGAAGCCCCCGACGAGGTCGGGGGCTTCCTCGTGTCTTCATGCCGAAACAGGGTGGTCGGCGCGCCCGGCCGGTCCGAGCAGCGCCGACGCCCCGATAGTGTGGATGCATGGTCACCTCGCAGCGTCGCGTCGGCGCATCCGGACTCGTCGTCTCCGCAGCCGGTCTCGGCTGCAACAACTTCGGGCGTGCGGGAACAGTGACCGAGACGCTCGACGGCACTCGGGTCGTGATCGACGCGGCACTCGCGAACGGCGTGTTCTTCTTCGACACCGCTGACATGTACGGCGCCGACGCGGGCCGCAGCGAGGAGCTGATGGGCGAGGTGCTCGAGGGCCGCCGCGACCGCGTGGTGCTGGCGACCAAGTTCGGTCACGAGCGGGACATGGGGTACGACTTCCCCGGGGGTCGCGGATCGCGCCGCTACGTGCGTCACGCCGTCGAGCATTCGCTGCGCCGTCTGCGCACCGACTGGATCGACCTCTACCAGCTGCACCTGCCCGACCCGCAGACCCCGATCGCCGAGACCATCGATGCGCTCGACGAGCTCGTCGACGAGGGGAAGATCCGCTACTACGGGCACTCCAACTTCACCGGGTGGCAGATCGCCGAGGCCGAGCTGACCGCCCGCGCCCGCTCCACGGGGCGATTCATCTCCGCTCAGAATCACTATTCGCTGCTGGCGCGTGCGTCCGAGCGTGAAGTGCTGCCCGCGGTCGAGCGCTACGGCCTCGGCTTCTTCCCGTTCTTCCCGCTGAAGAACGGACTGCTCACCGGCAAGTTCACCCGCGAGGGCGGTCCCACCGGCAGCCGCATCATGCAGACGCGTCAGCACATCTGGTCCGACGCGCCCTGGGATGCACTCGAGCAGTACCAGGCGTTCTGCGATCAGCGCGATATCACGATGCTCCAGGCGACCTTCGGCTGGCTGCTGGCGCAGCCCGGCGTCTCCAGCGTGATCGCCGGCGCCACCACGCCCGAGCAGGTCGAGGCGAACGCCGCAGCCGCAGACGCGTGGGCTCCCACGGCAGCGGACCTCGCGGAGATCGACGCCCTGTTCCCGCTGATCGACGACCCTGCCGACCGGATGTGACGGCACGACTACGATGAAGACGAATCCCGCGGCTGTTCAGTCGCCCAGCCGCCCGATGGAGAGCCCACGTGCCTGAGACCACGACGCAGACCTTCCGCGTCAGCGATGACCTCGAGCTCACCTGGGCGGGTGTGACCGATCGCGGCCGACGCCGGGAGAACAACCAGGACTCGTTCCTCGCCAAGTACCCGCTGTTCATCGTCGCCGACGGCATGGGCGGACACGCGGGCGGCGAGATCGCCAGCCAGGCGACCGTCGACCGGCTCTCCGACATGGTCGACGCCGGACAGATCGACGACGAGCGGATCGTGGCTGCGCTGCAGCTGGCCGTGGACGACATCCACCAGCATCCCGAGACGACCGACGAGGGGACGGGGACGACGCTGACCGGCGTGTACCTCGATCGCCATGACGACGGCTGGCGCTGGATCTCGCTCAACATCGGCGACTCACGGGTCTATCTGGAGCGGGACGGTCGCCTGATCCAGGTCACGACCGACCACTCCGTGGTGCAGGAGCTCATCGCATCCGGCAAGATCAGCCCGGAAGAGGCGGACGCCCACCCCTACAGCAACGTGATCACCCGCGCGGTGGGGGCGAACGAGCTCGTCTCACCCGACTACGTCGCCATCGACGTCGTCGACGGCGACCGGTTCATCATCTGCTCCGACGGTCTCACCAAAGAGCTCACCGACTACGGCATCCTGCACTTCCTTCGCGAGAACGCCGAGCCCGCTGACGCGGTGAACGCGATGGTCGATGCGGCGCTGGAGAACGGCGGACGCGACAACGTCACGCTGATCGTGCTCAACGTGCGCTTCACCGGCGGCCGTGGCGGCGCCGCCGACGACGTGGCCACCGCAGAGCGGCCCGCTGTCGGCGGCGATTCATCCTCCACAGAACCCGCGATCGAGGGGTGAGCCGGCCGGCCTGTGGACAGGCCGGATCCGCGGGTCACGATGGGCTGAGATGGGTGGATGGATGCCACCACCATCGTCCTGCCCGCATCTGCCGCGCAGCCGACGCGACCGCCGCTGCCGCTGCTCGCCGCGATCGTCCCCGTCGTCGCGGGAGTGGTGCTGTGGCTGATCACGGACTCCCTGTTCGCGCTGTGCTTCGCGGCCCTCGGCCCGCTGATGCTGCTCGCGTCGTTCTTCGACGGCATGCGATCGCGGCGCCGAGCACGTCGCCGGGCGGAGGGGGAGACCGACGCCGCGTGGCAGCGCGCCGAGGACGAGCTCGTGCGCCTGCACGGCCAGGAGCACCGGATGCTCTGGCATCGTTCACCCGATGCGGCGGGCTGTCTGCTCGACCCGCCGTTGCGAGGCCGCACGCCGCTGAGCGCCGCCACCGACCTGGTGATCGGGCGGGGCCGCACGCGCAGTCGGGTCCGCGCTTCGGGCGGTGACGACGATCGATCCCGTGCCTTCCGCGAGCGCGCCGAGAACCTCGACGATGCTCCGATCGTCGTCGAGCTCGGCGGCGGCGTGTGCGTGCGGGCGGCTCGTCCGGTCGCGAGCGCCGTCGTCAGGGCTCTCGTCGCACAGCTGTGCCTGAGGTTCGGGCCGTCGGAGCTGAGCCTGCACGGCCGCGGTGTCGCGGAGTGGGGCCTGGAGCAGTTTCCGCACGCCGACCGTCGCGGCGCCCGCTTCCGGCTGCGGATCGGCGACGGGGCCGATCCCGCCGACGCCGTGATCTGCGTGCGGACGCCGGGGGAGGAGCCCCCGGAGGGCGTCACGACCGTGCTGGAGTGCGTGGCACCGGCACGGGCGGTCGCGCGCACCCCGGAGGGGCTGCGAGACATCTCCATGGAGGCGGTGTCGACCCGGCAGATCGTCTGCATCGCCGCGGCGGTGGCCAGCAGATCGGAGGACACCGCGCAGGTTCCGGACGCCGTCGCGCTCAGTGAGCTCCAGACGGCGGAGGGCGGTGACGGCCGACTCGCCGCACGCTTCGGGCGAGGGGAGCAGGGCGATGTGCTCGTCGATCTGGTCGACGACGGTCCGCACGCGATCGTCACGGGCATGACGGGCACGGGAAAGAGCGAGCTTCTGACCAGCTGGGTGGTGGCGATCGCCGCCGCGCATGCGCCGGAGGAGGTGACGTTCGTGCTGATCGACTTCAAGGGAGGCACGGCGTTCGACCCGCTGCGCTCGCTGCCCCATGTCGTCGCGGTCGTCACCGACCTCGATGCGGCCGGTGCGCGACGTGGGGTCGGCAGTCTCAGCGCCGAGCTGCGGCGCCGGGAGGCGGCTCTGGCCGCAGCGGGCGCGCGCGACGTCACCGGATCCCCCTCGCTCGCTCGGCTCGTGATCGTCGTCGACGAGTTCGCCGCCCTCATGCAGGAGCACCCCGACCTGGCGCAGATCTTCACCGATATCGCCGCGCGCGGACGGGCGCTGGGGATGCATCTCGTTCTCGGCACGCAGCGTGCGGGCGGTGTGATCCGGGACGCCCTGGCGGCGAACTGCCCGCTGCGGCTGAGCCTGCGCGTGGCGGAGGCGGCCGACAGTCGCCTGGTGATCGGCTCGGAGGTCGCGGCGGCGCTCCCGGGAGGATCGGCGTCGCGCGGCCTGGTGTACCTGCGTCGGCCCGAGGACGTCGAGCCGCATGCCGTGCGCGTCGCGCTGACCTCCCCGCACGATGTGGCGGCGGTGACGCGCCGGTGGGAGGGGGCGCAGACCCCGGCCAGTCCGTGGCTGCCCCCGCTGCCCCGCGTGATCGACCTGCCCTCCGGCAGCGGCGCACCCGAGGCCGGTGTGATCGTGCTCGGCCGAGCCGATGAGCCGGATCAGCAGAGGCAGCCCTGGGTGCATCTCGCGCGCGGCGACGGGCTCGGCGTGATCGGCGGCCCGGGGGCGGGCAAGAGCGCGCTGATCCGCATCGTGCATGCTCAGATCCCGGATGCGGTCGTCATCCCGAACGACGTCGAGGAGGCGTGGGATGCTGTGGCGGAGCTCGCGACCGGTCGGCACGGGATGGTCCTCTGCGATGATCTCGACGTGCTGCTCGCGCAGTACCCGGCTGAGCACGCGCAGCTCTTCCTGAGCCGGTGGGAGCGCATCGTCCGCTCCCCGGCCGGCGTCGTGATCACCTCGTCACGGGCGACGGGTCCGGTCGGGCGGCTGCTCGACGGGCTCTCGCACCGCGCGCTGCTGAGGCTGAGCGGCAGGGTGGAGCACATCTCCGCCGGCGGCGAGTCCGCGGCGTTCGACCCGCACCGGCCGCCCGGCCGCGGCGTGGTGGACGGTCGCGACGTGCAGATCTGCTGGACCGATCCGGTCGCGCCGGGCAGCGGGCGTCGGGGGAGCGCGGATGCGCGCGGCATCGCACGCTGGCGGCCCGCGCGCACTCCCGCGGGCGTGGTGACGACAGCGGTCGACGAGACCCGCACGACGCTCGCCGCCGCGGTCCCGGGATGCCGGGTGACGACCCTCGCCGAGAACGGGCCGACCCCCGCCGAGGACGCGCCGGTCGTGATCGTCGGCGACCCGGAGCAGTGGCGTGCTCAGTGGTCGCTGCTGCAGGGCATCCGCAGCGCGGGCGAGCTCGTCATCGCGGCGGAATGCGCGACGGAACTGCGCCAGCTCGCGGGGGTGCGCGACACCCCGCCGTACGCGCGGCTGCACGAGGGCCGGGCGTGGGTGGTGCCAGCCGGAGGGCGACCGCGACGAGTGCGGCTGACCTGAGCCAGCGGCTGGATCAGATACCGGAACCCGGACGGATCATGCCGACCGGCTGACCGCCGCCGAGCACATCGAGGGGGAGGGCCGATGCGAGCGCCGCGACGTCGGCCTCGCCGAGCGCGCCGGCCCTGGCGAGCAGCGTGGCGGCGACGATCGCCGAGGCGCGGCTGCTGCCGTCGAGTGTCTTGATCGCCACGGTCGTGTTGTCCGGGGCGACCATGACCATCACACCCTCGGCGCCGTGCTTGGCGAACACGCCGAGCGTCTCGATGGCGATGGTGTCGGGTTCGCCGGGCCCCGCGATCGTCCACGGGTTCTCCCGGACGGCGCGCACGAGCGCACCGGCGACACGGTGCAGGGCGAACGGAGAGCGCTCCGAGGCCGAGCCGATCCGATGGATCGCGCGTGCGAGGCCCAGCAGGGTGATGGCGTGCACCGGCGCGCCGCAACCGTCGATCGACGTATGCGCGATCTTCTCTCCGGCGAGGCGCTCCACCACATCCCGGATGTGTACCTGCAGCGGGTGCGCGGTGTCGAGGTATCCCTCGGTCGGCCAGCCGGTCGCGACGCAGGCGCGGAGCATGAGGGCGTGCTTGCCCGAGCAGTTCATCCGCACGCGTGCCTGATCGGCGTGATCGCGGATCATGTCGCGGCGCGCCGTGGAGTCGGACGGCCACGCGGCAGGGCAGCCCAGGTCGTCCTCATTGAGGCCGCCTGCGGCGAGCATCTCGCGCACGACCTCGACATGCCGATCAGTGCCGCTGTGGCTGGCCGTGCCGAGCGCGAGCTGCTCGCCCTCCAGGCTCGCGCCGGCTGTCACACTGGCGATCGCCTGCAGCGGCTTCAGGCTGGAGCGCGGCAGGATCAGCGCTTCGGCGTTGCCGTGCTGAGCGATGACCTCCCCGTCGGGGGAGAGCACGACGGCGGCGCCCGCATGGCGGGACTCCACGAAGCCGTTGCGCTCCACGATCGCGAGTTCGACGGCGTCAGCGATGGTGAGAGTCTCGAGCACCAGACAAGCCTAATGCGCTGCACGGTGGCAGACTGGCGCGATGGCCCCCCTCGGCGAACACCACTACGCGCTCACGACCACCTGGACCGGGAACCGCGGCACCGGCACGAGCGGCTATCGCGACTACGCCCGTGACGTCACGATCGGCATCCAGGGCAAACCCGACCTGCAGGCATCGGCCGACAAGCCGTTCCGCGGCGACCCGTCGCGCTGGAATCCGGAGGATCTGCTTCTGGCGGCCCTGTCGGAATGCCACCTGCTGTCGTACCTGCACGCGTGCGTCACCGCCGGGGTCGTCGTGACCGAGTACCGCGACGAGGCCACCGGGGTGATGCGCGAGGACGGACGAGGCGGCGGCGCGTTCGCCGAGGTGACGCTGCGTCCTCACGTGCGCGTCGCCGACGAGTCGATGCTCGACGCCGCACGCGAGGCGCACCGCATCGCCCACGAATGGTGCTTCATCGCGAACTCCGTGAACTTCCCGGTGCACCACGACGCCACCGTCGAGGTGGCATCAGAGCGCGGCTGAGCTCAGCGGCGCTCGTGCGGAAGCGCCTGCTTGATCTTCTCGATGGGTGTCTGCGCCGGCGGCTCGTTGTACACGCCGGCGAGCTCCTGTCCGCTCAGCGCGTGGATGGCGGCCATGATCTCGTCGGTGGCGAGGCGGCGAGCTCTGCCACTCGTCGCGGGACCGTGCCTGGACACGTCGATCGGGGTGCCGAAGCGCACCGTGACGCGCTCGCTGAGCGAGGGCATCTTCGCCCCCCTCGGCATCATCCTGTCCGTGCCGATCAGGCCCACCGGGACGACCGGAGCCCCCGTCTGCAGGGCGAGGAAGGCGACACCCGTGCGGCCCTTGTACAGTCGGCCGTCCGTCGAGCGGGTCCCCTCGGGGTACAGCGCGACGGCCAGACCGTCGTCGAGCAGCTGCCGCTGCTGGTCCAGCGCGTCGAGAGCGGCCTGGCCGGCACCCCGGCGCACGGGGATCGCTCCGACCGAGGTGAAGAAGTCGCGCGAGATGGCGCCCTTGATCCCGGTGCCCTCGAAGTAGCTCGACTTCGCGAGGAAGTGCACCGGCCGCGGAGCCGCGATCGGGATCGCCATCGAGTCGATGAACGACAGGTGATTGCTGGCGAGGATCACCGCACCGGTCAGCGGCACGTTCTCGCGACCCTCGATGCGAGGCCGATAGACCACCCGCGCCACGGACGCCGCGACCATCCGCCCGACCTTGTACTTGAACCCGGCGTGGCGAGGCGACGGGTGCCCCGGCGTCTCCGGCTCGGGGTCCGCGGGGGTGACCGACTGCTCAGAACTCACCGGAAGAGCTTATCTTCCGGTGCATGCCTGCCGCGGAATGACGCGGCGTCCGGTTCTGCACTCAGCGGCGGCAAAGCCGGGTGCGTCAGGATGGGACCTTCACCGTTCTGCGAACCCGAAGGTCTCATGTTGCGTCTGCGCCCCCTCGCCCTTGCCTCCACCGTGGCCGTCACCGCGCTCCTGCTCGCCGGATGCTCCGGTGCTCAGGACACGTCGGATGCGTCCGACTCGAAGGGCAGCGCCGACGCGTGCGAGCAGGTCGCCGCTCCCGGTGCGCTCACCGACAGTGTCGACGTGAGCGGTGACTTCGGTCAGCCGGCCAAGATCACCGTCGCGAAGGATCAGAAGGTCGACGAGGTGCAGCGCACCGTCGTCACCGAGGGCACGGGCGAGAAGGTCGAGGAGGGCGACTACATCGCCTACGCGATGAGCGCCTTCGACTCCAAGACGGGGGAGCACCTCGGCGATCTCGGGTACGCCGAGGGGGAGCTGCTGCCGCAGGACGCGCTGGCGAATCAGGCGCTCGCGGAGGCGATCGGCTGCGCCCCGATCGGCACGCGCGTCGCATTCGCGCTGCCCGCCTCCGACGGCGCGGACTCGCAGCTGTACATCATCGACGTGCTCGACAAGGTGCCCACCGCGGCGTGGGGCGAGAAGCAGGAGCCGGTCGATGGGATGCCTGTCGTCACGCTCGCCAAGGACGGCGAACCCGCCGTCGAGGTGCCGTCCGCAGACGCTCCCGCCGAGCTCGAGATCTCGGTGCTGAAGCAGGGTGACGGGCCCGCCGTCGCCGACGGCGACACCACGCTGCTGCAGTACTACGGCGTCGACTGGGAGAGCGGCGAGAGCTTCGACTCGTCCTGGTCGAAGGGGGCTCCGTACGCAGCCCCGGGAAACACCTACGTGCCCGGCTTCGTGCAGGCGCTCGCCGGTCAGAAGGTGGGCTCGCAGGTTCTCGTGGTCATCCCGCCGGAGCTCGCCTACGGCGAGGACCCCGAGGGCCACGAGCTCGGCGGCAAGACCCTCGTCTTCGTCATCGACATCCTCGCGACGCAGCACGCACCAGCCGCGCAGTGATGCGCTGAACGAGAGGGCGGCGATCCGACGGGGTCGCCGCCCTCTCGCATAGGCTGGCGGCATGCGTCGCGTCATCGTCCTCGGCTCCACAGGCTCCATCGGCACCCAGGCGCTGGACGTGATCCGCGCCAATCCGCGTCGCTTCGAGCTGGTGGGGATCGCCGCGGGCAGTAACGCCGAGCTGGTCGCCGAGCAGGCCGCGCAGTTCCACCTCGAGCACACCGCTCTCGGCGCCGTCGAGGCGGAGCAGCTGGTGCGTGACGTCGACGCCGATGTGGTGCTCAACGCCATCACCGGCTCGATCGGGCTCGGCTCGACGCTCGCCGCCCTCGAGGCGGGGCGCACGCTGGCATTGGCGAACAAGGAGTCCTTGATCGTCAGCGGCGAGCTGGTGCGTGCGGCGGCGGCTCCCGGCCAGATCGTTCCGGTCGACTCGGAGCATTCCGCGTTGGCCCAGGCGCTGCGCGCCGGCACACGCGCCGAAGTCAGAAGGCTCGTCGTCACCGCATCCGGCGGGCCGTTCCGTGGCCGCTCTCGTGCCGAGCTGGCCGACGTCACCCCGGCGCAGGCGCTCGCGCACCCCACCTGGGACATGGGCCGGATGGTCACCACCAACTCGGCCACGCTGGTCAACAAGGGCCTGGAGGTCATCGAGGCGCACCTGCTGTTCGACGTGCCCTACGACGACATCGAGGTGGTCGTGCACCCGCAGTCGGTCGTGCACTCGATGGTCGAGTTCGTCGACGGCTCCACCATCGCCCAGGCGTCACCGCCGGACATGCGGCTGCCCATCTCGCTCGGCCTGGACTGGCCGCACCGGGTCGGCGGCGTGGGCCGACCGCTCGACTGGCGCACGGCGACCAGCTGGACCTTCGAGCCGCTCGACGACGAGGCGTTCCCCGCCGTCGCGCTCGCCAAGGCGGTCGGTCGTGCCGGCAGCACGTTCCCCGCGGTGTACAACGCCGCGAACGAGCAGGCCGTGCATGCCTTCCACGACGGCCGGCTGACGTTCCTCGGCATCGTCGACACCGTGCAGCGCGTCGTCGACGCGCACGACGCCCCGGAGGAGCTGACGCTCGAGGCGCTCGCCGAGGCCGAGACCTGGGCACGTGCGAAGGCGGATGCGCTGATCGCGGCCTCCTGACCGGCCCTGCGGGTGCCAGGCCCGCGCGACCGGTGCCCGCGCCTCAGTCGGTGTAGGGGACGGGCCAGTGCGATTCGGGAGCAGGCCATCCGGCGGCGATGAGCGCCCGGCGGGCCAGCTCACGGGCCGAGTACGGCGTGCGCACTCCGCGGATGTCGCGATAGTCCTGGTGCCCCGGCCCCGCCCACAGGATGGCATCCCCTTCGCCGACCAGCCCGACCGCGGTCACGATCGCGTCCTCCGGCGGCGACACCTCGTGGATCTCGGCGTCCGGCCGTGCGCGACGGGCACCCTCGACGAGGGTGGCGCGGATCGACGCCGGGTCCTCGAACCGGGGGTGGTGATCGGTGATCACGAGGATGTCGCTGCCCTCCACGGCGGTGCGGGCCATGTCGAAGCGCTTGGTGGCATCGCGGTCGCCATCGGCGCCGAACAGCATCAGCACCTTCCCCGGGGTGACCCGACGAACCGCGGCCAGGGTCTTCTCGAAGGCGTCGGGGGAGTGTCCGAAGTCGACGTAGACGGCGGGGCCGGTCTCGCCCGAGATGAACTGGGTGCGTCCGGGCAGGTGCGCGACGATGTGACCGTCGCGGTCGAGGGCATCGGCGATGCGGTCCCACTCGTACCCGCCCTCGAGCAGCATGACGATCGCGAGCCCCGCGTTGGCCGCCATGTGCGGTCCGATCACGGGAACGACGCTCGACAGAGTGCGCCCCGCAGGACCGGTGAGCGTGAATGCGGTGACGCTGGGGCGCTCGTCATCGATCGAGACGACCCAGTCCGCACGCGCGGCGGCCTCGGGGTCGGCGGCGATCGCCGGCGTGCCGACGGTGACGACCGGCACGGTGGCGCGCTCGACGACGACGGCGCCGGACGACGAGTCCACGCTCACGACGGCGCGGCGCGACCGCTCCGGGGTGAACAGCGGGAGCTTGGCCTCGAAGTACTCCTCCATGTCGGCGTAGTCGTCGAGATGGTCGTGCGAGAGATTGGTGAACCCGGCGACGTCGAACATGATGCCGTCCACGCGGTGCCGTGACAGGGCCTGCGCGCTGACCTCGACCGCGACCGCCTCGACCTTCCGCTCGCGCATCAGGGCGAGCAGGGCATGCATCTCGGATGCCTCCGGTGTGGTCAGACGCGAGACGATCACCTCACCGGCGATGTGCCGCTCTGCCGTCGACGACAGACCCGACACGACCCCGATCTGATCGAGCAGGCCCTGCAGCAGGTGCGACACGCTCGTCTTGCCGTTGGTGCCCGTGGTGCCGAACAGCAGCGGCAGCGGGTCGCCCGCGCCGGTGCCGTACACCCACGCGCTCAGGGCGCCGAGCACCCCGCGCGGGTCGTCCACCACGATGATCGGCAGACCCGCAGATCCGGCGATCCCGGCCCCTGCCTCGTCTGTGATGATCGCGACCGCGCCCTTCTCCGCCGCGGTCTGCGCGAACTCGGCGCCGTGCCGGTTGACGCCCTGGATGGCGACGAACGCCTCTCCTGCGCGCAGGTCGGCGGTCGCGAGCGTGATGCCGCTCAGCTGCACGTCGGCGATGTCACCGCGGACGTCTCGGGCGAAGCGTTCGGCCAGCTCTGCCAGGGCACGACGGGGTGGGTCGGCCGGACGGAGCACAGGGGGCAGCGATGTCGTGGTCATATCCCGTCCATGATCTCACGCGGCCCAGCCGCTCCCGGTGCGGACGGGGATCCAGGGGATTCCTCAGAGCTGCCACTACCGTGGACGGGTGGAGATCCTGCTGTACCTGGGCGGCGTCGTGTTCATGCTGATCGGCCTCGGCCTCTCGATCGGACTGCACGAGGTCGGGCATCTGCTGCCCGCGAAGCTGTTCGGCGTGCGCGTCGGGCAGTACATGATCGGCTTCGGACCGCGGCTGTGGTCGAAGCGGATCGGCGAGACGGAGTACGGATTCAAGGCGCTGCCGCTCGGCGGCTTCATCTCGATGTCGGGCATGTACCCGCCGTCGACGAAGAGCGCGCCGGCTCGTGGTCTGTTCGCCTCTCTCGTGCAGGATGCCCGCAGCGCCAACGACGAGACGATCGCCGACGGCGACGAGGATCGGGTGTTCTATCGCCTGCCGGTCTGGAAGCGCGTGATCATCATGCTGGGCGGCCCGGCGATGAACTTCGTGCTCGCCATCGCGATCTTCACGATCATGGCATCCGGAATCGGCATCCAGCAGGCGAGCACGACCGTCGCCTCCGTGACCGAATGCGTTCTGCCCGCCGGCACGACGCAGCAGAGCTGCGCGAGTGACGACCCGGCCGCGCCCGCCGCCGAGGCGGGTGTGCGGGCCGGCGACGTGCTCATCAGCGTCGGCGGCGAGCGGGTGCAGACGTTCGCCGAGGCCTCCGCGATCATCCAGCGCTCGCCGGGCGAGCAGCTGGACGTCGTCGTCGAGCGCGCCGGCGAGCGGGTGGATCTGACGCTCACACCGGTCGCTGCGGAGCGCGGGCAGGTGGATGCCGAGGGGCGCCCGGTGCTCGACGATCAGGGTGAGCCGATCACCCGAACGGTGGGATACGCGGGGATCTTCGCGCAGAGCGAGTACGTGCCGCAGCCGCTCGGCACGGGTCCGGAGCTGGCGATCCAGCAGACCGGCGCTGTCGCGTCACTCGTGGTCAACCTGCCCGCGAAGCTGTGGAACGTCGGAGCCTCGCTGGTGACCGGCGCCGAGCGCGACCCGAACGGGCCCCTCAGCGTGGTCGGCGTGGGGCGTCTGGCTGGCGAGGTGGCGGCGACCGACGCTCCCGTGCTGAACCGCCTGGTCGTGCTGATGAATCTGCTCGCGGCGCTGAACATCGCGCTGTTCGTGTTCAACCTGATCCCGCTGCTGCCGCTCGACGGCGGGCACGTCGTCGTCGCCCTCTGGGAGGGCGTGAAGCGGGCGTGGGCGAGGATCACGCGGCGCCCCGCTCCGAAGCCCGTCGATGCGACCCGGCTGGTTCCGGTGACCGTCGTCGTCGCGGTGCTGCTGATCGGCATGGGCGCTCTGCTGATCGTCGCCGACCTCGTCAAGCCGATGAGCCTGCTGGGCTGACACCGAGCCGGGCTGTGCCGGGCCGACGTCAGGCGAGGGCGTGGGCGATGAGCCGCTCGAGCGTCTGCAGGCCGTCGCGCGACAGGATCGACTCGAGGTGCCCCTGCACCGACGCGAAACGCTCGCCGCGCAGCGCGTAGACGTCGCCGCTGCGGGCATCCGCCGACACCTCGGCATCCGGCACAGCCGTCGTACCCGGCGCGACCCGCGCGGTGAAGGTGTTGTAGAAGCCGACCGACGCCTCCCGCCCGAAGACCGGAACCGTCTTCTGCACGCCCTGATGCGGCGCGGCAAGCGGAACCAGGTCGATGCCGAGCCGGTCGGCGAGGATCTGATGGCTCAAGCACACCGCGAGCAGCGGTGCACGCGCGTCGCGGCGACGGGAGACGACCTGCTGCATCCGCGCGATGCGCGGCGACGCGGCGTCGCGCGGATCGCCCGGCCCGGGACCCGCGACGACGAGGTCTGCGGCGTCGATGGCGCTGTCGGTCACGGCGTCCCAGGCGGCGATCTCGACGTCGAGGCCCAGATGGCGCAGCTGGTGCGCGAGCATGGTGGTGAAGCGGTCCTCCGCGTCGACGACCAGCGCGCTGCGGCCCGCGAAGCGGCCGCTCGGGTGGGTGTCCTGCGGCTGCATCCAGAAGTCCGCGAGGCGGGTGTTGCGGGATGCCAGGAGAGCGGCGATCTCGGGGTCGTCGGCCAGCCGAGCCTCGCCCGGCGCGTCGTCGTCTCTCGCCTCGGCAGCGGTGTCCCGCTGGATGGCGCCGATGGCGCCCAGCACGCCGGCTGCCTTGCCGTGCGTCTCGCTGACCTCGCCGTGCGGATCGGAGTGGCGCACCAGGGTCGCGCCGACGGGCACGCGCAGCCGACCGTCGCCGAGGTAGACGGTGCGGATGAGGATCGGCGCGTCCAGGTCGTGTCCGCCCTCGGCGTTCGGGGTGAACAGCGCGGCGACGCCCGAGTAGTAGCCGCGCGGGGACCGCTCGTGCCTGCGGATCACCGCGCACGCGTTCTGCATGGGCGATCCGGTGACAGTGGGGGCGAACATCGTCTCGCGCAGGATGTCGCGCGGATCCAGTCGGCTGCGCCCCCGCAGCATGTACTCGGTGTGGGTGAGCCTCGACATCTCCTTCAGATGCGGTCCGGTGATGCGGCCGCCGTCCGAACAGACCTGGCTCATCATCTTCAGCTCTTCGTCGACGACCATGAACAGCTCCTCGGTCTCCTTGGTGGAGGAGAGGAACTCGGTCAGCGACTCGCGGGTCGCGCCGCCCGCCGGGTGGCGGAAGGTGCCCGAGATGGGATTCATCGTCACGACGCCGTGGCGCGCGACGACGTGTGCTTCGGGGCTGGCGCCGACGGCGATGTGCCCGGGGGTGATGACGGCGAACGTCCAGTACGCGCCGCGCTCGTGCGCGAGCAGCGCGCGGAACCAGGTGAGCGCGGCGGTGCGGTCGTCGGCGTCGAACGTCGCGCGGTAGTCGCGACGGATCACGAAGTTCGCGCCCTCGCCGCGACCGATCTCGTCGACGATGACGCGCTCGACGATCTCGGCGTACTCCTCGTCGGAGATGTCGAACCCGCCGTCGCTCAGCGGGATCGGGGCCTGGGGCAGAGCGTTCATCAGCCCGTCCGGGGCGAGCGTCAGATGCTCGGTGACGAGCAGGCAGCGCAGGGGAGTGCCATCGTCGTGCGCCTCGAATCCGCGCTCGCGCACCTGGTGATACGGCACCATGGTGAACACCTCGCGGGCGCCGTCTGGACCGGCGAGCGGGATGTCGGCCAGACGGGCCACATCGACGATGTCTCCGGTGAGCAGGTCGATGCCGCCCTCACGGGCGATCAGCACGAACGACGCGTCGTGGTCGGCCGTGAGCTCTGCCAGTCGGGTGAGCGGAACTGCGGTCATCGGTGTCTCCTCGGTCGGGGATCCGGTGCGGGCAAGAAAAAGACCGCCCCGGAAGGCGGTCTGATCTCGTGGGTACGCGAATCACCGCCTAGTAGGCGGGCCACCAGGTGCGGGTCGCGGACATACCGTGAAATTAGCACATCGCAAGGTGCGTGATCCGGCGCGTGACGGACCGGACCGCCCTTCGTCGGCTCAGAAGGGTGGGGGTGCACACGACGATCGGACACGGAGCAGCCGACATCCAGCCGACCCCGATCGGGCGGCGGTAGCCTTGACGGGTGCCTGCAGTGAATCTTGGGATGCCGCGCGTCCCCGAAGTCCTCGCCCCACGTCGCAAGTCCCGCCAGATCCGGGTCGGCAAGGTGCTCGTCGGCGGTGACGCTCCCGTCAGCGTCCAGTCGATGACGACGACGAAGACGACCGACATCAACGGCACACTGCAGCAGATCGCCGAGCTCACGGCATCCGGCTGCGAGATCGTCCGCGTGGCGGTGCCCTCGCAGGATGACGCCGACGTGCTGCACATCATCGCGAAGAAGAGCCAGATCCCGGTGATCGCCGACATCCACTTCCAGCCGAAGTACGTCTTCCAGGCGATCGACGCCGGCTGCGGCGCAGTCCGCGTCAATCCCGGCAACATCCGCAAGTTCGACGACCAGGTGGGTGCGATCGCCGCTGCGGCGAAGGCTGCGGGCGTGTCGCTGCGCATCGGCGTGAACGCCGGCTCGCTCGATCCGCGCCTGCTGCAGAAGTACGGCAAGGCGACGCCCGAGGCTCTCGTGGAGAGCGCCGTCTGGGAGGCATCGCTGTTCGAGGAGCACGACTTCCACGACTTCAAGATCTCGGTCAAGCACAACGACCCGGTCGTCATGGTGAAGGCCTACCGTCAGCTCGCCGAACGAGGTGACTGGCCGCTGCACCTCGGGGTCACCGAGGCGGGTCCTGCCTTCCAGGGCACCATCAAGAGCGCCACGGCGTTCGGCATCCTGCTGGGCGAGGGCATCGGCGACACGATCCGCGTCTCGCTGTCGGCGCCGCCGGCCGAAGAGGTCAAGGTCGGGCACCAGATCCTGCAGTCGCTGAACCTGCGAGAGCGCAAGCTCGAGATCGTCTCCTGCCCCTCGTGCGGTCGCGCCCAGGTCGACGTGTACACCCTCGCGGACGACGTCACCGAAGGCCTGAAGGACATGACGGTGCCGCTGCGCGTCGCCGTGATGGGCTGTGTCGTGAATGGTCCGGGCGAGGCGCGCGAGGCCGATCTCGGTGTCGCATCGGGCAACGGCAAGGGTCAGATCTTCGTCAAGGGAGAGGTCATCAAGACCGTGCCCGAGGCCGACATCGTCGCCACCCTCATCGAAGAGGCGAATCGCATCGCCGCCGAGATGGGCTCCGATGCCCCGCTCGGCACCGCCCAGGTCATCACCGGCTGACCCGACAGGAAGTCCATGCAGTCGACGCGTGTCTCGTTCCCCGATGGCGCACTGAGCGGCGAGGGCGAGGTGCTGCTCGTCGATCAGGCCGCCTCGATCGTCGTGGTCGACGCGACCCCGTTCCATCCGGTCGATCACACCTGGCCCGACCAGCCGGGCGACTCCGGCGGCATCACCGTCGGTGACGTGCAGCTGCGCGTCGCCGAGGCCGTCATGGCCGCCATCAGCGACGAAGGGGCGCTGGCCGTCGGGTCCGACATTCCCGTCAAGCGCGGCGGCGAGGGCTGGACGTGGATGGTCGGCCATCGGACCGAGGGCGCGATTCCCGCGGGCATCGCTGTCGGCGCTCGGGTCACCCTGACCGTGGATGCCGATCACCGGCACGCTCTGAGCAGAGGGCACACCGCGTGCCATCTGGCATCCCTCGCCCTCGACGCGGCGCTCGCCGACCTGTGGCGCAAGCAGATCGGCACCGACCCGCTCGGCAGTCCCGACTTCGAGGGCAGGGCCAACCAGTCCAGCCGCATCCACGCCGACGGGAGCGTCGACGAGTACCGCCTGGGCAAGAGCCTGCGCAAGGCCGGCTTCGATTCCGAGGGATTCGCCGCCACGCTCGACCAGCGTGAGACGCGGATCAACGAGATCCTCGCGGGTTGGGTCGCCTCGGCACGGGAGAGCCGCATCGAGGTCGAGGGCCCGAGCATCATCGATCGCCGCACCTGGCGCTGCACCTTGCCCGAGGGTGAGGTCGGCTTCCTCTGCGGGGGAACGCACGTGCGCTCACTGGCGGAGTTCGCGTCGATCTCGGTGTCGCTCGATCTCCGCGATCCGCAGCTGCTCGTCATGACGACGACGGCGGTTCCCGCCCCCTGAACCGGGCGGTCTGCGACCACGGGCAGAACGCGCCGAGGGCGGGCGCGCGAATCCTCCTCCCCGGGTGGGCCCAGATGGCCGCATCGGGCGCGCGGAGGCGGCCGAACGGGACCAGCCGGACTCTGCGCACGCGGCACCGCCGGCTCCTGCGCACGCGGCTCCGCCGGTCTTGACGGTCAGCTCGTGCGCACAGCTCAGGCGGCGAACTCCACCGCGCCATCCGTGACGTCGGCAGCCACCAGACGCAGTCGCACCGACGACCCGGGCGCCGTCCCGGCCGGCACGGGTGCGGTCGCCGTCACCGCCGGATGAGCGATCTGCACGGCCGCGCGATCCTCGCCGCGCAGCTCGATGACGGTCGCCTCGATCGTCTGACCGATGAGCGGCTGCAGCAGCGCGGCCTCGACCCGGTTGATCGTCTCGGCACCCAGCGTCGACGCCCGCTGCGCCGACTGCTGCATCAGGCCCGGCAGCTCGGCAAGCGATTCGCGTGCCCACTCCGGTGCGGGGCGGCCTTCCGACACCGCGAGGCAGATCGCCAGCGACCACCGGTCGACCAGCCGACGCAGCGGAGCCGTGGCATGGGCGTAGGGCGCGCCGATCGCGGCCTGCGAGAGATCGCCTGCGGGCAGCTCGCCGTCGAACGTGACGTAACCCGCCCCGCGGAACAGCGATGCCGCGGCCTCGAGCACCGGCAGAGTGAGCGGATCGGCCTTGTCGAGTGCGCGCAGGTACTCGCCGTACCGACCGGAGATCCACGGCCGACCGAGGGCCTGAGTCTGTCGCCGGAAGCGCTCGAACGCGGCGTCGTCGGGCTGCGGCATGGTGCGCAGCACGCCGACCTTCGCATCGATCATCAGCTCGGCCGCGGCCATGCCGGTCATGAGAGACAGCTGCGCGTTCCAGTCCTCGATCTGCAGCGGATGGCGGCGCTCGATGTCGTAGTGGCCATCTGCGCGCAGCACGACCTCCTCATCGGGGAGGTTCAGGCTCGCGCCGCCGCGCTCGGCCTCGCGCGCACGGCGCAGCTCGCCGATCTCGCGCAGCAGCGCCAGATGCTCGTCCTCACCTCGGTCTGCGGATGCCTGTGCCGAGACGTACTCCAGCTGCGCGCGCGAGCGGATCAGCGCGCGCTCGAGTCGGAAATCCGTCCTCGAGCCCTCGGCGTCGAGCGAGAACGTCCAGACGAGCGCCGGGCGCTCGGCATCCGGAAGCAGCGATGCGCGATCCTCCGACAGCACCCGGGGATGCAGCGGGATGTTCCCGTCGGCGAGGTAGAGGGTCTGTCCGCGCAGGCGGGCCTGGGCGTCGACAGCGCCTTCGGGAGTCACGAAGCCGGGCACGTCGGCGATCGCGTACCGCACCCGATACCCCGACCCTGCGCGGGCGAGATGGAACGCCTGATCGAGATCCTTCGAGCCGAGCGGGTCGAGAGTGGCGAACGGCACGTCGCGCAGATCCAGGCCCGGCGTCGCCGCGCTCGCAGCCTGCGCCTCCGCGATCGCCTCGGGCGGGAACTCGACGGGCGCCTCGATCCCCTCACGCAGTGTGGCCAGCACCTCGGCGAGCTGGCTCTGCGCGGCGGAGGACGAGACGTGGGATCGACGCTGAGGCATGCTCCCACCCTACGCACGGCCCCGCGCAACCTCGGGTAACAGCGGCCCCGCACCGGCGCACGCGCATTAGCGTGAGGGCATGACGAACGCTGACAAAGCCCGCACCCTCATCGAACTCTACGAAGCGCCGGAGATCCTGCGCGTGGTCAACATCTGGGACGTCGTCTCGGCGAAGGCGATCGCCGCGCTGCCCGAGACCACGGCCCTCGCGACCGCGGGCCACTCGATCGCGGCGACCTTCGGCTACGCCGACGGGCAGATCCCGCGCGACATCATGATCGACTTCGTCGGTCGCATCGCCGCGGGCGTCGACCTCCCGGTCACTGCAGACCTGGACGACGGCTACGACGACGCCGGTGAGACCACCCGGCTCGCGATCGGCGTCGGTGTCGTCGGCGCCAACATCGAGGACCGCCTGGCGCCGTTCGAAGAATCCGTGGCCAAGGTCGAGGCGATCGTCAAGGCAGCCGAGGCGGAGGGCGTGCCGTTCGCGCTCAATGCACGCACCGACGCCATCGTCCGCGGCGGCGACAAGCCGCTCGCCGACAAGCTGTCGGATGCCGTGGCGCGGGGCCGCGCATTCATCGAGGCCGGCGCCACCGCCGTCTTCGTGCCCGGCGTGCTCGACGCCGACGCCACCCGCACCCTCGTCGACGGGATCGGGCGCAACAAGGTCAGCGTCATCGGACTGCCGGGCGCGCTCACCGCAGCCGAGTACGAGGCGCTGGGCGTCTCGCGCATCTCGTACGGGCCCACCACGCAGCGGGTCGCGCTCACCGCTCTGCAGGACCTCGCCACCGACCTGTACGCCAACGGCGTGATCCCCGAGGGCACCCGCGCCCTGAACTGAGTGACCGCCGGGACGGGTGACCGCGGGTCACTACACTTGACCCGTGGTCACTCGTCTCTCGAACTTCTTCCTCCGCACGCTCCGTGAAGACCCGGCCGGCGCCGAAGTCGCCAGCCACCGTCTGCTGATCCGGGCCGGCTACATCCGCCCGCAGGCGGCGGGCATCTTCGCGTGGCTGCCGCTGGGCCTGAGGGTGAAGGCGAAGATCGAGACGGTGATCCGCGAGGAGATGGCTGCGGCCGGCGCCCAGGAGGTGCACTTCCCCGCGCTCATGCCGCGCGAGGCGTACGAGGCCACCGGTCGGTGGGACGAGTACGGCGATCTGCTGTTCCGTCTGCAGGACCGCAAGGGCGGCGACTATCTGCTCGCCCCCACCCACGAAGAGGCGTTCACCCTGCTCGTGAAAGACCTGTACTCCTCGTACAAGGACCTCCCCCTGACGATCTATCAGATCCAGGACAAGTACCGTGACGAGGCCCGGCCGCGCGCCGGCCTGCTGCGCGGTCGCGAGTTCACGATGAAGGACGCCTACTCGTTCGACGCGTCCGATGAGGGGCTCGACGCCAGCTACATGGCCCAGCGCGATGCGTACGAGCGCATCTTCCAGCGACTCGGCCTCGAGTACGCGATCGTGCAGGCGGACGCCGGCGCGATGGGCGGCTCGCGCAGCGAGGAGTTCCTGCACCCGACACCGGTGGGCGAGGACACCTTCGTGCGCAGCGAAGGCGGCTACGCGGCCAACGTCGAGGCCTACACCACCACCGCTCCGGAGGCCGTCGGCTGGGAGGGTGTGCAGCCGGCGACCATCTTCGACTCTCCGGACACCCCCACCATCGACACGCTCGTCGCGCACTGCAATGCGGTGCTCGACGGCGAGTACACCGCGGCCGACACGCTGAAGAACGTCGTGCTCGCCCTCACACACCTCGACGGCTCACGGGAACTGGTGGTCGTCGGCATCCCCGGCGACCGCGACGTCGATCTCAAGCGCGCCGAGGTGGCGTTCGCGCCGGCCGAGGTCGAGGCGGCGACGGATGCCGACTTCGAGCGGCATCCGCTGCTCGTGCGCGGCTACATCGGCCCGTGGTCCGAGACCGGGCCGGTGCTCGGTGAGGAGTCCGCGACGGGCATCCGGTACCTCGTCGACCCCCGGGTGGCCGACGGCACCCGATGGATCACCGGCGCCAACATCGACCAGAAGCACGCGCACACGGTCGTCGCCGGGCGCGACTTCACCGCCGACGGCACCGTGGAGATCGCGAACGTCCGCGACGGCGACCCCGCACCCGACGGCTCCGGTCCGGTGTCGCTTGCTCGCGGGATGGAGATCGGGCACGTCTTCCAGCTCGGGCGGAAGTACGCCGAGGCGCTCGGGCTGAAGGTGCTCGACCAGAACGGCAAGCTCGTCACGGTGACGATGGGCTCGTACGGCATCGGCGTCACGCGCATCCTGGCGATCATCGCCGAGCTGAACAACGATGAGCGGGGCCTGATCTGGCCCGCGTCCGTCGCCCCGTTCGACGTCCAGGTCGTCGCGGCCGGACGCGACCAGGTCGCGTTCGACGTCGCGGAGCGCATCTCGAACCAGCTCGAGACGGCCCACCTCGACGTGCTCTACGACGATCGCGTGAAGGTGTCGCCCGGAGTGAAGTTCGGCGATGCCGAGCTCGTCGGAGTGCCCAAGATCGTGATCGTCGGTCGAGGCGCCGCGGAGGGCCAGGTGGAGCTCTGGGACCGCGCCACCGGCGAGCGGGAGTCGCTCTCCGCCGATGAGGTCGTCTCGCGACTCACCCGCTGAGCTGTCGCGGCCGCCCGTGGGCGGCTGTGACAGGGTGGAGGCATGACGGATGCCACGCTGAACGACGATCTGCGCCACGAGCTCACCGCGCTTCTCGACAAGGCAGGCATCCGTGCGGAGCGAGGGCTCATCACGCGCCTGCTGCAGACCTCGCTGTCGCTCGGCGTCGAGAACACCGACCGTCTCGATCTGAAGATCGCCTCGGCGGCGCTGCAGGAGATGCACCAGGCGTTCCTGCTGTTCCAGCCCTTCCACCACGTGCCGAAGGTGACGGTCTTCGGATCGGCGCGCACCGCCGAGGACGACCCGCTCTACCTGCAGGCGCGAGATGTCGCGTCGGCGCTGGCCGATGACGGGTGGATGGTGGTGACGGGGGCCGGGCCGGGGATCATGCAGGCGGCGGCCGAGGGAGCGGGGTCGAAGATGTCCCTCGGCGTGTCGATCCGGCTGCCGTTCGAGGAGCGCGCGAACACGATCGTCGCGGAGAGCACGCAGGTCGTCTCGATGAAGTACTTCTTCACCCGCAAGCTGATGCTCATCAAGGAGTCACGCGGCTTCATCTGTCTGCCGGGCGGGTTCGGCACGATGGATGAGATGTTCGAGCTGCTCACCCTGCAGCAGACCGGCAAGGCGGAGCCGACGCCGATCGTGCTGCTGGATGCCCCGAAGGGCACCTTCTGGAGCGGGTTGCGGCGCTTCGTCGACGAGTACCTCACCCCGGCAGGGGTGATCTCGCCGCACGACCTCGACCGCGTGCTGATCACCGATTCGGTGGAGGAGGCGGCGGCCAGCGTCACCGGCTTCTGGAGCAACTACGACTCGCTTCGCTGGGTCGACGACGTGCTGGTGCTGCGGCTGGTGCACGCGCCGACGGATGCCGAGATCGAGAGCCTCAACGAGCGGTTCGGGCACATGTGCGCCTCCGGCCGCATCGAGCGCACCGGGCCGCTCGATGTCGAGCGCGCAGCCGGGGACGTCGTCGAGCTGCCTCGCCTGGCGTTGAACCTCGAGCAGCGCAGCGTCGGTCAGCTCTACGCCCTCATCCGAGCGATCAACGACCTGCCCTCCGCGGGCGGATCCTCCGTGGGCTGATCCTCAGCCGGTCGCCGCTTGCTGTTCGCGCTCGACGATGGCCGCGGCGAACGCCGCCCGATCGACCGGGTGCGCGAGGATGCTCTCCGCCGTCCGGTGCCCTGACGCGTACGCGCCACCCACGGTGGCCGGCTCCTCGCCCCAGGTCGCCTCGCCGGCGAACCGGAGCCCGCCGTGGAACGGCCCCGCGAGTGCGTCGTGGTCGCCGTGGGTGGCGCCGATCGGCAGGTGCGAGTACGAGCCGCGGGAGTGCGGGTCGTCTCCCCAGCGGGTGACCCACGACGCGATGGGATCGCGCACCGCGTCGCCGTACAGCCCGCGCAGCGCGCGCACGATGTCTGCCACGACCTCGGCATCCGGCTGGCTCTGCATGCGGCGGCCGAGCGGGCCGGCCGCGAAGGTGAGCAGAGTCGGGATGCCGCTGATCGCGGAGACGTCGTACCAGGAATGCCACCGTTCACCGCTCTCGCCGAGTGCGCGGATCACGTACGTCTCGTCGCCCCAGAAGCGCTCCGGGAACTGCACGAAGACCTTGTTGAACACCCCCATCCCCAGACGTGCGATGCTCTCGCCCGCCCGTTGCGGAAGCGGCGGGTCGAAGCGGATCGTGTCCGCCTGCAGCACTCCGAGCGGCACGGTGATCACCACGTCGTCGGCGGCGAACCCGCCGGCATCCCCGCGCACGAGCCATCCCTCAGCCGTCCGCTCGACGCCGTGCACGGTGTGCGCGAGACGCACGTCGACACCGGCGGCGACGCGGTGCGGCAGCTCGTCGTAGCCGCGCGGGAAGATGACCTCGTCGCCGTCGATCGCGTCCTCGTCGAGGCCGTGCGCGTCGAGGTCGCCGATCCACGCCCCGCACTGCTCCTCGACGCGATGGCGGAAGAACTCCCTGATCTCGTCGACCCGTCCCGCGGCGAGTCCGCACGCAGCCAGCGCCCGTTCGGTGACGTCCAGGTAGCTCTCGCCGGGGGAGGAGCGCGCGATCACATCGACCAGCTGCCGGTCCACCGCTTCCACATCGGCCACCCACTGCGCGGCCTCCACGGCTGTCATCCGCTCGCCCGAGCCGTCGAAGTGCTCCATCGGCCGCCCGCCGACCTGGAAGCTGCCCACCGTGAACTCCCTTGTCGGGATCCCCAGCGCCTGCACGAGCTGGAACAGCGCTGAATCACGGATGCCGTGGATCCAGGAGGCGCCGAGGTCGACGGGGAATCCCGCGCCGCGGTCGGTCGACATCCGACCGCCGATCCGGTCGCGTGCCTCGAGCACGACCACCGTGCGGCCGGCATCCGCGAGCATCCGCGCGGACGTGAGACCAGCCATCCCGGCACCGACGACGACCGTGTCGAATCGCTCCATGGCTCTCAGTATCGCGTGCCTCGGCCCCGTGCCGCGAACGACCGGCTCATCGTCGAGCCAGGGAGGATCGGGTATTCTTATCTGATGTCCGCGGAGCGTCTGTCCGCGGTGAGAGCTGAATAGAGGAGACCGCTGATGGATATCGAACTCGCACTGCTGCGCGGAATCGAGAAGGAGAAGGCGATTCCCTTCGACGAACTCGTGTCGATCATCGAGCAGGCCATCCTCACCGCCTACGGCAAGCACATCTCGGAAGACGGAGCCGTACCGGCCGGCGTGCGCGTGGAACTCGACCGCAAGACCGGCCACGTCGCCGTGCTGCAGCCCGTCACCGACGAGGAGGACGCGATCATCGGCGAGGAGGAGGTCGTGACCGAGAACTTCGGCCGCATCGCCGCCTACGCGGCCAAGCAGGTGATCAGCCAGCGTCTGCGCGACATCGCCGACGACGCCGTGCTCGGAGAGTTCCGCGGCAAGGAGGGCGACATCGTCGCCGGCGTCATCCAGCAGGGTCCCAACCCCCGCATGATCCACGTCGACCTCGGCACCGTCGAGGCGATCCTCCCGCCCGAAGAGCAGGTTCCGGGGGAGGACTACTCCCACGGACGTCGCCTGCGCGTGTACGTGACCAGCGTCGCCAAGGGCGCCAAGGGCCCGCAGATCACCGTCTCTCGCACCCACCCGGGTCTCGTGCGCAAGCTGTTCGCGCTCGAGGTTCCCGAGATCGCCGGCGGCCTCGTCGAGATCGTGTCGCTGGCCCGCGAGGCCGGGCACCGCACGAAGATCGCCGTCAAGGCGAACGACCCGTCGGTGAACGCCAAGGGATCGTGCATCGGCGAGATGGGTCGCCGCGTCCGTGCGGTGACCGAGGAGCTCGCGGGGGAGAAGATCGACATCGTCGACCACCACCCCGATCTCGCCACCTTCGTCGCGCACGCGCTGTCGCCCGCGAAGGTGACCTCGTCGTTCGTCCTGGACGCGAGCACCAAGGCCGTGCGCGCCCTGGTGCCCGACTACCAGCTGTCGCTCGCCATCGGCAAGGAGGGCCAGAACGCCCGTCTCGCGGCCAAGCTCACCGGTGCGAAGATCGACATCCAGCCCGACAGCGTCATGGAGTGAGCGGCGTCGACCTGCTCGCCCGCGGTGCGGCGGGCATCGCTCGATGCGCCGAGGTGTAAGATGGACACTGTACGAACGTGCGTAGGTTGTCGCGGTCGTGCCTCTCGATCCGCCCTGATCAGGGTGGTCGTGCAGAACGACCGGCTCGTCGTCGACGAGCGGGCCGCTCTGCCAGGGAGGGGCGCGTGGCTGCATCCGTCGCTCGAGTGCCTCGACACCGCTCTGCGGCGACGGGCCTTCGCACGAGCACTCCGCGTGCCGCCGTCCATCGGATTCCCCGAGGCGGAGGACGCGCAGACCATCCAACGGCACTTCCACCGGAACAAAGGCTGAACGGCTATGGAAACAAAGTGAACGGCTCGAAATGAGACCCGTCCGCGACTAGTGGTCTGCCCTGCCTGGGCGGACCGACCCAGACAGGAGAATTGTGGCTGCCAAACCACGTGTGCACGAGATCGCCGCTGAACTCGGCGTCGACAGCAAGTTCGCGCTCGCGAAGCTCAAGGAGCTCGGCGAGTTCGTGAAGAGTCCGTCTTCGACGGTGGAGCCTCCGGTGGCGCGCAAGCTGCGCGCCGCGATCCAGGCCGACCCCAACGCGAAGCCGGCAGAGAAGACCGAGGCGAAGCCTGCGGCCAAGTCCGCCGCTTCCCCGAAGGCGCCGACCCCCGGCCCGAAGCCCGGACCCGCCAAGAAGGCGGCCCCCGCTGAGGCGCCCGCCGCACCCGCCACCGAGTCCGCTGCTCCCGCAGCGACCTCGGGCGCACCCACGCCCGGACCGGCGAAGCCCGCGGCTCCCAAGCCCGGCGGCAGCGCTCCCGCGGCCGGCGACAGCGCCCCGAAGCCGGGCGGTGCACCCAAGCCGGGTGCCCCGCGCCCCGGCAACAACCCGTTCTCGTCCGCGCAGGGCATGGGACAGCGTCCGGCGGGCCCCCGTCCGGGCAACAACCCGTTCGCCTCGCAGCAGGGCATGGGCCAGCGACCGACTCCGGGCAACATCCCGCGTCCGCAGGCTCCCCGACCCGATTCTCCCCGCGTGGGCGCTCCGCGCCCCGGCCGTCCCGGCGGCGCAGGTGCGCGCGGTGGTCAGGGCGGTCGTCCCGGCGCACCGTTCCAGCAGCGTCCCGGCGGTCCCGGCCGTCCCGGCGGCGCCGGTGGCGGTCCCGGTGCCGGCGGCGGCTTCCAGCGCCCCGGTGGCGGCTTCGCCGGTCGTCCCGGCGGTGGTGGCGGCCGTGGCCGTGGCCCCGGCGGAGGCACCGCCGGTGCCTTCGGCAAGGGCGGCGGCAAGAGCAAGCAGCGCAAGTCGCGTCGGGCGAAGCGCCAAGAGTTCGAGATGCGGTCGGCGCCGGTCGTCGGCGGCGTCAACGTCTCGAAGGGCAACGGCGAGATCATCCGGCTCCGCCGCGGAGCATCCATCGCGGACTTCGCGGACAAGCTCGAAGCACTGAACGGCTACACCGTCCAGCCCGGCACCCTGGTCACCATCCTGTTCAACCTGGGCGAGATGGCCACGGCCACCGAGTCCCTGGACGAGGCGACCTTCGAGGTGCTCGGCGAGGAGCTGGGCTACAAGATCCAGATGGTCTCGCCCGAGGACGAGGACAAGGAGCTCCTCGAGGGCTTCGGTCTCGACCTGGAGGGTGAGCTCGACGCCGAGAGCGACGACGACCTCGAGATCCGCCCGCCGGTGGTCACCGTCATGGGACACGTCGACCACGGTAAGACCCGTCTGCTCGACGCGATCCGCCAGTCCAACGTCATCGAGGGTGAGGCCGGCGGCATCACCCAGCACATCGGCGCGTACCAGATCTGGACCGAGCACGACGGCATCGACCGTGCGGTGACCTTCATCGACACCCCGGGTCACGAGGCGTTCACCGCCATGCGTGCCCGTGGTGCGCAGGTCACCGACATCGCGATCCTCGTGGTCGCCGCCGACGACGGCATCATGCCGCAGACGGTGGAGGCGCTGAACCACGCGCAGGCCGCCGGTGTCCCGATCGTGGTCGCGGTCAACAAGGTCGACAAGCCCGAGGCCAACCCCGGCAAGGTGCGCCAGCAGCTCACCGAGTACGGACTGGTCGCCGAGGAGTACGGCGGCGACGTGCTGTTCGTCGATGTCTCCGCGCGGCAGGGAACCGGCATCCAGGAGCTGATCGACGCCGTCCTGCTGACCGCTGACGCCGGCCTCGACCTCACGGCCAACCCGAACAAGGCCGCCCGTGGTGTCGCCATCGAGGCGAAGCTCGACAAGGGCCGTGGTTCGGTCGCGACCGTGCTCATCCAGTCCGGAACGCTGCGTGTCGGCGACGCGATCGTCGCCGGCACCGCCTACGGCCGGGTGCGCGCCATGCTCGACGAGAACGGCGAATCGGTGGAGTACGCCGCACCGTCGCGTCCGGTGCAGGTGCAGGGTCTGAACTCCGTGCCCCGCGCCGGCGACGTCTTCATCGTCACAGAGGAAGACCGGATGGCGCGTCAGATCGCCGAGAAGCGCGAGGCTGTCCAGCGCAACGCGCTGCTGGCCAAGGCCCGCAAGCGCATCTCGCTCGAGGACTTCACCCGAGCCCTCGAGGAGGGCAAGGTCGAGACGCTCAACCTCATCATCAAGGGCGACGTGTCCGGTGCCGTCGAGGCGCTGGAGGAGTCGCTGCTCAAGATCGAGGTCGACGACTCGGTGCAGCTGCGCATCATCCACCGCGGTGTCGGTGCGGTGACCGAGTCCGATGTGAACCTGGCGACGATCGACAACGCGATCATCGTGGGCTTCAACGTCCGCCCCGATCCGAAGGCCCGTGAGGCCGCAGCCCGTGAGGGTGTGGACGTGCGGTTCTACTCGGTCATCTACTCCGCGATCGACGAGATCGAGAGCTCGCTCAAGGGCATGCTCAAGCCGGAGTACGAAGAGGTCAAGTCGGGTGTCGCCGAGATCCGCGAGGTGTTCCGCTCCTCGAAGTTCGGCAACATCGCCGGTGTCATCGTCCGCTCCGGAACGATCACCCGAAACGCCAAGGCACGCGTCATCCGCGACGGCGTCGTCATCGCCGATGGCCTCGCCATCGAGTCGCTGCGCCGCTTCAAGGACGACGTCACCGAGGTCCGCACGGACTTCGAGGCGGGTATCGGCCTGGGCAAGTACAACGACATCCAGATCGGCGACGAGATCGAGACGACCGAGCTCGTCGAGAAGCCTCGCGGCTGATCGAATCCGTACGATGTGAGGGGCGCCGCGAGGCGCCCCTCATTCGTCCTCAGAGGGGATAGGAACATGGCTGGAGAACGACAGGCACGACTCGCGGATCGCATCCGCGTCATCCTCGCCGAGCGTCTCGAGAAGGGACTGCGCGATCCGCGTCTCGGGTTCGTGACCATCACGGAGGTGCGCGTCTCGGGCGACCTGCAGCACGCCTCCGTGTTCTACACCGTGCTGGGCACGGATGAGGAGCGCGTGGCGAGCGGCGCCGCACTCACCTCGGCGACCGGGCTGCTGCGCAAGGAGGTCGGGCGTCAGCTGAACGTGCGGCTCGTGCCCACGCTCGAGTTCATCCCGGACGCGCTGCCGGAGAGCGCCGGACACATCGCCGACCTTCTGCGCGAAGCGCGTGAGCGCGACGCCGAGGTGGCCAAGCTGGCCTCGTCGGCGACGCACGCCGGTGACGCCGACCCGTACCGGCGCGACGACGAGGACGAGGACTGATCCCGATCAGCGGGGGAGCATGAGCGTTCCGCCGACGGCCTCGACGAGGCCGTCGGCGATGAGCGAGTCGATCGCGCGGTCGCGCTGGGCGGGATCGGGCCAGTCGGCGACGACCTCATCGGCCGCCCGGCGATGGTCCTCAGCGGTGCGCAGCACGCGGAGCACCGCCCCGCGCGCCTGACGGTCCGATCCCTCGAAGCGCGCCTGCCGACGACGCGTGTCACCGGTGTCCGGTCGCCCTGCGGTCAGCCACGCGCATCCGGATGCCAGCGGGCACACCTCGCATCTCGGCGCACGCGCCGTGCAGACCACCGCGCCGAGCTCCATCATGGCGGCGTTGAAGATGGTCGACTCCTCGACATCGTCGGGGAGCAGCTCGGCCATCCGCGCGAGATCCCGCTTCGCGGGCGGGCCGGGCTGGGAGCGGCCGTCGACGGCCCGCGCGATGACGCGCCGCGTGTTCGTGTCGACCACCGGGTGCCGCTCTCCGTAGTGGAAGACGGCCACCGCCCGGGCGGTGTACTCGCCGATCCCCGACAGAGCCAGCAGCGCGGGCACGTCGCGGGGCACGACGCCGCCGTGGCGCTCCACGATCTCCAGCGCCGCCCGGTGCAGCCACAGCGCGCGCCTCGGGTAGCCGAGGTTGGACCACTGATGCACGACCTCCGCGGGGGTGGCGTTCGACATCGCAGACGGGGTCGGCCAGCGGCGCAGCCACGCCTCCAGGTGCGGGATGACCCGGGCCACCGGCGTCTGCTGCAGCATGAACTCGCTCACCAGGGTTCCCCAGGCGCCGTGATCCGCAGCGAACTCCGCGCGCCGCCAGGGCAGGTCACGTGCCGTCGCCGCGTACCAGTCCAGCAGCTCGCCACGCCACACGGGCGCGGGCGTCGATGAGGGCGCGAGCATCCGACCAGCCTATGCCGACGGCATCCCCGCTCGTCCCGTCGGCGCACCGAGGCGCACGCTCTAGGCTTGAGGAATGGTCTCACCCGGCATCCTGCTCGTCGACAAGCCCGGCGGGCTGACCAGTCACGACGTGGTCGCCCGCACACGACGGGCCTTCGGCACGCGCAAGATCGGGCACGCCGGGACGCTCGACCCGATGGCGACGGGGCTGCTGGTGATCGGCATCGAGGGGGCCACCCGGCTGCTCACCTACATCGTCGGCGCCGACAAGACCTACACCGCGACGATCCGGCTCGGCATGCGCACCTCCACGGACGACGCCGAGGGCGAGATCGTCGAGCGCGTCGAGGCCGGTGCCCTCGACGCGGTGACCGACGCAGGCATCGCCGCGGGCATCGCCGCCCTCACCGGCGCGATCTCTCAGGTGCCGAGCTCGGTCTCGGCGATCAAGGTCGACGGCAGGCGCGCCTACGACCGCGTTCGGGCCGGCGAAGAGGTCGAGCTCGCGGCCAGGCAGGTGACCGTCTCGCGCTTCGACGTGATCGACATCAGGCGCGAGGACGGCGTCGTCGACGTCGACGTCGTCGTGGACTGCTCCTCGGGAACCTACATCCGCGCCCTCGCCAGGGATCTCGGCGCGGCGCTCGGCGTCGGAGGCCACCTCACGGTGCTCCGGCGCACCCGGGTGGGCGGCTTCGCCATCGCCGACGCGGTCGGGATCGACGCGCTCTCCGATGCGCGGACGCTGACCCCCGCCGAGGCGGCAGCGCGCACGATGCCCGTGCTGCCGGTGACGGCAGACGAGGCGACCGACCTGCGCCATGGCAAACGCCTGCAGGGGCAGGCCGGGCGGCTGGCGGGACCGGAGGTCGCCGCGATCGACCCCGAGGGCCTGCTCGTCGGCGTCGTCGAGGCTCGAGGAAAGGACATCAAGAGCGCCATGAACATGCCGGAGGGGCAGCGATGATCCTGTGGTTCACCATCACCCAGATCGCCGTCGCGTGCGCCGCCGGGGTGTTCTGCCTCATCGCCGGACTCGCCGGACGTCGTCCGAGCGACTGGACCGTCGGCAGCCTGCTGCTGGTCGAGCTGCTGCTCATCGTGCAGGTGATCATGGCGATCATCGCCCCGCTGGCGGGCAACCCGCCCACCGGCGACCTGCTCGAGTTCTGGGTGTACCTCGTCTCGGCCGTCCTGCTGCCCATCGGCGGTGCGGCATGGGCCCTGCTCGACCGCACGCGGTGGAGCACGGTCATCCTCGGGGTGATCGGCCTGTCGCTGGCGATCATGCTCTGGCGGATGAACGCCATCTGGACGATCCAGGTCGCGTGACCGCGCCGGTCAGGGCCGTCGTCGCGCGTAAGATGGACGACGCAATGTCCCACACCGTTTCGCGCGCCCGGATGACGGGCATCGGCCGAGTTCTCGTCATCGTCTACGCCGTGATGGCGCTGGCGGCCACCGGTCGCAGCTTCGTCCAGATCGTCCGCCGCTTCGACGAGGCACCCCTCGCGTACAGCCTCTCGGCGCTCGCGGCAGCGGTGTACATCCTGGCGACGCTCGCCCTGGTGCTCGCCCGCCGGCGCGGCTGGTACACGGTCGCCTGGGTGGCGATCGTGTTCGAGCTGACCGGCGTGCTCGTGGTCGGCGCGCTCAGCCTGCTGGTGCCGTCGCTGTTCGGCCACGACAGCGTCTGGTCGTACTTCGGCATGGGCTACCTCTTCGTGCCGCTCGTGCTGCCCGTGTTCGGCCTGTGGTGGCTGCGCACGCACCGCCCTCAGGCGGAGGCCGCATGATCGTCTTCCGTGATCCGGCTGAGGTTCCTGCCGACTTCGGTCCCTGCGTCGTGGCGATCGGCAAGTTCGACGGCGTGCACGTCGGACACCGAGCCGTCATCGAGCGGATGCGGGAGGACGCCCGCGCCATCGGCGCCCGCACGGTCGCCGTGACCTTCGACCGCAATCCGCTCGAGGTGCTGCGCCCCGAGCTGTGCCCGGAGAACGTCGTCGGCACCGAGCGCAAGGTCGAGCTCCTCGGAGAACTCGATCTCGACGCGACGCTCGTGCTGACATTCGACCGCGCGCTGGCATCCCTGCCGGCGGAGGACTTCGTCTGCGACATCCTGGTCGACTCCCTGCACGCGGCCATGATCCTCGTCGGCCGGGACTTCCGCTTCGGCCGGGGAGGTGCGGGCGATCCGGACCTGCTGCACAGACTCGGTCCGCAGCACGGCTTCACCGTCGACGTGGTCGACGACGTCACTCCCGAAGGCGGTGGCCGCCGGGTGTCGTCGACGTGGGTGCGCGAGCTGCTCGCCGCGGGCGACGTCGCGCAGGCGGCGAGCGTGCTCGGTCGGCCGGTCACCGTGAGCGGCGAGGTCGTGCACGGACTCAAGCGCGGCCGCGAGCTCGGGTTCCCGACCGCCAACCTGTCGGAGATGATCGACGCCCTGGCCCCGGCCGACGGAGTGTACGCGGGCTGGCTGCACGACCACGCCACGGGCATCCGCCATCCCGCCGCGATCTCGGTAGGCACCAATCCCACGTTCGACGACGTCGAGCGCCGCCAGGTGGAGGCGCACGTGCTCGACGAGACCGGACTCGATCTGTACGGGCATCGCGTGACCGTCGAGTTCACCGACCACCTGCGCGGGATGGTGGCGTTCGAGGGGATGGATGCGCTCATCGCGCAGATGGCGGATGACGTGTCGGTTGCCCGTGAGCGGCTCGGCATCGCTTGATCCGGCAGGCGACTCGCCGTATCATCTGGGTCGGAGAGGGCCGGATGGCCTAAACTCTTAGCAGTGCTCGTCGACAGCCGCAGTATGCGTGCAGCCGAGCACCGAGATCCGCACGGTCCTGGCTGGCGCCACACGCGGATGACAGCAACGAACCGAAGGCCGCTTCGGCACTTCGGCACTCACGCTCAGGAGGAGCATGCCGAGCACGGCGACCGCCGCCCAGCGGCGAAAGAGGACGTCCCGTCGAGATGAAGAGGCGCCGCTGATCCCGATCCTCGCGCGCAAGGTGCGCGAGATCGAGGCCAAGGCGCAGCGGGCCAAGCTGGGCCCGACCAACCGGGTGAAGTTCCAGGTGATCGCTTTCCTGGTGCGCGAGGAGCGCGCCAGGGTGAAGGCCGACCCTGAGGTGACCGACGCCGCCCGCGCGGAGCTGCTCAAGCGGCTCGACGGAGTCGCCACGATCCTCGCGAAGACGGCCGCCCGCGACACCTCGCTGATCCAGCTGCTCGAAGCCGACCAGGCCACATCGCCCGTCGCGAAGCGGATGCGTCGCGACTGGCTGCTGGAGTCGGGGGCCGAGCTGGCACCCGAGGAGCTGGTGATCACCGACATCGCGCCGATCGTGCAGACCCCGGTGGTCCCGGCCGCTCTCGCCGAGAAGCAGGTCACCCCGCCGTCGATCGAGTCGCGTCTGCTGGCTTCGCCGTTCCTCGCCCCCGACCTCACCCCCCGGCCCGCGGCCGTGCCACGCCGGCGGCTCGACGGGTGGGAGCTGATGGGGCCGCTGTACAAGGCGTTCGAATCCGGCGCCGGCGGGGGAGCGGCGACGATGGACCTGCCCCCGACGCCCGAGTACGACCACATCTCGCCCAAGGGCCGCGAGGTCATGGTGCACCAGTCTCGCTTCGTCGAGGCGGTGCGCTCCGGGCATCGCAGCTTCCTGCTCGCCGACGAGCCGGGCCTGGGCAAGACCGCGCAGTCGGTGCTCGCCGCCTCGGTCGCGAACGCCTACCCTCTGCTCGTCGTCGTGCCGAACGTGGTCAAGATGAACTGGGCGCGCGAGGTCGAGCGGTGGACGCCGCAGCGTCGCGCCGCCGTCATCCAGGGCGACGGCACCGACATCGACGCGTTCGCGGACGTCTTCATCGTCAACTACGAGATCCTCGACCGGCACCTGTCGTGGCTCGGCTCGATCGGCCTGAAGGGCATGGTCGTCGACGAGGCGCACTTCATCAAGAACCTGTCGTCGCAGCGCTCGCAGAACGTGCTGGCCCTCGCGGCCCGCATCCGCGACCGGGAGCGCAAGCCGCTGATGCTCGCTCTGACGGGAACCCCGCTGATCAACGACGTCGAGGACTTCGACGCGATCTGGCGCTTCCTCGGCTGGACGAACGGTGAGAAGCCCGAGCCGGAGCTGATGGCGAAGCTGGATGCCACGGGTCTGACTCCTGCCGATAAGTCCTTCTACGCCGAGGCGCGCGAAGCCGTGATCTCGATGGGCATCGTGCGGCGGAAGAAGAAGGATGTCGCCGCGGACCTGCCCGACAAGCTCATCGCCGATCTGCCGGTGCAGCTGGACGACGAGTTCGGCCGCGGCATCCGGGCGGCGGAGCGTGAGCTGGGTGAGCGGATGGCCGCGAAGTACCGCCGGATCGTCGAAGCCCGCACGGCTGCGCACGGCCCGGCCGCGTCGACCCGGATCGACGAGGACATCGTGCGTCTGGTCGCGCACAACGAGCTCGAGGAGTCGAAGGCCGCCGGAGCGGGTGGTGACAACGTGTTCACCATGGTGCGCAGGATCGGGCAGGCGAAGGCGCTGCTGGCCGCAGACTACGCCGCGCAGCTGCAGCGGTCGGTCGGGAAGGTCGTGTTCTTCGCGAAGCACATCGACGTGATGGATCAGGCCGAGGCGCACTTCGCCGCAGCGGGGATCAGGTCGGTGTCGATCCGAGGGGACCAGACCACGCCCGTGCGTCAGCAGGCGATCGATGCGTTCAACACCGACCCCGAGGTGGGCGTCGCGGTGTGCTCGCTCACCGCAGCCGGAGTCGGCGTGAATCTGCAGGTCGCCTCGAACGTCGTGCTCGCAGAGCTGAGCTGGACCGCGGCCGAGCAGACCCAGGCGATCGACCGCGTGCACCGCATCGGCCAGGATGAGCCGGTCACCGCGTGGCGCATCATCGCCGCGCACACGATCGACACAAAGATCGCCGAGCTGATCGACCAGAAGCAGGGGCTCGCCGCGCGTGCCCTCGACGGTGAGGCCGTCGTCGAGGAGCCGGGCGAGTCGGTGCAGATGGCCGCGCTGATGCACCTGCTGCGGGAGGCTCTCGGCTCCTAGGGCCGTGCACTCCGATGCGGGCGTTAAGAACTTTGATTCTTATCGCCCGCATTCGTCTGTTCTGCGGAGATCCGCCCAAGAATCCCGCATCGCGGCCACAGTGCTGGCAAGATCATTCGTTTTCGCGCGTGCGGAATGGCTTTTCGACACCGAGGAGCGCTAGGGTCGAGAACGGGCAGTGTCGCCTCTTCTACCCGTTCCCCTGACGCACGAAGGCAGCAGCATGAAGATCGGCATCCTCACCAGCGGCGGCGACTGCCCCGGCCTCAACGCGGTCATCCGCGGCATCGTGCTCAAGGGCACCACGACGTACGATCTCGAGTTCGTCGGAATCCGCGACGGCTGGCGAGGCGTCGTCGACGGTGACTTCTTCCCCCTGACCCGCCACGAGGTGAAGGGCCTGTCGAAGGTCGGCGGCACGATCCTCGGTACGAGCCGCACCAACCCGTACGAGGGCACGCGCGGCGGAGCCGAGAACATCGCCAAGACCCTGTACGGTCACCGGATCGACGGCATCGTCGCGATCGGCGGCGAGGGGACCCTCGCGGCCGCCGACCGTCTGGCCAAGGACGGCATCAACGTGCTCGGCGTGCCGAAGACGATCGACAACGATCTGCGCGCGACCGACTACTCGTTCGGCTTCGACACCGCCGTCAACATCGCGACCGACGCGATGGACCGCCTGCGCACGACCGGGGACTCGCACCAGCGCTGCATGGTCGCCGAGGTCATGGGCCGGCACGTGGGCTGGATCGCCCTGCACGCCGGGATGGCGGCCGGCGCGCACGTCATCTGCATCCCCGAGGTGCCGATGTCGATGGACGAGATCTGCTCGCTGGTCAGCAGCGCCGCCGCCCGCGGTCGCGCACCGCTCGTCGTCGTGTCGGAGGGCTTCACGCTCAAGGGCATGGACGAGGCGTACAGCGACAAGGGCCTCGACGCGTTCAACCGCCCCCGCCTGGGCGGGATCAGCGAGATCCTCGCCCCGGAGATCGAGCGGATCACCGGCATCGAGACGCGATCGACTGTGCTGGGGCACATCCAGCGCGGCGGATCCCCGTCGGGGTTCGACCGGGTCCTCGCGACCCGACTCGGCCTGCACGCCGCCGACGCCCTCGTCGACGGAGCCTGGGGGCAGATGGTGGCCATGCGCGGCACCGACATCGTCCGGGTGCCGTTCGCCGAGGCGCTGGGCGAGCTGAACACCGTGCCGCGCAGCCGCTACGACGAAGCGGCCGCGCTGTTCGGCTGAACCCTGCAGACGACGCTCGGGCACCCGGTCGGATGCCCGAGCGACCGGTCCTTCAGGCGGCCAGGCCGAGCACGTCCAGCATCCACGCGATCTCGAACGCGCGCTCGCGCCAGGAGTTGTAGCGTCCGCTGACGCCGCCGTGACCCGCCGACATCTCGCACTTCATCATCACGTCCTGCGCGCCCGCGTAGCGCAGAGCCGCAACCCACTTGGCCGGCTCGACGTACAGCACGCGGGTGTCGTTGAGCGATGTCATCGCCAGGATCCGCGGATAGCCGACACCCTCGCGGATGTTCTCGTACGGCGTGTACGACTTCATGTACGCGTACACCTCGGGGTCGTGAAGCGGGTCGCCCCACTCGTCCCACTCGACCACGGTGAGCGGCAGCGAGGGGTCGAGGATGGAGGTGAGCGCGTCGACGAAGGGCACGCCGGCGAGGATGCCGGCGAACAGGTCGGGGGCGAGGTTGGCGACGGCGCCCATGAGCAGTCCACCCGCGCTGCCGCCTTCGGCGACGAGCCGTTCGGGGGCGGTCACGCCGGTGTCGACGAGGTGCTGTGCGCACGCGACGAAGTCGGTGAAGGTGTTGCGCTTGTGCAGCTCCTTGCCCTGCTCGTACCAGTGTCGGCCCATCTCGCCGCCGCCGCGCACGTGAGCGACCGCGAAGATCACACCGCGGTCGAGCATCGACAGGCGCATGGTCGAGAACCCCGGATCGATCGAGTGCTCGTACGATCCGTAGCCGTAGAGGTGGAGGGGGCGCGGCTCGACACCGGGCTCGCCGAACGAGCGCTGCCACACCAGCGAGATCGGCACCAGGGTGCCGTCGGGCGCCGTCGCCCAGACCCGCTGCTGGCCGTAGTCGGCCGGGTCGTACCCGCCGAGGACGGCCATCTGCTTGCGCAGGTGCTTCTCGCCGGTCGCGACATCGAGGTCGAGTACCTGGGGCGGCGTCACGAACGATGTGTACGTCATCCGCAGGAAGGGCGAGTGCCACTCGGGGTTGGCGCTGAAGTAGGCGTCGAACAGGGGTTCGTCGAAGTCCACCTCGTCGAGCTCACCCGTCGCGAGATCCATGATCGCCGACCGCACCAGGCCCTCGCTGCGGTACTCGACGGTGGCGAAGTCGCGGAAGCAGTCCACGTCGATGATCCGCCTGCCCTGACGGTGCGGGATCAGCACCCGTCGCTCTCCCTGCGGCTCGGATGCCGCCACCGAGACGAGCTCGAAGTCCAGGGCGTCGGCGTTGTGCAGGATCAGCAGGCGATCCTGCCCGTCGACCACCGCGTGATCGACCGAGTACTCCACGCCGTCTCGGCGCGGCCACACGACCCGCGCCTGGGCGCTCAGCGGATCGGAGCTCAGTTCGGCGATGTCGATGAGCAGCTCCTCGCTGGTGATCTTCGAGCCCAGGCCGATCACGAGGTACCGGCGGCTGCGGGTGATGCCCGCGCCCATCCAGAATCGCTCGTCCGGCTCATGGAACAGCTGCACGTCGTCGTGCACCGGGGTTCCGATCCGGTGCAGCCACAGGGTGTCCGGGCGCCACGCCTCATCGCGGGTCGTGTAGAGCACGGCGGTGCCGTCCGGCGTGAAGAACGCCTGCCCGGTGTTCGGGATCACGTCGTCGAGCATCTCGCCGGATGCCAGGTCGCGCACATGCACGGTGTACAGCTCCGAGCCCTCGGCATCCACGGACCAGAGCAGTCGGGTGCCGTCATCGGAGGCATCGAACGCGCCGAGGGAGAAGAACTCGTGTCCGGCTGCTTCGACGTTGCCGTCCAGCAGCACCTCCTCACCCGGCACCGGCACTCCGGGCTCGAGCACCGGGGGCGTCCAGTCGTCGTCCTGGGCGGCGGTGCGGCAGTGGATGCCGTACTGCGCGCCTTCCTCCGTGCGGCTGTAGAACCACCAGTCGCCGCGTCGCGTGGGGACGGACAGGTCGGTCTCCTGCACCCGTGAGCGGACCTCCTCGAACAGGGTCTCGCGGAGCCCCGCGAGATGAGCGGTTCTCGCGTCGGTGTAGGCGTTCTCCGCCTCCAGGTGCGAGATCACCTCGGGATCGTCCTTGCCCCGAAGCCACTCGTAGGCGTCGTCGAAGCGGTCGCCGTGGTGGGAGCGCGTGGTGATGCGGCGGGCCGCCGCGGGCGGCTGGATGCGGGAATCGGTCACCCTGCCACGCTACCCGGCGAGTTGACCGCGACCGGGCAGGGTGGGAGGATTCATCCGGGTCCTTAACGGATGACAAACCCACGGTGAACTCTTCGTTCGTCACACGCCGATCTCTCGGCCCCTCCCTGGCAGTCCCAACGAAAGAGTCCGGTGGAAACCGCAGCCCTCATCGTCGTGCTGGTCATCGCGCTGGCGCTCTTCTTCGACTTCACCAACGGATTCCACGACACCGCGAACGCGATGGCCACACCCATCGCCACCGGTGCGCTGAAGCCGAAGACCGCGGTGCTCCTCGCCGCGGTGCTGAACCTCGTCGGAGCGTTCCTCTCGACCGAGGTCGCGAAGACCGTGTCCGGTGGCATCATCCGCGAGGACGCGATCAGCCAGATGGGAGCGCAGGTCTTCCTCCCGCTGATCTTCGCCGGACTCATCGGCGCGATCACCTGGAACATGCTCACCTGGCTGCTGGGTCTTCCGTCCAGCTCGTCGCACGCGCTGTTCGGCGGCCTCATCGGCGCGACCCTCGTCGGGGTCGGGGCCACGGGCATCGACTTCGGGATGGTGCTGTCGAAGATCATCCTCCCCGCCGTGATCGCCCCGCTCACCGCCGGCATCATCGCGTTCATCGCCACCAAGGTGGCCTACGGGGTGACGCGCCGGTACGACGGCAAGCCCGACGGACGCTCCGGGTTCCGCTGGGGCCAGATCTTCACCTCGTCTCTGGTCGCGCTCTCGCACGGCACCAACGACGCGCAGAAGACGATGGGCGTGATCACCCTGGCGCTGATCACGATCGGCTGGCAGACCGGAGACCCGAACAGCTCCGACTACCACAACCCCGAGTTCTGGGTCATCGTCGCCTGCGCGTTCACGATCGCCCTCGGCACGTACCTCGGCGGATGGCGCATCATCCGCACCCTCGGCAAGGGCCTCACCGAGGTCAAGCCCGCACAGGGCTTCGCCGCCGAGAGCTCCACCGCGGCGACGATCCTCGCCTCCAGCGCCCTGGGCTTCGCGCTCTCCACGACGCAGGTCGCCTCGGGATCGGTGATCGGCTCCGGCCTCGGCCGGCGCGGCGCCTCGGTGCGCTGGGCCACGGCCGGTCGGATCGCGATCGGCTGGCTGCTCACGCTTCCTGCGGCGGGCGGCGTCGGCGCCCTCGCCGCCCTGCTGGTCATCTGGTTCGGCAACTGGGGTGTCGCGATCGACGCGGTGCTCGCGCTCGTGATCATCGTGGGCCTGTTCATGTACTCCCGTCGCAACGCGGTGACGTCCGCGAACGCCATGAGCGACGTCGCGGAGTCCGGACTCGCGGTGGACCACCCCGAGGTGCCGGCGCCCACGCGCCGTGCCAGCCGCATGGAGCTCGTGCGCGCCCTCGAGCGCGCCGAGCGCAAGGCCGATGAGGCCGAGCGTGCCGCGCGTCGGGCGAAGAAGCTCAAGAAGGCGGGCGCATCGCCTGCCGAGGTCAAGGCGGCGAAGCGCGCGGCCGACAAGGCCGCGCTGAAGTTCGCCGATGCCGAGAAGGCCGCCCAGGAGTGGGAGAGCGCGATCGCCAGCCGCAAGGCGCGGGCCAAGCTCGCCGAGTGGGATCTCGCCGTCGACGAGCAGGAGGACGCACGATGAGCATCGACTGGGGCGCCTTCGTCAGCGTGTTCCTCGCGGCGCTGCTGGGCGCGGGCACGATCGTCCTCTTCTACGCGCTGGGTCTGCGGATGCTTGTGCGGGCAGGGCGCGTCCCTGTGGTCACCCCCGCGGAGTTCACGGATGCCATCACCGTGCTCTCCGAGAAGGAGATCAGACGCGCCGCCAAGCAGGCCGCCAAGGCGGCGCGCAAGAGCCCGCTCAGCGAAGGACAGAAGACGCTCGCCTTCGCGGCCGCGATCGGCTGCTTCGTCGTGTGCGGCGCGGCCGTCCTCGGCGGCATCCTGCTCATCGTCGTCGGCCACTGACACGCGTCCGCCCGAGAGGGCGGTTCTAGGCTAGTGGCATGTCAGCCTCGTTCGCCTTCGGCAGCCACGCCCCGGCGTCGCACGTCATCGTGCACATCAGCGATCCGCACCTGCTCGCCGGCGGTGCGCGGCTGGGAGGCCGGTTCGACGTCGACGACACCCTCCATCGCACGCTCGACGCCATCCGCGCGACGAGCAGCGATCCGGCGGCGATCGTCGTCACCGGCGACCTCGCCGATCTCGGCGAGCCCGACGCGTATCGCCGCCTGCGAGCCGCCGTCGAACCGCTCGCGGCCGACCTCGGCTGCCCGGTCGTATGGGTGGCGGGCAATCACGACGAGCGCCCGGCGCTGCGGCAGCACCTGCTCGGTCTCCAGCCCAGCGAGCAGCCGATCACCGGGGCGTGGGACCTCGGCGGGCTGAGACTGGTGGCCCTGGACACGAGCGTTCCCGGCTGGCACCACGGCGACCTCGACGCCGCCCAGCTCTACTGGCTGCGCGACGTGCTGGATGAGCCCGCACCGCACGGCACGATCCTGGCCATGCATCATCCTCCGATTCCGAGCCACATCCCGCTGTTCGACATCCTCGAGCTGCGCCACCAGGACGAGCTCGCCGACGTGCTGCGGGGCAGCGACGTGCGTGCCGTCCTCGCCGGTCACCTGCACTACTCCTCGCATGGCCTGTTCGCGGGCATCCCGGTCAGCGTCGCGTCCGCCACGTGCTACACGATGAACGTCGCGCGTCCCGCCGTCGAGGTGAACGGGATGGATGGCGCGCAGTCGTTCCAGCTGGTGCACGTGTACCCCGACACGATCACGCACACCGTGGTGCCGGTGGCCGAGGCACCAACCGGTGATCACTTCACCCGCGAGTGGGCGCAGCGCATGGCATCCCTCACGCCGGAGCAGCGACTCGAGGCGTTCTCCCGCAAGCCCCCGCGCTGAAGCGTCGTAGACTGGGGCCATCCCCCGAATCCCTGATCGCCACTACCCACAAGGATGTGACATGGCCTCGTCTGAGCCTGTTGTTACCCGCACAGAGACCGATTCGATCGGAAGCATCGAGATCCCGGGTGACGCCTACTACGGCGTGCACACGCTGCGTGCCGAGCAGAACTTCCCCATCACCAAGCGCCCCATCTCGGTGTATCCCGATCTGGTGCGCGCACTCGCGATGGTCAAGCAGGCCAGCGCTCGCGCGAACAAGGAGATCGGGGTCCTCGACGCCGAGAAGGCCGACCTGATCGACGCCGCGTCTCAGCGGGTCATCGACGGCGAGTTCCACGACCAGTTCATCGTCGGCGTGATCCAGGGCGGGGCCGGCACCTCGACCAACATGAACGCCAACGAGGTCATCACCAACGTCGCCCTCGAGATGGCGGGTCGGCAGAAGGGCGATTACGCCTTCCTCTCGCCGATCGACCACACCAACCGCAGCCAGTCCACGAACGACGTGTACCCGACCGCGGTGAAGATCGGCCTCTCGCTGAACCTCGTCTCGCTGCTCGACGAGCTCGACCTGCTGCGCACGTCCTTCCTCGGCAAGGCGAACGAGTTCCACGACGTGCTCAAGGTCGGCCGCACCCAGCTGCAGGATGCCGTGCCGATGACCCTCGGCCAGGAGTTCCACGGCTTCGCGACGACCCTGGGCGAGGATCACAGCCGCCTCACCGAGAACGCGTCGCTGCTGACCGAGATCAACATGGGGGCCACCGCGATCGGCACCGGGATCACCACCCATCCCGACTACGCGCCGACCGTGCTGAAGCACCTGCGCGAGATCAGCGGGCTCGACCTCAGCACCGCGACCGACCTCGTCGAGGCCACCAGCGACACCGGCGCGTTCATGTCGTTCTCGTCGTCGCTGAAGCGCAACGCGATCAAGCTCTCCAAGATCTGCAACGACCTGCGCCTGCTCTCGTCCGGCCCGCAGGCCGGTATCGGCGAGATCAACCTGCCGGCCATGCAGGCCGGCTCCAGCATCATGCCGGGCAAGGTCAACCCCGTCATCCCCGAAGCCGTCAACCAGGTCGCGTTCGCCGTCGCGGGTGCCGACGTCACGGTGACGATGGCGGTCGAGGGCGGCCAGCTGCAGCTCAACGCCTTCGAGCCGGTCATCGCGCACTCGATCTTCCAGTCGATCACGTGGATGCGTCAGGCGATGTGGACGCTGCGGGTGAACTGCGTCGACGGGATCACCGCGAACCGCGAGCGTCTCGGCGCGATGGTGGGCGCATCGGTCGGCGTCGTCACGGCGCTGACGCCGTTCATCGGCTACGCGGCATCCGCGGCGCTCGCCAAGACCGCACTGCTCACCAACCGCAACGTCGCCGACCTCGTCGTCGAGGCAGGGCTGATGTCGCGCGAAGAGGTCATGAAGCAGATCTCGCCGGCGCGCCTGTCCGGGCTCGAGACCGTCACCGCGGCGATTCCCGTGATCGCGGCGGAAGACCTCCCGCAGTCGTAGCGCCGGAGATCGAGAAGAGGCGGGTGCCCTGGGGCATCCGCCTCTTCTCGCGTTCGACCGACGCGGATCAGCCCAGGGTGCGGCAGTGCGTCGTGAGCTCGCCGATCCCGTCGACACCCACCGTGACCGTGGAGCCGTCCCGCAGGAAGATCTGCGGATCGCGCGAGTAGCCGGCGCCGCCGGGGCTGCCGGTGGAGATCAGGGTTCCCGGCTGCAGGGTGGCCGACGACGACAGGTGCGCGATCAGCGTCGCGACGCTGCGCACCATCTGCCCCGTGCTGGCGTCCTGCACGGTCTGCCCGTCGACGACGGCCCAGATGTGCAGGTCCTGCGGGTCGGGGATCTCATCAGCCGTGACGACCACGGGACCGGTCGGGGTGAAGCCGTCGAACGACTTGCATCGCGACCACTGCGCCTCCGCGAACTGGATGTCACGCGCTGTGATGTCGTTGACGACCGTGTAGCCCCAGACCGCGTCGAGCGCCTCGTCGACCGTGAGGTCTTTGGCGGGACGGCCGATGATCACGCCGAGCTCGGCCTCGTAGTCGACGGATTCGCTCAGGGCGCGCGGCCACGACGTCGTCTCGTCGTGCGCGCCGAGCGAGTTGGGCCACAGGGTGAACACCGTGGGGGCGGTGTCGGTCTTGAGGCCCAGCTCGCTCGAATGAGCGGCGTAGTTCAGGCCGACGGCGAGGATGACCGGCGGCGCGACGACGGCGGGGCCGAAGCGCATGCCCGACACCGGATGCCGTGGCGCATCGCCCGAGGCGAAGGCGGCTCGCAGCTGCGCGAGCAGCTCGTCGCCGCCCTCGATCAGCTGCTGCAGGGTCGGCGGAGCGGGGGAGAGGAGGTCGCTGACGAGGATGGCCTCCGCGCCGTCGATGACGGCGAGCTGCAGGTCCTCGGAATCGCGAGCGCGCAGATGGGCGAAACGCATGCCTCTACGCTACCCGTCGCGATGCCGCCCGTGGCAGAGGCGGCCTCTAGGCTTTGCTCATGAGCTTTGGAGCACGGCCCCCGGCCGCGCAGTCGTCGGACCCGTTCCCCACGCTGCTCGCCGGCCGTTCCCGGTACATGCCACCGGCGCCGTCCGCACCCGCACCCGCACCCGCCATGCCGGCCCTGCCGATGCCCGCGCGGCGCGGGCGGAGCGCGTCGGTGTGGGCGTTCGGCGTGCTCGCCTTCCTGATGATCGCGCTGATCGCGTACTTCGCGCTGTTCCTCGGCGTGGGGGCGTCGATCGTCGGGCTCGTCCTCGCGTTCGTGCCGCTCGCGATCGTGCTCACCGGCGTGCGGATGATCGATCGGTGGGAACCCGAGCCGAAGAACCTGGTCGTCTTCGCGCTCGCCTGGGGCGCCGTGGCGGCCGTCGGCATCACCCTGCTGGTCGATCTGGCGTTCGCGCTGGCTGTCGGGCAGCGCAACGAGTTCTTCGCCGCGGTCATCCAGGCGCCCGTGATCGAGGAGCTCGCGAAGGGCCTCGGGGTGCTGCTGGTGTTCGTCATCGGCCGTCGAGCCTTCGACGGGCCGGTCGACGGCGTGGTCTACGGAGCGCTGGTCGGTGCCGGGTTCGCGTTCACCGAGAACATCCAGTACTTCGGCACCAGCCTCACCTCCGGCGGTGCCGCTGACCTCACGGTCACGTTCATCCTCCGCGGGCTGGTCTCGCCGTTCGCGCACGCCATGTTCACCGCTCTGACCGGATTCGCCATCGGCCTGGCCGCACGTCGGGGTGCGAGCACAGCGTCCGCCGTGGGGTCGGGTGCGGTCGGCCTGGTCGGCGCCGTCGGCCTTCACGCGTACTGGAACGGCTCGTCTCTGCTGGGCGACTTCCTCGCGCTGTACATCACCACGCAGGTTCCGCTGTTCATCGGGTTCATCATCGCGATCCTGGCGCTGCGCCGGGAGGAGACGCGTCTGACGCGCCTGCGCCTGAGCGAGTACGCCGCCGCCGGATGGTTCACCCCGCAGGAGGTCGAGATGCTGGCGACCCCGGCGGGCCGGCGGACGGGCCTGCGCTGGGCATCCGGTCTGCGCGGCGACCGCCGAACGGTGATGCAGTCGTTCATCCACGACGCCGCGGCGCTCGCTGCCGTGCGGCAGCGGGCGATCACCGGTCGCGACCCGCTCGCCGCGGCGGACGAGCACGCGCTGCTGATGCGTACCAGGGATGCCAGGGCGCGTCTGCTCGCGTACTGACGGCTCCGCACCGGGCGAAGACAGACTCAGCGCCCGGTGCTGCGGCGATGCCTGCAAGACTCCCGGGCGCTGAGTTGATCTACAGACAGGGTGCCTCGACCTCGGTACGAAGTCAAGACCTCCGGATGGATCGCGACCTCAGACGCTCTCCACGATGACGTCGAGCGCGACGCCGTCGCAGGACAGTCGGGGAAGGTCGGCGAGCCTGCTGCCGCGCACCGAGTCACCCGTCGCGCAGCGCGGATCGGTGGAGACCACGACCCGGCCGACACCGTTGACGAGGGTCACCTGATGGCCCAGCGAGGCGAAGCGCGGAATGATCTCTCGCTCGACCTCGGCGACGAGCAGGTCGAGCCCAGCCACACCCAGCAGGCGCCCGCCGTCACTGGCGGGAACGGCCACGGTGATCGTGTACTCGTCGCTGCACAGGTAGTCGACGTACGGGCCCGCCACGTGCGGTCCTCCCGTGCTCATCGGCACGCGGTACCACTCGAGTTCGCTGTAGTCGATGTACTCCTTGTTCACGGTCTGCGAGGCGAGCACCAGCTGCCGGCCGCCTTCGCCCTGCCACCAGGCGAGGTGGCTGCGGGCGTCGGCGAGAAGATCGATCGCCGCGATGAAGCCGGCGCCGTAGACCGGCACGGCGTCCAGCGCCAGGGTGCGCGCGGCGTACGGCTCGACGATCGCGTCGAACCGGGGCCGGGTCAGCGAACCCTCGCCGAGCGCGACCGAGAGCTCCGCGGCACAGGAGGTGACCCAGCTGTCGAGCATGCGGATCGGAGCGCCGAAGTACTCCTCGACCATCCGGACCGCATCCGCAGGTTCGGATGTCATGGGGGCGGGTGTGGTGGCGGCGGGTGTCGTGGGGGTGTTCATCGCGTCCTCCAGTGCACGTCGATGGGCGGGACTCATGAGGTGCTCGCGGGCGAACTCTGCAGGTGGATGAGAGCGTCGATGACGCCGACGACCAGACCTTCGGTGCGCGCTCCCGCCGTGTCGGGATCGCCCTCCTCCACCGCTCTGATGATGGCAGCGAGCGCCGCCGACTGACTGCGCAGTCCCGCGCCGTCCGGTGCGGCGAGACGGAGGTAGGGCGAGAACTCGGCCTGCAGCTTCATCTGCTCGCGGGTCAGACGGGCCGACTGGCTCAGCGAGACGAGCTCGACGAGCACATCATCGAGCAGGCGGCGCTGCTGGTCGACGTCGAGATCGTCGACCAGCTCGAGGCGACGGCGCACCCGGCCGGCTTCGCTGACATCCGCGCGCCGTGCGGCGAGACGGACGGCGGCGGCCGTGATCGCACTGTAGTGCGCGCCCATGTCACGCAGCGCGAGCCGCGACATGCGCATGAGCGCATCGTGCGCGAAGGCGAGCGGATCGGCGTCGTCGACGACGAAGCTGCCCCCGTTGCGTCCACGACGCGTGACGATCAGTCCCTGGCCGCGCAGCGTGAGCAGAGCCTCCCGCACGGTGACCGGTGCGACACCGAAGCTGCGCGCGAGGTCGGATTCGGATGGGAGCCGCTCACCGGCCCGCAGGTGACCGCGGTGGATGGCGTCCACGAGCCGGCGCACGACGAGCTCCGCACGGCCTTCATCCCCGATCGACTGGAAGAGGGCGCCCTGCAGCCGGTGCGGGTGACGGCCCCGCTGACGATCCGGATCGGTGCGCGCACCGGCGGGGGAGGTCAGCGAGTCCATCTCTGGATTCTTCCACGTCGTCGATCCGCGGAGAAGAGTTGAAATATGACCTACGGTCTTATATGTTTAACCGACCTTCCGTATCGATGAGGATCGAGGAGCACGAGATGACGACTGCCGCGCTGGCCACCGATGCCGACAGCGACGCCGCAGCTCCCGGCAGCGTGTCACTGTCGGGCCTGACCAAGTCCTTCGGCGACTTCACCGCGGTGCGCGATCTCGATCTGCACGTCGCGCCGGGGGAGTTCCTCTCCATGCTCGGCCCGTCGGGATCCGGCAAGACCACCGTGCTGCGCATCATCGCCGGGTTCGAGGAGGCGACCTCCGGCACCGTCCGTCTCTCCGGCGTGGATGTCACTCGCACCCCGCCGCACGCCCGTGACGTCAACACGGTCTTCCAGGACTACGCGCTCTTCCCCCACATGACCATCGCCGAGAACGTCGGCTACGGACTGCGCGTGAAGGGGACCAGCAGGAGCGAACGCGTCGAGCAGGTCGCCGAGTCGCTGCAGCGCGTGCGTCTCGACCACGTCGCCGACCGCCTGCCCCATCAGCTCTCGGGCGGCCAGCGCCAGCGCATCGCCCTGGCCCGCGCGCTGATCCTGCGGCCGCAGGTGCTGCTGCTCGACGAACCCCTCGGAGCCCTCGACAAGCAGCTGCGCGAGCAGATGCAGATCGAGCTGAAGCAGATCCAGCGGGAGGTCGGCATCACCTTCGTCTTCGTCACGCACGATCAGGAGGAGGCGCTGACGCTGAGCGATCGCGTCGCCGTGTTCAACAACGGTCGCATCGAGCAGGTCGGCACCGCCCGCGAGGTCTACGAGGAGCCGCAGACGGAGTTCGTCGCGCGCTTCCTCGGGCTGTCGAACCTCATCGGCGCTCAGCTCGCGCAGGAGCTCACCGGCACCCGCCGCACCATGAGCATCCGTCCGGAGCGGGTGCGGATGCTCGGTGCTTCCGACGCGCTCGCCGACGGCGACGTGGGGCTGACCGGCACGATCGCCGAGATCGTCTACACCGGGCCGGCCACCCGCTACCTGATCAGCTCCGATGCCGGCGTCGACATCCTCGCCGAGCGACCGAACGCCCATCACATCGCCGGTCTGGACGTGCCGCGGCGAGGCGATCGGGTGCGTGCCGCCTGGAACCCGGCGCACGCAGCACGACTTCCCTGAGCACCACCCTGTTCCCACCCGCGCACCGCGATCACAAAGGAGAGATCCATGCGAAAGAAGATCCTGGCCGTCTCGGCCCTCACCGCAGCCGCAGCCCTGGCGCTGTCTGGCTGCTCGAGCACCACGGAATCGACGGACGGCTCCGGCGGCCTGTCGATCGACGTCCCCGATGTTCCGATGATGGACAAGCTCGGCGAGAACGAGAAGGAGGTGAACATCATCGCCTGGTCGGGCTTCGTGGAGCCCGCGTGGACCGACGCGTTCACCGAGGAGACCGGATGCACGGTCAACCGACGCGTCGCCGGAACGAGCGACGAGATGGTGCAGCTGATGCGCACGGGCGACTACGACCTCGTCTCGGCGTCGGGCGACGCGAGTCTGCGCCTGATCGCCGGCGGCGACGTGCAGCCGCTGAACCTCGAGCACATCCCGAACTTCGGCGACGACATCGTGGAGGGCATGAAGGGTCAGATCTACGACACCATCAACGGCAAGTCCTACGGCATTCCGATCGGTCGCGGCGCGAACATCCTGCAGTACAACAGCGAGATCGTCACCGAAGAGCCCACCAGCTGGGACGTGGCGTGGGAGAAGGACAGCCCGTACGCCGGCAAGGTCATCGCGTACGACGCCCCTATCTACATCGCCGACGCCGCCGTGTACCTGATGGCGCACGAACCCGACCTGGGCATCGAGAACCCGTATGCGCTCGATGAGAAGCAGCTCAAGGCCGCTGTCGACCTGCTCAAGCAGCAGAACGGCATCGTCTCGGAGTACTGGTCGGACCCCGCGGCTCAGATCACCTCGTTCGCCGGTGGCACCACCGTGCTCGGCACCTCGTGGGAGGTGCTGCGCAAGCTCACCGAGGATGACAAGTACAAGAGCGTGCTGCCCGAGGAGGGCTCGACCGGATGGTCGGACGCCTGGATGCTGGCCGCGAAGTCGAAGAACCCGAACTGCGCGTACGCGTGGATGGACTACGCCTCCTCGCCCGAGGTCAACGGCGCCATCGCGATGAACTTCGGCATGGCGCCCGCCAACGCCGCCTTCTGCGACACCAGCGAAGAGGCGAAGGCGCACTGCGAGTACTACAACGCCACGAACGAGGAGTACTTCAAGAAGGTGTGGTTCTGGACCACCCCGATCGAGCAGTGCATCGACGGCCGCACGGACGTGAAGTGCACGAACTTCCAGCAGTGGACGGACGCCTGGACCAGCGTCAAGGGCTGACCCGGCCCGCCCGGGGCGGGGGAGACGACTCCTCCGCCCCGGATCGCACCCTCTCGACTCCGACAGGAACGACATGAAGCGCCGCGCACGCATCGCCGGTCTGCTGGCCCTGCCGATGGCCTGGCTGATCGGCATCTACATCTTCTCGCTCGTCATGCTCCTGGTGACGGCGTTCTGGATCACCGATCCATTCACCTCGAAGGTGAAGCCGGGCTTCACCTTCGGCAACTTCCAGCAGCTCGTCGCGAATCCGGCATACGCCTCCACGGCTCTGCGCACCCTGGGCATCGCACTCGCCGTCACCGCTCTCGCGATCCTCATCTCGGTCCCGCTGGGCATCTTCATGGCGAAGGTCGCCTCGCCCTGGCTGCGAGCCGTGCTGGCCGTCTCGATCACCCTGCCCCTCTGGGCCGGCTACCTGGTGAAGGTCATCGCGATGCGCATCACCTTCACCGAGCAGGGATTCTTCAACTGGATGCTCGCTCCGCTCGGCATCAGGGGGCCCGGCTTCACCGTCTTCACCGTCGTGCTGACTCTCACCTACCTCTGGCTGCCGTACATGGCCGTGCCGGTGTACACGGCCATCCGCCAGCTGCCGGCCAACCTGTTCGACGCCTCCGCCGATCTGGGGGCAGGGTCGTGGCGCACGATCCGCACGGTCGTGCTGCCGCTGATCAAGCCGGCCATCATCGCCGGCTCGGTGTTCACCTTCTCGCTCAGCCTCGGCGACTACCTCGTGGCGAAGTTCGTCGGCGGCGACACGCAGATGATCGGAAGCGTCATCGCCTCGAACATCAACCTCAACCCGCCCCTGGCGGCGGCGTTCTCGGTCGTCCCGATCGCGTTCGTCGTCATCTACCTGGTGAGCGTGCAGCGCACCGGCGCTCTGGAAAGGATGTGAGCCGACCATGCTGAGACTGTCGCGCACCTCCAAGATCGTGCTCGGTGCCATCGTCGCGATCATCCTCGCGTTCATGTACGTCCCGCTCATGCTCGTCGTGCTGAACTCGTTCAACTCGGCCCGCATCGCCAGCTGGCCGGTCACGGGGTTCAGCCTCGAGTGGTGGGGCAGGGCGTTCACCAGCCAGCCCGTCCGCGACGCGGTGCTCAACTCCGTGCTGGTGGCCACCGGCGCCACGGCGATCGCCCTCGTCCTCGGGACGCTGGTGGCCTTCGCGCTGCAGCGCTACCGGTTCTTCGGGCAGCGCTCGGTGAACCTGCTCGTCGTGCTGCCGATCGCGCTGCCCGGCATCGTCACCGGTGTCGCCCTGAACAACACCTACAACCAGATGCTCGAGCCGATCGGCATCCAGGTCGGCTTCTGGGGGATGATCATCGCACACGGCACCTTCTGCATCGTGATGGTGTTCAACAACGTGCTGGCGCGACTGCGGCGCATGAACCCGAGTCTCGAGGAGGCATCTCAGGATCTCGGCGCGACGCCGTGGCAGACCTTCCGGATGGTGACCTTCCCCCAGTTCCGCAGCGCCCTGGTGGCCGGGGCGATCCTCGCCTTCGCGCTGAGCTTCGACGAGGTGTACGTCACGATCTTCACCGCCCCGCCCGGAGTCGACACGCTGCCGCTGTGGATCATGAATCAGATGGCGCGGCCGAACGAGGCGAACGTGGTGAACGTCGTCGCGACCGTCGTGATCCTGGCATCCTTCATCCCGGTGTGGGTGTCTCAGCGCCTCTCCCGCGACATCACCGACCGGGACTGACGCGGCGGATCGCATTACGCGGTCAGCGGACGCACCGCATTGACCGGGGCACGCGCGCCGAGGTTGGATGGAGTCATGACTGAACGCACGAAGCCCGAGTTCGACGCCCCCACCGGACCCGCCCCCGCAGAGCTCGTCATCCGCGACATCGTCGAGGGCGACGGCGCCGAGGCGCGCCCCGGCGACACCGTCACCGTGCACTACGCCGGTGTCGAGTACGACTCCGGTGAGGAGTTCGACTCCTCGTGGGGTCGCGGCGAGACCATTCAGTTCCCCCTGCGGGGGCTCATCCAGGGCTGGCAGGACGGCATCCCGGGCATGAAGGTCGGCGGGCGCCGTGAGCTGGTCATCCCGCCGCACCTCTCGTACGGCCCGGCCGGATCCGGCCACTTCCTCTCCGGGAAGACCCTGATCTTCATCATCGACCTCGTCGCCGTCGGCTGAGTCGATCCAATCCGAAGAACCCCCATCCACCTCGGTGGATGGGGGTTCTTCATGTGATGGGCCCAACCGGGAATATATGCAGACGCATGTAAGTTATCCTCGGTACGGCGTGAGTGCGCCGACGAACCTCAAGGAGAAACACACATGTCGATCGAGATCCCCGGCTACCGTCCCGGCACCTGGGTCCTGGACCCCAGCCACAGCGAGGTCACCTTCAGCGTGCGCCACATGATGATCTCGAAGGTGCGCGGCTCCTTCGCCATCAAGAACGCCACCCTCACCGCTCCCGAGAACCCGCTCGAGGCCACCGTCGAGGCGAGCGTCGACGTGGCCTCCGTCGACACCAAGGACGAGGGACGCGACACCCACCTGCGCTCGGCGGACTTCTTCGACGTCGAGAACTTCCCGACCATGGAGTTCGTCTCCACCGGAGCACGCGTCGAGGACGGCGACTTCTTCGTCGACGGCGACCTCACCATCCGCGGCATCACCAAGCCGGTCAGCTTCGAGTTCGACTTCGGCGGCTTCGGCACCGACCCGTGGGGCAACTACAAGGCGGGCGCCTCTGCGACGACCGTCATCAACCGCGAGGACTTCGGCCTCACCTGGAACGCTGCCCTTGAGACCGGTGGTGTGCTCGTCGGCAAGGACATCACGATCAACCTCGACCTGCAGGGCGCCCTGCAGGCCTGAATCCGACCGCGTTCCCGGGCCCGGGGGCCGAGCCGCCGACGGCTCAGGCCTCCGGGCTCAGTGCGTCGTACGCGCGGAAGCGCGGGGTGAGCCGCGCGATCGTCACGGCCAGGCCGATCACGAGCATTCCGCCCAGCAGCGGTGGGAGCCACAGTGCGGTGAGTGTCGCCAGAGTGCCGGCGTACAGCGCCCCGAGCCGGGGGCCGCCGGCGACGACGATGATGAACACACCCTGCAGACGTCCGCGCATCGCGTCGGGCACCGCCGCCTGCATCATCGTGTTGCGGTAGATCGAGCTGATGTTGTCGGCCGCTCCCGAGAGGGCGAGCGCGACGCAGGCGACGGCGATGAGCGGGACGGCGGGGGAGTGCTCGGATGCCGGCGGCAGGAACACCCCGATGAGCAGAATCGCCCCGAACAGCGCGATCGTGGCGCCGTAGGCCTGCACCGCCCTGGCGATGCCGACGCCGTGCCAGCGGTACTGCACGATCCTGCCCGAGAACAGGCTCGATGCGAAGGTGCCGACCGCGACCGACGCCGTCAGCAGTCCCGTCGTCACGGCGCCGCCGCCGAGCAGCACCGTGCCGAGGGCCGGGTAGAGGGCGAGCGGGTTGCCGAAGGTCATCGCGGCGATGTCGAGCAGGTACTGCGCGCGGATGTTGCCCGCCCGGCGCAGGAAGCGCCATCCGTCGACGATGGATGCCAGCCCCGGGCGGACGATCATGCCCTCGGGCAGCAGCGTCGGCAGCGTCCACAGCCCGAGGAACATGCACAGCATGAGGACGACATCGATCGTGTACGTCCACCCGAAGCCGGTGAGGGCGACGAGCACACCCGCCACAGCGGGGCCGACCATCACGGTCAGGCCGAAGGCGACGCCGTTCAGCGCCGATGCCGCCGCGAGTTGGTTCAGCGGGATCAGGCGCGGCACGATCGCCGTGCGGGTCGCCATGCCCACCGAGTTGGCCGCCGCGATGACCATGCTGAGCCCGTACAGCCACCAGATCGTCTCCGCGCCCGTCCACGTCAGCCCCGTGAGCAGTGCCGTCGCCACGAAGGCGATGGTCGCAGCGATCAGAGCCACGCGCCGCCGGTCGAAGGCGTCGGCCAGCATCCCGCCGCAGAGCCCGGCGAGGACCATCGGCACGAGGCCGGCGACCGCGATCATCGAGACCGCGAAGGTGCTGGCGGTCAGCTCGAACACGTGCAGCATCACGGTCACGATCGTGAGCTGGCCGCCGATCCCGGCGAGGGCCGAGCCGATCCACATGCGCGCGAAGGCCGGGCTGGATCTCAGCGGGCTGAGATCGATCAGATGGGCGCGGGAGAACGGCACCCGTCGAGGTTACCGGTGCGCATCCGGCCGTCCGGATGCTGGTAGACTGTCGAGGTTGCCGTTTGATCGGCCGCGGATAAAGAGAGCCCACGCATTCGGCGTCGGGCACCGCGCAGCAAGCAGAGAGGGGATCGAATCTATGGCACTGGAAGCAGACGTCAAGAAGGCGATCATCGAAGAGTACGCGACGCACCCCGGTGACACCGGATCCCCCGAGGTGCAGGTCGCAATGCTGACGCAGCGCATCAAGGACCTCACCGAGCACCTCAAGGCACACAAGCACGACCACCACTCGCGCCGTGGCCTGTTCCTGCTCGTCGGTCAGCGCCGTCGCCTGCTGGGTTACCTGCAGGACGTCGACATCAACCGCTACCGCTCGCTCATCGAGCGTCTCGGTCTTCGTCGATAAGGCATATCGACCAGCGTTCAATCGCGCAGAACATTCTTGGAGAGCCGCCCCACGGTGTGGGGCGGCTCTCATCGTATGCCCCCGCGTCACGCCCCGATCAGGTCGGCGTGATGGATCGCGGCGACGTCGGAGTGCGCGCGCAGGCGCGACTTCAGCGCGTTCTCGCCGTACAGGCTGTGGATGGGATTGGCGGGATCCTGCGTCACCCCGCGCGCGTGCGCGGCGAGATCGGCCGGCAGGTCGATCAGCGGCAGCTTGGTGTCGAGAGCGGGGTTGAAGAAGAACGGGATCGAGAGCCGGTCGTGGGGCGCTCGCGGTGAGACGACGCGGTGATTCGTCGCCTTGAGGTACCCGTTCGTGGCGTACTCGAGCAGCTCGCCGATGTTCACCACGAAGGCGCCGTCGACGGGCGGCGCGTCCACCCACTCGCCGTCGCGCTCGACCTGAAGCCCGCCCCGCCCCGGCTCCACCCACAGCAGGGTGAGCACGCCGCTGTCCTTGTGGGCGCCGACGCCCTGCTGCGGCTCGGGATCGGTCGTGCCCGGGTAGCGGACGATCTTGATGAGCGTCGACGGCTCGCCGAAGTGGTCGTCGAAGTACGACTCGTCCGCGCCCAGCGCGAGCGCCCACGCGCGCAGCAGCTTCCGCGCGATGCCGGACAGCGCGGCGTGCCACTCGCCGACCACGGCGCGCAGCTCGGGCTGCGCCTCCGGCCAGAGGTTCGGTCCGATCAGGCGGTTGAACGCCGGGCCGCCCACGACGGCAGCCCGTTCCGGGCCGATGTCGATCTGCTCGCGCCAGTCGACGGCGCCCTTCGTCCGCTCTCCGCCGACGCGCGTGTACCCGCGGAAGTGCGGACTCTTCACGTTCTCGATGGCGAGCTTGTCGGCATCGGGAAGGGCGAAGAAGTCCCTCGCGGCGCGGTGCAGCCGCTGCTCGAGATCGGCAGGGATGCCCGTGCCGGTGAGGTAGAAGAAGCCGACGTCCCTCGTCGCCGCGCGCAGGTCGGCGCGGAACCGCGCGGCCGCGTCGTCGCCGGCGTCCAGCTGGGACAGGTCGAGGATGGGAAGGGAGAGATCGCTCATGCGTCGACGGTAGGACCCGATCCGGTCGTGCGCACGAATGTTGCCTTCTCTTACCGGTCGACGCGCGATCGGCCGGGCGGCCGGGTGCTAAAGTTGCTTAGGTAAGGCACCCCTTACCGATCCGCCGGCAGAATCGAATCCCGTGTTCGCAGCGCTCCTCATCGGCCTCCGCGAAGGCCTCGAAGCCGCTCTCGTCGTGGGCATCCTCGTCGCGTACATCCGCCGACTCGGCCGTGCCGACGTGCTGGGACGGATGTGGGTCGGCATCGGTCTCGCCATCGCCCTGGCGCTCGGGATCGGCGCCGTGCTCACCTTCGGTGCCTACGCGCTCACCACCGAGGCGCAGGAGATCATCGGCGGCTCGCTCTCGCTCGTGGCGGTGGGCATGGTCACCTGGATGATCTTCTGGATGCAGAAGGCCGGCCGGACGATGAAGTCGACCCTGCAGGGCGGCGTCGATCGCGCCCTCGCGCACGGCAGCCTCTGGGCGCTCGTCACCGTCGGGTTCGTGTCGGTGGCGCGCGAGGGGATCGAGACGACCCTGCTGCTGTGGTCGATGGTGCAGTCGTTCGGCGACGCGCCGCAGTCTCTGCTCGGCGCGCTGCTCGGTCTGCTCATCGCCGTCGTCGTCGGCTGGCTGCTCGCGCGCGGTGCCGTGCGGCTCGATCTCCGGCGGTTCTTCGCCTGGACGGGCGGCTTCCTCGTCATCGTCGCCGCCGGTGTGCTGGCCTACGCCGTGATGGACCTGCAGGAGGCCGGCGTGCTCGGCGGCCCCTTCACCGCCGTCGCCCCGACCGATGCGGTGACCGGCGCTGTGCTCACCGGGCTCGCCGGCTTCCCGTTCGGCTGGGCGTTCGACGTCACGTCCGTGATCGCACCGGGTGGCGCCTGGGCGACCATCCTGCAGGCGACGGTCGGTTTCATGCCGCACATGACCTGGCTGCAGGTCATCGCGTGGGCGCTGTACATGGCCGTCGTCGGCACCTTCTTCGTTCGCGGGCTGACCCGCTCGCGTGCTGCTCGACCTGTCCCGGCTGCCGCCTCGGCACCGCAGGCCGAGCGTGCAGACCTCGTCACCAACTCTTCTGGAGCAGCATGACCCTCCCCTCCCGCACGCTGAGCGCGCTCGCGCTCGGCGCCGTCGCCGTGACAGCACTCAGCGGCTGCGTGGCCAAGCAGGCAGCCGATCCGGCGGCGTCGTTCACGGTGTCCTCGACCGACAGCGAATGCGCGGTCTCGTCCGGCACGGCCAAGAGCGGCACGCTCACGTTCGACGTGACCAACGCGGGAGACCAGGTCACCGAGTTCTACCTGCTGGCCGAAGACGGCCTGCGCATCGTCGGCGAGGTCGAGAACATCGCCCCGGCCGCGTCGCGCACCCTCACGGTCGTCGCGCAGCCCGGAGACTACTTCACCGTCTGCAAGCCGGGGATGATCGGCGACGGCGTGGGGAAGGCCGCGTTCACGGTGACAGGCGACAAGGTGAGCATCGACGGACCGGACGCCCAGCAGAAGCAGCAGGCGGTCGACCTGTACGCCGCGTTCGTGAAGGACCAGGTCGGCGCCCTCGTCCCCGACGTCGCAGAGCTGGTGGCGGCGTACACCGCCGGCGACGACGAGAAGGCGCGTGAGCTCTTCCCGCTGGCGCGGGCATCCTACGAGCGCATCGAGCCCGTCGCCGAGGCGCTGGGCGATCTCGACCCGCGCATCGACTACCGAGAGGTGGATGCGCTCGCCGAGGGGCTGGAGTGGACCGGTTTCCACCGCATCGAGAAGGATCTGTGGGTTCCTGCGCGGGACGCACTCAACTCCGACGGCGAGACGCCCGCCTGGCAGGACTGGGCCCCGTCGACGCCCGAGGAGCGCGGCGAGTACGGCGATCTGCTGATCGCCGACGTGCAGGAGCTGTTCGACTACGTGCACTCGGACGAGTTCACCACGGCGCTGGCCGATCAGGGCATCGCGGGCATCTCGAACGGCGCCGTCGCGCTGCTCGACGAGGTCGCGACGGGGAAGATCACCGGCGAGGAGGACTGGTGGTCGCACACCGACCTCTACGACTTCGCCGCCAACGTCGAGGGGTCGAAGATGGCCTTCTCGCTGGTGCAGGACCTCGCGGCATCCAAGGGTGCCGATGGCGAGAGCCTCGTCGACGAGATCGCCGCGGGATACGCGGACCTCGAGAGCGCCCTCGCCCAGCACGGATCCCTGGAGAGCGGCTTCGTGCCGTTCACGGAACTCACCGATGATCACAAGCGCGAGCTCATCGATCTCATCAACGCCCTGGCCGAGCCGCTGTCGCGGTTGACCGCCACCACCCTGTCCTGACGGGGAGCACACGCATGCCGCATGACGACGATCAGCCCCGCGCGGGCCTCAGCCGGCGAGGCCTGCTGGGCTTGGCCGCGGGCGGGGGAGCCGCTCTCGCGCTGGCCGGCGGCGGCGTCGGGTTCGCTCTCGGCGCCTCGCGGACCGAACCGGACGCCCAGGGCGCGCACGCGTTCTTCGGTGCGCATCAGGCGGGTATCACCACCGAGGTCCAGGAGCACCTGCACTTCGCGGCTTTCGACATGATGCCGCGCAGCGACCGCCGCGATCTGATCGAGCTGCTCGAGGACTGGAGCTACGCCGCGTCGCGGCTCACGCAGGGGCTCGAGGTGAGCGCGTCGGGTGCCGTCGGCGGCGGGCCCGATGCTCCTCCGGACGACACGGGAGAGGCGCTGGGGCTGCACGCCGCGAACCTCACGATCACCTTCGGGTTCGGGCCGAGCCTGTTCCTGAACGAGGACGGCGACCGATACGGCATCGCCGACCGACGTCCGGCCAAGCTCGAGCGACTGCCCGCGTTCCTCGGCGACGATCTGGATCCGGCACAGTCCGACGGCGACCTGTGCATCCAGGTCTGCGCGGACGATCCTCAGGTGGCCGTGCACGCGATCCGCAATCTGAGCAGGATCGCCTTCGGGCGCGCCAAGCTGCGCTGGTCGCAGCTCGGCTTCGGCAAGACATCCCGCACGAGCGCACAGCAGCAGACGCCTCGCAACCTGTTCGGCTTCAAGGACGGCACCGCGAACATCCTCGCCGACGATCAGGACGCGCTCGCGTCCCATGTGTGGGCCGGCGACGGGGATCCGGGCTGGATGGCTGGCGGGTCGTATCTCGTCGCGCGCAAGATCGCGATGCTCATCGAGACGTGGGACCGTGTGCGCCTCGGCGAGCAGGAGCGGATCTTCGGGCGCGACAAGGTGGAGGGCGCACCGCTCAGCGGCGGCACCGAGATGACGCCGCCGAAGCTCAGCGGTCTCGATCCGCACAGCCACGTGCGACTGGCGCACCCGGACGCGAACGGCGGGGTGCGGATCCTGCGCCGCGGCTTCAACTACGTTGGCGGCAACAACGCGCTGGGCCGCCTCGACGCCGGGCTGTTCTTCCTCTCGTATCAGCGCGATCCCGCGCAGTTCATCACGCTGCAGAAGCGGATGTCGACGGATCTGCTCATCGAGTACATCCGCCACGTCGGGTCGGGCGTGTGGGCCGTACCGCCGGGAGCGACCTCCGGATCGTACGTGGGCGCGGCGCTGTTCGCCTGAGCCCGGCTCAGCGACTGCGTCGGGAGCCCGTCGGATCGCTGCGGTGGTCACTCCCTGATGACAGCTCGGAGTCGCGGAACATCCAGCGCGGGCGCGGTTCGACCAGCGGACGGAACAGCGAGCGCACAGGCTTCGAGGAGAGCGCGAACGCGATGCCGACCGACAGCGCGATGATCAGCGGCAGCCAGATCCAGGTGGGGTTCAGGCCGCGCAGCACCCCGGATTCGCGGAACGGGTAGAGCACGAACGAGTGCAGCAGGTACACGTACATCGTGTACTGTCCGAGCGTCGTCCAGCGCTGCTGTCGTCGCGGCAACAGAGCGAAGAAGCACGCGCTGAGCACGACGGCGAGCAGGATGAGGCCGAGGCGGATGGCACCGGCCCACCACTGATCGCCGGCGAGGTCGGCGTACGAGTCGTCGTAGAACAGCCAGTGCCTGAGGTCGATCGCCTCCCAGACATTCAGCCACAGCCAGCACGCCGCACCCCATGCGACCAGCACGGCGGCAGCGCCGGCTCGCACCCACCACGGGCGGTACTCGATGAGGTGCAGCCGACGCACCACGTCGCGCTCCCTGAGCCACCAGCCCAGGGTGAAGAAGAACATCAGGCCCAGCGTGCGCGAGAGTGAGAACGTGCTGTCGACGTTTGTCACGTACCCGACGCCGATCGAGATCACCAGGGCCCAGGCGAGCGGCCACCGCAGCAGGGCGAGGTAGGGGAGCACCAGGCGGAAGATGCCCAGGGCGAGCAGGAACCACAGCGTCCACGAGGGCTGGGTGAGATTCGGATCGGCTTTTCCCTCGACCAGCCACTTGGTGAGCGTCCACAGGCCTTCGAAGATCACGTACGGTACGAGGATGTCGGTGATGACGCGAGCCATCTGGCGCTTCGTGGGGCTCCCCGCCTTCGAGAAGTAGCCGGAGATGATGGCGAAGGCCGGCATGTGGAACGCGTACACCCACAGGTAGAAGGCGTACGAGACGTCGGAATCGTAGATGAGCCGCTGGGTGCCGTGCCCGATGACGACCAGGACGATGCACGCGAATCGCGCGGTGTCCCAGAACGGCACCCGTCGACGAGGCCGTGCGGCGGTGCCGGTGGACGCGGTCGCGGGCGGATGCTGCTCGGCACTGCTCATGGCACGAGGTTAGCGCCTGCGGGTATGCGGGAATAAAGTGGCTGCCTCGGCGTTCCATCAAGTACATTCAAATGAATAGAACGGATGCACCCGTGCATCCGGAAGCGGAGTGAGAACAGTGAACGAGCAGAACGCGGTGCAGTTCGGCATCATGTCGGTCAGCGACATCACGCAGGATCCGACGACCGGCGTGACCCCGAGTGAGGCCGAGCGCATCAAGGCGACCGCCGCGATCGCCAGGCACGCCGAGGAGGTGGGTCTGGACGTCTTCGCCATCGGCGAGCACCACAACCCGCCGTTCTGGTCGTCGAGCCCGACGACGTTCCTCGCGCACGTCGCGGCGCAGACCGAACGGCTGATCGTGTCGACCTCGACGACCCTGATCACCACGAACGACCCGGTGCGCCTCGCCGAGGAGTACGCCATGCTGCAGCACGTCACGGACGGGCGCACGGACCTCATGCTCGGCCGCGGCAACACCGGCCCGGTGTATCCGTGGTTCGGCAAGGACATCCGCCAGGGGCTGCCGCTCGCGATCGAGAACTACGCCCTGCTGCGCAAGCTGTGGGACGAGGACGTCGTCGACTGGGAGGGGAAGTTCCGCACCTCTCTGCAGGGCTTCACCGCCACCCCGCGCCCGCTCGACGGCGTGGCGCCGTTCGTCTGGCACGGATCCATCCGCACCCCCGAGATCGCCGAGCAGGCCGCGTACTACGGCGACGGATTCTTCGCGAACAACATCTTCTGGCCCAAGGAGCACTACCAGCGCCTCATCGAGCTGTACCGGCAGCGGTACGCACACTACGGCCACGGCACGCCGGAGCAGGCGATCGTCGGCATCGGGGGACAGGTGTTCATGGCCGCGAACTCCCAGGACGCGGTCACGCAGTTCCGCCCCTACTTCGACAACGCGCCGGTCTACGGCCACGGCCCCAGCATGGAGGACTTCACCGAGATGACGCCGCTGACGGTCGGGTCGCCCCAGCAGGTCATCGACCGCTACGCGTCGATGCGCGACACGTTCGGTGACTTCCAGCGTCAGCTGTTCCTCATCGATCACGCCGGTCTGCCGCTGAAGACGGTGCTCGAGCAGCTCGACATCCTGGGCGGCGAGGTGGTGCCGGTGCTGCGTCGCGAGCTCGCGAAGAACCGTCCGGAGAGTGTGCCGGATGCGCCCACGCACGCCGCTCGGGTGCGCGCGGTGTACGGCGACGGGCCCTCGCGACAGGCGCGTCCGTCCGCCAACCGCGGAGACAACCTCACCGCCGGATCCCCGTATCAGGACGCCCCTGCACCCGTCGGTGCGGCGTTCGGCCTCGGCCGGAAGGGGGCCTGAGATGAGCGAGCGCCGCATCGCCGTCGTCTCGGCCGGCCTGTCGAACCCCTCGTCGACGCGGATGCTCGCCGACCGCCTGGCCGCCGAGACCGCGCGGGCCCTGCGCGAGCGGGACATCGATGTGAAGGTCGACGTCATCGAGCTGCGCGACCTCGCGCACGACATCACGAACAACCTGCTGACCGGCTTCGCGCCGCCGGCGCTGGAGACCGCGATCAACACGGTCGTCTCCGCCGATGCGCTGATCGCGGTGACGCCGATCTTCTCGACGAGCTACTCCGGCCTCTTCAAGTCGTTCATCGACGTCCTCGACCCGGACGCCCTGACCGGCATGCCCGTGCTCATCGGTGCGAACGCCGGAACCGCACGGCACTCGCTGGCGATCGACTACGCGATCCGACCGCTGTTCGCGTATCTGCATGCCGAAGCCGTGTCGACCGGCGTGTTCGCCGCGTCGAGCGACTGGGGCGGCGCCGGCGACGAGGTGGCACCTCTCGCCAAGCGCGTCGAGAAGGGCGCACGCGAGCTCGCCGAGGCGATCGCCAGACGAGGAGTCGCCGAGGTGGCCGACCCGTACGATCCCGCGACCTACCTGGGCGAGGGGCGTTCGTTCGGGCACATGCTCGGCGGGCTCGCGGGGGAGTGAACGACGATGGCCGCGGCATCCCTGCCGCGGCCATCACCGCGGAAGCAGCTCAGCCGCTCTTGCGGCGGAACTCGCGCTTCATCTGCGGCGCGTGAGTGCCATGAACGGCGGAGTCGCCGTCCAGGTGCGCCTCTCCGCCCCGGCTCTGCGCGTTCTTCTTGTCGAGCGCTTCCCTGAACTTGCGCTTCATCTCATCGGATGAGACTGCCTTGTCTTCGCTCATGATCGTCAGCCTAGGCGAAGACGGCGCACTCCGGCGGCGAGCCCTTCCGCATCGCGCCGCGAGAACACGGCCTGGACGCCCTGACTGATAGGATCGATCGTGGTGCACTCTGCGCCGCACAACTTCACATCGATTCACGGAGCGGTCGGCTGAGAAGCTGGTCCCCTGTGGTGGGTTCCTCGTCGCGCACGGCGCCGGGTGATCTTCTACTGGTGGCCAGCGCAGGCGAGATCGGCGGGGATCCCCGCGCGCTTATATCTGCCCGCATCCGCTCCTTCGCGAGAACTCGCGCGCCACACGGGCGAGCGAGCCTAAACAAAGAAGGAGAGACCTCTTGGAAGGTCCCGAAATCACCGCCACCGAAGCCGTTCTCGACAACGGCCGATTCGGCACCCGCACCGTCCGCTTCGAGACCGGACGCCTCGCCCAGCAGGCTCAGGGCTCGGTCGCGGCCTACCTCGACGACGAGACCATGCTCCTGTCGGCCACCAGCGCGGGCAAGCACCCGCGTGAGGGCTTCGACTTCTTCCCGCTGACGGTCGACGTCGAGGAGCGCTCCTACGCCGCGGGCAAGATCCCCGGCTCGTTCTTCCGCCGCGAGGGCCGCCCCTCCACCGAGGCGATCCTCGTCTGCCGTCTGATCGACCGTCCGCTGCGCCCGTCGTTCGTCGACGGCCTGCGCAACGAGGTGCAGATCGTCATCACCGTGCTGTCGATCGCTCCCGGCGAGTACTACGACGCGCTGGCCATCAACGCCGCCTCCGCCTCGACGCAGATCTCGGGTCTGCCGTTCTCCGGCCCGATCGCCGGTGTGCGCCTCGCCTTCATCCCCGGTCAGGGCGAGCACGCCGACCAGTGGGTCGCGTTCCCCAACGCCGAGCAGGTCTCCGAGGCCGTGTTCGACCTGATCGTCGCCGGCCGCGTGGTCACCAAGGCCGACGGCACCGAGGACGTCGCGATCATGATGGTCGAGGCCGAGGCCACCGAAGGCAGCTGGAACCTGATCAAGGCCGGCGCGACCAAGCCCAACGAGGATGTCGTCGCCGAGGGCCTCGAGGCCGCGAAGCCGTTCATCGCCCAGCTCGTGAAGGCTCAGGCCGAGCTCGCCGCCACGGCATCCAAGGAGCCCGGCGTCTACCCCGTCTTCCCGGCGTACAGCCAGGAGGTCTACGACTTCGTGGCCGGTCGCGCCTACGACGAGCTCACCGGGGTCTACCAGATCGCCGACAAGCAGGAGCGCCAGAACGCCGACGACGCGATCAAGGACCGCGTCAAGGCGGAGCTCATCGACGCGACCGAGGCCGGCCAGCTGCCCGCGGCTGCCCCGCTGGAGTTCTCCGCGGCGTACAAGTCCGTCACCAAGAAGATCGTCCGCGGACGCATCCTCACCGACGGCGTGCGCATCGACGGCCGCGGCCTCGCCGACATCCGCCCGCTCGACGCAGAGGTGCAGGTCATCCCGCGCGTGCACGGCTCGGCGATCTTCCAGCGCGGTGAGACCCAGATCATGGGCGTCACCACGCTGAACATGCTCAAGATGGAGCAGCAGATCGACTCGCTCTCGCCCACCACGAGCAAGCGCTACATGCACCACTACAACTTCCCGCCCTACTCGACCGGCGAGACCGGCCGCGTCGGGTCGCCGAAGCGTCGCGAGATCGGGCACGGCTTCCTCGCCGAGCGTGCGCTCGTGCCGGTGCTGCCCAGCCGCGAGGAGTTCCCCTACGCGATCCGTCAGGTCTCCGAGGCGCTGAGCTCCAACGGCTCCACCTCGATGGGATCGGTCTGCGCGTCCACCCTGTCGCTGCTGAACGCCGGTGTGCCGCTGCGCGCGCCGGTCGCCGGCATCGCGATGGGCCTCGTGTCCGACGAGGTCGACGGTGAGACCCGCTACGCCGCTCTCACCGACATCCTCGGCGCCGAGGACGCCCTGGGCGACATGGACTTCAAGGTCGCGGGCACGAGCGAGTTCGTCACGGCGATCCAGCTCGACACCAAGCTCGACGGCATCCCGTCGTCCGTGCTCGCGGGTGCGCTGACGCAGGCGCGCGACGCGCGTCTGACGATCCTCAACGTGCTGAACGCCGCGATCGACGCTCCCGACGAGATGGCGCCGACCGCGCCGCGCGTCATCAGCGTGCAGATTCCGGTCGACAAGATCGGTGAGCTGATCGGGCCGAAGGGCAAGACGATCAACGCGATCCAGGACGAGACCGGGGCTCAGATCTCCATCGAGGAGGACGGCACCGTCTACATCGGCGCGACCGACGGCCCGTCGGCCGAGGCCGCCCGCGCCCAGGTGAACGCGATCGCCAACCCCACCAACCCGGAGGTCGGCGAGCAGTTCCTCGGCACCGTCGTGAAGATCGCCACCTTCGGCGCCTTCGTCTCGCTGCTGCCGGGCAAGGACGGTCTGCTGCACGTCACCGAGGTGCGCAAGCTCGCCGGCGGAAAGCGTGTCGAGAACGTCGACGACGTCCTCTCGGTCGGCCAGAAGCTGCTCGTGCGCATCACCAAGATCGACGACCGCGGCAAGCTGTCGCTCGAGCCGGTCACCGACGACGCGCCCGCGGAGGGCGAGTCGGAGACCGCTGAGGCGTGAGCCGTGCGGATGCCCGCTGAGCGGCATCCATGACCGAGGAACCCGGGATCGTGCGCCCACGGCCGCGATCCCGGGTTTCTTCGTATCCGATGTGATCGAACCGTTACGAGAACTTCGCGCCGGTGATGCTGTCGTGACCTGAACCCTGCGCGCGCTCGCCTACCCTCGAAGTACGCACCGGAGGTGCGCAGCTACGGGGGTGGCGATGTGAATCTCTTCGGCACAGGGACGGCCGGTACGGCGGGCGCGCCGACCAGCACCGCGCCCGGCCTCGACTCGCATCCCTCCGCGCCGATTCCCGTGGTTGGGCCCGGTGTGGGGGAGGGCATCCGGGTGCCTCTCGGCGAGACCGGACTCTCGATCTTCCCGCTCATGCTCGGCGCCGCCGAGTTCGGCTGGAGCATCGATCAGCACACCAGCAGCGCGATCCTCGACCGCTACGTCGAGTTCGGCGGCAACGCGGTGCACACCGCCGACGGGTTCTCCGGCGGTCGAAGCGAGCACATCATCGGACAGTGGCTTCGAGTCCGCGGCCTGCGCGACCGCATCAGCCTGGGTGTCCGCATCGGATCCCACGCCGACAACCCGGGTCTCGGCTCGGTGAATCTCGTGCGCGCGGTCGAGGGCTCGCTCACGCGACTCGCCGTGGACTGCATCGATGTGGTGTACCTGGATGCCACGCTCGACAGCAGCTCGGTGCTGGAGGACACCCTCGCCACGGTGGAGTGGCTGCGCGACGCGGGGAAGATCCGCTCAGTGGGCGCGTTCCGCTTCCCCGCGGAGCGCCTCGTCGAGGCGAGGATCCTCGCCTCCGCCGGATATCCGCGCATCGAGGTGGTCGACGAGCCGTACAACCTCGTGCGGCGGCGCGGATTCGAGGGCGATCTGCGCCTGGTCGCCGGCGCTCAGAACCTCGCCGTCACGCCTTCGCACGCGCTCGAGCATGGATTCCTCTCCGGTCAGCACCGCAGCAAGTCCGCGGCCGTGGGCGTCCGCGGCGAGCAGATGAAGGGCAACCTCAACCGCCGTGGCATCCGCGTGCTGCGGGTGCTCGACCGCGTCGCCGCCGAGCTGTCGGTTCCCGTCGCGGCCGTGTCGATCGCCTGGCTGCTCGCGCAGCGCACGGTGGTGGCGCCGATCGTGAACGCATTCGCCCCCCAGCACGTCGAGGAGCTCATGCAGGGAGCAGGCGTCTCCCTGCTGCGCTCGCAGGTCGCCGAGCTCACCCGCGCCGGTGACTGAACGCGCAGTCCGCGCGGATCGCGCCGCGCCTGGGCGGCGTGTCGGCGGGGTGACCTAAGCTGGAATCGCCCCTCCGAGGGGGAAGGGCTGAAGTGAGCGGGCAGTGACGCACTACATATATCTGGTCAGACACGGTGAGCATCAGGACGCCGAGCACGGCGTCGATGACGGACCCCTTTCGCCCCGAGGGCAGCGTCAGGCGGAGCTGATCGCCGATCGCCTGTCCGGTCTGCCGCTCGATGCCGTCTGGCATTCCCCGCTGCTGCGTGCCGCCGAGACGGCACGCGCGATCGCGGCGCGGCTGCCGTCGGTCGACCCGATGCCGTCGGCTCTGCTCTTCGACTGCGTTCCCAGCGGCATGAACGAGGACGTGCCATCGGTGTACGAGCCGTTCTTCGGGTCTGTCAGCGATGCCGAGATCGAGGCGGGCTCGGCGCAGATGGCCGATGCGGTCGGCGAGTTCCTGCGGCGCCGCAACGGCGACGTGCACGAGGTGCTGATCACCCACAACTTCGTCATCTCGTGGTTCGTGCGCGAGGTGCTCGGTGCCCCGGACTGGCGGTGGATGACCCTCAACCAGGCGCACTGCGGGCTCACCGTGATCGCCCAGAAGCAGGGGCGGCCATGGACGCTGCTCAGCCACAACGACCTCGGCCATCTGCCGATGGAGCTGCGCACCGGGCTGCCCGAGGGCGCCCTCGTCTGACTCGCCGACGCCCCGGGTCATCACGACAGATCAGCGCGGCGGTCGAATCTAGACTGGGATCATGACGACACAGGTCGCCCTCGTCGGCGGTACAGGCTCCCTCGGACGCATCATCCACGGGGTGATCGACCAGCTCGACGGTTTCGAGGTGCGCTCCGTGCTCGGGTCGGGCAGCGACCTGGCCGAGATGGACGGCGCCGACCTCGTCATCGACGCCTCGATCCCCGCGGTGAGCATCGACGTGGTCCGAGCGGCAGTGCAGCGCGGCATCAACGTGCTCGTCGGCACCTCAGGATGGTCGCAGGAGCGCATCGCGCCGGTGCGCTCACTGGTCGACGCCGCCGGCACCGGTGCGGTGTTCATCCCGAACTTCTCCCTGGGCTCCGCGCTGGGGTCGGCCCTGGCAGCCGCAGCCGCCCCGTTCTTCGCCTCCGCGGAGATCATCGAGGCGCATCACGATCGCAAGATCGACTCGCCCAGCGGCACCGCGGTGCGCACCGCCGAGCTGATGACCGCCGCGCGCGAGGCGCAGGGCCCGTTCCAGGCGCCGCACGTCGACCAGCGGGCCCGCGGACAGCAGGTCGCCGGCGTGCCCGTGCACTCGCTGCGTCGCCCGGGTGTCATCGCCAGGCAGGAGGCCATCCTGTCGGGCCCGGGAGAGACACTGACGATCGTGCACGACACGGTCGACTCCGCGGCGGCCTACGCCCCGGGGATCCGGCTCGCGGTTCCGTTCGCGCGCGACGCGCGGGGGGTCGTCGTCGGGCTGGAGAACATCGTCGACATCGGCATCAGGGCCCGCGCGTGAGCTCACGCATCGGGGTGGCCGTGATGGGCGCGGCGCTGCTGCTCTACGTCGTGGTCGCGGGCTGGCTGGCGGTGATGTTCCTCCGCGTGGCGACGCCGGTGGCGATCGGGATGGCCATCGCGTTGATCGTGATCGCCCCGATCGGAGCGTGGGCGCTGGTGCGCGAGCTCCTCTTCGGCTTCGCTGCGGATCGGCTGGGACGCACGCTCGACGCAGAGGGCGGCATGCCCGAGGCTCCGGAGCGCCTGACACCGAGCGGTCGCCTGATGCGCGAGGACATCGAGCCGCTGATCGGGCAGTACGGCGCGGCTGTGCAGTCGGAGCCGGGCGACTGGCGCGCCCGATACCGCCTGGGTGTGGTGCAGGATGCCGCCGGGCGGCGGAAGGATGCCAGAGCCAGCATCCGCGAGGCGATCAGGCTCTCGCGGACGCGGCTCTGACGACGGGGATCAGGCGAGGCTGGCCTCGAGGGTGATCTCGATGCCGGCGAGTGCCTGCGAGACCGGGCATCCGGTCTTGGCGCCCTCGGCGATCTCCTGGAACTTCTCCGGGGTGAGTCCGGGAACGCTCGCGTTCACGTTCAGGTGGCTGCCGGTGATGCCGGTGCCGGGCTTGAACGTGACCGATGCCGACGTGTTCACACGCTCAGGCGGGGTGCCGTTCTCGGCGAGCGCGTGCGAGAGCGCCATGCTGAAGCACGAGGCGTGCGCTGCGGCGATGAGCTCCTCCGGGGTCGTGGTCGACTCGGATCCTTCGCTGCGCGACTTCCAGTCGATCGGGAAGGTGCCGAGGTTCGAGCTCGAGAAGGCCACGGTGCCCGAGCCCTCCATCAGGGATCCGGTCCAGGTGGTCGCGGCTTCGCTGGTGACGGTCATTGTTCCTCCGAGAATCGCTCGTCGCATCGCCACGCGGGTTCGCGTCGCCCGGCCAGCCTATCCAGACGGGGGCTGCGTCGGAACAGATCAGGTGGCTGCGCCGCTGCGAGCGAACAGACCCGCACGCTGCAGCAGCAGATAGATCTGGCAGCCCAGGCAGAAGCCGAACGCCGCGTTGAGGAATGCGGCGACGAACGCCGCCGCCGTGGCGATCGGGAGGGCGAGAGGCACACCCGCCAGGTGCAGCACCAGCCCCGTTCCGACGACGAACAGGCCCACGCCCTGGGCGAAGCGCGGCGGACGCGGATCCTCGAGGTCGGCAGGAGGGGCCAGACGGGGGCGGACGGCCGTGCGGAACAGCACCGCCCAGGGCGAGGTCGACGGAGAGACGAGCCCCCACACGAACAGCGCCGCAGCGATCGCCGCGACGACGAAGCCGGGGTCGGATGCCCGCTGGCCGACGGATGCCGTGCCGATCGCCCACTGATCACCGGAGAAGACCGACGATGACAGCGGCTGGTAGGCGAACCACCCGAACGTGGCCTGCGCGCTCGACGCGGCCACGCCGGTCAACGCCAGGACGGTTGCGATGAGGAGCAGGGCGGAGGTGATCCATGCGGCGAAGCGCGGAGCCCGCGGGTCGATTCCGGCGGGGGCGGTCATGCGGTCTCCTGGAGGGCGGGCAGCTCGTCGAGAGCGCTGATCATGTCGTCGCGGCGCGGCACACCGACGAAGCGGGCCACGATGCGGGCCTGCGCGTCGACGAGCAGGGTCGTGGGGGTGCTGAGGATGCGGTTCTCGGCAGCTAGGTCGGCGCGGCGGGTGAGGTCGACATCGTGCACGTCGATCGCATCGCGCTCGGCGAGCACGTCATGCAGCATCCGGCGCACCTGCGGGCAGCGAGCGCAGGTCTCTGTACTGAAGAGGACGAGGGTCGCGCGGCCCGGCTCGAGGCCGAGGCGGTTCACGTCCAGGCGGCCCGCTGCGCGACGACGGCGCCCGTCTCCCGCGCGCCAGACGAGCCCGATGACGACCGTCACGAGCAGCAGGGCTCCCACCATCAGCAGGGCGGTCGTCAGAGGCATACGTCGAGGCTACGTCGAACGACACCGTCGCAGCCGAGTGTGACATCCCGTGACGTATCGTTGCTGGCATGAGTGCAGTCGTGCCGACACCCTACGAAGATCTGCTGCGTGACGTGCTGGAATCCGGCACCCACAAGGACGATCGCACCGGCACGGGCACCACCAGCGTCTTCGGTCGGCAGATCCGGTTCGACCTCGCGCAGGGATTCCCTCTGGTCACCACCAAGCGCGTGCACTTCAAGTCGATCGCCTACGAGCTGCTGTGGTTCCTGCGCGGCGACTCGAACGTGCGCTGGCTGCAGGAGAACGGCGTGAGCATCTGGGACGAGTGGGCCGACGAGTCCGGCCACCTCGGCCCGGTGTACGGAGTGCAGTGGCGCTCCTGGCCGACGCCTGACGGCGGCAGCATCGACCAGCTGTCGCAGGTCATCGACCAGATCAGGGCGACCCCGGACTCGCGCCGGCTCATCGTCTCGGCGTGGAACCCCGCCGACATCCCCGACATGGCGCTCGCTCCGTGCCACGCGCTGTTCCAGTTCTACGTCGCCGACGGCAGGCTGTCGTGCCAGCTCTACCAGCGCAGCGCCGACCTGTTCCTCGGGGTCCCGTTCAACATCGCCTCGTACGCGCTGCTGACCCTCATGGTCGCGCAGCAGACCGGTCTCGAGCCCGGCGACTTCGTCTGGACCGGCGGCGACTGCCACATCTACGACAACCACGTCGAGCAGGTGCGCGAGCAGCTGTCCAGGGAACCGTACCCGTACCCCGCGCTGAGGTTCGCGCGCAGGCCGGAGTCGATCCTCGACTACCGCTACGAGGACTTCGTCGTCGAGGGCTATCAGCACCACCCGGCGATCCGTGCGGCGGTGGCGGTGTGAGCGCCGTGCCCACCCGGGGAACCTGGACGGGACTCATCTGGGCGCAGGCAAGAGGCGGCGTGATCGGCGCCGACGGAGGGATGCCCTGGCACGTGCCGGAGGATCTCGCGCACTTCAAGGAGACCACCTCCGGCACGCCCGTGATCATGGGCCGGCGCACCTGGGACTCCCTGCCCGAGCGCTTCCGCCCCCTGCCGGACCGCGAGAACATCGTCGTCACGCGCAGTCAGGACTGGAGCGCGGAGGGCGCGCGCCGGGCAGCCGGCGTCGCGGAGGCCGTGCGCGGTCAGGAGCGGGTGTGGATCATCGGGGGAGCGGAGATCTTCCGGCAGGTGATCGGCGACGCCGACCGCCTCGAGGTCACCGAGCTCGACATCGAGGTCGACGGCGACGCGTACGCGCCGTCGGTCGACGGCTGGCGTCTGATCGACGAGGGGGAGTGGCAGACGTCCCGCACCGGCATCCGATACCGCTTCCTCGGATACGAGCACTGATGCCCACCGCACTCATCACCGGAGCCAGCGCCGGACTCGGCGCGGAGTTCGCGCGCCAGCTCGCCGCGCGTCATGCCGACCTCGTGCTCGTCGCTCGCAGCGCAGACGCCCTCGAGACGCTGGCGGCGCAGCTGCGCGACGAGCACGGCGTGCACGTCGAGGTGATGGTCGCCGACCTGGCGATCGACACCGAGGTGCAGCGCGTGGCGGACCGCGTCGCCGATTCCGCCGCGCCCGTCGACCTGCTCGTCAACAACGCCGGTTTCGGCCTGCCCCTGCACTTCGCGGACAACCTGATCGACGACGAGGTGCGGCACCTGCGTGTGCACGTCGAGGCGTCGATGCGCCTCATGCACGCCGCCATCCGCGCCATGCGCGGCCGAGGCGGGCGGATCATCAACGTGGCGTCCGTGGCCGGCTTCATCTCCCGTTCCACCTACTCCGCGTGCAAGTCGTGGCTGATCGGGTTCAGCCGGTGGGCGAACGACGAGTACGGGCGCGACGGCGTCAGCGTGACGGCGCTGTGCCCCGGATTCACGCACACGAGCTTCCATGAGCGGATGGGACTGACCCCGGGGCAGGAGGGCGTGCCCGCCATCATGTGGCTCGATGCGCCGCGCGTCGTGCGCGCCGGACTGCGGGATGCCGCGCTCGGACGACCCGTGTCGATCCCGTCGCTGCGGTACAAGCTCATCGTCGCGCTCGCGCGCCTGCTGCCCAGCCGGCTGACCTCGGGCGTCGCGCGTCGAGGCCGCGTCTGACGCGCGGTCCCGATGCCAGGCACTGAAACGCTACGCTGAGAGGATGACGCACGCGGATAATCCCTTCGGACAGGTGCTCGTCGCGCTGGTCACCCCGATGACCGCCGACGGAGAGGTCGACTGGCCCGCCACCGAGAAGCACATGGACCGCGTCATCAGCGACGGTGCCGACGGCATCGTCGTCACCGGCACGACCGGTGAGACCTCCACCCTCACCGACGACGAGAAGATCCGTCTCGTCGAGGTGGGCAAGGACGTCTCGGCCGGACGCGCGAAGATCATCACCGGCGGCGGATCCAACGAGACCGCGCACGCCATCGAGCTGTACAAGGCCAGCGAGAAGGCCGGCGCCGACGGCATCATGATCGTCACCCCGTACTACAACAAGCCGACGCAGGCGGGCATCCTGACCCACTTCCGGCTCGTGGCCGACGCCACCGACCTCCCGGTCATCCTCTACGACATCCCCGGTCGCACCGGCGTGCCCATCAAGTACGAGACCATCCTGCGCCTCGCCAAGCACCCCAACATCCTCGCGGTGAAAGACGCCAAGGGCGACTTCAGCGAGGTCAGCCGCGTGCTGAACCAGACCGACCTGATGTACTTCTCCGGCGACGACTCGAACGTGCTCCCGCACCTGTCGATCGGGGCAACCGGCATGATCGGGGTCACCGCCAACATCACCTCCGCGCCGTACCGCACGATCGTCGACGCGGTGAACCGCGGCGACCTCGCCACCGCGACCGCCGAGCACAAGCGGCTCGAGCCGCTGGTGCGGGCCGCGATGACGCACGTGCCGGGCACGGTCTCGGCCAAGTACATCCTGCACGGGCTCGGCCGCATCAACAGCCCGCGCGTGCGTCTGCCCCTCGTCGGACCGGAGGAGTGGGAGGCGGCTCTCATCGAGGACGAGCTCGCCCTCGTCACGGACGTCGCCGGCGCGGACTTCTCGAACTTCCGTCCCGACCGCAACGCGGCCGCGGGCGGCGCACTGCCCAAGGTGCACGGCACCACACGATGAGCGCGGTTTCGCGCTGACGACGACATGACCGGGCCTCGTCTGCCCGCCTGAGGAGACCGAATGTCCTTCCCCCTCGCCGAACCCGAGCCGCTCGCCCCCGGAACGCTGCGGGTCACCCCGCTGGGCGGTCTGGGCGAGGTCGGGCGCAACATGACCACGTTCGAGTACGAGGGCAAGATCCTCATCGTCGACTGCGGTGTGCTCTTCCCCGAGGAGCACCAGCCCGGCGTCGATCTGATCCTGCCCGACTTCGAGCCGATCAAGCACCGGCTCGACGATGTGGTCGGCGTGGTGCTCACGCACGGCCACGAAGACCACATCGGCGCGGTGCCGTACCTGCTGCGCCTGAAGCAGGACATCCCGCTGATCGGGTCGGGGCTCACGCTGGCGCTCGTCGAGGCGAAGCTCAAGGAGCACCGGATCAAGCCCTTCACCCTCACCGTCAAGGAGGGTCAGGAGGAGAAGGTCGGACCGTTCGACCTCGAGTTTATCGCGGTCAACCACTCGATCCCGGATGCCCTGGCTGTCGCCATCCGCACCCCGGCCGGACTGGCCCTCGCCACCGGCGACTTCAAGATGGACCAGCTGCCCCTCGACGGGCGGATCACCGACCTGCGCGCCTTCGCGCGTCTGGGCGAGGAGGGCGTCGACCTGTTCCTCGTCGACTCCACCAACGCCGACGTGCCCGGCTTCACGCCCACCGAGCGGTCGATCGGACCTGTGCTCGAGCAGGTCATCGGCAAGGCACGACGTCGGGTCATCGTCGCCAGCTTCTCCAGCCACGTGCACCGCGTGCAGCAGGTCATCGACGCCGCGCACGCCCACGGGCGTCGCGTGGCGTTCCTCGGCCGCAGCATGGTGCGCAACATGACCATCGCCGAGCAGCTGGGCTATCTCAAGGTGCCCGCGAACGTGCTGATCGACTACAAGAAGGCCCGCGATCTGCCCGACGACAAGATCGTGTACATGTCGACCGGGTCGCAGGGCGAGCCCATGGCGGTGCTGAGCCGCATGGCCAACCTCGACCACGCGATCGAGCCGGGCGACGGCGACACCGTCATCCTCGCCTCGAGCCTCATCCCCGGCAACGAGAACGCGGTGTACCGCGTGATCGACGGGCTCACGAAGCTCGGCGCCGACGTGGTGCACAAGGCCAACGCCAAGGTGCACGTCTCCGGCCATGCCGCCGCCGGCGAGCTGATCTACTGCTACAACATCCTGAAGCCGAAGAACGTGCTCCCGGTGCACGGCGAGTACCGTCACCTCATCGCCAACGCCAAGCTGGCCCAGGCCACCGGTGTGCCTGAGGAGCGCACGATCGTCGGAGGCAACGGCACCATCATCGACCTGCGCGACGGTGAGGCTCGGGTCGCCGGTCAGCTCGACATCGGGTTCGTGTACGTCGACGGGTCGACCGTGGGAGGCATCACCGACGCCGACCTCAAGGACCGCCGCATCCTCGGCGAAGAGGGTTTCGTCTCGATCATCGTCGTCGTGGACTCCTCGACCGGGCGCATCGTGTCCGGCCCCGAGATCCACGCGCGCGGCGTCGCCGAGGACGACCGGGTCTTCGACGACATCACGCCGAAGATCGTCGCCGCGCTCGAAGAGGCCGCCCGCAACGGGGTGCGCGACAACCACGCGCTTTCGCAGATCATCCGCCGTACGATCGGACGCTGGGTGAACCAAAAGCTGCGCCGTCGCCCGATGATCGTGCCGCTCGTGATCGAGGCCTGATACCGCGCAAAGCCGCGTCACTGCGGGCGGTTGTCCGCGGTCGGCCGTACCGTGGAACACATGGCCAGGAGCACCACCAAGTCCGAGCGCGCGTCCGAGAGCGCGAGCTCGTCTCGCCCGAAGCGGCAGACGCCCGCTCGATCGAGCGCGAAAGCCGCTCCGGCCCCGAAGAAGTACATCGACGAGGCCGAGCGGCCGCCACTCGGCGTGCGCATGTGGCTCGGGCTCGCGCACGGCGTCGGTGGACTGTTCCGCGCCTTCGGCCCGGAGAATCTCGAGAAGGACCAGCGACGCGACGGCTTCCCGCTGCTGCTCGTGCTGTTCGCGATCGTCGGCGGTGTCGTCGAGTGGTTCTTCATCGGCAACGTCGTCGCGCAGAACATCAGCGCATTCACCTGGGGTCTGCTGGTCGGCCGGGTGGCGTTCGTGCTTCCCGTGCTGCTGCTGCTCCTCGCGGGGTGGCTGTTCCGGCATCCCTCGTCGGTGCACGACAACGGGCGGATCGGGATCGGGTTCGGACTCTTCGTGCTCTCGCTCGCCGGCATCCTGCACGTCGCCTCGGGCGTCGTCGGCGCGACCGGCACGATCGTCCGGCCGCAGCCGCGCGACGGGATGCCGGAGCTCAGCGCCGCCGGGGGCCTCTTCGGATGGATGCTCGGCGAGCCGCTCGCCTTCCTGACCCCGGTCGTCGCGTACATCGTCCTCGCGATGCTGACGGCGCTCAGCATCCTGATCCTGACCAAGACGCCCCCGAACCGCATCGGCGAGCGACTGGGCGACCTGTACGCGTGGATGTTCGGCGCGGAGCGTCCGCTTCGCCCGACCGCTGAAGAGGCGGCCGCAGCCGACGACGACGCCGCCGAGAAGGACGATGCGCTCCCGTGGTGGCGACGCAACAAGAGCGGGCGAGAGGAGACACCGGACGACGACGTCGACTCCCAGGCCATCACGGCGCTCTTCGATGAGCCGGCGCAGAAGACGGCGTACGACCAGGCGGTCATCGTCGACGACGAGCCGACCGTGCACGCCGGAGCGGATGCGGCGACCGAGGTGCTCTCCGACGTCAGCGCCCTCACCGGGCTGCTCGGCGAGCAGAACACCACCGCACTGCTCGACGACTCGGGCTCCACGGGAGAGCTGCCCGGCCTGGACGGCTTCGGAACGGAGGGCCCGGGGGAGAAGGGGATCCACGCGCCGGCTGCGCCCTACGTGCTCCCCTCGACCGCCGTCCTGAAGTCCGGACCGCCGCCGGTGGTGCGCTCGGATGCCACCGACCGCACGATCGAGCAGATCACCAGCGTTCTCGAGCAGTTCAAGGTCGATGCGAAGGTCACCGGGTTCTCGCGCGGCCCGACGGTCACGCAGTACGAGGTCGAGGTCGGCCACGGCGTCAAGGTCGAGAAGATCCTGCAGCTGAGCAACAACTTCGCCTACGCGGTCGCATCGAACGACGTGCGGATCCTGTCGCCCATCCCGGGCAAGAGCGCGATCGGCATCGAGATCCCCAACGTCGACAAGGAGACCGTCGCGCTCGGCGACGTGCTGCGCTCGACCGCGGCGCAGAAGAGCACGCACCCCCTGACGATCGGCGTCGGCAAGGACGTGGGCGGCAACATCGTCGTGGCGAACCTGGCCAAGATGCCGCATCTCCTCGTCGCAGGATCGACCGGGTCGGGAAAGTCCAGCTTCGTCAACTCGATGATCACCAGCCTGCTCATGCGCGCCAGGCCCGCGGATGTGCGCATGGTGCTGATCGACCCCAAGCGCGTCGAGCTGACCAACTACGCGGGCGTCCCGCACCTGATCACCCCCATCATCACGAACCCGAAGAAGGCCGCCGAGGCGCTGCAGTGGGTCGTGAAGGAGATGGACATGCGCTACGACGACCTGGCGTCGTTCGGCTACCGTCACATCGACGACTTCAACAAGGCCGTCCGCGCGGGCGAGGTGCAAGTGCCGCCGGGCAGCGAGCGCGTGCTCAAGCCGTACCCGTACCTGCTGGTCGTCGTCGACGAGCTCGCCGATCTGATGATGGTCGCCCCTCGAGACGTCGAGGACTCGATCGTGCGCATCACTCAGCTGGCGCGAGCATCGGGCATCCACCTCGTGCTCGCCACGCAGCGCCCCAGCGTCGACGTGGTCACGGGTCTGATCAAGGCGAACGTGCCCTCACGTCTGGCGTTCGCCGTGACGAGCGTCACCGACAGCCGCGTCATCCTCGACGCTCCCGGCGCCGACAAGCTGATCGGTCAGGGTGACGCCCTGTTCTCGCCGATGGGGTCGTCGAAGCCCTTCCGGCTACAGGGCGCGTGGGTGGACGAGGCCGAGATCTCCGCGGTCGTCAAGCACGTCACGCAGCAGGCCAGGCCGGAGTACCGTCCCGACGTGCAGGAGTCGGCGGAGGCACGCAAGAAGGAGGTCGACGAGGACATCGGCGACGATCTCGAGCTGCTGCTCGCCGCGGCCGAGCTGATCGTGTCGTCGCAGTTCGGGTCGACCTCGATGCTGCAGCGCAAGCTGCGCGTCGGCTTCGCCAAGGCCGGTCGACTCATGGATCTGCTCGAGTCGCGCGAGATCGTCGGGCCCTCCGAGGGCTCGAAGGCCCGCGACGTGCTGGTGACCTCCGAGCAGCTGCCCGGCGTGCTCGCGAAGCTGCGCGGAGAGGATGCACCGGCGCCGGCCGCGCCTGCCACCGCGTCTGCGAGCGCATCCGCCGGCGGCGATCCGTACGGGCGGGACCCGGTGGCCGAGCAGTTCGAAGGCCTGCCCGTGGTCGAGAGCGATCACGACGGCGACGAAGACGCCTGGGGACTGACGGGACGCGACTGATGACCATTCCACGGCAGCTTCCCAACGCGATCACGATCGCCCGCATCCCCCTCGCGGTCGTCTTCTTCATCCTCCTGCTGCTGGCCGGCACGTTCGGCGCCGACGACATCGTGCTTCGCTGGGTGGCTGCCGGCCTGTTCGTGCTCGCCATCTCGACCGACTGGATCGACGGCTACCTCGCACGCAGATACGACATCGTGAGCGATTTCGGGAAGCTGTGGGATCCGATCGCGGACAAGCTGCTCACCGGCGCCGGCTTCATCGGACTCGCCATCCTCGGCGAGGTCCCGTGGTGGATCATCATCGTCATCCTCGTGCGGGAATGGGCGATCACCATCCACCGCTTCACTCTCGTGCACGAGCACGTGGTCGCGGCGGCCTGGATGGGCAAGATCAAGACCGTCGTGCAGGGCGTCGCGCTGAGCTGGGCGCTGCTTCCGCTGCACGGTCTCGTCGGTCAGGCCGCCTGGGTGGTCGTCACGCAGGTGCTGATGATCCTGGCGCTCGTGCTCACCGTCGCGAGCGGGATCGACTATCTCGTCGCGCAGGTGCGCGGCCGCCGGAGGAGCGGATGACCCAGGCTGAGCTGCTGGTCGCCGCTCTTCGTCAGCGGGGCTGGACGCTGGGCGTGGCGGAGTCGCTCACCGGAGGTGCGGTCTGCTCTCAGGTCGTATCCGTTCCCGGTGCCTCGGCGACCCTGCTGGGCGGGGTCGTCGCGTACGCGATACCGGTCAAGCACACCCTGCTCGGGGTCGACGCCGCGCTGCTCGCCGAGCACGGGGCCGTCCATCCCGACGTGGCCGCGCAGATGGCCCAAGGCGTGCGGCGCGCCGTGGCCGTCGACGGGCGCTCGGCCGATGTCGGCATCGGGACGACGGGGATCGCCGGTCCCGACTCGCCCGATGGTCAGCCGGTCGGCACGGTGCACATCGGGATCGCCACACCGGACGGCGTCCGCAGCATCCCGTACCGGTTCGAGGGAACGCGGGCTGAGATCCGCGAGCGGGCGACGGTCGCGGCACTGGCGGAAGCGCTGGTGGCGGTGCGGGAATAGCCCCGCGGCGGGCGAGGTTCTCCTCTACGTGACACGTCGCGTACTCACAACTCAAGCACAGCGAGAAACAGTAGATTCAACGACACCCGATCGGGTTAGACTGGCCGTCCCCTCGGAGCAGACTCCAGGTGACGCAAAGGAGAGGAGGTTCCGATGATCCTCGTCAGACAGGAAATCGGCGATGTGCTGCGGGACTTCCGCCTGCAGAAGGGGCGCACCCTGCGCCAGGTCGCGAGCAAGGCCTCCGTGGCCCTCGGCTACCTGAGCGAGGTCGAGCGCGGTCAGAAGGAGGCGTCGAGCGAGATCCTCGCCTCGGTCGCCGAAGCGCTGGATGTGCCCATCTCGACGATCATGCGCGAAGTGGGCGACCGCATCTCCGTTCTCGAGGGCCTCAGCCCCTTCCCGGATGTGGTTCCGGACGACCTCGTCGCCGAGGTCGAGCCCGAGCTGTCGCTGCACTGACGCCCCGGCGCACCCTCCCCATGCGACGCAGCGAGTTCCTCCGCGCGGTCGACGACGAGTTCGGCGGCCGCGCGGACTCGCTCGTGCACGACCTCATCCTCGGCTCGCTCGGGCGGACAGCACGTGAGGCACTGGATGCCGGTGTGCCGCCGCGCGACATCTGGGTCGCGCTGTGCGACGAGGCGGACGTACCACCCACGCGTCGGTACGGTGTGGGACGGCTCGAGCCGCGCGAGCGCTGAAACGAAACTCGGACAGCTCATCCCGGCGTGTCGTCGAAGATGTGTTCGACGGCCGCGTAATGTTCTGCACAAGTGGTCCTGAGGTCATCTTCTCCACATCAGACGCTGTCGCCGACCGAATGTCGGTGGCCGCTCCTACGGTGAAGGATGTGGCACTGAGCCATGCGCCTTGTCGCAGAGTCACTCCATCCGGAACGGCCGCGACAGCCTACAGGCGGCAGAACTTCGAGATACAGAGGAGCACGTCATGCCATCCACCGACGACCGCGAGAAGGCCCTGGACTCCGCACTCGCGCACATCGAGCGTCAGTTCGGCAAGGGATCGATCATGCGACTGGGCAGCGACGAGCGCGCCCCCGTCGAGGTCATCCAGACCGGGTCGATCGCCCTCGACGTCGCCCTCGGCATCGGAGGTCTGCCCCGCGGACGCATCATCGAGATCTACGGACCCGAGTCGTCCGGTAAGACCACGCTGACGCTGCACGCGATCGCCAACGCCCAGCGTGCGGGGGGCATCGCCGCGTTCATCGACGCCGAGCACGCGCTCGACCCCGAGTACGCACGCAAGCTCGGCGTCGACATCGACCAGCTGCTCGTCTCGCAGCCTGACACGGGTGAGCAGGCGCTCGAGATCGCCGACATGCTGATCCGCTCCGGCGCGATCGACCTCGTCGTCATCGACTCCGTCGCCGCCCTCGTCCCCGAGGCGGAGATCAAGGGTGAGATGGGCGACTCGCACGTCGGTCTGCAGGCCCGACTCATGTCGCAGGCGCTGCGAAAGCTGACCGGTGGCCTGAACCAGACCAAGACCACCGCGATCTTCATCAACCAGCTGCGCGAGAAGATCGGCGTGTTCTTCGGCTCGCCCGAGACCACGGCCGGTGGTAAGGCGCTGAAGTTCTACGCCTCTGTCCGCCTCGACATCCGTCGCATCGAGACGCTGAAGGACGGCACCGAGGCGGTCGGAAACCGCACCCGCGTCAAGGTCGTCAAGAACAAGATGGCCCCGCCCTTCAAGCAGGCGGAGTTCGACATCCTCTACGGCATCGGCATCTCGCGAGAGGGCAGCCTCATCGACTTCGGCGTCGAGCACGGCATCGTCAAGAAGTCCGGCTCGTGGTACACCTACGACGGCGACCAGCTCGGTCAGGGCAAGGAGAACGCGCGCAACTTCCTGATCAAGAACGACGACATCGCCATGGCGATCGAGACGCAGATCAAGCAGAAGCTCGGCGTCGGCGTCAAGGCGGAGGCCACCGTCGACGAGCTCGCCGAGCGCCGCCCGGCGTGATGTCCTCGAACGACAGGATCGCTCCTGTCATCCCGCTGTTCGGCGGCACGCGGGGTGCCGGTCCCTCCACGGGCTCCGTGGAGGCCGCACCCCTGCAGCCAGAACCACGGGTCGACGATCCGAGTGATCAGCACGACGTGTCTGCGCCGAGCGAACCGGATGCCGATGAGATCCGTCAGCGCGCGGAGGCGGCGCTGGTGCGCCGACTGCGAGCCAAGCAGCTGTCGGTCTCGGAGGCGCGGTCGGTGCTGCGGGACAACGGCCTCGATCGGAACGCGGTCGAAGACGTCGTCGACGAGTTCCTGCGCAGGAGCTATCTCGACGATCACACGCTCGCGTCGCTGCTGGTGATCTCCGGATCGGAGCGCAAGGGGCAGGGGCGCATCGCCCTGGCTCGTTCGCTGGCGCAGCGCGGCATCGCGCGAGACATCATCGACGACGCACTCGCAGAGCTGCCCGACGACGATGCCGAGCGGGCACTGGACTTCGCCCGCAGCAAGGCATCCGGCATGAGCCGCCTCGACTACGACACGGCGCTGCGCCGACTGCACGGGCAGCTCGCCCGTCGCGGCTACGGCGGCTCGGTCGCGATGGACGCCGCCCGCACGGCCCTGGGCGAGGTCGGCGTGCGGCGCGCCTCGAGCAGGCCGTCCGCAGCGCACCCCTCGGGCGTGCGGTTCGTCGACTCCGAGTGAGCATCCACTCCACGAGCCGCTCGGCCATCTGGCCGGGCGGCTCGTAGAATGGACTCACCATGTCTTCTCTCTCTTCCGAACCGACGATCATCGCGCCCTCCGACGCGGCGATCACCGCCGACGGGCGCCGTCGCTCCTACGAGGTGCGCACCTTCGGCTGCCAGATGAACGTGCACGACTCCGAGCGGCTGTCGGGTTCGCTCGAGAGTGCCGGATACGCGCGGGCGGATGCCGGCGACGAGGCCGACATCGTCATCATCAACACCTGCGCCGTCCGCGACAACGCCGCCGGCAAGCTGTACGGCACCCTCGGCCACCTGAAGTCCCGAAAGGACAAGCACGAGGGGATGCAGATCGCCGTCGGCGGGTGCCTCGCGCAGATGGACCAGCAGGCCGTGCTCGACAAGGCGCCCTGGGTCGATGTCGTCTTCGGCACCCACAACATGGGATCGCTCCCCGGCCTGCTTGAGCGCGCACGTCACAACGGCGAGGCAGAGCTCGAGATCCTCGAGTCGCTGGAGGTCTTCCCCTCGACCCTGCCGACCAAACGGGACTCAGCGCACAGCGGGTGGGTCTCGATCTCGGTCGGCTGCAACAACACCTGCACGTTCTGCATCGTTCCGAGCCTGCGGGGCAAGGAGAAGGATCGCCGTCCTGGCGACATCCTGAGCGAGATCCGTCTGCTCGTCGAAGACGGGGCCATCGAGGTCACGCTGCTCGGTCAGAACGTCAACTCGTACGGTGTCGAGTTCGGCGACCGCCAGGCGTTCAGCAAGCTGCTGCGTGCGGCGGGCGAGATCGAGGGCCTCGAGCGCATCCGCTTCACCAGCCCGCACCCGGCCGCGTTCACCGACGACGTCATCGACGCCATGGCCGAGACACCCAACGTGATGCCCCAGCTGCACATGCCGCTGCAGTCGGGCAGCGACAGCATCCTCAAGGCGATGCGCCGCTCGTACCGCAGCTCGCGCTATCTCGGCATCATCGAGCGCGTGCGCGAGCGTATTCCGCACGCCGCGATCACCACCGACATCATCGTCGGCTTCCCCGGCGAGACCGACGAGGACTTCGAAGACACGATGCGCGTCGTCGAGCAGTCCCGCTTCTCGGGCGCGTTCACCTTCCAGTACTCCATCCGCGAGGGCACGCCGGCCGCGACCATGCAGAACCAGGTGCCCAAGGCCGTCGTGCAGGAGCGCTACAACCGGCTGATCGCGCTGCAGGAGCGCATCTCGCTCGAGGAGAACCAGAAGCAGGTCGGCCGCGAGGTCGAGGTGCTCGTGTCGGTCGGCGAGGGCAAGAAAGACGCCGAGACCCACCGTCTCACCGGTCGTGCGGAAGACAATCGCCTCGTGCACTTCGAGGTGACACCAGGGTCGGAGCTGCCCCGGCCTGGCGATGCCGTCACGGTCAGGATCACGCACGGGGCGCCGTTCCACCTGCTGGCCGACGACCCGACGGGTGCGCCGCTGCGCATCCGCCGCACGCGAGGCGGAGATGCGTGGGATCGCGCACAGGCGGCGTCGTGCGGTGTTCCCGCGGCGGTCGGGGAGGCGGGTGCACCGCGCGCCGTCTCGCTCGGTCTGCCGACCCTGCGCCCCGTCGGATCTTGACCCTCGGGTCTGCTCGCGCTGGCGCCTCGCCCAGGCTCTGGGCGATCGTCGGCGCGACCGGAACGGGAAAGAGCGATCTGGCTCTCGACCTCGCCGAGCACCTGCGTGGTCTGGGCAATCCCGCCGAGATCGTCAACGCCGACGCCATGCAGCTGTACCGCGGCATGGACATCGGCACGGCGAAGCTGTCGACGCACGAGCGGCGAGGCATCCCGCATCATCTGCTCGATGCCCGGGAGGTGACAGACGAGGCCGCGGTCGCCTGGTATCAGCCGCTCGCCCGCGAGACGGTAGCCGCGATCCACGCCCGGGGCGGCGACGCGATCCTCGTCGGCGGGTCGGGTCTGTACGTCTCCAGCGTGATCTTCGATTTCCGCTTCCCGCCGAGGGATGCCGCCGTCCGGGCGCGGCTGGAGGCGGAGCTCGATGAGAACGGCGCCGGAGCGCTCTTCGAACGGCTGCGCGAGGTCGATCCGGGCGCGGCCGCCAGGATCGACCCGAAGAACGGCCGCCGCATCGTGCGAGCGCTCGAGGTGATCGAGCAGGGTGGCGTCACGCATGGCGCGCTCCCCGAGAAGCCGGAACTCTGGCATCCGTCGACGCGCGTCATCGGTCTGCACACCGCTCGCGACGTTCTCGTCGAGAGACTCGACCGGCGCGTCGAGCGGATGTGGCGCGACGGGATGCTCGATGAGGTCGAGCGCCTGCGCGTCAGCGGAATCGAGCGCGGCGTCACCGCGTCGCGAGCGATCGGCTATGCGCAGGCCCTCGCGCAGCTGCGCGGTGCCAGGACGCAGGACGAGGCCATCGCCGAGACGCAGGCGCTGACGCGTCGGTACGCGCGCCGGCAGGTGTCGTGGTTCAAGCGCTATCCCGACATCGAGTGGGTCGAGCACCCGGTCGATGTGGCGGCGCTGACCGGCTGAGATGGCGCCTGACCGCAGCTTCCTGTGCGGTCGCTGCCGTGTCGCCGGTGCGCCGCCTCCCTAGACTGTTCGCATGGTCGCATTCACCAAGGGGCACGGCACCGGCAACGACTTCGTGATCATCGAGGACGTCGACGGCGGACTCGACCTCACACCCGCCCGGGTGCAGGCGCTCTGCGATCGGAACTTCGGCGTCGGCGGCGACGGCGTGCTGCGAGTGGTGCGCTCCCGTGCGCTGCCCGAGGGTGCGGCGGCTCTCGCCGAGGAGCCCGATGCCGAGTGGTTCATGGACTACCGCAACGCCGACGGCTCGATCGCCGAGATGTGCGGCAACGGCATCCGGGTCTTCGCGCACTATCTGCTGCGCGCCGGTCTCGCGACGATCGAGAGCGGGTCGACGCTGCCGATCGGCACGAGAGCGGGTGTGCGGGATGTGATGCGCTCGGAGAACGGCTACCAGGTCGATCTCGGCTTGTGGAAGCTCTCCGGTGGCGAGCCGCTCGCCCGTGCCGCCGGTCTCTCCGTGCCCCGACCGGGGCTCGGCATCGACGTCGGCAACCCTCATGTGGTCGTCGCTCTGGCATCCGACGAGGAACTGGCCGGGCTCGACCTCGATCCCACTCCCGTGCTGGACCCCGCGCCTGTCGACGGCGCGAATGTCGAGTTCGTCGTCCCGGCGGAGCCCCTGGTGCGAGACGGCGTCGGGCACGTGCGCATGCGCGTGCACGAACGCGGCGTGGGCGAGACGCTCAGCTGCGGCACGGGGGTCGCGGCTACCGCCCTGGCGGTGCGCCACTGGGCGGGCTCCCGCGCACCGCACCACTGGCGCGTCGAGGTGCCGGGTGGAGTGCTGGGTGTGCGGATGTTCCCCGCCGAAGACGGGGAGCACGTCGCACTGTCCGGGCCCGCGCAACTGGTCTACCGCGGCGAGATCGACCTCGTCTGAGGCCGGTCGGTCATCCGGGCAGCGTGATCGGGGCTGTCGGCGGCGTGCCGTGCCGACGCACCTTCAGGATCCGATACCCCTTCCCGGTCGCTGCGCGCGTCACGCTGAAGCCGGGGGAGAAGACCGTCGACATCCACCGCTGCAGCGAGTCGGAGCCGAGGTTGCGCTGCACGACCAGCCACGCGTCGCTGCGCTCGTCGAGACGGGGGATCCAGCGCTCCAGCATGTCGTGCAGCTCGCTCTTGCCCACCCGGATCGGCGGGTTGGAGCGGATAGTGGTGAACACGACATCAGCGGGAACATCTTCCGGCTTCACGGCGTTGACGTTGGTGAGGCCGAGAGACTCGGCGTTGCGTCGGGTCAGATCCAGGGCCCGCTCGTTCACGTCGACAGCCCAGATGGTGGCGTTCGGCGATGAGAGGGCCATGGTGAGGCTGATCGGACCCCAACCGCACCCGAGGTCGAGGAAGTTGCCACTCGGCGGCAGAGGAGCCATGTTGGCGAACAGCACCGCGGTGCCCGTGTCGAGGCGGTCAGGGCTGAACACGCCGCCTGCGGTGGTCACCGCACGCTCACGGCCCGCGAGCGGGACGGTGATGGTTCGAAGGTTCTCGGCACTGGCCGGGGCCGCACTGAAGTAATGATCGGACGACGGCATGCAGTGAGCGTACCGGACGTCGCGGGCTAAGGTTAAGGCGCTTCTCAGAGAGGACAGAGTTCACCACCGGATGACGAACCCCAACGACGACAACAGCACACAGGATGCCCTGGATCGCGTGCTCGCGAACGCCGAGCCGCGTACTCAGGCACGCGTGTTCGGCACCGCCCAGGCGCTGCAGGATGCAGCATCCGCCGCCCACACCGACGCGGACGGCGAGCAGTGGGACCTTCAGGACAGGCACGCGCTGCGCCGCGTCGCCGGACTGTCCACCGAACTCGAGGACGTCACCGAGGTCGAATACCGGCAGCTGCGCCTGGAGAACGTCGTGCTCGTCGGCGTGTACCCGCAGGGCGCGCAGGAGGATGCCGAGAACTCGCTGCGCGAGCTCGCGGCCCTCGCCGAGACGGCCGGTGCGGTGGTGCTCGACGGACTGCTGCAGCGCAGGCCGCACCCCGACCCCGCGACCTACCTCGGTCGGGGCAAGGCGCAGGAGCTCAAGGAGATCGTCGCCGCCGTGGGCGCCGACACGGTGATCGCCGACACCGAGCTCGCCTCCAGCCAGCGACGCGCACTCGAGGACGTCGTGAAGGTGAAGGTCATCGACCGCACCACCGTGATCCTCGACATCTTCAGCCAGCACGCGAAGAGCCGCGAGGGCAAGGCGCAGGTCGAGCTGGCGCAGCTCGAGTACCTGCTCCCGCGCCTGCGCGGCTGGGGTGAGTCGATGAGCCGGCAGGCCGGTGGCCAGGTGGGCGCCGGCGGCGCGGGCATGGGATCGCGCGGACCGGGTGAGACGAAGATCGAGCTCGACCGCCGCCGCATCCGCACGCGTATGGCGCAGCTGCGCAAGCAGATCCGCGACTTCGCGCCGGCACGCGACGCCAAGCGCGCCGAGCGCAAGCGCAACACCATCCCGTCGGTCGCGATCGCCGGGTACACGAACGCCGGCAAGTCGAGCCTGCTGAACGCGCTGACCAGCGCGGGCGTGCTCGTCGAGAACGCCCTGTTCGCGACCCTCGATGCCACGGTGCGGCGTGCGGAATCGGCCGACGGCCGCGTGTACACGCTCGCCGACACTGTCGGCTTCGTGCGCAATCTGCCGCACCAGCTGGTCGAGGCTTTCCGTTCGACGCTGGAGGAGGTCGGCCAGGCCGACCTGCTCGTGCACGTCGTCGACGGTTCGCATCCCGACCCGTCGGCGCAGCTGCAGACGGTGCGCGACGTGATCGGCGACGTCGGCGGCCGCGACATCCCCGAGATCGTCGTGTTCAACAAGGCAGACCTGATCGACGACGACGAACGACTCGTGCTGCGCGGTCTCGCGCCCGACGCCCACTTCGTCTCCTCCCGCACGGGCGAGGGCATCGCCGAGCTGCGCGCCGAGATCGAGCGCCGACTCCCGATGCCCGCGATCGAGGTGCGCGCGCTCGTGCCGTACGACCGAGGGGATCTCGTCTCGGCGGTGCACGAGAGCGGGGTGCTCATCTCGGCCGAGCACGAGGAGAACGGCACCGCAGTGCACGCGCACGTGTCCGAGCGTCTGGCTGCCGAGCTGGCCCCCTTCGCCATCAGCTGACGAGTGCGCTGCGGGGGGTGGATCCGCCCGCAGCGCAGCCGGTGTCAGGATGCCGAGAAGCGGCCTTCGACGGTGGCGGAGACGGTGATCTCCTCGCCCTGGAACTCCATCGCAGGTGACGCATCGAAGCCGCCGGCGGCGCGCATCGCGACCGGCATGAAGGTGGGAGTCTCGGCGGAGATCAGGCCTCGATCGGCGATCTCCACCGGGGTGAGCGTGCGCAGTCCGAGCGCTTCGGCATAGGCCTGCGCGCGCGACACGGCCACGCCGACAGCCTGAGTGGCGACCTCGCGCTCCACCTCGCGTTCGGTCTCGGGGGTGAGATGCCAGTCGACGCCGCCGAGTGCGATGCCGTCCTCACCGGCGAGCTCCGTGGCCCAGAGCGAGAGCTCCGAGATGTCGGCGAAGGTGGCGGTGAAGTCGATGCTCGCCCGATACACGGGTGCGAGCTTGCGGCCGTCGGCGTTCCACGGACGCTCGCCGTACACGCTCAGCCGCTGGCTCGTCCACGCGGTCACGCTGCCGGCCTGCTCCCGCGCGACGATGCCCTCGCGCACAGGTTCGGCGAGCGCGAGCACGCGGCGGACGACCTCTTCGCGCTCGGGGCCGTCGAGTGCCACGGTGAGCCTGATCGTGGCGCGCTCGGGTGCGACTCTCAGCTCGTGCTCGCCGCGGACGGTGATGATGACTTCGCTCATGCGAGCGACTGTACGGCACACGGGCGACAGGTCGGTCGCGGAATAGCATCCGGCGTCGATCCGTTGTAGTCTGTGATGCTCGGGAGCACCTGCTCCCGCTGATAATTCCACAGTGTGACAGCGGCTCCTTCGCAAGAAGGTCCACGGGGCTGATCGGTTTCGACGGCGCCTGTGTATCGACGAGAAGCGGGCCGAGGATGCAGGGTTATCTCGTGAACGCTCCCTGCAAAACCATAGTTGCCGAAACCAAGCGCAACGACTTCGCCCTCGCTGCCTAAGCGAGCCCGATAGTCCGTCAGACCGTAGCTGATCCCGCTACGGACCCTGGCGTCATCTAGGGATCTTGCTGCGTGACGGCGTCTGGACGTCACGTGGGACTCTTCCCAGACTGGGCTCGTCGACTTAGGTGTCTGTGACAAAGGTCGGAGCCGAGCAGAACGCTTTCACAGACTGCGCCCGGAGAAGACGTGGATGAGCAGCGTCGGACGGGGGTTCGATTCCCCCCAGCTCCACCAAGCCGCTGTCACTGTGGAACATCGGTCCTGGCGTGTCGTCTGCCGCGTCACGCTCGCGGACGCAGCCCGTCGAGCGCGACCGCCCGGATTTCGGTGCCCAGCAGCTCCGGGTCGACGGGGCCGTCCGGTCGGTACCATTCGACGACCGAGTTGATCATCCCGAAGATCAGGCGGGTGGCCACACCGGCATCCAGATCCGCTCTCACGAGTCCCTCCGCCTGGGCCTCCCGCACGAGACCGGTCACCGTGTGATCGAAGCGTCGGCGGCGCTCCAGGGCGGCCAGCTCGATGTCGCTGTTGCCGCGCAGACGCAGCAGCAGGGTCACCTGCGGCAGCCGTTCGGTCAGCACGCGCACGGCGCCGTCGACGATGGCGGTGAGCCGTGCGTCGGCGGTCGGATGCCCGAGCGCCGCCTGCAGAGCATCCTCCAGGCCGCCGAGGGCCTCGTCGAGGGCGATCTGGAGGATCTGCTCCTTCGAGTCGACGTGGTGGTACAGCGCGGACTTCGTCACCCCGAGCCGAGCGGTCAGATCTGCCACCGAGGTCGCGTCGTAGCCCTGCTCGTTGAACAGCTGAACGCCGACACGGATCACATCGGCGCGGTCGTGTCCTGGGCGCCCGCGGCGGGACGGGCGGCCGGTCGTCGCGGTCACGGTCGGCTCCTCGGCATGCCCCAACTCTAGCCGCGCGCGCTCGACGGATGCGGCCGCGGAGCTGCCCGTCAGACCGGTAAGCTGAGGGGGTAATCCGACGATCGGAAAGGCTTCGACATGGTCGACTTCATCGTGTTCCTCGTGCTGTTCCTGGGCGGCATGTGGCTTCTCGGCGCCTCTTGGGAGATGCCCGCATGGCAGGGCGTGGCCTTCAGCGCCGGCATCATCCTGGTCAGCCTCGCCATGGCCTACGTGATGCGCCAGCGCGGTTCGGCGACGCGTCGCACCGACAGCTGGGGTCAGCGCCAGAAGTGACGTCAGGCGCCGCCCGCGGGCGGCGCCTTCACCCCAGGGCCTGTTCGCTCATCCCTTCCAGTCGATGAGCAGCAGGCCCTGTTTCGTGTCGGCGAACTTCACCCATCCGTCGCCGAACTCGTAGGTCATGCCGAAGCCGTCCTCGTCGGTCGCGATGGCGTACGCGGGGTCCTCGGTGAAGTACACCAGATCGCCGTCGGTCGATCGCAGCCAGCCGTCCCGCTTCAGGTTCGACTGCGCGACGTCGGCGGTGCGCGCGTCGAGTGTTCCCCACCCGTACATCTGGCCGTGGTCGGACGCCGTGCTGAAGTCGGCCCACATGCACAGCAGACCGTCCTCGACGAGCGTCTCGCCGATGCGCAGCTCCTCCTGCTTCGAGGTCCATCCCTGGGAGGTCAGGGCCTCGACGGTTCCCGGGGTGATGATCGTCTTGCAGGTGGGTTCGGCGCCGGGCGTCGGCGTCTTGACGTCGACCGGAGCCGTGGTCGCGGCGGTCGTCGGCTCGGCGCTCGTCGACGGGCTAGAGGAGGGCGGGGGCGTGGGGTCAGGGGCGGCGCAGGATGCCAGCATCAGGACGGCTGCGAGCGCGCTGAAGGTGAGGGGGATGCGGGGGCTCATAAGGGGGATCCGGGGAGGGGGAGGGGGAGAGGCAGTGGCGCGCTCAGGGGAGTCGCGCGTCGCGGAACAGGGACAGGAAACGGTCGTGCAGGATGTCGTTCGTGGCGAGCGTGGACAGCGCCGACAGGGTCTCGGTTCCGTCGAAGGCGGTCATGCGGCCGCCCGCTTCTCGAACGATCGCCACGGCCGCGGCGATGTCGTACTCCTTGACGTCGAACTCGGCGACCATGTCGATGCGGCCCTCGGCGAGCAGCATGTAGCTGTACACGTCACCGTATGCGCGGTCGCGCCAGACGCGATCGGCGACGGCGTGGAGCTCGGGGAGCCGTCCGGCGTCGGCCCACTGGGCGATGCTCTGGAAGCTGATGCTCGCGTCGCCGAGCGAGTCGACGTCTGACACCGACAGGCGGCGGGGGGCGTCGGCAGTGTTCGTCCACGCGCCGAGGCCGTCTGCGGCCCACCAGCGGCGTGACAGCGCGGGCATGCTGACCACCCCGACGCGCGGCACACCGTCGAACGCGAGGGCGATCATCGTGCCCCACAGCGGCACGCCGCGCAGGAAGTTCGCGGTGCCGTCGATCGGGTCGATGATCCACTGACGCCGGGAGTCGCCCTGCGCACCGTACTCCTCGCCGAAGATGCCGTCGCCGGGGCGTTCAGCGGCCAGCAGCTCGCGGACCGCGCGCTCTGTGGCGAAGTCGGCGTCGGTCACGTGCGAGCGGTCTGCCTTGCGCGAGATCTGCAGATCGGCCGCGTCGAAGCGGGGGAGCGACTGGGCGTCGGCGGCGTCGGCCAGCCGCAGCGCGAGCGCGAGATCGGCAGTGAGGTCGGCGTCATCGCGGGTGTCGGTCACCTATCCAGGATAAGCCGCGTCCCTCGCTCGAACCGGCCTGCAGGATATCGGTCCAGACACGAAACGATCCGTTCCGTCCGTCCCGCGCGGCTCCCCTGACAGCCGGGATCCGAGCGCCGAGGGCATCCATGCTCTCTCTCCCGGTGCCGCCTCGCAACCCCATCGGTGGATCTCGCGCCGAGGGCTAACGTGTGGGCATGGCCGACTCTGCACTTGATGCTCGAAAGACGATCTCCATAGACGGTGCGACGGTCGTGCTCTCCGCGACAGAGGACATGGATGAGCTGCAGCACGTCGTTCAGGAGGCCGTCGATCACCACCGCTTCGTGCAGATCACCGCTGCGAACGGCACCGACCTGCGTGTGCTCATGTCTGCGGATCGGCGTGTGACGATCGCGGTGGTGCCGCCGTGGGCGGTGCCGGAAGAGCAGCCGTACGCCGACGTGGACGTCGAGGTGGATGTCGACGTCGGGACGATCGGCTTGTTCGACCTCTGACCGGCGCGGTGCCGTCGGGCTCGGGATCGCTCCACGCGACCGCTGTTCCTCACGGCCCTGACATGCAGAGAGCCCCGATAGATGGCGAGATCTACCGGGGCTGTCCGTGCACCCCCAGGGACTTGAACCCTGAACCCACTGATTAAGAGTCAGTTGCTCTGCCGATTGAGCTAGAGGTGCGTGGCCCGGGAAGATTTCCCCGGCCGAGGAATTACATTACCAGCGGCCGGGGGTCGCGCCAAATCCCCGCGGTTCGCCGGGCGGGTCACGGTGTCATGTGCCACGCGAGGCCAGCTCGGCCGCCTCCTGCACGGTGTCGACGAGGTGCACGTGGTGCTGCATCGGCCGTCCGGCGGCGAGCGCGGCCAGCAGGGGCCAGGCCGGGTACTGCTCGGTCCAGTACTCACGCCCGACCAGGATCATCGGCGCGACCGACGACTCGTCGGCGTAGAAGTTCTCGCAGGCATCCTGGAAGATCTCCTGCACGGTTCCGCCCGAGCCGGGCAGGAACACGATCCCGGCCTGGCACACCTCCAGGAGGATCGCCTCGCGCTGCGCGTTGCGAAAGTACTTCGCGATGGCGCTGGCGAACGGGTTGGGCGGCTCGTGCCCGTAGTGCCAGGTGGGGATGCCGAGGGAGTCGCCGCCGTCGGGGAACTCCCGACGCACGGCGAACGCGGCATCGACCCACACGGCGACGCTGGGGGCGAAGCTCGGCACCGAGGCGAGCATCGACAGCGCGCGCTCCCTGGCATCCGCTCCTCGGCCCGCCAGATACCCACCCAGGTTGACGGCCTCCATCGCACCGGGACCGCCGCCGGTCGCGACGGTCAGCGCCGCGGACAGCCGCTGCCCGAGTTCGACGCCGTCGGCGTACTCACGACTGCCGCGCACCACGCCGTGCCCGCCCATGACGCCGACGAGGCGCCTGCCGGCGACCCACTCGGCGAGCGCGACATCGATGGTGTGATCGTGCAGCGATTTCGCGAGCGCGGCATCCCTGGACGTCGCGCGCTCCGACCAGGCGTAGGTGCGCGCGTCGAGGCTGTCGCCGTAGTCGGCGGCGTCGAAGAGATCGGTGGGCGTGTACAACGTCGTGCGGTAGGTGTCGATCGGGATGCCAGGCGCCTCCGGGAACACCACCGCGCCGCGTGCCCGCACCGACGACTCGTCGGCGAGGTTCAGGCTGCAGCCCAGGAACAGGGCTCCGCTGACCTCGACCGACCTCAGGGCGCTGCTTCGCTCTGTGAGGTCGAGTGCACGCATCCGCCAGCCGGAGAGTGAACGGACGCCGGCCGCGACACGGCGGTCGAAGTCCTCGAGCGTGTCGACGTCGACGACCCGTCCGCGCGTTCTTCTCATGCCACGACCTTAGGGCAGTGCCGAATGGCGACCGCGCGGAACGAGCCTCTTCCGTCTCGGGCGCGCCGGTGGGAACATGGCGGACAGGAGGTGGCTCTCATGATCGATCTCGATGACATCGACACCGATGAGGACGGCGCGCTCACCGCGACCGTCGAACTGCCCGGAGGTCGACGCGTCACGGTCGAGTACGAATTCGACGAGGAGTTCGACCACGACGAGGACGACGACGAGCAGGGCGACGAGGATGAGGATCCGATCGAGCGTGAGGATCTTCCCGACCTCGACACGATGCAGGAGACGGTGAAGCATGCCCTGGCGCGGCTGACGGAGGAGATCCTCGACGGGCGCGAGGGCGAGGTCGTCGAAGCGCTCACCGAAGCCGCCTACGAGGCCGACGATGATGAGGTCGACATGGTCGAGGCGCTGCAGGCGCTCAAGGACGACATCGCGCTCGACGGGGTGGTCGTGTTCGGTGACGGCGGCATCACGCTGCTCTTCATCGCCCCGGAGGAGTACCCGGACCTGATCATCTACTGCCTCCTCGACGAGGACCTCGAGATCGACGACCTGATGGTGGAGTGATCACCCCGCACGCATGACCGCGCGCACCGTCTCGCCGCGCATCACGTCGCGTCCCCGATGAGGACGGCCGCGGCATCCTCGCCCTCGTCGCTGCCGGACGCGTCGATGTGGGCGAGCGCCCGTCGACCGAGGAGCACGGTGAGGGCGGCGAGCAGCACGGCTGCGGCGGCGAAGAGGTAGGGCACCGTGTCGCCGTAGGCGTGCGCGAGGGCTGCGGCCGTGGGTGGCGCCATCGCACCGCCCAGGAAGCGCACGGCGGAGTACGCCGACGAGGCGACTGACCGGGGCAGGTCGGTCGCCTCCATCACGGCCTCGGTCAGAACGGTGTTCATCACGCCCAGCAGCAGACCCCCGGCGACGATGCACACCACCAGAGCGGCGGGGCTGGCGACGACGATGCCTGCGGCGATGAGGTCGACGGCCAGCAGCGCCAGGGCGACGAGCATGATCGATGTACGCGAGGTGCGCCGCATCAGAGCGGGAGCCACCCAGACGCTGGTCACCGCCAGAGCGACGCCCCAGCCGAAGAAGGTCAGGCCGATGCCCATGGCGCCGAACCCGAGAGGGAACGGCGAGAACGCCAGAAGCACGAAGAACCCGATGTTGTAGAACAGGGCGGCGATGGCGAGAACGGCGAGCGCAGGGCGACGCAGTGCGCGGAACGGTGCGGAGAACGGCATCGGTTCCCGGCGCTCGCCGTCTGGGCGCACGAGGGTGAGCACCGCGATGAACCCGATCGCCATCAGCGCCACCACGCCGAAGAACGGGCCTCGCCAGCTGAGTTCGCCGAGCAGCCCGCCCAGCAGCGGGCCGACCGCGATGCCCAGGCCGAGCGCCGCCTCGTAGAGCACGATGGCGGCGCCGCTGCCTCCGGCTGCCGCGCCGACGATCGTCGCGAGCGCGGTGGAGATGAACAGCGCGTTGCCCAGCCCCCACCCGGCACGGAACCCGATCACTCCGTCGACGCTGCCGCTGAGTGCGCACAGCAGAGCGAACACCACGATCAGGCCGAGGCCGACGAGCAGGGTCGCCTTCGCGCCGATCCGGCTGGAGATCCAGCTGGTGATGAGCATCGCGAGGCCGGTGACCAGCAGATAGCTGGTGAAGAGCAGCTCAGTCTCGACCGGTGAGGCCTCGAGCGACTCGGCGATCGCGGGCAGGATCGGGTCGACCAGGCCGATGCCCATGAATGCGACGACGCAGGCGAAGGCGACCGCCCACACCTGTGCCGGCTGGCGCCAGATCGATCCCTGGGGTGTTCCGCTCATCCGCGTGCTCCTGTCATGTCGTCGGGCGTGCTCTGCACGCGCTCGCCGAGGATGGCGGCGGTGCGCTCGATCGCCCGCCAGTCGTCATCGCCCAGGTCGTCGAAGCGCGGCGCGAGAGTCGTGCCCAGTTCGGTGCGCCATTCGTGCAGTGCGCGGATGCCCGCCGCTGTCGCGGTGACGACGGTGGCTCGTGAGTCGCGGGGGTCGGCGCCACGCTCCACGAGCCCGGCGCTCTCGAGCGCACCGATCAGCCGCGTCATCCCCGGCTGGGTGGTTCGCGCGGCGGATGCCAGGGCGCCGAGACGCATTCCGCCTCCCTGGTCGAGGATGCTGAGGGTGCGCCATTGCGCGGAGGGCGCATCGTTCCCGGCGTCGTGCGCCGCGATGCGGGCGAGGGCGTGCGCGGCGAGCACGATGGCGGTGATCGCTTCGGCTTTATGCATACCGCCGAGTATATACCTAGTGGTATCTATGTCGTCAGTGCCGGGCGGTCGCGACCCGTGACGAGAGCTGATGAGCGTGCGAGAGCAGGGTGCGACCGAGCAGGGGAAGGCGATCGGGGGCGAAGCGGAACTCCACGCCGGTGATGCTCAGCGCCCACTCCGGTCGGCCCTGACGGTCGAACACAGCCGCGGCCATGCCCCACGACCCCTCGACGATCAGACCGGGGTTCACCGAATAGCCGCGGGCCCTCGTCTCGCGCAGCCGGCGCCGCAGGGGTTCGTCGCCGTGCGCCGTGCCCCACCGGCTCTCCAGCTCCGGGTGTCGTTGCAGGTAGGCATCCACATCGTGGTCGGGAAGGAAGGCCAGAACGGCCAGTCCGGCGCTCGCGACGCCGAGGGGAAAGCGCACCCCTTCGCTGAGCACGAACGAGCGGATGGGGAACGACCCCTCCTCGCGCACCAGGCATACGGTCTCGTCGGCCCGTCGCGTCGACAGGAACGCGCTCTCCTCCGTCTTGACGGCGAGGGAGCGCACGATGTCGCGCGACAGCTCGGTGATGTCGTACCGTGCCGCGGCGACGGTTCCCATCAGATAGAGCTCGGGCCCTGGCATCCATCGGGCGGTGTCCTCGTCCTGGTCGACGAGGCCCTCGACGCGCAGTGCCGTGAGCAGACGATGTGCGGTCGAGCGACTGAGCCCGGCGTCGCGCGACAGCGTCTGCAGGCTGGCGCCGTCGGCGGATGCCGAGACGAGACGCAGCAGCGCGGCCGCCCTGGCGACCGCCTGCGCGCCGGGCACGGTGCGACGCGATGGAAGCGGTGATTCCACAATGTGGACGCTATCGCGCAATGCGACCACATCGCAAGCGCCGCCTTGCCCACCGGGTCGACCGGACCGATGCTGGAAGCAGCGCACACGAAGGAGTGGCCTTGATCGACAAGCAGTTCCCATCCGCGGCGGAGGCCGTCGCCGACATCCCGGACGGTGCCTCGCTCGCCGTCGGCGGCTTCGGCCTCTCGGGCAACCCCATGGCCCTCATCGAGGCGCTGCACGCCCACGGCACAGGCGACCTCAGCGTGGTCAGCAACAACTGCGGTGTCGACGACTGGGGCCTGGGCATCCTGCTCGCCGCACGTCGGATCCGCAAGATGACCTCCTCGTACGTCGGCGAGAACAAGGAGTTCGAGCGGCAGTTCCTCGAGGGCGACCTCGAGCTCGAGCTCACCCCGCAGGGCACCCTCGCGGAGAAGCTGCGTGCCGGCGGCTCGGGCATCGCCGCCTTCTTCACCCAGACGGGCGTCGGCACCCAGGTCGCCGAGGGCGGCCTCCCGCGCCGGTACAACCCCGACGGGTCGATCGCCGTGGCCTCGCCCGTCAAGGATGTCCGCAGCTTCGACGTCGACGGGGAGCAGCGCGACTTCGTGCTCGAGGAGGCGATCAGGACCGATTTCGCGCTGGTGCACGCGCTCCGGGGAGACCGGCACGGCAACCTCGTGTTCAACAAGGCGGCGCGCAACTTCAACCCCCTCGCCGCGATGGCGGGGCGCATCTGCATCGCCCAGGTCGAGGAGCTCGTCGAACCGGGAGAGCTCGATCCCGACAGCATCCATCTGCCGGGCGTGTACGTGCACCGCGTGGTCGAGGTGGGCGGCGACATCGAGAAGCGCATCGAGCGGCGCACCACCCGCACCCAGGAAGGAGCCTGATCATGGCACTCACCCGCAGCGAGATGGCAGCCCGCGCCGCGCAGGAGCTCGCCGACGGCGAGTACGTCAACCTCGGCATCGGCCTGCCGACCCTGGTGCCCAATCACGTGCCCGACGATGTGACCGTCGTGCTGCAGTCCGAGAACGGCATCCTCGGGGTCGGCCCGTATCCGACGGAGGAGGGCGTCGACCCCGACCTGATCAATGCAGGCAAGGAGACGGTCACCCTGCTGCCCGGGGCGGCGTTCTTCGACTCCGCGACCAGCTTCGGCATGATCCGCGGGGGCAAGATCGACGCCGCCATCCTCGGCGCCATGCAGGTCTCGGCCACCGGCGATCTGGCCAACTGGATGATCCCCGGCAAGATGGTCAAGGGCCCGGGCGGCGCGATGGACCTCGTGCACGGCGCCCGGCGCGTGATCGTCCTCATGGAGCACGTCGCGAAGGACGGCTCGGCGAAGATCGTGGACCAGTGCTCGCTCCCGCTCACCGGCAGGGGAGTGGTCGACCGGATCATCACCGACCTCGCCGTCATCGACGTCACCGAGCGGGGTCTCGTGCTCGTCGAGACGGCCCCCGGCGTGAGCGTGCAGGAGGTCATCGCTGCCACCGAACCCGAGCTGAGCATCGCAGAGACCCTGAAGGAGAACTCATGAGCGACATCGTCATCGTCGCCGCCGCCCGCACCCCGCAGGGGCGGCTGAAAGGGCAGCTGGCGTCGTTCACCGCACCGCAGCTGGGCGCGCTGGCCATCAGGGGTGCGCTCGAGCAGGCGGGGATCGCTCCGGATGCCGTCGACGCGGTGATCATGGGTCAGGTGCTCGCCGCCGGTTCGGGCCAGAACGCCGCGCGCCAGGCCGCGATCGGCGCCGGCATCGGATGGGACGTGCCGGCGAGCTCGGTCAACAAGGTCTGCCTCTCGGGGCTCACGGCGATCATCGACGCGGCGCGCATGATCCGCACCGGCGACGCGACCACCGTGGTCGCCGGGGGCATGGAGTCGATGACCAGGGCCCCGCACCTGCTGATGGGCTCACGAGACGGATGGACGTACGGCAGCGTCGAGGTGCTCGACCACATGGCCCACGACGGCCTCACCGACGCCTACGACCGCGAGAGCATGGGCGCCTCGACCGAGCGGCACAACCCGCGGTTCGAGATGACCCGGGAGATCCAGGATGCCGTCGCCGCCCGGTCCCACCAGCGCGCAGCCGCGGCTCAGGCGGAGGGCGTCTTCGACGCCGAGATCGTCGAGGTGCCGGTGCCGCAGCGCAAGGGCGCCCCGGTGATCGTCAACAACGACGAGGGCATCCGTCCAGACACCACCGTGGAGTCGCTCGCGGGTCTGCGGGCGGCCTTCGCGGAGGGCGGGACGATCACCGCCGGCAACGCATCGCAGATCTCCGACGGCGCCGCTGCGGTCATCGTGACGACGCGCGACAATGCGGATGCCCGTGGGTGGCCGGTGCTCGCCGTCGTCGGAGCGAGCGGTCAGACCGCCGGGCCCGACAACTCGCTGCAGGCGCAGCCGGCGCGCGCGATCGAGCGCGCGCTCGAGAAGCAGGGCATCACGGTCGAGCAGCTCGACCGCGTGGAGATCAACGAGGCGTTCGGGGCCGTCGTCGCGCGATCGCAGCAGGAGCTGGGGCTGTCGAACGACATCGTGAACGTGCACGGCGGCGGCATCGCCATCGGGCATCCGATCGGCGCCAGTGGCACGCGGCTCGTCGTCCACCTCGCGCACGAACTCGTCAGGCGTGGATCGGGGACCGCGGTCGCCGCCCTGTGCGGTGGCGGGGGTCAGGGCGAGGCGCTGATCCTCACCCGCTGATGCCCGACGCGGACCGTCGCACCCACCGCCTGAGCGCCGAGCGCGCGGCACGGACGGGGATCAGCGCTGCTTCGAGAGGCGCTTGACCTCGTCGCGCCGCTTCTCGCGACGCTCTTTCTTGTCGGGCTTGGGCGCGAACGGCGAGTCGGCCGAGACGGGCAGGCCCTTGTCGAGGCGGCGCATGTCCTTGACCGCACCGATCGCGAGCGAGAGCGTGATCGCCCAGCTGACCCAGGCGAGGATGGCCCGCCACGTGAACTTCTGGCCGCGCGAACCGCGCAGCAGGGTCCACCCCGTGGAGATGGCGCTGAAGAGTCCGGTGCGAAGGAGGTAACGCATGCCCCCACGCTATCCGAGGGCACCGGATGCTCGGGTAGGGTTGACAGCAGATCCTGCTGTGTATCTACCGGCCGCCGGCATCCCGGCGGACAACGGCGGCACCTGACCCGCGTCCTCTGACGTGTGAGAGCCACATGACACAGATCACCGCCTCTTCGCCGAGCCTGCTGCGGCTGACCGGCATCCCCTATTTCGTGATCGCGTTCATCGCGCGACTGCCGTTCGCCATGATGGTCGTCGGTGTGCTGACCATGGTGGTCGCTGTCCGCGGTTCGCTGAGTCTCGGCGGACTCACCTCCGCCGCCGTCGGCTTCGGCACCGCTCTGGTCGGCCCGTTCCTCGGCGCCGCGGCCGACCGGTGGGGGCAGCGACCGGTGCTGTTGCTGTGCGGGGTGCTGAACGCCGCGATGCTCGCCGTCTTCGCCCTGATCGTGTACGCGCCCGCCGCCGACGTCGTCGTGCTGGCATCGGCCTTCACCATCGGCGCGACCGCACCGCAGGTCTCGCCGATGTCGCGCTCGCGGCTGGTCACGATCATCGCCGAGCGGATGCCCGAGATGCAGCGAGCCCGCACGACCTCGGCGACCATGTCGTACGAGTCGGCCGCAGACGAGACGGTGTTCGTGTTCGGACCCTTCCTCGTCGGCGTCCTTGCGTCGTTCATCGCGCCGTGGGCCCCCATCGCTATCGCGTCCGCGCTGACTCTGCTCTTCGTGGGCGCGTTCGCGCTGCACCCCACCGGACGCCACGTCTCGGTCGAGCGGGACGCCGAGGGCCGCGCCCCGTCGGCCGTGGGCGAACTGTTCCGGCCCGTTCTGCTCGTCGTGGTGACGGGGATCTTCGGTGTCGGTCTGTTCTTCGGCGCCGCACTCACCGCACTGACCTCGTTCATGGCGGACCGCGGTGCCCCCGAGCAGGCGGGGCTGCTGTACGGCGTGATGGGTGTCGGCTCCGCGGTGCTCGCCCTCGGTGTCGCGTGGCTGCCGCCGCGCTTCACGCTGCACGCTCGGTGGATCGTGTTCGCGACGATCCTCGTGGCGGGCTCGGTGCTCTTCGCGATCGCGGATTCGGTGACCGCGATGACCATCGCTCTCGCGCTGGTGGGCATCGGCGTCGGGCCGACCATCGTGACGCAGTACAGTCTCGGCGCCGCACGCAGCCCGCGGGGGCGCTCGGCGACGGTCATGACCATGCTCGGCTCAGGCGTCGTCGTCGGCCAGGCGGTGGCGTCCGCCGGCACCGGCGCGATCGCCGAGAGCGCCGGCACGCCCGTCGCGCTGGTCCTGCCGCTCATCGCCGCGACGATCGTGCTGATCGCCGGCATCGCGAATCGACTGATCAGTCCTGTGCAGCGCTGAGGGCGACCCGTCAACCCCCGTAACCCGCGCCGCGGTCGTCGATAGCCTGGAGTCACCGAGCAGAGGAGTCTCATGGTCGCCGCAGAGTTCGTCGTCGTCGCCAACCGCCTTCCGGTCGATCGGATCCTCACACCCGACGGCGAGGAGATCTGGCGCACCTCTCCCGGTGGGCTGGTGGCGGCTCTGGAGCCGATGATGCGCAGCGTCGACGGCGCGTGGGTCGGCTGGGCAGGGCAGGCGGATCTTCAGATCGAGCCGTTCGAGGCCGACGGCATCCGGCTGCTTCCGGTGACCCTCTCCGAGCAGGAGATCCAGGACTACTACGAGGGCTTCTCGAACGACACGATCTGGCCGCTCTACCACGACGTCATCGCGCCCCCGCAGTACCACCGCGAGTGGTGGGAGGCCTACGTCGAGGTGAACCGGCGATTCGCCGAGGCGGCGGCCGACGCCGTCGCCGAGGGCGGGACCGTGTGGGTGCACGACTACCAGCTGCAGCTCGTTCCCGAGATGGTGCGCGGCCTGCGCCCCGACGTGACGATCGGCTACTTCCACCACATCCCGTTCCCCTCGCACGGCCTCTACGCCCAGCTTCCCTGGCGCGACCAGGTGCTGCGCGGACTGCTGGGCGCCGACGTGATCGGATTCCAGCGCGCGCAGGACGCGGCGAACTTCCTCGCGGCGGCCAAGCGCCGCCTGGGTCACGAGACCAAAGCTTCCAGCATCACTCTGCCCGACGGGCGGATGCCGCTGGTGAAGGCGTTCCCGATCTCGATCGACACCACCCCGTACCGCGAGCTGGCCCAGCGCCCGGACATCCGCGCGCGAGCGCTCGAGATCCGCGAGGGCCTCGGCAACCCGAAGCACATCCTGCTCGGCGTCGACCGACTCGACTACACGAAGGGCATCCGCCACCGCATCAAGGCGTACGGGGAGCTGCTCGATCAGGGGCGCATCTCGGTCGAGGACGTCGCCTTCATCCAGGTCGCCAGCCCGAGTCGCGAGCGCGTCGACGCGTACATGCACCTGCGCGACGAGGTGGAGCTGGCGATCGGACGCATCAACGGCGACCACGACACGCTCGGGCACACGGCCATCCGCTACCTGCACCAGGGATTCCCGCGCGAGGAGATGGTCGCGATGTACCTCGCGGCAGACGTCATGCTGGTGACCGCGCTGCGCGACGGCATGAATCTCGTGGCGAAGGAGTACGTGGCCACCCGCGCCGACAACCGCGGCGTGCTCGTGCTCAGCGAGTTCACCGGAGCCGCCGACGAGCTGCGGCAGGCGCTGCGGATCAATCCGCACGACATCGAGGGCGTCAAGGACGCGATCGTCGGCGCGATCGAGATGCCCCGTGCCGAGCAGAGCAAGCGGATGCGGGCGCTGCGCAAGCGCGTGCTCGAGAACGATGTCGACGCCTGGTCGCAGTCGTTCCTCCGCGCTCTCGAACAGGCCGGACGAACCCGCCACCGTCGACACGAGGGAGCGCACGGATGACCCGCGACTGGCACCCCGGCTCCGCCGATCCGGCGGTGTCGGCGATCGCCCGCACCGAGACGCTGCTGGTCGCCCTCGACTTCGACGGCACGGCATCCGAGCTCGTCACGGAGCCCATGTCGGCACGCGCGATCCCCGCCGTGAAGAAGGCGATCGCCGACCTCACGGCTCTCCCGCGCACGACGGTCGCCTTCGTCTCGGGACGCAGCCTCGTGCACCTGCGCGAGATCGCCGAGCACGACGACGAATCGTCGATCGTGCTGGCCGGCTCCCACGGCGCGCAGTACTGGTACCCGGGGGAGAGCGGGGCGGATGCCGGTGTCGACGACCCCGACCGCGCCCTGCGCGACGCTCTGCTGGAAGAGCTCGCTCCTCTGCTGAGCGGCTACCCGGGCGTCGAGCTGGAGAGCAAGACGTTCGGGATCGGCATCCACGGACGCCCCGCCAGGCAGGAAGTAGAGCGCGAGGCGTTCCGCGTCGTCGACGAGGTGTTCGCGCGTCGGGCGAGGCACTGGCGCCGCCGCACCGGCGACCGCATCCTCGAGTACTCCTCGCGCGACGAGGGCAAGGACACGGCGATCGCCGTGCTGCGCGAGCGCACGGGCGCCACGGGCATCCTGTTCGCGGGCGACGACGTGACCGACGAGGACGCCCTGCGCGTGCTGACCGGCGACGATCTCGGGGTGCGCGTCGGACCGGGGGAGACCGCCGCCGCGCTGCGTGTGGGATCCCCACAGCAGATCGCGGAACTTCTGGAAGTCATCGCGTCGGAACGGGCCGCCCGTCCGGAATAGACTTCCGTCATGTCCACCCGCGATTCTCAGCCCGGCACGTCGGGCGCCCAGCCAGACATCGACATCAAGCCCCGCAGCCGCGTCGTCACTGACGGCATCGAGGCGACCACCTCCCGCGGCATGCTCCGCGCCGTGGGCATGGGCGACGCGGACTGGGACAAGCCGCAGATCGGCATCGCGTCGAGCTGGAACGAGATCACGCCCTGCAACCTGAGCCTCGACCGGCTCGCACAGGGCGCCAAGGAGGGCGTGCACTCGGGCGGCGGGTACCCGCTGCAGTTCGGCACGATCTCCGTCTCGGACGGCATCTCGATGGGCCACGAGGGCATGCACTTCTCGCTCGTGTCTCGCGAGGTCATCGCCGACTCGGTGGAGACGGTCATCATGGCCGAGCGTCTCGACGGCACCGTGCTGCTCGCCGGCTGCGACAAGTCGATCCCCGGCATGCTGATGGCCAGCGCCCGCCTCGGTCTGTCGAGCGTGTTCCTGTACGCCGGATCGATCGCCCCGGGCTGGGTGAAGCTCTCGGACGGCACCGAGAAGGACATCACGATCATCGACTCGTTCGAGGGCGTCGGCGCCTGTCGGGCGGGTCGGATGTCGGAAGAGGACCTCAAGCGCATCGAATGCGCGTTCGCCCCCGGCGAGGGCGCGTGCGGCGGCATGTACACGGCCAACACCATGGCATCCGTCGCCGAGGCGCTCGGTCTGAGCCTGCCCGGCTCCGCGGCTCCGCCCGCAGCCGACCGCCGCCGCGACTACTTCGCTCACCGCTCCGGCGAGGCCGTCGTCAACCTGCTGCGCCAGGGCATCACGACGAAGGACATCCTCACCAAGGAGTCGTTCGAGAACGCGATCGCGCTGGCGATGGCCCTCGGCGGGTCGACGAACGTCGTGCTGCACCTGCTCGCGATCGCCAACGAGGCGGGCATCGAGCTGTCGCTGCACGACTTCAACCGCATCGGCAGCCGCACCCCGCACGTGGCCGACATGAAGCCGTTCGGCAAGTACGTGATGAACGACGTCGACCGCCACGGCGGCATCCCGGTCATCATGAAGGCGATGCTCGACGAGGGACTCATCCACGGAGACGCCCTCACGGTGACCGGCAAGACCGTCGCCGAGAACCTGCGCGACCTGAACCCCGATCCGGTCGACGGCGACGTCATCCACACCTTCGACAACCCGATCCACGCTTCCGGCGGCATCACGATCCTGCACGGCTCGCTCGCGCCGGAGGGCGCGGTGGTGAAGTCGGCCGGCTTCGACGCCGACGTGTTCGAGGGCCCCGCACGGGTGTTCGAGCGCGAGCGCGGCGCGATGGACGCGCTGGCCGCGGGAGAGATCAACGCCGGCGATGTGATCGTCATCCGCTACGAGGGACCCAAGGGCGGACCCGGCATGCGCGAGATGCTCGCCATCACCGCGGCCATCAAGGGCGCCGGCCTCGGAAAAGATGTACTACTCTTGACAGACGGACGATTCTCAGGCGGCACAACCGGCCTGTGCATCGGCCACATAGCACCCGAAGCGGTGGACGCTGGTCCCATCGCCTTCGTGCGCGATGGTGATCTGATACGGGTCGATATCGCGGCTCGCTCCCTCGAGCTACTCGTCGAGGAGGCAGAGCTGAGCTCCCGCCGGGAAGGCTGGGAGCCTCTTCCCCCGCGCTATACCCGTGGTGTCCTCGCCAAGTACTCCCGTCTCGTGCGCTCCGCCGCACAGGGCGCGGTGACTGGCTGACCTCTTGACGACACAGATCACCAAGGATGCGAAATGACTCCTGAATCCGCGCCCGCCGTGCCGCGGCCGCCTGCCCGCCCATCAGCCACCCCGGAGATGTCCGGTGCTGAGGCCGTCGTCCGCTCGCTCGAGAAGCTCGGCGTGACCGACGTGTTCGGCATTCCCGGTGGCGCGATCATGCCGGTCTACGACCCGCTCATGGACGCCTCCGGCCTCCGCCATGTGCTCGTGCGCCACGAGCAGGGCGCGGGCCACGCCGCGGAGGGCTACGCCGCGGCCACCGGCAAGGTCGGCGTCTGCATCGCGACCTCCGGCCCCGGCGCGACCAACCTCGTGACCGCGATCGCCGACGCGTACATGGACTCGGTTCCGATGGTCGCGATCACCGGTCAGGTGTTCTCGACCCTGATGGGAACCGACGCGTTCCAGGAAGCCGACATCGTCGGCATCACCATGCCCGTGACCAAGCACTCGTTCCTGGTCAAGAGGGCGGAGGACATCCCCGGCGCCATCGCCGCGGCGTTCGAGGTCGCCTCGACCGGTCGCCCCGGCCCGGTGCTCGTCGACATCACGAAGGACGCGCAGCAGCAGACCGCGCCGTTCGTGTGGCCGCCCCGGATCGACCTGCCCGGCTACCGCCCGGTGACGAAGGCGCACGGCAAGCAGATCCAGGCCGCAGCCACCCTGCTGGCCGAGTCGAAGAAGCCCGTGCTGTACGTCGGCGGCGGTGTGATCCGCGCCCACGCCTCGGCGGAGCTGCTGACCCTCGCCGAGTCGACCGGTGCACCGGTGGTCACGACGCTGATGGCCCGCGGCGCCTTCCCCGACTCGCACCCGCAGCACCTCGGGATGCCGGGCATGCACGGCACCGTCCCCGCGGTGCTCGCCCTGCAGGAATCCGACCTCATCGTCTCGCTCGGCGCGCGCTTCGACGACCGCGTCACCGGCAAGGCGGCGCTCTTCGCGCCGAATGCGAAGGTCGTGCACGTCGACATCGACCCCGCCGAGATCTCGAAGATCCGCACGGCCGACGTGCCGATCGTCGGCGACGTGCGCGATGTGCTCGTCGACCTCGACACCGCGTTCCGCGGTGCGATCGGCAGCGGAACACCGGACACCGAGGAATGGTGGTCGTACCTCGACGGGCTCAAGTCGGAGTTCCCGCTCGGGTACGCCCAGCCGGAGGACGGCCTGATGTCGCCGCAGTACGTCATCCAGCGCATCGGCGAGCTCACCGGTCCCGAGGCGATCTACGCATCCGGAGTCGGACAGCACCAGATGTGGGCCGCGCAGTTCATCAAGTACGAGCGCCCGAATTCGTGGCTGAACTCCGGTGGCGCAGGCACGATGGGCTACTCCGTTCCCGCCGCCATGGGCGCCAAGGTCGCCGAGCCCGATCGCGTGGTCTGGGCGATCGACGGCGACGGATGCTTCCAGATGACCAACCAGGAGCTCGCGACCTGCGTCATCAACAACATCCCGATCAAGGTCGCGATCATCAACAACTCCTCGCTGGGCATGGTGCGCCAGTGGCAGACGCTGTTCTACGAGGGACGCCACTCCAACACCGACCTCAACACGGGCCACGGCACCGTGCGCGTGCCGGACTTCGTCAAGCTCGCCGAGGCGTACGGCTGCCTCGCGCTGCGCGTCGAGAAGGAGGAGGACGTGGATGCCGCCATCCGCACGGCGCTGGAGACCGACGACCGTCCGGTCGTGATCGACTTCGTCGTGAGCGCCGACGCGATGGTGTGGCCGATGGTCCCTCAGGGCGTCAGCAACAGTTACATCCAGTACGCGCGTGAACACGCCCCGGCATTCGACGAGGAGATCTGAGCCATGTCCACACACGTGCTGAGCCTCCTGGTGGAGGACACTCCCGGCATCCTGACCCGCGTCGCGGGCCTGTTCGCCCGCCGCGGCTTCAACATCCACTCCCTCGCCGTCGGCGTGACCGAGGTCGCGGGGATATCCCGCATCACGGTCGTCGTCGATGTCGACGCTCTGCCGCTGGAACAGGTCACCAAGCAGCTGAACAAGCTGATCAACGTGATCAAGATCGTCGAGCTCGAGCCGTCGAGCTCGGTGCAGCGCGAGCACATGCTCATCAAGGTGCGCACCGACAACAACACCCGATCGAACGTGCTCGAGATCGTGAATCTGTTCCGCGCGTCGATCGTGGACTACGCCCCGGATGCCGTGGTCGTCGAGGTCACGGGCGACCAGGGCAAGGTGCAGGCGCTGCTGCGAGCCCTCGAGCCGTTCGGCATCAAGGAGCTCGCCCAGTCGGGCCTGCTCGCCATCGGGCGCGGCGGCAAGAGCATCACCGAGCGCGTCCTGCGCGGCTGACAGACTTTACGAACCACAAGCAAGGAGAAACAACACCGTGAGCACCGAGATCTTCTACGACGCAGACGCTGACCTCTCGATCATCCAGGGCAAGAAGGTCGCGATCGTCGGCTATGGCTCGCAGGGCCACGCCCACGCCATGAACCTTCGCGATTCCGGCGTCGAGGTCACCATCGCCCTCAAGGAGGGCTCGAAGTCGATCGCCAAGGCGGAGGAGGCGGGCTTCCCCGTCAAGAACGTCGCCGACGCAGCCGAGTGGGCCGACGTCATCATGATCCTCGCGCCGGACCAGCACCAGCGCACGATCTACAACGAGTCGATCAAGGACAAGCTGACCGCCGGCAAGGCGCTCGCCTTCGCGCACGGCTTCAACATCCGCTTCGGCTACATCGACGCCCCCGAGGGCGTCGACGTCATCCTCATCGCCCCCAAGGCGCCCGGCCACACCGTTCGTCGCGAGTTCGTCGCCGGCCGTGGCATCCCCGACATCATCGCCGTCGAGCGCGACGCATCGGGCACGGCGTGGAACCTCGCGCTGTCGTACGCCAAGGCCATCGGCGGCACCCGCGCCGGTGTCATCAAGACGACCTTCACCGAAGAGACCGAGACCGACCTGTTCGGCGAGCAGGCCGTGCTCTGCGGTGGCATGAGCCACCTCGTGCAGGCCGGCTTCGAGACGCTCGTCGAGGCGGGCTACCAGCCGCAGATCGCGTACTTCGAGGTGCTGCACGAGCTCAAGCTCATCGTCGACCTGATGTGGGAGGGCGGCATCGCCAAGCAGCGCTGGTCGATCTCCGACACCGCAGAGTTCGGCGACTACGTCTCGGGCCCCCGCGTGATCGACGCCGGTGTCAAGGAGCGCATGCAGGGCGTGCTCGCCGACATCCAGTCGGGCGCGTTCGCGAAGCGCTTCATCGAGGACCAGGACAACGGCGGCGAAGAGTTCCTCGCCCTTCGCGAGAAGGAGCAGGGCCACCCCATCGAGGCGACCGGCAAGGAGCTGCGCTCCCTGTTCGCCTGGAAGTCGCAGGACGAGGACTACGTCGAGGGCAGCGCCGCGCGCTGATCCGATTCTCGGAAGGGAGGCATCCGGTTCGCCGGGTGCCTCCCTTCGTCGTCGGCCTGGCAGATTCCTTCTCCAGACATCCGATGTCTGTGCGAGGATGGACGCATGCGACGGGACTGGTTCACTGAGGCGCGGTTCGGGATGTTCGTGCACTTCGGCATCTACAGCGCCGCCGCCCGGCACGAGTGGGTCCAGAACTACGAACGGCTCACCGACGACGACTATCGGCAGTACTTCGAGCACTTCGAGCCCGACCGGTTCGACGCTCGAGCGCTCGCGCGGCGCGCGAAGGCCACCGGGATGTCGTACGTCGTGCTCACCACGAAGCATCACGACGGATTCTGCCTGTTCGACTCAGCCCTCACCGACTTCACCGCGCAGACCGCGTGCGGTCGAGACCTGGTGCGCGAGTACGTCGATGCGCTGCGCACCGAGGGTCTGCGGGTCGGGCTGTACTACTCGCTGATCGACTGGCATCATCCCGACTTCACCGTCGACTGGAATCACCCGCGCCGTGACGACCCGAACGCCGCAGCGCTGAACGAGGGTCGCGATATGGCCCGCTATCGCGAGTACCTGCACGGCCAGGTGCCAGAGGTGCTGACCGGGTACGGGGCGATCGACTACCTGTTCTTCGACTTCACCTATCCCGACGATCGCGACGGCTGGGCCGGCAAGGGCCCGCAGGACTGGGATGCGGCAGGACTGCTGGAGCTGTGCCGCGATCTCCAGCCCGACATGCTCGTGAACGACAGGCTGGGCATCCCCGCCGATTTCGTGACCCCCGAGCAGTACCAGCCGACATCTCCTCTCGTCGTCGACGGGGTGCCACAGGTGTGGGAGGCCTGCCAGACGCTCAACGGCTCGTGGGGCTATCACCGCGACAACACCGATCAGAAGTCACCGACCCTGCTCGTGCAGATGCTCGCGGACTCCGTGTCGATGGACGGCAACATGCTGCTGAACGTCGGTCCCGACGGGCGCGGCGCACTCGCGCCGCGAGACGAGCGCACGCTCGACGAGATCGGCGAATGGATGCGGCTGCACCGCGACGCGATCGTCGGTGCGGGGCACGCCGGGATCACCCCGCCGCGCGAGGGCGTCTACACCCGCCGCGGGAACCGCCTCTACCTGCACCTGTTCAGCTGGCCGCTCGGCTTCGTGCATCTGCCCGAGCTCGCAGGAAAGGTGACGTACGCTCGCCTGCTCGACGACGGCTCGTGGCTGAGAACGTCGACGGCCGATCCCGACCAGCAAGCCTCGCACATGACGCCGGCCGGCGAGGCGGAGGGGACACTGACCGTGCACCTGCCCGTGCGGCGCCCCGACGTGCTGATGCCCGTGATCGAGCTCACCCTGCGCTGAGCGCAGACTCTTCACGCCGCGGGCAGCTCGAGGGCGTCGAGTGCCAGCCGGGCGCTGGACCCGTCATCCGGCGAGATGCCCCTGCCCGCAGAACTCGCGGGTCGCGAGGCGCGGTGGGCCGACGGCTCGATCGCCGAGTCGGCTCCGCGCGGCGATGGGGCTTCGGTGCTGACCATCCCGGACGCTCTGCGCAGCACGCCGGTCGCGGTGGCGACGATCTCATGAGCTCGCCGGTGGCGCTCGAGATCGCGGTACAGGATGCTGTCGGCGCGCGCGTCGCATTCGACGCCGGCGCCGATCGGGTGGAGCTGTGCCAGGCGCTCTCGAGCACTGGAGGGCTGACACCGTCGGCGGCCACGATCGAGGCGGTGCTCCAGGCCGCTCACACCGGCGCGAGGGTGGCCGTGCTGGTTCGACCCCGGCCGGGCGGTTTCGTCTACGACGCCGATGAGATCGCGCTCGTGGCAGCCGACATCCGAGAGGCGGTCCGACGCGGGGCCGGTGGCGTCGTCGTCGGCGCGCTCACCCCCGCGGGCCGGGTGGACGAGAGCGCGATGCGACGCTGGGTCGACGCGGCAGGTGGCGTCGACGTCGTGTTCCACCGCGCCATCGACGTCATCTCCGAACCCGCCTCGATCATGGACGCTCTCGCTGGTCTCGGCGTGCGCCGAGTGCTCACGAGCGGCGGTGCGGCGCGAAGCATCGACGGCGTCGGGGTGATCGAAGACATCGCCCGTGGCTCGAGGGGACGTGTCGAGGTCATGACCGGCGGGGGAGTGCGACGGCAGGACATCCCGCGTCTGGTGCGTGCGGGCGCTGATGCCGTGCACCTGTCGGCACGGGCATCGTCGTCGGACTCGGCAGCTGCGGGGCCGGGCGGGGGCCTGACGGGCTTCGACGTCACCGACGCGGCGATCGTCGCATCGGCTCGCGCCGCGCTCGACCGCGCCATGGTGGACGTGCCGGGGTGACCCCGACTCAGGCAGCGTCCTCCACGACGATCGGCGCGGTGTCGCCGTCGGCCCACTCGGGCGCCGGCAGAGTCACCGTCTCGCCGGCCTGGATCTGGCGCAGCGCATCGGCGATCTCGTCTGAGTTCGCGGGCACGGGCAGGCCGCACTTCTCCAGCTCGGACGCGAACTTCAGCGTCAGGCGCTGCTTGCCAGCCTCGACGGCCTGAGCGGTCGTGCCGTACCTGATCTCGCTGCCGGTCTGGATGTCGGGAACCTGATCGCACACGTGGAAGACCTTGCCGCCGTCGACCCAGCTGACCACGTCCGCCCCGAGCAGCTGGATCACCGTCGACTGGTCGGCGGTGTACTTCTCCACCGACGGAGGGTTGGCGTCGACCCCGACGACCGCGGCGATGACGGCCATCACGATCCCGACGGCGCCGGCGATGCCCTTCTGCCGTCCGTCCATGTCCTTGTTCAGGAAGATCATCACGATCAGCGGCAGGAACGCCACCACGGCGATGATGGCTCCGAGCTGATTCTGCACGAAGAAGCGCACGGTGTCGGATCGCTCTGCCGGATCCAGACGATTCGCCTTCTTCCAGAGGATCGAGCCCCCGATCGCGAGCGCGGCGATGACCACGAGCATCACGAGCAGAGTGACGAAGGCCCACTGCGGGAACGTCGTCTCGACGCCGTCCGCCACCAGCAGTCCGCTGTCGGGGTCGCGCCTGAGCTCGCCGTCGCCTGTCGTCTCCCGCTGCCTCAGCAGCCAGAAGATCGCGACGGCCTCCGCCGTGATCGCGACCGCCCAGAGCCCCGCGGCGATCAGACGCAGCATCGTCGCTCTCTGCGTGGCCTCGGCCGTCGGGCGCCAGGGGCGCTCGCCCGCATCATGCCCGTCGCGGTCGGTGGGGACCGGTCTGCTGTCGTCTGTCACGTTCGTCCTCCCGGAGGCTGTGAGCTGAGCATAGTGGGAGGGGGATCGGCGTGGGTACGCTGGAGGGATGAACCCGGACCCTGAGGATGACGCTCTCAGCTGGGAGGGCGACGACGCGCTCGAGGCGCGCCGCCCCGACCCGCGCCGTGCACCGAGCGCAGATGTCGCTCACGGTGGACCGGCGGATCGTGAACCAGCAGATGCGCGAGCCGCAGAGGTCGATGACGAGCCGCAGGGGATAGGCACCGCGACGCTCGTGCTGCTCGGCATCTTCGGGGGTGTCTACCTGCTGTACACGATCGGCTGGGCGATCGGGGGAGTGGGGATGCAGGCGAAGGCCATGTTCATGCTGCCCGCCCCCCTCTATCTCGCCAGCATGTGGATCGCCGTGCTGGCTCCCGCGCTGTGGTTCACGGCCACTCTGATGCTGACCCGTGGGGGCAGGGACTGGGTGCGAATCAGCGCGCTGGTGGTCGGTGCGGCTCTTCTCGTGCCGTGGCCCTTCGTCGTCGCCGGGGGAGGGGGAGCGCTGTGAATGAGGACACTCCGACCGCTTCGCGCACCGACTCCCGTCTCGGCAGCGCGGTACGCGGGTTCGCCACCGGCATCCTCGGGCTGGCCCACGCGTTCATCATCTGGAACGCCACCTTCTACCTGATCGAGATGGCTCAGGCGGGCATCAGCGGGTACGGCTGGACCGTGCTCTCGCTGCCGGTGATCGTGCCGATGATCGTGTTCGCGGTCGCGCTGCTGCTCGCTCGCCGACGCACCCTCGGGGTGTTCATCGTCACGCTGCTCGCCGGCCTCGGAGTGAGCGCGGTGTTCTGGCTCGACACGCTGAGCTTCGCACTGCGCAACGGGGCGTCGCTGCTCGGCTGATCGGCCTGTCGACTCGGACCGTCACACGGTGGGGTGCGGTGTCGGCGCTGAGGTAAAGTGTGTCGCGATTGCGTCCCGACGGCGTGCGGCGCATCGGCTGACCATCGCTCGTCCTGCCCCGAAGGATACCTGTGCCGAACAACACCGCCACCAAGCCCGTCGTCCTGCTCGCAGAGGTGCTCTCGCCCGCGACGATCGAGGCGCTGGGACCTGACTTCGACGTGCGCGAGGTCGATGGAACCGATCGTGAGGCGCTGTTCGCGGCTCTCGCCGACGCGGATGCCGTGCTGGTGCGCTCTGCCACCCGCATCGACGCCGAGGCGCTGTCGCACGCGCCCAAGCTGAAGGTCGTCGCCCGAGCCGGCGTCGGGCTCGACAACGTCGACATCAAGGCCGCCACCGCGGCGGGCGTCATGGTCGTCAACGCCCCGACCTCGAACATCGTCTCGGCGGCGGAGCTCACCGTCGGACACATCCTGAGCCTCGCCCGTCGCATCCCCGCCGCGCACGCCTCGCTCTCGAGCGGTGCGTGGAAGCGCAGCTCGTTCACCGGAGCCGAGCTGTTCGAGAAGACGGTCGGCATCATCGGTCTCGGCCGGATCGGCGCGCTCGTCGCCGCGCGCCTGAACGCGTTCGACATGCGCGTCATCGCCTACGACCCGTACGTCACCAGTGCCCGCGCGCAGCAGCTCGGCGTGCAGCTCGTCACGCTCGATGAGCTCGTCGCCGAGTCGGACTTCATCACCATCCACATGCCCAAGACCCCCGAGACGACCGGCATGATCGCGGCCGAGCAGTTCGCCGCGATGAAGCCGACGGCTTTCGTGGTCAACGTGGCGCGCGGCGGGCTGATCGACGAGGCGGACCTGCACGAGGCTCTCGTCGCCGGCGAGATCGCCGGCGCCGGGCTCGACGTGTTCACCTCCGAGCCCCCCGCCGAGGACAGCACCGCCCGCGCGCTGCTCGGCCTGCCCAACGTCGTCGTCACCCCGCACCTCGGCGCGAGCACCGATGAGGCGCAGGAGAAGGCCGGCGTGTCCGTCGCCCGCTCGGTGCGGCTCGCGCTCGGCGGCGACCTCGTGCCCGACGCGGTCAACGTCGCCGGCGGCGTCATCGACCCGTACGTGCGTCCCGGCATCCCGCTCGTCGAGAAGCTCGGTCAGATCTTCTCCGCGCTCGCCCAGGCCCCGCTCACCAGCCTCGACGTCGAGGTGCACGGCGAGCTCAACAACTACGACGTCAGCGTGCTGCGCCTCGCCGCACTCAAGGGCGTCTTCACCAACATCGTCAGCGAGACGGTGTCGTACGTGAATGCACCGCTGCTCGCCGAGCAGCGCGGCGTCACCGTGCGCCTGCTGCAGGACGAGATCAGCGAGGAGTACCGCAACGTCATCACGCTGCGCGGCGCCCTCTCCGACGGTTCGCAGCTGGCCGTGTCGGGTACCCTCACCGGCCCGAAGCAGATCGAGAAGCTCGTGTCGATCAACGAGCACGCGATCGAGCTGCCGATCGAGAAGCACCACGTCGTGATGCTCTACACCGACCGTCCTGGCATCGTCGCGGTCTACGGCCAGAAGTTCGGCGACGCCGGCATCAACATCGCCGGCATGCAGATCGCGCGCGAGGCCGCGGGCGCCCAGGCGCTCAGCGTTCTGACGCTCGACTCGCCGGTCTCGGAGGAGCTGCTCGAGGACGTCAGCGCGGCGATCGATGCCGACCTGTTCCGTCAGATCGAGATCGCCGACGTCTGATCCCGCGGATATGCCGACGCGGGCTCCGTTTCATTCCGGGGCCCGCGTCGTCGCTTCCACCACCAGGGCGATCAGCCGATCGAGAGCGGCGCCGGTCGGTACGAACTCGCTCACCGCGGTCTGGTCGTCGCTCGGCTCGGCCAGTGAGTTGTTGAAGTAGAGACCGTCACTCAGCAGCATGACCATGTCGAGTGCGGTCTCGTCGCGCACATGCGGGCGGATGCCGTCGGCCCACCGCATCCGCACGTCGCGCAGGGCAGCGGATGCCAGGGCGGAGCCGCCCTGCGCGAGCCGGGTGGTCGCGATCAGGGCGCGATCGAGCGCGTCGTCCTCCATGACCGAGGTGCGCACGTAGTACGCGATGGCGCCGTCCTCGGCATCCGACATCCGCTCGAGATCGTCGTCGGTGAGTGCTGCAAGACGGGCGACGAGGCCGGCGGTGAGATCGTCCTTCGACCCGAAGTGATAGAGCAGCCCGCCCTTCGACACCCCGGCCTCCCGCGCGACGGCCTCCAGAGTGGCGGCACGCTCTCCGTCGGCGATGAGGATGCTCTGGTACGCGTCGAGCACGCGTTCGCGAGCGAGCGGGGGACGGGACATCACGTTCTCCAGACGATCGGGGGCATGTGTTACTGTACCATCCGGACGGTTTACAAAGCTCGCCGATCCAGACGCAGAAGAGGTGCACGAATGTCCGTCACGGCCCCGGTCCGGCTGACCCACGAGGATGGCGCGCGCGTCGGCGCGAGAGGGTGGGCCGCGCTGGCCGTCCTCATGCTGCCCGTGCTGCTGGTGTCGGTCGACAACACCGTGCTCAGCTTCGCACTGCCCGAGATATCGCTCGCGCTGCGTCCCTCCGGCGCCGAGCAGCTCTGGGTGATCGACGTCTACTCGCTCGTGCTCGCCGGCCTGCTCGTGACCATGGGGGTGATGGGAGACCGGTTCGGACGGCGGCGGATGCTGTTCATCGGCGCCACCGGTTTCGCCGTCGTCTCCGTGCTGGCAGCCTTCGCGCCGACCGCAGGGCTGCTCATCGCCGCGCGCGCCGCGCTCGGGTTCTTCGGCGCGATGCTCATGCCGTCAACCCTGTCGCTGCTGCGCTCGATCTTCCCCAACCGCGATCAGCGACGCCTCGCGATCGCGATCTGGGCATCCGGGTTCTCGGCCGGATCGGCGCTGGGACCCGTCGTCGGGGGATTCCTGCTCGAGCACTTCGCGTGGGGCTCGGTGTTCCTCATCGCGGTGCCCATGCTCGTCCCGCTGCTCATCGGCGGGTACTGGCTGCTGCCGGAGAGCCGTGATCCCAACCCGGGGCGGATCGACCCCATCGGCATCCTGCTGTCGATGGCAGCCATGCTCCCCGTCGTCTACGCCATCAAATCCTTCGCCGTCGACGGACCTACACTCGGCGCCGCGGCTCTCGTGCTCGTCGGCCTCGCGATGGGGTGGCTGTTCGTGCGCCGTCAGCTGCGCGCCGATATGCCCATGCTCGACATGAGCCTGTTCCGACGCGGCGGCTTCAGTGGTGCGATCCTCGTGAACCTGCTCAGCGTGATCGCCCTGGTCGGGTTCCTCTACTTCGTGCCGCAGCAGCTGCAGCTCGTGCTCGGGCTCTCGCCGATGACCGCCGGGCTCGCGCTGGTGCCAGGCATGGCAGCCATGATCGTCGCCGGGCTCAGCGTGGTGCCGATCTCTCGCCGTGTGCCTCCGCACATCGTCGTGCCCGCGGGTCTGGTGCTGTCGGTCGGCGGATATCTGATCGTCGCGTTCACCGCGCAGTCGAACAGCGTCGCCTGGCTGATCGCCGCCTTCGTCGTGCTGGGCATCGGGATCGGCGCCGCGGAGACCATCTCCAACGAGCTGATCCTCGCGCATGCTCCGGCGGAGAAGGCGGGGGCCGCCAGTGCGGTCTCCGAGACCGCCTACGAGCTCGGCGCCGTGCTCGGCACGGCCGTGCTGGGTGGGATCATCACGGCGTTCTACCGCGGTGCGCTGACGATCCCGAACGGCGTACCCGACGAAGCGGCCGCGCAGGCCCGGGAGACGCTCGCAGGAGCCTATGCGGCGGCGGAGAACCTGCCGGTGGCGCAGGCGGATGCCCTGTGGCGGGCCGCAGCGCACGCCTTCGACTCCGGCATCGTGACGACCTCCCTCATCGGCGCTCTGCTCGTGGCATCCGCCGTCGCCGTCGCCGCCACCACGCTGCGGCCGCCGCGCTGACATCCGGCGTGAGGGGCGCGTGGGCGCCGCTACGCTGGAGACAGTGTCCGCGGCGACCCGTGCCGCAGACGAGCAGCGTCCCAAGGAGATTCATGTCGCGCGTCGTGAAGCTGGCCGTCATCCCCGGTGACGGCATCGGACGAGAGGTCATCGCCGAGGCTGAGCGGGTGCTCGACGCAGTCACCGCCGGCAGCGAGGTGACCTTCGAGAAGACGCCGTTCTCGCTCGGCGCCGACCGCTACCTCGCCACCGGCGACACGCTCACCGACGAGGATCTCGACGCGATCCGCGCGCACGACGCGATCCTGCTCGGTGCCGTCGGCGGCACGCCCGGCGATGAGCGGCTGAAGGATGCCAACATCGAGCGCGGCCTGCTGCTGAAGCTGCGCTTCGAGCTCGACCACTACGTGAACCTGCGCCCCTCGAAGCTGTTCCCTGGCGCATCCGGTCCACTGGCCGACCCGGGTGAGATCGACTTCGTCGTCGTGCGCGAGGGCACCGAGGGGCCCTACGTCGGCAACGGCGGCGCGATCCGCAAGGGCACGCCGCACGAGGTCGCCAACGAGACGAGCGTCAACACCGCATTCGGGGTGGAGCGCGTCGTCCGCTACGCGTTCGATCTCGCCGAGCGGCGACGCCAGAAGCTCACCCTGGTGCACAAGACCAACGTGCTCGTGCACGCCGGCGCGATCTGGAAGCGGATCGTCGATCAGGTGGCATCCGAGCACCCCGACGTCTCCGTCGACTACCTGCACGTCGACGCCGCCACCATCTTCCTCGTGACCGACCCGGCGCGCTTCGATGTGATCGTCACCGACAACCTCTTCGGCGACATCCTCACCGACCTCGCCGGTGCCGTCACCGGCGGCATCGGCCTCGCAGCCTCCGGCAACATCAACCCCGACGGCGCGTTCCCCTCGATGTTCGAGCCCGTGCACGGCTCGGCACCCGACATCGCCGGACAGCAGAAGGCCGATCCGACCGCAGCGATCCTGTCGGTCGCCCTGCTGCTCGACCACCTCGGCCTGCGCGACGAGGCCGCGCGTGTCCACCGGGCGGTCGAAGCCGACATCGCGAGCCGCGACGGCGCTCGCACCACCGTCGAGACGGGCGACGCGATCATCGCTCGTCTGCAGGCGTAATCTGAGAGCACGCGCGCATCGCCGCCGCATCCGACAGAGGACAGACATGACCGACACCGCCACCACGCCCAGCTCCGGCACCGCTGAGCTCACGTTCGCCGTGACGAAGAACCTCGCCGCCAAGAGCCCCGCTCAGCGCGACGAGATCCTGCAGAATCCGGGCTTCGGCACGAACTTCACCGACCACATGGTCGACATCTGCTGGTCTGAGAAGGGTGGCTGGCATCGCCCGCGCGTCCAGCCGTATGGTCCGATCTCGCTCGACCCGGCCGCCGCCGTGCTGCACTACGGGCAGGAGATCTTCGAGGGCATCAAGGCGTACCGGCACGCGGATGGCGCTGTGTACACGTTCCGTCCTGACCGCAACGCCGAACGCCTGCGCCGCAGCGCGCGCCGCCTGGCTCTGCCGGAGCTGCCGACGGAGTACTTCATCCAGTCGATCCGCGAGCTCATCGCCCTCGACGGCGCCTGGGTGCCGTCCGGAGCCGACCAGAGCCTGTACCTGCGCCCGTTCATGTTCGCCAAGGAGGCGTTCCTCGGCGTGCGCCCCGCGAAGAAGGTCGCCTATTACCTGATCGCGTCGCCCGCCGGGGCCTACTTCACCGGCGGCGTGAAGCCGGTGCGCATCTGGCTGTCGAAGACCTACGCACGTGCGGGCAAGGGCGGCACGGGCGCGGCCAAGACCGGTGGCAACTACGCCTCCAGCCTGCTGCCGCAGGCCGAGGCCTCGGCTCAGGGCTGCGACCAGGTCGTCTTCCTCGATCAGGACGGCAACGTCGAGGAGCTCGGCGGCATGAACGTCGTCTTCGTCTACAAGGACGGCCGGGTCGTCACGCCGCAGTCCGACAGCATCCTCGAGGGCATCACGCGCGACTCGCTGCTGCAGCTCGCCGAGGACCGCGGGCTGACGGTCGAGCGCCGTGCCGTCTCGCTCGATGAATGGCGTCAGGGCGTGGCATCCGGAGACATCGTCGAGGTGTTCGCGTGCGGCACGGCCGCCGTGGTCACACCCATCGGCGCTCTCGTGTCGGACGACTTCGAAGACCAGCAGCCCCTCGGCGAGCTGGCGCTGTCGCTGCGCGAGGAGCTGACCGACATCCAGTACGGCCGCCGTGAGGACAAGCACGGCTGGCTGGTGCGGGTCGGCTGACGTCCTCTCTCTTCCTTTTCTTCGCCGAGACCCCCACTTCGCGCCGACACCCCTACGTGGTGACGTGCGCAGGTGGGGGTGTCGGCATGAACAGGGGGTGTCGGCGAAGAGGTTCTTTCTGCACAGGGCGCCTCTGGCGCATTGCGGTGTGGAATAAGTCCATGCGGCACTCGGGGGTGCGCATCATGGAGCGATGCGTCGACGAATCGACATCGCTGAGGCAGATCGGATGCTGCTCACCCGCGAGCGCCTGCTGCAGGCTGGAGTCACCGTGCGGCAGCTGCGCGATGCCGTTGACGCGCGGAGCCTGCGCAGGGTTCACCGCGGATCCTACGTGCGGACGAAGGATTGGACCTCGCTCTGGTGGGAGGGACAGCACCTCCTGAAGGTGCTGGCGGTGAAGGCAGCGAGCACCGGAAGAGGACCGCTGTTCAGCCACGCCTCGGCAGCGGTGCTCTGGGGGCTGCCGATGTACCGGATGCGTGATCAACCAGTGCAGATCGTCATCGACGGGACGAGGCACAGTCGGGTGATCGCCGGAGTCGTGCGGCGCGACATGCGCCTCGATGACGAGGACATCGCCGAGGTAGAAGGCTTCCGCGTCACGTCGCTGATCCGCACGGCATTCGACGTCGCCCGCACAGCGGCGTTCGATACCGCGGTGAGCTGCGCCGACGCGGCCCTGCGCAGGCGCACCGTAAGCGGGCAGGTGGTGGATGCGGAAGCGGATGCCCTGTGGCGCACCCAAGCCCGACGACTCGCCCGCCCTGGCTTGCGGGGCGTGCGTCAAGGCCGAGAGGTCATCGAGTTCGCCGACGGGAGGGCGCAGCTGCCCGGCGAGAGCGTCAGCCGCGTGCGGCTGCACCAGCTGGGCTTCTCGAACTACGATCTGCAGGTTCCCATCACCGGGGCGCAGGGCGATCGGTATTGGGCGGACTTCGCCTTCCTGGGGACACGGCGGTTCGGCGAGTTCGATGGCAAGGACAAGTACCTCGATCCCGACCTTCGCACCGAGACTTCACCAGATGAAGCGGTGCTGGCCGAGAAGCAGCGAGAAGATGACATCCGAGGCGTCACCGGCTGGAGCTTCGCGCGTTGGGGATTCGAGCACATCCGCACACCCGACGCGCTCGGAGCGCGTCTCGCCGCGTTCGGCATCCGGCCGCCCGGCTGACGTGTGCGCTGTTCCTCGCTCGTGATCTCTCTCCGCGCGCTCTCCACGCCATGCCCCGGCACCCCCACTTCGCGCCCACGCCCCCACATGCGGACGTTCGTGCATGGGGGTGTCAGCGCGAACTAGGGGTGTCGGCGGGGGAAAGGACGGGGGAAGGGACGAGAGGAAGGCAGAGGGGCGGGGATAGGCTGACGGGGTGAAGATCGCGCGTTTCAGTCACAACGACGGCATCCGGTACGGCATCCTCGACGAGAGCGAGATCGTCGTGCTCGACGGCGACCCCATGTTCGCCGGCTACCAGCCGACGGGGGAGCGCGTGCCTGTGGCCGACGTCGCCCTGCTCGCCCCGGTGATCCCGCGCTCGAAGGTCGTCTGCGTCGGCCGCAACTACCACGACCACGCCGCGGAGTTCGGCAACGTCGCCCCCGAGGAGCCGCTGCTCTTCCTCAAGCCCAACACCGCCGTCGTCGGCCCCGGCGACAGCATCGTGCGCCCGGCGATCTCGGAGCGCACCGAGTTCGAGGGTGAGCTCGTCGCGGTGATCGGTCGCATCGCCAAGAACGTCAGCGCCGAGAACGCTCTCGACTACGTCTTCGGCTACACGATCGGCAACGACGTGACCGCGCGCGACCTGCAGCGCAAGGACGGCCAGTGGACGCGCGGCAAGGGCTTCGACACGTTCTGCCCGCTCGGCCCGATCATCGAGACCGAATTCGAGGCCGCCACCGCACGGATGGAGACTCGGGTAAACGGCGAGGTCCGCCAGCAGGCGCCGCTGACCGACATGATCCACTCGGTCGCCGACATCATCGCGTACGCCTCCGCCGCGTTCACCCTGCTCCCGGGGGACGTGATCATGACCGGCACCCCTGCGGGCGTGGGCGAAATCGTCGCCGGAGACAGCGTCGAGATCGAGATCAGTGGGATCGGCGTGCTGCGCAACCCCGTGCGCGACGCCTCGCCTGCCGCGTGAGCGCGGTGGGCACCGAGCCGATCGAAGACCTTCGCGCCGTCCAGCGCCGCACCGTCGGCGTGCTCGCCGCCGGGCAGGTGCTGGGCGGCATCGCGTTCGGCGCGACCGTCTCGCTCGGGGCCCTGCTCGCTGCCGACCTCTCGGGCGATGATGCGCTCTCGGGCCTCGCGACCGCGTCGGTCACCCTGGGCGCCGCCGCTTTCGCGATCCCGCTGGCCCGCTTCGCCGCGCGCCGCGGCCGCCGGATGTCGCTGACCGCGGGCAACCTGCTCGCCCTCATCGGCATCGGCATCGTCATCACCGCAGCCGCGCTGCGCTTCTTCCCGTTGCTCCTGGTCGGGATCATCATGATCGGCATGGGCAACGCCGGCAACCTGCAGTCGCGTTTCGCCGCCACCGATCTCGCCGCCCCCGAGCATCGGGGCCGCGATCTGTCGATCGTGGTCTGGTCGACCACGGTCGGCGGGGTCACCGGTCCGCTGCTGCTGCCGCTCGGCGAAGAGGTCGGCGCGCTGATCGGGATGCCCCCGCTCACCGGCTCGTACCTCTTCTCGCTCGTTGCGCAGGCGGCCGCGCTGGTGCTGTACGTGATCGCGCTCCGCCCGGATCCGCTGCTGACCGCCATGCGCCTGGCGGGATCGGCATCCAGAGGCGCGGTGCTCGGCGCCGACATCGACCGTCCCGTCGTGGCGCGATACGCGATCTTCGCCGTCTCCGGTTCGCACGCCGTGATGGCGTCGGTGATGGCCATGACGCCGATCCACCTCAAGCACATGGCCGACGGCGGCGGCCACGGGTCGACGCAGGAGGTAACACTGCTGGTCGGGGTGACGATCGCGCTGCACGTCGCCGGCATGTATGGTCTCTCGCCGCTGTTCGGGATCTTCGCCGATCGCTGGGGCCGCATCCGGGTCGTGCTGCTCGGGCAGGTCGTTCTCACCGCATCCCTGCTCACGGCGATCTTCGCCGGTGAGCATCCGGCGGGCGTGATGGTCGCGCTGATCCTGCTCGGACTGGGCTGGAGCGCGGCGACCGTCGCCGGCGCGGCACTGCTGACCGAATCGTCGACGGTGCTCATGCGCCCGCGGCGGCAGGGTGTCAGCGACTCGCTGATGAGCCTCACCGCGGCCGTCGGCGCTGCAGGCGCGGGGATCGTGCTCACCGAGGTCGGCTACGGCGGCCTCGCCACCGTCGCGCTCGTTCTCGTGATCGCCATCACCGCACTCTCGCCGTTCGGCCGCATCCGCGACACGGCCTGAGCCGGGGCCGAGCATCCGCCACAGATAGACTCGAGGGGATATGGCTACCGTGCATCCCCTCACCACCACCGCCACCGGATCCGATGTCCGCGTGCGCTTCTGCCCCTCGCCGACCGGCCTGCCGCACGTCGGCATGGTGCGCACGGCACTCTACAACTGGGCGTACGCCCGCCACAACGGCGGCAAGCTGATCTTCCGCATCGAAGACACCGATGCCGCGCGTGACAGCGAGGAGAGCTTCCGCCAGCTGGTCGACGCGCTCACCTGGATGAAGATCGACTGGGACGAGGGCGTCGAGGTCGGCGGCCCGCACGCGCCCTACCGCCAGTCCGAGCGGCACGACATCTACCGCGGCGTGATCGAAAAGCTGCTGGCGACCGGCGCGCTGTACGAGAGCTATTCGACGGCGGAGGAGATCGACGCCCGCAACGAGGCGAACGGTCGCGCGAAGCAGCTCGGCTATGACAACTTCGACCGCGACCTCACCGACGAGCAGAAGGCCGCCTTCCGCGCCGAGGGGCGTCAGCCGGCGCTGCGGCTGCGCGTGCCCGACGAAGACCTCACCTACGTCGACCTCATCCGCGGCGAGGTCACCTTCCCCGCCGGCTCCTTCCCCGACTTCGTCGTCGTGCGCCCCAACGGCGTGCCGCTGTACACCTTCGTGAACCCCGTCGACGATGCGCTGATGGGCATCACCCACGTGCTGCGCGGCGAGGACCTCATGCCGTCGACCGCCCGCCAGCTCGCGCTGTACGACGCGCTGATCGAGGCCGGCGTCACCACCTTCGTGCCGCGCTTCGCGCACATGCCGCTCGTGCTCGGCGAGACCGGCAACAAGAAGCTCTCCAAGCGCGACCCGCAGGCCGATCTCTTCCTGCACCGCGAACGCGGCTTCATCCACGAGGGGCTGCTGAACTACCTGGCGCTGCTCGGCTGGTCGATCGCCGCCGACCGCGACGTGTTCTCGCTCGACGAGTTCATCGCCGCGTTCGACATCGCCGACGTCAACCCGAACCCGGCGCGTTTCGACCAGAAGAAGGCCGAGTCGATCAACGGCGACCACATCCGCATGCTCGACGAGAAGGACTTCGCCGAGCGGATGCTGCCGTACCTCGCCGCCGCTGACGTCTTCGGCGGCGAGCCGACGCACGAGCAGATCGTGCTGGCCTTCCGTGCCGCGCCGCTCGTGCAGGAGCGCATGCAGCTGCTGGGCGAGTCGGCCGGCATGCTCGGCTTCCTCTTCACCGACAACGTCTCGTACGAGGCCGACGCTCTCAAGGGTCTGCCGGCGAACGCCGCGGAGGTGCTCGCCGCTTGCATCGTCGCTCTCGAGCCGGTCGAGGACTTCACCCCGGATGCCATTCAGGCGGCGCTCTCGGCGAAGCTCGTCGACGAACTCGGCCTCAAGCCCCGCGTCGCCTACGGTCCGCCCCGGGTGGCCCTGACGGGACGACGCGTGTCCCCGCCGCTGTTCGAGTCGATGGAGCTGCTGGGCAAGGACGAGTCGCTGCGGCGGCTGCGTCTTCTCGCCGACTTCCTGGCGTGAGAGCGCAGGCCGCGCCGGATGCCGTGATGCCGGCCGCCGAGACGGACGTGATCCTCGGTGATCTCGGTGTCCTGCTGCTCGAGTGCGGCACGTCGGTGACCGACGTGCGCGGATCGCTCGAGCAGGTGAGCCGTCGCGCGGCGCCCGAGACGACTCTGGAGTTCGCGATCCTGCCGGAGATGGTGATGGTCAGCCGCCCTGGTGCGGCGTCGGCGACCACGACGGTGATCGGCAAGGGCGAGGCGCTCACGTTCCGTCAGTCCGCTCGCGCCAGCAGACTGGTGCGCGACCTCGAGTCGGGGACGGTGCCACTGGCATCCGCACCCGCGCGCATGGCCGCGATCCGCGCTACCCCGCGGCGGATGCCGGGTCTGCAGAGCGTCATCGGATGCGGTCTGCTCTCGATATCGCTGGCCGTGCTGTTCCGCTGTCCGTGGTGGGCGGCCGTGCTCGCCTTCGTCGTGGGCCTGCTGGTGGGTGCGCTGACCATGCTGATGATGCGGGTGCGCGCTGCGGCCGCAGTGGCGCCGTTCGTCTCGTCGTTCCTGTCGACGCTGCTCGTCGGGGTCGTCGCGAACGCTCTCGATCTCGGGCCCGTGCCTCTGTTCGCGGTGTGCGCACCGGTCGCCATCCTCGTTCCCGGTGCTCTGATCACCAACGCCCTGCTCGAGTTGACCTCGACCGACATCGTGACCGGCGCATCCCGACTGATGTACGGACTCATCATGCTGGCGTTCATGGCCGCCGGCCTGTATGCCGGCGCCGCGCTGACGGGGCTTCGCATCGACTCGGCATCGGCTGCGCTGGTCGGCGATGCCGTGCAGCTGTCGAACGAGAGTGCGGGGTGGGGTGCGCTGCCCCCGTTGTGGACCGCGTGGGGCGCCGTCGTCGTCCTGGCCGTCGGCATCGGCCTGGCGTTCGGGTCGGGCTTCCGCCTGACTCTCGTCTGCATCATGGCGATGACCGGCACGTACGCCGTGCTGGCTGTGTTCAGTCCGCTGGTCGGCAGCGTGGTCGCGATCGGGATCGCGGCAGCCGTGCTGTTCGTCGCCGCCCGCGTGCTCGAGCGCGTGATGCTCGCGGTTCCGGCCACCGTGTCGTTCCAGCCGGCGTTTCTGCTGCTCGTGCCCGGCACCGTGGGTCTGGTGTCGCTGGCGAGCTTCGACGCGCAGGCGCTGGCCTCAGCTCCGATGATGTTCCTCAGCCTGTGCATCGGCACGAAGGTCGGCGCTCTGCTGGCGGATCTCGCGCGCATCACACGATCGACGGTGTTCCTGCGGTGGACGAAACCGGCCCGGATGGGGGAGCTGTGATCGAGGCGGACGCGCCACGCCCGGGTATCCGGCGTCGATTCGCCATCTGCGGGCGGCTCGGGTAAGCTTGACTCTCGGTGCGAGGCTCCGGTTTCGCCCTTGGGGTATGGTGTAATTGGCAACACGGCTGATTCTGGTTCAGTTGTTCTTGGTTCGAGTCCAGGTACCCCAGCCACACGAACGTTACTCGAACCATGGTCAAATGAACTGGCCATGGTTCGTTTGTTCTCCGACCTCCCTGCTCTTGAGCGGGGAGGTTTTGTGGTTCTTGGCGTCTGTTCGGCACTGGCGGCATCTTGTCGGCTGTGGACCTCCCGGATGCCGCGGTTCGCATCGTTGCGTTCGCCGGTGATCTGGATCTTGTTGTCCTCTACACGGACGATCAGTTTGCTGAAGTACGCAGTCAGAAGGTCGCGGCGGACGGTGTCTGAGGCCCGCTGATAGAGGTTGCCCGGCTCGCCAAGCAGGTCGATGTACGCCAGCGCGGTGTCCGCTCCATACTGGAGGCGATCAAGCGTGACGTCGAGCTTCTCTCTGATGGCTTCCGTCTGAAGGGTCGTCCTCTCGATCCGCTCGCGAATCTTGGCGATGGGCAGCGTGCCAGTCGCGGCGAGTTCGATCAATCGTTCTTCCTGCGCCTCGAGCTTCCGGAGCTGCTTCGTCAACTGAGCTTTCGTGTCGCGGTCCGAAGCGAGCAGATTGTTGATGGCGTCGGTGACGCTTGCCCTCATCCCGTTGATGGTGTCAGGCGCGAGCCGTTCAGCGGCCACTACGGGCATGACTTCGCCCTCGATCTGCTCGACCCTTAGCCACGGCGTCGGGCACTGCTTGCGCTGGCGTCCGGCGCAGACTAGGTACTCGTACGTGCCGCCATTCCCTGCGTTCTGGCTGTAGACCATGCGACTCTGTCGACCGGCGTCAAGGCACGCGCCGCAGTAGAGCTTGCCCTTGAGGTAATGAAAGTGGATGATGTCGCGATCGCCCTTGCGGTTGCGGTGGTCGAGCACTTCCTGCACCTTCAAGAATGTCTCCTTCGAGACAAGGGCTTCGTGCCGTCCGACGTAGAGCTTGCCCTTGTAGCGGATGACGCCCGTGTAGTACGGGTTGCGAAGTATGAGCGCCAGCCGACTACGGCTGACCGCTTGGGCTGGCCGCGACGGCGATGGGCGTGTAGTGAGGCCGCGCTCGTCGAGCATGTCGTTGAGTTGACTGATCGAGTACCGCCCGGTGGCATACTGCTCGAACGCCCAGGTGACGAGCGGCGCTCGCTCGTAGTCGACATCGATGGTGTTCACCAGTCGGCCACTGAACTCTTTGCGCACGTTCAGGTAGCCGAGCTTCGCGCGGCCGACGGTGCCGCCTTGCTCCACCTTGTGGGCCATCTTCACCTTGACGTCCTCGCCGTTCATGCGGACTTGGACTTCATTCATAATGTCGGTGATGGCTTCCATGGCATCGGCCATGTACCCCTCGCCGAACTCCTCCTTGGCCGAGATGAGCCGGACGCCTTTCTCGAGGAGTTGGCGTTTCGTGATCGCGGCGTCGGTGAAGTTTCGGAAGACGCGGGAGCGCATGTAGATGACGACCAACCTCACCTCGGGGTGGTCATCGACGTAGCGCAACAGCTTCTTGAACTCCGCGCGTTTGGAGATCGTCTGTGCCGACTGCCCTGGCTCAAGGAACTCTTTCGCGACAGTCGCTCCGAGCTCACGCACCTTTCGCAGTGCCTCGACGCGCTGCGTTGCAATGCTGTTTCCGTCTTCGTCGATGTCTGCAGCAGTGTGCAACTGCCTCGGCGTCGAGACGCGCAGGTAGATGACGGCTTGCGCAACGGCGAGTTTGCCATCCTCGCCGGCGATGGTCGTCGGCGAAGCCAGTAGATGTTCGAGTCCGTCGAGGGAGTTGGCGGGTGCCGACGAATCGACTGGACCCGCAATTTCTAGGGTCATGGGTGGGTTACCTCCGTTTTGGTCCTCCGGATTAACCCTCTCTTCGGCCGAGAAGTCCAGTCCTTCTTGCCCTTCCACAGGAGGTTCAGGGAGGCGCACGGGGGTGGCGTCGGCGATGTAGTTTTCACCTCGTTCAGCGGCGTTCGGCATGACGTTCCTCCTCTCGTGTGGCTAGGTTCAATGCAGGCGGGTCAGCGTGACTTCGTCGACTATCCGGTCTCGGTTTCGGTCACTGCTCGCCCCGCGTCGTACCGCTCTTGGGCGAGACGCAACAGCGCTCGCCCCAAGTGGTGGACATCGATCTGGTCACGTCGCTCGGGCGTGAGGTGGATCCTGCGGTTCGTTTGGAGACCACCACCTTTCCGCGGGGGAGAGCGGCGGCTACTTGTTGAAGACATAGGTGCGTCCCTTCCACTCGATGAGGTCGTAGCCTTCGCGGACGTGATCTTCGATGAGGCCGTAGTCGATCGCGACGGCGTTGTCGGGGAGCGATCGTGATTCGGTAGCCTCGTAGATCGTGAGCTCGAGTCTGTCAACCTCGGCCAGGTCGCGCACCGCGTCCTCGAGGAACGGATAGGCATTGACGTAGCTCTCGTGGAAGCTCTCCATGATGTTGTCGGTCCCGACGCTTACGTCTGGGAGCATGAGGAACGCCTGCAGGGCTTCGTCTTCCGACAGGCGGAGGTCTGTGAGCAGTTCAATCAGGCCGTCTTCTTCGCCGCTGTCCCAGGTGGCCGGCACGTTCACCGTGAAGTACTCGCCGCCGACGCGAATGCTGGCCTGAACGAGCAGTTGATCCAGCTTCGGCGGTTGGTGTTCGTTCATGAATTGGCGGCCGCTGCCGGTGTTCTCGCGCTGCACGAGGTATGTGCCGAGCCAGTCGATCCACTCCTTGACTTCGGCGGGGGTGTCCGGGTCGCCGTAGAGGTCGAGGTACTCATCGCGAAGCGTCAGGTACTGCCCTTCGCCATTTCGTCCGAACTCGGCAAGGGCCGATTCCCGACCGTAGGCGCGTCCGATGACGTGGGCGATGCAACGGGCCGTCTCGTTGCTGATCTCGTGGCGTTCAGCCTGAGCGGTAGCGATGCCGTCGACGATGTACTGGGCGAACCGTCGAGTGGTGACTTCTAGGCGTCGAAAGTCCGGGATCGTGCGATCTCCGGCTACTCGTGCTTCAGGTGCCAGCTGCGGTTCGTGTTCGTTCATGATCGGTCTCCCGCGGTTGCGAGGATGTAGCGCCCGAGCGCGTCGACCCAGGCTTCTTGCTCGAAGGGCACGCGGAGGCTGTTGAGTTCAGTGAGTGCCGCCTCGGGGCGGAGTTCTCCTGCGCCGGCGAATCGGCACAGGGCGGTATCAGCGCCGCCGTGGACGCTCCCGGCGATGAGCCGCGCGAGCGTTTCGGAGCGAGCTTCGGGGTCCATGGCAAGGCCGAGCTCGATGAGCTGTCGTGCCTTGTCGGACTGGTCCGCCGTAGCAGTGGTGAATGTTGATGAGTTCATGGAGTTCCTCCTTTCGGATTAGTAGTGGTGCGTGCCGAGGGTTGCTCGGGCAGTGCGTAGGGAGCGAGGTGCGCAAGCGCCTGGTCGGTAGTCGTGATCCAGAACAGGTCGGCGTCGAGATCGCGCGCGGCTTGGATGGCGTCGGCGATCATGCGAGCGCGCTTGGTGGTCGGGACAAGCCAGACGACGGCTGGGAAGAGCCCGCGCTGTGCTTGTTCGGTGCCGGTGCGGAAGTAGCGCTGGTAGACCCGGCACTTGCGGATCACGGCCGGGAGGTGCTCGGTGCCGAGGTCGACCTCGACGAACGAGTGGGTCTCGGTGTCCGGGTCGGCGGTGACGACGGATAGGTCGGGCTTGAGGGTCGCTTCGCCGGTCGCGGTGGCGAACGGACGCCAGCAGCGCGGTTCCGTTTCGAGGTCGATGAGTTCGAAACTGGTGGCTCCGGCGTGTTCGCGTAACGTGACTGCGATGTCGGCGACGGCGAGCGTGTGGGTGGCGAACGGTCGCCCGGGCTCCAGATACTGGGTGCGATCGGTGTCGCCTCGCCGTAGTCGCAGGTATCTTTCGCCGGAGTATCCGAGCTGCCAGATGGTGAGCGCGGAGCCGTGTTCTACGCCGCCGATGCGTCGCTCGAGTCGGGAGACGGCCTTGAGCCCTTCGAGTCGCGTCAGGATACGGGTGGTGCCGCGAGTAGCGGCGCTGACGGTGACGTGCTCACCGAACGGCGCTGCGGGCAGGTGCAGGCGCTGGATCTGCCGCGTGGTGAGGAGCCGGAGATGTTCCAGGTCGTCGAGTATCCGGATATCCCTCGCCGTGAGATGTAAGCCGAGATCGCGCTTGAATCCAGGGGTCATGATGCCGCCCCCAGGGCTGGACCGGCATCCGCTGCGAAGCAGCGGGAGTCCCTTGCTGAAACGAGCGGAATGAGCCGAAACACGGGGCGATGAGGCGGTGGGTGTTCCTGGTGAAGCGAACGCCGACCGGAACACCGACAGGAATGCGGCCGCCACTTCTTATGGAAACGAATCGTGGGAATCATGTCTGCCTCGCCTTCTGGTGCGACCGTCGCAGCGATGGCTCCCTGTCTGCTTGGCTGGACACATTCGGAACGGACGTTGTCGGGACCGGCGCGGTAAGGTTCGTCGGTCGTGCGCCGTATTGTTCGCGGCTGGCGTCGCGGATGAGGTCCGCGGCACTACTGGCGGGTGGGGGCGGGAGGACGGCAGCCGAGCACCACTCGGTCGGCGTGGAGCCCGCGACGAGGCGGGCGTAGACGTGGTGCTTCGGCAACGTTTCGAAGTCAGTGGCGGTGAGTGCGGGTGCGCGCTTTGCCATGTCGTGGGCGTCGTCGGTGTCGAGGGCGAAGCAAACTTTGGAGCGGGCGTTGGCGTCGAGGCCGCTGCGCATCTGATCGGGCAATTGCTTCCGGTATTGGTGAGCGACGTGCAGGCCGACGCCGTAGGAGCGGAACACGCTCATGGCGTTCTCGACGCTAGTGGGCAGGTGGAGGTAGTTCTGGACTTCGTCGATGAAGATCATGCCGGGGCGCTTCATTGGCTCTTTCTCCGCTGCCCGCTCGGTGGTGGCGAGGAAGAGTTCCGCGACGATGAGGCTGCCGAGCAGCTTGGAGGCGCCTTCGCCGAGGAGGGCGTCGTTGAGTGGCACCAGCACGGTCTTCTTCTCGCGGAAGATGTCGCGGAGCCGGAAGCGCGGCTGGGCCTGCCCGAGGACGCGAACCAGCGGCTTTCGCATCACGATCTTGCGGAGTTTATTGAGTGGCGAGGCGATCACGGCGGCACGCTGCGCGGGGCGCATGTCTTCGAACTCGGCCCAGAACGCGGCCAGTGTGGCGTCGTCTTGCACGGCGGCGATGACGGGTCGGCGGAAGGCCGCGTCGGTGAGCAGCGTGGGCAAGTCGATTAGCGTGTACGGCACGGCTCGCTTCTGTCCGGCTCTGGCGAGGGACAGGAGCGCTCCTTGGACAAGATATTCGGTGCGCGGTCCCCAGCCTTCGTGGAAGACAGCACCGAGCGCGGCGAGGATGCCGTCGACGACGATGTCGGGATCGCGATCGCCGACGTCGAGCGGGTTGAACCCGACCGGTGCTTCCGTCTCGGTGGCGTCGAGGACGACGATCTGCCCTGCCGCTGTGGCAGGTGCCGTATCGAGGATGCGATCCACCAGCTGCTTCTTCGGTTCGATGACGCAGCAAGCGCGTCTCGCTGCGACATCCGACAGGATCAGGTGCTCGAGCAGTGTCGACTTTCCTGACCCGGTCGGGCCGATGGCGACGAGATGCTGCATGCGACTCTCGGTATCGAGGCCAACACGCCGCTCTGGGCCGGGCGCGGTGCCGATAGCGAAGACAGATTCGGTCCGGCTGACGATCTCGGGCACAGGCAGCATCCGCGGATGCACGGCGGGAACGCCCGGGTACGGATGGTCGCCGAGCGGCCAGCCGAGTAGCGGGATGAGTTCGGTGGTGGTCAGACGCAGCTTCGTCCCGGGGCCGGCCTGCCCGTTCTTCCACCGCGCGGCGGTGTCGCGGACGAGGGAGAAGCGGACTCCGGGGCTTTCCAACGGTTGCAGGGCACCGAACATCTCCCAAGTGAGGGCATGACGGCGCTTCACGCTCTCAGCGGTGACGCCGATGCGGAGCGTGACGTCGAAGCGGGCCTGGGCAGCATGCGTGTGCAGCCGTTTGCGGGTGTCCGTCGATGCGGGGCGAACGCCGTCCAGGAGCATCGAGCCCAGCGGTTGCAGCGGGTCGGGCGGCGTGGCGCGCAGCGATTGCGGACGGTGGGCGCGGCCAACGATCAGTTGGATACCAAGGACTTCGGTGCCGCGCCGGGCAGCCAACGCCTGGTACAGACCGGCCAGAATCCGCTCTGGATCGACTTCGGCCAGTGGGAGCCCACCAGGGCGGGCGGTGACGCGGCTGACAGCCGCCACGTCCGGGCGCGTGGCGGCCTCGAACCCGACCCCGGGCACCAGACCTGTAAGGAGGCGCTTCAGGCGCTGAACGCCCGTTGGCGCACATCCCAGCACGGGGACGACCCCCTCGGCACTGGTGACAACCTCGAGGGAGATCGGACGCGGGATGTCGCTACTGACGAGGCGGGTCAGCAGTCCGTCGAGCATCTGAGTTTCGAGGGGACGCGGCAAGTAGAGACGGGTGAAGACGAAGGCATCAGGCATGACCGGCCTCCTCTTCTCGCTGCGCTGCTGCCCGGGCGTCCGCTTGCGCGGCGGCTTCCAGTCGTGCCTGCTCCAGGCCAGCGGCGGTGATGATTTTCGCGACCTGTTCGGGGCGCAGGTCATGGTTGAGTTCGGAGAACACCCACACGCGGCGTCCGGAGTTCTTGCGGTAGCGGCGGCGTGGGCCGCGGGCATGACTACTCATGCGTGAACCTCCTTCCCACCCCTGCTTTGGTTCGCGTGACGGTCGCGGAAGGACGTTCGGATGGCTCGCAGGCATAAGCCGGAGGAGCACATTTCGCCCTGTTATGAACGTGAAAGACTGGATTGTCAAGCGTTTTGCGGGGTCGTTGTCCATTCCGCAACGACTTCACAGAGGCGAACGTGCTCATGCTTTTCATCGCCCACCCCACCAGTAGCGGTAGGCGTAGACCGCGGCACACAAGACGAGCACGATCACGCTTACCAGCAGGATCCAGCCCCAAAATCGGGCCAGAAGCTCCAGTGCGACCCAGAGCGCGAGAATGCCGCCGAGGATGAGTAGGCAGGCGCGGAAGAACCGCTGCGTGATCGGTGGTGGCGTCGACTCGCCCATCAGTCATCACCTACTCCTTCTGCTTGCGCAGTCGTCGAAAGCGTCGCTCGCTTCGAGTACGCAGGTACGGGATATCCAGGGATGAAGACATCGCTTCCACCGGGCGCTTCTTGGCCCCAGATGCTCCAATCAGCGTGGCTGTTGGGTCTCTGTCTGGCGAACAACTCCAAATAGGGGCCATCGAGGACGCGCTCGACGAGCGGGATCATCTCCTCGGGCTTGTGGGAGTGGTCCTGGCGCGGGAACAGGAGGGTCGAGCGCTGGCCGCGAAACTTGAACGGCGCCTTGCCTCGGATCCCGTGGAGCAGGATCTCGTGGCTGCCGCGGAAGTAGTTCCCGAGTCCCATGTAGTACTTGTCCCAGACGGCGTTGGTCTTGTATTCAAAGCCCCATGCCTTCATCACCTCCAGCGCCCCGGGCAGGGCGGCGTTGGTCGTCCACAGAAGCAGGGTGGCGTTGTCGGCGGCGAGGTTAGCCACTGGCATCCGCTTGATGCGGCTGAGCGTCATCAGGTCGTACTTGCCCTGCGCGCCGCGAGCTCCCTTCTGCTGGATGTCCCAGGGCGGGTCGGCGTAGATCACCGCGAAGCGCTGCGGCTTCCCCTTCGGGTTCCTCGGCGTCTGGCTTTCGGTGTTGATGATGTCGGTCATGTCGAAGTGCTCCTCTCTCCAGCCCGCACGATCGGCGGGCGGTGGCGATGACTGGTTATGCGCCCTGCGGCGCACGCCGTCAATGTTCTGGTCGTCGTCGTTGCGAAAACCACAACGACGAAATCGGTTGCCGTTTGGGTGGGAGGCACCCGGAGAATGGTCCGGGTGCCTCCCGTGGCACTACTCGTTGTCCGGCTTCTCGGGGTAGCGGAGATAGGCGTGGACGCCTTCTGCTCCTTCCACCAGGAAGACGCGATCTGCGAGTACAGCTTCGGCACGCTCCTCATCGAGGGTGAGAAGCCAGTGATACTCCCGATCCACGTCGGCGAAGAGTTCGTCGCGCGGCGGCAGGATCGCGAAGTGCTCGAGGAGCTCTTCCAGGGCTTCGCTTCGGTCGCGATACGTGGTGATGTAGAAGCGCAGCCAGAGGCCTTCAAGCTCATCTGGCCCGCTCGGTACCGCCCCGTTCGCGATCGCCTGCGCGAGCCCGAAGAAGCACTCGCCGTACTTCTGTATGCCTGCGCGCAGTTGCGATGCGACCTCGTCGTCCGAGGTGAGCCGGTGCAGCTCTCGCAGGTCTCTCAGCATCAGGGTGCTGATCGTGGCGTCGAACTGTTCGTCGCTCATCTCGTTGGTAGTGGTTGTGGTCATGGTCTTCCCTCCTTTCAGGGTGAGTTGCTTACCGGGCTGCCCATTTCGGGAGTGCCCGTCTATGGGGTCGAGTCGAGGGGCGGCCTGGTCGGCTCCCTCGCCCGCGACTGGCGCAGCGAGGAGCGCCGGGCACCACGCCGGCCGGTCGTGAGCGAGTGCATCAGCGCAGCAGCGGCAAGCCCAGGCGGGCTGTCGGTGGCGATACGCGTGATCGTGGCGTTCGGGAGCCCCATCAGCCGGGCGGGCGGATTGGCGTTGAGCGCGACGGCATGAATCTGTCCCGGGAATTGCGCCATCTCCTCGAACGGTTGGGCGATGTTGAGATCGGTGAGCTCGAAGTCCGAGAAGATCGTGCAGCGGTTGATGCCGCTGTACTCCCGAGCCAGTCGGGTCGCTGCGCTCATTGCTGGAGCGAGCGCGCTCGACCCGCCCGAGCCCGGGGGATCCACTAGCGCCGCGAGCACTTGATCGCGACCCGACGCGCGGTCGAGCTGGTGCGGGCCTTCGACAGTGACGTGCGGGTAGTCGAAGTGCAGCACAGCGACCTGCTGGCGGGCGGACGTCGTCCACTGCGACAGCATCTGCACGGCACGGCGAGCTTCCACATACCGGTTTCCAACGGGGTCGTTGCCGTTGCTCGCGCGCAGCGACCACGAGTCGTCGAAGATGAGGATGTCGAGGCAGGGGTCGAGCGGGTCAAGGCCTGGCCAGCGCAGGCGTACTTCCCGTGCGGGTGTTGCCGCGGTACTGAGCGTGCCGCTCGGGTGAAGCCCAGATCGGTGCATGAGCGAGGTCACGGCCGCCCCTCCTCACGTCGGGGCGTCTGACCGCCGATGCGGGCTGCACCGGGTCCGTGACCGGCGTGACTTGGGTTGCGTCGCAGGATGCCCCACTTCAGTGCCCGGATGCGGCGTTCAGCGGCCTCTCCGCGTGTGAGGTGTTCGAGCATGAGGCTGTCGGCTTCGGCGTCCGCCCCGGCCGCTGCCTGTAGGGCCGGGTGTGCGCTGAGGGTGAGGTGCTTGCTCGCTGCCCGGTCGTAGTCTGCCTCCGCGTGGTCGAGGAGATCAGCGACTTCATCAGCTCCGGCGTACGAGATCAGGAACGAGCCTCCGGCGACTGCTAGGGCGATGCCGCCGAACACGATGCCGATGAAGGGGTCGTCCACGGCCGAGCGCAGCGCCGCGATCCCGATTCCGATCACGCCTGCGGTCCCTGCCGCGACCGCCAGCATGCGCTTGACCGCTCCACCCGTCGGTTCGATGAACAGGTGCGGGAACTCCTGCTGCGCCTCGGACGGTTCGGAGACGGCCCGATGGCGTTGGCGGCGCTGCTCGCGGTCGCGTACGTCGACCCCTATCAGGCCGGCGGCGACAGTAGCAACGGCGGCGCTGGCAGCGAGGCTGATCGCGATCACCGGCAGCTCGCCCAGCCAGATCGCGGCGGTCCCGAACCCAGCGACATCGCCACACAGCAGCCCCGCCTTGCCAAGCTGGTACCAGACCTTCGTGTCTCGGGCGCGGCGACGGAACGGGCTGAGTACGGTGCTTGTGCGCAGCATCCGTTCCCGCGCATGGTCGACGACGGCGCGGTTCGCGCTCACCAGCGCCCCCGCCTCGGTCGCGGTGCCCTGGAGCTTCGCAGCTTCGATACCCGCACTGCGGGCAGCACCTTCAGCCGATGCCGACCACAGGTGGCGCTGCTCTTCCTGGAGCTCGTCGTACTCGTCTTCGACCCAGAGATGCCCGATCCCCTCGGGGCGAGCGAAGACCAGCGCCTGCTCGGCATGTGGGATCGTCACGCGGGACGCCGCATCCTCGGCGTCTTCCGCCACGACGAGCGGATCGAGGGGCATGGGAGTCATCGTGGTCACCGTCCTTCGGTGGAGACGTGGCACCGGGCAGCATGAGTGTTCTGGCAGACCTGCTCCCAGAACGCGGTGAGATTGGTGATCACCGAGGACGAAAGCTCACCGGCACCCTGCTTCCCGATCCCGACGATCGACACGTCCGCGCCCGACAGCTCAGGCACTGGTTGTTGATCTGCGAGCGCCCGAGCAGCATCCGCATCCGGGACGGCGGTCGGGTCGGCGCCGATCGTGTTGACCCCATCGGTGACCAGTACGTTGACCAACGCGTGCTCCGGGTAGAGGGCATTGGCCTGCTGCAGGAGCGTCAGCATTCCCAGCGGGTCCGATCCATTGCCGGTCATGTTCATGAGCGCTGCGTCGTAGTGTTCCGAGATCGTGGTCGTCGTCTGGTCCGCGAGCTTGCCGGCCTTTCGCAGCCGGGCATTCTCCGTGGGCGCCTCCACCAGAAGGTCGCCGTCGTAGAGCATCACGGTCGCACCGGTCGACGATGCGAACGTGAATACTCGGACATGACCACCGCAGAGCGCCGCGCGCCGCACCTCCGCAGCGACGGTGTCCATGGTGGCGGCTTTCACAAGGTCGGACTGGAACGATCCCGACACATCGAGGCCGACGGTCGATGCCACCGGATTCGACGGACAGGACGCTACGATCTGCTGATCCGCCCCGGCGCTGCCGTGCGAGCCGGTGCAGGATGCGAGCGCCAGGCCCGAGGTGAGAAGAAGAGCCGCGCCGAGGGCGCGACCGCGTACGGTGGAAAGAGTCATCAGAATGCTCCTGATTCATTTCGCGATGGGTGGGATGGTTTTGGCGACGGAGAGGGCTTCGTTGGCGCGAAGCCCTCTCGCTGTATGACGGCCGATTCGACAGTCCCGAGTCCGGTTGGACGGTTCGGTCTGAGTTGCTGTTGGTGAAGTTGTTCTGCTTCTAGATTCGGTGCGGAGCGTTCTCGCGTCACTGACACGAAACTGACACGCTGATCGGTATGAACGATGACCCACTGCGCATTGAGCTTCTGCGAGAGCTCCGCGCGTTGCGCCGCTCGCCCCAGCCGCTCGGGATCGACCAGATCGCTGGCTCCGCACACTTGGTTGAGGTCGTGGGTAATGGCAGCGTCGAGCAAGCCCACACCACGCTCCTCGACGTCTTCGATCAGCAGCGCCACCTCGGTGACAGCGACGTGCTCACCTTCTATGCGAGTTGTGGGCTCGAGACGCCGGGGTCGACTCTGAATGCCCGGCTGGCGTACCTTGCAGCAGCCGGGTTCGTTGATGAGCGGACGGTACTGCGACATTCGAATGCAGGAGCCAACAAGCTCAGCGCGATCTTGCGGGATATGTCGTTGATGTACCGGCCGCTCGGGCGAATCAACCTCGTTCAACGGCAGGACTCTGTCGCCTGCCAGGTATCGATTCGCCTCCCCGGTCACTCGAAGTACCGGCAACCTGACGTCTACGTCAACGGTGGCGAGAAGCGCCAAGAACTCGACTGGGCGCTCGCTCCGGATCCACGAGATCCGGCATGGTTAGTCGCAGCGGAGACCTTCGAAGCGTCCTTGCGGGTAACAACGGCGACCGAGAGGTACGTGCCGATCTTCTCGGTCGCCGTGTACTGGTTGATGCCGGTCTGGGCATCGTGGGCGACCGCGATGGAACTCTCCGATTCGCGTTTGTCGACAGTGCTGTCCGTCACCCGCAACTACCGTGCCGAAGTCGCTCTCTACTTTGACGTCGAACGCGATGTCCACAAATGAAATAGAGCCCGCTCGAAGGAGTGGAACTCTACTTCAAGCGGGCTACCCGGAGATCACCTGGATCTCTTCCTGGTTGGGGTCGGGTGTCGAGATGACCTGCCACAGAAACATGGCGTCAAAATCGCTGTCCACCCAGATCCGAACGCGAATGATCGCTGTGGTGGAGGAATACCCAGACGGCATTATCCACCCCGTGAACATCCAGTCCGGAGCCTCGAAGCATCCCGGTGACGTGGTGCCAGCCTCAGATCCATACGGTGCGTAGACGGGGCGCGCGTGGTCCAGCACCACCGGAAGACGAACGCCGTCGTCCTCTCCCGTGAGAAACACCGGGATCGGCGTCGAGTACGTCGAAGCGAACAGTGACGCCTGCGCCTGCTCGGCAGTGAAGCAGGACGAGTACTCATGCACCGGCTCGCCGGGCTCGAACCCCTTGTTACGCAGCGACCGCTGAAACGAAGCGTCGTGATCAGATCTGGCCGTGCCGTCATTCTTGTCGTCGGTCATGGCCGACTCCTTCCGTTGAGAGTGTGGATGAGTCCTCGTCACCAGGGCGGTCGCGAAAACTCGACACTCTCTCAACACCAAGAAGGCCTCCTTGGTTTAACACCGCTGCCGAATCTTGGCAAGCACAAGCACCATCCCTCAGGGGCGAGTACGGCATCATGGGAACGTGAAGGACGACCCGCTCCGCCGCGAGCTCTATCAGGAGCTGCGTCAGGTTCGCCGCAGGTCAGGGCCCTTCGGCATCGAGCGCACAGCCACGTCCGAATTCCTCACTGACGTTGTTGGGCGCGGCAGTATCGAACGTGCCTACGGTGCGCTCATCGATGCGCTCGTCCGCCACGGCGCTGACCCTGAGAGCGATATTCGCGCCTACTTCGATACCAGCGGATTCCAGACTGACGGCGACACACTCGACCAGCGGCTCAAGGCGTACGCGGCCGCTCACCACGTCGAGCAGCGAACCTCGCTGCGACGAAGCGACCGCGGCGCGGAGAAACTCAGCTACATCCTGCGCGACACCCTCACCATCGAGCGGCCATGGGGCAAGATCGCGATCAGCGAGGTCGACGGGTTGGTGATAGCAGGCGTCCAAGTCGACGTTTTACACAATGCCCAGTGGCGCATCCCGCACGTCCACATCAACGATGTCTTCCAAGACGGATGCGAATGGGAACTACACGACTCGCCAACTAGCGAGTTCTTCGCGACCGCGAAGGAGAATTTCTACAACATCCCCCTTCGACCGCCTGAGAAACCTGGTGACGACGACCTCAAGATCCAAGTCTTTTGGGTCATGCCTGTCTGGCCGATCTGGGTCGTGTCTACCGGCCTGACGACCCCAGGTCTGATGTCGTCCTTTATCACCGAACGGAACTCGGGAGCAACGATTACGCTGTCGCGGACTGCCCGGAGTCGACTCATGCATTACGGGGACGCTTATGAAGTCCGTCAAGGCCCGACGACGCGCACGACAAGCCGAGCGTCGACGAGTTCTTCAACCGCGACTCGAATGTCCTCGACGTCTTCGATGGCGTCCTCGTAGGGATTGATCGGTTGTCCCTGGCCAGTGAGCACCAGGGCGTAGAGCCCTTTCGCGATGAGTGACAAGCGCGGGTCATCAAGCACCGCGTACGGAATCGCGGTGTCCTCGGCATTCTCGCTCACAGCACGCGGGCCGGTGGCGGCGATCCAGTCCTCGTTCGTTGGCATCAGGTCTATCTCCAAACGTCGCGCATGAGGTTGTCGAAGAACGCATCGCCGCCAACTGGCGGTGGTGCCGGAGCTGGAGGAGTTGGCGGTGCGCTAGTGGCATTCAAGTAGGCCAGCACTCGCTCGGCGTGCGTGTCCTTGCTCTTGATGCGGACTCCTTCGGCTCGCAACATCGCCTGGAAGCGTTCCTTGCGAGCGGCTGACGGCGCTCACTGAAATTCCTCGGTTCTGCTCATCGAAATTCCCCACTCTGGGTCGCTCCGCCGCATGAGGCGGGCCTTCCTCGATGCTGGTG